>NZ_BAAHYH010000003.1:0-26364 GCF_054657655.1 Thermococcus prieurii | reverse complement strand
CAAGACAGAACTTTAATTTCAACACACACAGCTTACGCTATGCGTTCATTTCATATCTTGCAAAAAAGAGGTACCCCGCTCAGCTAATTGCCAAAATCACACAGCACACTAGAATTGACTACGTAATAACGTACACACAGCAAAAACTAGCAGAAGAACTCTTAGAGAATCTTGATTACCTCTAAACCCAGCGTGTTGAGGGGTGGGGGTGTGTTAGGAAGTGGAACCAGTTTCGGGAATCTAACATAGACAAATCGGAGGGAGAGGCCTCCACTTCTTAAGTGAAGATTTTATCATAAGTTACTTGAAAATTTTCCAAAAATTCAACAGTTAGTAGAGACTAACAAACCTTTAATTGTGGCTTTATCAATTATCATTTTCTGGAGATTCTTCTGTTTTAAATTATTGCTTGTGATATGCCTTTATTTTTAAATTTAAGGTTGGTAATAAAATAATAACTTCAAGTTACTAAAACCCTAAAAATAATAACAAAACTTGGTTCCACTTCCTAACACACCCCCACCCCCCGACAAATGTAAACGTCGGAAGTGCAGGAAATGCAGAAATCTATTTAAACCAAGGGGGACATGCAAGAAGTGGAGGTTTAATTGGGAAGTGGAGATGAGCAACTATGGATGACAAAATGAAGAACGTATTTCTCAAAAAGCAAAATACTCAAAAAATACTTATTCATCCTGAATACCTCTCTGAAAGCTACATTCCACCTAAGCTTCTCTTTCGGGAAAGGGAAGTGGAGGAAATTGCTGGGCACTCCGCAGATTTTCTCTTCTCTTCAATTGTCAAGAACATAGTGATTCATGGCCCGCCGGGTGTAGGAAAGACCGTGGCAGTAAGAATGCTTGAAAAGACTTACAATGAAATCGCAACCGAACAGGGGATAACCTCAAGAGCTGTTTACGTCTCGGCGAAAGATCTCACGTACCGAAGAACTCTCTATGAACTTGCACAGAGGTTAGGACTTAATGTGAATCTTGGGATGTCAATAGCAGACATTTATGGACTAATTGTTAATCACATGACTTTAACGGACTCTACATATCTTTTGATAATCGATGAAATTGATAAATTGAGAAAGAGGCCAGGGGAGGACCCCGTTGATAACTTGGTTTACAGTCTCTCTCGCATCAACGAGAGGGCCGGGAGAATCGCGGTTTCTGTTTATCTAGTGACGAACAATGCTCGTGTTGTGGAACGGCTTTCAGCGCCTTCATTTTCTTCCTTGGCACCTATTTTTATTTATTTTAGGGCTTACAACGCTGATGAGCTTTATGAGATCCTTCGTGATCGTGTTGAAAAGGCTTTTATCCCTGGGGCTGTTGAGGATGCTGCGCTCAAATTGCTTGCCGCACTTATTAAAAGGGAAAGCAGAGATCTAAGATGGGGTTTCTTGGTTCTTAGAGAAGCTGCGACAGTTGCAAAAGCTGGAAAAATCACGGAGGATTCAATTTGGAGGGCCGCTGAGATTGTAGAACGGAATGTTCTCCGCCAGATCATTGGTGGGTTAGATGTTGATGGCCTGTTACTCTTACTTGCGTTAGCACTACTTAATCTCGAGGGTCACTCTAGAGTTGATAGTAGCTCTCTGTACATCAAATACAGGGATCTCTGTGATTCTATTGGATGGAACCCCCGCACAATGAAGCACACTATTAACTACATTGGTGCGAAGCTTGAAAGTGAGGGCCTCATAACTAGAAGGCCGGTGTCCAGAGGCAGGTATGGAAGAACTCATCTGTTTCACCTTGAGGAAGATGCCTCTACTGTGAAGAATATTGTAGTAGAGGTGTTGGCTGAGCGCTTTAATATTCACATTTCAGACAAGTGTGAGTGACTTGCACTTTTTTAGATTTTTGAACTTGTTCATGATTTCGAAGTTTGTTACTCATGACCAAAAATAACGAGGGGTTTTTAACTTCTTTTTACCGATTATTAATTATGTTGCGAGAGAGACTTCGTAATTGGTTGGGAATTACCGAAACTGAGAGAAAAATTGTTGAATTATCTGAACAAGTTTCCTCCATTGGAGAGACATTAAAAACACAATTAATAGAGCTTCAAAATCTTGTTGGGGACTTAAAGTCGAGCAAAGCTGAGAGAGACGTTGTTAAAGAGCTTGAATTCCGTTTGATGGAGTTAGAAAAAGAAATTCGTATGCTTGAGAAACTCTCCCTGCCAAAAATGAAAGTTATTGGTGTCTCTGAAGAGGAGCAAATAAAAGCAAAAATTATTGAAATCCTCTCGGCGAGAGAAACTATTACAGTGTCTGAATTGCAGTCTCTCGTTGGTTGCGGGTGGAAAAAGTTTTATGATGCCCTTAAAGAGCTGGAGAAAGAGAAAAAGATTGTAAAGAAGCGAGAAGGTCGTCGTGTTGTTCTTAGCTTGTCCCATAGTGATGTATCGTTAAATACTGAATCAGTGTAACTCTCTTCATGCTCTTGCTAAAGCGACCATGCCCTTGTATTTTGGGTGTTTGGCGAGGCGGTTCAACAAGTCCCCCGACATGTAGAACCTAACAAACCTCTCGCCCTCCCCACCAACTAACAGGTACGTGACCTCATACGCCTCCAACCCCTCCGCGGGCTTAATCGAGGACAGAACCCCCTTCGCTTTCCAGACGACCCCCGGAGCCCGCTCAGTGTAGTAATAAAACTCTCCCTTAATATCACCAAAGAACAGGAACCTGGCCGCGTGCCTAACGGCGTCCTCGTCCGTCCAATACTCAACCCCCTCAAAGTAGAACACCGGCTCGTCAATGACCGCATTGACTTCGAGATTTCCCTCGGTTCCCTCGACCAAATCCTCGACCTCGGCAATGGGCGTAACGCTCACGGTCTTCCTGAGGATTTTCTCCTTTATGACGGCCTCAACTTGCTTGACCTTAACTACACCGGGGTATTCCTGGGTTGTTACCCTCTCGACTATGGGGGCCTTGAACTTCTCGTTGTATCCCACGAGAGTGTACCTGTAGGGTTCGTCGGGTTGGGTGTACTTCTCCCAGTCAAGTATTGCGTAGTCTCCGGTTAGCTCGAAGTCTTCTGGGACGAGGAAGGTGCCGAGTTTGTCTTTGATGACTTTCATGCCTGCTGTTAGGTACGTAAAGTACTGGATTATCGCCGGGGGCTCCCAGGTTTGGGCCTCAATTATGGCCCTAATTATTTGAACTTCCTCAGGGGACAATTTACTTGGGGCGGGTTTAAGTTGAGGGTTTATGAGGAGGAGCAGTGCAGTCGCAAGGGCTTCTTCCTCAGGTTTTTTCCCGTAGATTTTGATAGGATCCCCTATTTTTTGTGGGGTACTTTTCGTTGCCAGCTCCCTAAACTTCAGCCAGGCTGTGGTCAGGTTAGCGTGATTTCTAACTATCTCACAATAGAGCTGGGAGAATTTCTCCATAATGCCTTGAGGAAGCTTTACTATCACTGTTATGACCCCCAAGAATATTAGATAAAAACTAAATTGTCATTCTCCGAGCTCGAAGTACAGCTTGGCAATGTCGTTGTTAACATAGAGGTCAGTCAGCCTCGGCTCCCCCACTCCCTTTAAAATGTTCACGTTAAAGTTCTTCTCAACCCACTTAATGAGGGGCTCAAGCGCCTCCTTAGCAGTCTTTCCCTTAATATCCTCAGCCCATACCACAGCCACACCAAACCCCTTGAACTTCCCAGTTTCTTCATCCAAGTAGATACGCACCTTAACCGCGGCCTTATCCGAAGTGAGAACGTACTCCGCCTCGGAAGTCACTCCTCCAGTCGCCGCATTCGGGCCGGCTTCCACGTCAAAGCCGACCGCCCTAATCCCATTCCTCACGAGGGACTCAAAGTTGTCAACCAGCCTGCGGAGTATCATGGAGCCATTCATTATGTAAGTGACCGCGATAGGGTTCTCCCTGTTCGTGACATCATCATTGTAAAACATCACGGCAGCATCCCGGTTAGCCGCACGGCTAGCCGCCTCCACACCCTCCTTGAGGAGGGCCATCACACCAGGGTTCCAGTTCCATATCACCAGGCTCCCCGCCATCGCCGCCACCAGTGTATTTCAGGTGGGCTGAACTTTTTAAAGAATTTCATTATTTCTATCTATCATGAGCACAGGTACACCAGATGACGTGAAAATAATCGAATTGCACATTTACCATACAGAGTTTTCGGATGAACCTATCCACCGTGCGATTGTAGTCACAAGGAATGCGGAAGTTCTTGTAAGAGAAGTCAAGCGGGCTTTAGCTGTGATGTCTAAGGAAAATTTCATCAAAGGGGAAGAGGTAGCTGCTCTTGTAAAAACTGCAGTGAGGAGGTCTAACAGTGTGGAACTTGAGACAATAAAAGTTCGTATTGTCATGTCCAAGCTCTAAGTTGGGGTGGCGGCGATGGTTGATGAGGGAAAGGAGTATTTGGGTTTCGCGCTGGCTGGAATTAGTAAGTGGCAGAGGCACTCGAAGTACGGGCGCATTAGGTTTAACGTTCACACTTACACTGACGATGGCACTCTTCTCGCCAAGTCGGGGAGTATTAAAGTGTTCAGGCCGGTCACGCTTGATGACCCGCTTGAGATTAGGGTCTCACTGTACAGTAGGCCCAACCTTCTTCCTGAGGAGGAGAAGCATCTTAGGGTCGTGATTCCTGTTGATGGAGAGCCTGTTGTGGAAGGGGACTGGGGGGTTCCGAAGTCCGTGCTGGAGTATGTTTACATTAATGACCCGATTACGCAGGTGTGGAATGTATTCAGGGATATTGTCAATTTGGGCAGTAGTTGGTTCATAGATTACTGGGAGGTTCCGGTTAATGGTTACACTATTGAGGGGTTTATGCCGATTTTTGCTGGGGCTTTGGAGGATGATGTGGTTAAGTTGCTCGCGTTTGGGGCTGAGGCTGGGAGGGTTAGTTGGGAGGGGAAGGTTACTGACGATATTTCGAGAATTCGGTTTGAGACTGACTGGGGGACTCTGCACTTTTCGGTTGATGATGATTTGACTATCGGTGGGAGGCCGGTGAGCTTCATTGCCCTTGCCGTCAAGTGCTACCTCAATAGGCCCGGGTCAGAACTCTCTAAAGTGAAATCTAAAATCAAGACAAGTAAATTTACGTCATTTTTAACTTAGTGCCATCCATGAATTCATAAACTGATGTGCTTGTAATCCTGCGCTATTCTTCTTTCTCCTTTTTGTAAATCTTGTAATAAGGTTTAATAGCTCTTTGTCTCTTGAGTTCTCTATTCTTGGCTTGTTTTTTCGTTATTTAATGAATTTAAAGGCTCTGAAATCGTTTCATACGTAAGGTTTATTGTTTGTATTTAGTCCTTTGTGTGGTGGGGTTTGGTAATGGGCAATGGAACCAGAAGCGTACAATACGATGGCTATGTATGTGCTCATAACAAAACAACAATTAATAAGACAGGTCGAGTTTGTGATGACAAACTTGCTGGTGGGGGTCATGTATTACTATTTGGTCATCATTCTCGCATAGATTTGATTTACACTACCACTTACATCTACAATGTTCTCCAGTTCTTGGGCGATAGGCTGTATGACTATTTTGTTAAGAACAAGTACCAGGCTGAGAATTTCATCAATAACGTGGAGGACTGGGAGCACGTTGGGGAGAGGCGTGTCAGGGGCCGTAAGTACTTCGTTTTCAGGAACTTGAAGTATGGCTTGGAGTTTTATGTTCGTCCGAGTTGGGTGGACGATGCTCCGATAGTGATAAGGTTTGGTGATGCTACAGTTACTGTCCGTTTAATTTACCGCAATACCTCTGATGCTACCGTTGTCTATGAGTCTGCTCCAAGAGTTGTTGTCCAAGTTGATTTGCATGGTGATTTGGAATTTGTCCGTTTTTTGGACATACTCTCGCGCTTGGGCAATAGGGACATTGATTTTAGCGAAGGGTTGTTGAAAGTTCGCTTTGTGAAGTTTGAAGTTTATGTCCGTTATTCCCGTAGGAATCTAAAGAAGGTTGAGCGGGCTCTGTTGGGTCTGAGGGACAGGATTGGAGTAGGTTTTGAGTTGAGGGACAAGTTGAAGTTTCGCTACCAGTACTGGCTTGTTGTTGACGCTGTTTATGCTGGTATCTTGTTTAAAATCAAGTCGTATCTCACCCACAAGTACCCTGACAGGGATCCAAAGCTTGAAATTGTTATTCCTCTCGGGATTGAGCTTAGAGGTTTCCATGATATTGAGGGGCTTAGGGAGGTCAAACGTAAGGTCGATTTTGCCCAAGCTTTTCTTGCTAGCTTTGTCGTTGCCCTTGATTTAGAGCTGGCTCCTTCTGAAGAGGATTCTAAGTTCCGTTCTTATTCAGTTGTCCCAAATGAGCAGTATGTGGCGTTTATCTTGGGTTCTGGCCTTTCTTATGAGCTTGAGCATTTGATTTTGGATGACCCGCGACTCGATGATATCGATAGGGTTATCTTGAGGGAGCTTGCTAATAGGAACCTCACAAGTTCAGATCTCCGCAAGATTGCCACTTTGGTAGGGAGAGCGCTGAGTACTGTACAGTTCCGTATGAGGCGTCTCAAAGGGTGGGGTTATGTTGACTATGATAGAAAAGGTCGTAGGCGTCAATATGTGTACTGGTTGAACTTAGAGAAGTTTGTAAGTTCTGGCCAGGGTGAATTTGCTTCTGATTGGGAGAGATACATCGACCCTGCCTTTAGGGAAGTTGTGTCTCGGAGGGTAGTTGATTCTGCAGACCGGGAGCTCTCCCGGAAGTTGTTGAGGGAGCTTGTTCTCGTTCTCTGGCTTATTTACAAGGGTGTGGACAGAAGGTCTGCTATCCAAGCGGTGTTGCCTAAGTTCGGGGTTTCGGTTGGCAAGAGAGCTGTTCAGAACTGGATCTCACAATTGGTTGGTTGGGGGCTCATTAAACCTCTTGGTAACGGTCGTCGCCGTCGTTATGCTATCAACTTTGAGCTTTAATGCTTGCGCTCAATGGTTTTTCACTAAAAATTTTTCATATGTGGCTGGTGAGCAAATAGGTAAAAGTTGATGGTAACAACAATAATAACAAGAATATTGAGTGCAAATTTTTATTTAACATGGATAGGTTGGTCTCTCGGCTCTGATTCTATTGGGCTTTCCACATTGAGGTCTCAGCTTATTTTGTTTCCCCAATTTTATGGTTGTGGTAGTTATTCGTGGCTCTTGCAGTAATAACAAGAATGTATGGTGCAATGTTGTTTTTGATTTTATTTATGCTATGGGGCGGTGGAGATGTTAGTTGTTGCGCCCAAGTCTATGTGTCTAATCATAGTTGGTACGCAACATTAAGAAGGGGGTTGTCTTTTCTTGTTTTTGCCTTTTTTGTGGGTTTTAATGTCTCTTTTATTGGGGGTTTTGTTTTAGTGGTGTGTTTGGTGAAATTTTAGAGAAGAGCTGTGTGAATTAAGTGGCGCTAATTTTTATGGGATGGGCAGGGAAGGGATGAGTTGATTTTAAGTCAATTTAACTGGCTACCTTTTAATCTAAGTCTAAATTGTAATTAGAATACCTTTTCAACTAAATCAAAAAGTGCAAGACACACAGCTTTAAGACAAAAAAGTCTAAAGTGATTAGGGTGTCAAATGCAGTTAGAACTCATCGAATTCTATGCCCTCCTTTTTCAAAATCTCTCTTAGTTTTTTGTTGTTGATTTCTCTTGCTTTGCGGAGCTTGTAGTAGATGTTAGTGCTTCTGTACCATAATATTTTCTTAGTGTCCTCTTGCTTCATCACTGTCGCCTCCAGTTCTTTTTCATTTTTTGGGTTTTGGGGTAAAATAATGTTGTGGATTGTTAAAGTGTCTAAAGACCATTTACTACTTGTGATGGTCTGGATTGAAAACAGAGACTTCTTTAAATCGTAATTGGTAAGTTGCACACTCTGTTTTTTGACGGAAATTGTGTTCTTTTATCTGTAAATTGTGCAGTTTTTATGGTTGTTTTATGGCAATATGTTCAATATTTGCCCAATACTTGTCAAGTAATTAATCATTGTACGTTACATTTGATTGAGTGTATGGGGGTTTGTCTTTTATGATCTTGAGTGCTATGAGTTCAATAGTCAGTGTTATGGCTAGGGCTCCTGGTGTTGGGTTGCTCATAACTATTGGTATGGGCCACGGTATGATGATCATCCTCTCACCATATTGATATTAATGCAAGAAGGTTTAAATTGGAGTAAATTTTTGGATGTTCGTTTTTGTGCATTTAAATTAGAGATAATCTCCGTCATGTCTGAGACTTATGCATCTTTCGTGCATTCTAGAAAAAGATCATTCTTGGCGGAAACCACAAACCGGGCTTAGTCCACTCGAATTCGTGAATTGACTTTAAGGACAATACAAGGCATGGTAGTTATCGCAGTTCTGAGGATTTCGGCGTTTGACTTACAATGTCGGATACTGGTGACGCAATGCTTATTGCACCCCTGGACAATGCTAACTCGGGTGATTTGCTGTGGTTGGATGTGGAGTGGACGAGGAGGGCCTTGAACAGTTAATCTCCACTACTGTTGATGCGTATGTCGAGAAATACAAAAAATCGCCCTTTATCGTGGTGGATAATCTACTGGATTGTCATATTGAGGGGAACACAACGCCTATCGATGAGCAGAATTCCATTGTTGCAACTCTCGAAAGAGAGTACTCATGCTCGATTTATCACTTGCCTCTGAGGATTCAAAGGAGGTTGCCAATTTATCTTACTAAGGAGCTTGAGATTCAGATATGTGTTGATCATTATGAATATTGGGCTTGGAGTGTCGAAGTGTTCGCGCATTTTGAGAGAGAACTAGAGATTCCCCACTCTGTTGAGGGTAACTTCTTCACGCCTTTCCGCGGGGCTTTGATGAGTTTTGAAATTATTCAAACTATCACCGATCCCTATGCAAAGAAGTTCTTGGAGGATAAACCATTCATAGTTGCTTCAGCGTCTTTTCTAGTTCTTGAGGCTATTATTCGCCAGCTCTGTGTTAGACACGGAGCTTCACAAAAGGAAGTAGAAAACCTTCGTGGGTTACTCCCATTGGCTCAAAAATTGCTCAGTCTCATTCGTAAGAGTTCAGGTGTTTCTCAGGAATTTAAACAGGATCTGGATGAATTCATGGAGGCTGTAGATACAATTTGGGCTCCACAGGTAGAAAAAGAGCTTAATGGGAACTCTACGTCATTGAATACGTTTAGGGAGCAGGGTAAACAGGGCTTAAAGGGCTGGCGGGTTATTGCGCGTTGGAGAAACAGTTTGTACCACGGTAATAATACTTGGCTCCCGAAGGTGTATGGTGTTGTCTTAAACCTTATCTCTCTGTTAATGTGGCACCAAGTTCCGGATGACAAGTATGAGGATTCGATTAATGATTTGATGGCGAAAATAGAAAATAATAAGAATGATGCATGGTGGCTTAGGGATATGAACGGAAGTGAGCGTGTAAGAGCGTTCGATATTTATCTTCCATCTGACTGATCCTACGTAAATACAGACAAAGAAATTCACCTATGGCTCCCACTTCTCTTTTATGTTCAAGTATTCCTGGTGAATGACTTTCTCCAGCGCGCTCATCCAGTCGTCAGAGAGCTTTATGTATCTTCTCGGCCTGTTGGCGGGTGCTTTTTCCTTGCGAGTTTTGATTATGCCGGTTTCTTCGAGATAGAATAACAACCGTTCCCATTTTCTTTTTACCAGAGCGGGGTCTTGTCCCAGTACTTCGGCGAGTGCAATATTGCACATTTCCTTCTCTTCGCATCTGCAGTATCCAGAATCCCTGTGTCGCGCGCAGGCGCCCCCGTTTTCCTCCAGTATTCTCTTGAACTCTTCTGCGTTGTCGAGCACGGCAATGAGCCTAAACAGTGTCGTTATTTCGGTTGCCACTTTCTCACCCCCATCAATTTACTGCAATTGCTTATGTTTCTTCCAAATTGAACTTAGCTGAATTGACTCTAAGGTCAATACGTTGTCGGCCTATTTATTCTTAGCGTGCCCTGGGGTGCCCACGTCCTCCAGATGAGGTGAATTGACTCAGAGATCAATACGCAATTTTGCACGGTGTGCAAAAGTTGGAGTTACCTCTGACTATTCCCTAAAGTATGTTTTATTTGTCATAGTTTATTAAATTTTTGTGCTATTAGTGACACTTTTTTTGTGAGAATAATACTAAAAATTCAGTGCTTGGGGAGGCCTCGTAAAAATTACCACTAGAGAGTAAAAACATAATGTGGGCCCTCCTCTTGCTCAACTTGGGAATGATGTGGGTCTATTTCACTGGAACTCCTTCTGAGGCTCCTCAAACGCTGGGGTGTGGGAAGTCTTGTTCTCAGTAGTGGTGCTAAAAGGCAACTTCGTGCAGAATTTGTGGGCGTACAAATATGGGGATACCCTTACTGGTTGGGGGCCCCTGACAATGTTGTGCATTTATGTTGTTCTTTTTCTGCAAAAATTCTTTTTCCCTGTATGTGTCTTTCATTTTTTGTTCGGGTAGGGCGTGGCCTGCAAGTGCCTCGGCACGCTAGGGCTATCCTTCAAAGTTCATGTGATAAACGCGTCCCTGTCCCCTCTTGGTACGGGGGTTCTACTTCTAATTATCTTTTATTGTGTCCTCACTCTTCGACTCTTCTGCATTTATTTACCCTGTTTTTGCCCTTTGGGGGTTTACTTGTATCTTGTTTTAGTCTGTTATGAGTTTTGTTGCTTGTTTTCTTAAATTTTCTCCTGGTCTCGCTTGTTTTCTATCGTAGACTGGGGTTTTGGTCGGAGTTTTCTCAAAAAAGCCTTCTGGTTGCTTCTTTTCGTTCGTTCAAATGTCGTTCTTTTTTCGTTTTTTGTTCATTGTCCTTGAAGTTTAGCTACATTCAATGCCCATCACTTTTTGGTGCTATTTAGCAATTTGGGCAAATTCGGCAGTTTACTGCCCAATTCAAATTTCTCCTTCCAATTTAGCGCAATGAATTCATGCGATAGACACGTCTCCGTCGCCCGTGTTCTTAACCTATTGTCATCAATCTTCAACTACATTTAATGTCAACTGACTTTTGTTTTTTCTTGGGGGATCATTATGCGAAGGAATGTTGAAAAAATTCGTCGCCTCGTCCTGGCGGGCCCGCTCGGGGAGGGTAGTGAGTGGACTTTAAGGTCAATTCACGGTAGTCGGAAGTGGGGGCACAGGAGGAAGTTGCGCATCGACGAGCTCTATGCGATGTTCCTGGCCAAAAAGCCCTACAACCAGTTGACCAAGCTAGATAAAGAAATGGCAAGGGAAGATTTGGCTAGAAAAGTCCTTAAATATTATTTTTCTTCGTCTTGGGGTCGAGGGTATTTCCAGCTTCTCAGCGAGCTCGAGGATTTTTATGCGGTCTTTCCTCGCGCGGGGCGGGACAAGACGACGTTCGTGCGCTTTATCCGGTCGTTGAGCGTTGTTGAGCTGAAGCGTGTGTTTACTGCCGAACCTGACACTTTATTCCAAGCGGTTCTCTGGCTTGAGAGAAACAAGAACAAAGCAAAGCGTGGTGGGATGTTTGGGGAGTTCTATCAGCGGGTTTTGAAGGCTGTTTCTGAGTTGCAGAGCGATAAGTGGTCAAAAAAGCTTGTCAAGGCCGTTTTCCTCCTTGTTAAGGAAGTTAAGCCTTATGGTGGTTTTCCTCGCAAAGAAACGTTGGATGTTGGTTCTATTGTGTCTGGAAGGAAAGAGCTTGGCTTCTACGACTACTTTGCGCTGTATCTCATTAAGGAGTGCAGGGTTGCCCCAGTTGTAGCATTCACGGCTGCTGTTCTAACTACGCGGCATATCATTGCAGAATACTTCTTTGATCCCTGGATGTCTTATCGTCAGCGCCTTATCCGTATTAGGGAGCATTTCAAGCCTCTCTTCTCTGACTACCCTCAGGCAGAAGCTTTCCTTGATGACTACTTCATTAGGGGCGTTATTAAGTCCTTCTCTTGGCAGGATCTGTTGAGGTTTACTGGTGTTGACGTCGAGAAGCTTGAACGCTATTATCATAAGAACAAGCACAAATTCTCCCTAAACACAAAACTAAAGGTTCTCAAGGCCGTGTCGGAATATCGAGCTATGGACAGGGACAAGTTAAAAGATTGGTGGAACGAGCATAGCCGGGCGCTCACCTCCTTGACGTCCCTATGTTCTAGTTAAATTCTCTTCCCGACTTTACTTAGTGCCTCGTACACCTGCTCTAGGTATTCCCTGTTTTCTTCGTCTTGGGTGCCATAGACGCACAGGTCTTTGAGGGGGCATTCCTTGCACTTTGGCCACTGGTAGTGACAAACTGAGCCTCCAAGATCAAGGAGTGCGTAGTTGAACTCTACATGCTTATTGCGGGGCACGAGCACTTCTAGGACGCGGTAGATCTTTCGCCGCCCGCTGGTGGACGTCCTGCTAAAACCCGTTACCCTTGACATGATTCGTAATACATTCGCGTCAGGAATTGGAGCGGGCTTTCCAAATCCGAAACTCAGTACTGCTCCAGCGATGTAGTCGTTGACCCCTGGAAGCGACTTGAGGGCCTCCAAGTTATCGGGAATTTTGCCCCCGTACTTCTCTATCAATACCTCGGCAAGCTCCTTCAGTTGCTTCGCCCGTTGGTTGTAGAGGCCAAGGGGTCTGAACGCCTCCTTAATCTCATCGAAGTTAGCCCTGTGTATGCTCTCTATGTCTGGGAACTTAGTAATAAACTTCTGGTACTCCCTTGCCGCGGCCTGTCTTGTTGTTCTCTTGAGGAGGAGCTCAGCTATGAGCACTTTGTAAGGAGTCCTGTTCCTGCGCCATGGCCATTCCACGTAGTTCTCCTTGCCCCATTCGAAGAGTCGTTGGCGGAACTCCTCTACTAGTTCCTCAGGCGTCAGGCACACCAAGGATGTCCCTCCTGACTTTTAGTGCTACTGCCCGGGCTAGAGGCACAGGGACGGCCTCACCAAAGACCTTGTATGCTTGAGCCACTGAAAGCACGACCTTCCAGTCATCGGGGAAGCCTTGGATCCTCATGTACTCTCTTACTGAAAGGGGTCTGTCCTCTAAGGGGTGAATCATCATCGTGGCCTTCATGCTCGGTGAGGTGACGAGCGTGGGGGATGGCTCGAACCATGTGAGTCTTCTGTAAAAGCCCATCTTGCCTCCTCCTGCGTAGTATGCACTGTTCATAGCTTCTTTCTTTAGGTCATCGGGTATCTGCCTCCAGTTGCCCCCTGGGGGGACGTACTTCATGAACTTGGCGTACTTGGGGCCGAGCTTGGAGTACCCGATGTGGTCTTTGATGTCGGCTATGGCCTCTGCAAGGGTCAGCCAAGGTGGTAGAACTTGGTCACTACTAACTACCCACTTGTCGAGTGCACCATTTCTAGGTATCCCTGTGTGGGTAGGTGCTGGGTGGAGCATGCCTTTTTTCAGGCCCTGCTTCTTGGCTATGTCCGGTCTGACTCCAACGACGATGACGCGCTCGCGTACTTGTGGGGTGCCGTAGTCGGCCGCGTTCAACACCTTCCAGTCCACCATGTACCCGGTCTTTTCAAGCTCTCCTATGACGACCTTCCAGACGGATCCAGGTTGCTCTTCGGGCAAGAGAAGTCTTTTGCCGCGTTCCTTTATTGGGACATGCTTGAGCCTAGCGTTCAGCAAGCCAGTTACTTCTTCCATGACAAAGACTTTCGGCCGCGCCTCTCGGATGACTCTGATGTACTGCATGAGAGCCGACGCTCTAGGGTCGTTAAGGCCTTGTCTCTTGCCCGCCGTGCTGAATGGCTGGCACGGCGGCCCCCCTGTGAGCACGTCTACTTCTCCCGGGGCCAGACCTGCTTCTTTTAGTATCTCCTTAGTTGTCACCTTGTTTATGTCCCCAAGGATAAAGGGTTTGTCTGGGTGGTTAGCCCGGAAGTTTTGGTATGACCATTCTGAGATGTCTAGGCCAACTGTTGTCTCAAAGCCGGCCTCCTCAAAACCTAGGTCGAGCCCATAGGCGCCTGTGAAGAGAGATACAGAATAAACTTGTTCCGCAGGGCGGTACTTCTTGTGTTCTATCCTGCTATTGAATGGGACAAATTTCTTGAGTGCTATCCGAGAACGGTCTATGTCTAGCCATTCTTTGTAATGTCTTTGATAATCCTGTTCAACGGCACTCCTGCCCGCCCTGAGGAGTTTGGCTGCGTTGTCTAGTGCCCAGGTGAGGGCATCCACAATGTTTTCCCCAGTTTCGGTGTGTCTTATCTCTGCTAGGAGGGACAGGTAAGCCCGTGCATCCCCCTTACTAAAGCCTTTTCCTCTGAATTTTTGTGTAAATGTCCAAAGTTTTGGTTTTAAACCTTCATATTTTTGTATCATCCTTTGGGGTTCGGTCTTAGCCACGGTTATCACCCTGGGATTTCCTTACTGTGATTGTCCCATCATCATTGAGTATCCATTCTATTGAATCCCCGTCGGTTAATCCTAATACCCGCCGTACTGTGACTGGGACAGTAGTGTAACCCCTCCCCCATACTTTTGACGTCCCCAAGTGCCTCTCCGCCATGTGTATCACCTGCATGTGTTATTGCTTGTATTATTACATGCAGATATCTTTAGCCTTTAAAAGTTTTTGCTTAGAATCTTCTGTTGGGGTAATTGATGAGCTTTGTTTCCGAAATGCGGAGACAGTGTTGGTGGTTGATGAAACGCTTAAGGAGGCCGATAGCAATGGAGAAGAAACTAAAAAAGTTGGAAGCCCGTGAAAAAAGAGCCCTTCAGGAGATAAAGCAGTTCTCGAAGAGGGCACGGGATTTGATAGACTCGATAACCCTTGACGACTTGTTGGAAGGGGGGCTAAACCCCTACATGACCGCTGCACTGGGGCTAGATATCGAAGAAAGCATTGAAATGTTCATCCATAAAAGGGTAGAACGCTCATTGGGAACCAGCTTTGGTACCGTGATAGAAAAGTTCTTGTCGAATCTTTTGGGCGGAAAACGTGGGAAGGAACTAAACGGATGTGTGGGTAAGAAAAAGGGCAAGCGTCCCTGGTACTGCTGGTGGGACATAAAAATAGACCAGCCTTACGAGGAGGACGAGAAAACGTGGGACGGAATAGTGCTTGCAGTCAAAAGTGCATCAACCAACATAAACAAGGACATTGTGGAAGAGTTCATTAGGCAATCTAAGGAAGCTGAAAAAGAGGGGTACAGGCCGTTCTTGATCTTTACCTATGGAAAAAGGGCTTGGAGTGTCATAGCACCGACAATGAAGGAGCACGGGATGGATCCAGACAAGTATGTCTTGGTCGGCAGGAGACTCTATGAAAAACTGTTGGGGGTTGGCCCTGAGTACTATGACCACATAATAGACATGATTGTAAACGAGGTACAAGCAAGCGACTTGGAGTTCTCAAAAGCCCTAGAAGCCAAGAAAAAAGAGCTCTTAGCTAAGCTCAAGGAAGAGTTCGGTGAGGACATTATTACTGATCCCACGAAGCTCCTAAAGAAGATGACTTAATTATTCAATTTTTTGAAATATTTAATATTATCTGCTAGCTTTTGCGGATTTTCATTAGTTGTTTTTCCTTCTCCAGCTCTTTTAGAGCCCCATACAGCTTTTTCCGGTCTATCTTTACCAGAGATTGTAACTCACTTATTGTAAGCTGTTCTCCCACAGAGAGAACTGTTAGTATCTTTGCTTTTAATTGTTCCTCTTGAGAGACTCTAGGAACTTCCATTTCAAGTTCTTAACTACTTTTCTCTCGGCCTTTGTCCTTAATATTAGTTAGTAAGTCCTGTAATTTGTGCTTCTAAGTTCTCACACGAAAATCTCCCTGTTGTACAGGCTGTGTTATTGATTAGCTTTCTTAGAGATAGCTAAGAAACTTGATCGTTCCAAAAAACTTTTAAAGAAATGGGTTGTAGGTAGATCGTACCAAAAGCGGAAGGAGGGTGAGTACCATGAGGTTTTCGGCCCGGAACCCAACTCCTGAAGTCGCTCCAAGCGACATCGTTTACGTTAAGACCGAACAGTTCCACTCTGAGAGTGCACATGATGAGAGGGTTGTCTTCCTCTCAGATGTTCCTCTCAAACGGGAGAGGGCAAAATCTCACTTTGACACACTAGACGCGTATGAGACTTATTTTGATGGGGTTCGCCATGCGTATCTTGCCGCTGGAGAGTTAGAAGTCTCTTTGAGTACTAATGCTGGGAACAAGATTGTCAGTGTGCCGTACTTCCTGACGATTGCGTTTGAGGATACTAGTGAGAGAATGGTTATCGCAGGAGTTATTAACGGAATTAGGGTAAGTCAAGTGGCCGCAGGAGAGAAGGGGATTGATTTGTTAATGGAGTTGTTCCTTCGTGCCGCAGAGGAGGGCGATGCGGACAGTGCGCTGGCAAAATCAACGCTCTAAAAACTAAAAAATAAAAAATAGAGAGAGGTAAGCGGAAAACCACCTACTAGAACATGCTCTCACCTCCTTGTTTTTCACACGCCATCAGAAGTACAGCCTGCAGGTAGTTTTTGATAATGGACTACGAGGACTTTTAAAACACTAAAGCATCCTTTTTGCTGGAGGGATAAGGATGGTCGTGTTCCTGAATGCGAATCCGAAGGATGATGCCTTCATTAAAAGGTGGTTCCCTCACGCGGATGAGAACCAGATTAAGGTCATCAAGCAGGCTGTGGACAACGGGTTATTCGACTCCAAACTCGGCCTCGGATACGGGTTCTACACCAAAAAGAACACCCAAATCTCACTCATCCTTGAGAACAAGGAGAAAAACGAGGAGGTCACAATCACGGCCCCTTACGAGATTGCCATACCCTACCACGCTGAGTTCCAGCAGACGTTCTCGGGCGACGTTGAGCTCGTCCCCAACGCGGCCACCTACGGGAACAAGCTCCTCACGGCGATTGCGAGGGGCATCGTCCTGCCGAACTTCCACACTTGGGAGTTCAGGTTGAATGCGAGGCATTTCACGAACCTGGTCACGGTCGCGAACACGGAGTCGGAAGGGAGTGATGTTTACCCGTTGATGATAGTGGACGTTACGAGCCCGGTGATTTACCACGTGCCGTACATGCTTGCGCCTGCGGTTAGGTTGGCGAATGCGCATTACAGGAGGAGTCGTAGGCCGTATTTTGCGCTGGATGAGGCGTTCCACCTGGCGTTGAGGGAGGTTTATTCTAAGTACCCGGCGCTTAAGGCGTATGAGGGTGAGGAGAAGATAGCTTTGGTCGCGCAGTTGCTTGATGTGTTTTCAATGCAGTTGGCTGGGGCGGTTCTTGCTGGGCTGGTTGAGCCTGGGCCGGTTGTGTTTACTGGGTACAATGTTGATTGGTTTGATGAGGATGTGATGGGGGTCATTGATTGGTTCTGGACGTTTTACAGGTTCCCGAGGGCTTCGTGGGATGAGGTTCCGTACAAGGAGGTTGATGAGTTGTTTGCGGATATTGCTGTCCCAGAGCTGGAGCCTCCTGAGAGGTTTTTGAAGGTTGTGATGTACAATGTGGAGGTTGGTTCGGAGTTGCGGGTTGTTAACAGGCTCGACTGGGAGTTCGTCAGAAAACAAGTCCCAGAATTCAACCCTCCGAAGCCCTCGGAATTAGTGTGAGGTGAGAAAATGAAGTTAACCGCTGTTGAGGGTATTGATGGGGCTGGTAAGACGACTTTGGTTGATGGGCTTAAGGAGGCGCTGAAAGAAGTTTACCCGGTTTTTGATGTGAGGAGGGCTACTTCCCCGGCAGTTGTTAGGAAGGTCATCAGCAAGGCGCTTAGAGCGGAGAACCCGGTCATAATCACGAAGGAGCCCACCCACTTTTCGGGAGTTGACGTTAAGCGCCTCATTGAGGAGGAAGAAGACCCGCTTGTTAGGGCTTACTTGTTCGCGGCTGATAGGGCCGTGCATTACAATTATGTTCTCAAGCCACTCTTGGAGAAGGAGGACGCCCTCGTGATTTCTGACAGGTACGTTCACTCGAATTTGGTTTATCAGTTTGCGGATTATCTTGCGGGCTTGGGGTTGCCGTCTTTTGAGGTTGAGGATGAGCTTTTGGAGAATGAGTTTTTCAGGAGGCTTGTTAGAGTTAATGAGGGGTTCCCTGCGGCGGATTTGGTGTTGTATTTGGATGTCCCGCCGAGTGTTGCCTGGGAGCGTGTTGGGGAGAGGGGTAGGCTTGAGGTTTATGAGCGGAGTAGGAGGCGGATGCGTTTGGTTAGGGCGTTGTACTCGGTAGTGCTGAATGAGAAGTACTTTGCCCGTAACGTGGCGTGGATAAACTCCAATGGCACCCCAAAGCAAGCCCTAGAAGATGCCTTAACCATTATCTCGTTAATACTTAGTTAGTAAGCCTTTACCTAAAACATATTCTTTTTCATTCCAACTCTCTTACAGTTAGGAACCCCGACGTTTACAGTCAGGCAGGTGCTCAATTATGCTTTTTCCAACTCTCTTACAGTTATGGGGGTAGTTCCAACTTCTAACATGCCACATTAAGTTCCAACTCTCTTACAGTTTTGAGTTTAATTGGAATCCAATCCCTGCCATAAAGTGACTTCCGCAACTTAAAAGGGTTACGCTCGTTACAGAACAGCCAAGAAAACAGGGGATTGGTTAATTAAAGAGTAAAGATGCCTTTTTTATGCCCTATGAGCTTGAATTCGTGTAGTTTTTGCCGAAGAACAACTGGTAAACCATGTTCTCATAAGCCGTGTCATTAAACGGCTGGTACCAACCACCCTCACTCAACCACTTGCCCGAATAATACTTCAAAGCCCATTCCTGAGCCTTCTCATACCCACTCGGAAGCGACGGACACTTAAAAACCCCCCACGTACCATTCAACCCACCACGAGAGAACAAACCCCCATCCTCCCACGTAACATTAGGACAAACCCGCCCAGCCAGCCTCTCAGCCTCCAAAGAAACCTCCTTGAGCGAGGAATGACTAGAGAACACAACGACCAGGCCCTCATCAGACTTGAGCATGACAACCTTCTCCACGTTACCGTGCTCCCTAACCCAACCCCAGACAGTAGCAGGCGACAGTAAAGCCAAAACCAACAACCCAACCAGCAACCTCCTCATACGCCACCCCCCATTCTTCCCTGTTTAGCGTGCATCTCTCTGTTGAGCTCCTCGGCAGCCTTGTAGATGGCCTCAATCAGGGCCTTACCTATGGGGCTCGGCTCCATGGGTATGTCCTCGACCTCAAACCAGTCAGGCACCTGGACAATGTTCTCAATCTCCGGCAAAACCCACTTAGTCTCAACCATGTAAGCCCTGTCAACCTCCCCAATAAGCGGATCCTCCAACGCAATGTACTGTATCTTCCCATTGTGAGAAAGCTCCTTCTTTATCCTCTTGTGGTTAAGGCCCACCTTCCAAGCAAGGCGCTTAATGAGCTTCGCCGGGAGGTAAGTGTACTTCGGCGTGATAATCATGTTCACAGAATTAACAGCCTCTTCAGGAGTAGGAGCCTCAGCCCTAAACTCAACCGCCTTCCTTCTGGCGAGTAATTTGATTATCGCATCAACATTGTCCCCATACGCGACCCTTATCATGTTCATACCCACTCTAGTTACCTTCCCCCTCATTCCTATCCCCCACACCCCCTACGGCACATTTCTTTAAAAGTTTTTTGGGATATGTCACATAGGGGACACTCCATTGGGAAGGGATGGCAGGCAATATTCTTCTTGTAGTATTGCGAGAATATTCCAAAAAACTTTTAAAGAAAAAAATGTAGGTATTACCAACAAACAACAGGGGGTGGTGTGTTTGGGAAGATTGTCTCCGGAGGAAGAGCTGCTCAAATTGTTTATTGACAGGGATGAAGCAAGTGGAAAGTCTAACAGGATAGACCCCAGAAGAATTCCCAAACTATATTTTGGTTTTCCCCTACAGACAATTAAGGACTGGAGAAATGCTATTGGGTGGTTTGTAGATTGTCTGAATAACATAAATGGACAGACAGAGTCATTCGGAAAAATGGCAGGACTTATTATTGACATCAGAGAAAGCCCGGAATATTTTAGAATCAATGAGTTCATAGACACTCTCAATTACATTGGAAAAAAACTTGGGTTTTTGGAGCAGGATGTTAGTGACCTTGTTACCTTGTTAGATTTAGTCAACACGGCTGTAGCTTCATTCCTCCAGCTTCAAAGAGAGCTTTTTAGAAGAGGGGAGCTTGCATATCCTACGGGAGGAATACTGTATCCTGTCACATCAGAGCCTCAAATGAAGATACTTCAGTCCACTAAGGTTATTGGAACCAATAAAGCCAGGGAGATAATTCTCAAAGGGTTGGAAATTGAAGAGAAGATGAGAAACGCAACAACATACGCAGAACTTAGGGAGTTACAAGACTCCTTAGAGAGATACTCTTATGACCATCTAACTGACCTATGGCTTTAGATATGTGCTTTCTTTTCTTCCTCCTAAGGTATTTTTGAGATTTCCCAAAAAATTTTTAAAGAAATTTGATAAAATGTAGTTGAGGGATTTCGGTGGGGAGACCTCACTTAGTAAATGAAAACACTGTAGTCTTGTTGGGTAACACTTCAAAAAAATCAACTTCGGTGTATTGGCTATTGTATTTTGGGAAAATGCTTTTTCCCGCAAATGTTAACAGAGTATCTCTTAGGTTATTGTCTCCGGATAAAGTCCAAGTTCTGCCGGATCCAGCAGGTTTTAAGATTACATTCCCATCTAAGGGATATGAGCAGTGGCTAATAAGTGCCAATAGGTTAGTGAGTTTCTATTTAAGTGCTCTCAGTATGACTCCACGTCAGTTTAACAGGATTCTTAGACAGAGAGGGATTGACAACATACAAATCCAACTGAAACTATTAAAAAATCCATTACCCAACAACGATGAACAGGATGACCATTTCCCAAAAATTGTTTTTAGTACACAACCTTTAATCGAATTGTTAGAGGAGATAACCTCCAAAAAAATGCACTTTGGAAGGTTCAATTTTCCTATTACACTAAGACGACAAGAGAAATTCCCAGAGGGACAGACCTGTTTTTATTTTTATGACTTTGGTAGGAAGGGGTGGGTAATAATAATGAGAGTGCCCCCGGAATTGTCTGGAGTTCTAAATTCTCTTGGCAATACCACCAAGGAGAAAACATTTGTAGATATCCACCTAAGTACTCCAGCGACACTTGAGATAGCGCTCTATCCAGGCAAGGATATCCAGAGAGTGTTAGATTATGGTTACATAGATGTTACCAAAGAAATTCGGCCATTCATTGAATGGGAGCTCAAAAGGGCAAAATGGCACAAAAAGAAAGTTTGTACCCCCATAGTAAGCACGAGCAGAGGCGACAGGTGCGGAGCAGTCGAAATATCTTGGCTCGAGTTACTAAGAAGTCTTCATAATGAGTAACAAGAATACTTTTAAGGCAGAATTTGCTACAGCAGGCAGTATGAGAGAAGTAAAACAATGTAGCCTTCAGGTTTATTATCACTTTAACAAGAAGGAGCACTCTGTTAATGGCAATCTCCTATCTAAGACCTCTTTGCAAAACTGTTACTTATTCACTCCTACCTTTAAAGTGATCTCTGCGTTTAGAACTCAAAACTGGGAAAAATTCATCGACATGATTATGAGAATTCCCAGAGAAACATTTTCTGATGTGGAAAGAGTAGAAATTCGAGATAGTGTTGATAGGTACGAAGAAATCATTGCACTTATCGCAGCTCTTATCCCCTTGACAAGAGATTCTATTAGACAGGTACAAATAACTGGAACCCGACTACAAGAGGACGTACTTAAGCTTATTCAAACCCTCTTAGCTTCAGAGGAGTGGGAGCAAGAAAAAACAATTGAATATCTCTCATGGTTAGTTTTTTCAAAAAAGTTTCATGTGGTATCTGATAGGATAGGGACTTTTATCTTGCCAGTGGACATATCATCACAGAAAAACTTAGCAATAGCCATAGTGGACTCTTTAGATGACAGCATTCTTAGGCATCTCCCCAATAAGCACACCATTGTGGGAATACGCAAAGGGAGAGGAAGTAGTGAGATAATTGAGACCATTGAAACAGTCTATGATGTGATTAAAGTTAGTAAAGTTATGACAAAATCACGGAACAGCCCACAAAAGAGGATACTCTACGGAAAGATAACACCACTAAAAAAGCCAAAGACTCCTGAAAATGAACACGACCAAAAGCTATTTTTTAGAAAAATTACCATTACGTCCCCCATTTACTACGAAACTCACGAAGTAGGGGACGCAAAGATAATGGCAGCTGTAGATATTATCAGAAGGGAGTTCTACTTTTATTTAAAATATCCAAACAAGGAAATATTTCTAAAACAACTTGGAAGCGCAATAATAGACGTACAAGAAAGTCCAACAGGGGAATTCTATGAGATAAGCTTTCTAACTAACACAGCAGAACCAGATGTTATTAGAGTTAGAATAGACAAAGAACTCCACAAATTATTGACTAAGATAAGTAAAAAATACCGCATTGCTTATGCATTAAGCAAGTGAACCTCGTTAAAGGAGATGAGCGCCATATGTACATCTCCAAGTATGATGGGACTACCTCAGAGAACAAAGAAGCCCTCGAAAAATACCAAATACGAATCCTCTACCTAGACAACCTCCTCCACCCCAACGTTAAAAAAGAAGACCTGAAAATCATTGTAGGAAGCAAAAAACAAACCAAAGTCGTAGTCCTCGCAAAATACGCCGCCACAGCCACCAAAAGCCAAATAAAACCCCTCCAAAACACCCAGGCCAGATACTTAGACACCAAAACCGGCAAAACCTACCAGACCCTCGCCCAGGCCCTAAACAGCATCACCCCAGCAGACCTGAAAAAAGCCCAGAAAGACAACCCCCAAGTGAAGACCAAACTCGACTACATAACCCACTACCTCCGCCCCATCACCAAACTCGAAGAAGCAGACTTAGACCTACCCGACCTCAACTTCCACAACCTCAAAATGCTGACCGTCTTCGACGACATTTCAGTCTGAAGCTCCCGCCCTACTAACCTCTCCCCACTCCCCTCCCACCACAAGCCCCCTCTGAACCGCCACCAAAACAAGCCTCCAAAAACGCCACGCTCTCAAAAACAGGCCTTGCACTACTCAATCCCGCGCTCGCCCGCTTGGGAGGGGAGGATTCTCTCATCAAACGCTCGCCAATGCCGTGATAGGACGGCTTCACCTCACGGCCTGCGGGCGTTTTTGCTGGAAGATGAGGCTGAGGTGGTTTTGATTGGAATTAATGAGAAGAATTTTCTCGTAATGTCCGATTATTGGGGTTTTCAAAATAACGACTTTTTTATTTTGAAAATGCGGAAAATCGGACATTACTTGTTTTTTCTCTCGTTGATTCCAATCAAGCGTTTAAGCATGAAATGACCTAAAGTTCACCCGAGACATTTAAGAGTGTGGCATGATGTTCCGAGGTTTCAATTAATTGAGAGGAAAATTTACTGCCAACGAATTGACTTTAAGTCAATTCGCAAAATCTTGTGAGAAGGCTTGGTTTTGGGCATCCGCACCTTCGATGATTAATTAAAATCAAAATAAAAACAAAAATAGGGATTCACTTAGAGTCAAGCGTCAAATTAAAGGAGAACGTGCTGAGGGGGTGATTAAATGGAAGATTTAGTCCTTATCAAGTTTGACCCGAGAGTTACGCGCGTTCAAATCATTACTAACGAGGGAATTGAAGAGTACCACCTCTCACTCCCACCAAAAGTGTTCCCCACCAAAGACCGGATTGAAGAACCAGACATGAGAATCATCACCAGCGAGAGGGGGACAGCATGGGTTAGACAACTCACCCTCGGAGCCCAAATGAGCATACTCTACAATGTGGGCGCTTGGATAAAACACTTTACCAAAGCTACACCACTCGAAAACGCCATACGCAACTTCCTCAAGTGCAGGGGAGCATGGGGAGTCGAAGAGACCCCAATGTGGCTCGTGAGCATACTCCAGACCCTAAAAGAACTCTACCCCGATGACGTGCTGATTTTAGAACAGAAACGGAGCTCCGATAACCTCGGCGTTTCAGAGCACTTGGTCTCCAAAACCTGGAAGGTTGCCAAGGACGTGAACTTTTCGTCGGACTTGGCGGTTAAGTACTTGGAGGCGGATAGTCCGTTCCTTGCGTTCTCTGAGCTGGAGGGGTCAAGGGCGTTTGTGGTCACTAAGGAGGGTGCCTTGGTTTTCAGGGCTGACCCGTTCCCTTCAGTGGGGTGGGTTAGTGTGGGAGATGCGCTGGAGCATTTGAAGAGGTGGGGGCGGTTTTATGCTTTTCTCCGGGTGAATGAGAGTGATGTGCGGTTGCTTGAGGGGACGTTTTCGGCGTGGGTGGAGTTGCTTGCTGAGCCGTATGTGGATGTTGCTCGGGAGGTTCTTGGGAGTTTTTCGGGGGAGGTTAATAAGTATGTGGTTAGTTTGTTTTTGAGGCGTAGTGAGGGGGCGCGGGTTCGGGCTATTGGTGGGCCGGTTAGTCGGGTTAGGCCGTTTGAGTCTATGTTGAAAGTGTTGCTTGGGCTTGGTGCGGAGAATTTGTCCGGGCTGTTTGCGTCGTTTTTAGTTAAGCTCCCTGTGAGGGACGAGTTCGAGCGAGAAAGCGCAAAAGCATTCCTAAAGTGGTTTGTTAAATAGCTTCCTAAGTAAATCCGGTTATCCCATATTAAGAGCCTATCCTAATTTGATACACATATGCATTTGCATTTATTAAGATAAAAACAGCAAAAATTAGCAGAAGAACTCTTAGAGAATCTTGATCAGCTTTTAGACCCATATTTTTAGATCTTCCATCATTTCTTTTGTTAGTGCCTCTTCAATTGATTTTATTGTCTCTATGTAAATGGGATTGGAATCTTTGGGAAGGTCCTCTGCAACAGTGTTGTTCTTGCATTGTAAAACTCGCTTTTCAAGACTCAGTTTTGCGTTAGAGGATGTGGTAGGGGTTTATTAACATCAAACGTCGAGACATACTGAGAAAGAGGGTTTGTTGATTCTCTCCCTGTGGGAGCGAGGGCCCTCAAAGGGCGATGTGTTCCCGCGTGCCGTATCTCTTTTACTTTTAATAGAGTAGATCAAAGTCCACCTCGCCCTTTTTGAATAGCTCTTCAAAATGCTCATCTGTGATTTTTCTTGATTCTATGAACAGTTTTCTCAGCTCGCTATGCTTGTACTCCTCAATAGCTCTTCGCACAGGCTCGCCAATGCGTTTTTCTTCTTTTTTAGCTCTTTCAGTCATTTTGCCCCCCAAGAGTTTTGTTTTTCTCTTTTGTACTTTAAGCTTTGCTAAAAATGAAAGACACAAGCACTGAAAAAGAATGAGGTGAATGTACAATTCGGTCGGGATCTCCTAACGAGTTGATAGAGTTCTCTTATTTTTGGACATCATCTCAAAATGAAATTTTCAATTTGCTTGTAATGTTCTAATACATTTTCTTTTGTGTATCTTTTTGCAGTTTTGTTCTCTATTAATTGTAATGATTCGTTCGGTATTGTTGTGATGTTGAAACTTACGTAGCGTTTGTAATGATAGTCCACAAAATCTTTACATTTTAGCGTAGTATTTAGGAGAACGAGGGTCATTTTAGCAAAAGAGTATTTCTACGGTTCTTTTTTGAGGAATGCGTTACTGATTTTGTTTTCCAGCTGATTATCAGGCAGGTGATTTCTCTTTGTGTTATCACTACAGAACAAAGTAAAGAATTCGTAGATTATCTTTCAGTCCAAAAAAGATGAGAAAAGAGGGAATTCACTTGCGCGGTTTTTTCTCACAGTGACGCTTTTGTCGATTCTGATGCTGATGACGTTGTATTCTTTGAGTAGTGCAATTGTCTCGCTGAATTCTGTCATTGTTCCTTGACTCACGTTGAGCGCTTCTGCGAGCTTGACCTGACAGCGTTCGCTTTCTGCATAGCGACACCACATTAAAAGTAAACTTTCAACCAAAAGTTTACCAATAAGTGGAAGGATTAGTAAACTTATTAAAAAGAAAGCGATATAAGTTTACTAAAGGTGAAAACAATGAGAGGAAAAAAAGCATTCTCATGGGACGAGGGACTGGACTATGAAAAAACATACAAACTCCTCGCAACCGAGCTTAAAAGAAGCAGGAAAAAAACCACCGAACGCTCTTTAGTCAGACGGCTGTACTTGATGATACTCCTAACACAACTCAGGAATGGTGCTCGTGTTGGAGAGGCAATTGACTTTTTAGTTCAGGTCTCAGAAGACTTTGCGAGAGAAGGATACGTTAGAGTCGAAAAGAGAAAAGATAGTAGGCTTAGAAAGATGGTTTTGCCAAAAGAAATCACAAAAGCAGATATTCTCTCAGTGAAAGGTATCTTACTCGAGAAACACAATCGTGGCAAAAAACAGTTCGTCGTTCAAGTTTCGAAATGGA
>NZ_BAAHYH010000002.1:0-1553673 GCF_054657655.1 Thermococcus prieurii | reverse complement strand
GTTCCCCCTCCCGACTGGGAGTGCGGCAAAGCCGCGGGAGGTCCCATTCGGGCATCCCCGGTTCGACGGCTGCCTGCGCCTCGCCGGGGCTTATCGCAGCTTGCCACGCCCTTCGTCGGCGCCCCGAGCCGAGCCATCCACCAGGCGGCTTAGTTGCCACCGGGCGGGGCGTTTTCTGGACCAGCTCGCCTATGCACGGCCCTCATCGTGACCCCTGTTCGGGGTCTCAGGCCCTTCCACCCCGAGCCGAGCTCGGGATGTGCACCTCTTCGTGGTGGACCGGCCGGGATTCGAACCCGGGGCCTCCGGCTTGCAAAGCCGGCGCTCTCCCAGGCTGAGCTACCGGCCCACGTTGGCAGGCCCGGCACCCCTTAAACCCCCCCGGACGGGTTTCCGGCGATAGGAGGTGATCGAGCCGTAGGTTCCCCTACGGCTACCTTGTTACGACTTCTCCCCCCTCACGGAGCCCAGGCTCGACCCGGCCTCCCCGAAGGGAGACCAGGCCTCACCCGGACCCCGCTCGGGTGGAGTGACGGGCGGTGTGTGCAAGGAGCAGGGACGTATTCGCCGCGCGATGATGACACGCGGGTACTAGGGATTCCAGCTTCACGCGGGCGAGTTGCAGCCCGCGATCCGAACTGAGGGCGGGTTTAGGGGATTCCCTTCCCCTTTCGGGGTCGGTTCCCATTGTCCCGCCCATTGTAGCGCGCGTGTAGCCCGGGGGTTTCGGGGCATACTGACCTACCGTCGCCCGCTCCTTCCTCCGGCTTATCGCCGGCGGTCCCCCCAGAGTGCCTCCTCCCCAGCGGGGAGGACTGGCAACTGGGGGCGCGGGTCTCGCTCGTTACCACACTTAAGTGGACGCCTCACGGTACGAGCTGACGGCGGCCATGCACCTCCTCTCGGCGCGTCCGGCAAGACCTTCAGCCTGGCCTTCATCCTGCCGTCGCCCCCGGTGAGGTTCCCGGCGTTGAATCCAATTAAACCGCACGCTCCACCCCTTGTAGTGCTCCCCCGCCAATTCCTTTAAGTTTCAGCCTTGCGGCCGTACTCCCCAGGCGGCGGGCTTAACGGCTTCCCTCCGGCACCGGGCGAGCTCGAAGCTCGCCCGACACCTAGCCCGCATCCTTTACAGCCAGGACTACCCGGGTATCTAATCCGGTTCGCTCCCCTGGCCTTCGTCCCTCACCGTCGGACCCGTTCCAGCCGGGCGCCTTCGCCACTGGCGGTCCCCCTGGGATTATAGGATTTCACCCCTACCCCAGGGGTACCCCCGGCCTCTCCCGGTCCCAAGGCCCGCAGTATCCCCAGCAAGCCCCACGGTTGAGCCGTGGGATTTCGCCAGGGACTTACGGGCCCGGCTACGGACGCTTTAGGCCCAATAATAGCGGCCACCACTTGGGCCGCCGGTATTACCGCGGCGGCTGCCACCGGCCTTGCCCAGCCCTTATTCCCGGAGCTTTTTACACTCCGGAAAAGCCGTGGCTGTGCCACGGCACTGGGGGTCCCCCCGTCGCGGTTGCCCGCATTGCGGAGGTTTCGCGCCTGCTGCGCCCCGTAGGGCCTGGACCCGTGTCTCAGTGTCCATCTCCGGGCTCCCACTCTCATGGCCCGTACCGATCTTCGGCTTGGTGGGCCGTTACCCCACCAACTACCTAATCGGCCGCCGGCCCATCCTCGGGCGGGCAGAGCCCCTTTCGGCCTGGGGACCTTCCAGTACCCCAGGCCTATGGGGGATTAGCCCCAGTTTCCCGGGGTTATCCCCCTCCCGAGGGTAGGTTACCGACGTGTTACTGAGCCGTCCGCCGGTGCGCGCAGAGCGCGCCCCATGACTCGCATGGCTTAGTCGGACCCCCATAGCAGTGGCCTCCGGCAGGATCAACCGGAATTGAGCAAGGAGTACGGCCGGTGGAACTCCCCTCAAACGGGGGAGTACCGATTCCCGTCCGGGGGTTTGGTCGGGGTGCCGGGCCTGCCTTACCCCCGAGGGGTCCGCCTTTCGGCGTTTCCTCGGGAGCGCACCTGGTGTGACCCGGACTGGAGGGCGGGGTTCATCTTTGGGTGCTTTGCACCCGTTCCCCCCGACGCCGCCGTCTTGGCGTCCGGGTCTTCGTCGCCCCCTGTTCGGGGGCTCCACCCAATAGGGACGAACCCCCACAGTGAAAAATTTTTGCAAAACCCACCAGCGGTGAGATTTTTGAAAAAGAACCCGTCAAAAAAGAGAACAAAAATGCACAAAAATAGACATGAAAATGTTAAAAATTTTTGCAATCAAAGGCGGAGTATTTCCGGCACAATGCTTATCTTCGAGACGGGAGTAGGTATCGTGTTCGTGACGGCGAGCTCGTCAACAGCCTTACTAACCCTCTCGATGGCACCCTCGGCAAAGACCCCGTGGGTAACTCCAACGAAGATTCTCTCTGCGCCGAGCTTCCTCAAAATCTCGGACGCCTTGACCATGGTTCCTCCGGTGCTTATGATGTCATCAACTATCAGAACGTTCTTGCCCCTGACATCTATATCAACCGGTCTCATCTCAACCTCAGTTGGGGATATGCGCCTCTTCTCGAAGTGACTGTACTCAAGGCCGAGCTCCTCCGCAACAGCTTTGGCCCTCTCACGGGCGCCTTTATCCGGGGCGAGGACTATGCCGCCGCCGAGCTTCTCGCGGAAGTAGTCCGCTATGACCCTCGCAGGGGAGACGTTGACGCCTTTACCCGGGAAGTACTTCAGCGTCTCGGGGTTGTGGAGGTCGAAGATGTAGAGTTCATCGTAGTAAACGCCAAGGGCTTTCATTATCGCTCTCACGCTCACCGGCTCACCCTCTTTCGTGACCCTGTCCTGCCTGCTGTAGGCGAAGTAGGGAACTACGGCGCGGAGTTTCTTGAAGCCCTTCTCCCTGAGCGCGTCCCCGATGAGAAGCAGCTCAACGATTTTCTCGTCCTGCGGCGCGAAGGTAGAGCTGACGACCGTTGCCTCATCGCCGGAACCGAGAACCCGAACGTACTTCTCCCCGTCGGGGAACTTCCTCAGCTCGACCTCGATGATTTCTCCACCGAGTTCCCTGAGCTCCCCCTCAAGGTGCTTCCCACCGCTCCCGATAACGAACATGAGCGCCACCTCCTTTGACGGTTTCCTGTTGAATTACCGCCTTATAAACCCACCGTCATACCAAGAGAACGGCAATAACCCCCGCGAGGAAGATTCCATCGAAGGTTCCGGCGCCCCCTATGCTGACCATCGGCGCCCCGAGGCGCTTGATTTTCTCCCAGTTCATCAGGTCGGCCCCTATGAGAACCCCAAGCGTTCCGCTGACGTAGGCAACCAGCGTTGGGTTACCGTCCCCGAGGAGCCAGCCAAGGAGAACCGCTATGAGCGGGGGAAAGAGGGTCGGCATCGCGATTCCAAGACCACGAACCGGTCTCGCAACGGCGTTGCTGAGGAGCGAGGCGATGAAAACCGCGAGAAGGGTGTTCAGGAGGAGGCCGTACTCACCAAGGTGGACGAGGCGGAAGAGCTCGTAGAGAACTATGCTCAGAGGAACCAGGGCACCGCCGACGTTGACCGCTATGACCGTCTTCCTCTCCTCCCAGTCGAAGTAGGGCATCGGATAGAGAATCCCGAAGAAGCCGACTTCCCTAACCCTAATCACGGGCTCGTAGGTTACCTCCTCCGCTATGGGTATGTTTATGAAGCTCCCGACGAGCGCGAAGACGAAGAGTGTAACAGCCACACCGGGAGGAAGGCCGAGCCTGTCAAAGGCCATGAGAACCGCACCGGAGAAGAAAACGAAGACGAGGACGAAGGCAACCGCTATGAGAATCAGAAACGGCCAGTTAAGTGGGGGAAACAGGAAGCGCCGGACCTTATTCATCTTTAACCACCACGTTGGCCCATATCTGGACCCCTTTGGCCATCTCCACCTCCTTGGGGCGGTCGAACTTCTCGGCGTTCCTGAGCACCCACGCGTAGAGTGGCTTCCCATTGGAGTACTCGCGCAGGAAAGAAACGCTCGCGCGGTGCTTGTCCTCATGCTCAGCTAACTCCTCCGGCGTGAACGGCCCGAGAACGTCGACGAGCTCCGCCTTCCCGATGGCCTTCCCGTTGCTGATTATCAGAATCTCCCCTCTGATTTTCGTTCTCGTCTTCCTAATCTCCCACACCTTCTTGCCCTCTACGATTAGGCTCGCGTAGGGTTCCCTCACGATGAGGCCCTTTTTCTTCTCCATCGCCATCGCCTTTAGTAGGTTCAGAGGTTAATAAAACCAACGCTGGGAAAACTTTAAGTCCGCTTTATCGAAGGCACTTGAGGAGGTCGAACCGATGAAGGTCATCTGGTACGGTCACGCATGCTTCTGGATTGAGACGAACGGGGTGAAGATACTGATAGACCCCTACCCGGAGGTTGACGACGACCGAATTGGCGAGGTTGACTACATCCTGATAACCCATGAGCACACCGACCACTACGGAAAGGTCGAGCTCCTCTCGAGGCTCCGCGACGCCACGGTAATAGGCCCAAAGCAGGTCTACCTAATGGCGGTGGCAGATGGCGTTACGAAGGTCAGGGAAATCGAGGCAGGACAGACGATAGAGCTCGAAAACGGCGTGAAGGTTACGGCCATCTACGTCGAGCATCCGTCGAGCCAATACCCGCTCGGCTACCTGATAGAGGGCGACAAGAGGCTCCTCCATCCCGGAGACACCTACGCAGGCCCCGTGTTCCAGAGGCTTCGCGGTAAGGTGGACATCCTGCTCGTCCCGATAAGCGGTCGCTCAACCGCGAACGCGAGGGAGGCAACTCAGATAGTCGAGGACGTGAGACCGAGGGTTGTAATCCCGATGCACTACGGCGTTTACAACGACGCCGACCCGTCGAAGCTGGTCGAGGAGCTCAGGAAGAGGCGCGTGTGGGTGCTCTTCAAGGAGCCGAAGCTCTACGAGGAGATGTCCTTCTGAGGGAAAGGCATGCTCTCCACAGGCTCGCGGAAGCTCGACGAACTGCTCGGGGGAGGTTTCGCCCCCGGCGTGCTCACCCAGATTTACGGCCCCTACGCGACCGGGAAGACGACATTAGCGGTCCAAACCGGAATTCTGAGCGGTAAGAAGGTCGCCTACGTGGACACGGAGGGGGGCTTTTCTCCCGAACGGCTGAAGCAGATGGCAGAAGCTAGAAACCTTGACCCCGAGGAAGCTTTGTCGCGCTTCATTCTCTTCACTCCCGCTGATTTCAGGGAGCAGAGGAGGATTATAGGCTCGCTCAAGAAGGTCGTTGACGACTCGTTCTCGCTCGTCGTGGTTGATTCTATAACCGCCCACTACAGGGCTGAGGAGAACAGAATGGGCCTCCTCACGGACTTAAGCCGACAACTGCAGGTCCTCCTCTGGATTGCAAGGAAACAGAACATTCCCGTTCTCGTCATCAACCAGGTGCACTACGACAGCAGGCTCGAAAGGACGAGGCCGGTGGCGGAACAAACCCTCGGCTACCGCTGTAAGGACATACTCCGGCTCGACAAGCTTCCGAAGCCGGGCTTAAGGCTGGCCATTCTCGAAAGGCACCGCTTCCGTCCAGAGGGGACGATGGTCTACTTCAGGATTACGGAGAAGGGAATAGAGGACGTTGGTGAATGACGTCGTTAAGGTCAAAGGCGAGGAAGCCTTCTTCCCTTAGTTCCTCCCTACCCTCAAGCTCCCTCGCTATAATGCCGAACCGGTAATCCCCTTTGAGCGGGAGAAGTTTCGCCTTCCTCTCAAGGGACTTCAAAACCTTCCTCGCATCCCTCAGGCTCAGGTCCTTCCACTTCACCTCGAAGAGGAGGACGTTTTTCCGGTCGTAGGCGACCACGTCTATCTCTTCTCCCTTGTGCCACCACCTGCCAACGCGCTCCGGTTTAAAGCCTAAGTCGAGCCTTCTCACGAAGTCCACTGCTATTCTCTCGTAGGTTTTGCCAACGAAGGCGGGAAACTCTGCTTTAAAGCGCTCAAAGACCTTCTCAGGATTCTCCTCAAGGGCGGTGTAGTTGTGGTAGATAAACCTGAACCAGAAGTTGAAGAACTCGTCGCTTATGCGATAGATTACTTTCCTTGTCTTAAGCGGGTTCTCGGTGACGGGAACTTCCCTCTTCAGGTACTCGTAGTGGTTGGTCAGCTCGCTGAGGTACTTGCCGACGGTGAGAAGCTTCATACCCGTTTTGTCGCTTATCTCCTTGGGCGTAACGTAGCCGAGGCTGACCGCTTCGAGGATTGAGAAGTGAGCGCGGTAGAACCTGCCGAACTCCAGTTTTAGGACGTTTAAACCTTCTTCCCTCAGCGGGGCAAACTCGTCGAAGAACAGCGCCTTCAGGGCTTTAAGGGAGTCTCCACGGTAGTAGCGCGGGACGTAGAGGAGATACCGGGGCATTCCGCCCAAAGCTGAGTACAGCTCAACGAAATCCTTGGGCGGAATGCCAACTTGCGAGTGCACGAAGTCGAAGGCGGTCCAGAAGTCAAAGGGCCTCAGCTTAACCCACTCGTCCACCCTGCCGAAGAGGGGCTCTTTTCTGTCCATGAAGATTCGCTTAATCATGCCAACGTACGAGCCAACTGCGATGAGCATGAGGTTTGAGGTTTCCTTTTTCTCGTCCCAGAGCCTCTGGAGGGAGGAGAAGAAGGAAGGTTTAACCGTCCTGAAGTTCTGGAACTCGTCAAATACCACAACAAGCTTCCTCTCCCGCGAGAAGTCGAGCAGGAACTCAATCAGCTCCTCAAGGGAGCCGAACTTTGGCTTCAAGTATGAAGGGAGGTAGTTAGAAAGCTTTTCCTTAATCTCGCGCGAGTACTCTTCGAGTAGCAAAGCCTCATCCTTCTCGCCAACGAAGAAGTAGAGGCCGAGCTTATCACTCAGGAACTCCCTGGCCAGGGCGGTCTTCCCAACCCTCCTCCTGCCGTAAATCACGAGAAAGCTTGAGCCCGGAAAGGAGTAAACCTCGTTGAGCTTCTCAACCTCGCGCCCCCTGTCGTAGAACATATTACTCACCGAGTATATTACCGAACGAGTAATATTTAAGGGTTGCGGGGAATAAAGCTAAGACCAACAGGCCCGGCACTCCCAGCTATGAACGTTACCAAAGGTTTTTGAGAGCTACTCTTCAAACACCCGCACATGAGCTCCCTGGAAACCGAAAGAAGGCGCCGGAGAAAAGGGCTCAACCTACCAGTCCTCCCTGGAGGTAGGGGTTTGTCCCCTGAGGAAATCGAAGAGACCATAAACCTCGGCCAGGGTAGCGAAATAGCAGAAGAAATGAGAGTAAAGAAAACGGGAAGAGAGCACCTTCAAATCCTCTCGTAAACCTCCTGCGTAATCCTCAGCACGGCCTTGTAGAGCTTCTCGCTTATTACCCCCTCCTCGTAGTGCTCAGCCAGCTTCTCCTTGTCGATTATCTCCTTCGTTCCGTCGGGCCACCTGACGATGTCAACCTCGAGGTCAACGTAGCGCGCTCCATCGGGGTAAATCTCGACCGGCGTGTTGATGTTGTAGTACTCGCCCTTCAGGTTGCCGTTCTTGTCGTAATACCTGTGCACGAACCACCACTTGCCGGCCTCGATTTCAGTTATCGCGTAGTCGCCGAACTCTATCGGAAGGTCGAGGCCGTCGTAGAACTTGCCTGGCTTGAGGTGCCTCTTTATCGTGACCTTGAGCGGGTTGTGGCTGACCTCCAGAACTTCACCGGGCCCAATCCTTATCCTCTGGCCGTCGGGCTTGACGTGGTCGAGGCTGAAGAGCCAGCCCCTCCTCGGCCCCTTGTTCTCTATCAGAGCCTCCCAGAAGCCCTGGTTAACCTTCATCCTCTGGCCTGGAACCTTGGCGAGGATTCCCTCCGCTATCTCAACCGCGAAGCCGAGCTCGGGGTCCTTCGCCTTGAGCTGGTGGTGGCCCTCAACCGTCGGAACGACCTTGTTCCTTATCTCGTCGAGCTTCTTCTTCGCCCCTCCACCGAACTCGACCTCGTAGATGTTCCTGCCTTCGATGATGAGAGACGGGGCGAAGTAGGTGTCAGCCTTGGCTAACCTGTCGGCGAGCTTTGAAAGCCTGACTATCTCGTCCCTCAGGGTGTTCCAGTCCTTGTAGGCCGCGGCGGTTCTCCAGAGGATTCCCCACTCGCCGAGGTCTATGCTCAGGCCGAGGATTCTGAGCCTCTCGCGCTCCTGGTTGTCCCTTATCTTCCTTGAAATCTTCACGTGCCTCTGCGCTCCTATCGGCTTGGGAATCAAGACGGCGTAGTCGCCGGGAATCGTGAGGGTAGTGCTGAGGTGTGGCAGGAGGTTGTGCTTCTTCACCTGAACGAGAACCTCGTCCCCTTCGTTCGCCCTCGGGAGCTCGTTCTTGGGGAGGGTTCCTATCGCGCTCCCGAGGTCAACGTAAACGTACCTATCATCAACCTTAACAACGAGACCCTTGTAGATGCCGTAAAGCTGGTAGGAGAGCCTCCTGAAGAAGACGTCTATGAGCTCGTCTTCGAGAACGGCTTTGGCCTCTTCAACGGCGTTTCCAACGAGAACGACGCCGTGCCTGTCCTTCTTGTCGTAGATGTCAACGTCGAACTCGTCGTAGGTCTTCTCAAGGCCGAAGCGCTCGACTATCTTGTTGCTCGGCTGGCTTATGCCGAAGCCCCTGTCGAGGAAGAGCTTCGTTAGGGCCGTTGAATAGATGCCCCGAATCCTAACCGTAAGCCCTGTGTCTGTAGACACCTTCACCACCCCTCATCTTCTTCTCCACCACTCCAATGAGCGCCAATCCTTCAAGGATTTCCTCAGCGTCTCTCACTCCGCTGAGCTTCTCCACGTTTCTCGCCTCAACCCAAAGCAGGCCCTTGGAGTGCCATTCGAGCAGGGCCCTCTCGACACGGTGAACGTCGGAAGGATGAGCGTAGAGCCTGTAAACGAAGCGAACGAGTGAGTCGAGCCTTTCCTCAAGGTACCTCGTTCTGTGGATTTCCTCCAGTATGCCAACGGGAACCTTTTTGTGGTTTTCGCCCAGGAATGCCAGCCCCTCAACCTCGGCCGAGAGCTCGCCTATAGCCTTCCTGACGGCGTAGTCGTAGAGCCTGTGGAACTGAACCAGCCTGTCGAAGGAAGCCTTCAGCCTCGCCCTGGAGTTAAAGTCGTCACCGCGGAGGAGCGAGAGGACCTCCTCAATGCGGAACTTCATCTGGTGCTCGTTCTTGTAGAGCTCCTTCGAGAGCTCCTCCAGCCTTCCACCGAACTTCGCCAGCTCACGGTAGAGCGATGAAGCCCTCTCAAGCTTCTCGGCCGAGAGCTCGTGCAGTGACCTGAGAACAGCCTCAAGTTCCTCAACGCTCTTCTCACCGTAGAGCTCGGAGAACCTTGATTCAAAACGGGAGTGAAGCTTTTCAAGCTCCCCGAGAAGTGACCTGAGCTCGTCAACGTCCATCCCCGAAACCCCCTAAGGTAGGACTTGGCCGTAGGCCTACTTTTACTTTTCGATTGGCGGAGTTAAACGAAACCGCTTACCCGAAAGCCTTTTTTAAAAGCTCGTGTATCGGGTTAAGGTGTTGCCATGACCCTCTACGACCGCTTCGGAAGACCAGTGACGAACCTCAGGATTTCGCTCACGCAGGAGTGCAACTTCCGCTGTTTCTTCTGCCACCGCGAGGGCCAGCGGTTTTTAGCCAAAAACGAGGTGACGCCGGAGGAGATAGAAAGGCTCGTTAGAATAGCATCGCGCCTCGGAATAAGGAAGGTTAAGCTCACCGGTGGCGAGCCAACCGTTCGGGAGGACATCATTGAAATCGTTCGGAGGATTAAGCCCTACGTTAGAGACCTGAGCATGACAACCAACGGGAGCAGGCTTAAGGAGCTCGCCGAACCGCTCGCGAGGGCCGGTCTGGACAGGGTAAACGTCTCGCTCCACAGCCTAAAACCGGAAGTCTACAAAAAAATCACGGGCGTTGACATGCTCGAAACCGTTCTTGAAGGCATCGAGGAGGCGGTGAAGTATCTCTCGCCGGTCAAGCTCAACATGACGGTCATGAGGGGCCTCAACGATGGTGAAATCTGGGACATGATAGACTTCTCGGCAAAGACTGGCACGATACTCCAGCTCATAGAGCTCGAGGCGCCGAGGGAGATGACAGAGACGGCCTTCTTCCGGAAGTACTTCTACCCGCTCAGGCCGGTGGAGAGGGAGCTCGAAAAGAGGGCCGTCGAAATCCGCGAGAGGAGGATGCACAGGAGGAAGAAGTACTTCATTCCGACGGATTACGGAATAGCCGAGGTCGAGGTCGTTAGGGCGATGCACAACACGGTCTTCTGCGCCAACTGCACCCGCCTGAGGGTCACCTCCGACGGGAAGTTCAAGACCTGCCTGCTGAGGAACGACGATTTGATAGACTTTTTGACGGCCATGAGGAACGGCGCGAGCGACGCCGAACTGGTCGATATTTTCAGGAAAGCTGTGTTAAAACGCGAGCCCTACTGGCGGTAGAAAGGTTTTTGTGGAGTAGCGCGCAGTTTTGAACGGTGGGACCGTGGGACTAGGTAACCTAGCACCGTACTTCTCGGGGATAGCGCTAATTATCATAGGCATCTACGGGATAACCAAATCGTACTGGGAGTGGAAGGACCACGATGAACCCGTGAAAAGGCTCGCCTTCACCCTTATGGTGTCCTTTGCCCTGTTCGGAATCATAGGGGGCATAGCGGTATTCTTAACTATACTGGTTACCCCTCAATTCTGGGCCCTTCAAGCCATAGTTGTCACGACTGGATACTTAATACTCGCCCACGAGTCCCTGAGCATGCTTGAAAAGCTGAGAAAACCGGAGAAAAAACACGAGAGAAAAAAGGTCAAATGCGCACTTCCCGTCGCCGGAATCGTTAAATCGCGGGAGGAAGCGGTAATCCTACTGAAAGCGGTGAGCAACTACGCAGACCTTTCCCTGCTCGTAATAGGCAGGGAGCATCCGGACGAATGGACTAACAAAACTGGCATAGAACCCGACGATTACATCTGGCTCACAAGGGTTGAGCACAAAAAGGCGGTAAGCCCGAGTAGCCTGCACGTTCTCAGCGGGAAGGTAATCGGCTTCATTAGAGACAACCCGGGAGGGGTCGTCTACATCGAGGGAATCGAGTATATGCTATTCTACTCGGATTTCAAGGCCGTTGCAAAGTTCCTCTTCGCCATAAGGGACGCGGCGATGATAGAGAGCGCCCACGTGCTCGTTCTCGCCAACGAGGACACGCTAACGCCTGAACAGATGGCAATACTGAAAAAGGAGTTCGAAGAAATAGACGTCGAGAAAATCCTTGAAAAGCTCATGGGACCCGCGTTGTTCGGGGCTATTCCGAGCAGGAAGCGGAGGGATTTCAATGCCAGCGCTGAGGGTTCCGAAGAGGGAAGCGGAGCCGGTGAAGAGAAGGCTGAAGAAGCTCGGCCTCTACGACGGGAAGAGACGGCCGAAGAGGGAGGGTGATTTCGTTCTCTTACCCGTCATCGAGGACGAGAGGATTTACACCCTCGGCTACGAGGTTTTGCCCGTTGAGCTCCCGTTTCGACCCGAGAGGCAGATATACAAGAACCTTGAGAGCGTTTTGGCGGAGAGACTGAGCGGAGAGGAGTTGAAGTACCTCAGGCGTTACGACGTTATAGGCGACATCGCCGTTATTCAAATTCCGCCCGAGCTGGAGCACCGCGTTGAGGATATCGTTTGGGGCCTGCGAAAGGTTCACCCGTTCCTCAAGGTGATAGCGAGGAAGGGCTTCCACGAGGGGGCCTTCAGGATCAGGGACTACTCGATAATCTGGGGCGAAAACAGGCTTGAAACCGTTCACAGGGAGAACGGCGTCGAGATTAAGGTTGACCTGAGCAAGGTCTTTTTCAACCCGAGGATGAAGGGTGAGCGCTACCGCTTGGCCCAGCTCGTCTGCGACGGTGAGAGGATTCTGATTCCCTTCGCCGGCGTTCTGCCTTACGCCCTCGTGATAGCGAGGTATAGGAAGGTCAGGATAACGGCCGTCGAGCTGAACAGAGACGCCTACGAACTCGGACTGGAGAACGTAGAGCGCAACAGGAAGAGGCTGAAGGGCGAGATAGAGTTCATACACGGCGACGCCTTCAAGGTCCTGCCCGAGCTTCCGAGCTACGACCGGGTGATAAGCCCGACGCCGAGGGGCGTTGACGCGTTGGCTTTAACGCTCCCAAAGGCCGAGCGCTGGCTTCACTACTACGACTTCGTCCACGAAAACGAGGTTGAGGCCTTCAGAGCAAGAATCCTCGAGGAGTGCCAAAAGCTCGGAAGGAAATGCTCAGTGAGGGTGAAGAAGGTCAGCGACTTCAAGCCACACGTGTTTAAAGTCTGCGCGGATGTTGAGCTGAGGTGAAGGTTCTCAAACTTGATGTTGCATCATCATGCAACTCTTTTACTCAGGCTTCTTTCGAAGGGTTTTAAGCGAAAAACTTATGTTAGAAAAGATTAACCCTAAACGTGAAAAATTATAACTTGATAATTATTAACAATAGTAAAGTTTATAAGCGTGAATTGTGTATTAGTTATTGCAGAAAACCTTACAGAGGTGAACTCAATGCGGTGGAAGTCCGTGTTCGCAGTCCTGTTGGGACTGCTGATGGTTGGAGTGACGGCGGGGAGCGCGGCGGCGGTAGGAATCAACAATGATGTAAAACACTTAAGTGATGTAGTATTAGTCCTAGAGGGAAAATACTATCCCTATTCATGGAAAGGGGACTACACAAAGCCCTTACTAACCCAAACAGTTGTTAGGTTCAACATGCAGACTCATGAATTGACAGCAATCGTCATGTACAAATACAACATAGATACTCTCAGATGCAAGTTTAAGATATTAAAATCATCATTGTTTGAGGGATATGTATTGCTACCTACAAATAACAGTCAGAAACACAACCAAATTCATATTCTTGAAATTGTGGTATATAATAACGGAACGACACATATTTTTGCCAAGGACCCTAAAGGCAACCTAATAATCCTCAGTGGGTACAGCCGTAGCTTAATACGGAGTCTGCATTTGTCACAGACCCCATCTGCAAAGATTCCAGACAATTTGTGGATAATGTCCATAACACCTCCCATTAATGGAATAGCAACAACGAAAATAGTAGAAGCGCCAACGGAGTACACAATAATGGCAACTCACTCAACTTCCGTCTCCAAAGTCATAGAATATCAATATACAGTAAAGGTTGTGCGCTGGAGAATCACGTTTTACATAACATTTAAATTGTACATGTACGGACCAACGTGGCTAGACAACTATGGCAAGTACCTTGTTTCAGTATCAATTCTAGACAAGGGGATATACTACAATAAAAAGCACATACATCACAATGGAGTTCCCCTATCAATTGGGGATATAAACCCTGTCGAAATTGGATTTGTAGTTCCAAACAATAACAACATTAAAGATGACGTCATAACAACACAGTTTTCATGCACTTCACCTCCCGATATTTTCTCAAAATTAGCAGTAGGATGGGACATTCTAGTGGGCGAATTTAATCCAATAACTGTTGTAACTACATTTTTCAACGTAAAGCCAAATGCCAAGCTAGATTTTAGGCATTCAGATAAACCTCCTAATGCAATTCATGTGAAGTTCAAGAATGTGCCGTTATGGTCCCCTGGAGACTATGTGAAAGGTTTATTTGATGTTGAGCATTCATCTGGCGTAGGCAGGGGGACCATTACTGCATTTTTTGTAATCCCTCTCTACTACAAACAGTGCAAATTCCACCATATAGATACCATTAGAGACCAACTCAAAATAACCGCTGAGCATCCAGACAGCTAAACTGCTCGAAGGCGATGGACATGCCAGGCAAGTGTTCGCTGGCAATCTTCCTCCTTTTCATTTTTTTCGTCGGTACCCAAGCCCGAATGTACGAACACTACAAAAATGCCATTGAAGAGACCCAGAAAAATGGCGACATACGCACAGCAGTACTGCTCACAGGTACGTACCTCCATGAGACCCGCTCTCACTCGGAAGCTGCCCTTATTGCACTCTCTCAGAAAAACCTTGACCTCTTTAACTTCACAATGGATGAGCTCTACAGCGACCTAGTGAACCTAGGGTTTGCACTAGACTTAATCGCAGAACTTGTGTTTCCAAAGGAATACCCAGATAATATGACAATAGTTAATATGGCCGAAACAGGGATGTGTTCTGACTTCGTAGCTGAAGCGAGGCATGCCGTCCTATCCGGCCAAGCAAATCTCTCCGCCGTTAGGGAAGGTCTCAAGCTTATTCATGATTTCACCAACAGATGGATAACCGGGGAAGTTAATCTCTCCGCCGACAAAGATGGTTCCATACAAGTTCACCATTTCGCCAACAGATGGGTCTTTGCTGGACCCCTCGTCAGCAAGGCATTTCTTCAGGCGAACAGAGAGCTTGAAGAAAAATGCAAGCTCCTCTCTCGTAGGGTTGCTAATGATTGATGTGATACCAATCATCCGGACATACCTTCAAGGGGCGCTGCGCCACTTACATCAACCAGGGGAATGGAACGAGTTAACGAGGGAAACTTTTTATTTTTATTCTCCCTATTATTTTTATTCTTCCTAAACTATTGGAGGTGGGAGAAATAAACCGTGAAACACCGCTGGAGAAACTCATCTTTGTTGACAACTTTGTGAAAGGATTTTTAAGCTTCGGCTTACTTGGCTCGTTTTTTGGAATTCTCATCTATTTAATCTCCGAATCCCTCTGGGTCACTGCAAAGTTCAACCTTCTCCTCTGGATTATACCGTCTCTTTTGGCATACTTCAGGGGCTATGCATCCGCATTGAAGTGTGTAGCAGAAGAACCGGGAAAGCCATACGCGGAGGCGGAGAGGAAAGCTGGGAGTATCGCTAAGACCTTTGCCCTTGAGTGGGCAGGTTTTACTTCCGCTGTCAAGCGTTTTGGGAGCAACACTGTTTTCAATAGCCTATCCTAACGTCCTGCTTGGATTCCTGCTCGTGGTTGCGAGTTCAGTGGTGTTGGGTTACGTTCATGCAAAGATTTTCACACCCGTCTATTTCCCAATAGCAAACCCCAAGAAGGTGTTTCGGGTCTCAAAAAGGATTTATCAAAAATTGCATGCTGCCGAATAAGAAATGACATGACTATCAGCAGCATGAGGTTTTTACATTTTTCTTTTGAAAGCCTCGCCCTTCAGGGCGAGGAGGAGGTCAGATTGTTTAACCATAGATATGTTGAGGGTGATACCGTGAAACCCAAGCCTTGGGACGTTCTCATAGCCGGAACCACGGCCCTTTTTCTCGCTTTGTTCTTTTACTCAAGGGAATACTTCGTGAAACACCATCTAATACCGGTCTCCTTTGCAGTGCTCGGAGCGCTCGGAATGCTCAGAACTCACGATGCCTACAAATCCGGAAACGCCTCGAAACTCCGGCTGTATGGAGCGCTCGTGTTGGCAGTGGTTTTCATAATCATTGGCATCTGGATGGATTTAGTGGATAACAGAGTGTTACCCACATAGAGTCTGGGTATAGGATAAGATGAAACATTCCATATCCTCGAATTCTTCGCCTGCTATACCGTCCACCAGTAAAGGTGAACCCTTATTAACTTCCTCTGCGTTATTCAAAGTGATGAATGGGAGAGACCTGGAGGATATCATAAAAATTCTGCAGTCCCATTCCGGCGAGCTGAAGCGGTTAGGCGTCAAGAGGCTCTGGCTCTTCGGTTCTTACGTAAGGGGCGAGGCGAGAGATGATAGCGACCTCGACGTCCTCGTGGAGTTCGAGGAGAGCAAGAAGACCTTCGACAACTACATGGGGCTGAAGTTCCTTCTCGAGGACCTGCTCGGGGTGGAGGTTGACCTGATAACAGTCGAGGCTCTGAAGCCGGGAGTGAAGAAGTACGTATGGCGCGAGGCGGTGAGCGTTGAGGGATTATAGACTCTACTTGAGGACATTTTAGAAGCCATAGCGAGAATCGAAGAGTACACCGGGGAATGACGCTGGAAGAGTTCAGGATAAACAAAATGGCCGTAGATGCCGTTGTAAGAAACCTAGAGATAATCGGAGAAGCGTGCCGGGCAATCCCTTCCGAAATCCGGGAGGAACACCCTGAGATAGAGTGGCGCAAGATAATCGGACTGAGGAACATACTAATCCACCAGTACTTCGGGATTGACACCGAGCTAATCTGGGACCTTATTCAAAACAAGCTCCCGGAACTTAAAGAGAAGATGGAAAGGCTAGCTGAAAGTCTACAAACTCATAATCCAATCAAAAACCTCCACAGAGGGACGCACTTCACAGTTTTCTCCCCAAACCTCTCCTCGCAGGAACGCCAGCCCGTGACTATTGTGCCCTCCTTCAGGCCGAAGACACCCATAGCCTCTAAGAGGCCTTCAACTTCCCTCTCCCAGCTCTCGTCGATGTCCCAGGTAACTTGAATGGCGCGCGTTACCTTGAGACCCTCCTTAACGATGAAATCAACCTCTCCCTTTCCGCGATAATAATAGACCTCGCGGAAGCGCTGGCGGAGGTGCCTCGCGACGGCGTTTTCGGCGAGCCTTCCAATGTTCTCGGTAAAGCGTATCCCCACGACGTTCGCTATTCCCGTGTCAATCGCGTACATCTTTTTCGGGTAGCGCATCGCGTCCTTAACTTTTGGCGAGAGGATTGGAACGCGGAAGCTCAGGTACGCTTCCTCCATTGCGTCAAGAACACCATCAACGAAGTTCGGGGAGACTTTCCTACCCAGTATTCCGGCCAGCTCGTTCCTAAGCCGTGAGGCACTCACCAGAGAGGAAAACCTGCTCAACGCCAGCTCGGCGACGATTTTAACGGCCCTTGCATCGCGGAAGCCGTGCCTGTAGGCGATGTCCCTCAGGATTATGCCCTCAAAAAGCTCCCTCAGAAGGTCAAGCTTGAGAACCTCATCCTCCGTGAGAACAACCTGAGGAAACCCACCGAATTCGAGGTATTCCCTGAGAAGCGCCTCAACCTTTCTCCGTTTACCCAGTAAGCGTTTGATGTCGGTAGAAAATCCCCTGAACATCAAGAACTCCCCAAAACTGAGCGGGTAAACCTCCACCGGAAGAACCCTGCCCGTCAGGAGCGTTGAGAGCTCGGAGCGAAGGAGTGAGGAGGTAGAGCCCGTAACTACAACCCTCGCCTCACCGAGGTCGAGAACCTTTCTAACCCACTTCTCCCAGCCCGGAACGTTCTGAACCTCGTCGAGAACCACGATGGGATTATTGCCGTCGTAAACGTACGTCCTGTAGGCAGAGAACACCTCCTCAAGGAACTCTGGTGAGAGATAGGGGGAAAAGCGCGGGTCTTCAAGGTTCACGTAGAGCGTCCCCTCGGGCGGAAAACCCCCATCAACGGCTTTCCCTAAAAACAATCCTGCGAGTGTGGTTTTTCCGGAACGGCGTGTTCCTATGAGCGCAACTGCCCCAGCAGATAGTTTTCTCTCAATCCCCAAGAGGTATTCGTCCCTCGGCAGGGCGTTCCATTTTCTACCGCCCCAGAGGTTGTAGGGCGCTAAAACCTCCACTATCTCCTCCCGCGTGAGCACTTCTTCTCACCGGGGGATATAGAACGCTTGAGATTTTATATTTTTCGGAATATAAAAACAGCAAAAATTTGTATCGCAAAGAATACAAAAGCGAAACTCACTTCTTCAGGAAATCAAACAGCGTCGCCTGCTTGCCCTTCTTCTTTTCGGGCTTCTTTTCCTTCTTCCCCACGGGCTCTATCTCCCTCTCTGCCTCCTCAAGCTCCTCCTCTGTGAGCTCCTCACCTTCCTCGGGCTTTTCTTCGGGGGTTCCTTCCCCTTCAGGCTCTTCAGTTTCGTCAAATTCTTCGGTTTCCTCAGCCTCCTCCTTCTCCTTCGCCTTCCTGAGACCCTCGCGGACGCTCGTCTCCAGCCTGCCCCGCTCCTTGAGCTTCTTCTCGATGTTCATGGCCTTGCCCCAGATGGTTTTGGCCTTCTCCGAATCTCCTGCAAGGAATTCAACCTCCTTCTCGCTCAGGTCGAGGAAGACCGTGAAGTGTGCCGCTAAATCCGGGTTGTTCTCGAAGATGACGCGGAGGTAGTGAAGGGTCTCCAGGGCTTCAAGCTTGGCCATGTGCATCTCCTTCATGACCTTCTTGACTATCGAGTCCCTTAGCGTTCTCTCGGTCTTGCTCTCGGTGAGGAGCTTGATGGTCTTCGGCGGGTAAATCCTCACGAAGCCCTTCTTCTTAACACCTGCAACGGCAACTCCAGCGGTCATCATGTCGGTGGCATACTTCCAGAGCGAGTAGTTGCCGGTTCTCTGGGCCCTGGCGAGGTATATGTCGGCCCTGCTGAGGGCCTCGTACGCCCGCGCTATGTCCTCGGGTCTGTAGTAGACGTAGGGCACGTTCTCGTCAATCCAGAGGAGGAGCTCGTTCGGGAACATGTCGACTCCAAGCGTTGCCAGCTTGGCCTTCTTGGCGTTGTCGGTCGCGAACACCTGAGCTAAGGCCTGAAAGACGCTCTTCTCGATGTCGCGGTAAGCAAGAACCTCCCTCGCGTCCTCGACGCCACCAGTAACCACCGTCTGGAGGTCGTTTATCGCCGCGCGGAGGTCGCCGTTCGCGCGCTTGGCTATCTCGTAGAGTATCTCCTTCGGAACGGTCTTTCCTTCACGCTTGAGAATCCTCACGAGGGCCTTTATGATGTCCCTCTGCGTTAACCGCTTGTACTGAACGATGAGGGCCCTGTTGCGAATCTCCTTGGGGACCTCCCAGTAGTGGTTGGCGCTCATGATTATCGGGTTCCTGGCCCTATCGATGAGCTTCGCTATCTCGCGGGCACCGCTCGGCTCTATGTTGTCCGCCTCGTCGAGGAAGATTAGCTTTCGCCTCTTTCCCAAAATGTCCATCGTATAAGCGGCCTGAACGTAGCGCTCTATCTTCTCGTAGGTCCTCTCGTCGCTCGCGTTGAGCTCGATGACCTCGAAGCCGTACTCGTTCGCCAAAGCGTAGACGGTCGTCGTCTTTCCAACACCGGGAGGTCCGGCGAGGATTAATGCCTTCTTCTTCGGCGGATTGCCGTGGAGCCAGGCCTCTATCCAGGCCCTAACCTGCTCTATGGCCTTCTCCTGGTTCACTATCTCACTCAGCTTCCTCGGCCGGTATTTCTCAACCCATGGCTTCATGGCCATCACTTGCCCATAATCGTGAACTGGGCGAGCAACGCCTCGAGCTGTATCATCTCGTTGGCCCCTTCAACGAGGCGGAAGTTGTACTCGCCTATCTTGTCCGCCAAAGCGACCTTCTTGTCCTCGGGAATCGGCAGGTTAAAGACCTCCTTGTGCATCTGAATCAGCACGTCCTCACCGCTGAGGCCCTGCTTGAGGAGAACCTCCCTCAGCTTCTCCCTTGCCTTCAGGAAGTTGCCCTCCAGAGCCAGAGTCATCATCTCACGAACGTCCTCGGGACGAGCCCTGCTGGCAACGAGGAAGACGTTCTCGTCGGTTATCCTCTTGTCGAGAGCCGCTGCCGCCTGGAGGACGTTGATTGCCCTCCTCAAATCGCCTTCCGCAACGTAGAGAATCGCCTGCAGGCCCTCCTCGGTGAGCTCAAGCCCCTCCTGCTGGGCGATGTATTTTATGCGCTTCGCTATGTCCTCGTCGTTGAGGGGCCTGAAGCGGAAGATTGCACACCTCGACTGTATCGGCTCGATTATCTTTGAGGAGTAGTTACAGCTCAGGATAAAGCGAACGTTGTTGGAGAACATCTCCATCGTTCTCCTCAAAGCCTGCTGGGCGTCCTGCGTTAGAGCGTCTGCCTCGTCGAGGAAGATTATCTTGAAGCTCGCCCCTCCTATCGGCTTCGTCCTCGCGAACTCCTTGACCTTCTCCCTAATCACGTTTATTCCGCGCTCGTCGCTCGCGTTGAGCTCTAGGAAGTTGTGGCGCCAGTTTTCGCCGAATAACTCCCTAGCAAGGGCTAGAGCGGCCGTTGTGTTGTGGAGAACCGTCGGAAGGTTGCCGCCTATGAAGTTGTGGTAACCGGGCACATGGAGGTCATAGATTACGAAGTCACCCTTAAGCTTCTCGACCTCAACTATCTCATCCCAGAGGAGCTCGTTCTGGGCGAGGAATATCAGGTAAGCGACACCCCTTTTGAGCTTTTCGTCGTTGAGTATCTCCCTTAAAAGCTTCAGCTCGGCCTTTCTAATCTCTTCAAGGGCCTCTATCTTCTCGGTGTTGCTCTCAAGGACAATCCTCACGCTTGAGTTCCAAGTTCCGACGAGCCTTCCAATCTCGGCATAGCTTGAGTACTTCCTCGCAAAGGTGCGCATGGCTTCTATCGTTTCTTCCAGCTGAATTCCAAGGGCACCGGCAATCTTAAGGTAGTTCCTCAGGCTCGGCTTCCGCTTGCCCTTAATGTATTCAAGAAGTCTGTCAGGCCTTATACCTGTCTTCTCAGCTATCTCCTTTCTTCTCCTCGCGACCTCGTTCCAGTCTATGAGGATGCTCCTCGACAGGGCCTTCTCAAGCTTTTCGAGCTCGTCAAGGCGGTAGTAGATTTCCTTCATCAGCTCCCAGGCTATCCTCTTGGCCTTCTCCGGGCTCCACCGGGCCTTGTCATCGTAGAAGTTCAACTTGAGCCTGTCCCTGACGTAGGAAATCAGCTCCCTGTCGGCGTAGAGCGAGCCGAGGTTGGGGTTCGGCTTCTTCACCAACGCCTCAGCCTTCCTCCTCTTCTCCTCGACCGAGAAGCCGACCTCCCTGAGGAAGCGCGATATGTTCTCGGAGCCCGAGATGACGACGTAGTAGTAGGTGAGTCCTTTGACGGCCTTGCTCCTCACTTTGGCGACCACTCCAAGCCCCGCCAACGCGTAAGAGACCTGCTCTGCCATCTCTCTGCTCGCGGTTGAGAGAACTATCCCGTTCTTCTCAACGCCCGCGTCGCAGTCGAAGTAAGCCCTCAAGAAGGAGCGCAGGCCCTTCCAGCCCTGCCCGGGTATGTAAACCCTATCCGCCTTCCTGCCGGCGAGGCCGAGGCTCTCAACGAGCTCCTTTGCCATCTTTGAGTTCACGTAAACGTCAGGGGCACGGTCCTTGTGGATTCTCTCCTTAATCCTCGCGTCCGGGAAGAGCCTTTCGGTGAGCCCCATGAAGCGCTTTCTGAGCTTCTCGTCCGTGTTGGTGAAGGTTATGGCGTTTGTTTGAGCGTCGGCGTGGCCGTCGCCGATGAAGTAGCCGAGCCACTCGGCCAGGGGGTCCTCATCGAGAATCGCCGGGAGGAAGCGCGGAACTGCTAACCTGTCCCCAGGCCTGAGCTCCTCGGCCTTGACCCACTCTATTCTCCCGTCCTTCCTGTTCACGAGGAGCGGGTGGTATGGGGTTACCTTGAGCTCCCTGCCGAGTCTCGTTCTTATCCTGACGAGCTCATCGGTTCTGTCCTTGTAAACGTACTCAACTGGCAACTCTCTGAGTTTTCCATCCTCATCAACGCCGAGAACAGTTAGACCCTTGACGGGGGTTGGACCAAATCTACCGTTGCTCAGCCTCTCGACGAGTTCACCTATGGTGGTCAGCTCACCGTTGATTACAACCTTAGCATCTCCAGTAAGGCACTTTCCAACGCCGGGAGGTCCAGCGAAGAGCAGGTGGGGCATCGAACCGGTTTTAGCGTAGTGTTTGAGCCTCTTGACTATGTGCTCCTGACCAACGATGTCATCGAGCCTCTGAGGGCGGTACTTTTCAACCCAGGGCTTCTCGAGAACCTTAACCTCTCTAATCTCCTCGGCCATGTATTCCACCTAAACCTTTATGAGAGCCAAGAGTTTAAGGGCTTTGCCATGGACCCGCTTGAGCACGCCTCGATTCCGAGCCTCGTTTATCTCTCCCTCTCAAGCGAGCCGACGATAGCGGGACTCACCGCCCTCGTCCTCGGCGCGGTCTTCCCTGACCTCGATGCCCTCGCCAGGGAGCACCGCTCATACCTCCACTCCCTCCTGCCCTTTCTCCCGGCCCTTCTCCTCGGCTTGAACCTCGGCGGTCCATTCCTCCTCTTCGCCCTCGGCTGGGGAAGCCATCTCTTCCTCGACTTCTTCACCGGCGTCGTGCCCGTTGCTTATCCGCTCTCGCGGAGGGGCTGGGGGTTGTCAATTATCGTCATTGGACAGGGGAATTTTAGAATTAAGGTCGAGCTAATCGAAAGGTATCCGGACAGAAAGCACGATTACAGGCTGGAAATCGGCGGGAGCTTCGCACTCGCCCTTTTGGCAATCCTCACGGCAATAATTAGACTGCACTAACCGGTTCAGTGCAAAACTTTTATACCTCGATGTCCAACTAGGACCGGTGGTTCTCATGGGGAAGCTTGATTGGATTAGGGAAGAGCTCCAAGAGCTCAAGGATAAGGGCCTCTACGTGACCATAAGGAAGCTTGAGAGCGCCCAGGGCCCGTGGGTCGTCGTCGACGGCAAGAAGGTTCTCAACATGTGCTCCAACAACTACCTCGGCCTTGCCGCGCACCCGGAGATTAGATACGCGGCCATAAGGGCCATTCTCGACTACGGTGTCGGTGCCGGCGCGGTCAGGACAATAGCCGGAACCATGGAGCTCCACGTCGAGCTCGAAGAGAAGCTGGCAAAGTTCAAGAAGAGAGAGGCCGCGATACTCTTCCAGAGCGGTTACAACGCGAACCTCGGAGCCCTAAGCGCCCTCCTAACTAAAAAGGATGATGGCGTCTTCATCAGCGAAGAGCTCAACCACGCGAGCATCATAGACGGAATGCGCCTCAGCGGTGCGCCGAAGGTAATCTACAAGCACCTCGACATGGAGGACCTCGAGAGGAAGCTCAAGGAGAACAAGGACAGGAAGAAGAAAATCATCGTCAGCGACGGTGTCTTCTCGATGGACGGTGACCTCGCCCCGCTCCCGGAGATGGCGGAGCTGGCGGAGCAGTACGACGCGATACTCTACATAGACGACGCCCACGGTGAGGGTGTTCTCGGAGACAGCGGGAGAGGTATCGTCGACCACTTCAAGCTCCACGACAAGGTTGACTTCGAGATGGGTACGCTCAGCAAGGCCTTCGGAGTAATTGGCGGCTACGTTGCCGGTCCCGAGGAGGCCATCGAGTACCTCCGCCAGCGCGGAAGGCCGTTCCTCTTCTCGAGCGCGCCCAATCCGCCTGACGTCGCGGCGGCAATAGCGTCCGTCGAGATTCTCCAGAGGAGCGATGAGCTCGTCAGGAAGCTCTGGGACAACACCCACTTCCTCCAGAACGGGTTGAGAGACCTCGGCTACGACCTCGGGAACACCAAGCACCCGATTACGCCGGTCATGCTCTACGACGAGAAGCTCGCCCAGGAGTTCAGCAGGAGGCTCTACGACGAGTACAACATCTTCGCTCAGGCGATAGTTTATCCGACCGTCCCGCTCGGAACGGCCAGAATAAGGCTCGAACCTTCAGCGGCCCACAGCAAGGAGGACCTCCAGTACGTTCTGGACGCCTTCGAGGACCTCGGGAAGAAGACAGGGTTCTTGAAGTGAGGTTTCTCTTTTTCTTCCATTATGCCCTGTGGACAGTGGTTGTTGCCAGGGAATCCCTTCTGCATCCCCGGGAATCCACAAAACCCATTTTTGGCAAATCAGGAGGACGTTATTTGATGGTCTTTAGTGGTAAAACTTATAATTGACCTCGTTAAGAAGAACGTGGTGGTTATGGTGAGAGCAAAACGGGTGTTTTTTGTGGAGGGGTTTTTGTCTGTGCTTCATCCTTGGTTGGCGGTTGTCGTTTTGGTGCTCAACTGGATAATTAAGCCCCAAATGAAGTACTACTCGGAGAGACCTGCGAGCATTCAGTTCCTAGCGGGAATGCCAGTTGGATTCATACTCAGCTATGGAGCATTCAGAGGGGAATACCTCCAGTGGTGGCTAGATTACAGAGGCGACCTCCTCAGGATAGTCGCCGGAAGCAGACCCGCCTGGGTTCTCGCAGTACTGGCAGGACTCGCACTATGGGGACTCACAAAGAAAGGAACTAAAAATGAAACAGGTAGTCCGGCGTTAACACCCAAGCGCCATTCCCTAAACAGGTGACGGGAATGGGGATGACCAGAGTCTGGGTCTTAAAAGGGTCGTGGAAGCACTGAGCAGAAAATAAGGTCCTCAGAACTTCGTCCACTCAACCCTGTAGTATGTAACGTCCGCATCTTCGTCAACTATCGCCATCACCATGTTCTTCCTGACGCCGTGGGCGACCCTGACGCGAGCGGTTATGTCGTTCGGGCTCAGGCGGGAGTTCTCAGGCAGGACCCACACGAGCCACTGGGAGTGCTCGTCCATGCCCCTGCGGTAAACTCGGAAGTGCGAGCCGAACTTGAGGCCGGACTTGACGGTGTAGCCCCTGTCGCGCAGGTCCTTGTAGACGAGGTACTTGGCGTCGAACAGCTCGTCCCTCTTCCTCCCGAGGTTCATGAGTTCCTCGACGGTTAGTTTTCTCTTCCCGTCCCTGACCTCTATCTTGCCCCTCTCGACGAGATATGTAGCTTCAAGTAGCGAGAGGAAGAGCTTGCCCTCCACCAGCTTCCCAAAGTGGCGCTTGTTGTAGAGGCCGTTTATCGCGTTCTGGTCGGTCGAGAAGACCCTGTCCCCGCTCAGGTAAAAGACTATCATCAGCTTCCCCTCCACTCTTCAGCAGGCAGGAGCATGTAGTATGCATCTTCGCCGTCCGAGTAGTAGCCGATAATCCGCTTCACCTTCCGGAAGCCAAAGCGCTCGTAGAGCTTTATGGCCTTTTCGTTGCTCACGCGAACTTCGAGGCCGATGTAGCGGGCCCCCCGCGCGATGAGCCTGTCTATCGCCTCGGCGAGCAGAGCCGAGCCTATGCCGTTTCCACGGTAGCGTTTGTCAACGGCTATGCTCATTATGTGCCCCTCAAGGTCCGGACGGAGGTAGGCCATGACGTAGCCGATTACCCTGCCGTTGTACTCGGCAACGAGAAACGTATCGGGATTGTTTTCAAGGAAGACTAAGAATATTCCCCTCGGGTAGGCCTCGCGGAAGGACTCCCTCTCGATTCTCATCACGTCGCTTATGTCGAAGAGCTTCGCCGGCCGTATCGTGACGAGTGCCAGCGGTATTCTGGCCCTCACTTCCCTCGCTGAGACGCTCATGTTAATAACTCTCCCCCAAGGCTTTTAAGGCTTGAGGGGACTCCCTATGGGGTGGCCACCCCAACGTGATGAGCACTCTCGAACCTGACCCCGGGATGATGACCGGATTCCTGGCTGATGCATCAACTTTAAAAGGCTGGACAAAAACTCCAGCACATGCGAAAATGGCTTCCGGCACTCCTCGCACTTTCCGTGATTTCAATATTCCTCGGCATCTACTTCGGCCCGGTTAGCTTGAGTTTTCACGACGTCGCCGAAAGCGTGGATTACGGGGTAAAAACGACCATCGCGAGCTGGCTCTCGTGGGTTCTCGACAAACTTGCCCTGGTTATCCACTCGAACGTCCTCGCGGAGGAGGCCAAGTACGTAGCGGAGAGGGCCTCCGGCCAACCCCCAGAGTACTTCACCATAGTGTGGCAACTCCGCCTTCCGGAGGTCCTCCTAGCTTACTTCGTTGGCCTCGCGCTGGCGAGTGCGGGAGTCGCGAGCCAGGCCCTCTTTCGAAACCCCCTCGCGGACCCTTACATAATCGGAATAAGCTCCGGTGCTGCGCTCGGGGCGGCGATAGCGACGCTGATTAACCCCCTCTACATGGCTCCGTTCGCGCTCGTCTTTTCGTTTCTCTCGGTCTTCATCGTCTACGCGATAGCGAGAACGAACGGCGCGGTTCCCGTTGACACCCTCCTCCTGGCGGGAATAGCATACGGCTTCCTTGCAAACGCAATAACGTGGTACATCTACGTCACCCACCCGCAGGAAAGCCATCTCGGCTGGATGTGGCTTCTCGGAAGCTTCAACGGGAGTACCTGGCGGGACGTCGCGGTAATGCTCGTCGTCTCGGTTCTCGGTGTCCTGTTCCTCAGCTGGCGCTGGCGCGAGCTCAACCTCATTCTGCTCGGCGAGGAGAGCATAGCCCTCGGCCTCGACCTCCACATGTACAGAAAAATCTTCCTCGGCGTCATAGCGACGCTTACTGCTTTCGCCGTTTACACCGCCGGAATAATCGGCTTCATCGGACTGGTAAGCCCCCACATAATGCGCCTCCTCCTCGGACCGAACCACAGGGAGTTAACGCCAGCAACTGCCCTCTTCGGCGGAGTTCTGCTCGTCGTTGCGGATTTGCTCGCGAGAACCGTGGCGAAGCCCACCGTAATCCCCGTCGGCATAGTAACGGCCCTCATGGGCGCGCCCTTCTTCCTCTACCTCCTGATGAGGCACAAGAGGGGTGAGCTCGTTGCTTGAGGCGAGAATCTCTTTCGCATACGGTGAGAGGAAAGTCCTGAGAGACGTCGAGCTCAAAGCCGAGAGGGGTGAACTGCTCGCGGTAATCGGGCCCAACGGAGCCGGGAAGAGCACGCTCCTCAAGTGCCTCGTCGGAATTTTAAAGCCGATGGGAACGGCAAGGCTCGACGGCGTTGAGCTGACATCGCTCAGGCCGGCTGAAAGGGCGAGGCTGATAACCTACGTCCCCCAGAGTTCCCTTCCCCAGTTCGCCTTCACCGTCGAGGAGTTCGTCGAGATGGGCGCCTACATAACGCGGGGGAGCGTGAGGGATGCCCTTGAGAGGGTCGGCCTCTGGAAGAGGCGGAAAGAAAAGGTAACCAGCCTGAGCGGTGGAGAATTCCAGCTCGTCCTCATCGCGAGGGCTTTAGCACAGGGGAGCAGGGCAATCCTCCTCGACGAGCCCACGAGCCACCTCGACGTGAACCACGCACTCATGGTGATGGAGTTGCTTAACGAGCTTAAAGGGGAGAAGATTATCGTTGCGGTCCTCCACGACCTCAACCTCGCGTTAAGCTACGCCGACAGGGTTCTCGTCCTGAAGGACGGCGAAAAAGTCTGGGAGGGACCGTCGAGGAAGTTGGAGCCAGCGGTGATAGAGACCACCTACGGGATAAGGGCGAAGATAATCGAGGTCGAGGGGAAGCGCCTTCTCGTGCCGGGACTGAAGGGCTAAGGTTTAAAACTTCGGCGCGTTTCTTACTTCAGGTGAGAGAAGGTGGAGAAGAAGACCGGAACAACAACGGTGGGAATAAAGGCCAAGGACGGGGTGGTTCTCGCGGCTGACACTCAGGCCTCGCTCGACCACATGGTTGAAACCCTGAACATCAAGAAGATACTCCCGATAACCGAGGGGATAGCGATAACCACCGCGGGAAGCGTCGGCGACGTCCAGGCTCTGGCGAGAATGCTGGAGGCAGAGGCGCGCTACTACCAGTTCACTTGGGGAAGGCCGATGACGGCCAAGGCGATGGCCCATCTGCTCAGCAACATCCTCAACGAGAACAAGTGGTTCCCCTACATGGTGCAGATTATCATAGGTGGCTACGTCGAGGAGCCCACCTTAGCAAACCTCGACCCGCTCGGAGGCCTCATCTTCGACGACTACACGGCCACTGGCTCCGGCAGTCCCTTCGCGATAGCCGTCCTCGAAGAGGGCTTCCGGAAGGACATGAGCGTCGAAGAAGCAAAGGAGCTCGCGGTTAGGGCCGTCAGAACCGCCGGAAAGCGCGACGTTTACACAGGGGACAGGAAGGTTCAGGTAGTAGTCATCACAAAGGACGGAATGAAGGAGGAGTTCGTCGAGTTTTAGATTTGCACCAAATCCCTTTTTAACTCCCCCATCCAATCTTCTCCGATGGGAATGAAGGAGAAAGCGCTCGCGGTTCTTCTCGTCGCGACGGTCGTTCTGTCGCTCTACTCGGCGGTTGACCTAGCATACTCCACCGACGCGATTCTCGACCAGATTAACGATATCATCGAGCAGGTTCAGGAAATCAGGGGATTGCATTTCAAGGAGAAGCCGAAGGTAATCGTCATCAGCAGAGCGGAGGCCATAAAGCTCTTCGGGCCCGGAAGCCAGAACGAGGAGGAGCTGAAGGTTCAAGAACTCACCTACAAAATGACCCTCCTTCTGCCGGGGAACTACTCGTTCAAACGGGAGGAAAGCCAGCAGGTGGCGGGGTGGATAGCGGCGACGGTTGGAGACACAATCTACGTCATCGAGGAAAACTTCGAGGGGAACCCCGCGGTTGCAAGGAGAACCCTCGCCCACGAGCTCACCCACGTCCTCCAGAAGCAGTGGTTTAACGCGAAGTACGGGGCCAGCACGTTCGACGGAACCCTCGCGGTGAGGGCGCTGGTTGAGGGCGACGCCGACCTCGTGGCCGACCTCTACTGCGAGCGGAACGGGATTCCCATATACAAGATACGCTCCCTCAGCGGGAACCCGCTAACGGACATCGGCATCTTCCCCTACGTCTTCGGCGACAGGTTCGTCCGCTACCTCTACGAGAAAGGTGGCTGGAGGCTTGTAAACGAGGCTTACAGGCACTATCCCGTCTCAACGGCCCAGATAATGCACCCCGAACTCTATCTGGAGAACGTGACGCCCGTGAACGTCTCGCTGAGCGTTCCGGCAAACTGGAGCGTTATGAGGGACGACAGGATGGGTGAGTTCTACGTCTACGTCCTCCTCAGGGACGTTGCCAAGCTCGACAACGGGACCGCGTGGAACGTTTCGAGCGCGTGGCTCGGCGACCATCTAATCCTCGCGACCAATGGAACCGACTACGTCCTCCTCTGGAAGGTTGAGTTCTCCAGCGCAAAATCCGCGAAAACCTTCGCCGAAACCCTCAAGAGCCTCTCCGAAAAGGATACCTATGCGAAGTTCACAATCGCACTCGACGGGAAGACCGTCACCCTAAAAGCCGTGAGGAGGGTTAGAGTTGAAGCTTAGGTGTCCAATCTGCGGTAAGACCTATAAGAAGCCCGTCCAGAGGTGCGAGTGCGGTGGGCCGGTCGAGTTCGAACTCTTTGAGGGAGAACCCTATATCGGAAAGAGCGTCTGGGAGCGGTTCTGGGACTTCTGGCCGGTCGAGCCAGCCCTTGAGTTTTCGCTCGGCGAGGGCGACACCCCGCTGGTGAAGTCGAGGCTCGGCGATGAGTTCGGCGTTAGGCTATACCTCAAGAACGAGACAGTCAACCCGACCTGGAGCTTCAAGGACAGGGGCACCTTCCTCGCGATGAGCTACGCCCTCAAAGCCGGATACAAGACCGTCGGAACCGTCTCGACCGGAAACATGGCGGCGAGCGTTTCGGCTTACGCTTCACGCTTCGGGTTGAAAGCTAAAATTCTCGTCTCCGAGAGCGCAAGCGACGAGAAATTAAAGGCCGTCTCGGTCTACGGCGGAGAAGTGATAAGAGTCCTCGGGGATTACGGGAGGCTCTACTTCGAGAGCCTCAAGCTTGGGGAAAAGCTCGGGGTCTACTTCATGAACTCCGATAACCCCTTCAGAATCGAGGGCTACAAGAGTATCGCGTTTGAGATAGCCGAGGAGCTTACCCCGGACTACGTTCTAATCCCAACCAGCTCGGGTGGTCTTTTCAGGGGGATAGCCAAGGGCTTCCTTGAGCTTTACGAGAGTGGGCTGATTGAAAAACTTCCAAAGCTGATAGCGGTTCAGGCGGAGGGCTGTTCTCCGATATGCCGAGCCTTCCGCGAGGGGAAGGAAAGGGTGGAGCGCTTCGAGAACCCGAGAACGATAGCGAAGGCAATAGCGAACCCCTATCCGCCGAGCGGGAACGCGGTTCTGAAACTCCTGAGGGAGTTCGGCTGGGGTTGCGTTTCAGTTTCGGACGATAAAATCAGAAAAGCCCAGGAAAGGCTCGCTCATGAGGGTCTCTTCGTCCAGCCGGCGAGCGCGACGGGGATAGCGGCCCTAGAAAAGCTAAACCTTCCCGAAGGAGTTAAGGTTGTCTCGATTCTCACGGGTTCCGGGTTGAGGACCCTGAAGGATGCCCCGGCGGGGAAGATAACGGAGTGCCCGCTCGAAAAACTCGAAGAGTTGCCCAAAGGATAACTCAGAGGTACTTCCCGAAGTTTTTATTCCTCTCACTCTGAACGGCGGTGATTGTTGAGTTATCTCCCACTGACCCAGGATCCTCCCCAGAGATGAAACGGTATAGGCGTCGGATTACCATCTCAACCCCGATATACCCCACAATCAACAACCCAACGAGTCTAGTCGCCACGTGGGTAAAGAACAGTGGAATCCCACCTATGAAACCGAACGTAAAGGCTGTCATCAGCCTAAGAAGCACGTTGTAACCGTAACGTTCCATAAAGAGGGTGATATCCATGGACGTCACCTAACTTTTACATTGATGTAAAAGATTATAAACTTTTAGCCAGATAACGACGTTCGTAATGATAAAACGACTTAAAGACAATGAGATGTACATTCAAGAGGTGATTGAGATGCTCGTCGGAATAGGCCTGATGCCCCACGGCAACCCGGTTCTTGAGCCTCCAGACGAGGAAACCGAGAGGCTCGCGGAAGTCCTGAGGAGAATCGGCGAGGAGTTCAGAGATGCGGACTCCTACGTCCTGATAAGCCCGCACAACGTGAGGATGAGCGACCACCTCGGCGTTGTTCTGGCGGAAAACCTCGTTGCATGGCTCGGCTTCGAAGGGAAGGAGCTACCTGGAGAGTGGAAAACAGACAGAGAGCTTGCGGAGAAGATTTATCAAGCCGAGAAAGAGGCGGGAATGCCAGTGGTAGATTTGAACTTTGCCGCGCTCAGTGGGGAATACTCACGCTGGCCCCTGAGCTGGGGCGAGCTGATTCCGCTCCAGTTTCTCGAGAAGAAATCGCTCGTCCTGATGACGCCGTCGAGGGGAGTTGACAGAGAAACGCTCGTCCGCTTTGGCGAAATCCTCGGCGAAGTCCTTGAGCGGGAGGAGAAGAGGGTTGCGCTGATAATCAGCGCCGACCACGGGCACGGACACAGCGAGAAAGGCCCCTACGGGAAGGTGAAGGAGAGCGAGGAGTACGACAGGCTGATAATGAAGCTCATCAACGAAGACCGCCTTGAGGAGCTTCTCAGCATCCCCGAGGACCTCGTTAGGAAGGCCCTCGTGGACAGCTACTGGCAGATGCTGATAATGCTCGGGGCGATGAGGAAAGCCGAGTTCGAGCTAAAGGCGAGCGCTTACGCCTGCCCCACTTACTTCGGCATGGCCGGGGCGCTGTGGGTGCGGAAGTCTTGAACGTTAGTTTCTTCTTTTTCTATTTCACCAAAGAGGACACCCCCAACAATCGGAAGTTGTTCATCTTCGAGGGCGACTTCGCGGTTCACGAGGGCTCATTATGGTTCTCAAACGTTGAGAACAAAATTTTTAAGTCATCCCAAGTAATTCCAACTTGGTGATAGTATAAAGTGACGATGCAACCGCGGAGGCTTGCAAATGAAGACAACCGTACCAATTGTGGCGATGTTTATTGGGATTACGCTCCTTCCTTTAGCCATGGCAGGTGATAGGCTGGAGATATGGGGGCTCGCCTCCAACGGAACGGCCGCGATGGTAACGTACTCTACACTGGAAGCGAGTTTCATACGGTCCTCTACGACGGAAAAACCTTCTACGAGGTGCCCATTCCCTCAGGAAGAGAGGACATGAAGAAAACTCCCTTTTCCCTCCAGCCCAAAGACTGGACCTACTTTGATAGGCTGAACCCCTACGTCATCGGCTACTTCAAAGGCCTATGGATTTTCGGCGGCGTCGAAAGGGTCGCGACCTTGAACGGGAAGACGTTTAGGGTGTATTCAAACCCCGGCTGTTCAACTTGCCAGCCAATCGAGTTCAGAGCGGGACGTGATAGGGCGGCGCTCGTCATGGAGAAGACCACCATGATGACGTTTCAAATCCTAGTCTGGTTCAACGGGACGGACTTCGAGACGACGAACCTGACGGCCGACGAGATACACGTCGCGCCCATCGGGAACGAATGGCTTGTCTACACCAAGACCGGAAACCGAACGTCGCTTTACCTCCAGCAAAACGGCTCAAAGCTCCCAGTAGAGTGCCCAAGCGGGCTTGAGGTCTACTCGATGTCGTCGAACGGCTCGGCGGTTCTAATAGCCACCAACAGGGGTCTGTACGTTTACAGGGGTGGAAGAAACCTATCCAAGATTTCGGAGGCGGGTGCGAGCTTAGCAGTCTGGAACGGGCGCTGGTTCTTGTTCGATGGAAGCAAAGTCCTCGAATACGATGGAAGCCACCTAAGGGAGGTCGCCCAACTCAACATCACACCAACTTATGTGGCCCCATTCAAGGGCTCCGTTCTCGTTGCGGGCAGTGTGGGAACGAGGAAGTGGAAGCTGCTCATGGTCTCAGCGGATGGGAAAGTCGAGGACCTAACGAAGGAAATGACATCTCCTAAGCCATGGACGGATAGAAACGAGGAAGAAGGGCGGAGAATCTGCGGACCGGGACTGCTCGCGCTCCTGACGGTGGTTTTTGGAATGCTTGGGTATCGGTTCACACATCGATGACCCCCCTATTGTGTATTAAAAATACACAACCTTTTTATATTGTTGTGTATTAGTAATACACATGATTTCGCTCACGGAAATCACCGAGGAGTACCTCGGCTCGCTCAGGTTCATTGAGGAGATTCCAAGGGAAGTGCCGTTGCCCACTGGAAAGGATATAAAAGCTGTAATCGGGCCAAGGAGAGTTGGCAAAACGTTTCTCCTACTCAAAAGGGCGCAGAAACTCCGGAAAGAAGGAAACGTCATTTACGCCCCCTTTGACGAGCCGGAGCTTAGGAGGCTCTCCGTGAGGGAATTCGCAGAGGCCGTCAGGGAGGAGTTTCCAGAGGGGAAGGTAACACTATTCCTCGATGAGATACAGGAGTGGGAGGACTGGGACGTCAAACTCCGCTGGCTTCACGACGTTAAGGACTTTGACATATACGTTTCCGGGTCTTCATCAAGCCTCATGTCCTCGGAAATCCCGAGCAGGCTGCGGGGAAGGCACGTTTCAAGGCTCGTTTTGCCTCTCTCCTTCCGAGAGGTAGGCGGTGAGAGCCCAAAGACGTTCCGGAAAAGGGGAAAGATACGAAAGCTGCTAAAGGAGTACCTTCGATGGGGAGGTTTTCCAGAGGTCTGGACGACGAGGTCGAGGGAAAAGATAATCTCAATCCTTGAAACAATGTTCTACCGAGATATGGTCGAGCGCTTTGCCTTCAGGGACGTCAAGGAGTTTCAGGAGGCATTCTACCATATTATCTCCCTTTACGGGAGCTATCTCACATACCGCTCCCTTCAGCGGGCGTTGAAGAGTATGGGGATTGACGCCAACGTCAAGACCGTGATGAGCTACCTCCGGGCCATGGAGGAGGCATTCCTGGTCTTTCAGCTCCCCGTGTTTGCACCCTCGATGAGAAAAATCCTGAGAAGCCCGAGAAAGCTTTATCTGGTTGATATAGCATTCACAAACCTCTTCTTCAAGGGTCTCGACGAGGGCAGGAGAATCGAAAACATCGTTTTCATCGAACTCCTCAGGAGGAAGAGCTATTGGAAGCCTGAGATTGAGCTGTCGTACTACTCCAACGGGGACATTGAAGTGGACTTCGCTGTTAGAGTCGGTGGGCACATCGAAGAGCTTGTTCAGGTGACCTACGAACTAAACGCATCCAATTACGAGAGAGAGGTTAGAAACCTCGTTAAAGCTGGAAAGAGACTAAGGGCTGAAAAGCTAACAGTTGTAACGCTTGAAGATGAGCGTACCATTAGAGAAGGGGGAAGAAAGGTAGAGGTCGTCCCATTGTGGAAGTTCTTGCTCAGAGCACCTCAAACCCAATCTCAAGCAGTTCCTTGCTCCTCCTGAAGCGAACCTTTCTAATTCTTATCTCCCCTATTTCGCCCGTCGTCTTCGTGTGCTTCTTATTGCACGCGTTGACGTTCCAGCCCTCGATGACGACCACTTTAAGAGTTTTAACCTCCTCCGGAACGGGAAACAGGTCGTACATGTCCTCTCCAAAACGCTTCTCCGCTTCCCCGCGCGGAAGCTCGTAAACTCTAACCGGAACGTTCTCCTTAACTTTCTCATTGGCGAGGCGCTCTATTTCCTCTACCTCCTCGGGCGCCGGCTTCCGGTCGAACTTAACGACCAGAACCCCGCGGTTGCCTTTGACGTAGGTCGAGGCCGTCCACTTGGCCTTTTCACCGAGGACCTTCACAACGGCCCCCTTGAGGACATGCAGGGCCGTGTGAGTTCGAACTTCAACGTCCCCACTAACCATGACAATCCCCGAAGCTAACTTCGTCAATCGTTTATTAACCAATCGGGTAATCCCGGAACGGCAGGGGTTCAGCGTTTTTTGAATGTTTTTCAAGAAACACCAGCTAATTTCGAAGGAGTTACGTAAAAGCCTTTCACCAATAAACGAAAACCGTTATAAGTGTAAAGCTCAATACACCAACGAACGAAGTTTTAGAGGTGAACGAAAATGGCCGAGAAGAAAAAGAAGAGGGTTCTGATTCTCGGAGCGGCCGGAAGGGACTTCCACAACTTCAACACGTTCTTCAGGGACAACCCTGACTACGAGGTCGTGGCCTTCACCGCAACCCAGATTCCGGACATAGAGGGAAGGATTTACCCGCCCGAGCTCGCCGGCGAGCTCTACCCGAACGGCATTCCGATATGGAGCGAAGACGACATGGAGAAGATAATCAAGGAGCACAACATCGACATCGTTGTCTTCGCCTACTCGGACGTTCCCCACGAGCACGTCATGCACCTCGCGAGCAGGGCCCACTCAGCCGGCGCCGACTTCTGGCTCCTCGGCCCGAAGAGCACCATGCTCAAGAGCACCAAGCCCGTCGTTGCCGTTACTGCCATAAGAACCGGCTGTGGAAAGAGCCAGACCAGCAGAAAGGTCGCCCAGCTCCTCCAGGAGATGGGCTACAAGGTCGTTGCCATAAGGCACCCGATGCCCTACGGTGACCTGAGGAAGCAGGTCGTTCAGAGGTTCGCCACCTTCGAGGACCTCGACAAGTACGAGTGCACCATCGAGGAGCGCGAGGAGTACGAGCCGTACATTGAGCGCGGTATGGTTGTCTACGCGGGCGTTGACTACGAGAAGATTCTCCGCGAGGCCGAGAAAGAGGCCGACATAATCCTCTGGGACGGCGGAAACAACGACTTCCCGTTCTACGAGCCCGACCTCTGGATTACGGTCGTTGACCCGCACAGGCCCGGCCACGAGCTCAAGTACCACCCCGGTGAGACCAACTTCAGGGCCGCTGACGTCATAATCATCAACAAGATTGACACCGCCAACAGGGACGACATCCAGACCGTCCGCGAGAACATCGAGAAGATTAACCCGAACGCCACCGTCATTGAGGCGGCTTCGCCGATATTCGTCGACAACCCCGAGCTCATCAAGGGCAAGCGCGTTCTCGTCGTCGAGGACGGTCCAACCCTCACCCACGGCGGTATGAAGTACGGAGCCGGCTACGTCGCCGCCAAGAAGTTTGGAGCGAAGGAAATCATCGACCCGAGGCCCTACGCCGTCGGCTCAATCGTCGAGACCTACAAGAAGTACCCGCACCTTGACCTCATTCTGCCGGCCATGGGCTACGGCAAGAAGCAGATTAAGGAGCTTGAGGAGACCATCAACCGCGCTGACGCCGACGTCGTCATCATGGGTACCCCAGTTGACCTGCGCAGGTTCATGAACCTCAACAAGCCTGCCGTCCGCGTCAAGTACGAGCTCGAGGAAATCGGCCAGCCCAAGCTCAAGGACGTCCTCGAGAACTGGGTCAAGAACTGCGAGAAGCTCAAGAAGGAGTGAAGTTTTTAACCTCCACTCCTAATTTTTCTTCATGTTCGACGTGGTCATCGGAATCTGGGGTGTGATTTGGGTTCTCAACATCGTGGGCTTCGCGTGGGTCACCTACGACGTCATCAAGAAGCAGAAGCTTATGCCGGAATCAGAGAGGCTCGTCTGGATTTTCATGGCGTTTCTGTTCGGTTCGCTCATCGCCCTCGTCTACGCCATCTCAATTAAGCTGAGCGGGAAGTACGAGGAGGTCGAGCTCGAGGAGAACGAAAACAAAGAGGTCAAAGTGTGGTAGAAAGCCTTTTATGGTGAAAGGTCCAACCCAAATCGCCCGGGGAGCACCGCCGAAGGCGGAGTCAATGAACTCGGGCGGGTTATTACCCCCTTTCATGGTGTTTTTTAGGTTTCAATACATAACAGAAAGGGCTCTTTGTGATGATGTTATAGCCTCTGAGAAGTGCAAGTTCTCAAGATTTATAAAGGTATGAGAACTTCGGGTTCTCACTCTCCAACGACCTGCACGATAACGCGCCTGTGCCTCGGCCTCACATCGAGCTCGACGAAGAAAATCTGTTGCCACGTTCCGCGAACGAGCCGGCCGTCTATGACGGGGAAGCACTCGCTCGCGCCGAGAAGGGTCGCACGCAGGTGGCTGTGGGCGTTGTCGTCTATCCTGTCGTGGAGGTAGCCAGCGCCTTTTGGTATCAGCTCCCTCAGGGCGCGTTTGAAGTCCTCCAGAAGGCCCGACTCGTGCTCTATAGTGACTATCGCGCCGGTAGCGCCTGGAACGAAGACCAGAACGTGCCCGTTCTGGATTCCGCTCTCCTCGACGACCCTCTCCACCTCGGCCGTTATGTCCACGAGGTCAATCTCGCCCCTCGTTGAAAACCGGAGCTCCTTGCTGTAAATCATTTCATCACCCCCAACAGGGCTTTAACCTTCCCGACGACGTCGAGGGGATTCCTGCCGAAGATGTAGGTGAGTGGCTCAACGCCCTCCCCACCCCAGTCGAGGACGAAGTCAGGGGAATCGTTCTCAAACAGGCTCGCTATCCTTTCTATGGCATCTTCGTCACTCAGGCCGCCGGTCCTAACCTCTGCATAACGGAACGGCAGTTTCCGAATAGCCCTGGCCACGTTTTCATCAAGCCTGACGTTCATGACGCTCCGCACTTCCGGGGCCTTCCCTGAGACCGAGAGGATTAGGGAAGCGGTAAACTTACTCGCGCCGGGCTCCGGCGGAAGGGCGTAGGGCCTGCCCTTGACGAGGGTTATCCTGCCGGGAATCGCGATTACATCGGCGGGACTCTTCGCTCCTGGGGGCGCGTAGGCCAGGTTACTCCTGACCTCGGGGATGAGCTTTGGAAGCCCAGGCAACGAGAGGAGCTCGCGGAGGGCCAGCCTCATCTCCTCAACAGCAGATGAATGGGTTGGGGCAAAGAGAGACCTGCAGGTATCTTCGCTCACCCCAGCGTACTTGGCATAGTGTCTGCAGAGTTTACCGGAAGAGAAAAGCTCAAAGAGCCTCCTTGAGGTGAAGACTACAATCTCATCCTTCGCAGCACCCGTCAGGATTAGCCCGGCAATCTCCTCGGCTATCGTATCTAAGAGCACGGCAACTTCCTCGGGAGGACGCTTGTACGTCCCCCCAAGATACTTGCTCACCATCGCCTGAGTTATGCCAAGGTAGCTCGCTATCCTCGACTGCCTGAACCCCTCACGGTAGAGAATGCCCGCTATCCTCGCGCGCAGATAGGGCATGAGCTCTTCGGCGATGTAAACGCTCGGCGTCTTCATACCATCACCCTAAAACCGAGTTATTAAACCGCGGAGGATTTAAATCGTTATTGTCCACAAGTTGATGTCAAAAAAGGCTTAAAAACCCATCGGATTTTACACCGGAAGGGCTCTTATGGACTGGAAAGGAAGGGACGTTATAAGCGTTAGGGACTTCTCGAAAAGCGATATTGAGTTTGTTTTGAAGGTCGCCGAAAGGCTCGAGGAAGAACTCAGGGAGAAGGGCTCGCTCGAATACGCGCGCGGGAAGATACTCGCGACGCTGTTCTTCGAGCCTTCAACAAGAACAAGGCTGAGCTTCGAGAGCGCGATGCACAGACTCGGCGGTTCGGTTATAGGCTTCTCCTCGGCCTCGAGCACGAGCGTCAAGAAGGGTGAAAGCCTGGCCGACACGATAAGGACTGTCGAGCAGTACAGCGACGTTATAGTTATCAGGCACCCAATGGAGGGCGCCGCGCGGCTGGCTGCCGAAGTCGCAGAGGTTCCTGTCATCAACGCGGGCGATGGGAGCAATCAGCACCCGACTCAAACCCTCCTCGACCTCTACACGATAAAGCGCGCCTTCGGAAGGATTGACGGCCTCAAGATTGGCCTGCTCGGCGACCTCAAGTACGGAAGAACCGTCCACAGCCTCGCGGAGGCCTTAGCATTCTACGACGTCGAGCTCTATCTGATTTCACCCGAGCTCTTGAGGATGCCGAAGCACATCGTCGAGGAACTGAAGGAGAGGGGCGTTGAGGTCCACGAGACGACCGACCTCGAGGACGCGATTCCAGAGCTTGATGTCCTCTACGTGACGAGAATCCAGCGCGAACGCTTCCCTGACGAGGAGGAGTACCTGAAGGTCAAGGGTAGCTACCAGGTGAACTGCAAACTTTTGAAGAATGCCAAGGAAACGCTCAAGGTCATGCACCCGCTCCCGAGGGTGGACGAGATTCACCCCGAGGTTGACAAGAGCGAGCACGCGCTCTACTTCCGTCAGGTCTTCTCCGGCGTGCCGGTTAGAATGGCGCTTTTGGGCCTAACGCTGGGGGTGCTCTAAAATGCCCGAGCTGAAGGTTGAGGTAATCCCCGAGGGAACGGTAATAGACCACATTCCGGCAGGAAAATGGCTCAAGGTCATCGAAATCCTCGGCCTGACGAAGCCCAACGGTGGAACCCTCCTCATAGCCTCGAACGTTCCCAGCAAAAAGCTCGGCAGGAAAGACATCGTCAAGGTCGAAGGACGCTACCTGAGCGAGGAGGAAGTGAACAAGATTGCCCTCATCGCACCCAATGCGACGGTGAACATCGTCAGGGACTACAAGATAGTGGAGAAGTTCAAGGTCTCGATTCCGGACGAGATAGTTGGAATCCTCACCTGCCCGAACCCCAACTGCGTCAGCAACCACGAGTACGTAAAGCCACGCTTCAAGGTCGAGAGCAGGGACCCGCTAAAGCTCCGCTGCCACTACTGTGAGAGAACTATCGAGGGGGACGAGATACTGGGGAACCTTTGAATCCTTCTCTTTTTTCAAAAATTGAGAATCAAAAAGCGGTCTCCTCAATGTCATCACCTGGAACATCCTCAACACCAAGGTGAGGCAACCTTCTGAGAACGGGAACCGCAACCGCGAGACTCAAGAAGACGTCTATAACACTCTGAACCGCGTTTGGCAAACCGATTGCCACCCAAAACGGGACGTGGGTCCAGTTCTCAACGGCCTGGACAACCTTTTCCCTCGGAAGGCCAAGCCAGATGGGAAGAGCTACGTAGTAGTTGAGCAGAAGCATCAAGGGGACCCGTATAACCACGCCGACGATGTACGCGACAACGCCGAAGAGGAGCAACCTGCACGGGTTCCTGAAGTCCAGACCAACCGTTCTCCTCGCGAACTCAAGGCCCAGTATGACGGCGAAGGTTGCCGTTACCTTCATCATCGCCCCAAGCCAGCTCGCCGATGAAACCACGCTGAGGCCTATGAAGAGCAGACCGAGGGCGAAGAGGCTTCCCCAGAAGCCAAGGATGAAGTAAACGATTACTATCGGCACGGCGACGACGTCAATCTTCATGCCCCAGACAGTCGGGAAGTCTATTGGAGCAACGTCGAGGAGGAGCGCGAGGCCGAGCATTACGCCTGAAATTGCAATCTCCCTTGGGCCGAGTCTCATTCCTCACCACCGGCCCAAGTTTGTTCCAGAACTTTAAAATTTTTGTTCCAAAAAAGAGACAAAAAGAGTTAGGTTCCAGGACCCCCTCCCTCACCAGTCATCACGAGCACGGTAAAGTCGAAGTCAAACTTCCGGGTCAAAACTGAACCCGGAGACTGAGGCCAGATAATGTAGAAGCTCTCACTCCCGGTAACCTCTCCGGAGCTTACATTGTACACACTGACCTCGACTACTGGGAGCAGGAGGAGCGGCCTCACAACGGCAACGAACTCAATCTTCTTGTTGAGACCAAGGGAATGGCTTGGCCCCACGTCCTGGACGAAGTACACCCACATTGGACCAAATGAGGGGACGTTGTACTTTTTCAAACTCTCTGAGAGCGTTGGATAGTACGACAGGGGCTTGGAAGAGAGAATACAGGAGGAAGTCATGCAGAACTGCGAATCGGTTGGAGAGTGAATGTACAGGTATTTACCAACCAGCTGGGCACCCATGAAGGATGTTACAATTGATGCAAGAAGAAGCAATATTATAAGCTGTTTTAAGTGATAGTTCCCTTTTTGTATGTACGCGTTGTACTTCCAGAACCATGCTATGACCGCCACGAAGAAAGCAACGTAGTAAATCACGAAGAGCGTCCCAAACACAACCGGGGTGGTGGTGTGTGTATAATACACCATGTTTACTCACCAGTAAAAGTACGCGAGACCTTTAAAAAAGTTATTGAAGGGCTGAGATGTTCACCGAAGAACACCTTCGGGCAACTCGCCGTGGAGGACGTCAACGCTCTCCGGGCTCCTCGTTATCAGCGTTCCGGCCTTTTTGCCAACAAACTTCCTCGTCGGGCCCGGTGGAACACCGCTCGTCTCGTAAACGAGGGACTGGACGTCGGGGTCGTGGTAGAGGAGAAGCGTCGGGCCGGCTATGTTCAGAAGCGAGTCGAGGGCGTACTGGCTCGCAACAACGGTGACCCTGTGCTTTAACGGCCTCGTGAGCAAAGGCATTGCCGCGCTTCCAGCCGTTGTGTAGCCGAGAACGGCGCCGTCAACGAGGCCAACAACCGTCTCGCGCCTCTTCTCAAAGGCCGCCGCGAGGGTGAGGAACGCTATGCCGACGAGGGTTATGCTCCTGGTCTCGCCGAGGTTCACCCTAACGCTTCCCTCAAGCTTCGGTGGCTCGTCGCTGTACAGCGCCTCGTCGAGGGGAGTGTAGCTCTCGAGGATGACCTCCGAGTACTTCTCGTTCCTCTTGACCGCCTCGGGAACACTCGAAATCTTGCCGAGGAGCACGTCAACGTAGAGCCTGTCCGTTAAAGCCCTGTCGAGGCCGTACAGTGTTTGGACGATTGTGACTGCCGTGTACGGGTCGAAGTAGCCGGCCTTGTAGAGCTTTATCGGGTCGAGGCCGAGATTTGCACCGTCGCGAACCTCTATTACCTCGTCGAAGTCCCCCTCAACCTCTCCAGTGGTGTCGAAGACGACCGCCGAGTAGCCGAGCTTCCGGTACTCACCAATCACGTAGGAAAGGAACCTGACGGGGTAATCGTCCATCCCGAAGACCTTCAGCGTCCTGCCGTGGTAAACTGGGTCATAGAAGACGGGTTCCTCACCGTCGAGAACCTTAACCGCTATCCTGCTGTGTCTCATGAGAACCACCGGGGAAAATAGGAAGAGGTTCTATAAACGGCTTCCGGTTTAAACGCCTAAACGACTTTGACGAGCCTCTCCATCCAGGGACTCACGCGCACCCTAATGTAACCCCTGAACTTCCCGTCAACTTCGCGGTCGCCGGTGTAAACGCGAATCGGGCCGGTCAGCTTGTCCGGCGTCGCCACAACGATTACGTTCTCCTTCGGGAGTCTCCTGAGGACTTCGGCCGAGAACTGCTGGTTGCCCCTGCCAAAGAGGAAGTTTGCCCCGCCGATTACCGTGACGACGACCTTGGGATTCCTATCAGCAAACCGGAGCAGGTCCTTCTCAGTGGCGTCCTTGACGAGGAGTTTGGCCTCTCCGTCCCTTACCTCAACGACGTCAACGCCGAGGAGCGTCCCGTCTACCCCGAGCCTGTCCTTTATCCTCTTCACCGTCGAGCCCGAGCCGAGGAAATAAATCCCATCGCTCTCAAGGATTTCCTCCGCGACGGCCTCAGCTAAAGCTTCAAGCTCCTCGGCCTCGTCGGCCTTAATAGCTTCCTTGCTCCCCTGCACGAGGTTCTCAACGACCGGAACGAGGGCCTTTCCATAGGTCTTCGCCCTGACCTCGTCCCTCCTGAAAGCCTCTTCGTCGATGTCCCTCACTTCCCTCTCCTCAAGTTTGGCTTCCCCGCGCAGGAACCTAACGAGGACTTCAGCGGCATTCTCCGGCGAAACCGCAAAAACGCCGGAGTACATCTTGACCCCCGTCGGAATCCCTAGGATTGGAACCTTCCTATCGACCACACTAACGATGTCCCTCGCAGTCCCATCACCGCCGGCGAAGACTATGAGTTTAACTTTACCGGCCATCTCGCGGGCAAGCTTTTTTGTGTGCTCCGAGCTCGTGTCGGGAATTCTAACGCCGTTGACCTCGCGGTAGCGGAACTCGATGGGGATGACCTCAAAGCGAAGGCTGAACTCCCGAAGGTAGTCCTCACCGAGCGGGCCGGGGCCAGTGAGGAAAGTTATCGAGCGGGCCTCGGGGTAGTGGAAAAGCCCGCGCAGGAAGAGCCGGACAAGGTCCGGAGAAACCGGCCTGGCTCCCCGCCTGATGGCCTCCTCGACCACTCCGTCGGTGCCCTTGAGGGCCACCTTACCGCCCATTCCCGCTATCGGGTTCACTATCAGCCCTATCACGCTCTCACCTCATGTACTTCCTCGCGAACACCGTCAGGAAGACCGCCCACATGAACATTCCGAAGAGCGCCTCAACCGACGCTATGACCCTGCCGACTCCTATCGGGTGGTAGTCACCGTAGCCGAGGGTCGTCGCGGTCACTATGCTGAAGTACTCGTAGTCGAGGAAGCTCAGACTGTTGGAAAGCCCCTGAACGCTCCTCGTGACGAAGAACAGGACGGGAAACAGGACGTTGACGGCGAAAAGCCATATCATTATCGGCCTCTTCCAGTCGGTTCCGTACTTGCAGGTCAAGTCCGCGAAGAGCCACTCGAAGCCCACTTCAAAGCGGTCCACGAGCTTTTTAATGCCCTTCCGCCTCGCCCTCAGGCGCGCCTTCCTCCTGGCGACCATCTCAAGGTAGTAGTACTGGTCTGCCCTCTCGAAGTCCCCGCTACGCTCCCAACTCGTCCTCGCGAGGCGGTAGAAGACCTCCTCCGCGTAGGGGTTGTTGAAACGACAGTCCTCGATTATCATGAAGCCCTCAACGGTGAGTTCAAGGGGCAGGCTCGGGAGGACCGTCATAATCCACGTTGAATCCACGTTGACCTGGCTCTTCCGGATTATCAGGTTGCTGTGGACGAAGACGTGAACGAACTCTGGGCTCTTCAGGTGGCTCCACTTGACCTCAACGTGGCCGAAGACGTCAAGGTTCTCTAGAACGAGGTTTCCGGAGAACCCCGCGATTGAAAGCCTGACCTGCCGCTTGAACCTCGGCGCAGTGTCGAAGGAAACGTCGCGGATGACGAGTGAGCGAACCTTTACCGTCCTCCTGCCGGCCTCCGAAACGTTGACCCCATGCTCCTCGAGGATTTTCCTCAGAAGGGGATAGCGGGAGTTTATCCCGATTCTCCTAACGTCACGGAGGTTTGAAAGCTCGATTAAGCCCTTGGCACTCTTCCCCCCGTAGGTTTCCTCCTCTCTCTCGCCTACGTACTGGGTCGAGTTCAACATAAGGTACTTGACGCTTGAATCTCTGATTGAGATGTTGCTGGAGAAGTCCACGCGGAGCACGTTGAGACCAAAAACCGTCGAGTCCTTGACGAGGATAACCTCAACCTTCGACTGGAAAAGAATGACCCTGTCCACGGTCGAGTTCAGCAGAACGAGACCCTTGAAGTTCGAATCCTCTATGACAAGGCTCTTGATTTGGGAGTTCTTGAAGACTAAAATCCTCTCGCTCCGGTAGTCCTTAATCGTAACGTCGTAGAGGTAGACGCCCTCGAAGTAACTCTGGCCGACCTTGAGCCTCCGCTTGAACGTCTCGGCCTTCAGCTCTTTTATGCCCTCGCCCAGTAGGGACTCGCCCTCGTCGTAGGGAATATGGAGGAGGCAGTACTTCGACCCCTCAACGGGCTTCAGGCGACATTTTTTGCCGTTTTCGTAGACGTACTCGCACATCGTTCCGAGTTCTGAGGGGGACTATTAAGGTTTTCTGCTCTTCAAAGCCCTCATGTAGAAAGCCTCGCCCCGGTAGTTCAGCCTTATCAGCTTCCCCTCCTCCAGAAGTTCCTCGACCATGCCCCAGTCGGCGTTGTTCTTCCTTAGAAGCTCCCTCAGCGCTTCCTCGCGCATCGGGTGAACGGCGGTGATTGATAGAATGTCCTCGACGACGTTTCCGGTGCTCGCGAAGGCGTTGCCCTCGTAGCCGATGAGGTACTCAACCCTCTCGCCGAGGCGCTCGCTGAAGAGCTGGTAGGCGAGGTTTATCGTTTCCTCCTTAGCGGGCTCAACCCACTTCTCCGCCGGTGGCCTCGTGGGGACGGCTATGTAGGCCTTATCCGGTTTAAGCTCCGCGAGGAAGTCTGCTATCCGCTCGAGCTCATCGCCGTAGTCGATGTTAATGAGCATCGTCTCTGTTACAAGCGTTCCATCGAAGTCGTCCCTAAAGGCCAGCATGCCGTCAAGGATTCTCTCGAGCGAGAGACTCTTGTGGGGCCTGTCTATCCTCCGCCAGAGGGGCTCGCTCACTGCATCGAGCTTGAGCGAGACGAAGTCGAAGGCCGAGAGGTCCTCCCTCACGTCGTCGCGCCAGATGAGGGAAGAATTCGTCAGTATCGCGAGCGGGACCTCGAGTTCCCTCAGAAGCTCGACCTCGAGGCCGAGGTTTATGTCAAGCGTCGGCTCGCCGTCCGGAACGAAGGTGATGTAGTCAATCCTCTCGCCCTTCCCTCTCGCTTCCTCAACCTTCTTCGAGACCTCTTCGAAGAGGAACTCCGGCTCGTAGAAGGGCTTCCTCTCGATTTCCATCCTCAGAGTTCTGCCTATCTGGCAGTAGGCGCAGGCATAGGAGCAGACCTTGTCGGGTATGTTGTTGACTCCAAGGCTTCTACCGAGCCTCCTCGATGGGACGGGACCGAAGGCGAGCATAACACCACCGAATTAGGTTGGCCTAAGGGCGTATAAGGTTTGCCCAACCCTTTTATATTCCCTGGGAGAATTACAACGGATGAGGTGTCAAGAATGAACCCCGTGAAGGAAAAAGACGACCTCGAATCGGTTCTGAAGAACCTGAAGAAGCTCGAGGAGCTCAGCCCCTTCGAGTTCAAGGAACTCCTGATAAGGCTCGCCAAGAGGAAATCCGAGAGAATGATGCTCAACGCGGGCAGGGGAAACCCGAACTTCCTCGCCCTTGTTCCGCGCTACGCCTATTTGCAGCTCGGAAAGTTCGCGCTGAGCGAGGCCGAGCGACACTTCGGCTACATGGGCGACCTCATAGGAGGCCACAGTGACAGGGAGGGAATCGAAGCGCGCTTTGAGATATTCGTCAGGAACCACTGGAACGAGAGGGGAACCGCTTTCCTGAACTCGGCCGTCAGCTACGTTAGGGATTATCTCGGCTTCTCCGCCGGGGACTTCCTGCACGAGATGGTCCAGGGCTACCTCGGTTGCGACTATCCCTCACCGCCGAGGATGCTTCCCCTCGCTGAGAAGATAGTCGCGAGGTACCTCATGAAGGAGATGGGTGCAGGTTACGACCTCGGCTACTCGCTCGTTGACGAGACCCAGCTCTTCGCGGTCGAGGGCGGAACGGGGGCGATGGCGTACCTCTTCGAGTCCCTGAACGCAAATCACATTCTCAACCCGGGCGACAAGATAGCGATAGCGGTTCCGATATTCAGCCCCTACCTCGAGATTCCGAAGCTCGACACCTACAGGCTGGAGATAATCGAGGTCAGGGCGAAGGAAGAGCTCGGCTACCAGATACCCGACGAGGAACTCGAGAAACTCCGCGACCCGGAGATAAAGGCCTTCTTCCTCGTGAACCCGGGCAACCCCACCTCGGTGAAGCTCGAGGATGGGGTTCTCGAAAAGCTCAGGGAGATAGTTGAGGAAGATAGAAACGACCTCATAATCATCACCGACGACGTCTACGCAACCTTCGCTGACGACTTCAAGTCAGTCTACACAGTTCTGCCTCACAACACGGTACTCGTCTACTCGTTCTCCAAGTACTTCGGCGCGACCGGCTGGCGCCTCGGCGTGGTGGCACTTCACGAGGACAACGTCGTTGACAGGCTCATAAGGGAACTGCCCGAGGAAATCCAGAAGGAACTTGAGAGGCGCTACGCCCCGATAACGCCGAACGTCAGGGAGCTGAAGTTCATAGACCGCCTTGTGGCAGACAGCAGGAACGTCGCTCTGAGGCATACGGCGGGCCTTTCAACGCCCCAGCAGGTCCAGATGGTCCTGTTTGCGCTCTACGCCCTCATGGACGAGCAGGAGAAGTATAAGAACGCGGTGAAGCACGTGCTCAGGAGGCGCTACCGGGCGCTCTACCGGGGTCTCGGCCTCGAACCCGAGGAGAACCCGAACCTCACCTACTACTACACCCTCCTCGACACGGAGAAGCTCGCGGAGAGGCTCTACGGTAGGGAGTTCGCCGAGTGGTTCATCAGGACCCTGCCGATAGAGGAGTTCATCGTCCGCCTCGCCCTCGATGCGGGCGTTGTTTTACTGCCGGGCAGGGGCTTCGAGGTGCTCCACCCGTCGGCGAGGGTCTCGCTGGCGAACCTCAGGGAGATAGACTACATAAAGATAGGCCAGACGATAAGAAAGCTCATAGACGAGTACTACGAGAAGTTCAAAGAATCGAAAGGGGAGTGACCCTTTTCCTTTTCTTCACGACCTCAGCCTTCTGAAGTAGCTCTTGAGGGCGCTCCAGTTGAGGGCTATGTGGACTATCGAGAGGCCGAAGAAGGCGAAGCCAAAGTAGATGTGCAGTGTGTCGGCGGTCGAGACCGGCAGTGGGTGGCCGAGCTTTGCCGTCAGCGGGCCGATGAGGAGTATCGTGCCCGTTATTCCCGTGATTAGCCAGAGGGCGAAGAGCAACAGCGAGACGCACATTCTAAGGTTGCACTTCATAGCTCACCCCTTCCTGTAGGTTTTCCCGTCTATGACTATGACGTCGGCCTTGAGCGACCCGTCCTCCTCGCTGGCGAGTATCGTCACCCTCTCACCGGGCTTCAGCAGGGCGAGCATGTCACGCCAGGTGAGGCTCTCGTTGTTCGGCCCGGTCCAGCGTCCGCGTATCTCTATCGTGTAGTTCTCCACGACGACGGCCCTGAGAGCAGTGTCAACGGCCTTTATCACGCCGGTGACGTTCACGGAAGTCGTGTTCAGAACCTCCTCCGGCGAGGGGGCGCTCTGGTTGAGCTCGGTGCCGTTGGGGGTTCCTATGTAGAACTCCACTGTGACCCTCTCCTCGGTTCCGTAGGGACAGCCGGTGCCGTAGTGGAAGACCACATCGATGCTCCCGTTGCCGAGGACCTTCACCGTGTACTGCTTGAAGGCAGTGTATGCGTCCTTCAGCTCGGTCTTGGTCTCGCTCACGACCTCGACGTTAACAGGGTTCTCGGTCGTTATCTTCCAGTCGGAGTACTGGCAGGGCTGGGCGTGCTTGAACTTGACGGTGACGTTAAGCGTTACGAGCGTTCCGGGCTTCTCGACGTAGGCCTGGCCGGGGACAACGTAAAGAATGTCGTCACCCTGATGCGACGTGGCGAATCCAACGTAGTATACCCCGTTGACTGGCCCCGAGGGAGGTGACGGAAGCGGTGTTGAACCGGTGTCGATTCTCTCGTTGGCGTAGTTCACCGCAAACGGGAGTGCCGTGAAAAGGATGCAGAGGATTATGGAAAGGGCTATCTTCCGTTCCATAACATGAAATACATATGCAAAAAATTTAAACTTTTCGGGGATGGGAAATACCAAAACTTTTTAAAACCCTGCCCCACCCAGTATAAACGGGAGTGGGCCGGTAGCTCAGCCTGGTACGAGCGCCGCCCTCGCAAGGCGGAGGCCGCGGGTTCAAATCCCGCCCGGTCCACCAGCAAAACGTTTTTACGCCCCTTTTCCAACACATCCCAGGTGGTTGGATGGCTCCCCTCGGGGGCTTCTTTGAGGAGTGGGACGAGGGTGCGTTCCTCGAGGCCGTTTCAAAGCTTCCGCCCAAGGAGGTTCTCAGCTATTTAATTGAGGTATCAAAACGCGTTCTGGCAGTTTATGCACGAATGAGGGACTCCCTCCCCAAAGGATACGGATGGATGAGGTTCTCAGAGTTCGTGGAAACCAAAGGGAAACAGGTAGAAAAGCTGTGCAAAATCGCCCTGAGACTGTTTCCCGAGGCATTATCCTCGGAGGCCAATGTAGAAAAGCTGGAGTTCTCCGTAAAAACCGTCGGGGATTATGTAGAGGTTCTGAGGGAGACGATAAGGCTTGAAGAACTTCAGCTCAGGGCTTGCAGATACCTCGAAGGGCACGTCGAAAATCAGGATATGAAAGCCATCCTCTCAGACTTGGCGGAGGAAATAGAATTAAACATTCGAAAACTTGAGGAAGAACTTGAAAGGGTCGAAAAGTTCGAGAGAAAGGCCAAGTTCTCCGAGTTCGTGAGGGAGTTGGTCGGTGATAGGGATGGATGAGGTCGAGCTCCTGAAAAAGCTTGTCTCGATAGAATCCCCCTTCGGGAAGGAAGAAGGGATTTCCAAGTTTATAACCTCGCTCCTTGAGGAAAACGGTTTCAGCGTGGAAAGGATTCCCGTGGAAGGATTCGGCGACGACGTTCTCGCCAGGCTTCCTGGAAAGGGACCAACGGTTGTCCTGAACGGCCACATGGACACGGTTCACCTCTCCCCAGGCTGGAGCAGGAACCCGTGGGGCGAAGTTGACGGGGACCGTCTCTACGGCCTTGGAAGCGCCGATATGAAGGCCGGCCTTGCGGTCCTCCTGAGCCTCTTCATCGAGATGGGGGAGCTCCCAAAACGCGAGAGGCCCAGTCTGATATTTACGGCCGTCAGCGATGAGGAGGGGTTCTCCAGGGGAACATGGAAGCTGATAGAGAGCGGCAAGCTCAGGGACGCCGACATAGTGCTCATTGCGGAACCTACGAACGAGAGACTCATGCTGGGGGCAAGGGGACGTTTCGTCATAAAAATCAGCGCAAAAGGGAGGAAGGCCCACGCAGCGAGACCACAGAATGGTATCAATGCAATTGAAGAGCTGGCAAAGGTTGTCTCGAACCTCGGCAGAATACGGCTTAGAAAACACCTAAAACTCGGGAAGGGCTCCTACTGTACGCTGTCGTTCAGGGGAGAGGCCGACGGTCTGAGCGTTCCCGACCGCGCGGAGGCCATCGTGGACAGACACACGGTTGTTGACGAGAACTGGACCAAGGTGCGGGAGGAGATTGAAAGGCTCGCCAAGAAGCTTGGAGTAACCGCGGAGATTAGAGTAGAGAGGTACCCCCGCCCAACGCCGGAGATGCTGCCGTACGCGGTCAGGGAGAACCTGCGGGAGGTCAAACTCTTCAAGCGGGCCATGAAGGAGATGGGCGTGGAGCCTAGGGTCACGTACGGGAAGAGCGTCGGCGATTTCAACTACTTCGCCAACTACCTAAGAAGAACAACGCTCGTCTTCGGACCGACGGGGGGCAACTGGCACGGAAGCAACGAATGGGTCAGCCTCAGCTCGGTGAGAAGGGTGAAGGAGGTGTACAGGGAGTTTCTAAAGGGTTTAGCTCAGTGGTGACCGCTCTCATCACCCCTCAGGAGGGCTTGGGCGTCATCATCGCTGGGCTTAAAAACTCACCCGACCTTTTAACGTTGGTGATGGCATGAGGTTCATCCCGCTCATCGTCGCCAAACCGGAGGTTCAGATGGCGATAGACGAGGCGATAATGATTGCCAGAATCGAGGGAAGGGTTCCCGACACGGTAAGGCTCTACGCCTTCTCGCCGAGTTCTGTAACGATAGGTCGCTTCCAGAGCGTCGTCCACGACGTCAACCTTGATGAAGCCAGAAGGCTCGGCATCCCGGTCGTGCGCAGGATAACCGGCGGGGGGAGCGTTTTCCACGACGAGTTCGGCGAGATAACCTATTCAGTCATCGTTGGTGAAGACCTCCACCCGGCTTTGAGGAACGTTGAGACGAGCTACCGCTATCTGGCGGGCCCGCTTGTGGACGCTTTAGAGAGCCTTGGGCTTAACGCGGGCTTCTCCGGCCTCAACGACATCGTCGCCAACGGGAAGAAGATAAGCGGCTCCGCTCAAACGAGGAGGAAGGGGGTAATCCTTCAGCACGGAACGTTCATGTACGCGACGCGCGTTGAAATCCTCGGAAAAGTCCTGAGGGCTTCCAAGGCGAAGCTCGCTGACAAGGGCGTTTCGAGCATCTGGGAGCGCGTTACGACCCTGGAGCGCGAGGGAATAAAGCTGAACCGCTGGGAGGCCTACGAGCTGTTGAGGGAGCACTTTTTCAACGCCTTCGAGCTAGAGGAGGGCGAGCTGACGGATTACGAGCTTGAGCTGACTGAGGAGCTCATTGAGAAGCGCTACGGAAATCCAGAGTGGAACGAGATGAGATAAGACACGCTAAAGGAGCCCCTCAAAAATCTCTCTCAACCGAGGGATGTCCTCTTTAATTGTTCTCCACACAACTCGGAGGTCAACGCCAAAATACGCGTGGATGAGTTTGTCCCGCATTCGTGCCATCTCCCGCCAAGGCACTTCAGGGTGCAGTTCTTTAAATTCGGACGGAATTGCTTTTGATGCCTCTCCAATAACTTCCAACGCACGGATAACGGCAAACTGAGTCTTTTTATCACGTTGGAACTCTTCAAAGGACATTCCCCCAGTAAACTCTTCAATGAGGGTTATCGCTTCTACAATGTCGTTGAGGTAATCCTCGTGGGTTCTCTTCATACGTAAACGACCTCCCTGCCCACACCTTCGGCAATCTTTGGTTTGAGGGCGGATTTCAGGACGAGGTCTACCCTAATCCCGAGGAGGCTCTCGAGGTACTCCTCAAGCTCGATGAACTTCAAAAGGGACGGCACCTCGTAGAAATCCACGAGTATATCCACGTCGCTCGCTTCGGTTGCCTCCCCCCGCACGTATGACCCGAATATGCCGATTTCACGAACGCCGAAGCGCTCCTCAAGCTCCCGCTTGTGGGCCCTCAGGATTTCCTCAATCTCCTTCAATGTCCTCATGGTTGAGAGTCTGAATTAAGGAGGGATAAAGTTTACGGGGGAAGTCAGCCGCTCGCCCCTTTCTCCTGCTCCCTGAAGAGCTCGCGGTAGCGCGGACAGTCCTCGAACAGCTCCCCGTGAGTTCCCCTGCAGACGATTCTCCCGTTATCGAGGACCCATATCTCCTCCATTCCGCGGACAGTCGAGAGCCTGTGGGAGATGACGATTAACGTCATATCCCTCTCCATCAGCCGCTCTAAAATCCTCGCCTCCCTTTCGGAGTCCATGCCCGACGTCGCCTCGTCGAGTATCAGAATCCTCGGGTCCCGCGCAAGGGCCCTCGCGAGGCCAATCCTCTGCCTCTGCCCCAGCGAGAGGTTCTTACCCCCTTCTTCAATCCGGTAATCAAGGTCGAACTCCTCAAGTTCAACGGCCCTCAGGAGTTCCCTCAACCTCCCGTCCGGGATTTCCCTGCCGAGGGCCAGGTTCTCGCGCAGAGTTCCCGTGAAGAGGTAGGGGTGGGAAGGAACGTAGATGAGCGAATCACCGAGAAGGGCTAAAGGAGGACAGCCCCCGACGCTCACTTTTCCCTTGGTCGGCTCGATGATTCCCGCCATAATCAGTGCGAGCGTCGTCTTTCCGACTCCGGAGGCACCGACGATGCCAACCTTTCCGCCCTCCGGAATTCTCCCGCTTATCCCGTTGAGAACCTTTGAATCCCCATAGGACAGGGAAACATCTTTCAGCTCGATATCGTAGGATTTCGGTGAGCAGGAGGGCTTTTCAAGCTTTGGCGTTTCCCTTTCAATGACGTCCCATATCCTCTCAATTATCCTCTCAATGATTGGAACGGCGCGGTGGTAGCTACTCCAGAGGAAGGCAAAGCGCTCAACCGGGTAGTAGACCCTTCCGAGGTAGGAAAAGACGGCCACGGTGGAGGAGAGCGTCGCCATGCCGTTCTTGACGAGAACAACTCCAGAGAGGAGGACTAAGAGCGGGAGAATCGTTGAGAGGTAAGATTGAAGGCCGTAGTTGGCCGAACTGTAAAAAGCAACCCTCTTCGATGCCTCGACCCACTCGTCGAGCTTCTTCGAGACCCCCTCCACGAGGTAGCCGAAGGCGTTCAGCGTTTTTGCATCGAGCCTGCCGTCGAGTCCCTCCTTGAAATACTCTACCGTCTCTGCGTAGCGCTTCCTCTCCTCGGCAGAGGCCGTTTTGAGCCCGTGCACAAAGGCCCTCAGCGAGAAGCCGTAAACCGGCAGGGTGAGGAGAGTTATGGCACCGAGGTAGAAGTTCAGCCTGAAGACGACGATGACCGAAACGATGAGCGAGAAGGCTTCGATAACCACAGCCGGAATTAGAGACATGCCCATCCGACCGACTATCTCCGTGTCGGACTGAATGCGCGAGAGTGCATCCCCCGTGTCGAGGTTTTCGGAGAGGAGCGTTGAGATGAAGAGCTTCCGTTTGAGCCACGCGGCCGCCTTAGTCTCGGCGAAGTTACTCATGAAACCGCCGTAGAGGTAAACGATTGTCGAAGCCGTGTAGAGAAGGACGATTATCCCGATGTAGCCGAGAATCTCCCGTGTGCTCAGATTTTCAAGGTTTGCCAGTAGGTCCCGTAGATAGAAGGGCACCATCGCCGAGAGGAGAGTCGAGAGCGCCCCGAGAATTATCAGAAGAACAGTGTAACGCTTGTGCGCAAGCCCGATTTGGAGAACCCTGCGGACGTTCTCGTTCACATGGAGCACCTCCAAACATTGAGTACAGATTTTTGTAGTACAATTTTCTGTACTCAACTGGCGTTGTTTGTATATAAAAATTTACCGGTTTACCGACATAAAGGCTCACCGTCAAACAAGAGACGCCGGCTTCGCCTTGGCCTTCCTTCTCGGCTATAGCCCGTGTATCCGGGTCTATGGTCGAGTTCTTGGTCGGCTACGTGGTCGGATTGGCAGTTCTCCCCTGGCTGGCGTTAGGGTTTTATACTTAGGCGAGAACAAGAAGCGAGGGAGCTTTATGGGAGCGACTAAGAGCGAGATTGTGGTTGAGGTTCCCAAAGGAATGAGCGTTAGCGAGATTCGTAAGATGGTGAGGGAGATTGTCCTCGGACACCTCCGTGAGAAGGGTGCGAGCGAGGAGGAGCTGAAAAAGGTGAGGGTTAGAGTGGAGGTGCTTGAGAAGTGAGGGTTAGGGTCAAGGTGTATGGTGGCTCGATTCCGGAGCGGGTTCTTGCGAGGGAGTTAAAGCGTGCGCTTGAGATTAAGAAGACGGCGAGCGAGTTGTATGAACTTCTATCGGAGGAGGAGCTCGATGAAATCAGAAGGGAAGTCTCAAAGAGGAGGGTCTCGTTCAGGGACTTCGGGGATATTGATACGCTGGGGATAGATTTCAAAAGAGAGACTCAGCCTTAAGAGAAGTGCCAAAACTCCCAAAGTTCTAAATTACTGGTTCTATCCCTAACTCCTCCGCCAGCTCGTAGAACAGCTCGTCCTTGCCAAGCTCCTCGTGGAGTTTTTCGAAGTTCTTCATCAGTCTCGGAAGCCTGCCCTTCGAGCGCCTCAGCATCGAGTTGCCGATTTCGAGGGCGAAGCGCAGGTACTCGTCGGTGGCCATTATCCTCCCGTCCCTGCCGAGTGGGGCAGTTAGATACTCGGTGGCGTTTATCTCGACGAGGTAGCGGCTGGAGATTACCTTGAAGGTCGTGTACTTGAAACCGCTGGCGAGGCCGAGCTCGTGGAGCCTCTTCGCTTTCTCAAGGTCCTCAGCGACGACGTGAAAAATTGGGGGCTGGCTTTTGAGGAATATCAGTCCCTCCTTGGCATTCTCAAGGGCCTTCTTGGCCTCGGGAAACGTCATCTCGCGATGAACCTTAATCAGCCACCTGCTCAGGGGCTTGGCGCCCAAAGCTGGCTCCTCGATGATTCCAATCCTGCCGGAGCAAGAGCTCGTCGTGTAGATTCCTTTGATAGAGTTGATGAGCAGGAGGAGGTCTATTATGTCCTCGTCAACCTTGCCCTCTCTCATCGCCGTGAAGAGACTGACCAGCGCTTCCCGCTTTGCCTTCATTCCTTAGCCCCCGGTGAGGTTTTCAATCGGTGTTAAACTGCACGCGCGCCCTAATCTCGGGTGAAGGCGAGATTTACCACCTCTGCTCCCGCCATCTGACGAAAACTTTATAAAGCTAACCCAAAAGCTTAAGCTGGACGTGGCCGGGGTGGTGTAGCCTGGTCAGCACAGGGGACTGTGGATCCCCTAGCCCGGGTTCAAATCCCGGCCCCGGCCCCATAACAGCCCTTGCTTCGCAAGCGCTGGCGGAGAAACTTTTCTGGTGAAAAGTTTCATCAAAGTGGGCATGCTTTTTGAATGGTTTGTTTTCATGAGGGTTTACTCCCAACTCGCCATTCGCAAGCGTGTTTTCACCTTTAGCGCCCTTCGGGCGCGTTACAAGTTAAACATCTTTCCCAAGAGCCCTTATTAAAGCAAACCCAAAAACTAACGAGTCACTTGGAGAGGCATGCAATCTATCTTCGCCCTCTCCAACGGTTTGACTCTTTTGGTCAAGCTTTTCCCAAAAGCTTCTTCATCAGCCGTTCCCAAAGGCCGTTAAAAACTTCAGACCGTTCTCACTCGTTCAAAAGTCCCCGACTGATAGCGAAAGATAAAGCCAGTTAAGCGCCTACTCCTCCCTTCCAAGAAGGATTCCCACCACTATCAGAATCAAGCCCAGAACGGTTGTCGGTTCTATCCTCTCACCGAGGATGAGGGAGATGAAGAGCAGACTAAGAAACGGGACGAGGTAGGCGAGGTTCGAGGCAAAGGCAACGTCGCTCTCAACCGCGCGGTACCAGAGGAGGTAAGTAACGCCCATCTCGAACAGGCCGACGTAAATCGCGCCGGCAATGCCCTTCAGGGGAGGCAGTGGAAAGCCCGCGAAGGGCACCAGCAGGGAGGCGTAGAAAAGGGCAAAGGCGAAGTTCCAGAACATCTTCTCCTCAAGCCTCCTGCCGTCCCGAACGTTCAGGAGCCAGTAGGCGGCCCAGATTAGGGCGCTTCCGAGGCCGAGGACATCCCCGACTGGATTCGAAAGGCCGAGAGATAAAAGCCTGCCCCGGGTTGCAACGATAAGGGCACCGAGAAAGCCAAGAAAGAGGCCAAATAATGTCTTCAGGGCGAGTTTTCTCTTAAGCAGGGGGACGGAAAGCAGAACGAGCGCCAGGGGCCAGGTGTAGTTGAGCGCCTGCGCCTCCTGGGCGGGAAGAAGGTCGTAGGCCGAGAAGAGGACGGTGTAGTAGAGGAGGAGTACGAGGCCAAGGTAGGCCGAGCGTAGGTTTTCTCTGGAGGGCCTGAAGCTCCGGAAGTAGAGGGCACCGTAGAGAACGAGCGACGTCAGAAATGCCCAGAAGAGGAGCTGGAGCGGGCTCATGTAGCGGAGTGAGAGCTTGAAGGCGCTTGCAACCGTTGACCAGAGGAGAACGGCACCGACGGCGTGTTTTTTGGACATGGCATTAACTCATTTTTGGAGAATATAAATTCAGCGATTTTAGTCCCCCAATAAAATTTGGTTCTGCCCCCAGGACCAGGTAACGCCCCCATTACCTAAAAGGGTTTTGGAGAAAAGAAAAAGAATCACTCCTCCCTGAAGAGGCCGTACTTCTTGGGGTCGTAGAACGGCGGTGCAACTGTTACGGCCTTCTTGGGCTTGCCCCTGATTTCCACCTCGATTTCGAGGCCGGGCTTCGCGTACTCTTCCTTCACGAAGGCTATTCCGATTCCTATGCCGAGGAGCGGCGAGAGCGTTCCGCTCGTGACCTCGCCGATGACATCGCCGTTCGCGTAGACCTTGTAGCCCTCCCTCGGGATTCCCTTGTCGGTCATCTTGAAGTGGACGAGCTTCCTTCCCAAACCGCGCTCCCTCTGCTTGAGGAGTGCCTCCTTACCTATGAACTCCTTGTCCCAGAATATCGCGAAGTCGAGGTTGGCCTGGAGCGGGGTTACTTCGTCGATGTCCGTGCTGAGAAGCTGTAACTCCTTCGTCTCGTTGCCGTAGAGCGTGTAGCCGGCTTCAAGCCTGAGCGTGTCGCGGGCGCCGAGTCCGGCCGGCCTTATGCCGTACTTCTCGCCCTCCTCAAGGATTCTCTCCCAGACGTGAAGGGCCTTCTCCGGTTTACCCCTCTTCTCGGGGTCGGGGTGGTAGGGGTTCGCATCTTCGATGTAAACCTCGAAGCCGTTCTCGCCGGTGTAGCCGCTCCTCGAGAGGAGCATCTTTATTCCGTCGAGCTCGACCCACCTGGCCTGGAACCACCACATCTCGTTGATGTCTATGCCAAAGAGGTCCTTGGCTAAGTCTCTCGCCTTCGGTCCCTGGACGGCGAACATGGCCATGTCGTATGTTTTGAGCTCAATCTCAAGGTCGAGTTCGGTGTACTGCTCCACCATGGCCTTGAGGGAGGTGAACCAGGCGTAGAGCTTCTCGAAGGCGTCGCTGTCACATATCATCAGGTACTCGTCGTTACCCATGTTGAATATCAGCGTCTCGTCTTTGATGGCCCCCCTCTCGTTGAGGACGAGCGTGTAGGTTCCGCTTATGGCGGGGGGCTTGCTAACGTCGTTGGTCGTCGCGAACTGGAGGAACTTGAGGGCATCCTTTCCGCGGAAGAGTATTTCACCCATATGAGAGGTATCGAAAACGCCGACCGCGTTCCTAACGGCGAGGTGCTCCTCCTTTATGCTCGAGTACCAGATTGGCATCTCCCAGCCAGCGAACTCCTCAACCTTCTTGGCGTGCTCCTTATGCCAGTCAAATATGTGCACCCTTTTGACCATGGCAATCACCGTTCAAACTTGAACCTGAACGTTATAACCCTTTCTCACTCGACGTGCCTTATTGCCTCGGCTGGATTGAGGTCGGCGGCTTTCTTGGCGGGGTAAACGCTCGCGAGGATTCCTATCAAGAACGTTATCCCAAAGGCTATCGCAACGACTTTCAAATCAACAACGGGACCGGGCAAACCGGGGGTTTTTGCCCTCAAAACCTGAACGACGACATTGGCGAGAACGACACCAGAAGCGAACCCTATAACGCCACCTATTATCGTGAGCATGATGCCCTCGAGGAGTATCATCTCCAGGATGAACCTCTTCTTGGCGCCGAGGGCCCGGTACGTGCCAATCTCCCGCGTGCGCTCTGTCACGGAGGTCAGGAGGGTGTTTACGACGCCAAGGGCCCCGACTATAAGGGCTATGCTCCCTATCCCTAGGAGCAGGTTGTTGAGCATGTTCTCAATCTGAACGACGACCTCTATCCCCTGTCTCTCCGTTATAACGGTAGCGCTGGGCAGAATGCGCTGGATTCTGGCCTTGACGTAGTCCACGAAGTTTACGTCGTCCACCCAGACCTCGATGAAGCTTATCCTGCCCGGCTCGTTGTACATCTCCTGTAGGGTACCGAGGGGGACGAAAACGCTCGTGTCTATGAAACCCCCGATGAAGCTCTGACCGCTCTCCTGAAAGTTGCCGGAAACCTTGAACTCCCACGGCCTCCCGCTGGAGTCGTAGAGCTTTATCGTCTGGCCCGGGAGTATCTCCCAGTTCAGCGTTCCGCCGCCCTGCTTCTGAATCCGCCCGTTGGCTATCGAGTAGCCGAGCAGAGCTTTGAAGCGCGAGCCCTGGGGGATGAACTGACCCCTCTGGAGCTGGGGGCCGGTTAGGGCGTAAAACCTCTGCGCGTCCCGCGGAACGATTCCCATGGCGGTGACGGGAACCTCCCAGCCGCGGTACTCCATGACGGTGAACTTAACGAGAACGGGGTTTATTGCCTCAACATGGTTTATCTTGGCTATCTCACCGGCAACGCTCTGGTTTAAGGTGCTGGTCCCTATGGTCCAGATGGAGGCGCCCATACCCGGGAGGACTATTATCACGTTGCTCGTGCTCTGAAGGGTTCTGCTTATCGAGAGCTGGAAGCCCTCGGCGATTGATATCAGGGCCGTAATGGAAGCTATCGCTATGATTATGCCGAGCATCGTGAAAAAGGTTCTGAGCTTTCTTCTGTGAAGGTTCCGGAAGGCTATCTTCAGAACTTCCCTATCCACGGCCCCGCCTCCAGAGCAGGATTATTAGGAGCACGGCTAGGGCCGCCCCGAGGTAGTAGTAGCGCCTGTCCTTCGACGGCTCGATACCTGCGGGAATCTGAACCTCAAGCGTCTCGTTGAAGCTCACGAACCTACCGTTGGGCGTCATGTAGGTAATCCTGACGACAACGGGGTACCTGCCAGCTTTAAGGGTCGAGTTGAGGATGACGAAGTTAACGCTGTCGTAGTCCATGGGCTCAACGCTTCCCACGTAGCGCTCACCGAGCGGGAACAGCCTCAGGGTAGGGGAGCTTATCGAGACAGTAACTCCCCTCGCTGGAGCCTTCCCGTCGTTCGCGATGTCAACCTCGAAGTTGTACCTCCCGTCGCTCATCCAGACGTTGCCCACGTAGGCCTTCAGCTTGGGGAAACCTTCCACATGGACTCCAAAAGTTGCCTGGGACTTGTATTCCACCCCGTTTTCATCGTAGTACGTTATAACCACGTAGAGCGGGTATATGCCGTTGGACACGTCCTTGACCGCAAAGCTGAGGTTTCCCTTGACGGTGCCGTTCGCGGGAATCTCTTTGAAGTACAGAACGCTCTGCCTACCTATCGGGTAGATGCTGGGCTCCTCAGGGGGCGTCTGTCCCGTGGGAAACAGGGAGTAGCTCTGGCTCTCCTCCTGGGGTTTGCTCGGGAGAACGGCGACCTTAACATTGTAAGCGGGGGCGTTGCCCACGTTGGAAACAGCGAGACTGAGCGTGAAGTTAGAGGAGGGTGAAACCGGACTTGGCTTCGACTTGAAGAGGACCACCTCAACCTTCGGCCGCGAAACGTCGCTGAGGGGTATGCCAACCTCCACCTCCTCCTCTTTCGCTATACCGTTTTCATCGGTGTACTGCAGCTTTATGTAGAGCGGATAGACGTCGGGCCGCACGGTCTTCGAGGCTATGAGGAGGAAGTGAAGCGTCCTCGTCTGACCCGGGGCGAGTACGTCGGTGTACTTAACGGGGCCTTCCCTGTAGACGGCGAACGGTATCTCCTGGGTAAACGTGGGAACCGTGAGCGTGGGAAGGAGGGTTTTCTGGGGCTTTTCACTGCTCTGGACCACAGGCTGGGTGTAGAGGGAGACCTTAACGAAGCGGGCGAGCTGGTCGCCGACGTTTTTAATCGTGATGTTAACGCCGAAGATTCCGCCCACCTCAACGGGGGGAAAGCTCACGTTGGTTACAACGACAGCGGCACCGTTCAGGGGGATGTATGCGATGTACTTAGGGGCAAGGATTTTGAGGGAGACGCTCTCGTTGGTCACGTTGTAAACGGTGACCTCAACCTCGTGCCAGTAGTGCGGCCCGGGGCCGAAGTAAGCGTAGTCCACGAAACCGTCCCGGTAGTAGCGCATGAAGACCTTGCCGTCCCTCTGGCCGAGGACGGACAGGGAAACCGGGCCGTAGGAGAACGTCGAGTTGTAGCCCGTAGTGCCGGAGAACACCGTCGTTGGACGCGAGTAAATCGCCACGTACGCAACCCGGGTCTTGGCGGGCTGTTTCAGGTAGACCAACGTTATCTTGATGTCACCGTAGGTAAAGGACTGCCCCTCCTGAAGGGAAAACGTGACGACGCTGAAGTTCGAGTTGTCCCTCAGTTTGAACAGAACTATCGGATTCGAGGACGAGACCCCGTAGAGAAAATCAACGAGGGTGAGCGTGTAGTTCCCGAAGCTAATCGACCGGCCCATCCCGAGGTAGCCGGAGAAGACCTCCAAGTAGCCGGGCTCCCCCGAAGAACTGGAAGAACATGAGACACCGGGGAGTAGGGGAAGCAGAAGAATGAGCACGATTGTAAAAACGGCAACGCGCCTCATAGGTTCTCCACCTCGTAGAGCTTTCCGTCCCTAATCCTCAAAACCCTATCGGCTTTTCTGGCGACGTCAAGGTCATGAGTGACGACGACGAAGGTGGTTCCCTTCTCGCGGTTGAGTGTTTTCATGAGAGAAACTATCTCCTCCGAGGACCTCGTGTCGAGGTTTCCAGTCGGCTCGTCCGCGAGGATTATGCTCGGCTCGTTGGCGAGGGCCCTCGCTATGGCAACGCGCTGTTGCTGACCGCCGCTCATCTCCGTTGGCTTGTGCTCTGCCATGTGGGGGATTCCAACGAGTTCGAGGAGACGTTTTGCGCGCTCGACCCTCTCCCTGGGAGGAACCCCCGCCAGAATCATCGGGACCTCAACGTTCTCAAGGGCGGTGAGGATTGGGATGAGGTTGTAGTGCTGGAAGACGAAGCCGATTTTCCAGAGCCTCATCTCGGAGAGCTCATCATCGTCGAGCCCGATAACGGACCTGCCGTCAATGTAGAGTTCGCCGGAATCAGGAGTGTCCAGAAGGCCGAGGATGTTGAGGAGCGTGGTCTTACCGCTACCGCTCGGCCCGATGATTGCCACGAACTCACCGGCCCGAATCTCAAGGCTCGCCCCCCTGAGGGCCGGAACCGTTACCCTGCCGAGCTTATAGCTCTTGTAGAGCTCGACAGCTTTTAAAACGATTTTTTCACCCATGATTGAAACTCAGAGAGGAGGCTATTAACTTTATCCTCGAAACCTCGGAAGTTCTAAATACGATGACGCCCTATAGAATACGAGGTGATGTCATGTTTGAAAGAATCCTCTACCCAACCGACTTCTCAGACGTATCGCTCCACGCCCTCAGGCACTGCATCCCCAAACTCTTCGAACTCGGTGCCAAGGAGCTCTACCTCCTCCACGTCATCGACATAACCGTTGCGGAGCTTGAGGCGTTTGAGCTCGAAGAAATCTACCGCGAGAAGCTTGAAAAGCTCGCCGAGGAGCTGAGAAAGGAGGGAATCAACGCCAAGGCCGACGTGAGGGTGGGAATTCCATCGCTCGAGATAGCGGAGGCGAGCGAGGAAGCAGGGGTTGACCTCGTCGTGACGCCGAGCGTCGGTGAGAACGTGTGGAGGCAGATGTTCATGGGGAGCACCGCCTCGAACCTCGCGAGGGCCACCAAGAGGCCGGTCCTCCTGCTCAAGTACGTCAAGAAGGACGACTCCTACGAGCTGGCCGTTGACTGCTCCGAGCTCTTCAGGAGGCCTCTGGTTGCAGTGGACTTCTCAAAGTGCTCAATCAAGATAGTCAAGACCGTCCGGAAGTTTGAGGAGCTAATAGAGCGGGGAATACTCCTGCACTCTGTCGACTACGGCAAAGTTGACGAGCTGGAGCACAACATCGAGATAGCCAAGAAGAACCTTGAGAAAACGGCGAAGGGTGTCAAAGCAGAGTTCGAGCTCGAGGTCATGGTCGGAACCGCGAGCCAGGCGATAATAGGAACGGCACTTGCGAAAAATGCAACGCTCATAGTCATCGGCAAGAAGGGCAGAAGCGTTCTCAAGGATTTGATACTCGGTAGCACGGCGGAGAGGGTCATGCGGGACTCGAAGCTCCCGGTCCTCCTCGTCCCGTGCGAATAGCCTCAGACTGGAACGGCTTCCTCATCAACTCGGTAGCTACCCTGTTGCCATCATCGGCTGTCCTTCCCTATTTTTCCGGCCTTATAAAGCTACTCCTTCGTGCTTTCTCCGGTCATAAAGGCACTCGCCATTATGTGCGCCAGGCGGAGTGGTTCAGGAATCAGGCCAGTCTTCGTGGTTACCCTGACGACCTCAAAGGCGACCTCCGGAGAAACGCCGAGTGCCTGGACGTAGAGCTTTCCGGGAATCATCTCGAAGAGCGGGGGAGCCTTCCTCAGGAGTTCAACCCTCTCCTCCCAGTCCGGGAAGTGCTTCCTAAGCGCGAGCTCCATGGCGTTTAAATCGGGCCTCGTCCTCACGACGACGATTACCGGAAGGCCGGTCTCGCGGTGAAGCCTCTCAAGGTCAACGACGTTGAAGCCCCCGTAGGTTATCCCCTTGAGCATAACAACCCTCAAATCCTTGAAGCGAGACTCGTTCACGGCATCAATCAGCTTCTCGGTTGCATCTGTCCCGTCGACGGTTATCCACCTCGAAACGGCCCCGACGACCTCTTTTGAGCCCTTCATGACGACACCGAAGAGAACCGTCTTTCTTCTTTCAAGCTTGGAAGAAAAGGAGAACGTCCCGTCGTCGAAGCCAACGACCCTTATCTCGGGCTTCACCTTGCGAATCATCCGAACAGCACCCTCGCCATCCACTCCGAGTACTCCCTGTTGAGCTTGTCGAGGTCAATCCTCGCTATCAGCGGGACGTCATAGGGGTGGAGCTCCCTCAGCGCGTCCCTCAAAGCCTTCCACTTGCTCACCTCTGTCTTGAGAAGGGCTCCAATCTCCTTACCCTCCTCTATCTTGCCCTCCCACCAGTACATTGCCTCGTGCTCCCTCATGTTGGCGCAGACGATGAGCTTCCTCTCGAGGAGCTCCCTGACGACTTTCCTGGCGCTCTCCCAATCGGGGAAGGTCGTGTAGACGAACACAGCCTCCATCGGACACCCCTGAGTTAGTGGGCGGGTAAAGCTTAAATCCCTTGTGGAGAACTTGAAACGGGATGGTGTATGGCGAGGGTCAGAGCGCACCTCAGGATATACGGGCGCGTTCAGGGGGTCGGCTTCCGCTGGAGCATGCAGAGGGAAGCGAAGAAGCTCGGGGTTTCCGGCTGGGTCAGGAACCTGCCGGATGGGAGCGTTGAAGCCGTTGTGGAAGGCGAGGAAGAGAGGGTCGAGGCGTTGATTGGATGGGCCCATCAGGGACCGCCACTGGCAAGGGTAACGCGCGTCGAGGTAAAGTGGGAAGAACCGGAGGGACTCGAAGGCTTCAAGGTCACCGGTTGAGGGCCTCTATGAGAACCCTCTTCGGGCAGTACTTGACCTCACAGTAGTTGCAGACGAGCTTTTCCTTCTCCTTCTCCGGCGTGTGGAGTATGAGCCTCTGGAAGCCGTGGATGTCCTTTATCTTTGCGAAGGTCTCCACGGGGAGCGTTCCGTCTATGACGATGAATATCTTGCTGGTCTCCTCCCTCAGGTTCCTGCCGAAGACCTCCATCACCGGAACGCCGTTCTCCGCGAGAATCCTCATGACCTCGGCGAAGGCCCCCTGGTAGTCCTCCTTCTCCACGTCAATCTCAAGCACTTCCCAGCCCATGAGGGGGGCGACGTCTATCAAGCTGGGTAGCGGGTTGAGGCGCTCGAAGATGAGCTTTAGCGGGTAGGTTTTCTCGATGTACTCGATTGTGTGGTAGATTATCTTCCTGTTGACGCCTATGGCTCGAGCGAGCTCGCTTATCGGAACCTCAACGTTCTTGAGGTAGATTTTACCGTTTTTAACGCTGAGTCCGTTCTCGAAGAGGAACTCGGCGACCTTCCTCCTGGCAGGGTAGTTCTTGAAGTAGGCCTCAAGTATGAGCATCATCTTTGTTCACCTCTTACTCATACCTGGGTAGAAATGGATATTTAAATCTTTCCCTGGACAAAGGTTATAACGTCCAACACCGTATTGGGGATTCTGGAGGTGGTGGAATGCTCGACGTGATAGGCATGGGAAACCTCAACTACGACATAATCTTCCTGCTCGACCGCTTTCCCGAGTTCCACGAGAAGGTCGTCTCCAGGGAGGCCCACTTCGGCCTAGGCGGTGCGGCTGGAAACACGATAAGCTGGCTCGCAACGTTCAGCCTGAAGACCGGCTTCATCGGGACGGTTGGAAGGGACGAGATAGGAGAAGCTCACCTGAAGTACTTTGAGAGGCTCGGCGTCAATACAGGTGGAATAGACGTCGTTGACGTTCCATCGGGAGTGGCCGTTGCGATGGTCCACGGGGACGATAAGAGGATAGTCAAGCATCTTGGAGCGAACTCCCTCAGGAAGTTCAAGCCGGACTACGCGAGGAAGGCCAGGTTCCTGCACCTCTCGTCCAACCCACCGGAGCTCATCGAGGAAGCCGTTCGCTTCGCCAACGCCAGTGGGATTCCGATTTCGGTAGATATCGGAGAGGCAACGCTACCCAGGGAAGTGGAGGGAATGATTGATTACCTCCTCATGAACGAGGACGAGTACAGGAGAAAGTACGGCTCGCTCGACACCTCCCTCAGCAACGCCAAGAACCTGATAATAACGCTCAACGGGGGCGGGGCGATAGTTCGCGAGGGGGATGAAACATTCGAGGTTCGTGGACTGAGCGCGAAGGTCGTTGACAGCACCGGTGCCGGCGATTCCTTCGACGCGGGCGTAATCTACGGAATCCTGAGGGGATGGTCACTCAGGGATTCGGCAAAGCTCGGCATGCTCCTGGCGTATCTCACCGTCCAGAAGGTTGGGGCGAGGAGTGCAATAGTTCCGCTTGATGAGGTGGTCAAACTGTCAAAGGAGCTGAACCTCGATTTGCCGTGGTGATATCCCTGACCTCCTCCCCGCCCTGAAGGGCGAGGCTTTCAAAAGAAAGATGTAACCCCTCGGAAAACCTTAAAAATTCGGGTTTCAAAAAAGGTTAGGGAGCCGGAAGAGCGGAGGTGAGTCCTTTGGAAATAGTGATTGACAACTTCAAGCCAAAGATAACCAGACCCTTCAAGAGGAAGAACGAGTACTGGGTCAAGCTCATCCTTCCCGAGGGAGAGGAGTACATAATGAAGTTCAAGAGCCCCCTCGAGGCGGAAGACGCCATCTACGGCATGCTTGACGACCTTCAGGTCTACGGGGGTAAGGTCAAGCTCAAGCTCCGCGAGGGAAACGTTATCGAGGAGATTAAGGTTCTCGAACTCTACAAGCCGTCCGCGAAGGAACTCCTCAACGAGTACTTCAACGACTAACGTCCTTTTCTGTTCATTATAGTTGTCGTTTTGACAGGAAACTTATATATATCCCCGCACCCAATAGTTCTATTGGGGTCTACCCGTTTAACCAAACGTTGGACGTCTGGTTTAATGCTTTTGGAGGTCGTCCCAGTGGCAAGGCGAAAGAACAAGGAGCTCATTGAAATAGCGCGGGACATAGGCGGAGACGAGGCCGTTGAGGTAGTCAAAGCCCTCGAAAAAATGAAAGAAGCCACCGACGAAGAACTCGCCGAGAAAACTGGAATCAGGGTGAACACCGTCAGGAGGATTCTCTACCAACTCAATGACCAAGGTTTAGCGGACTTCAAGAGAATCCGCGACCCCGAGACGGGATGGTATTACTACTACTGGCGCCTTGAAACCAAGAGACTGCCCGAGATAATAAAGGCCCGAAAGATGGCCGAGCTGAAAAGGCTCAAGGAGATGCTTGAAGAGGAGACCAGCGAGATTTACTACTGGTGCGGCGAGGAGGGCCATCCGAGGCTCACCTTCGACGAGGCGATGGAGTACGAGTTCCAGTGCCCGATATGCGGCAAGATGCTTATGCAGTATGACAACAGTCGAATTGTCGAGGAGCTCAAGAAGCGCATAGAGGAACTTGAAATCGAGCTCGGCATCAGGAAGAAGCCGAAGAAGAAAAAGAAGGGTTGAAATAAGGGAATGGTTCCAATGAACTTCGGGGATGGTGAAGATGGAAGACGTGGTTATTCTGGAGAAGGTTTACGGTGACAGGAGTGGTTTTGACAAGCTCCACAGGAAGCTCCGCTCCCTCCTGGGAGATTTGGAGGTTGAGTGGAAGTTATCGGCAACGACCAAGAACTGGGTTAAGGTCAGCCTCAGCGGTGAGGACGAGGAAATCAGCGCGAACCTCGTCAGGGACGAGTTCGGTGAGGTTCCCCACAGCCTCAAGAACGTTGAGGTGGGGAAGACTTACTGGGGACGCTTCATAGACCTCGGCAAAGTCGGCTACGGCGCCTACGTTGACATTGGAATCTTCAAGCCGAAGCCCAAGGACGCGCTGATTCCGCTCTACTACCTCAAGAAAACCTTCGGCGACATGCCCGTGAGGCAGATGATTCGGGAGTTCGGCTGGGTGGACAACCTGCCCGTGGAGGTCGAGGTGACGAACGTTGAGTTCGGCGCCAGGGAAGTGGAGTTAGCCTTCAGCGACGCCCAGCTGAAGAGGATTAAGGAATGGTTGAGCGACGGCTACGACAAGCTCTTCATAACGGGGACGATAAGCGAGAAGGTTGAGGAGGCGCTCATCAAGACCGGCCACGGCAGGGACGTAAAGAGAATGGAGGAGCTCGGTTTAATGGAGACGCTACTCGTCCTCAAGAAGGGAACCCAGGCCCCAGGAATCATCAAGGCAATCGGCCCGCACCTGAAAGGGGCCGTCTTCGGTGCAATCAAGTTTGAATGACAGAGTGAACGAGCCTGACGGCGAGTATCGAAACGAGGGTTAGGGCATAGGGGAAGAAACCGCCCACGAAGGGAGCAATTGCCAGAAATGCCAACGTTGCAAGGGTTATGAAGGCCGTCGGGCCCCTCCACCTTATTCTTCTCAGTCCTGTTAACAGGGCGTAGAAAATCACGATGAGGCCAAGAAGAGCCTGCTCAATAAGAGTTTTTAGGAAGGATGCGTGAAGAGAGAAGTGAATCCATCTCGAAAGCCAATCAAAACCGTAAAGCCTGCAGACAAACCAGAAGCCTAACCAGACCAAGAGGAGATAAGAGAGGTTCCGCAGCTTCCTGCCGGGGTACGTGAGGGCAAAAAACAGAGGAAAGAGAAGGATGTAGGGATTGAAAAAGGATGCCAAAAGCGTCACCATCGAAAGCAGGAGTATCTCAACAGTTCTGCGCAGACCGGGCAGGAAAGAGGCGTTCGTCATTATAACGATAGAGAGGAGCATGAGAACGATTCCTGGAAGAGACGTTCCAACGGTTGCAACGTGGGAGCGAAAAGCCGGCGAAGAGAAGACCAGGCCAAAGGCAAGAAAACCCAGCTCCCTCTCGCGCCTTGGAGCAACGTAGAAGAAGAGACCCGTGAGGACCATAAGAAAAAGCCAGTGGGCCAACCAAAGGTTCTCATCAATCGGCGGAACGATGGATAGAACACCGCCGATTATTGCGCCGAGGGGGGAACTCGGGGTTGAGCCGGCCGCGACGGAGAGAGCCTTGAAGAAGACGCCCAAAAAGGCCCCCGACACCTCAGGCCTCTCGGAGAGCGTAAACCACACGAAGATTAACGAGAGCCCAAGGAGGAAGAACCTCGCGGAGTAACTCCTGTCCCTCCTGAGGCTGAGGCCAAAGACGAGCAGGAGCAGAAAGGAGAAAATTGAGAAAACCAGAAGCGAGACCACAGGGGGGTTCCATATCTCAGAGAAAGCCTCGTGCGTGAGGTAGATGTTGTCCTTGCTCCCCGTGATGAAAACCGTGCCGTTGAGTACGATTACCATGGGAGAAAGCGAGGCACTCTGAGGAAGGCCCGTCAGGTTCCAAAGCCTCTTCATCTCGGGGTTCTCGTAGACGTTTCCGACGAGAACGAGCGTGCCGTTCCCGTGCTCAAGGACTTCACCGAGCTTGGCGTCAACGTAGCGGGCCCAGCCCTTTGCCCAGTAATCCCTGCCCGAAACAACACGGTAGGTTGCGTTGGAGTGTATGAAGCGTGTAAAACTGGCCTTATCGGGATAATAGCTAACCCCACCGGCCGAAACGAGCGGTGAAACGAGCAGGAGGAGCAAAATCAAAGCCAAAGCCCTTCTCATCCTCTCCCCGGGATAGGTAGGGGAAGGGGTTAAAAAGCTTAACGTAGCCTGGTCCAGCGCGGCCCCATCGCAGCGGCTCCCGCCGGCCTGAGCCGCGCCCGGGAAAGAATGAGTAGAAGGAGTTAAAAATCACTCGGTTTTCTCTTCGCTCTCCTCGCCCTTGAGCTCCTCGAGCTTCTTCACGAGTTTCTCCGCGAGCTCCATGAAGGCTCTCGCGGCGGGGGTGTCATCGTAGAGGACTATTGGAATGCCGGCGTCGCTTGCCTCCCTCGCCTTGAGGTCTATCGGAACCTCACCGAGGAAGTCAACGCCCTCCTTTTCGGCGAGCTTCTTGCCCCCGCCCTTGCCGAAGAGGTCAATCTCGTTGCCACAGTGCGGGCAGATGAGGTAGCTCATGTTCTCGACGACGGCTATGTATGGAACCTCCATCTTCTTCATCATGTTCACTGCCTTGCCGGTGTCAAGTAAAGCAACCTCCTGGGGGGTAGTGACGATAACTGCTGCATCGAGCTGGACGTTCTGGACGACGGTGAGGATTTCGTCGCCAGTTCCGGGCGGGAAGTCGATTATCATGAAGTCGAGCTCGCCCCACTTGACGTCGCCGAGGAGCTGTTTGATGGCCTTGGTGACGAGGGCACCGCGCCAGATGATAGGCTGGTCCTCCGGAACGAGGAAGCCCATGCTCATGACCTTGATGGGTGTTATCTGACCCATGAAGTCGGCCATCGGCGGGAGCATCTCGAAGCGACCGTCTTCCAGCCTCTCCGCCAGAACGTCAGCCTTGTCCACGCCGAGCATCTTTGCAACGTTCGGACCGTGTATGTCCGCGTCGAGCAGGCCGACGTAGTAGCCCTTCTTCGCGAGTGCCGTGGCAAGGTTCACCGCGACGGTGCTCTTTCCAACGCCACCCTTACCGCTGAGAACCGCTATCTTGTACTTCCACTTCTTCTGCTTCTCCTTTATCCTCTCCGTGAGCGGGTCAGCGCCCAGACCACCTATGTTGAGGGTTGGAGCCTTAATCGTCATCTTACACCACCGACGAGAATAGTTCGGTGAACTTAAAAACCTTTGTCCCAAAAAGGGTAAGATTGGTCAAAAATGGGTATCATTTTGCGCTCGATTCTATCGCGTCAAGCACGACGCAGACGTGGGTAAAGTAGACCTCACCGAGGTGCCTGAGCTCCGAAACGTCCCACTCACTAAGCTCCTCGTGATTCGAGGCGTAGGATTCGATTGCCTCAAGCACGACACTCTCGGCACGGTCCCTAACATCCTCAAGATGGGTGAAGAAGCAGTAGATATCATCGAGTCTGAACTCGAATATCGCGAGGGAGCCGGCCCCTATGAAGTTAATCCTGAAGCATCCCCCATCGGCGGTCCCTTCACCGAAAGGCAGGTCAAGGTTGGTGGTGTATGAGCGGTTGAGCTTCCTTGAGGTCAGCTCAACCAGCCTCTGAAGGCGTTTCTTTTCAAGGAGCCGGTTGGTCACCTCTAGGAGCTCGACGTAGAGGTATTCAAGTTGTTTCTTCTGCTCTTCCCTGCGCTTGAATAGCTCTCTGAGCTCACCGCTGACGCGCTCGACGGCTTCTTCCGGAACGCTAGCCTCAACGACGAACGATGCCCTCATGGTATCACCTCCAGGTGCTTGATGGCCTTCCCAACGTCGAGCTTCTCGAAAATCTCCGAGACCTGGGAATCAACGACCTTCAGGGAGTCCACGATTAAACTATACCTCTCGACTCCGGAAGGAGGAATCTCATCTAGGTTTCTGTTGAGCATCATCCTGAAGACATCAACCCTTTCAACGGAGCGAAGTACCCTCTCGAATCTCTCAAAAACCTCCTCAAGCTCACCGCCGTCATCAACTTCAACCCTCACAATCACTGTCATCGCAATCACCCCCGGATTTTAGTCTCCAGGGGAAAGAAAAAACGTTTTTGGTTCAACGGTCTTAAACAACCTTAGAAGAGGAAGAAAAGGTGAAATAAGGAAGCTCACTCCTCCGGCTTCGGGAGGGTGACCTCGACGCCGAGGACCTTCCACATGGCCTTTATCTGCTCGCGCATCACGTCTATCGCTTCCGGCTGCTTGAAGAGGTGCTTGAACCTGCCCTGGAGCTTGAGGTACTCCTCGATGGGCTTCTTGAACTCGATGGCAACGATTTTGCCTCCCTCGCGCTTGACCTTCGCGCCTCCTCCGGGGCTCTGTATCTTGATGTTGTGGAAGTCGCCGTTCTCAATCTCGAAGAGCGGCCAGACGCCGGTCTCGATGGCGAGCCTCGCTATCTCAACGCCCTTCTCGAGCGGGCTCTTCCATCCAGTCGGACAGGTACAGTGAACCTGGACGAAGGCCGGGCCGTCAACCTTAGCGGCCTTCTTCATCTTCCTGACGAAGTCGAAGGGGTTGCCTATGCTCGCGGTGGCGACGTAGGGTATCTGATGGGCTGCAGCTATGAGGGCGACCCACTTCTTGGGCTTGTCCTCACCGATTGAGTACTTGCCGGGCGGTGAGGTGGTGGTCCAGGCTCCGTAGGGGGTTGAGGAACTCCTCTGGATTCCGGTGTTCATATAAGCCTCGTTGTCGTACATCAGATAAACGACGTTGTGCCAGCGCTCGAGCATGCCGCTGAGGGCCTGCATACCGATATCGGCGGTTCCACCGTCACCGCCTATGGCAAGAATCTTGCCCTTGAGTCCCTTCTTCTTCCAAGCTGCGTCTATGCCACTCGCAACGGCGGCCGCGTTCTCGAAGGCGACGTGAACCCACGGGGCCTTCCAGGCGGTGTACGGGAAGACGGCGCTAACAACTTCCATACATCCTGTGGCCTGGGCTATGGCGAAGGCATCGGGGTCGCCGTACTTCTCCTCCATAGCCTCACTAAAGGCCTTGGTGGCAAGCCTGAGAGCGGCGGCACAGCCACAGCCGGCACAGGCGGCGTGGCCCGGTGCCCAGTACTCGCGAGTGGTAACGGGGGGCTTCCTAACGGCCATCTTCATCACCTCACAGAATCTCCTTCCTAAGGCCTATCCAGTTGACCTCGTCAAACTCCTCTCCGTTGAGGGCCTTCTGCGCAATCGCGAGGGTCTCGTCAAGGTCCTTGAAGGTGACGTCCCTGCCTCCAAGGCCGAGTATGAAGTCCACTATGACCGGCTTCTCCTTCTCGTTCACGAGTGTCCTGCTGAAGTCCTGGAAGAGGGCTCCACCGACGCTGAAGGTGACGTTCTTCTCGAGGAGAGCGAGAACCTTAGCCTTCTTGGCCAGCTCGCGAACCTCTTCAATCGGGAACGGCCTGTAAACGGTCATCTTCGCGGCTCCGGCCTTTACCCCCTTCTCGCGGAGGTGGTCGACGTACTCCTTGACGGTTCCGGCGAGTGAACCCATGGTGACGAAGATTATCTCGGCGTCGTCAGTCCTGTACTCCTCAATCTTCTGGTACTTCCTGCCGAACTTCTTCTCGAACTCCTCAAAGACCTCGTCGATGACCTTCCTCGCGTTCTCGTTGGCCTCCCAGACCTTGTAGCGGGCCTCCATGTAGTGGGCCGGGAACGCTAAAGTACCCTGGGTTATCGGCCTCTTCGGGTCAAGGTAAGCGTGCTTCGGCTCGTACTCACCGAGGAACTCGTCAACGAGCTCCTGGTCCGGAATCTCGACGGGCTCGACGGTGTGGGTGAGGATGAACGCGTCGAAGCCGACCATCGCCGGGAGAAGGACTCTCTCGTCCTCGGCGACCTTGTAGGCTATCAGGATGAGGTCCAAAGCTTCCTGGTTGTTCTCGGCGTAGAACTGGAGCCAGCCCGTGTCGCGCTCGCTGATGGTGTCCTGCCAGTCGTTCCAGATGTTAATTGGAGCTGAGAGAGCCCTGTTTCCAACGGCTATGACTATCGGAAGGCGCATTCCAGCGGCGATGAAGAGTATCTCGTGCATCAAAGCGAGACCCTGGGAAGCGGTCGCGGTGAAGGTCCTAACACCCGCCGCTGAGGCACCGACACAGGCCGAGATGGCCGAGTGCTCGCTCTCGACCTTGATGAACTCCGCGTCGAGCTCGCCGTTGGCGACGAACTCGCTGATTTTCTCGGGAACGAGGGTTGACGGCGTAATCGGGAAGGCCGCTATGACCTTCGGCTTGGCAAGCTTCGCGGCCCAGGCGGCCGCCTCGTTGGCTTTCATAACCGTCCTAATCGGCATCTTTCACCACCTCACTTGGTCTCCCTAACCATTATTATCGCGTCGGTCGGGCACTCGTTCGCGCAGATTCCACAACCCTTACAGTAGTCGTAGTCGAAGACCGGGTAGTTCTCCTCGTCGAGGTAGATAGCCGGCTCCGGGCAGTAGATGTAGCAGAGGTAGCACCTAACGCACTTGTCCCTGTTGAACTCCGGCATGAACACACGCCAGGAGCCGGTCTTGTTGATTACGCTACTCCCCGGGATGTAGGCAATCGCTCCCGGCGTCATCTTTTCGCTATACTCCTTCTGAACCCTCTCTATGTCGGCCTTAAACGGGCTCTCAGCCATATGTATCACCTCTAGTGAGTTATCAGCATGGAAACTTAAACTTTGCGTGGACAAATATGAAATGAAAGGCTCAGCCAAAGACCTCTGCAAGCTTCTTCAGCTTCTCCCACTCCTTCAGCACCCAGCTCTGGAGGTACTCGATGTCCTCCTTGGTCATGTACTTGAACCTGCCCTGGAGCTTGAGGTACTCCTCTATCGGCTTCGGCTCCTTCTTGGGCGAGGGCATGTTTATCTTGTACTTTCCGTTCTCGTACTCGAAGAGCGGGAAGTAAGCGGTCTGAACTGCCAAGCGGGCGAGCTCGATGCTCTTGTCGGTCGGGCTTCTCCAGCCGGTCGGACAGGGGGCGAAGAGCTGTATGAAGGCCGGACCCTCGACCTTCCTGGCCTTCTTGAGCTTCCTTATGAAGTCCTCCGGGAAGGCGACGCTCGCCGTGGCCGCGTAGGGAACCTCGTGGGCGATGACGATGTCAATGACCTTCTTCTTGTGCCTCTTCTCAAGGAAGTGCCTCTTTCCTCCAGGAGTGTTGGTGGTCCAGGCTCCGTAGGGGGTTGAGCTCGAACGCTGAATCCCGGTGTTCATGTAAGCCTCGTTGTCGTACATTATGTAAACGGCATCGTGGCCCCTCTCGAGGAATCCACTCAAAGCCTGAAGGCCTATGTCAGCGGTTCCACCGTCGCCGGCCCAGCCGACGACCATAACCCCGTCGTCGCCCTTGACCTTTATTCCCCTCGCTTTGAGTGCCGCCTCGATACCGCTTATGACCGCTCCGGTGGTCTCGAAGGCGGTGTGGAAGAGGTTAGCGTCAAGCGCGGTGTAGGGCCAGGGACCGGCGATGATGGTCGAACAGCACGCTGGGATGACGAAGATGGTCTTCCTGCCGTAGGCCTTGAGGACGTACCTTATTCCGAGCGAGGCGCCACAGCCCTGGCAGGCCGTGTGGCCGGCAAAGAAGTGCTCCTCAGCTGGGATGCTCAGCCTTTTTCTAACGTTCTCGGGAATCTCCATCGTTCTCACCTCTTGAGGTGGTACCACTCAACCTCTCTATCGAGCTTTCCTGCCTCGATAACCTTCTTCATGTTCTCCGCTATGGCCCTGACGTCTCCAACCGTGAAGTCCCTGCCGCCGAGTCCTACGATGTAGTTCTTGATTATCGGCCTGGCGTCGGTGCTGTAGAGGACGCCCTTGGACTCGTTGAAGAGTATGCCCTCCTGGCCGAAGGAGTAGTTCCTGTCGAGGACAGCTATGCCCCTGACGCTCTCGGCTATCTCCCTCAGTTCTTCCTTCGGGAACGGCCTGAACCATCTAACCTTCGCGTAGCCGACCTTGTAGCCCTCTTTCCTGAGCAGCTCCACGGCTTCCTTAACGGTTCCCATGAGCGAGCCCATGCCCATGAAGACGAAGTCAGCATCGTCAACGTAGCCCTTCTCAATCATCTCGCTGTAGTCCCTGCCAAAGCGCTCGCCGAACTCCTTACCGACGTCCTTGATGACCTTGACTGCGTCCTCCATGGCCTTGGCAATCTTGTACCTGAACTCGTAGTAGTCGTTCGGCCCACCGAGGGCTCCGACCGAGAACGGCTGGCTGAAGTCCGCTAAGTCGTAGAGGGGCTTCCTCGGCGGAAGGAACTCGTCAACGAGCTCCTGCGGAATCATCTCGACGACGTCGTAGGTGTGGCTCAGTATGAAGGCGCTCTCCACTATCATCGCGGGAAGGTTGACCCTCTCGGCCACCTTGAAGGCCATCAGAACGCCATCGTAGACTTCCTGGTTGTTCTCGGCGTAGAACTGCATCCAGCCGGTGTCGCGCTGGGCGAGACTGTCGGTCTGGTCGTCCCAGACGCTCCATGGGGGAGCCATGGCCCTGTTAACGTCAACCATTACAACCGGGAGCCTCGCACCGCTCGCCCAGTGGAGCATCTCATGCATCAAAGCCAGACCCTGGGCGGAGGTTGCAGTGAAAGCTCTGGCGCCGGCGGCGGAAGCACCTATACAGGCCGCCATCGCGGAGTGCTCGCTCTCGACGGGGACGTACTGAATATCAGCTTCGCCGTTGGCTATAAACTCGGCTATCTTCTCGATGATGCTCGTCTGCGGGGTGATTGGGTAAGCGGCGACGACCTGAACGCGGGCGTGCTTGGCCGCGTAGGCAGCTGCATAGTTACCGCTCACAACCTTCCTAATCGGCTTGTACTCCGCCATATCACTTCTCCTCCTTTTCCATCGTTATCGCGTTGGTCGGGCACTCGTTCGCACAAATACCGCATCCCTTACAGTAGTCGTAGTCTATCCCTACGTAGCCGTCCTCGCGAATGTAGATTGCAGGCTCGGGGCAGAACTTCCAGCAGATGTAGCACTTGACGCACTTGTCGTCGTCCACGACGGGTATGAAGGTCCTCCAGTCACCTGTGAAGTTGCTGAGGGTCGTTCCAAGGGTTATAGGCGCCTCGGGGTACTGCTCCACTGAGGTGAAGACGAGTTTCTCAGCCTGGGCTTTCTTTTCTCCAAACAAGGTGTTCAACTTTACCACCACCCGCCTCGGTTAAGGAAGGGAAGAGAAGATTAGAGCTCGTAAACGGTAGTCTTGTTGAAGGCCTCTTCGGCGGCCTTAGCGTTCTTCTCGCCGAGGGTTCCTGAGAAGGTCTCTTTGATGGCCTCCTGGACGTACTTGAGCTCGACGACGCCGGTGGCCTTGGCGACGGCACCGAGGATGGCCGTGTTGGTAATCGGGAGGCCGAGTATGTCGAGAGCTATCGTGGTGGCGTCGACGAGGGCCAGCTTGGCCGGCTTCTTCTTGAGCTTCTCAAGGACCTCCTCCTTGCTCTTCTCGGTGTTGACGATAACGATTCCGCCCTCCTTAAGGCCGGCAGTGACGTCGACGGTGTCGAGAAGGCTCGGGTCGAGGACGACGACGATGTCGGGCTCGTAAATCTGGGTCTTAATCCTTATCGGCTTGTCGTCAATTCTGGTGAAGGCAGTAACCGGCGCTCCACGCCTCTCAACACCGAAGAAGGGGAACGCTTGGACGTACTTTCCCTGCTTGAAGGCAGCAGAGGCTAAGATGTTGGCGGCCGTAACGGCACCCTGTCCACCCCTACCGTGAAAACGTATCTCAATCATCTTCCCTGCCTCCTGTGGGTTTTTCACCCTCAGTTAGTCCGAAAGGTTTATTTAGGTTTCGGTATCGTGTTAAGGAACCCTAAACGGGATTTTCTGGGTAAGGGTGAACTTTGAATTCCTCCGATGGTTTTTTCCGCTCATCGATTCTCGAAAACTTTTTGAGTACTATATAGACTATATAGCCAGTGATGAGGGATGGAGGGACTTGCAATAGCCATACTGGCAGTGGCATTCTACATAGCGTGGAACATAGGCTCCAACGATTCAGCGAACGCCATGGGGACCGCGGTCGGCTCCGGGATACTGAGCTTCCGCCAGGCGACGCTCACGATAGCGATATTCGTGGTCCTCGGGGCTTACCTGAAGGGCTACAAGGTCATGAAGACCGTCGGAGAGGGCATAGTTCCGGAGGGCTTTCTCACGATGGAGATGGCATTGATAGCGCTCCTCGCCGCCGGAATCTGGGTCACGATAGCAACCGTGAGGGGCCTTCCAGTCTCCACGACCCAGTCGATAGTCGGCGGTGTTATAGGCGTCGGTCTCGCCATGAAGGCCCCGGTGAACTGGTTCACCCTCGGGAAGATAGCGGCCGCGTGGGTCATCTCACCGATACTCTCGGGAATCCTCGCCGCGATACTCTACAAGTTCTATTCCAAGGTGATTTCGGAAATCAAGAGCGTCTCGACGATTGAAGCCCTCTACAAGGCCCTCGCGATTCTCGGTGGCTCATACATGGCCTTCAACTTCGGAACCAACGAGGTCGCGAACGCCTCGGGCCCGATAGTGGGGGCGGGCTTTCTGGAGCCCAAGACGGCCGGCGTTCTCGTCGCGATAAGCCTGGCCATTGGCTCTCTTACCTTCAGCTACGCGGTGATGCACACCGTTGGAAAGAAGATAACCGCCCTCGGCCCGATTTCAGCCTTCGCGGCCCAGTTCGGTTCTGCAATATCGGTCAGCCTCGCGAACTTCCTCGGACTGCCTGTCAGCTCAAGCCAGTCAATAGTCGGCGGCGTTGTCGGGGTTGGCCTGCTCGCGGGTCAGGGCGTTGAAAAGAGAGTAATCAAGGACATCCTCTTCGGCTGGGTCGCGACGCCTTTAACGGCCATCGTGATTTCCTTCGTCCTCGTCAAGCTCTTCAGCATCGCCGGGATGCTTTGACCGCTCTATCCTCACCCCCATTCTCGTGAGCTCCTTCAGCATGCCGGTCTGGACGTAGGCCTTAATCCTCGTTACGTCGCTGTACTCAACCGACAGGACCTCACCAACCGAGCTCAGAAAGGCCATCACCGCCGGAACCCTTGAGGGGTCTTCAACAACTATCTCAAAGGCCCCGTACTTGGGGAGCTTGAGGAGAACCCGTTCGAGGAGAGAGTAGAGCTCGTCGAGCTGTTTCTCCTTGGCCGAAACTTTCGCCACTCCCTCAATCGAGACCCCGAGGTTCTCGCTCAGCTCAGTCAGGAGCCTCGCCTTCTCCTCGGCATCTTCCAGTTCAATCAGGTCAACCTTGTTGAGGACAACGACCAATGGCTTGTCGAGGGCCTTGAGCTCGCGGAGAACGTTTACCGACGCCCGGAACTTCCTCGCTATCTCGCGCCAGGGCTCGCTCGAATCGAGGACGAGAAGAACTATGTCGGCCTTGACAATCTCCTCCAGCGTCGAGTGAAAGGCCTCAACTATGAAAGGTGGCAGTCCGTCTATGAAGCCGACCGTGTCAGTGACGAGAACCCTCTTGCTCCCGAGCTTGAAGCGCCTCGTCGTCGTGTCGAGGGTCGTGAACATCTGGTTCCTCGCTTCCACGCTCTCCCCAGCTAAGGCGTTGAGGAGCGTTGACTTTCCAGCGTTCGTGTATCCGGCAAGAGAGACGAGGATAAAGCCGACCTCCTCGCGCTTCTTCCTCCTGACCTCGCGCTCGGCCTTGACCCGCTCAAGCTCCTTCCTTATCTTGCCCATTCTGTATCTGATGTGCTTGAGGTATTGCTGGGTCTGATACTCACCCATTCCCTTGAAACCGGCCCTGTCGCCGAGCTTTATCCGCCGTATTGCTTCCTTCACGAGCGGGACCTCGTACTGGAGGCTCGCGAGTTCCACCTGAAGTTTGGCCTCCTTTGAGTGGGCCCGCTTTTCGAAAATCTCAAGGACAAGCTGCCAGCGGTCGATGACCTCAACTTTAAGTTCTTTCCAGAGGTTGTAGGCTTGAGAAGGCGTTAAGCGGTTCGCAAAAACCACCTTGTCCGGTTTGAGCTCTCTGACGAGTTCCTTAAGCTCCTCCAGCTTCCCCTTTCCGATGTTGTAGCGCGGATGCTCCTCCCTGTTCTGCTCAAGAACGGCCAGAACCTCGTAACCGGCGCTCCTCAAGAGCTCCTCGAACTCCTCCCTGCTGAGCCTCTCCCTTCGCGAGTACCTTATGACGCCTACTGCCCTCATCGTCCACCCATCGGAGGGGCCCTTAATAACCTTTGGGCTAAGCTTAAATCCTAACGCACCGTAATAGAGAGGGGGGAGACTATGCTGGGTTTGACGCTTCTCGCCGTGCTAAAAGGTGGCGATATCATAGTTGACAAGGAGGGCCTTAGAAAAGATTTGCTCGCATGGCGCCTCAAGGAAGTTCGGGCGCTGGTCGAGGAGTACGACAAGGTCTTCAAGGTTCTGCTCGAACTGTTGAACGACGAGAACCCCCACGTGCGTGCCAACGTGGTTCAAGTGCTTATAGACATGCTCTCCGAGGGAAAGCTCGACGGTGAGAGGAAGAAGCTCGCGCTGGACACGGTTCTTGGGCTCGTGAAGGACGACGATGAGCGGGTGGCGCTGAAGGCGCTGGAGTTCATAAACGCACTCCTCGAAACCGGCGAGCTCACCGACGAGGAGTACGAGAGGGTCACCGGGGCCCTGAAGGACGTGGTGAAGTCCGGAATGCCCGTCCTCGGCGAGTACGCGGCAGAAGGACTTGGAAAGCTCGGCGCAAAGGTGGCGAAGATAGCGTACAAGATTATCCGCTGGCTGTTCTCGCTCATAGGGTCGAGCAAGAAGAGGGAAGTTCAGAGCGCGGCGATAACAGCCCTTACTGAAATGGCGATGAAGACCGACGATAGAAAGGTCCTGAACGAAGTTTTCGACGGGATAGCCGATTTACTTGCCCATCCCGACCCATACGTCGTTGAGAGGGCACTGTACTCTATCGAGAGGATGCTCTCCCGCGAGAAGGATATAAGCACGAGGAACAAGCTGAAGGCAATAACGAGGATAAAGGAGCTTAAGGGAGACGTCAAGCTCGGTGTCAAGGCGTCGCAGGTTCTTGAGAAGCTCGAGAAAAGCGCGGTAACGAGTGAGGAAGCAATGGACGAGACCGAAGCCAAGAAGAGGCTCGAAATAAGCCAGTACAGTATAGACGACATAGAGAGGCTCTTGGATGCTGGGAAAACCGAGATAGTGGCGGAGATGGCGAAGCTCGACCCAGAGGTCATGGACAGGGTTCTCGGCATGCTGGAGAGCGACGACTACAGCAGGAGAATGGACGCGCTCTGGATTGTGGCAAGGCTGACAAGCCATCTGACACCGAGCGACGCATACAGAATTCTCCCGGTCCTCGGTGACTTCCTGAAGAGCAAGAACCCCTGGGCAAGGGAAACGGCGGCAAAAGTCCTAGCGGACATCTACGCCCTCTACCCGGGAACCTCCAAGTTCTTCAGCAGTTTACTCGACACACTTCTAAAGTCTGGTAATGAGAGGGACATCGAGGGAGCCCTCGAGCTCATGGCAAGGCTAACGGACAGGGTGCCCTCTGAGGAAATGCTCTCGGGTATGCTCAAGCTCGTTCTAAAACTGCTTGAGGATGAGAAAACGAGGGGAATAACCCTCCGCGTGATTGCGAGGGAAGCCCAGAAGCTCCTCGACCTCGACACGGAGGACCTCTTCGCGCTGGAGGACAAGCTGAAGGAGCTCTACGGAAAGGACGGGGGCAAGTACGACCAGATAATAGCCGGGCTGATAGACGTTATAGACGACATCCTAAAGATGCGCAGGCAGGGAATCGTGGTAAACGAGTAGTTGGGAACGTTTCGTTCAAGAAAGCCTTTAAGATTTTTCCTCCCAACAAATAGCGGTGATTCCCATGGAGAACACAGAGGTTGAGGTCAAGCTTAAGGAGATTGAGGAGCTCCTTGACAGGCTTGGGAAGGAGCACCCGAAGGAGATTGCCGCGTTCTCAAGGTTCCTCCGCGAGACCCTCGACAACAAGGCCCTCACAACCAGGGAGAAGGAGCTCATAGCGCTTGCCCTCGGCATCGCCCAGGGCTGTGAGTGGTGCATCTACCTCCACACCCAGAAAGCTTTGGAGGCGGGGGCGAAGCCAGAGGAGCTCATAGAGGCCGGTTTGGTCGCAGTTCTCATGGCCGGAGGCCCGGCTCTGATGCACCTCATACCGCTCATGAAGGCAATAGAGAAGTTCAAGAAGGAGTGATTACTCCCCGCTCAGCTTGAGGATGGCCTCCGCTATGTCACCTTTCGTTTCTTTCAAGGTCTTAAGCGCGGTTTCCCTGTCAACGCCGGCCTGCTCCATGACGAGCTCGATGTCCTCCTCTGGAATCTCTATGACCTCCCTTACCTCCTCGCTTCCAGGAACAATCTGGTAGGTCTTCTCGCCCTGGACGACCATAACGGTAACGACGGGGTCCTTAAGGACGATTTCCTTGCCCTCAAGCTTAAGAACGACCTCCTTAACGCCCTCCATCTCCTCCATCTTTATTCCGAACTGGCGCATGAGCTTCTTCATCTGCCTGGGGTTCATTCCCATCATCTCAACCACCGGCTAAGGTTCGTTGCGACTCTTAAAAAGGTTGGCAGGGCAACGTTTAATTTAGGGTTCCACCAAGGAAACGCCGGCGAGTTAAAGTGGCTCCCGCCCCACTTCCCGATGGCTCATCACCACCGTCCGACCTGAGCTGGACAAAGGTCGTTCTGATGTTCGTGGTCGCGGTGATTTCAGGGGTTCTGATATACTTCGCGGGCGACCTGATGGAGCGCCACGCCCAGCGGAAAGAAAAGGAAATTGAAGAGGAACTAAAGGAGCTCGAAGACTCCGGAGACGTCTACTGACCCCTGAAGGTAAGCTTGAGGAGCGGTGGTGTAACGAGGGTGCTCAGGAATATCATCAAGACTATCACGAGGTAGGCGTCGCTCCCGACTATGCCGGCCTTCATCGCTATCGCCAGCATCGCGAGCTCGACGCCCATTCTCGGAATCATTCCAACGCCGACGCGCAGGGCTTCCCTCGGGCTTATGCCGCCGATTAGCGCCCCGATTCCACAGCCGATTACCTTGCTCGCTATCGCCACGAGGCTGAAGAGAATGGCAAAGAGGCCAGCACTCTTCAGGTCTTTAACGGGTATGTTCATGCCCACGTCGACGAAGAACAGGGGGACGAAGACCGAATGCGCTATTATCCTTGAGTGCTCGAAAATCGGCTTTCTGAACTCAGTTTCGCTCAGCGCGAGGCCGAGCAAGTAGGCACCCAAGATAGAGGCTAGGTTCATGTGCTCCGCAAGGTAGGCGAAAGCGAAGAGAGCGGCCATCGAGAGGGTAACCGTCGAATCTGCGAAGCCTATCCTCACGACCTTCCTAAGGGCGTAGTCGAGGACCCTCGGCATCGCGAAGACCATCAGGGCTATGAAAACGCCAACCTTAACGAGGATTTCCGCCAGGCTCAGGACACTGACGCCCCCGGAGACGAGGGACGATATCACAACGGTAAGGACGATTATGCCGAGTATGTCGTCAACTATCGCCGCGGTGAGGATTGTGGTCCCCTCCCGGCTCTTCAGCCTGTCCATTTCCATCAGAACCCTGACGGTAAGGCTGACGCTCGTCGGAGTCGTTAGGGCGCCGTAGAGGAGGGCCTGGTCGAAGCCCTTGAAGGGGTAAGCGATACCAAAGCCCATCGCGAAGGACACCAAAACCCCAAACACGGCCACAGAAATCCCGCTTCTGCCGGCTTCCCTCATCTCCTCCACGCTGCTCTCAAGGCCCGCGAGGAAGAGGAGCATCAAAACCCCTATCATGGAGATGTCCTTCACTTCCTCCGTCGGCGGGAACGCCAACCCGAGGAGGATTCCGCCGACTATCTGGCCGAGAACCACGGGCTGGCCAATCCTTGAGAACAGCCAGCCGAATGTTTCCGCCGTTAAAAGCATGAGCGCGAGGTAGAGGATTAGCTCGATCAACTTCCTCACCGCGCGAAGACCCTGAGCAAGCGTATGACGCTCTGAGCCGAGAAGGTTCCGACGACTTTCTTCTTCTCAACAACCGGGAACTGCCTCACGCCGGTTTCCATCATCATACTTAGGGCGTAGCCGAGCGTATCGTTCGGGGAGAGCGTTATGGGCCGGGTGTTCATTATCTCCTTCACCGGCCTCTCCCAGTCGAAGTGGGCCTCCCTGAGGGCGTCGATGCCGACGAGAACGTAATCGGACGGAGGAAGGAGGAGGTTTATTATCTCGTCAACGGATATGAAGCCGAGCAGTTTTCCGGATTCGTCGGTTACGACGGCGCAGGTTCTGTGCTCAAGGCCCTTGATTAGGTCCTCGACCCTGTCGTCCGGCTTGAGGCGGAGGAACTTCTCCTCCATCGCAAGCTTTATCGGCATCTTGGAGAGCTTCGCTATGTTCAGCTTTGGCTTTTCCTCGTCCAAGGCAATCCCCGAAGAAAAGGTAGGGAAGGAGAGCTTAAAAGGTTAATTCTCAGGGAAGTGCGAGGTCTCCTCGTTGGCCTTAAGGATTCTCTGTCTGTACTCCTCGTACTTTTTCCTCGCTTCTTCTGCCTTCTCCGCCTCGCCGAGGTACTCGTAGGCCTCTGCAACGTGCTTCCACCACATTGGGTCCTCCTCCGCCTCCTTGAGGCAGTACTCGAGGAACTTCTGGTAAGCCTCGCGGGCCAGCTCCTCTCTGCCGAGCTTCCTCGCTATGTTGCCGACGTCCTCCCAGAAGACGCCCTCCTCCTGGGCCTCCTTGGTGTAGTACTCAAGGGCCTTCTCCCAGGCTTCCCTGGCCTTCTCCTCGTTTCCAAGCTCCTCGTAGAGCTTGGCAACATCTTCCCAGAACCAGGGCTCCTCCTCGGCGTACTTTTCAAGCGCCTTGGCGGCCCTCTCCATGTTTCCAGCTTTCTTCCAGTACTCGTGGGCCTCCTTCAGGTAGTAGGTGTCCTTCTCCTTCTCGTAGAGCTTTTCGTAGAGCTCAGCGGCCTTCTCGTACTTCCCGGCCTTCTCGTAGGCCCACGCCGCGCTCTCAAGCCAGCCGAGCTTCAGGTACATCTCAGCCGCCTTCTCGTAGTTTCCAGCCTTCTCGTACTTCCTCGCGGCCTGCTTGTAGCGTCCCATCCTCTCAAGTTTTTCAGCAGAGCGGAAGCGGTCCGCTATGCTCAAATCGGGCTCGCTTATGTACCATATTCCAAAGGCAAAGAGTAGGATGAAGAAAGCTATTATAGCACCGACGATTTTGAGGTTCTGCCATGTGAGCACGAGATAGGAGCCGTAACCCGCTATCGCCGTCAGGACTGCCAGAACTGCCCCATACTTCCAGCTCTCGGCATAGAGGGTCAGCGCCGTGAAGAAGAGCAGCGCGAGCGTGAAACCGACGAAGCCTATCGCGAGGACCACTTGCACCAGCTTCCAGAAGCCCCATTCGTAGACTATGAAGCCGGCTACCGCCAAAACAGCAATGAGGAAGCCGGTTATGTAGGCTTTCAACTTGTCCATTCTTTCACCCCCTCAAGTTCGAGCAGGAACTTCTTCTCTTCAATCCCGGAGCTGTAGTAGCCTATGCCGTCGCTCGCCACCACCCGATGACAGGGGACGATTATCGGGTAAGGGTTCCTTTTCATCGCCCCACCGACGGCTCTCGGCGACGTTCCCAGGGCTTTTGCAAGGCTACCGTAGGTTATGACGGCTCCTCTTTTAACGTTTTTCGTGAGCCACTCGTAAACGCGTCTCTCAAAGGGCGTTACACCCTCGAAGGAGAGCTCGGGCAGGACTTTCTCGTTATCGAGCTCCCCAATCATAACGCGATAAACGAGCTCGGTGTAATTGCTCGGCTGGACGTCGAGGGAAACGCCAACGTTTCTCCTCCGCAGGAACTCGGCGAGGTTTCTAACCCGTCCCAAAAGCTCGCCCCTCGTGAAGGCGAAGCTTATTCCCTGAATCCTCCCGTGAAAGATTACCCCAATCCAGACGTCCCGGCCGTTGACCCTAAACCTCTCCACCGCGAGCATTCAGCATTCCTCCAGCCTCTTAACGGCCCTTCTCAGCGGGCCTATGAGAGTGTGCACCTCCCGGCCGTAGAGGAAAGCCTTACCAATAGCTTTCCTGAAGACCTTGACGAAGACAGCTCGCCTCTCCACATCCTTCGGATAGTTGAGAACGTTTAAAAGCTCGGCCCACACCCTAACGAGCGCCTCCTTTTCATCTCTCGTCGCAGGTTTTAAGGCTTCGACGGAGGGCTCGGGCCTGTTCTTTGAGAGCTCGTAGAGGATAACCGCGACCGCCTGAGCTAAGTTCATAACGGGATAATCCTCACTCGTCGGAATCGTGACGATTAGGTCGAGCCTCTCAAGCTCCTCGTTCTTCAAACCGATGCTCTCCCGGCCGAAGAAGAGACCGACCTCGCCGGTGTAGCCCTTCAGGGTTTCCCTCAGCCCCCAGGGGTAAAGCGGTGCGCGGTAGGGTATGAACCTCTTTCCCGGCTTTCCGGTGGTTCCGACGGTCAAATCGAACAGCTCTAAGGCTTCGTCAAAGGTATCCACGATGAGCGCGTTTTCGAGGACGTCCCTTGCGTGGACCGCATAGCTGTAGCTCTCCTCTGTCAGGTTTGGATTCACAAGGACTAACCGGGAGAAGCCGAAGTTCTTCATCGTCCGCGCCACCATGCCTATGTTCGCCGGCCCCTCAGGTTCGACGAGAACGACCGAGAGCATCGGTATGCATTTAAGGAGGACTCTTTAAACGCTTGCGGTGGGAGCATGGAGTGGATACCTTACCTGTACCTTCCGCTCATCGTTCCGGCGGTGAAGAAAAAGGCCAGACCCTTCTCGGCCGGTGCAGTTCTCGCCTTCGCGCTGATTTATCCGCTCGGGGAAGAGGAGAGGTACGCGCTAATGGCTCTCTCGGCCCTCATTCTGGCCCTTGGCTATCCCTACGAGAAACAGCCGGTGAAGTTCTGGGAGCGCTTCATCAACGCGGTAATCGGGGGAACTGGTCTCGCCATAGCGCTCGGCCTCTACAACCTCGGGAGCATGGAGGCGGTTCTCGGGGTTGCAGTTCCGTTCCTCCTCCTGAGGAACAGGGTTCTATCTTCCTTCGGACTCCTCCCGGCGTCGGCGCTCTACCTAATCGGGGCTTACCAGGTTTCCGAGAGGGTTAAGCTGGCCCTCTTCGCGCTGGTTTACGTTTACTCGCTCAACCACCTGAGAAAGCTCCTGAGGTGAGAGGATGAGGATTTACGTGCTCGGAGCTGGAAGCATAGGCTCCCTCTTAGGCGCGCTTTTGGCGAGGGCCGGAAACGACGTCCTGCTCATAGGACGAGAGGAGCAGGTTAAAGCCGTAAACGAGAACGGACTGAAGGTTACAGGAATAGAGGAGTTCGATGTGAAGGTCAAGGCTTCCCTCCACGCGCCGGACGAGCCACCGGACCTGCTCCTCCTCACTACCAAGTCCTACTCAACGAAGACCACCTTGGAGTGCGCGAGGAACTGCATAGGGCCGGAAACGTGGGTCCTGAGCGTCCAGAACGGCCTCGGAAACGAGGAGTTAGCCTTAAAGCTGACGCCCAACGTCATCGGGGGAATAACAACCAACGGCGCGATGCTCGTTGACTGGGGCGTCGTCAGGTGGACGGGGAAGGGGATAACCGTCATCGGGAAGTACCCGACGGGGAAGGCTGAATTCGTCGAGGAGGTCGCGAAAGTCTTCAACGAGGCAGGGGTAGAGACGAGCGTAACCGAGAACGCAATCGGCTGGAAGTGGGCCAAGGCGATAGTAAATTCCGTCATAAACGGACTCGGGACGGTTCTGGAGGTCAAGAACGGGGCCCTGCGCGACGTCCCGGAACTGGAGGGAATCTCGATAGAGATAGCGCGGGAAGGGTGTATGGTTGCGCAGCAACTCGGAATTGAGTTTGAAATCCACCCCCTCGAACTGCTCTGGGACACGATAGAGAGAACCCGGGAGAACTACAACTCGACGCTTCAGGACATAATGAGGGGCAGGAGAACCGAGGTGGACTACATTCACGGCAAAATCGTTGAATATGCTCACTCCGTCGGCCTCGAGGCCCCGAGGAACGAACTCCTGTGGGCACTCATCAAAGGGAAGGAAAACCTAAATAGGGGTAGCGGCAAAGTTTGAAACGGGGGTGTAAAGATGGCCATCTTCGGCGGTAAGGAGAGCAACGTTTTTGACGCCATAAACAGGCATCTCAACGTCGTTTACGAAACCGTCAAGGCCTTTGAGAGGCTCATCGAGGCTTACCTAGACGGTGATTTCGACGGTGCAAAGGACCTTGAGGAGAGGGTAACCCTGCTCGAGAGCGAGGCCGACAAGCTCAGGAGGAGCATCGAGCTCATGCTCTACGAGGGGGCCTTTCTGCCCGCCAGCAGGGGAGATTACGTAAGGCTGAGCGAGCTGGTAGACCAGGTGGCAGACGCGGCCGAAAGCGCGGCCCACACGTTGATTCTCGCCAAGCCGAGGGTTCCCGAGGAGCTCAAAGAGGAGATAATGGCCCTCGTGAAGGAGGCAGTAAAAACCTACGAGAGGCTCATGGAAGCGGTAAAGGCCCTCAACGAGGACGTTGACAGGGCTTTGGAGCTCTCAAAAGAAACTGAGGACCTGGAGGAGAACGCTGACAAGGTCGAGTACAAGCTCAAGGCGATGGTTTTTGACAGTGAGACGATAACAACCTACGCAAAACTAATATGGAACCAGGTCCTCACGAAGGTTGGCGACATAGCCGACCGAGCGGAGGATGCCTCCGACCAAGTAATGCTGATGGCAATAAAACGGAGGGGGTGAAAGCATGAAGGTTCTCGTTGCGGCGCCACTGCACGAGAAAGCTTTGGAGGTTTTGAAGAACGCCGGTTTTGAAGTTCTTTACGAGGAGTACCCGGACGAGGAAAGGTTAGTAGAGCTCGTCCGCGATGTTGACGCGATTATCGTTAGGAGCAAGCCGAAGGTGACGAGAAAGGTCATCGAAAACGCTCCCAAGCTCAAGGTCATCGGAAGAGCCGGCGTCGGCCTGGACAACATAGACCTCGAGGCCGCGAAGGAGAGGGGCATTAAGGTCGTCAACAGCCCCGGAGCGAGCTCAAGGAGCGTTGCCGAGCTCGTCTTTGGTCTGCTCTTTGCAGTTGCCAGAAAGGTGGCCTTCGCCGACAGGAAGATGAGGGAAGGCGTCTGGGCCAAGAAGCAGTGCCTTGGAATCGAGCTCGAGGGCAAGACGATGGGTATAATCGGCTTCGGAAGGATAGGCTACGAGGTGGCCAAGATAGCGAAGGCCTTCGGAATGAACGTTCTCCTCTACGACCCGAGGCCGAACGAGGAGCGCGCGAAGGAAGTCGGTGGAAGGTTCGTCGAGCTGGAGACGCTTTTGAAGGAGAGCGACGTGGTAACGCTCCACGTCCCGCTCATCGATGCCACCTACCACCTCATAAACGAGGAGAGGCTCAAGCTCATGAAGAAGACCGCTATCCTCATAAACGCCGCCCGTGGCCCCGTTGTTGACACCAACGCCCTCGTCAAGGCCCTTCAGGAGGGCTGGATTTACGGAGCGGGTCTTGACGTCTTCGAGGAGGAGCCTCTCCCGAAGGACCACCCACTAACTAAGCTCGACAACGTCGTTCTAACCCCGCACATCGGAGCCTCCACCGAGGAGGCCCAGATGAGGGCCGGCGTTCAGGTCGCGGAGCAGATAGTCGAGATTCTGAAGGGCTGAGGCCCTTTTCCTTATTACTTCCCAATTCTGACGCCCGCTAAGCAGGTTCGGTGCTCTGGAGCAGAAACTACCGGTGTGGTATGATAGTTTGGGTGAAATGTTTACCAGTATAGTGGTAGAGTTTTGAGGAAAAGTTTACCAGTATGGTGGTAAACTTTATAGGGAGTTCGCACCAGTTTAGACCATGAAGGCAGAGGAACTCAAGCGTGTTTTGGCGGACCAGTGGGAGACCCTCCGCGAGAAGCTCGAAAGGGAGAACATCGTCGAGAGGGAGCTGAAGGAGAAGATAGTGAAGAACTTCAGCCCAACGGCCCACATAATAACGGGGCCGAGGCGCTCTGGAAAGTCCGTTCTTTCGGCATCCCTGCCGGGCAGGCCACTCTACGTGAACTTCGAGGACCCCGCGATGGCAGGGTTCGGCGTGGGGGACTACAAGGAGTTACTCAAAGCTGGCTACGAGCTCCTCGGCGAGTTCGACTACATAGTCCTCGACGAGGTTCAGGAAGTTGAAGGCTGGGAGCGAATGGTCTCAATTCTGAGGGAGAGCTATCCCACCGTCGTTACGGGGAGCAACGCTCGCCTCCTCTCGCGGGAGTTCTCAACCTACCTAACCGGCCGATACCTAAGCTATACCCTCCTCCCGTTTTCGTTCAGGGAGTTCTTGGCTTACAGGGGGATTAAGCCTGAGGTAATGACTACGCGGGACGAGGCAAGGGTAAAGAGAGCCCTAACGGAGTACATCGAGCGCGGGGGATTTCCAGAGGCACTGCGCTTCGGCAGGGAGTACCTCGTGAACCTCTACAACGACATAATCACGAGGGACGTTATAGTCCGCTACGGCGTTAGAAACGTCCGCGAGCTGAAGGAGGTCGCGTTCTATCTCTTCTCGAACTTCGCGGGCAGGTTTACCTACAGCAAGACGAGGAACGTTCTTGGAATCGGCAACGTCGAGACGGTCAAGAACTACGTCGAGTACCTGCAGTCGGCCTACCTGATATTCGAGCTTCCTAAGTTCTCCTTCAAGCCGAAGGAAGTCGTGAGAAGCGATAAGAAAGTCTATGCAATCGACACTGGAATGCTCAACGCCGTTCTACCAAAGGTTTCCGAGAACATCGGCAGACTCATGGAGAACGTTGTTTTCCTCGAGCTCCTAAGGCTCAAACATTACTGGAGGCCAAGGCTTGAGCTCTACTACTACAGGGACGCCAAGGGCGAAGTGGACTTCGTCGCCAAGGAGAACGGAAGTGTTGAGTTAATTCAGGTCACCTACGCCTCGGACGAGGGAGAGATAGCAAAGAGGGAGCTGGAAAACCTATTCAGAGTTATGGAACTCTTCGGCGTGAAAACCGGGACGCTCGTGACGTGGGACTGCTCGGGAGAGATAACGGGGGACGGACTGAGGGTTAACGCCGTTCCCCTCTGGAAGTGGCTTTTAAATTCTCGCGTCAATCTTTTTAACTCTTGAACCCAGTCTTAGACAGGTGAGTGCCTATTGATAGAGGCAATCGTCGAGGCGATAAGACTGGCCGTTACGAGGATTCCGGACGACGTCGTTTCCGCTTTGAGGAAAGCCTACGAGCGTGAGGAAAACGGGGCCGCGCGCTTCAACCTTGAGAACATCCTGAGGGCGGTGGAGATTGGCAGAACCGAGTCCATACCCGTCTGCCAGGACACGGGGACGCTCACCTTCTTCGTGAAAGTCGGCCTGGACAGTCCGTTTCTGGGGGAAATCGAGGGGGCAATAGTGGAAGCCACGAGGCTCGCCACGAAGGAGGTCCCGCTCAGGCCCAACGCGGTAGACGTTCTCACGGGAAAGAACTCGGGCGACAACACGGGCAGGGGCGTTCCGGTAATCCACTGGGAGCTTGTTGAAGGTGATGAAATCGAGATGGCGGTTCTGCCGAAGGGCGGCGGGAGCGAGAACTGTTCGGCTTTAGCCATGCTCACCCCTGGCGAGGGCTGGGAAGGGGTTAGGCGCTTCGTGGTCGGGAGGGTTAAGGCCTGCGGCGGAAAGCCCTGTCCCCCGGTTGTTCTGGGCATAGGCGTCGGCGGAGGTGCCGATTACTCCCTCCTGCTGGCGAAGAAGGCCCTCCTCAGGAGGGTCGGCGAGAGGAACCCCGATGAAAGGATTGCGGAAATCGAGGGGGAGCTTTTGGAGGAAATCAACGCCATCGGAGTCGGCCCGATGGGAATGGGAGGAAGGACGACCGCTCTGGACGTGAAGATAGAGGTCGCCCACAGGCACCCGGCGAGCTTTCCCGTCGGCTTAATCGTCCAGTGCTGGGCCAACCGGAGGGCTTTTCTCAGGATAAAGCCCGACGGGAGGGTCGAGGTGTGGCAGTGAAGCTGAGAACACCGCTGAGCGAAGAGGAAATTCTAAAGCTGAATGCAGGGGACGTAGTTTACCTATCGGGAGAAATCGTCACCGCGAGGGACTCGGCCCACAGGCGGATTCTGAGCATGCAGAGGGAAGAGCTCCCGTTTAATCCAGAGGGGGCGGTGATCTACCACTGCGGGCCTGTCGTGAGGGAGACGGAGAGGGGCTACGAGATAGTGTCCGCCGGGCCGACGACGAGCGCGAGGATGAACCGCTACCTCGATGAAATTCTCGGCCTGGGCGTCAGGGGGATAATCGGGAAGGGTGGAATGAGCGTTGAGCCGTTCAGGGGCAGAGCCGTCTACTTCGCCTTCACCGGTGGAGCCGGCTCGCTCGCCGCCAAAAGCATAAAGCGCGTTAAGGCCGTCCACTGGCTCGACCTTGGAGTTCCAGAGGCGCTATGGGTCCTCGAGGTGGAGGACTTCCCCCTGATCGTGGCTATCGACGCGCACGGGAACTCGCTCTACTGAAGGAACTCTCCGAACTCGGGGAACCTCTTGAGCAGTTCCTCCAGGGTCTTTCCTTCCGCAAGCTCGAACTCGTCCCACTCGAAGGCCGGCGAGACCGTGCATCCAACGAGGACGTGTTCTGAAAGCGGTCTCGCCGCCTGCCACGCCCCGGCCGGGACGACGGCGAAAGCTTTAACGCCCTCCCTGACGCGGCCGAGACGCACCCTGTGGAGCTCCTTGTCGGCCCAGACCAGCTCGAGCTCGCCCTCGTAGACGTGCCATATCTCGTCCGAGAGAACCCTGTGCGGCCTGCTCACCTCGCCGCGGGGAAGGAGGAAGTAGATGGCGCTCACGGCGCCCCTCTCCCTCCCGTTCCGGAGGACCTTCACGGGTGAGCGGTAGACCTCGGCGTACCAGCCGCCCTCGGGGTGCTTCTCCATGTCCAAGAGGTTTATCAGCTCATCGGCGCGCGCCATAGGCCTTCCGCCCCTCGTTGAGGGGAACTATGTTTTCCTCGTAGAACTCCCTCCACCTTCTAACCCCCTCGGCGACCTCCTCCGGATTAACGCGAACCCTCGCAACGCCCTCCTTTATGGCTTCCTCCGCGACAGCCTTCGCCACCGCCGGATGAACGTCGGAGTGAAAAGGTGACGGGATTATCTCCTCCTCGCTCGGCTCTATCACGGAAGCCATCGCCTTCGAGGCTTCAATTATCATCCCGTCCGTTATCGTCCTAGCCCTCACGTCGAGAGCTCCCCTGAAAATCGCCGGAAAGCCGAGGAGGTTGTTTATCTGGTTTGGATAATCGCTCCTTCCCGTTGCCACAATCCTCGCGCCGGCCTTTTTGGCGTTTTCCGGCAGTATCTCCGGAACGGGATTGGCGAGGGGAAAGACTATCGCGTCGTCGACCATGCTCCTTATCCACTCGGGCTTTATGACGCCCGGCCCCGGCCTTGTGAAGGAGATGAGAACGTCCACCCCGTCAAGAGCCTCTGCCGGACCTCCCTCTACGGCCTCGCCGTTGGTCCTCGCGAGGAGTTCGCCCCTGTATGGAAACAGCTCCTCGAGGGGCAAATCCGGTGTCAGAATCCTCGGCTCCCCGTTCACGAGCTCGACGACCCGGACGTTTTCCGGCTTAACGCCGGCTTTTACAAGGAGTCTGAGCGTCGCGAAACCGGCCGCCCCAGCTCCGAAGAGCGCAACGCTTATCTCGTTAAGCCTCTTGCCGACTACCTTGAGGGCGTTGATTAAGCCGGCTAAAACGACGCTCGCCGTGCCCTGCTGGTCGTCGTGGAAGACCGGGATATCCAGCTCGTTGCGGAGTCTTTCGAGGATGTAGAAGCACTTCGGCGAGGCTATGTCTTCAAGGTTTATCCCGCCGAAGGACGGGGAGACGGTTTTAACGACCTCTATGAACCTTTCCGGGTCCTTCTCTGCTAAAACGAGCGGGAACGCGTCAACGCCGCCGAAGGCCTTGAAGAGCAGGGCCTTGCCCTCCATCACCGGGAGCGCGCCCAGAGGTCCGATGTCGCCGAGTCCTAAAACCCTCGTCCCGTCACTAATTACCGCTATCGTATTTCCTCTGTTGGTGTATTCAAAGGCTTTCTCGGGCTCCTCCGCTATCTCGCGCGAGACCTCGGCGACGCCGGGGGTGTAAGCTAAGGGGAGGGTTTCCCTCATGAGCGGGACCTTCGGGATTACCTCAACCTTCCCATTGCCGATGAAGTTACCCCTGTGAAAATCCCTCGCGTCCATTCGACCACCGAAAGGATTGGCATAGAGAAGTTAAAATGCCTTTCGATAGAAAGAAAAATTAACGAAAAAGCGTCAGGGGCCGATTAGCTCATCACGGCTCAGCCACCTACCCTCACATCATCCGCCGAGGCCGAGGGCGTCGCGAATCCAGAGCGGTATTAAGCCAATCTTGGGTATGACGAGCTCGGCCTTGGCCTCAACGGCGTAGGCGGGAGCACAACCGGCTATGTAGCCGTTCGGCAGCTGAACCTCAAGCATTCCCTCCGGAGTCGGATACGGGGGGTCCGGAACGGGGTTGTTGTCGCCCCAGGTTACGAAGCACTTCTCGGGCTTCCCGTTGATTTTAACCGTGTAAATGTAGCGGACGCGGTGGATTATCGGGTACTCGTAGCCTGGACGCTTGTAGACTATCACATCGCCGACCTTTACCTGGTCGGGATTCGTCACACCCTTGAGGAGAACCACATCTCCCCTGTAAAAGACGGGTTCCATCGAGCCGCTGACGACAATGACGAGGGGAGAGCTTGTGTGAAGGGCCACTTTAAGGCCCGCCTGGATTCCAAAGACGACCAAGATTGCCACCAAAAACCAAGCTACTTCCTTCTTCCACTCCTCCATTTCAAGGCCTCCATGTACGTGGCGATTCTAACGGCGATGGCCCCTATAGCGGTGCAGGTTTCGAGGCTGACCCTCTTCCCCGTGATGTCCATATGATGACGTGCCAACTTAAAGGTTTCCTTCGGCAGGCCGTGCCGTCCGAGTCCTATGAGGAGAAGAAAACGCTCACCGCTGAGGGCTCTCTCCGCCAGTTCAAGGGGTGTGATTTCTTTTTCTTCATATGGCTTTCTCGTAGTTGCCACTGGAGTTCCAAACTGGGGCGGAAATCCCCTCTTTGGAAAATCAAGAAGATGAAATCTGTTTCCTTGCGCGAGTTCGATGAGGTACCTGCCGCCCTCACCTATCGTCGTGTGCTCGCTGACCTCCTGGGCAACGTCGAGGGGCTTTCCATCGAGAGGGAAGCCGATTAGGGCCAGGTGAAAGCCGTAGGCGTAAGCTATAGGCGCGGAGCGGGCTATCGCACGCAGGTGGGCCTCGTGAAGCCTTCTGGCGTCGTATGTGTTGTAGAGGGCTAGAGTTAGCATAGGCATGTTGGACGAACTCCGGGAACGTTTATAAGGATTTGGAAATAAATTAAAAGTTGTCATGACCGACGTCGAAGAGATTAAAGCCTTGGCAGAGAGGGGGCAGTTTGAGGACGCGCTTGAGAGGGTGTGGGACTTAGAGGATGAGCTGGACCAGATTGAGGCCCTCATCAACGTTGCCCTCGCCATACGACGGAAAGGCGGTCCCGAGGACTGGATTCCGGGAATCCTCGAGGACGCAGAGTACATAGCCGAGCACTCGAAGGACCCATACGTTAGGGCCATAGGGTACGGCATAATTGCCTTCGCCTTCCACGCCCTCGGTTATTACAAGGAGGCAGCCGAGACCTTCAACACCGCCATAGAGGAGGCCGGCAAGATTAGGGATTCCCTGTTAAAAGGGGAAGCCATAGCGACGATAGCGTACTACGTTGCCACGACCGGCGATGCCAAAATGGCCATGGGCCTCTTCGACGTGGCCTTCGACGTTATAGCCAGGGCGGAGGTAGAATACAGGGCTAAAGTTGACGGCCTTCTCAAGACAGCCGAACTCATGGAGAACGCCGGCGATGCGCTGTTCTCTAAGAACGCAATAGGCTTTTACAGGACCGCATTTGACATCTTCGACAAGCTCCACGTGAACCAGAGGGCCGGCGTCACAGAAAAGAAGCTCCAGCTCGCCGAGATAATGAGCGAGACTGGGTTGCCGGAGATAAGGCGCGCCCTGCTCGAGGGACGCTACCACTACGCGCTGGCTTTGATAAGGAGGAAGTTCAAGGGTGCGTCGAAGCTCATTGGAGAACTCGAGGCGGCCCTTTGGATGAAGCGCGTAAACGAGCCGACTTACGTAGAGGTTATTGAAGAGGCACTCCGCGAAGCCGGTAACGTTGAGCTCTCACCGGCGAGCGCCCAGAGGGTGGCGATGCTCCTGACCCAGCTCGGAAGCCTCAGGGACGCGCTGACCTTCGCGGAGATGATAGATGACCCGGGAAGGAAGAGCAGTGCCCTCAGGGGAATAGCGATTGCCCTCGCCGAGAGGGAGGAGTACGACGAGGCCAAAAAGGTGGCCGAGTCAATACCCTTACCCGAGGTCAGGGCGGAAACCTTAAGGGACGTCGAGATGATGTCCCTTGGGTGAGCCCATGATTTTCGACGCACACTCGGATTTGCCCACCTTCATCTACGACGAGAGGAAGGCAGGGAAAACGCGCGTCCTCGAAGGGAACTGGCACTTCTTCAACGGCTGGGTTAGCTCAAGGGTTATGGCGATATGGACGAGGCCGGACAGGCGAAAGGACGCAACCACTTACGGTTTCGAGGTCCTGAACGCTTTTCTAAGGGACGTCGAGGAGAGCGAGCGCTTCGAGCTCGTGAGGAACGTTGAGGAGATGAGAAAAACCATAGAGGACGGAAGGGTCGCCCTCTGGCTCGGCCTCGAAGGGGGAGAGCCAATAGGCGAGAGTTTAGAGCTCCTCGAGGTCTTTTACCGCCTTGGACTCCGCGTTCTAACGCTTACTTGGAGCCTCAGAAACGCGATAGGCGACGGCGTCTTCGAGAGAACGAACGGAGGCCTTACCAACTTCGGCATTGAAGTCGTCGGCAAGGCCGAGGAGCTTGGAATAGTCATAGATCTCAGCCACATAAACGAGGCCGGCTTCTGGGACGCGCTGAGCGTTACTTCCTTCCCGGTCATAGCGTCACACTCCAACGCGAGAAAGCTCTGCGACCACCCGAGAAACCTGACCGACGAGCAGTTGAAGGCGATAGCTGAGAGGGACGGCGTCGTTGGGGCGGTTGCAATACCGAGCTTTATCGATAAGGAGAGGCCGACGCTGGAAAGGTACGTCGAGCACATAGCCTACATGGTCGACCTCATCGGCTACAAACACGTCGGCCTCGGCTTCGACTTCGTCTACTACCTGAGCGGCTGGAGCGGGAGGAGTGTCGAGGGCTTTGAGGATGAATCGAAGATTCCTGCGCTCATTGAAAAGCTGAGGGAAAACTTCAGCGAGAAAGAGGTGGAAGCGATAACCTTCAGGAACTTTGAGAGGGTTTTTGAGAGGGTGACCTAAGGCCTCCTAAGGAAAGGAGGTATCCCTAGGTGGTCCCTGCTGTTGGAGAAGCGCACGAAGCCGAGGAAACGCACCTCCCCAGTAAACCTCGTGGAGAGCATGCTGAAAATCCCCGACCGCTCAGCAGCAGAGCGGGCGGACTCCCTGGCGAATTCCACCTCAAGTACGGGGGGCCGGTAGACTCCAAGCATTATATCAAGCTCCCTGTCCGAGGCACCCTCAGTTCTTCCTTTTCTGAAGGAGTCGAGGGCCGGGCCGAGGACGTTCCTCGCCTCAGCCTCCCCAAGGACCCGCTCCTTGAGCTCCCTCGACCAGCCGCTCCAAGCCAAGTGACCGGAGTAGCCCAGAAAATAGCCGAGTAAATAGGCCTTTCTAACTGGATTTTCCTCCACCTGGATTTCTGCCACTGTCACAGGCTTTCTTCGGAACCTCCTCATATGAGCGGCCCCCTGACGGAGAGTCCGCGAGAACCGAACTCAACACGGTACATCCTGGTCTCGTGGTTCGTCCTGCGCATCTTGAGCACTTGGAGGGCCCTAACCATCTTGACCCCATCGAGGTAGTAGTGGAGCATTATGACGCCATCGACGAGGTAGTGCTCCTCGGTGTAGCGGTCGAGCTCAGTCAGCTCGGCAACGAGGACGCTTGTTATTTTTAGGTCCTCAATCGTCCTAAGAAACGTCGCCAGCTCGGCCCTCTTCTCAGCCGGGTCGGTTGTCGGGAAGTCTATGGCGGTAAGAGGGTCTATGACGAGACGCGAAATCTTCGCCTCCCTAGCGAGGTCTTTGATGCGGAACATGACACTACTCCACTGGGGTGGTTTGGCTGTAGAACCCCAGAGCTCCTTTCCGAGGTCGTAGAGGATTAGGTTTCCCCTGGCAACGTGGTCCCTCACCTCAGGGTCAAAGCGCTCGAAGTCCTTCAAAACCTCCTCGGGATTGTGGACGAGGGACATATAAGCGACCCTCTCGCCGTTTCTCGCACCTTCCACGAGGAACTGCATGGCAAAGGTGGTCTTCCCGCTTCCAGGAGGACCCGTGACAAGGTAAGCCTTCCCAGGGACGAAACCGCCCTCGATGAGCTCGTCAAAGCCGGGAATTCCCGTGCGAACCCTCTCGCCAACTTTCATCGTCCCATCCTCCCTCTTGTTAATGAATGGGCAAAACTATATAAAAAGGTGTCCCACCCTGTGTGAGGGAATACCATGGACAACTACTTCCTAACGGCCCAGGACGCGAGGAGGATGCTCCTTTCAAGGGGAACCATCAGGCTCAACCTCGACCTCAGGAGGACCAACAGGACGTGGGAGATAAAGCTGGAGAACAACGAGTTCATCTTCCCCGACGGAACGCGCGTTTCGAGAGACATCATCGAGAGGATAGCGAGGGACGAGGGGGCCGTTTACTTTGTGAGGGGAGGGGGCGTCTACAAGGCCGCCATCGCTGGAGAGCACTTCTACAAGCTCGTCCCGACGATTCCGCCGACGATTGAGATAAACGGCATCAGGATGCACAGGACGAAGGGAGTAAACCCGCTCCAGGACACGAGGAACAAGGTGAACGCTGTTAAGCCGAAGGAGGGCGAGACGGTCTTGGATACCTGCATGGGGCTCGGTTACACTGCTATAGAGGCCTCAAAGAGGGGAGCCTACGTCATAACAATCGAGAAGGACAAAAACGTCATCGAGCTGGCGAAGATAAACCCCTGGAGCCGGGAGCTCTTTACGGGCGGTAAAATCCAGGTGATTCACGGCGACGCCTTTGAAGTCGTGAAGAAGTTCAAGGACGAGAGCTTCGATGTAGTTATCCACGACCCACCGCGCTTTTCTTTAGCAGGCCAGCTCTACTCGGAGGAGTTCTACCGCGAGCTCTTCAGGGTTTTGAAGCCCGGCGGAAGGCTCTTCCACTACGTTGGAAATCCGGGGAAGAGATACCGCAGAAAGGACCTCCAGAAGGGCGTGATGGAACGGTTGAGGAGGGCGGGCTTCGTCGGCGTTAAGCGCGTTGAAGAGGCACTTGGAATCGTGGCGAGAAAACCGGAAAAGAAGGAGAAGTCATAGCCTTTGGAAAACGCGGTACATTACGGGGTCGGGAATCCTGTACTTCCCATGTCCAACAGACTCAAGGAAACCGTAGTCAATCAGCCGGTTGATGTAGTTCCTTAGGGATTTGTCGTCAACGCCAACTTTTCTTTTAATCTCTTCGAACCTTGCATAGCCAAACCCCTCGCTAAGCTCCGCGACTGCTTTCATTACGAGCTCGTACCTCGGGGACAGCTTGGTGAGTTCTCTAAACTCAGAGGTCACGTATGCCATCGCCTTCTCAAGAACCCTCTCAACGGCCTCATCGTGCGTCAGGCCATCAACCCTTGAAGCCCCGTAGTGAACGAGCCAACCGGGAACCCCGTCGAGGGTTTGAATAGCGGAGAGCAATTCCTTGTCATCAACGGGCTTACCAACCTCCTCAAAGCCCCGTTCAAGGAACTCAAGGCTTTCCGAGGGGTTAAAACGGGGAAGACGAATCCTGACCTCATACCTCCCAAACAACGGTGAAGAGCCGTCGTAGAGCTTCAAAAAGTTCTCAAGAACGCCAACCTGCGAGCCCGTGAAGACGAGGACAATGTTCTGAAGGGCATCGAGAACCCATGCAAAGAACCGAGTCATGTCTTCGTTTGAAAACCTGAGGTACTGGGCCTCGTCGAAGGCGACTATAACAGGATTTTCCACCCCGTTCAGGAGGGAGAAAACCTCAACGAGGTCCGGCTTATCGCCAATGTCGAACTCAACGGGACCGAGCTTAACGCCCCTTACCTTTGAGAGCACGCTACCTATGACGTTGCGTCCGAGGAGGGCCCTGTAGACCTGCTCGGCTATGACCTTCTGAGGATACCTTGAGTTCAGAGAAGTTGCCGCACGGGTATCTATTACTATGTGTGGAATTCCATCATCGGCGAATTCGTTGAGGGAAGCGTAGAGGAAGCTGGTCTTGCCTATCCTCCTCGGTCCGGTAATTAGAATGAAGTTCCTACCCTTTCTCACGGCATCTCTAAAAATCAAATACTCCGCCTTCCTGCCGAAGAGCTCGCGGATTGATGTCTTGGGACGAACATCAAACAACATTTAAGGACACCCCCCGAAAAGGGGGATGTCCAAAGGTGTATATTAAGGTTTCTCCTTCAGTATCTTCTCAACGTCGAAGCCCTCTTCGTACTTCCTGAGCTTCCTCTCGAAGAACTCGATGAAGAGCTTGTAGCGCTTCGAGCGGTGCTTCGGGCTTCCGCGGATGCTGTGGCCGTGCGGGCCCCTCTTGAAGACGGCTATGTAGGCTTCCTTGCCGAGGTCCTTCAGCACGTTGTAGAACATCAGGCTCTGGTCGAGCGGACAGCGGTAGTCCTCGAGCGAGTGTATGAGCAGTATCGGGGCCTTCACGTTCTTCGCGTAGAACAGCGGGCTGAGCTTCCTGAAGTTCTCGTTCTCCAGTGGATTCGGCCCTATGACCTCAACGTCGAACCAGAGGCCTATGTCCGAGAAAGCATAACTGGTCAGCCAGTAGCTTATGCCGTTCTCGCTGATTCCGGCCTTGAAGAGGTCGCTCTGCGTTAGCGCCCAGTTGGTCATGAAGCCGCCGTAGCTTATGCCTGTTATGCCAACCCTCTCCCTGTCGGCCTGGGGCTCGAGCTTGAGGAACTCCTCTATACCTGCCATTATGTCCTCGAAGTCCTCCAGGCCGGTCCTCTCGAGGACGCGGAGCGCGAAGTCCTCGTCGTAACCGTCGCTGCCGCGCGGGTTGACGTAGACAACATAGTAGCCCTTGTTCGCCATCAGCTGCATCTCGTAGACGAAGCGGTGGCCGTACATTCCCTTCGGCCCGCCGTGAACGAAGACTATCACCGGGGCCTTCTCGTCCTCCTTGAGCTCAGGTTTGAGGTACCAACCGTCTATCTCAAGGTCCTTGCTCTTAAAGCGGAAGTGCCTCGGCTCGAAGGTCCTGAGCTTCCTGAATATCGGCCCGTTGTAGTCGGTGACCTGCTTGAGCTCGCCGTCGTAGAGGTAGAGCTCGCCTATCCTCGTTGCCGTCATTATGAGGAGAAGAGCCTTCCCGTTGCTGACATCGAGACCGTAAATCCAGTGGTCGCCAACGACGACCCTCTCGGCCTTCCCGTCCCAGAGCCAGAGGTGAACGCTGCCAGCGTCTGGAGTTAGGAAGTAGACCTTGCCCTCGGTGAGCTTCGCGCCCCAGACGTCGAGCGGTCCCTCGTAAACGGGCTTAAGCTCGCCGTCGTAGATGTAAAGCCAGTCGTGCTCGCTGATGAACCGCTTTTCCTTTTTGCCCCTAAGGAGAATCACCTTTCCGTCGGAGTCAACCGCCTCGAAGGAAACGCGCTCGAAGAGCTTCTCCTCGTTTCCGTCCTTCCAGAGGTAGATGTCGTAGAACTTGAAGAGGGCAGGCTTACCGTCCTCGCGGTGCGGAACGTTGATGAGTATTCCATCCCCGTGCCATATGCCGGAACTGAAGCGGGGCTTCTCGAACTCCTCTATGATTTCCTCCGCCTCGGTGTCGAGGACCCAGAAGGTCGTCTTCTCGCCGTCGAGGAAGCCCATGCTGTCGAACCAGAAGGGAACGTCGTCGTCGAAGACGAAGTCGTCATCATCGTGCCTCTTGAAGCCGACTATCAATAGCCTCCTCGAGTCGTCGTTCCACTGGAGGGAGCGAATGTTCTTGGCGGAGAGAACCTTCTTGGCACTCATCGTCTCAAGCTCGGCAATCCAGACCTCTGTTTCCTTCTTCTCCTCGTTGGGCCTCGTGAAGGCAAGTTTGCTCCCGTCCGGTGAGAGCCTCGGCATGGAGGCGTTCTCAATGAAGCGCCTTGAGCTGGTCTCAAGGTCCTCAACGACTATCGTGCTCTCGTACCTGTTGTCTTTCATGTTGACCTTGGTCAGGGTGTACGCTATTCTGCTCCCTTCAATCCTCGGGTCGTTCAAGTAGGCGAACCGAGAAAAGGTCTTCTCGTTCCATTCGATACTGCTCATAACGCTATCACCGAATTATGATAAGCGCCTAGGTATATAAGCTTAACCCCAATGGACAGCAACGGACGCTGGGAACCTTTAAAAGGGGCCCACCGATAGTGCATGGACAGGTGGGAGAATGAAGGAAACGAGCGCCATAGCGATAATCCTCGCCGTGGGAATAGGCGTTTCATTGCTCCTGAAGAACTACATAGGAATCGCCATAGCGGCCTTCGGGATACCGGCGTACCTCGCCTACACCGCCCGTGAACAGAACATACTCGCGAAGTCGAGACTCTACGACAGGGACCTGTTCCTCATGATCGGCATCGCGGTTGTCGTGATTCTAATCTTCAACTACTTCCTCGACCCGAGGATTGGGCTCATAGCCCTCGCCATCATCGTTCCGCTCCTGGCTCTCTACGCCGACAGGCTAAAGGCCGGAAAGAAGGCCCAGAAGGCGTGAAAGCTTTCCGGTTCTCTTGTACTCCCTCAGCGCTTCTTTTACCTCCTCCCTGAAACCCTCGTCGAGATTGAACTTCACGTAGAGCCTCTCAGAAATCGCGTTTCTGCCGACGAAGAGCATCGAAAAGGCCGAGGTTAGGTTGTTCGGCTTCCTCCAGCCGGCCTTCTCAAAGTCTATGATGTAAACGCCCTTACCGACGATGATGTGCTTGCCACCCTGAATCTGGCCGTGGTCGAGGTAGAGCCTGTCGAGCAGGGCCGTTTTCTCGGCTATCCCGAAGAGGTGGGGCTTTTCAAGGTCGGCGTAGAGAACAGGCTCACCCTCGGCGAACTCCCTGACGAGGTATGGCAGACCTTCAAAAACTCCCGTGAAGAGGAGCGGGGGTGTGATTCCGAAGGGCTCTATAGTTTTTAGTATCCTCGCCTCCTTTTCGAAGTTGTTCCTCGGCGAATCCGGCCTCTGGAGCTTCACGAGGGCCTTTCTTCCTTTGAACTCGCCGAGGAAGACGAGACCCGTAGTGCCTTTGGAGAACGGCCTAACCTCCTCGAAGCCGAGGTCTCGCAGATGGTTTAGAAACCGCTCCAGTTTTTTACGACCGATGATGTTCTCGAACCCCATTCTCGATAAGCTTAAATAGGTCGCGGGTTAAATATTTTTGGTGATAGCCCATGGTGACGGCTTTTATTTTGATGGTTACGGCCGCTGGAAAGGAAAGGGAAGTTATGGAGAAGCTTCTCGCCATGCCAGAAGTTAAGGAGGCCTACGTTGTTTACGGCGAGTACGACTTGGTCGTTAAAGTCGAGACAGACACTCTCAAGGACCTCGACCAGTTCATAACCGAGAAGATAAGGCGCATGCCGGAAATCCAGATGACCTCGACGATGATAGCCATCTGATTCTCTCGTTCTTCTCTCGCATTATTCTCCGCAAAGCATTCTCAGAATGAAAAGAGGAAACAGTGGGAGTTACTTGTTCATCATCAGCCTTATCCTCTCGGCGGCGTCCTTGGCCTTGTCCGAGATGTTGCTGAGAGTTCTGGCGACGTTGAGCAGGTATATCCCAGTTCCCCAGTTGAACTTCTCGGCGTTCTCGAAAACGAGCCTCATCAACTGAGTGTCGAGTTCGTCTATGGTTTTTTCAACATCTTCGATGGCGTGGATTAACTCGTACTCTCTCTCAATTTCCTTCTCTGCGAAACCGCTTTCTATAACCCTATCCATCTGAACAATAGCCTCGTGGACAAGCTTCGCGGCGTTTATGCTCTCTGTTCCCATCGCCAACATGACATCTTTTATTTCCTTTGGAATCCCGTCCGGCTTTCCTACCAGCAACCACTTCGCGGTGTCCTCAGCGGAATCGGCAACCTTGTCCTGCATATGGAGGTAGATAAGGACGTCCTCTCGCGAGACCGCCATCATAAGCTTCGAGCTGAGCGAATCGCGGATTTCTTCCTTTATCCTGTCCGCTATGTCCTCAAGCCTATCCACCTCAATTGCCAGGTCCCGCATCTCCTCGTAGTTACCGCTGTACCATGCATTAAGGGCCTTTTCGAGTGTCTCTACCGTTTGGTAAACTACTTCCGAGTGCTTTATCAGAGGCTTGAAGGGGCTCTTCGCGAAGAGTTTGGTCCATACCTGCACGGTATCACCCCACGAGCATTAAGACCTTGAATATGACGGCGCTTATCGCGGCCGCCACAGGAACCGTCACAAACCATGAGATTATTATATCCTTCAGGATTGAAGTGTTTATCGCTTTGATTCCCCTGGCAAGACCGACGCCAACGACCGCACCGACGACAGTGTGGGTCGTTGAAATCGGCATTCCCAGCCAGCTGGCCACGAGTATGACCGTTGCCGCCGAGAAGTCTATGGAGAAGCCCCTTGTGTTCGTCAGCTCGGTAATCCTTTTCCCAACCGTCTCCATAACCTTGTAGCCGTACATGAAGATTCCAACCGCTATACCGAGACCACCCATGGCCATAATCCACTTCGGAACCGGAACCTTCATTCCGGCCATCCCCATCGTTATAACGGCGTAGGCGGCCGCTATCGGACCGACTGCGTTGGCGACGTCGTTCGAGCCGTGGGCAAGAGCAACGTAAGCGGAGGTAACGACCTGAACCTTTCGGAAGATGCTCTCGACTCCGATGTAGGGGTCGCTGGGTTTGAAGTGAAGCTTAATCAGGAGGTAGCTCAGAATAAAGACGACGATTCCAGTTGGAATCCCGTAGAAAAGGACGCCATGAACGAGGTTTTTGCCATGGAGAACCTTGATGTAGAACATGGTTCCTATTACGACAAAGGCCAGCCCAATCCAGAAGGGGGCCCAGTAGCGTGCGCTTTTCACCGGGTCCTTCCGAACGAGGATGCTTCGTCTAACGGCCTTGAAAACGAAGAACGCAACGATTGCACCGAATATCGGCGAGAGAATCCAGCTGAGAACGACCTGGCCGAGCTTACCCCAGTCCACTATGCTCGTGCCCGCGTAGACGAGTCCGTAGCCGACGACGCCGCCGATGATTGAGTGAGTCGTCGAGACGGGAAGGCCGTTGTAAGTGGCGAAGATTAGCCAGATGCTCGCCGCGAGGAGGGCCGCCAGCGACCCGTAAACTATCACCCAAGGGTCGTGAATCATGTTGACGTTTAGGATTCCCTTCCTTATCGTCTCCGCAACGCTCTTTCCAAAGAAGTACGCGCCCGTGAAGTTCATAACACCCGCTATAACCGCGGCCTGCTTCGGCGTTATGGCCTTCGCACCGACGGCGGTTCCCATTGAGTTGGCAACGTCGTTGGCACCGATGTTCCAGGCCATCCAGAATCCGAGGATGATTGTAGCGATCAGCCACGGGTCCATCCACACCACCGGGCGAAACTAAATTGAATCAAATAAATATCTTGCCGCAATAAAATATAGCCCACTAAATGTCTCTATATAGACACAAATAGAATAAATAAAAAAGTTCAAGTGGAAACCTTGACCACCTTTATGTCAATCCTTCCATCGGGTTCCATCGTCAGGATAACGTAGTGGTGGAAGCCGCCCTCGTTAGGCGGGGCGTAGAGAGGAGCACCGCCACCACCCGTTATGATAAAGTGAACGCCGTCGTAGGTTCCGTTCCAGTATAAGTGGATGTGGCTGAAGATTCCGAAGGCGTTGTACTCCTTCATAAGCTTTAGGAGTTCCTTCGCGCTCTCCTCGCTCATCGCGTGGTCGTCTCCCCCGGGTCTCGGGTCGTAGGGCGGTGCGTGCATAACGACGACCGGCCTCTCACCGCGCTCCTTGGCTACCTCAAACTGCTTCTTAAGCCAAGCGAACTGCTCGTCGGTCAGGCTGTAGTCGTTGTCCACATCGTCCGCGAAGATGTAGCGGTAGTTTCCGAGGCTGAAGGCGTAATCAGTCGGGCCGAAGAGGTAGTGGAAGATGCTCACCCCCTCACCCTGGTACTCGTGGTTTCCGGCCGCTATGAAGATGGGCTTGTTCCAGTGCCAGACCTTCATAAGCTCGGCCCACTGGTAGATTGTGCCGGAGTAAACGAGGTCGCCACCGTCTATGACGAAGGCCCCACTCTCCTTGTTGATGTCAGCCATTATCTTGAGGAAGACCGCCGGAGGCTTGTCGCCGCTCGCCGGCCTGTGGTCACCGAAAGCGAGGACGCGGTATTCGCTGACGTTCTTTGCGTGAATTGAGAAGCTCGGCTCACTCGTCCTGAACTCTATCGTGGTGTTGTCGAGGACTTTGGTTCCCTCGGGGAGAACCATGAGTTCTGGGTTGACGTTCTCGATGACGTAGGTCAGCTGGACGTTCTTCGGGTTCTCAACCTTCACGGTGACGTTGAAGCCGAGGGCCCTTATGTAGACCGTCGTGCCGTTGACGAGCCTTATGAAGCCGCCGCTGACGGTGACGTTCTCGCCTTTCACAACCCTCCAGTAGTAGTTGAAGGGCTCGTCGTAGAGGAGCTGGTAGAGCTCGTAGTGCTCGTCTTTATCCGGGACCCCATTGAAATTCACATCACCAATCTCCTTAAGGAGAATTCCCTCGAAGGAATCGGAGCGAACGACAGCGTTGGGGTCGACCGAAATCTTCCCGTCCTTAAGCTCCCTGAGGAAGTAAAGCGAAGCACCGACGCCGGCCCTGCTCGTCCCTGTGACGACCATGACGGAGCCGTTCTCGGAGTTGAGAACCGCTATCGCACCGAGCCAGGGACCGGGGAGATGGGTTCCGTACTTGTAGGCGATGTAGCCGAAGGGTTCAATCTCCCGAACCTGAACGGGTTTTCCGAAGAGTATCCTTGAACTGACCTCGTCCCCGGGCGAGAGAACGACTATACCGCTTCCCTTGAACTGGGAGAAGGGCTCGACCCTTGCGTTCGGGAAGTAGTGCTTAACCAGGCTTCCATAGCCGTCGCTGACGTAGAACGTCTCGTTGAAGAGCTTCCACCAGCCCCCAATGATCTTTCCTGTGGGATACTTGGCGAAGTTAATCCCAGTGGGCTGGGGGGTTGATGTTGTTGAGCTCTGCGTCTGGGTTGAACCTATGCATCCACCGGCCAGAACGACCAGAACCAAAACAAGTGCAATCAAACGCCTCATGCAACCACCCGCTGAAACTCTATGTTAGCCTTAAAAGCGTGAAGGTTTAAATATGAATCCGTCTAAATCTGAGCGGTGATACCATGTTCGTCGGGCACTACAAGGACGTCCCCGAGAAGGACACCGGTTTTGAAGGCGTGACCATAAGGTGGCTCGTTTCTCCGAAGCTCGGAGCGAAGAACTTCGCGATGCGCTACTTCGTCATGAAGAAGGGCGCCGAGATTCCGATACACCAGCACGACTGGGAGCACGAGATTTTCATCATGAAGGGAGAGGGAATAATAACCAACGGAAAGGAGGAGCACCACGTTAAAGCTGGAAACTTCCTCTACGTCCCGCCCAACGAGCCCCACGGCTACAAGGCCCTAACTGACACCTTCGAGTTCCTCTGCCTCATCCCGGCCAAGAAAGAAGCCATCCCCGAGGAGGAGTGGGCTTAACGGCGGTAGTACTTCTTCAGCTTTTTCCTTTTGATTGCGAGCAGTGAAGGTTTGGCCCACTTGGGCCTCGGAGGCTCTTCTTCAAGGAGTATGAGGGCAATCTCGTAGGCCAGGCTACCTATGATGAACAGGAAGATGAGGAGGACTATCAGGGGAGTGTAGTACCAGACCATGCCAATCTTCGGAATCACTAGAATTACCTTCCCTATAACCTGGTTCGGATAAACGCGCCAGGGGTCAGTGTACTTTCGGTTGTCACCCTTCGTCACGAAGTAGATTCTGCCGGATTCATCGGTTTTTATTGCCACGATTCGGTGAGAGATTCTATAAGTTGAGCTTCCTATGTGAACCTCGTAGAGTATCACGTCGCCGACGTGAAGCTCGGATGGAGAAACCGGCCTTGTAACCACGAGGTCGCCGGGGTTTATATGGGGCTTCATTGAGTCCGTCAAGATAACGACGTACTGGAAGCCGAAGACGAAGTGGAGGACTAACACAAGGACGAGGAAACCCACCAAAAGATAAGAGAGAAGAGAAAAGGGGTCGGGGCGATGGTTCATTTAAAACCCCCATCAGCTAACGGAAACCTGCTTGCCAGCGATGACAAGGGAGACCTTGGTTATGTAGTTACTCCCGAGGTTTATGTTGAGGTTTGAGACTGTTATTGTGGTCTGGTCTGCTTTGATTGAACCAGTTTGTGATATAACGTTTCCATTATCAAGCGTTACGTAGAACGTCCAGGTTCCATTCACACCAGGACCCTTGTCGAGGGTTATAGTAGCCCCAGTTATCACCGGCTCGTTCGATGAAAACACCCAGTTCACCGCGGCTTTGGTTGTATCAACGGCAACAGTACTGTTGGCACCGCCACCGACCTTCTGGACGGTTATGCCAATCCTCGGAACGGCGAGGGCGGTTCCGATTAGAGTGAGAACCAGCACAAACACAAGTGGAATTAAACGCTTCTTTGCGTTCCTCCTCATTCAAGCCACCTCCGTTTTAACCCTCAAAAGATGTGGAAACGGTGGTATAAATAGTTTTCTAAAATGAACCTTAATGGTTCGATTTCTGCATTAGATTGAACACAATTAAAACCAAAAGTTCTTGAGAAATCCCCAAAGAGACGTCAAGAAAACTCAATCCTCCACAGGAACGCCCCTTAGGTAAGTGGAGCCGGCCCAAGTGACCTTGACCTCAATGAACTCTCCTGCCTCCCCAGTATTGAGGATTACCTCCTTGTAGTTGAATGTTCTCCCCTCGACCCCACCCTTCTTGCCAGGACCGTGGACGAGAACCTCAACGGTCCTGCCGACGTAGGCCCTGTTTATCTCGTAGGATATCTGAAGCCTCAGGCGGTGCAAAAGCCTCGATCGCTCCTTGACGAGCCAGCCCGGCAACTGCTTCCACCTTGCCGCTATAGTTCCAGGCCTCGCTGAGTAGCGGGAGACGTTAATCTTGTCCGGCTTAATCCGCTTTACAAGCTCGACCGTGTTCCGGAAGGCCTCATCGGTCTCCCCCGGGAAGCCAACTATGATGTCGGTGTTGAGGTTCAAGTCCGGAATCTCCTTCCTGAAGGCACGAACTATCTCCTCGAACTCCTCAACGGTGTAGGTTCTCCCCATCCGTCTAAGAACTTCGTTATCGCCGCTCTGGACAGGCAGGTGGAGGAAGCGGTAAACCTTCTCGTCCCGATAGGCGTCAATCAGCTCGTCGAGGAACTTGAGAACGTGGTTGGGGTTCATCATGCCGACCCTAACTCGAAACTCCCCTTCGATGGCCGTTATCTCGTCGAGGAGCTCAGCCAAGTTCGTCCCGATGTCGAAGCCGTAGCAACCGGTGTCCTCGCTCGATAGAATAATCTCCCTGTAACCCCTCGCTAGGGCTTCCTTCACCCACTTGAGGACAAGTTCAGGCTTGTAACTCTTGAGGACCCCCCTTGCGAAGCGCGTCGCGCAGTATGTGCATGCATTAAGGCAACCCTCGCTTATCGGGACGACGAAGGCAACGCCGGGCTTCCAGAGGCGCGGGAGTTCGAGCTTGTCAGGGTTCCTCTCGCGCCAGCCCTCAACACTTACGAGCTTCCCACCGCGCTCGGCAACGTCAATTGCTTCAGCGATTCTGTCTATGCTCTTAACCCCCAAGATTCCGGAGACACGCGGGTCTATTACATCGGGGTTGACGTGGACGAGACAGCCGGTAACGATTACCCTCTTCCCGGAACCGAGGAGCTCCTTAATTCTTTTCGCCATCTTGAGCTCGGTCGGGTCTTTAACCGCGCAGGTGTTGACGACGACGTAAGCGGCCCGCTCCGGAGTCTCGACTAACTCGTGGCCCGCTTTCAGAAGAAGGGCCTCCATTATCTCGCCGTCTGCCTTGTTCCTTGAGCAACCGTAGCTCTCGACGTGAACTTTAACCATCGGTGGGCGCTCTAAGAACGGCCTTAAAAAATGTATGGTTCAGAAGTGAGAACTCGCGTTGGAATAATCAGGGGGAGGTCAGTATGTTTAGTAACACCCTGAGACGTAAGGACACATCGTTTTAGCTATAATTTTTGCCATCTCGTAGTTGTAGATGGGCTGAAGCGTTGGGTCCTCCGTGCGCAGTTTTATCATGGACTCCAAGACCGCGTCACCGTGCTTAAAGTACCATCCCACGGCGTCCCGAATGTAGAGAGACGTTAGTGGGTCCCGATGGCAGGCATTAATTGACTCCAAGGCCTCATGCCTCAGGCGAAGAACCATCCTGACTTTCTCCGCTGGAGTTTTCAGGGTGGCAAAAGTTGAATTGAGGGCCTCAAACTCGTCGAGATGCTCGTCTATCGCGATTGCGTACAGCAGGTGGTAAATGGCGGCTGAATAATAGCCTTTCTCAACTCCTAGGAGCCCCCGCTTTTTGTGGTAATCCTTCCAGTCACACGCCACCTTTAGCATTGTTTCCTCGAATTCGCACGGGACATCAACCCTTGAGAGATTACCCACGAGCGTGTGCACGTTATCTCTAAGCCCGGTGGGACTGTAGGTGCCAGGGGTTAAGTGGTTCATGAGAGCCTCCGAGTCCGTCAAAAAGCTCCTAGCGAACTCCAAGTAAGCCACCACCCAACTTCCGAGTATGCTCATGTTCTCAAACTCTTGGGGCGCTGTAGGGTTAGGTATCTCAGCAAGCTTTTTCAGAAAGTCGCGGGATTGGTTCAGGAAAATCTCAGCCTTGATGAGATTGTCCTCCACCACAAAGCCTGTTATAAGGTAGTCCGTGAAGTTAATCCCTCTTCCCAACGTTTGTTTCCACTTTTCGGCCGTTTTGTTCTGTAATGCTTCCACGCTTTGAAATTGTCCACGGATGTACTCAAGGAACTCCGTACGGTTTGAGAGTACAAGGGTTGAGCCCAAGTAGTCAGCGGCGAGTATTGCACAGCTCCTGCCCTCTGTGAGGGCAGCGTAAAACTGACCCCTGTGTTGATACGAATAGGTCTCGTTAAGGCAGACATTGATGTCTTTTATTTCATCATCTGAGGCATTTAGCTTGAGAAGCATCTCCCTAAGCTCCAGAACCCGCTCAATGGCACGTTCAACGTCTTCGTCATCCACCTTTTGATTCAGATACGCCCAATGAGTGGAATCGTAGCTCAGCTTAAACTTCTCAAGTTCCGTTTGAACCAGGTTAAGGGTGTTGTTGAGCTCTACTTTCTCCCTTACTGTCCTCTCGTGTTGAATATACTTTGAGTAGGCTAAGAACCCGAAAACCACCAGAAAAAGAAGGAAGAGGACCTTCGTTTTCATGATTATCCCCCTTCAATCCTGCCCGGATTGGCATAGTAGACTCTTGTCTTCACAGTTATACGGGCGATTCTTGTTGTTTTTCCAAGAACCGAAGTGGGACCAACACTTTTTCCTTCAGGGAAGATTGGAACGCTGTTATGGGAGTACTCCGCAACGTATAATGTCGCGCCGCCGCTTATTTCAAATTTATAATCCCCCTCCTCGGGATTTGTTATAATCCACGTTACCCCCATGCCATAATCGGTACCCCTAAATCTAGAGTCTCCGTAGAAGTTAATGGTTATTTTACTAACATCGAAAGCTACATCCCCAGAGGTCTTGATGGTGTAGCTATTTTTCTCACTCTTACCCAGACTTGATACAAGATCTGCAAAGCTTGGTAGTCCCAAGAGTTCAGCCAATTTATCCACAGCCTTTTTGAAGAACTCCGCATATGTATTCTCTAAGTCCGAGTGCCCATACCGGCATCAACGACAAAAATCCCGTTTCTTCCTGACACCACACCTACATAGGTGTCAGATGATGGCTTAGTGACTCTCACTGAAATCCAGTGACCACTGCTTACAGGGAAATAATAATGATTCCATCCACTTTTCCACCCGCTACCAAGTTTCACCCTTAGGAAAAAGACCTGCGGGAGTGTCACGACACCATCTTGATTAATCACCGCTACCTTCGGGAGATATGTAGAAGCAACCCCAACTTTGCCCACGAAATGGTCATATTGGTAGTATGGACTGGAGTCACTCACCCTTGTCTCCGGCTTAGCGGCACTGACTACTCCCCCGATAGAACCCAAAATCAGCAACCCATCAGCAAACCCAAAAGTTTCCTCCACATTATGGAGTCCCCCATATGCAAAGTTTTCGTTATAATATCACGTGTTAATCTTTATAAAATTTTCCTTAATGTACATTGTAATCAAATATTTTCATCTGAAGTAGCAAAAAGGAATACGTTCAACTCAAGACAAAAAGACTCAGGCTTACGCTTTAAACTTTAGAAGACAATCATAAAGGGCATACAAGGATAAGAGGAAAAGGGAAAAGAATCACTCGATGACCGAGGCGAAGGCGAACTTCCTCTTAACGGAGTTAATCACAATCTCAACCTCGTCTCCGACCTGGGTGTTCGGGACGAATATCACGAAGCCCTGAATCTTGGCGATTCCATCGCCGCCCTTTCCAAGGCTCTCAATCTTGACCTTGTAGCGCTCTCCAACCTTAACGGGGGCCTCGCTTCCATAGTCCCTTCCATATCCATATCTATCTCCGTACATTCACAACACAACCTACACATTTCTGGAACCCTCTCGAAAGACTCCGAGAAGAGTCCCATTGGGAAGTAGGTTCGAGGGTATATAAAGCTTTGCATAAACGTTAACGAACATTTAAGTCCATTGAGGGAGATTAACAACCCTTGTTCAAAACCAAAGCGTTAGACAACTGTTTTAAGCATCTACGACCAAGGTGGTTTGTGCAAATGCTAAAAATTCTCGGGGTGATAATGTGAAGGTCCCCATCGTGTGCCCCTACTGTGGCGTCGGCTGTCGGCTCTACATCGAGCGGACGCCGAGCGGTTACAGGCTGGATTACGCTGATGACATACCTGGCATCCCCAACGAGAACGGAAGCCTCTGTCCAAAGGGCAACGCCGTCCTCGATTTGCTCTCGAAGGACAGGCTCAGGAAACCCCTCAAGGCGAAGGAAGAAGGTAAGTTCGTCGAGGTGAGCTGGGATGAAGCCATCCGGGAGGTCGCCAAGAGGCTGAGGGAGATAGCTAAAGACGACCCGAATCAACTTATGTTCTTCGGCTCGGCAAAGACCTACAACGAGCCGAACTACCTCATTCAAAAGCTGGCCAGAATGCTCGGGACCAACAACATCGACCACTGCGCCCGCCTATGCCACTCCTCGACCGTTGCCGGACTGAAAGCTGTTTTCGGAGCGGGGGCGATGACGAACACCTACCGCGACATCGAGAGGGCGGACGTGATAATGATTTGGGGCCACAACTACGCCGAAACCCACCCCGTCGGCTTCCGCTACGTCATCAAGGCGAAGGAGAGGGGCGCGAAGGTCATCGTCGTCGACCCGAGGTTTACAAAAACTGCGTGGTTCTCCGACATCTTCCTCCAGCTTTACCCAGGAACGGACATAGCACTCGCCAACGGCCTGATGCACGTCATCATAAAGCATGGCCTCTACGACAAGGAGTTCGTTGAGAAGAGAACCGTTGGCTTTGCGGAGCTGAAGAAGACCGTCGAGGAGTATACGCCCGAGAGGGTCGAGGAGATAACCGGTGTCCCCGCGGAGCTGATAGAGGAGGCGGCGGTTACCTTTGCGAGAGCCGAGAACGCGGTGGTTACCTGGGCAATGGGGCTAACCCAGTCGGTTCACGGCTACGACAACGTCAGGGCAGTTGCGACGCTTATAGCAATCACCGGCCACATAGGGAAACCGGGAAACGGAGCCTCTCCAATGCGCGGCCAGAACAACGTCCAGGGAGCCTGCGACCTCGGCGTTCTCCCGAACGTCTTCCCCGGCTATCAGGCGGTAACAGACGAGGAAAAGAGGAGGTTCTTCGAGGAGTTCTGGGGAACTGAGCTGAGCGGTGAGGTCGGCCTTACGACGGTTGAGGCGACGCACGAGGCCCTGAGGGGGAAGCTGAAGGCCTACTACATTGTCGGCGAGAACCCGGTGATAAGCGAGGCAAACTCAAAGAACGCCGTCAAGGCCCTTAGAAAGCTCGAGTTCCTCGTCGTTCAGGACATATTCCCGACCGAGACGGCGAGGTTGGCGGACATCGTTCTGCCGGCAACTTCGATGCTCGAGAACGATGGCTCGCTAACCAACACCGAGAGGCGCGTGCAGTGGAGCTTCAAGGCAATCGAACCGCCGGGGGAGGCGAGGCCGGACTGGTGGATAGTGGGCGAGGTCGGAAAGGCCCTCGGTTTCACCGGAAGCGGGCCGAAGGGCTTCGTCTACCGCTCGGCGGAGGACGTTCTGAGGGAGATAAACGCCTGCACGCCCCAGTACAGGGGCATAACGCCTAAGAGGCTCAAGGCCAACCTGGCGGGAATCCACTGGCCGTGTCCGAGCGAGGAACACCCGGGAACGCCCCTGCTCTACACCGAGCGCTTCCTAACGCCGGACGGAAGGGCCCACCTTACCCCTGTGGAGCACAGACCCCCGGCCGAAACGCCCGACGAGGAATACCCGCTCATCCTGACGACGACGCGCTACGTCGGGCACTTCCACACGCTGACGATGACGGGGAGGAGCGAGCTCCTGAGGAAGCGCTGGAGGGAGCCGTTCCTTGAGGTCCACCCGGGCGATGCAAGACGTTTCGGGCTTGAGGATAACGGCTGGGCGCTCATAGAGACGAGGCGCGGGAGATACGTCGCGAGGGTGAAGGTTACCAAAGCTGTGAAGCCCGGAGTTGTCGCGATTCCCTGGCACTGGGGGGCCAACGTCCTGACCAACGACGCCCTAGATCCCGTTGCAAAGATTCCAGACACTAAAGCCTGCGCCTGCCGCGTTAAGCCCGTTGGAGAGGCCGAGGCGAGGCGGATTCTGGAGGGGCTGAAGGCCGAGGGGGTGGTAGCTTGAGCGGGATTCTAATCGACCCAGGCAGGTGCATAGCCTGCAGGGCCTGCGAGGTTGCCTGCGAGAGAGAACATGGAAGGAGCTTCATTACCGTTTTTGAGTTTGAAAGCTCGGCCGTTCCGCTGAACTGTCGCCACTGTGAGAAGGCGCCGTGCATAGATGCCTGTCCGACCGGGGCGCTCTTCAGGGACAAGGATGGGGCCGTTATGGTGGACGTCAAGAAGTGCATAGGCTGTGACATGTGCCTCCTGGCCTGTCCCTTCGGTATTCCGGAAATTGCCGGGAAGGTCATGGTGAAGTGCGACCTCTGTCCCGAAAGAAGGGCCGAGGGGAAGCTCCCGCTCTGCGTCCAGACCTGTCCGACGGGGGCTTTGAGCTACGTCGAGCCCAACGAATTCTCCGCGGGAAGAAGGAAGGCCTACGCCGAGAGGCTCGCCCTCAGGAGGGCTGAGAATGCGCCCGGTCTTTGACTGGGAGAGGTGCATAGGCTGTCTCGCCTGTGTGAGGGCCTGCAAAACCGGAGCCCTGAGCTACAGGGACGAAAACGGGGTTAGACGGATAGCCTTCGAGCCGAGGCTCTGCGACGGTGACCTGCTCTGCGTTGAGGTGTGCCCGGTAAACGCGGTGAAGGGCTTCCCAAACCACGAGAGCGGGGAGAGTTCGGTCACCTTCGAGCTGGCGCGCTGTGAGAACTGCGGAAGGCTGATGAATTTCACTGTTAAGGAGGTTGAATGGGCCAAAGGAAAAGGCTACTACGAGGTTTTTCTCTGTCGGGAGTGCAGAAAAGCTTTTTCGGTTGAAAAAATTCTCCTGGAGGGTTCCGTATGGAGGGTATGAACTTCGCCTTTCACTGCCTCAAAAGGCCCGAACTGACCGGAAAGAGGGTGGCGATAATAGGCGCCGGCCCCGCAGGTTTGGCGGCGGCCGGCTACCTCTCCTGTAAGGGCCACGAGGTTCACGTCTACGACAAACTGCCCGAGCCGGGTGGCTTGATGCTCTTCGGGATTCCCGAGTTCAGGATTCCCGTGGAGAGGGTCAGGCTCGGATACAGGGACCTTGCAGAGCGCATGGGCGTCGTTTTCCACACGGGAGTCAAGGTCGTCTCCGGTGGGAGGAAGGATGAGGGCGACGAGTTCGTCGAGAAGACCGTTGACTTTGAGGAGCTTGTGAGGAACTTCGACGCCGTTTTGATAGCAACTGGAACGTGGCGCTCCTGGGTGGCAGACATTCCGGGAACAGAGCTTGAAGGCGTCTTCAAGGCCCTTGAGTACCTCTTCAGGATAAAGAGCGCCAAGCTCGGCCACATGGACTGGAGCGAGGTGCCCGAGATAGAGGGCAGGAGGGTAATGGTCGTCGGAGCCGGCCATACTGCCTGCGACGCCGCTTTGGAGAGCCTCCTGATGGGGGCAGAGAAGGTCTACATGAGCTACCGCAGGACGATAAGGGAAGCTCCAGCTGGAAGCTACGAAATAAACCTCCTCCGTGAGAGGGGCGTTGAGTGGCTCGAGCTGACGATGCCGAAGAGAATCATCGGCGAGAACGGAAAGGTCAAAGCGGTGGAGCTCATAAGGACGAAGCTCAGCGAGCCGGACGAGAGCGGAAGGAGGAGGCCCGTCCCGGTAGAGGGAAGCGAGTTCACGGTCGACGTGGACTACATCGTCTTCGCGATAGGGCAGACGCCGACGCCACCCTTCGGCGAGAACTGCGGAATAGCGACCGACAGAAAGGGCAGAATCGTCGTGGATTCAAGGCACATGACGAGCAGGGAGGGAATCTTCGCGGCCGGAGACGTTGTTCTGGGTCCCTCACTCGTAGGCAGGGCAACGAAAGACGGCCTCTACGCCGGAAGAGACATGCACCTCTGGCTGATGGAGGTGAGAGCATGAAGCTCCTCGTGGATTTCAACGCCTGCATAGGTTGCGAGACCTGTGAAGGAGTGTGCGACTTCATTCACGACGGAAGGCCCAACATAAGGGTGGTTTTCGCGAGCAACGGTGTCGGCGTCCCGATTAACTGCCGTCACTGCGACGACGCACCCTGTATGGCGGTATGTCCAGTAAACGCCATCACCCGCGATAAAGACGGGGCCGTGATAATCAACGAGGAGAAGTGCATAGGTTGCCTGATGTGCCTCTCGGTCTGCCCGTTCGGGGCGATAGGCTACGAGCCGGTCGTTAAAGTTGTTTACAAGTGCGACATGTGCGCCGAGAGAAGGGCCGGGGGTTTGAAGCCGGCCTGCAATGAGATGTGTCCCGCCAATGCCATCTACTACGGCCCCGACGGCGGGGAGGAGAAGAGGGCAAAGGTTGCAGAACTTATAGCCATGGAAAGGGACGGTCAAGGTATTTAACCTTTGGTTTAAAACAAGCTGTTCCCTACCTTTGTTTTCAATTATAAGCTTTGGAAAAGCGTTTTAAGTAAAATAAAGAACTGAAAATCGAGAGCTAAAAGAAAACTCCGTTGGAGGTGGTAATTTGCCTTTCCTAGTCGCGTTCGTCTTCGCCTATATCCTGTGGCTCATCTTAACGGCAGGAACGAAGGGACTGCTCTGGAACACGCAGGAGCTGATAGCGGGGCTGATATTTGCCGTTATCGTCGGATACACCACGAAAGACATAGTTGGCGATAAGGCAACGCGTTTCCTGAACCCCAAAAAGTGGGTTCTGGGGATAGCCTACGCACCCGTTCTCTTCTGGGGCATGGTGAAGGCAAACCTCGACGTTGCCTACAGGGTCATAACAGGGAAGATAAGGCCCGGAATAGTCAGGGTTCCAGTCGACCTCGAAAACGACGCCCAGTACACGATTCTAGCGAACTCAATAACCCTCACCCCCGGAACACTCACCATAGACGCAATCCCGGAGGAGAAAGCACTCTACGTCCATTGGATTAACATCCCCGAAGGTCTTGAGAGGCCCCAGAACTCCGAGCCCGTTTCCGGGCCCTTCGAGAAGTGGGCGAGGAGGTTGGGAAGATGATTGCCCCGGAGTTCTTCTACGCCGCCGTGATAATAGCAATCGGGGGACTAATCTGCGTTCTACGGGCGATGATAGGACCAACTGTCCCAGACAGGGTCGTTGGGGTGGACACGCTCAACACCATAGTGGTCGCGTTAATGGTTCTCCTCGGAGCGGCCTACGACAGGACAATCTACATCGACATAGCCATCGTCTACGCATTCCTGAGTTACATAGGAACGCTCATAATCGCGAGATACCTTCAGGGGGGATTGGAATGAGCTCGGTTGATTACTTGGTTTACGCCTTCCTCGCCGTCAGCGTGACGTTCAACATGCTCGGGAGCATAGCCCTCCACCGCTTCCCGGACGTTTATACCAGACTTCACGGAGCTACCAAGTGCACGACCTTCGGAACGATATTTGCCGTTCTGGCCGTTGTAACCCACGCCCTCTACAGGCTTCACGTCACCGGCGACCCCAAGTACCTCCAGATGGCCCTCCACAGCCTCGTCGCGTTGATAGCGCTCCTCCTCACGAACCCCGTCGGAGCGCATGCAATAGCGAAAGCCGCGCACCTGAGCGGTTACAAGCCGGCTAAAGCGGTCGTTGACGCCTACGAGGAGAAGCTCGGGGGTGAGGAGGAATGAAGCCCATCACCATTGACATGACGATTCAGGCGATAATACTAATCGGCGTCCTCATCACGGCTTACCTCACGATTCGCTTTAGGGACCTGCTCGCCGCTGCACTCATGTCCGCGGCGATGAGCTTGCTACTCAGCCTTGAGTTCTACATGCTCCACGCGCCGGACGTTGCGATAGCCGAGGCAGCGGTTGGAGCCGGCGTGGTTACGGCGGTTGTGGTTTACGGCATAGCCAAGACCGACCGGTGGGAGGTGGAACCGTGAAGAGAACCATCGCTTACCTGTCACTGCTCTTCATCCTCGGGGTTCTACTCTACATAGCCAACCCCAACTACGGCCTCGTCTTCGGGCCAGGGGGAAAGGAGTGGCTAACACTCCGCTACACCGATAACTACTACATCCAGCACGGTGTCCAGGAAGTCGGCGGTATGAACATAGTCACCGACATAGTGTTCGATTACCGTGGGTACGATACGATTGGAGAGGCGACCGTCCTGTTCACGGCCATAGCCGGCGCGATTGCTCTTCTGAGGCCCTGGAGGAGGGATGAGAAATGAGGCCGAGGTGCGGTAGCGATATGGGGCTCATCGTCAGGACCTCGGCGAGGGCCATAATCCCGCTCATAGGCATCTTCGGAGCCTACATCGTCATGCACGGTCACCTGACACCGGGAGGTGGCTTCCAGGGAGGAGCGACGATAGCCGGTGCGGGAATACTGTTCCTCGTCTCCTTCGGCCTCGACGAGATGAAGAAGCACTACAACAAGAGCCTGTACTCAGCCCTTGAAGGCATCGGCGGTCTCGTCTTCCTCGGTGCCGCGATGCTCGGCATGAGCGTGGCGTTCTTCTACAACACGCTCTGGCACAACGGCCCGTTCTTCAACGGAAAGCCCGGAACGCTTCTCTCCGCCGGATTCCTGCCGATAATGAACCTCGCCGTTGGCCTTAAGGTCTTCACCGGCCTCGTCAGCGCGCTTACGGCCATAGCCATGTACAGGAGGTGGAAGTCATGATTCAGTTCCAGTTCATCACGGCATTCCTGCTCATAGTCCTCGGAGTTTATGCCTTCCTCGCGAAGAGGAACCTCATCAAGCTGATTCTTGCCCTGGACATCATAGACTCCGGAATACACCTGCTCCTCATAAGCCTCGGCTACCGCATAGAGCTCAACGAAATCCCGACCGCGCCGATTTACACCGGCTACGAGACGCTGAAGAGCCCGATGGTCGGCCCGCTTCCACAGGCCTTAGTCCTCACGAGCATAGTCATCGGCGTCTGTGTCCTCTCGCTCGCGGTCGCGCTCACGATAAACGCCTACCGCCACTACGGAACCCTTGACGTGAGAGCTCTAAGGAGGTTGAGGGGATGAACGGGCACGAGATACTTCCCTACCTCATAATCATCCCGCTCTTCGGAGCGTTCTCGATGCCGATAGTGAACCTCATCGGCAGGAAGGCGAGGGAGGCGTGGGCCGTCATAATCACCGGCGCCACCTTAGCGGTGGGCTCGGCGCTCTTCTACTCGGTCTGGGAGAACAAGAGCATAATCGTCTACACCCTCGGAGCCAAGAGCCCGCTCGGACAGGGCGTCAGCTTCCCGATAAGGATAGTCTGGGAGGTCGACCTCTTCGGCGCGATAATGGTTCTAATGGTAACGCTCGTGGGCTTCCTCGCGGTGGTTTACTCCCTCGGCTACATGAAGCACGACACCGGCCTCGACAAGTACTACACCCTCATCATAATCCTCGAGCTCGGAATGCTGGGCATAGCGATAACCGGCGACCTCTTCAACTTCTACGTCTTCCTTGAAATCATGAGCATAGCAAGCTACGCGCTGGTGGCCTTTAGGAACGACACCTGGGAGGGCATTGAAGCCGGCATCAAGTACATGTTCGTCGGCTCGATAGCGAGTTCGTTCATCTTACTCGGCATAGCGCTCCTTTACGGCCAGTACGGAACGCTGACGATGAGCTATCTGGCAGTTAAGCTCGCCCAGAACCCGACGGTCACGGCGAAGGTCGCGTTAGCTCTCTTCATCACGGGACTCCTCTTCAAGAGCGGTGCCTCTCCGGTCCACATGTGGCTGGCAGACGCGCACCCGGCCGCGCCGAGCTCGATAAGCGCGATGCTCTCGGGTCTCGTCATAAAGATAGGCGGAATCTACGCTTTAACCAGGATACTCTTCAGCATCTACGGACACAGCGTCAGCATGAAAACCGTCGGCTGGGTCATCATAATCTTCGCCTGCATAACCCTCATAGTCGGCAACGCGATGGCGGTAGTCCAGAACGACATGAAGCGTCTCTTAGCCTACTCCTCGGTCGGCCAGATAGGCTACATCCTCCTCGGCCTTGGAATCGGCTTAGCCGCTTATGGAAGCCAGACCGGCGAGATAGCGATGGCGGGAGCGATTTACCACACCTTCAACCACGCGCTCATGAAGGCCCTCCTCTTCCTGATTGCTGGCGTCGTGATTCACCAGCTCGGCACGAGGGACCTCAACGAGCTGAGCGGCTTAGCTAAGACCATGCCGAAGACAACTTTCGCCTTCCTCATCGGAGCGGCCGCGATAATAGGAATGCCTCCGCTCAACGGCTTCGCGAGCAAGTGGCTCATCTACGAGAGTTCAGCCATATTCAACCCGATACTCGGTGCGATAGCGATAATCGGAACGGCATTCTGTACGGCAGCATACGTCAAGGTGCTCTACACCTTCTTCGGCAGGCCGAACGAGAGGGTCATGAAGGCCAGAGACCCAGAGGGAAGCATGCTCTGGCCGATAATAATCCTCGCGGTCGCGATAGTCGTCATGGGACTCTTCCCCTGGCAGATAAGCGACAAGGTCATGATTCCTGCAGTTAAAGCCCTTGAGAACCAGCTGGCGTACATAAGCGCGGTCCTGGGAGGTGCGTGAAGATGTTCGGCTACTGGGATGCACTTTACTTCGTCCTCGTTTTCATCGTCGGGCTCATCTTGGCTTACCTCCTCGACCAGTGGGCGAAGAGGAGCGGAATGGGAACGAAGGAAGTCGGCGACGGGACGAAGATATTCATCAGCGGTGAGGACCCAGAGAAGGTTATTCCGGGCTTCGAGCACCTGGAGGGCCACTACACGGGAAGAAACGTTATGTGGGGGCTGACCTATGCCCTCAAGCGCTTCTTCACCATCCTCAAGGCCGACCACACCGGACTGCTGACCGACTACGTGAGCTACCTCGTCATCGTTACGGCCTTCGTGATGGGGGTATTGCTCATCTGGGGGTGAAGGAAAATGATGCTCATGCGTGGGTTTGAACGAGATAAAAGAAACCCAATCACGATTGGAGCGCTTGGGGAGACCCCAAAACTTCCGCGAGCGCTTGCGAAGGCAAGGGCTCATAGGGGGTGATTGAGAGTGAGCATCAAAGTTCCCGCCAACAACTCAAACTCATCGGAGCGCGAGAGGCTCGAGAAAAGAATCGCCCAGCTGTGCCGTTACATCGGAAAATCTCCCTGGGTCTTCCACGTGAACACGGGCTCGTGCAACGGCTGTGACATCGAAATCATAGCCGCGCTAACGCCACGCTACGACGCGGAGCGCTTCGGAGTCAAGCTCGTCGGCAGTCCGAGACATGCGGACATACTCCTCGTAACAGGGCCCGTAACCAATCAAAGCCTTGAGAGGGTCAAGCTCGTCTACGAGCAGACCCCAGAGCCGAAGATAGTTATAGCAGTCGGCTCGTGCCCAACGGGCGGAAGCGTGTTCTACGAGAGCCCCTTCACCAACGCACCGCTGAGCAATGTGATTCCGGTGGATGTTTACGTTCCGGGCTGTCCGCCGAGGCCAGAGGCGATACTTCACGGCGTCGTTCTCGCGCTTGAGAAGCTGGCCAAACTCTTGAAGGGGGGTTCCGAAGAATGACGCCGTTTGGGGAGGTTCACAATCATTACGCGCCCGAAGGGCGCTATAGAGAGGTGAACGCTGGAAAGTGGCCATTTAAAAAGCCCCCCGTCCGCCATAACGCCCAGTTGGTTAGTAAAAGGCTTTCCGCGAGCGCTTGCGCAAGCAAGGGCTCTTCGGAGGTGAAAGAATGAGTGAGATTAACGATAACGCTAACGTAGAGAAAGCTCAGGAGGAGGTTAAAGAACCAACCAAAGCCGAGAATGTCGCGAAGGCGATAGCGGAGCGCTTTCCAAACGCCCAGGTTGAGGTCAAGACCAACAAGTGGGGGCGCGAGAGGGTCTGGGTGAGAATCGACAGGGAAAGCTACCGCGAGCTGATGAGGTTCATAAAGGAGCTCGACGGCGAGGCCCACTACTCGATAGGCATCGAGCAGGACTGGGGGGATGACCTGGGCTTCCTCAGTCACCTTGTGATTTACTACGACGACGCCCCTGCCGTTTCACTGCTCATAGACGTCCACGCGCCGAAGGACGACCCAACGCTCCCCAACATCAGTGATATCTTCCCGATAGCGCTCCAGTTCGAGAGGGAAGGAATGGAGATGGTTGGCATAGACTTTGAAAATGCACCGGACAAGAGGAGGCTCTTCCTGCCGGAGGACTTCCCCGAAGGCATCTATCCACTCCGCCTCGACGACAAGGGCGTTCCCGAGGAGATGGTGCACAACGCGGGCCACCCCTATTACCCCAAGGGAGGTGCTAAGAAATGACAAAGGTTGAATACTGGGTCAAGATACCCTTCGGTCCGATTCACCCCGGTCTGGAGGAGCCCGAGAAGTTCATACTCACCCTCGACGGCGAGAGGATAGTTGACGTTGACGTCAAGCTCGGTTACAACCTGCGCGGAATCCAGTGGATAGCCCTCAGGAGGAACTACGTCCAGATAATGTACCTAGCCGAGAGGATGTGCGGGATATGCAGTTTCTCCCACAACCACACCTACACGAGGGCCGTTGAAGAAGCGGCCGGAATAGAGGTGCCAGAGAGGGCAGAGTACATCCGCGTAATCGTCGGCGAGCTTGAGAGGATTCACAGCCACCTGCTCAACCTCGGCGTTTTAGCTCACGACATAGGCTACGATACAGTGCTCCACCTCACCTGGCTCGCCCGTGAGAAGGTCATGGACACACTTGAGGCAGTTGCCGGAAACCGCGTCAACTACTCAATGGTAACCATCGGAGGCGTCAGGAGGGACATAGACGAGAAGAGGAGAAGAATAATCCTCGACATGATAAAGTACTACAAGGAGGTCTTCCCGCAGATTGAAGATATTTTCCTCCACGACCCGACGATAGAGGCCCGTTTCAGGGACACCGCTGTTATAAGCAAGCGCGTGGCGCTGGAACAGGGAGCCGTCGGGCCGACTGGAAGGGGAAGCGGAATCCGCGACGACGCGCGCTGGAGCGAGAGGCTCGGCGTTTATCCGGATTTGGGAATAAAGCCCGTCATGCCCCAGGATGTAACTGGAGAGAGGCCCAGAGGAGATGTATTCGACAGGATGGCGGTAAGGGTTGGCGAGCTGTGGCAGAGTTTGGAGCTCATAGAGCACGCCCTGGACCAGATGCCGGACGGAAAAATCAAGACCTTCCCCAAGGACAACGTTCTCGTCGCCAAGCTCAGGATAATGGTGGACGGGGAAGGCATTGGAAGGTACGAGGCTCCGAGGGGTGAGCTGATTCACTACGTCCGCGGAAAGAAGGGAAGCGACAAGCCCCTCCGCTGGAAGCCGAGGGAGCCGACGTTCCCGAACCTCTTCGCGGTCGCCGAGGGCGTCAAGGGAGACCAGGTTGCGGACTTCGTGGTGGCGGTTGCCTCAATAGACCCGTGCCTGAGCTGTACGGACAGGGTTGCAGTTGTGGAAGACGGAAAGAAGAGAATCCTAACCGAAAAGGACCTCCTGAAGGCCTCGATAAAGAAGACGCGCGAGATTAATCCGGAGATAAAGGGAGACCCGACCCCTGTGGGGTTCGGCTGTTCGAGGTGATGCTCATGGACGTGATGGGAAACATCGTTTACCCGATTGCGGGCCTGCTCGGGCTTTACGGCTTCGTCTCACTGGCCTCTCTCCTCTGGGAGGGAATAGACAGGAAGTTAGTTGCGAGAATGCAGAGGCGCGTTGGACCACCGCTGATACAGCCGTTCTACGACTTCCTCAAGCTGATGAGCAAGGAAACTATAGTCCCAAACACGGCAAACTACATGTTCAGGGCCGCGCCGGTTTTGGCACTGGCAACGGCGATAGCGCTCCTGGCTTACACGCCGATGGGCTTTACTCCGGTACTGGCTTCGAAGGGCGACGTCATCGTCTTCATCTACCTATTAGCACTCATCAGCTTCTTCAAGATAGTTGGAGCGATAAGCTCAGGCAGTCCCTACGCGAAAATCGGAGCGGCGAGGGAAGCGACGATAATGGTGTCCAGGGAACCGGCCATGATGCTGGCAATCTTTGCGATAATGTGGCGCCTCGGAAAGCTCGGCGTTGACAAGCCCTTCAGCATGGGAATCTTCTACCAGCACAACATCTGGGAGATAGGGACGCCGATGAGCTTCGTGGGAGCGATAATACTCCTCTACGTCTTCTGCGTCTGGCTGGCCAGCGAGATAGAGGTCGGGTTCTTCAACATACCGGATGCGGAGGAGGAGATAGCCGAGGGACTGCTCGTCGAGTACAGCGGAAGGTATCTGGCGTTGCTCAAGCTTACGAAGGCTCTCAAAGCCTACATAGCGGCTTCCCTGGTGGTTGCGATATTCTTCCCATGGGGAATAGCGGGCTACTTCGGCCTGACGGGCCTTTCAGCGGACGTCGTTAACCTGCTCTTCCACACGCTGAAGGTCTTCATCCTGCTCTTCGTCGTCGGAAGCGTCTTCAGGGCCGTAACCGGAAGGCTGAAGATAACCCAGGCGGTGGACTTCCTCTGGAGGAACGTCTTCCTGGCTTCGCTCGTCGGCTCCCTCCTCCTCGCGATGGAGGTGATAATGTGAGGGCACCTATCTTAGTTCCAACGGTGCTCAGGAACCTAGCCAAAAAGCCAGCGACCAACCTCTTTCCGAAGACCGAACCCGTGCCCGTGCCGGAGAACTTCAGGGGCCAGCTTAAGTACAACGTCGACAAGTGCGTTGGCTGTAGGATGTGCGTCACCGTCTGCCCGGCGGGGGTCTTCGTCTACTTGGCGGACATCAGGAAGGTGGCGCTGTGGACTGGAAGGTGCGTTTACTGTGCCCAGTGCGTTGACGTCTGCCCGACGGGAGCTCTGGAGATGAGCGACGAGTTTCTGCTCGCGAGCTACGACAACTACGACGACAAGTTCATCCCTCTAAAGGAGGAGAAGATAGAGGAGATACGGAAGAAACTGGAGGAGCAGAAGAAGGCCAAGGAAAAGGCCAAAGCCGAGAAGGCCAAGACCGAGAAAAAGGGGTCAAAGTAACCCCTTCTTTTTTCTCCACTCGTAGAGTGCCTTTAATGCCGAGTAATGGCCCTTCTCAACGTCCGCAAGGTAGAGGTAGACCTTTTTGAGCTCCTCGTTATCGGTTTCCTCCGCCAGCTTCCGATAAATCGTCTCGGCGAGCTTTTCAGCTTCCATAGCGTTAATGAGAACGTCCTCAAGGTCCTCGACCTTCCAGAACTTGCCGAGAACGTGGGTTCCCTCAACGCTCGGAACGTTCACCTCAATCAACTCGTCGCCGTATTTCTCCCGGTAAATCTTGTAGAGCTCGTCTCCGTGGCCCTTGGACTCCTTGCCGAGCCTTTCAAAGGTCTCGTAGACTTCCTTGGGAAGGCCGAGCTCCTTGGCTCTCTCCGCCAGCTTCAGGTAGGTCTCGGCCTCCTCGTATTCGCCCTTAATCCAGTAGCTGAGCAGTTCGCGCTCGTTGAGCTTCTTAATTTCCTCCAGAACCTCAACCACCATGTCAACCACCCAACCGTTCGTATTCCCTCTTCAGGGCCTCGTAGTGGCCCCTCTCCACGTCGGCGAGCTTGAGGTAGAGTTCTCTTAACCGCTCATCCCCAACTTTTTCGGCGAGGGCTTTGTAGGCGTTCATCGCTATGAGCTCGCTCTCCATAGCGGTTTCAAGGACCCCCTTAACCTGGTCGGCCCTTTCAAAGCGGTCGAGAACGGGCAGAACCTCAAGGGGAGGGATTTCCGTTGACGGCTCCCTGCCGAAAGAGGCTTTGAACTCCCCCCTGAGCTCAACTGCGTGCCTCTCTGAGTCCTCACTCAGCCTGAGAAAAGTCTCCACGAGGCTCTCTGGAAGCCCAAGGTTCTTAGCTCTCTCGGCCAGCTTGCGATAAAACTCGGCCTCCTCCAGCTCGCTGGCTATCCAGTAGGCCAAGGCCTCCTCGTAGCTCAGCTTCTGAAGTCTCTCGATGACATCATCGACGTCCAGCATTCCAACCCCCGGAATAATTTGTCGGCGGGCCTAATAAGCTTTTGTCAGCGAACGAGCCATATCGCCAGGAACATCGCGATGTAGGCTAGAAGGCCCAGGATAACGTGAACGTAGAGGAAGACCCGCTTCCACCTCGGCGAGAGAAAGTAGAGGGCGCCGGTAACGAGGGTTAGGGTCATGAGGGCGAAGCTGAGGTAGCCGAGAGTGTTGTGGTCAACCATGCCTCCCCACCGGAAAGACGTAGAGCGGAGCACCTTCAGTTCCAAGGAGCGAGGCAACCTCACCGTCGTGGAAAGCCCCGACCGCGACCGTTCCGAGGCCTAAAGCAGTTGCCTGAAGGTAGACGTTCTGGCCGATGTGGCCGGCCTCCATGTGAACGTACCGGATTCCCCTCTCACCGTAGACGTCAGTTGTTCTCTCGTAGAAGGCGACGAGAACGATGTCAACGGGGGCGCTACCGACCCATTCCTGGTCGAGGCAGGCCCTCTGGAGCTCCATCCGATAGTCACCGGGCTTTACCAGCTCAAGGGCGTGTTTCCCGGGGATGTAGCAGTAAATTCCTGGTTTAAGGCCCTCAACCTTGCCAACGACGACGTAGACCTCGAAGGGATAAGTAGCGCCCGCGCTCGGGGCCGAGCGATAGCCCTTTGAACTCGTTATTCCCTGAGCCGACCAGAGGAGCTGTGAGAGCTCTTCAAGGGTTAGGGGCTCGTCACGGTAGGAGCGGACGCTCCTCCTCTTCGCTATCGCCTCCTCAACGCTCATCTCACCCCTTAAACGGGGCTCTGGAAGGGACACAACCTCGCCCGAGGCCGTCTCAACGGTCTCAAACCTCGGGCCCGGCTTGAAGATTAGCAGTAGCGGGAGAACGAGGGCCAGCGCCAAGGTCATGTAGGCAACCTTCCGGAGCATGTGATTAGTTGGCACCCGAACTATTTATTCCTTCACCTCAAAGCGGAGAACCTCGCCCTTCCGGACGAGGCCGATTCCGGACCTTTTGCCAAGGACTTCGACGAGAACCGTGTAATCGGGCTCGCTCAGGTTGACCTTCAGGTTGTAGCGCTCGACGAGGAGCGAGCCGAGTTTGACTTCGAGCTCCCTCTGGGAGAGCCGTTTATTCCCGCGAACCCTGGCCCGGACGGCGAAGGTTCCGTCTATCGCTTTCCCCAGCTCGAGGACGGCCTTCTCTATCTCCTCCCACCTGGCCGGAACGAGCCTTTCGATGGGGATTACTCTCTGTATCGCCTGCGTCTCGAAGTTCCTCAGCCGTTCGAGGACCTCTTCCTTTGTTAGGGGGGTTTCAGCTAAAAGAACGCCCCGCCAGTCCGTTCCTTTAACTCTCACCTTTCCCAGTGCCCACTCCAGTTCGAGTATCGCGTCGCCCTCCCTGCCGGGCGGTGCCGTTACGAGGAGAATCATTTCCGCTCACCGATGAACAGGTTTTTATATTGAAAGGCCTTAAACACTTCGGTGGGTGAAATGGAGGGTCTTAAGCTTTACCAGTCATACGAGGTTTACGGCCTCTCGGCCAATCCCTTTGAACAGCTCGCCAGCGAAGGAATAACCGACGTCGAGAGCATTCACGTTTATCAGGAGATAGACATGCGCCTCCAGATGATTGTTTCGGAGGTAATAGGCAACAAAAGCTCGATAGCGCTCAGCATCGTCGGGCCTCTTGGAATGGGTAAAACGCAGAGGCTGAAAACGCTCGCGAAGGCGATAGATGAGAACAAAGGCAAGGCGATATACGTCAAGGTCGATACCAACGACATCCTCAAGCTCACGCGCGACATCTTCTACGCGCTAAAACCACCGAAGAGCAGGACGAACATATTCCTTGAGAACCTTTCGAGAAAGCTCGGCTTCATCGACAGGCTTGAGAAGATGCTCAGCGATTCGAAGGAGTACAAGAGCAGGGACATCGCTGAGCTCCTCGTCGAGCAGATGAGCAAGTATCCCTACTGCGCGCTCCTCCTGGACGAGCTGGAGAACATGGGGAGCGCGAGGGAGCACGAGAAGATTCAGTTCTTCGAGATGCTGAGGCACTTCATAAGCACGATGCCGAAGGGCTGTATCGTTGCCTTCGCCTGCGTCCCAGAGGCCTATGAGGAGTACACGAAGATATTCCCAGCCTTCTTCATGCGCCTTCACTACGAGTTCAAGCTCCGCCCGATGAGCCTCGACGAGACGTTTGAGCTCGTGAAGAAGAGGCTCAACCGCGTTCGCATAAGGGACACCGATGACCCTCTGTATCCCTTCACGGAGGAGGCAATAAGGCTAATCCACCAGCTCGGGAAGGGCAACCCGAGGCAGATTTTAAGGCTCCTCCACTACGTCCTCAGCGAGTCCGCGAAGCACAAGTTCGACCCGATTGACGATTACGTGGTCACAACGATTCTTGAGGAGCCCAAGAGCCTTGAGGAGTACCTGACGAGGATTCCGAAGGAGTACAAGGACCTGGTTGAGGCGATAGTGTTTGAGTTCAACGGCGGGCCGGTGAGCTACATACAGGTCGCCAAGGTCGTCAAGAAGCCGGGAATGCAGGTCTACGACAAGCTGAACGAGCTCATACGGCTGGGCTTCCTCGTCGGCGACCCGAAGGGCAACTACAAGGTTCCAGACTACGTCAGAAAGTTTTTAGAGGAGGGGCAGGCGGAGAAGCTGAAGGGTGAGTGAGTTGCCGAACTACGATACCCACGTGCTCAGCGGAATAGTGACCTACCCAATAGCGGTGCTCATCGGCGAGCTCCTGAAGGTCTACGCCAAGCTACCGATTGAGTTAACCGCAACGGCACTAATCCTTGGATATGCGTTCTACGTCCTGGGAAGCGATTTACCCGACATGGACCACCCGGACGCGCTGATTCACAGGGGCTCAAAGCCGATAGTCAGCGTCGCCGCTGGAAGCGCCGTCTTCCTATGGGCCAGGGGATTCGTTCACATGAACCCGGCGTGGCTCGACCCCGTCGTCTCGTGGGTCGCGGGTGCACTGGCAGGGCTCGTCGCGTGGTACGCCTTCACGTGGCTCATGCCGAAGCACAGAGGAATAGTCCACTCGCTACTCTTCGCGGGAATCTACGGGCTTCTAGCGTTCCTTTTGGTCGAGTACGGCCTCAAGATGTCAACGGGCGAGGGAATCTTCGTCGGTTTAAGTGCTTTCCTCGGCTACACCCTCCACCTAACCCTCGACCGCTCGGTTAAGCTGGTTTAGTTTTACCCATTTTTGGGCAACAATGCTTTTAAATAACCCACTTTAGGAAAGCGCGGAGGTGGGAGAGATGTTCAGCCTTGGAGGATTCTCACGCGGTGGTGAGTACGAGAAGAAGCTCTGGGACGTCCTCATCATCGGAGCTGGCCCAGCGGGCTTTACGGCGGCGATATACGCCAAGCGCTTCGGCCTCGACACGCTGATTATCAGCAAGGACCTGGGCGGAAACATGGCCCTTACAGACCTCATAGAGAACTACCCCGGCTTCCCCGAGGGAATCAGCGGTTCGGACCTGACCAACAGGATGCACGAGCACGTCAAGAGGCTCGGCGTTGATATAATCTTCGACGAGGTTGAGAGGATTGACCCGGCCGAGTGCGCCTACTACGAGGGCCCGTGCAAGTTCACCGTGAAGACCAAAAACGGCAAGGAGTACCGCGGAAAGACGATAATCATAGCGGTCGGAGCCTCGCCGAGGAAGCTCAAGGTTCCGGGCGAGGCCGAGCTCACGGGAAGGGGCGTTTCGTACTGCGCCACCTGCGACGGCCCGCTCTTCAAGGGCAAGAAAGTCATCGTCGTCGGTGGTGGAAACACGGCCCTTCAGGAGGCCCTCTACCTCAAGAGCATCGGCGTTGACGTCACCCTCGTACACAGGAGGCAGAAGTTCAGGGCTGACAAGATACTGCAGGACCGCTTCAAGGAGAGCGGGATTCCGGCGATACTCGACACCGTCGTCACCGAGATAATCGGAAAGGACAAGGTCGAGGCTGTGAGGCTGAAGAACGTCAAGACCGGCGAGGAGAAAGAGATGAAGGTCGATGGAGTCTTCATCTTCATCGGCTACGAGCCAAAAACGGATTTCGTCAAGCACCTCGGCATAACCGACGACTACGGCTACATTCCGGTTGACATGCACATGCGCACGAAGGTGCCAGGCATATTCGCGGCCGGCGACATAACCAACGTCTTCAAGCAGATAGCGGTCGCGGTCGGCCAGGGAGCCATCGCGGCAAATTCCGCCAAGGAGTTCCTCGAGAAGTGGGGAGAGAAGAACGGGGAGTGATTAACCTCTCTACTCTTTCATTCTCCGTGAGACGAAGAGAGTGCTATGCTCCAACACACCTTTAAACGCGGGCAGGGAAAGTTTTCTATCAAACGTTTTCGTTCTTCAGTTTTCACTACATAATAACCGAATTAAAATACCTACCAAAGCCCACTACTTTCGTCCCCCCATATTCATTCGGGACTTCCAGAATTCACAACTTTAGTGGAACTTATCGAAAAACTTTCGGTCAAAGATGTTCATTATTGAGCATAGAGTTATATAGCCGAACGTTGAGCTTCGGCCGGTGATTAACATGGTGGTTAGACCGAACGTTAAGGAACTCCCCGGGCCAAAGGCCAAGGAGGTAATCGAGAGGAACTTCAAGTACCTCGCCACTACAACCCAGGACCCCGAAAACCTTCCGATAGTCATCGAGCGCGGTGAGGGAATAAGGGTTTACGACGTTGACGGAAACGTCTTCTACGACTTCGCGAGCGGTGTTGGAGTTATAAACGTCGGCCACGCCCACCCGCGCGTCGTCGAGGCTATAAAGAAGCAGGCCGAGAAGTTCACCCACTACTCGCTCACCGACTTCTTCTACGAGAACGCCGTTGTTTTGGCCGAGAAGCTCACGAGCCTCGCCCCGGGCGACTTTGAGAAGAAGGTCGTTTACAGCAACAGCGGTGCCGAGGCCAACGAGGCCGCTATGAAGCTCGTCAAGTACGGAACCGGGAGGAAGCAGTTCTTAGCCTTTTACCACGCCTTCCACGGAAGGACCCAGGCCGTTCTCAGCCTTACCGCCAGCAAGTGGGTCCAGCAGGACGGCTTCTTCCCGACCATGCCGGGCGTTACCCACATACCCTACCCGAACCCCTACAGGAACACCTGGGGAATTGACGGTTACGACGAGCCCGACGAGCTCATAAACCGCGTTCTCGACTTCATAGAGGAGTACGTCTTCAGGCACGTCCCGCCCCACGAGGTTGGCGCGATATTCTTCGAGCCGATACAGGGTGAAGGTGGCTACGTCGTCCCGCCGAAGAACTTCTTCAAGGAGCTCAAGAAGTTCGCCGACGAGTACGGAATACTCCTCGCCGACGACGAGGTTCAGATGGGCATAGGCAGGACCGGAAAGTTCTGGGCCATCGAGCACTTCGGAGTCGAGCCCGACCTCATCCAGTTCGGCAAGGCCATCGGCGGTGGACTCCCGCTCGCCGGTGTCGTCCACAGGAAGGATATAAGCTTCGACAAGCCCGGAAGGCACGCGACCACCTTCGGTGGCAACCCCGTCGCGATAGCGGCTGGAATAGAGGTCGTCGAGATTGTTAAGGAGCTCCTCCCGCACGTCCAGGAGGTCGGCGACTACCTCCATAAGATACTCGAGGAGCTTAAGGAGAACTACGAGGTCATAGGAGACGCCCGTGGCCTCGGTCTCGCGCAGGCCGTCGAGATTGTCAAGAGCAAGGACACCAAGGAGAAGTACCCCGAGCTCAGGGACAGAATCGTCGGAGAGGCGGCGAAGCGCGGTCTCGTCCTCCTCGGCTGTGGCGACAACAGCATCCGCTTCATACCGCCACTCATCGTCACCAAGGAAGAGATAGACGTCGCGATGGAGATATTCGAGGACGCCCTCAAGGCCGCCCTCAAGTGAAGTTTTTAACCCCTTCCCCCTTTTCTACTTCGGTGGTTGGATGGACGAAGCCCTTAGAGAACTCGCCGGCTATGCCCCATACGCGTTTATTCTCGCAATAGCGGTCTTCGGTCTCTACCTGTGGCTTAACCGCTCTAAGTTCAGAAGTGTAAACATGATAGCGGTCGCAGGGATTTCAACGGCCCTCGTTGCGGTTGCAACGAAAGTAATCAACGTTCCAGTACCTGCCACGGGCGGGTACATAAACTTCGGTGACACCATGGTCATGTTCGTTGCAATGGTCTTCGGGCCCATCATTGGGGCCTTTGCCGGAGGCGTCGGCTCAGCCATTGGAGATGTCATCTCAGGTTATCCAGGTTGGTCCCCCATAACACTAATCATCAAGGGTATCGAAGGCCTCGCCGTCGGCTACATCGCCCAGAAGCTCGAAGGGACCGCCGGCCTCATAGTAGCAGGAACGATAGGCGGAATCCTCATGGTCTCGGGCTATTTCATCTTCGAGTACTACGCCTTTGGCTTCACCGCAGCGTACTCGGAACTCCCCGGAAACCTAGTGCAGGCTGTGACGGGAATAATCGTCGGAACCGGGCTCGCAAACGCAATAAAGAAAAGATATCCCGAGGTCGAGAGCCTGCTCTAAACGTCAAGCTTCTCTATTTCTTCCCAGACCCTCTTCTCCTCAAGGAAAGGCTCAACCGAGATTCTGCGCGAGGCCTTCTTTATCTGACCCAGGTAGGCCGAGTCAGCTACAACCGCATCATAGCCGAGCTCTTCTATGCGGTAAATGCGTAGACCGAGGGACGTGAGGAACTCCTTTGTATGCTCTATAAAACCCGGGCCGGCGAGCATTATGTCCGGGTTCATGCCCTCATTCTTAAGCTCCTCAATGGCCCGAACAACAACGTCCCCAATCTCCTTCATTTTGGGGCACCTTCCACGATTTTTACACCGCTCGACGTGCCAATCCTGTTGGCCCCGGCCTCAATCATCTCAACGGCCTTCTCGTAGGTCCTGATTCCACCAGCCGCTTTAACGCCCATCTCGGGACCAACTACCTTTCTCATCAGCATGACGTCCTCAACAGTCGCTCCCCCTGTTCCGAAGCCGGTGGAAGTTTTCACGAAGTCCGCTCCGGCCTCTTTTGCCAGCTCACAGGCCTTGACCTTCTCCTCCTCGGTGAGATAGCAGGTCTCGATTATGACCTTGACCTTTGCGCCGTTCTCGTGGGCGACCTTGACGACCTCCGCTATGTCCCTCTTCACGTAGTCGTAGTCTTTATCCTTAAGCGCGCCTACGTTGATGACCATATCCAGTTCATCGGCACCGTCTTCCAAAGCCCTCTTGGCCTCAAAGACCTTGACCTCCGTTGGAGTGGCACCGAGCGGGAAGCCTATGACGCTCGCGACCTTAACGTCTGCCTGCTTCTCGCGCAGGTAGTCCTTGGCGAGCTTGACGCGGTAGGGGTTCACGCAGACGGCGTAGAAACCGTACTGAATCGCCTCATCGCAGAGCCTGATGATGTCCTCCCTAGTTGCATAGGGCTTGAGGTTGGTGTGGTCAATATAACGAGCGATTTCTCGAGCGTTCATCAATGACCACCTAAAGTCGGTAGCTTGGAAGAACTATTTAGCGTTTTCCCCCGCTCATTTGGAGAAAAACCAGGACTATGGAGAATTTTCAAAGGGCATCGAGCTTCCTCAGGACCGAGACAAGGCGCTTCCCCATTTCAGGGTCTCCAAGGTCAGGCTCAACTTCACCCCTCGTTATCATCTCAAGAACCTTAACCGCGTTGTCCCAGCCCTCCTCGAGGGTTCTTCCCTTCGGGATAGGATTCCTAAGAACATGCCAGCGGCCGGTTTCCTCAGAGTAGACGAGGACCCTCGGGATGTAGTCGATATCCATGAACGTGTTGTCGAGACTCAGTTCGATTCTGAGGCCGTCCAGCTCGATGTAGCCTTCCTCAAGGAGCTTCCTCTTCCAGTCCATGTTCCGGCCTTGACGGGGCAGTTTAAAAGCCCATCGCCAACTTTATATTTGGGAAGGAAAAATATCACCCGAGGTGATTAGCATGGAGAACCCGTTCGAGATTACGGCGGTTATAGCGAGGGAAATCCTCGACAGCAGGGGAAACCCAACGGTCGAGGTTGAGGTTTACACGCCGGTCAGCATGGGGCGCGCTGCAGTTCCCAGCGGTGCCTCAACCGGAACCCACGAGGCGGTCGAGCTCCGCGACGGCGGAAAGCGCTACCACGGAAAGGGCGTCAAAAGGGCCGTTGAGAACGTCAACAAGATAATCGCCCCCGAAATCATCGGAATGGACGTCACCTGGCAGAGGGACATCGACACCCTCATGATTGAGCTCGACGGCACCGAGAACAAGAGCAACCTCGGAGCCAACGCAATCCTCGGTGTTTCTCTGGCCGTTGCCAAGGCCGCAGCGAACGCCCTCGGGTTGCCGCTCTACCAGTACATCGGCGGAACCAACGCCTACGTCATGCCGGTTCCGATGAGCAACGTCATCAACGGCGGTGTCCACGCGGGCAACGAGCTGGACTTCCAGGAGTTCATGATAATGCCCGTTGGGGCCGACTCCTTCAGGGAAGGCATAAGGTGGGTTTCCGAGACCTACCACACCCTCAAGAAGGTCATAGCCGAGAAGTACGGCAAGAACGCTGTCAACGTCGGCGACGAGGGTGGATTCGCCCCGCCCCTCAAGGAGCCGAGTGAAGCCCTCGACCTCCTCACCGAGGCCATTGAGGAGACCGGCTACAAGGTCGGCGACGAGATAGCCTTCGCCCTCGACCCCGCATCGAGCGAGTTCTACGACGAGAAGCTCGGCAAGTACGTCGTTGGTGGAAAGGAGTACGACCGTGGGGAACTCCTTGAACTCTACAGAGAGCTTGTGAGCAAGTACCCGATAGTCTCCCTCGAGGACCCGTTCCACGAGGAGGACTGGGAGGGCTTCGTCGAGATAACGAAGGAGCTCGGAAGAAAGATACAGATAGTCGGCGATGACATCTTCGTCACCAACCCCAAGAGGATAAGGAAGGCCATCGAGCTCGGCGCGGCAAACGCGCTCCTCCTCAAGGTCAACCAGATTGGAACGCTCAGCGAAGCTATCGACGCCGCTTACACCGCCTACCGCGCCGGCTACGGCGTCGTCGTCTCACACCGCTCGGGAGAGACCGACGACCCCTTCATAGCGGACCTCGCGGTCGCAATAAACGCCGGCCAGATAAAGACCGGCGCCCCAGCCAGGATGGACAGGAACGCCAAGTACAACCAGCTCATACGTATCGAGGAGGAACTCGAGGGAATAGCCTACTATCCGGGCAAGAAATTCCACAACCCGTTCCTCTGAAGCCTCCAGTTAGGGTTTTAACCCCCTCTTCTCATTTCATTTGGGTGCTTTGATGAGGGAAAGAAAGCTCAAAAGTATCCAAACCCTTCATTCTCATTACAACCCCCAACGGTGATTTAAATGAAAAAACTAAAAATCTACATCCCTGGAATCAAATTCCCCTCGCAGGACCGGGGGGTTTCACCCCCCACGTCCTTGCTAACCCCCTCCCCCCGAAGGTGGGGCTTCGCCCCACATAAGCCGGGAAACTACGTTTCCCGAACCCTTCCTTCTCCTTTAAACACCGGAGGGGGCTCCGCCCCCTACAACCACCAGGGGTGAGTTAAATGAAGAAACTAAAAATTTACATTCCTGGAGTTAAGTTTCCATCAATCTCTCTCACCGGAAACTACTGCGCGCTCAACTGCGCCCACTGCGGGAGGCACTACCTTGAGGGCATGAAGAAGCCAACGCGAAAGGAGCTCCTGAACTTCTGCCTCGACCTCGAGCGCTCCGGCGGGCGGGGCTGTCTGCTGAGCGGGGGGATGGATTCACGCCTGAAGGTGCCGATTGACAAGTACGCGGACGAAGTGAGGGAGATTAAGAGGAGAACGAACCTGAAGCTCAACGCCCACGTCGGATTCATAGACGAGAGCGATTTGGAGTGGTTGAAATACGTTGATGTCGTTTCCCTCGACTTCGTCGGCGATGACGGCGTGATAAGGCGAGTTTACAGGATAGATAAAACCGTAGAAGATTACATCCACATAGTTGAACTTCTGACTGAGAACGGAATTCGTGTGGCGCCCCACATAACGATAGGCCTCGACTTCGGGAGAATCCACTGGGAGTACCGGGCGATTGACCTCCTCGCTCAGTACCCGATAGACGTCCTAGTGCTGGACGTTCTCATCCCGACGAAGGGGACGGAGATGGAAAACGTCCCAAAACCGGGCGTTGAGGAGAGTCTGAAGGTCGTCGAGTACGCGCGCGAGCGCTTTAACGGGGAGCTGAGCATAGGCTGCATGCGGCCAACGGGAAGATGGCGGGTGGAATTCGACAGGGGGGCTGTTCTGAAAGGAGTTGACAGATTGACGAATCCGCCGAGGAAGGTCATCGAGTGGGCGAAAACAGTGAGGGACGTCGAGATAATCTACGAGTGCTGTGTTATGTGACCGCCCCAACGAACCGCTCGATGTATCGCACCGTCGCCCGGGCCAGTGACGAGCGGCCGTTAACGCGCTCAATCAGGGCGTTTATCGAATTCCTGCCCTCAACGAGAACCCCCAAGGCGAGTTCAATGAATTCTCGCGCGCCCATTCTGTAGGCCCTGCCATTGTCGAAAATCCAGGCCAAGAACTTACCTTCCCTGATGAGTGCCGCATGAACGGTCGGGTCAAAGGCTCCAAAGTCCATGTCCACGTAGAGTTTGACCTTCGGTCGTGTTCCCCCTGCCCAGTCGGGGAGCTCTCCGACGGGCTTCAGAATATTTTTGGGAACCATCCTGCCGTCCCCTGCAGGCGTTTTAACTCCAGGCCCTCCGATGAACTTCCTGAACTCGTTCTCCCTTCCGAGCGCGTATAAAATTCCAGCTATGAAGTTCCCAAGGAAGAGAGGGAAGCTTACGGTGGCGGAGAGAACGCTGATGTTCCTGGGAACCACGGTTAGGAGTGAAGGATTCCCAATCCAGTGACCCTTAACGGGCAGGTGGTGCTTGAGAACATTATCAAAGTCAAAGAGCACCTCTGTCCACTCCAAAAGCTCGTCCACGCTTTTAGCGGTTGAATACGGGCTCGTTCCTGGAAGATACCAGTACCAGCAAATCCCCAGAGCACTTTGAGGGGTCATGTCTCACACCCAGTTGTCCAGTTCCTTAGGTTTGACTTGTTTCACCAGCCATTCAATTCAATATGGATAACGGTTGTTGTACTCAAGCCTTAAGTATGCTAATCACAACCTCAGCATCTAAGGAAGTCTCCAAAGCCCTCCACTGGCTTTCTATCAAACATGAAGCAGATGTAGGTATCAACGCCCATCTTCTCCCGCCTGTGCTTTGAAGTATTCCTCAGCCCTCTTAAGCAGTTCTTCGTTCTCGACCTTCCGGCCGAGGGGTTTGAAGACGAGACTGGTGATGTCCGAACTGAACCAGTCCTCATACTCGAGCACTTCCCCGTAAAGGTCATCGTCCAATAACCCCTCTCCAACCGTGAGGAGCACTTTATACCCCTCTACACCCAAACCCCTGACAAAAACATATAAGCCAGACTCGCCAACCAGCTCGTAGAGACCATCCTCCAGCCCAAGAATGTCTTCCCTGATGACGGTTAAGTCCGAGGGAAGGACTTCGAGCTTTTTCCTCCTCACTATCTCAGCCAACCGCTCGTACAGGAGGAACTGGTTGTAGTCACCGAACACGTCCCTAAGCTTTTCATGCCCGTAGAGGTAACCGCAGATGAGAACTGCCCCTGTCCTCGCCAGTTTCTTGAGGAACTTCATAAGTTCGGAACTCAGGACAAAATCAAACCCGCTCGTCCACGCCTCAATCTGGACGAGTGTTATGCTTCCCCTCGAGTACGTTTCAACGCTGGCCAGGGCTATCACCCTTCCTCCCCACTCCCGCGTGGTCTTCATTCCATAATCAATGTCCCCAACTTCCACCAGTCGGAATCCCCTCGTATCATAAAACTTGAACCACTCCTTATTCCCCTCATCACCCCCGTACCGCTTTTTCCCAACGTACTTGAACTCGCGCGAGATGTTCTCAAGCACTTCCTCCCACGGTTTATCGAACACCGCAACGATGCTCTTACAATCTCCCATAGCAATCACTCGACGCTCCGGTTTGTGCCTTAAAGATACCCTCGGCCCGTTTGAGGAGGAACTTGTCCTCAATCCTCCGGCCGATACGTTTAAAGGGAAGTCCAACAAGTTTCAAACTGAACCATGCTTTGTCCTCTAAGAGGTCGCGATAGCACTCCTCGTCGGTTAAATCACTCTCCCTAATTGAAACGAGCAGTTTATAGCTGTCCAGACTTTTAATGAGCACGTACTCCCCCTCTTCCCTCCCGGGCCTTTCAAGTAACTCATAGAGCCCGTCCTCAAGGTCGAGGAGTTCTTTCTTCACTACAGTAAGGCCAGATGGAAGAACCTCAAGCTTTCCGAGCTTAACGGTTTTGACTAACCATTCGTACAGGAGGAACTGGTTGTCTTCTTCAAAGCCTGCATCTCTGAGGTCGTGGTCGTCCGTGTAACCGCAGATGAGGACCGCCCCAGCCCGCATCAGCTTTCCGAGGAACTTCATAAGTTCAGAACTCAGGACGAACATCCACCTGCCGGTGGAGACTCCAATCTGGAGGAGTGTTATGTCATCCTTCGAGTACGTTTCAACCTCAAGCCAGTCAAGGGAGTCTCCCTCGGTGGTTTTCAGCTCGTAGTGCAGTTCCCCCACTGCAACAAGTCTAAAGCCCCTCATGTCAAAGATGAACTTCAGGTGCTCCTCCCTTTCCTCCCGCTGGTACGCGAGTTCGCGGGTGTACCTGAACTCGCGGGGGAGGTTCTCAAGCACTTCCTCCCAAGGCTCATCAAACACGGCGAGGGTATAATACGTGGTCCCCATGTCACTCCCCCCCGATTCATAAACGGAAAGAAGGTAAAAAGGTTCAGTCGAATTCTGAAGCAAGGTAACGCACTTCAACGTCCACACCAAACCGGGACTTTATCTCCTTTGGCAGGTACTGGGTGTAGTAATAGTAGTCCCTTATGTTCTCAATGCCCCCTGCATAGTACACTTCAATCTTTCTGATTCCCTTACTGATGGCGTACTCAGCGTACTTTGCAAGCTGTTCCTCGCTTATTTTATGTGCGTTTCTCTTGCACTCTATCAGCACGGTCTCCGACCCTTTCTCCACGATTATGTCAATTTCAGTCTTTCCCGCTGATGTTACCACGTCCTTCTCAACCTCATCTATTGTCCACCCGCTCTTCTTGAGGTGGCTCACGACCTCTGCCTCGTAGAGGGGGCCTAAAGTTTTCTCATCTCTGAGGTCCGCATTGATTCTCTTAATTAGTTTTTTCCCTCCATTATCAATGTTACTCACGTCATCGAGTATTCTCTCAAGCTTTTTGACGTTCCAGCCCCTGTCAATGATATACTTACGGGCATCTTTGCTTTTTATCCCCAAGTCGTAGAGTTTCTGCATCGCTCCTACTACGCTGTCAAAGTCTTCTCCTTTCTTCAATCCTCCGTCCTTGACCACGTATTTTTCAACTATTTTTGAGATGTACTCGTTCCCAAGCTTGTTCGCCACCCATTCAGCTGCCTCCTTGGAGGCGTATGTGATTTCCTTGACGACTTTGTTGTCCTTGAACAGGCCGATTAGCACTTTATTGTGACTGATGACTTTAATTCCGAGTTTTGCCCCCTTAATTCCAAGCTTTTCTGCAATCTTCTCCGGGTCAATGAACATCGTGACAGCATCATAGACCGAGGCAACTTTGGGAGAAACATAACGCTCAAGGAACCAGTGTGCGGCCTGGTCAAGTACTATAATACCAATCGGAATCCACGCAAACTGCGGTTTGATATCGTTTCCCTTCTTTCCTTCCCCGCTGAAATTCTGCGGAACCTTTACTGTGTCGTTTACCGTGCTATTGTTCACAAGGTTTGCAGTTGCACTAGCCCCACTGACGCTCATTCCAAGGAATAGCAACACAAGAGCTAAAGCAAGAAACCGCTTCCAACCCATGTAGTCACCTCAAGTATTGTTCACATGGATAATAAATCCTAAACTTAAAAGTTTTTCTACAAAACATATTAACATAATAGAGACAATCAAAAAGAAATTACTGCTTCACATGAAGTTCAGATTACAACCATCAAAACAGGAAAATTAAAGAACCTCCAGAAGCCAGAAACCCCTAGAAATCCCAAGAAAATCACCGCATACAACTGGAGCAACTAAGCTCAAGAGGAAAATGCAGGGCTCATCAAACCTCGCATCATCACAAAATCAGAAAGGAGAACGCCAATCATCGCCCCTAAGGTTCCTCCTTAACCGTAACGAATGACACCATCGTAACGGTCTGCTCGATTCCCTTAATCTCTCTGAGCTTGTCAACGACTATTTTACCGACTTCCTCCGAGCTGGGGGCGCGGACCTTTATGAGGAGGTCCCACTCACCGGCTATGATGTGCACCTCGTAGACCCCTTCGAGCGCAGCTATCCTCTCGGCGACCTGCCTCTGGGTCAAGCCAGAGTCGGGGTCGTATCTGGCGAGTATGAAGGCCGTCGTGCCGAGGTTGAGCTTCTTGTAGTTGGGCTTGACCGTGAACTTCTCTATTATCCCCTCGTCGAGGAGCCGCCTAATCCGGTAGTGAACCGTCGTCCTCGGGATTCCGAGCTTCTTGCTGAGGCTCGCTATGTTCTCCCTCGCGTTCTCGCGCAGTTCCTTCAAAAGCCTAAGGTCGATGGCATCAAGGTTGCCCGTCATCGCGACCCCCTTCGTCATCTATTCAACTCCAATCGCATGGGATTGATGAGAAGGCTTATTTAAAGATTTTCCCTTAGCCATTGGGCAAAGGCCTTCAGCGCCCGTCCCCTGTGGGAGATTTCGTTCTTCTCCTCGGTTGTCATTTCGGCAAAGGTCTTACCGAATCCATCGGGCTTGAAGATTGGGTCGAAACCGAAACCGCCACTGCCCCTCGGCTCGGTCGTTATTTCACCGTCGACCCTCCCGGTGAAGATGTGAAGCTCGCCGTCCCAGTAGGCTATGACGCTCTTGAAGTAGGCTCTCCTGTTGGTTTCTCCCTTGAGGAGCTTGAGGATTCCGTTGTAGCCAAGGGTCTTGTAAACGTAGGCCGAGTAGACCCCAGGGAAGCCTTTGAGCGCCTCTACGAAGAGGCCCGAGTCGTCGAGGAAGAAGGGGCCCTCTATTCTCTCCGCCAGCCATTTCGCACCGTATTCGGCGACTTCCTCAAGGGTGTCCGCCTGTATCTCAGGATACTCAAAGTGGAGCTGGTAGACCTCAACTCCAAGGGGCTCGAAGTACTTCCGGACTTCCTCAACCTTGCCGGGGTTGGAGGTTATGAACGCCAGCCTCATAAGACCACCGGAGAAGAGGGGAAAAGAGGGGTTAAAAGGTTTAGTCAAGGGTGTAGCCAATTTTCTGAACGAGCTCCCTGCGCTCCTTCTTCTGCTCCTCGGTCTCTATTTTGTTGGCTGCCTTGCCGTCAACCACTCCAAGGACGCTCCGCCCGAGGTCGGTCTCGGCAACGATGACCTGGAAGGGGTTCTCGCTTGCCCCGTAGACCATAGCCACCGCTGGGTGGTTCTTGACGGTGTTGAGGACGTTTATCGGGAAGGCGTTCCTCATAAGGATTACGAAGACATGACCCGCGCCGATTTTCACGGCGTTCTTCGCCGCTAATTCTTCAAGCTCCTTGTCGTTTCCGGTGTATCTGGTAAGCTGTGGTTTCGCCTCGTTCATGGCTATGCCGAACTTTATTCCCGGGACGGCGGTAAGAAGGGCCCTCGCGAGGTCGTCAACGGTGAATATCGAGAAGTTGCCCTGTCCGATTATGACCTCGACCCCCTCGGGTTTTTCGATGTCGACAACCTCTATCTTCACCATGGGCACCACCGGAAGAATTTAATACTCCAGTGATATAACTTTTTCCGCCCCGGTGGTGCCGGTAATGGGAGGTATAAACACAGATGAAATAGAATTCCTTGTCGAGCTTCTTGAGAAGTACCCTCTTGAAAGCCTCCGAAGGATAGCGTCGGCTGAGGGGTTAGATTATTACAGGTTGAAAAGAATTTACGATAAGTATTATAGCAAATACCTCGTCGTGAGCGCGACGTACAACATAAGGCTCCTCGGTCTGAAAAGCTTCGTTGGGTTTCTGAGCGTTCCTTCTGACAGGCTCATTGAAGTCGCCGTTAGAATGACCAAAAACCCCTTCATCGGCTACGTCAACCCGGCCTTCGGCTTTAAAAACGGCCTGTCCGTGATATTCTACGTCCCAAAGGACCAGGTGAAGGATGTAGACGAGATGCTCTCAAAGTACTCCGATGACTTCGAGTACTACGAGGTCTGGGCCTATCCACCACCGGAGGAGCCCAAGGAGTGGGGTGACTGGGAGCTGAGCTACGACTACGCAATCCTCATGGACATCCTGAAGTGGGACGCGCGGACGCCTATGAAGAGGATAGCCGAGCGTCTCGGGAAGACGAGACCAACGATAAGGTACATGATTGAGCGGCTGAGGGAGAAGAACATCCTCATTGGGTTTTACCCACTCCTTGATATGAACATCCACGACAGGGGGGTTATAGGGATAACGAAGAAGCTGGACGAAGAGGTGTTGGAGAAGTTCAGGGAGTACGAGATTACCGTCGGCTACCTGCCGGGGGAGGGATACCTTCTTGAATGGCTCTTCTCATCGAAGGAGGACATGGGAAGCAAGATACTAGAGTTCAGCGGCTACGTGGAAAAGCTCCTGATAGAGTACTTCGAGCCGACTTTCAAGGAGCTCAACGACAACAACAAGAGGACCGCGTTTCAGAGGATGGTAAAAGAGGACGGGAGCGGATACCGCTCAATCGTTGAGTTTTAGAGGAGCATCTGACAGTACTCCATGCCGTCTATTTCACCGGTCGCCCGGTACTCAAGCGACCTGCAGTCATGGCAGATGTACCTAAACGGGCACGTGGAACACGCCTCTATCTTGTCCTTCGTCATCCTCCAGAACTGGCGGAGGCGCTTCTTCCTGACGGCCTCCTTGAGGGTCATTCTGGTAACGTCCCCAACCACGTAGTTCCTGAGGAGCGGGCAGGGAAGGACGTAGCCGTCGGCGGTAACTGCAACGGTTCCGGCGAGGCAGTCGTGGTAGCGCTCGGTGCTCGGATTGTGAATCCTGCGGAGCTCGATAACGTTGAAAGTGAGCGTCCTTGCCGACCCTGGGAACAGAACGTCCAGGTACACCTCACCGCTGAAGTTGCCGAGGAAGGGGCCGGCGCGGAATTCCTCGGGAGGAACCGTGACAAGGGCACCGAAAAGCCAGGGGTACGGTGAAAGCTCGTCAAGGGTGTGCTCGGGGTAACTGAGCTCGGCTATGAAGTTGACACCCTCAACAGGTGTGACCTCATCGAGGTCCTCAAGAAGAACCACCGCGTAGACCTCTGGAAACTCGAGCTCGCTCGCAAACACTACGAGAGCCATGAGCACATCTAAGCTGTCGTAGTTGGTCAGCCAGACTTCCTTTCCGCCGAGTTTCCTGAACTCGAGGAGCAGCTCCTTCATCCTCTCAAGGCTCATCGGCTCCCTGCGGAGGATGAACCTGTTGTTACCGATGCAACCGATGGAGCGGGGAATTCCCTCAACTTCCGAAAACTTTCCCCTACCAGCGCCAAGCTGGAGGATAAGCCTCTCAACTTTACCGTTGTGGGGCCTGTTACTCCACGGGGGTTTCCCGACGGATGTTACGGACAGCCTCGGGACCCCTTGGGACACACCTTTATACTCCACCCTCTCCATGATTGACACCAGTAGGATGGTAGAAGTCACCATATTTATACTTTTTCTATTCGAATTTTGCTAACTATCAACAAGAGTATGCAAAAAGTGGAGAAATCAGACCGGAACCTGCCTGTCACCCTCGACCCAGAAGGTCCCATCCTCAGTGACTTCCTTCTTCCACACGGGGACCCGTTTCTTAACCTCGTCTATCGCCCACGAACAGGCCTCAAAGGCCTCCTTTCTGTGCTTTGCGCTGGCCACTATCAGAATCGTGTCCTCTCCAACGGGCAACTCGCCGTAGCGGTGCCATATAAGCATGTCGAGAATCGGAAAACTCGACAGCGCCTCCTCCCTTATTCTGGCCATCTCCGCCTCAGCCATCTCCGGGTAGGCCTCGTAGATGAGCCTTTCAACTTTCTTACCGTGGCTCTCGTTCCTGACCTGGCCGAGGAAGACAACGTAGGCCCCGCTCTCAGGGACGCGGAGGAGTTTTACAGCCTCGTCGACGCTGAAAGGTTCCTTTGTCAGTCTGACCTTCACGACGACCACCTAAGGGAGTACCTCCGGAAAGTTTAAAGTTTTCATCTCTGAGCGGGGAGAGGTGAGAGCATGAAAAAACTTGCGATACTCCTCATCGCCCTCCTAGTTATCTCGGCTGGGTGTATAGGAAGCCAGGGAGGGGAAAAAGGAGGAAGCCAGACAAAATCACCAAGCCAAACCAATGTCGCTACTACTTCAAGCGGGCATGCGGGGGAGAAAAAACACGCGGAAATCACACCGATGGCTATCCTCACGTCGATACACCAGTACACCTACGAAGAGAACGCGAGTGTGCAGCTCAGAATAACGATTAAAACAGGGAACACAACCCAGAGGACCAACGCCAGCATGGGAATCCTGGAGAGGGGCTACGTAGACCTCCTCGGAAAAAGGGCCAAAATCGTCACCCGAACGGTAACCAAGCCGGACAACGTTACCCTGAAAATGACCAGGGTGATAATAGGTGGCACGGTCTACACAGAAACCCTTGGACGAACTGGAGTCAGCAACGACACGTCCTTCTGGAGAATAAACCCTGTAAGCTTAGCTAAGGAACTCCTGAAGCTCACACCGATAGGCAACTACACCGAGAACGGAACTCGTGTCCTCGTTTACTCCGTTCCTGGGGACGTACTGCTACCGATGGCCCGGCTCTACTTCACAAATCCCGGGATGAACACTACGGTGACGGATGCGACCGCAGAGCTGTACTTCTCAAACGGCGCCTTCAAGGGAATGAAACTCGTCTTCAGCGTTAGAGCGACGGCCGCGGTCGAAGGCATGAACGGAAAAATGACCGTCATTGAAGTCGGCTCGTGGAGAGGAACCGTTAGAATAACCTCGGTCAACAAAATGGAGGAAGTGAAAGCCCCGTCTACCTGAGCTCGACGACATCAAAGGTGTTGTAGGCCAGGTCCACGAGGAGGAGCTTGTTCATCAGGGGCTCGCCGAGACCCGTGAGGAGCTTTATGACCTCCATCGCCTGGATTGAGCCGATAACGCCTGCCGTTGCCCCGATTATGGGGAACTTTCCCTTCTTTTCCCTGACATTCGGAAAAATCTCGCGCAAGCTCTTCGTCTTTCCGGGAACTATCGTCGTTACCTGGCCGAACGTTCCTTCGACGGCACCGTGAACGAGAGGAACCCCCTTTTTCTGCGAGTACTCGTCGAGGAGAAAGCGCGTCTCGAAGTTATCGAGGCAGTCAACGATGACGTCAACGCCCTTAAGGACCTCCTCAACGTTCTCCACCGTGAGCTTCCCGACGAAAGTCTCTATCCTTATGTCGGAGTTGAAGCGTTCCAGCTTCCACTTTGCTGAGAGGGGCTTTGGGTTCCTTCCAACGTCCTCCTCCCAGTGGAGTATCTGCCTGTTGAGGTTGCTGAGCTCCGGCTTCTGGTCGTCTATGAGGAGGAGCGTCCCGATTCCGGCTGCCGCCAGGTAGTAGGCAACCGGACTCCCGAGACCGCCGACGCCGACGACGGCCACCTTGGCCTTCTTCAGCTTCTCCTGCCCCTCCGTTCCAAAAATCATTATCTGCCTGTCGTAGCGCTCAAGTTCCCTCTCGCTCAGCATCTCAACCACCGCTCACCGGGGGGAATATCGCAACGATGTCGCCGTCACGAAGAACTTCATCAAAGCGGACGTACCTTCCGTTCCGCGAGACGTTGACGTCGGCCAAGTCGTCGTCCTCGGCGAAGACCTCGTTCTTGAGAACCGGGTGCCTCTCCTTGAGGATTTCTATCAGCTCCCGCACCGTTATCCCGTCTGGGACTTCGAGTTCCTCCTCGCTCTTGCCGACGAGGGAGCGGTAGCGGGCGAAGTAGCGAACGGTAACCTTCATTTCGACCACCTGGGAAAGTTGGAGGGGAAGTTAAAAAGGGTTGCTGGAACCGAGTTGGGTAATTTCACAAGTCGTCGAACCATCGTATGGAATGGCCGAATCCATGCACGTCATGTTAGCAATCACGCTGCCCGTCGGCTCCACCTCCACCGTTGCAGTGCTCCTCTCCGACATTCTTCGGCTTGCCGTCGTAGTTATCCCAAGCGTTGCCTGTAAGTTTATTTCCCTCTTAGGGTATTCCTCACCTCCTCAAACATTAGATACACTCCGAATATCAGTAGTACTGAGGCACTCACCTCAATCCAATTGGAAGTGGAAACACCTTCTATGGATGGGTTTAAGGAAAAGAATCCTAAAAGAAGGACTCCAAAGTATCTCAGCCTCGAATCTGCGTTCTGAGCAACTGGCCCCCTGCTTAGACCGTAACGGACTAACAGCACAAAGCCATGGAGAACCAAGAGAACCGCTAACAGCAGGGCCGCCCCAACGGTTCCAATAAAGAAAACACTGACAAGTATTACTGCCAGATTAACCAAGAGAAGAATTTTAGCTGGAGTGGAGAGGCCACCAGCGTTCTTGCGACTTACCATCCATAGCATGACCACCCAAACGTAAAGCACTGAAAGGCTCACGCTGGCGAGAGTAAGCGCTACTTTTATATCAGTAGAAACATAGAGAAGAAAAAGGGAAATAAGGTAAATGATTACGCCTGTCCATTTCATTTTCTATCACCCCTATGGCCTACCCAAGACGCCATGCCATATGACACCATATAGAAATCCTAAAGTGCCCCCAATTGCTGCCCCTGCAGCGGCACCTGCTCCAGTTCCAGCGCCGGGCAGGATACTACCAACGATTGCTCCAACACTAGCCCCTATCACAACCCCTGCCACGGTGTCCGCAACAATGTGCTGGACAATGCTGTTTAATTCCACCGATATTCTCACATACTGAGTTGCACTATAAGCCAATGGCCACGTGTTGCCCTGGGAATCTACTATGTAGGGTTTGCCATTGGCATACACCGTAAAGTTCACCTGTACAGGGACCCTTGTTCCAGCCAAGTCTTTTAGTTCAACTCCAATACCCAGGACTCCATTCTCAGGAAGTGTATCATGGAAATTTAGTTTGAATTTTCCAGTACCCCCTGGTGGAACAGTGTGAATCATTATGTCTTTCGTATAAGAGGGTGTTAAATCTCTTGTATATTTTGTTCTAAGAACGTGGGCTTCAACATCAATACGGGTAACCTTCCAGCTAACGTCGGTGGGGTTCGTGAAGTACACATCGCACGTCATGTCCAGCACCAGATTTCCCTTCTTTGCAGATAATACCATGTTACTACAATCCATAGACGCTTTCTGAACCGTTGGAGGCTCCACCTCCACCGTCGCTGTGCTCTTCTCGACTTCCCCAGAGATGCTCGCAGTCAAAGTATAAGTGTGCTTCCCAACCCCATAAACCTTCAAACTGAAGGCATCAACCGAGTAATTACCCGCACCCTTAGGAACAAACCTGTTGAACTCTTTAATCACCGCTCCCCCATCGTCGGTTACCTTGAAATGAACGTTCAACCCACCACTCGCAAAGTTCCAGGCCTTCACTGTGAAATACACCGTCCCACCACCCTTGAGCTCCTCCGGAAACGCCTCAAGCTTCACCGCAAACTCATGAGAGGGACCCAGAACATTCACCTCCCCACTCCGCGAGTCCTCGAGGATGCTGTTCCCGTTGTTGGAGGTGTGGGCCTGGACGCTCCAAGCGTAATCCCCGTCACTGGACGGAACCCACGTGAACGTCACGGTGGCGGTTCCGCCGGAGGGGACGCCGACGGTCTTGTATTTCCTCCAGGAGTTGCCGACGGAGATTGAGACGTCCACGTTCTTTTTCTCCTTGTAGTTGTTCTTGAGCTTGACCGTGAACTTAACGGGCTTTCCCACCTTGGCAGGGCTTGGGGAGACCGACACGCCAAGGATTTAAACGCTGCCCCCCGAAACGGGCGTTGCCCTGACATCGAGAGTTCCCTGGGAGGTCTTGGAGTACTGGCCGAAGTAGAGGGTTCCGGAGTATCCGAAGCTTCCAGTACTGCTGAACGTGTTGGAGAACACTGTAATGGTTTCTCCGGAGTTGGGACCGAGGGAGAGGGAACCGGTTACGGTCTTGGTAAAGCTGTTGCCCGGGGATGTTGGGCACTGAACGTACAGGCGGTAGTTGAAGGAAACCGCTTTGTTGTTCCCGTTGTACACGTAAATCTTGAACTTCACGTTGGTGCCGACGAGTACGGGCGAGGCCGGGTCGGTGAAAACGGAAAACGTCACCTTTGAGGGGTCGATGGTGGACTTAAGGTTGATGACCTTGTGGTAGTCCTCGGTTACGGTAACGTTCCGTATACCCGCGCCTATGGCAGATGTGTTGAAACCCTCCGTCGGGCGCGGGGTGGGCACCGACTTGCCGGTTATGGTGACCGTTCCGGCAACGGAGACGGTTGAAGCGCCGTTCCCATAGATTCTGGAGCTCACAATGCTTGACACAGTTTTAACTTCATCATCCGGATGCACGTAGCCAACCGCAACCTGGTACGAAAGCCCGCTTCCGTGGAACATCACCTTCACGTCGCTGACCACGTTGTTGACCGCCCTGAAGTGCACAACGACGCGGTAGGTGGCGTAGGTTCCGGTAGCCTCAACGGGGATAACGTCCACTCCCTCAATTACTATGTACCCGTAGTTGCTGTCCACGTCCAGGGCAAACTTCTTCAGGAGGTCCTTACGGTTGTTGAGGTTACCGAAGGACGTCTTTGATGAACCGGACGGCTTGGAAGAAATGTCACCCACCAGACACCTTCCCCCAATGCAGGGGTTAGGTGGGTTGGGACTTGGATTCGGGTTAATACTAGTCTCATCATGGTAATACACCACCAGTGCATCCTTGAGCTCCGCGACCTTCTGGTTCAAAAGCCCCTTGAGCTCCGGATTTCTGTTCCCCATGCTCATAGCCTCGACGATGACGTAAACCTGACGGGTGAGGTTGTAGGCCTTCAGGGCAGAGGGCCAGTAGTAGGAGTATCCAAAAACAGAATTTCCAACCCTGTGAACGTTTTGTACTACAACGCCACCACTACTGACAAAGGTAGTTCCTGAAGAGTATAGTGGAGGCATCAATATACTGTGTATGTATCTGATGATATTCTTAAGGCTAGAGTTCATCCCCGAGACGTTGTCCTCGAGGTACGCGGTGTAGAATGACACCCAATCCCTGGAGATTCCGGGAAGGATTTTCTTGGGATAGCTACCGTACGCCTTTAAAGCCTGCTCCTTCGTCTCCTTTGGGTGCGCCCACTTCCATTTCTCGAGAGCCCAGCTCTCGTAGGAGGCGTACTTAAACCCGACTATCACGAACGCCCTAGAGAAGTTTGTGAGGAATGAGCCCATGTCAAAGCCAGTAGTTATGTTGTCTGCGTTCTTAGCTATGTACTCCTGAAGGGCTTTAATCTCTTCATCGGTCCAACCCTGAGATTTAAGCTCCTTAACGGTTTGGGAAGGAAGGCCGTTCTTCTTTATGTCCTCAGCCATCTTCCTGAGTTCCCCAGCGGAGTACTTGAGCTTTACCCCAGCTTTCCTGAGCTCCCCAAGGGCCAACATACCTGCGCCGAGACGTTCGCGGCGTTTTTCTCTCCAATCCGGGAGTTGTTGATGAGCTCCCTGGCGGCGGTTGCGTTGATGTGCCCTGCATTTGCGCTCTCGTTCACAACGCCAACGAGGTACGCTTCACGGTACAGAACGTTCCAGAACTGGGTGTAAGCGTCGTTCTTCGAGACTGGAGCCCCCAAGACTGTTCCCCCGACGGTTGCACTACTGAAAACAACCCCAAACATCAAACTTACCAACAGTATTGCGACAACACGACGCACGTGGAACCACCACATTGAATATAGTATTAAAGACTAAAAACTTTTTTTATACGGATTTTGCAAACTACTTGAAATAGTATGTAAAAACCGGAGAGTTGGGGAGCTACCAGGGGACGCTCTTCCAGCCCATCTTGTAGGCGAAGTAGTTGGCCCCCCAGTGGATGAAGGGTGAGACGACGAGGAGGAATATAATCTGCCCGCTGGAGAGGGTCTTGACAGGGTAGGCGAAGGCCAGGGCGCTTATGAGAAAGCCGAGCTGGTCAAGGCCTATCGCCGGGGCACCGCGCGGGAGGTTCGCGCGCCTTTTGAAGAAGCTACCCACGAGGTCACCGACGAGCGCACCAAAGGAGAGCAGGAAGGCCAGCTTAACCGCAGTCCCGAGGGAACCGTAGAAGTCAGGCGTTATGAAGTACTGAATTACCCCGACGAGCGTTCCAATCGCAACACCGCCTATGAAGCCTCGCCAGGTCTTCCCGTCGCCGAGAAGCCTTCTCCCATCCCTCCACTTCCGCCCACCGTCTATCGGCCTTCCCCCTCCAACGAGGACCGGGGAGGCGTTGGCAAAGTAAGCCGGAAGTATGTACCAGAACGCCCAAAATATGGACTCCAGCCCCATTCTACCACCAAGGAAATAAGCCGGGAACCTTTTATAAGGGTTGAGGGGGTAGAGCTAGAAAAGGTGGTTGCCATGATAAGGAAGCTCGTTGCAATAGTGCTCTTGGCGTTGCTCCTCTGGGGGGCTTACGTTACCTACGCATTCCTGAGCTCACCTCCAAAGTTCAAAGCCCACTGGGGCAACGTGACCGAGGCCACGACGGAGCTCATTATCACGGGCGAGTGGAGCAAACCCGTCATCCTTCCGGTCTCGATGAACAACGTAACCCTGAAGTTCATGGGCATTGAACTCGGGGGAACCAAAAACGTGTTCATATCATCCAAGAACAGCACGGTGGTTCTGAGTCTTGACAACAGGAACCTGGTGCGAGCTCTGTTCAAGTACCTTGACAGCGGGCAGAATGGAACGGCGCTGATTTCCTTCAGCGGCAGGTTTCTAAAGGTCATCCCGTTCAGGTTCACGGTGAAGAGGAAGATAACGTTAAACGTACTCAAGGAGCTTAACTTTACTTCAAAGAGCAGGCCAATCCTCGGCGGTCTCGTGTACACGCCGGCGTTGCTGGGAACGAAAGTCAGCTGGGGAGGAGAGAAAGGAAACGAGGGCATACTAATCGTGGACATGGACTTCTACAACCCCAACTCGTTCCCGATTCCGGTTGCGAACCTCACGTTCGACCTGTACGCTGACGGAATCAAGGTTGGAAGGGGCTACCTCCCAAAGGCCACGGTGATTCCCGCCAACGGATACGCAACCGTCAGGGCGGTGATAGAGCTCGACAAGACCGTGCTGCCGGAGGTCTGGGCCATCCACGTAAAGAACGGCGAGGAAAGCACCGTGCGTGTGGAGTTAAACCTCTCAGTAAACGTTCTTGGAAAAGCAATCCAAATACCTCTCCAGACTGAGGAGAAAGTCGTGAAGACCGACATAATCGGAGAGATAAACAGAGCCTTATCCCAACTAACGAGGGGATGAGCTTTTAAGGTCATGCCCTCCCTTCCCCTTTACGGTGAGGGATATGAACATCAAGGAAATCCACGAATTCCTGAACAGGATGTGGGACGACATCTTCACGCTCAACGAGGAGCTAAAGGGAGAGCTTCCGGGGAAGGGCTTCAAGGTAGAGGACGTTGAGGAAGCCTTCGGGGCCTACATCTTCATAGACGGCCGCTGGGAGCTCATGAAGTACCCACATCCGGCCTTCGAAATAAAGCCCCAGATTGAGGTCGGGGCAACCCCGGAGAGCTACTACTTCGTCGTCGCGATTCCGAAGGAGAGAATAAGCGAGGGGTTCCTGGGCATCTTCCTTGAACTCTTCCCGAGGAGCTTCATCTACGGCGCCAAGAACTTCCTGAGCGACGTCTACAACTGGAGGCGCGACGGAAGGGTCTCGCCGAGAGAAGTTCTTGAGAGGATTGAAGGGAGCGACGAGAAGGTCTTCCAGTTCGAGGCGAACTTCGGAAGTTTAGAGGCGCTCAAAAAAGGCCTTGAGAGGCTGATTGACGTTGGAAGGGAATGGGAAATCTTCGACCTTTGAGGCCTTTCCGGCGGAGCTTCAAGAGTACTACCGTAAGCTCTTCGGGAAAGAGGCAGAGGAAATAATGGCATCGCTCAGAACGCCGGTCGAGAAGTACTACATCCGCGTAAACACCCTCAAGACGAGCAGGGACAAGCTGATGCGAATCCTCAGGCGGGAGGGGCTGAAGCCGAAGAGGAGCCCCTACCTCAGGGAGGGCATCTACTTCGAGAGGGAAGGCCCCAACTTTCCAGACGACTACGAGCCGGGGCTGAAGGTCGTCAGGGCCAACAAGTTCGCGAGCGAGAGCGTCTACCAGGGGGCGAACCTCTACGCTCCCGGCGTCCTTCAGGCAGACAAGAGCATAAAGCCCGGCGACGAGGTCGAGATTAGGGACCCCAAGGGACTTCTCGTCGGGATTGGGATTGCCAAAATGAGCGCCAAGGAAATGATAGTTTCGACGAGGGGTTTGGCCGTTGAGGTTACGACTCCAAAGTTCAAACTTCCCAGTTTGAGCGAGCTGGAGAGCTTTAAGGAGGGCCTCTTCTACGCCCAGAGCCTGCCGTCCATGGTGGTCGCCCACGTCCTCGAGCCGAGCGAGGAAGAATTAATAATCGACATGGCGGCCGCTCCCGGCGGAAAGACGAGCCACATAGCGCAACTCCTCCAGAACAGGGGTGAAATCATCGCGATTGACAAATCCAGAAACAGGCTTAGGAAGATGGAGGAGGAACTCCAAAGGCTCGGCGTCAAGAACGTGAGGCTTGTGAGGATGGACGCGAGGAAACTGCCGGAGCTCGGGCTTCAGGCCGATAAGATACTCCTCGACGCCCCGTGCACCGCCCTGGGAATAAGGCCGAAGCTCTGGGAGAGCAGGACGCCGAGGGACATAATCGCGACGGCTCGATACCAGAGGGCCTTCATCTGGGCCGCGATAAAGTCCCTCCGCCCGGGTGGGGTTCTGGTTTACTCGACCTGCACACTCAGTTATGAGGAGAACGAGGCAAACGTTAAGTTCATGCTCGAGAAAGGCTTAAAGCTGGAGGAGCAGGCTATCTTCATAGGCTCAGAGGGGCTGGGACTCGAGAAGGTCCAGCGCTTCTATCCCAACAGGCATCTAACCCAAGGCTTCTTCATAGCAAGGCTCAGGAAGGTGTGAGCATGAAGAAGTACTCCCTCCTGGCCGTGGGAATAGCAATAATTGCGCTCCTCCTCTGGTGGGCCGGGATAAGGGACGTAGTGGAGATTCTAAGGGGGGCAAGGCTCGACTACTTCCTGCTCGCGGTTCTCATGTACGTCCTCGGGCTCCTGTCGTGGGGTCTGCGCTGGCGCGTTCTCCTCAACGCCCTTGGAGTGCGGGCGAGCTTCACGAAGATACTCCTGGCTTTGCTCGCGGGGATATTCGTCAACAACGTCACGCCGGGGGCGAGGGGCGGTGGAGAGCCCGTCAGGATGTACTTCCTGGCAAAGGAAACGGAGAAGCCCTACGGCCAGGTGTTCGCGACGGTTATGATGGACAGAATCCTCGACCTTATTCCGGTCGTTACAATGCTGGCCTTCTCAACGGCCTACGTCTACAGGCTCGGCTCGCTTTCGCTGACTGCAGTTTTGGTTCTCCTCGACATCGTCTTTGCAGGCATCATCCTGTTCACCCTCGGAATCCTGCTGAGCGAGAAGAAAACAAAGGGGGCCCTCTACTGGCTCTTCGGACTTTTCGAAAGACTCACACCGAGGAAAGCCGAGAAGTACCGCGACAAATTCCAGAGAGCTGTTGAAGTTGACGTACCGAGGTTCCAGAGCGATTTCCGATTCTTGATGGGGCACAAAGGCGTGTTCCTGCTCGCGCTGGTTTACTCAACGGCATCCTGGTTCTTCACGGTTCTGAGGACCTACTACTCCTTCAGGGCCATTAACTACCCGGTTTCCATCGTGGACGTTATGGTCGTCCAGATGGTCGGGATAGTGGTCGGAATGCTGAGCGTCATCCCCGGTGGGGCGGGCATAATCGAGACCGTGAACTCGGGAATCTACGTCCTCCTGGGGATAAACAAGGAGATAGCAGTCACCGCGACGCTCCTCGACAGGTTAATTTCATACTGGATTCCAACGGCCCTCGGGGCCCTCGTGACGACGCACTTCGGGACAAAGCTGAGGAGAAAAGGTTTAATTGGGAGAGACCGTAAATAAGGGGGATTGTCATGAGGTTCGGTGTCGTAGCCCGAAGGGACAGGGCAGAGGCTCTAAAGCTGGCCTACCGCGTCTACGATTTTCTCAAGGTCAGCGGTTACGATGTCGTGGTTGATGAGGACACCTACAGGCATCTAAGGGAGTTCGATGAGTCGGACGTTCTCCCCCTCGAGGACTTCGACGTGGACTTCATAATCGTCATAGGCGGGGACGGGACAATCCTGAGGGTAGAGCACAAAACGAGGAGGGACATACCAATCCTCGGTGTCAACATGGGTACCCTCGGCTTCCTCACGGAGGTCGAACCCCACGAGACGTTCTTCGCAATAAGCAAGCTGATTGAAGGGGAGTATCACATAGACGAGCGCATAAAGCTGAGAACTTACCTCGATGGGGAAGCCAGCGTCCCCGATGCCCTCAACGAGGTGGCAATACTCACGGGGATTCCAGGCAAGATAATCCACCTCCGCTACTACATTGATGGGGGCTTGGCGGACGAGATTCGCGCGGACGGGCTCATAATATCGACGCCCACAGGTTCCACTGGCTACGCGATGAGCGCTGGGGGGCCCTTTGTTGACCCGAGGCTCAGCGTTATGGTTATAGCTCCCCTCGCGCCAATAGCACTGAGCTCGAGGCCGATGGTAGTGCCGGCGGAGAGCAGGATAGACGTAAAAAATATGGCCCTAAAGAGGGAGATAGTGCTCGCCATAGACGGCCAGTTCTATACCTACCTGCCCCCCGAAACTGAGATAACGATAAGGCTCTCACCGAGGAAGGCAAAGTTCGTGCGCTTCACGGATGAAATCTACCCGAAGTACACCCTTAGGCTCAAGAAGAGGTTTTAAAGGGGCTCGAACTCCTTGAGGAGGAGCGCTTTCTCCTGCTCGCTCAGAACGGAGTCGTCAACGAAGATTACGAGACCAGAGCCGTGCTGGAGAACGACGTGGTCCTTGAGGTTCGTTAGGAACTTGAAGACAGTTCTGAAGTCGTTGTAGAGGAGCAGGTACTCCACACAGTCGATTAGAACCGCCGAGCCGGGGTTGTCGCGAACGAAGCGGAGAATGACGTCGTGGAGGACGTGAAGTGCGGTCGGATTGACGCCCTCAGAAACTTGGGTCACCCAGACGGTGGAAACGTTATCGAAACCCTCGTACATCCCGGGAGACCGAGTAACAGCCAGAACTGGAAAGTTGGCGCTCTTAAGGAGCTCTATAACGTCCAAGAGTCTGTTTTTGGAGAAGACAACGTGGGCGCCGAGGGCGGATTTCTGACCAACCTTCGGAGGGGACGGGATGTAGCGGCTCTCGACGAGCCGTATGTAGTAAAGGTTGGTGTAAATTATGCCCAGAATTGAGACCAGGTAGACGGCAATCTCAAAATACCACGCGGACCGCGCACAACAGAAATCATCAACTATATCAACGATTCTTCCCAGCTCCGCAAGTCCAAGGAAGATAACGGAGTACTTCACCATCGTGTTAAGCTCGGGGTCGTACCTGTTTCTTCGCCTCAACATGAACAGGAAGGCGTAACCTATCGCAAGGGCGAGGACGATGTCCATGATGAAAACGTAGTAAGGAACAATCAGCCCCATGTCACCTCGACCTCGTCCGTTCTGAACTTCTGCTTGACGACAGTTTCCTCTAGCGAGAACCTGATTCCGGCTTTGAACATCCTCAGGCCGGTGTAGGCTATCATCGCCCCGTTGTCCCTGCAGAGGTCGTAGGGGGGGACAAAGAACTCAATGCCCCTGTCCTCGGCCATGATTTTGAGCATCTCACGGAGGCGGTTGTTGGCGGCAACTCCACCGACGAGAACGACCTCATCTTTGCCGGTGTGGGCTATTGCTCTCTCAGTGACCTCAACGAGGGCAGAAAAGGCCGTCTCCTGGAAGGCGTAGGCCAAATCCTCGACGCGGTACTTGCCGGTGCGGTACTTCCTGACGGCCTCGGTCAGAACCCCGGAGAAGCTCAAATCCATTCCCTTGACCGCGTAGGGGAGCTCGATGTAGCGCTCACCTTTAAGCGCGAGCCTCTCAATCTTCGGACCGCCGGGAAAGCCGATGCCAAGTTCTCTCGCGAAGGTGTCTATCGCGTTGCCTATTCCGATGTCGAGGGTCTCGCCGAAGACGCGGTAGCGACCGCCTTCCAAAGCTAAAACCTGAGTGTTTCCGCCGCTCACGTAGAGCCCGACGGGGTCTTTAACCCCGAACATCTTGGTTATCTCGACGTGGGCTATGCAGTGGTTTACCCCAACGATTGGCTTGCCGTACTTTATCGCCAAAGCTCTAGCGGCCGTCGCCACAACCCTCAGAGCCGGACCGAGACCGGGCCCCTGGGAGAAGGCTATAACGTCAACGTCCTCCATCGTTATTCCAGCCCTCTGAAGGGCCTTTCTAAGAAGGGGCTTGAGAAGGCGCGCGTGATGCTCGGCGGCTTCCTTCGGGTGGATTCCGCCCTTTTCGGTTGTGAGAGTGTCGAATACGTTGGCAAGGACTTCCTTCTCAGTCACGATGCCTATGCCGAGAGTGTGTGCGGTTCCCTCTATACCGAGCGCTATCATGACGGTCGAAAAATGAAGGGTGAGAGTATAAAAGGCTACCGGATGGTGAACATTTCAAAACAAAAAGTAGAAAAATCATCCACGAAGCGCCAGCCACCTCAACGCTCTCGCGGCGCGCTCCGGTGTGGGGAAGTTCTTGATTCCATTCTCCTCAAGGAGCTTTACCCCGCCGCGGACCAGCTCACCGGCCATGAAGTTAACCACAACCGGCTTGTCGCAGTCGGCATTGATTACCGCCTTCGCTATCTCCTCGCTTGGAATGAAAATCGGCGGGACACAGATTACCAAGAAGGCATCAACGTTCTCGTCCTTACAAACGACCTCAATCGTTCTCTTATAGCGCTCGTAGTCCGCGTCCGCTATTAAGTCAATCGGATTTCTGATGGAGCACTGGGGCGGGAGGAAGGAGCGGAGCTTCTCGAGGGTCTCATCACTCAGCTTGGCTATTTCAAGGCCGAGCTTTTCCAGTTTGTCGGTGGCCAGAACGCCAGGTCCTCCCGAGTTTGTGATTACGGCAACGCGCCTTCCAGCTCTGGGATACATTTCAAATGCCTTCGCGGCATCAAAGAGTTCTTCCATCTCTTCGACCTCTATCGCCCCGGCCTGCTTAAATGCAGCCCGATAGATTTCGTAACTTCCAGCCAGGGAGCCAGTATGGCTTACCGCCGCTTTAGCCCCGCTCTCGCTCTTTCCGGCCTTGAGGACTATAACCGGCTTCCTCTCGCTCGCGTAGCGGAGGGCCCTCAGGAAGCGTCTGCCGTCCTTAACTCCCTCGATGTAGAGAGCTATCGCCCTGGTGTTCTCATCGTCCGCGAAGTACTCAAGGAAGTCGCTCTCGTTCAGGTCGGAGGCGTTTCCATAGGAAACGAAGGCGGAAAAGCCAATCCCCTCGTCGTTGCCCATAGCCAACGCCGCACCGCCGAAGGCACCGCTCTGGCTGATTAAGGCCAGTCCGCCGGGTTCAACTCTAACCTCAAAGGAGCCGAAGAACTTCCCGTGGACGCCGAAGATTCCGGCGCAGTTGGGACCTATAACGCGGACGCCGTGCTTCTTGGCTTTCTCAACGAGTTCGCGCTCGAGTTCATCGTTCCCGACCTCCGAGAAGCCCGCCGAGATGACGACGGCACCCCTGATCAGCGGGCCGATTTCATCGATTAGAGCAGGAACGAACCTGGCGGGAATCGCTATTATAGCGGTATCAACCGGCTCCTCAAGCCTCTCGCGGATTCGGAAGGTCCTTCCGGCGACTTCAACGGCCCCGCCCTTCGGGTTGACAGGAATGATTTCTCCCTCAAAGCCACCCTCGACGATGTTCCTGAGGATTTCGTAGGCTATCGCGCCTTTCTTGAAGGAACCGAAGACCGCAACGCTCCTGGGATAGAAAAAGAAGTCAAGACTCATCATCCTCACCTCCAGAAGGCTCTACCCCACCGTCCGACCGGGAATTGAGCTCGGACCCGTTTTCAGAGGGTTCCTCGAGCCCCGCGGACTCTCCAGAGGATACAGGCTCTTCCTCAGAAGCCCGGTCGGACTGGGATTCCTGAGGCTCCGATTCGCTTTCGGATGCCGTGCCGCCCCTCTTACGCCTCCACAGGAAAAAGCCGGCAATCCCCACACCGATACCCACGAGGATGAGTGCATAAAGCCTGTAATCCGTTCTCTCCTGCGTGAACGTCAGTATAACCGTCCCGTTGGGGCCGAGGATGTAGCTGCCGTGAACCACTGTAATGTTGTCAAAGGGGCCCGGAAACTTCAGCGTCACGGTCCAAATCCTCTTGTTACCCTTGTCGGTGTAAGCAGTTGGGCCCCAGACGACGCCAACGACACGAACGCCGTTTGTAATGTATTTGGCGGAGATGCCAACGACGTGCATGTGTTTCCTGAAGTCATCGATGAGCATCTCAACGACCGGAGCGGGAGGTTTAAGTCCAACGAACGTGGCGTTGAACTGAACGTAGTGCGTTGTCGGGTCAAACGTAAGAACGACGCTCTTCTTGGTTGAGTTAACGAAGTGAACGAAGAGGTACGTCATGCTGTAAACGCTCATGGAGGGTATGTAATCCCCCTTGAACCAAGTCAGGGTGTTCTGGTTAGTTTCCCCGGGCTTTGGAGAGGCCGAGTGAAGGTAGTACCCCGAGGGCAGGAACACCGTTAGCTTGCCCCAGCGGAGGGGATAAACGTGGCCTGAGACGTTGACCGTCAGGGGTCCCGCGAGGGGGGTTGATAGGTAAGTGCCGTTCGGGAAGAAAAACGGTGTCACGAGGAAGGAAACTATCGCTGACCAGTTCTTACCAACGTAAACCGGGTCGCCGCCCTGGGGCATATAAAACTTTGGTGAGATGCCGTGGGCCTTCAGGCGCTCCTCAAACGTGCTACGGAGAGGCTTATAGACGGAGTCGTAGATGAAGTCATGGAACTCCTTGCGGGCGAGCGTTTCGTTCTCCTTGGCGATTTCGTTGAAGTGCTCAATCAACGTTTTGTTCGAGAGTTGCAGGTAAACGTTTACGACGCCGTAGAGTTCAAACGTACCATTGACGGATGCTTGACCTGTCCGAATGTAGATGATTGTACTGAACGGACTCTGGGTCGCCTTGGTCGCACCAACACCGGGAAACCAAGACGTGAGGAGGATAAACGCCAAAAGAACGACTGCTAACTTACGCACCATCATTGTTTCCACCCCGACGGTGTTCGGCCGGCCGATAAAAAAGCTTATTGGTTCTCAAACCTAATGAAAATCATGAGAAAGTTCAGAAAAGTCGTCGTCGGCGGGACCTTCGACAGGCTCCACCTCGGTCACAAGGCCCTGCTGAGGAAGGCCTTCGAGGTCGGCAGAATAGTTTACGTCGGCCTAACTTCGGACGAGATGATTAGGGACAAACCCTACGCCGAGAAGATACTCCCATACGAACTCCGCTTGAGAGACTTGCTCAAGTTCTTCGACGTCAACGGCTACACGAACTACCGCGTTATCAAAATCCACAACGCGATAGGCTTCGCGGGAGAGATGAAGAGCCTCGAAGCCATAGTCGTCAGCGAGGAGACCTACAAGGGCGCCCTGATAGTGAACAGAGCCAGGGAGGAGCGCGGGCTTAAACCGCTCGAGATAGTCGTGATTCCGATAATAAGGAGCTCCCTCGGGCCGAAGATAAGCTCCTCTCTGATAAGGGCCGGTTTGATAGACCCCTTCGGGAGACCGCTCCAGTGGAAACAAAACTCCCCGAAAGACGTTTAAGGAGAAAGAACTTAACACCAACGGTGATACCCATGGTGAAGCTGAAGGAGCCTATTATAGCGATTAACTTCAAGACCTACATCGAGGCGACCGGGAAGAGGGCGCTGGAGATAGCGAAGGCCGCTGAGAAGGTCTACAAGGAGACCGGAATAACTATAGTTGTCGCGCCCCAGCTCGCGGACCTGAGGATGATAGCTGAGAACGTTGAAATTCCGGTTTTTGCCCAGCACATCGACCCGATTAAGCCCGGAAGTCACACCGGCCACGTCCTCCCCGAGGCGGTAAAGGAAGCCGGAGCCGTTGGAACGCTCCTCAACCACTCCGAGAACAGGATGATTCTGGCCGACCTTGAGGCGAGCATTAGAAGGGCGGAAGAAGTTGGTCTCATGACGATGGTCTGCTCCAACAACCCGGCCGTTTCCGCGGCGGTCGCAGCCCTCGGCCCGGACTACGTTGCCGTCGAGCCACCGGAGCTCATAGGAACGGGAATCCCCGTCAGCAAGGCCAAGCCGGAAGTCATAACCAACACCGTTGAGCTGGTCAAGAAGGTCAACCCCGAGGTTAAGGTCCTCACCGGGGCAGGAATCAGCACAGGCGAGGACGTGAAGAAGGCTCTGGAGCTTGGAAGCGTTGGGGTTCTCCTCGCGAGCGGTGTTACTAAAGCCAAAGACCCCGAGAAGGCGATAAGGGACTTGGTGTCGCTGATTCTCTGAGTTTACCGTTTCTATCATTTTCATTGACGAAAATCATCAAATTCCAGTTTAGAAAGAACCCTCAGAAAGTTTTCCATGAACGCCTGAAACTCAGATTCGGCCGGCCTTGTGAGAACCAGCTCAAGCTCCTTTTCCATGAGCTCAGAGGCAACGTTGAACTTGCCAGCCCGAATTGACGCCAGATTCACCCGGAGGTTTTCAGCCGTCCTTTCCGGACTGAACCTCATACTAAACCGTATCTTCTCAATGGCTTCATCAATAACATTAGAGTAATCATAACCAGCTCTGTAAAGCATGAAAACATCGTAGAAATCCCTCAACTTTTGAATCCTCCGGGTTAAAATAGCCCTAATCTTCTCGGCTAAGATTTCCTCGGGGCAATAAGCCGTGACGGGAAGCGCTGAGTACCGCTCAAGCTCCTCAAAGAAGTATGCCTTTTCGTCGTTAGTCAATTTAACACCCTCAAGAAGCGTCTTAGCCATTACCTCCTTCTCCTCAAACAGCACTGGTTCGAAAAAGTTGACCTCAATCTTCACGACCTCACCCGTTGGCATGAAGAGGTGGAAAAAGACTATCTTCCTGTTTTCGTTTCCCTCAAAGTGAACGAAGTTCCTATTGTAAGAGTTTCCTTCAAAAGGCCTAAAGTACAAGCCAAGTTCTTCAGCGGTGTAAGCGAGCTTCTCCGAGAGCCACCTCACCTCAGAGCTTATCAGCTTTCTTCTCTCCGAGCGAGAGGGCCTGCCTCTCAGCGGAAACGTGAAGTCGAGGTCAACGCTGAAACGGTAATAGCCCAAGTAACACTTGACCAAGCACGTTCCGCCCTTGAACAAGTACCGCCCGTGGAACCTCTCTTCTCCATAAAGTTCCCACAAGATTGCATGCAGGAGGACGTCTCTTTTCACAAGTAACGGTTTTTCAATGCCGGTCTTCCGGATTATGAAGCCCGTGAACTCATTGCCTGGAAACAATTGCTTCAACCTCCCGTTGAACTGACTTCGGGTATGCTTTAGAGTATTCCATCAGCTTTTCTTTTTTGGCCTTTGCAAGGTATTCCTGCACAACGGCATCTGCATTAAGGCGTTTATTATACCGTTTTAAGTAAATGAAGTCCAACAGAGTCTTTTCTAAGTCTGAATACTGGATTTTTCTGCGTTTAACCACTCCAAAGCCCAAGAGAGATTCCTTCAGCTTGACGAACTGAACCTCCTCGCCAAGAACTGTAATAGGTTTTGGCCTAGTTATCACAGGCGTTATTAGGAAAATCCGGGAGTAATACTCGTAGGTTGCCCCGTTCAGTCTCAGGGACGTGTACAGGCCGAAGTACCACTTTAGGTCCAGCTTATTCATTGCCTTTGCGATTAAAGTCATTGGGTCTGGTGTCCTTCCAAACTTGTATTCTTCAAGTGTCTTCACGTAGTAAACTCCGCGCAGGATTCTAACGAGGTAGCCTCGACTTATGTAGTAGTTCACAATGTATTCAAAGTTCTCTCCAAATCTTTCACAAACTTCTCTAAGCTCTTCCTTGGTGATTACCCTTCCACCGTACCTTGAGAGAATGTACTGAGTTATGAGCTTCATGTTTAGAGTTATCAACTAACCATTAAAAAAGTTAATGGTTGATTAATGAAAGATGAGACCACGGAAACATTGAGCTCAAGATTTATAAGCCTGGACTCGGCTTTTCTATCGGGCAGCCCCGTGGTGTAGCGGCCAAGCATGCGGGACTTTGGATCCCGCGACCCGGGTTCGAATCCCGGCGGGGCTACCATACCACTCGTTTTCACAATGCAAGAAAAGGATGAAGGAAAAAAAGGTAATTAGCGGGCTGTATACCCGCCATCAACTACCAGTTCCGCCCCTGTTATAAAGCGGGACTCATCGGATGCGAGGAACAGAACCGCATAGGCAACGTCTATAGGCTCACCCACGAAACCGATGGGGTTCTGCTGGGCAAAAATCGCCCTGCACCGCTCTTCATCATCGACCCCGAACTTTTTGCATGCCTTCTTGAGCATTGGCGTCCATATACTGCCAGGATGAACTGAGTTGACGCGTATTCCATACTTCGCATAGAGCAGGGCATCAGTCTTGGCCATCAATCGTATAGCTCCCTTTGAGGCATGGTACGGCGGAATCCCCGGAGAACCAACGATGCCGTAGATTGATGAGATGTTAACGATGCTACCCCCACCGTTTTTAATCATGTACGGAACGGCGTGTTTCGTGCAGAAGAACGTTCCCTTGACGTTGATGTTCATTACGTAGTCCCATTCCTCCTCGGTCAGCTCGTGAGTGGGCTTGTCGGGGCCGGAAACACCTGCATTGTTAACGAGGATGTCAAGCTTACCAAACTCGTCAACGACTTCCCGAAAAACCCTCTCAACTTCAGCCTCGTTGCTCACATCAAGCTTCCAGAACTTGGCAGTGCCTCCCTCCGCGAGTATATCTTCGACAACTTTCCTGCCCTTCTCCTCGCTTCTTCCGGTTACGGCCACTTTGGCACCTTCCTTGGCGAGTAGCTTTGCTATGGCCGCTCCAATACCTGACGTCGAGCCCGTAACTATTGCAACTTTGCCTTCAACCCGTCCCATACACAACACCACCTAAAGACAATATACATAATCCTCAGCCGAGAGGTATATAAAGATTACACAAGAAAAATATGAAGTTTAAATCAAGTAAGTTGAGGTTTCAAAACGCAAACTCCTCGACGCTGAACTGCTCGACGACCCTCTCGAAGTCGCTCTCCGGCGCGTAAACGAATCCGCAGCGGGTGCACTTCAAAACGCCGTTCTCCTCCGCGAGCGGCGAGAAGCAGACCGGACAGCGGTACTCCTCTCGCCTCAAAGAGTCATAAACTTCATCTCTCATGACGAGCAGGTTGAGCTCGCTCTCCCAGTCCTCGTGGAGCATTCCCCAGTAGGGGGTCTCGACGGGGTAGAAGTCCTCGAGGATTAGGGCCCTAATCCCTATCCCTCTGATTCCCGGCGGAAGTTTTTCAGCCGGCTCGATGGAAACGACGAACTGGTCGTAGAACTCGATGTTCTCCGCCCTAACGGTTAAACCCCTCGACAGCCTTGAACGGAGAGGAATCACCTGGAGGAACAGGCTTTCCCGCTCGACGTCCCAGCTCGCGCTTATCGAAACGCTCCCCTTCACGAAGAACTGGGTTACCGAGCGCTCGTCTCTCTGCTCGCCGGTGAAGGAAAAGCCCAGCTTCCTCATCGCCCTTCCGAGGAAGTTCGGCCTGGGGAGCTTTCCATAATTAATCAGATACTCCCCTACCCAGCCGGCCAGGGGCATGGAGTAGCCGACGAAGGTCTGCCTCTCGACGCGCAGGTAGGCGACGCTGGGGAGGAGCTTGAACTGGTCGAGCATCGGAAGAACTAAGGGGAGGAACTATAAATAGCTAACTCCCGAAGAACTCGTCAAGGCTTATGCGCTTCTTCCGCTTTGCCTTCGCCCTCTCCTTCTTGACTTCCTTCTTGAGGTCTTTCGACTTCTCGGCCCTGGGCTTCTTCTCCCTCTTGGCCTCGCTCTCTGCCTTCGCTTTCTTCGCCTTCCCGTTCTTCCCGTTGAAGCCGTCGAGGTAGCCGTTCTTTCCGTTCGAGGAGCCGGTGCGCTCCTTAATCATCTTCTCGCACACATCTGCCGAGAAGCCGAGTAAGGTCCTCTGCTTTTCAGGCAAGACCGTCTCAAAGAGCGTCTTTATGTCCTTCTCGGTCAGGCAAATCCTCTGCCTCGTGTAGTCCTTGACCTTGTAGCGGGTAACCAGCATCTTCGCTGTGGGCAGGTACTTCTCAACCGCGCCTTTGCTCACCGTCAGGACGATTTTTCCACCGCACTTCGGACAGCGCCCGATGAGCGGAGGCCTCCGATATTTCGTGTTGCACTTCACACAGCGGAACTCCTGCCTCGTAAAGCTCCTCAGGTTGCCCCTCAAATCTGGAATCAGGTGGGAGTTGAGTATTGTCTCAGCAACGTGGTGCTCATCGACCGCGCGAATGCGCTCCGCCAAAGCGAGCTGTCTCTCGACCTTCTCGACCATGTCGCCGAGCTGTTTGTACAGGCTCATCTTCGGGCCGAGGCCGATGTCGTCGGTGTCGTGGGTGAACTTTATGCCCTCGTACATCTCCGGCCTGCCGAGTCTATCTTCAACGCGCTCGATGAACTTGATTTCCTTCGGCGATTTCATCTCGTAGGTGGCTTCATAGAACTCAAGGGGATAATAGCGGACGACATCCATGTTGTGAACCTCGCTGTCCACCTCGCGCGGGTCGAGCCTCGTCGTAACGACCAGCGGTGCGTCCATCTTTCCACCGCGCTTCTCTGGGAGATAGTACTTGCTGAAGTTTAGGAGCGCATCGAGGAGGAGCATAACAGCATCCTCATCCCCGTCGCATTGATGTGTTACAATATTTTCATTTATTAGCACATTATGATAGCTTTTAGCATTCAATGAGAACACAAAGTCGTCTTTAGGCTTAAGATATTCGACGCGCTTAACTTTAACAATCCAGCCCATCTTGTGTGAGTATCTGTCCCTGTTGTTTGTTTTGGCCGAATGAGTTGAATAGACAGAACTCTTGCGCTTACTTATGAACCCTATTTCTCTAAAGAACACATGGTAGTGCTCACCCGCAATGTTCAACGCATAAACTGTTGAGACTGGAACTTCGCTTCCACGTTCAATGTGGTAGAGCCTGCCACGAGCGTTTCCCCTGTTGGCATTCTTATCGAGGGTATAATATCCCCTGATTCCGAATTTCGAAAGCAGTAACGTTTCAATGTCCTCAAGGAGGGCCTTATTGACGCTGTAAACTACTACCCTCGGGACTGTGCTGAGAGCACTTCCGTCGCCCTCAAAGTATGCCCTCAGCATCTCCGCAACGGCGTCTTTCGGTAGTGTGTAAACCAGAGAAGGAACGCGTTTTGTGTGGGCGTTTCTTCCAGCACTGAGAACCTCTGTGAAGAGCAGATAAAGAATACGCGAGCCGACGGTAACTTTCTCCCCGCGCTCGTATATCTTGAAGCCCTCTCCAAAGGCATCTCTCAGTGCCCTCTTGAGATCCTCGCGAACTTCATCGTCCACTATCGAGAAGCTTACCTGGTAAACGCTGTTGCTTTCCCTCGCGTAGCCCTCGGCGAGGTAATAGCCAAGAACCCGCATCAGGGGCTTTATTGGGACAAAGCGCTCGATTGTAACCTTATCCCTCTTGAAAGCGAGCCGGCAGTCGGGAACGTCTTTAATTGATAGGTCTCTCTCTTTGAGAACGTCGAGCAGTACTGAAAGCGGTAGGGAGTCCCTGCGGAGGTAATCGTATTTGACTTCAGCTCCAATCGAGGAAAGCCAGTTCGAAAGCCCGCGAACCATTATGGAGTCCCAGAGGGATTTGAACTTCTCGTCAGCGAAGGCCTCCAACAGGTCAAGGTTTTCAAGGGAAACTTCCTCGAACTCAAGTCTCGGAACGAGTATTCTATCGCCCTCCTTCACCTCGAAGGCCCTCTTCTCCACGAACTTACCGTTTTCGTAGACGAGAACCGGGTGGTCAACGGTCGTCTCGAAGCTCCTTCCAAGCTCAAGCTCGAAACGGATGAGATGGTCGGTGCTTGGAGCTTTTATGACGTCCTCGATGTCGGTGAGAACGACCTTCCCGCTCTCGGGGTCGAAGGAGTAGACCTTAACGTCCCTCTTCGGCGTCCTTCTCACGTAGACCATGTTCTCGTAGCTTTCCCCTTCAAACAGCTCGTAGAGCTCACGGAGCGTTATCCTTGCAGGTTTGCCGTCAATCTGGACCAAGATTCTCGTATCGCCCGGGAAGCAGTTCCTCCTCTTCGCCGCATGATAGTACGGGTGCGCGTAGCCGACCAAAACGTCGGAGAAGCCGATTATCCTGCCGATGATTCCGGCAGAGGTGTGTGGGGCAAGACCTATGACGAGGTGGCCTATCAAATCCTCCATCTTCTCGGCGTTGTAGAACCTCGGCAGGCCGTAGAACTTCTCGAGCAGGTCATCGACGAAGCGCGCGACCTTGAGGAGGTACTTCCCCGCCTCGTAGGAGAGGATTATGTCCTGGACCTTCAGCTCAACTATCTGGTCGTCCCGTTCAAGCGGTTTGCCCTCGAAGTCGTGCGTATAGCCGAGCTCGCGAAGCTTTTCAACGCTTACACCTATCTCCTTCGGCTTGAAGTGGGTTATTGGAGCATCTGTCGCGTCGAAACGGATTGTACCGTCCTTGAAAACGTAGACGTCGTTCTTAACCCTCAGAAGGCCCTTTTCAAGGGGTTCGGCCATTTTGTAGCCGGAGGTCATACCCTTGACGCCCTTGAGCCTGTCGATGCCGTAGACCTTGACGTTGTCCATGGCCCGTCTTAGCAGTTCGGAGGGCTTTATCTCCCGCTGGGCGTAGGGCTTCAGCTCGACGTCGCAACGCGGACAGCGGAAGCCGAACTCCTTCGCCTCGCTCTCGGGATAATCAACGTTGCACTTGGGGCAGTGCCAGAGGAGTTCCTTCCTCGTCCCGCAGACAGGACAGAGGTGCTCCGGGCCGGTATGACCACATTCGGGACACTTGAAGAAGGCTATCTCGACTCTGGCGGTTTTTCCTTCCTCCGCGGCCTTCTTGATGTCCCTGCTCTGGCCTCCAGCCAAACCAATCGGAAAGAGCACCTGGACGGGGGGCTTCATCTTCCTCTCCTTGGCCTTCTCGGGCCTGCCCATTCTCGCGCCAATCCAGCTTATTCCCCTGTCACGAAGCTTTATCGGGTTGTTCTCGTTGATGATGTCGATGACCGTGAAGAAGGGCCTGGCCTTGAACTCCCACTCGAGGTTGCCGAGGGGCGTTAGCAGGGCCGAGCTCCAAGGGTAGTCCACGACGATGACCTTTCTTCTGTCCTCAGTTCTTTCGAGCCTGTGGGGCAGGCCGAGGAGCTCAAGGTAGCGCTTGATTTGGGGGTCGTTTTCGAGGATTACCTTTCTCGCGAACTTCAGCTTTCTGAACTCGTCCCACTCGATTTGGGCGTTGAGAAGGGCCCTCTGGAGTTCTTCAACTTCCTCCGGCTTCAGCGTGTTCCAGTAGAGGGTGTAGTAGGGGTGGAAGGGTATGTCCAGAACCTTCGAGAGGTGTATCGCCAGCTCAACGCTCGGCCTAACCCTGAGCGGGTCCCTCAAAAGGCTCTCAAGGAAATCGGGGTCTATCTCAAGGTATTCGGCCGCTTCCTCAACGGCCTCGCGCGGGTTGTCGGAGAACGGCTTGAGCTCGACCTCGTAGAGCTCCTCGATTGCCTTGGCAAGCTCCTGAATCCACCACTCCTCGGCATAGTTCGCAGGAAGAAGCGTCTGGTTGTTCTCAACGAAGTCTCCGAAGTTGATGAGCGCGTCGCCAACGTACAGAATCTCATCAAGGTCGTTTCTGATCTTTAGAGCAGTCTCGTAGTCGTCAACCCGTATAACACTTCCGTCCTTGAGCTTGACTATCGGCCCTTCCACCGTTGTTGCAGGCGTTACGATACAGCCCTTTCCGGGCCTCTCGGTTTTCATCTGCGTGCCTATCGCTATGAACTCGTCGAGGATAAGCATCGTCGCTGGATTGACGCTCCACGTCGCGAAGCCGCTGACGCGACTCCTTCCATAGCGCAGGCGGAAGCCACCGTTGGTCGATGGCTCGGCGAAGAGGGGCCTGCCACCGATTATCTCCTTCGTGTACTTCTTGTTCGGGGCTATGTTTGCCTTAAACTTCTCGTAAAGCTCATAGTAGAAGCCCTTCTCGACCTTCTCGGCGACTTCCTCCTTTGCTCCGGAAGCTTCGGCCTTGGATTCATCCGCCTTGAGTTCCTCGGAGCTCTTGCCCTTCTCTTTGGCCTCCACGAACTCCTTTATCCAGTCCCAGCCTTCCACGCCCATCTTATCTATGTACTTGACGAGCTTCTTGGCCTTCTGGAGGACACCTTCGGCCAAAACGAGAATCGCTCCACCACGCAGGTGGTTGGTCTCAACGCCGGGAACGTTCCTGTGGGAGACCTCGACTTTATCTGTCTCTTCGCCGGTTATCTCGATGGGAATGTTCCTCATCGCGAGCCTTACCTCATCGGCTTCCGGATGATACTGCAGTCTCGTAACGGCCCTGTGGTAGAGGTCTATCTCCTCGACCATCCTCTCAATGTGCTCCTCGCTCGGCTTGAAGCGGTCGAGGCCGAGCTTTTTCCTCACGTAGTCTCCAACGAGGACGCTCAACGCCTGCGCCGTTCCGCCGGAGCTCCTTATCGGGCCGGCGTAGTAGAGGGCCAGGTACTCGCTGTTATCGGCCCAGGTGTTGCGCTTGATTTTGACGTCAGCTATTCCCTCGAGCGGAGCCGAGACGATACCCTCTGTGAGTATCGCGAGGGCAGTTCTGACGGCCTGCTCCGCGTACTTCTCCTTGCTCCCGAGGTCGCCGAACTTGCCCTCGATGATTTCATCAACGACCTTCAGCGCGGCGAGCTCCTTTCCGTACTCCTTGACGAGAACCCTAATCCTCTCGGCGACGCCCGGCGGGCCTACGAGGCTCTCAACACGGCCGGCCATGTCGGTTGCCTGAGGAACCTCAACGTCGAGACTGGGGTCCTTCCCCTGAGAGCGGGCCTTCCTCGCTATCTCATAGGCCCTGTCTATTTCGCTCTGGAGTGATTCGAAGTAAGCCTTCATCTCGGGTGAGTAGAGCTCCTCCCCCATTCAAACCCCCTCGCAGAACTGGTCAAAGCTCACAACGGCCCTCAAGCGGGCCGTCTCAACGTCTATTATTGGAACGCGCGCCGGAGTGGGGACTATGTTGACCATCTTCTGGAACTCGGTCTGGGCCTGCCAGGTTCCGCTGTTGATGACGAAGACTCCGTTGTAAACCCTGTGCTCCATAACGTGGACGTGGCCGGCCTGGAAGAGGTCCGGAACGCTCTCGATGACGAGCGTGTCCTCGGGGTCGGGAGCGATGGGAACCTTGTTTCCAAAGGTCGGCGCGAGGTGGCGGAGCTTGAGAAGGTCAACCATCGCCTCAGCGGGCTTGTGGTGCGTTCTTCCGGGGATGAAGTCAACGACGTCCTCTATGCCCCTTCCGTGGGCGATGAGGAACTCCCTGCCGTGAAGGTTTATTACCGCGGGGTTGCTGATGATGACGACGTTCTTGAGCTTGTATATGGGCTTGGCGTATTCTTCATAAAAGCCGGGCTGTGGAAGTGCGGTTCTCGCGGCGTCGTGGTTGCCCGGGCCGATGAACATGGTTATATGCTCCGGAACGTTGCGGAGGAGATTGGCCAACGCCTCGTACTGGTCAAAGATGTCTGGAATGGCCAGCTCGTTGTACTGGCCGGGATAGATGCCGACGCCGTCAACGACGTCACCGCCGATTATCATGTACTTAATCCTGCTCACGAGCTCCTCCTCGGCCCTGCTGTTGACCTCACCGTTGAGCCACTCGAGGAACTTCTCAAAGGCCTTCTCGCAGAACTTGTTCGAGCCGACGTGAATGTCGCTCAGCAGAATCGCGTAGACCTTCTCTTCCAGTGGAGGCTTCTGCTTTCTGAACTTCGGCACGTCGGGAAGGAAGACGCGGTTTGCGAAGAAGATTCCCCTGCCCGGCTGACCGCGGAAGGCAACGACCGAATCGGGCATTATCGCGTTGTAGGCCTGGGAAGCGTTCTCCTTGTCCCTGCCGAGGAAGACCTTAACCCGCCCGGTTGCATCTTCCACCTCGAACATGTATCCCTTCGCCGTTTCGCGCTTGTCGTTGACGAGACCGATTATCGTGACCTCGTCGTCCCGGACATAGCTCAGCTTCGCAATGTCTATGACAGTTCCAATTTCAGGGTTCTCGCGGAAGATTCTGCGCATCTTCCTGAGCCTCGACTTGAAGTAGCTCGAATAGGCTTGAATTATTATCTCGCCCTCTTTACTTGAAGCATTCTTGACCTTCGGGGCCTCGAACTTCACGTTCTTGACGTCGAAGGTGAGCTCCCACTCGTCGGGAATCTCCTTCGCGCGGTAGTGGAAGCCCTCCCTGGGCTTTATCACGACATCTTTGTATGTCGAGTAGCTCTTCTCACCCTCGACGTCCTCGCCGACGTACGCTATGGGAATCCCGTAGTCTCCGTAGACGATTTTGGGCTTCACCCCGTTTCCATTCTCGCCGTTCTCGTAGTACTCCTCACTGTCGGCGTAGTTTCCATAGCCGTTGCCGTTTCCATTAGACTCCAGTGGAAGTGAGTCCTCGACGACCCCGGTTAGTGGCTCATCTGAAGAGCCGACGGGCTCATCTTCGAGCTTCGCAGGTTCAAGAGTTCCAGTGGAAACAAAACTCTCCCCCTCAGAAATCTCGCTGGAGATTGGTTCTTCAACAAGATTATAGGTAGGAGATTGCTCCAATTCAGGGACAGTTCCAGTAGAAATCGAAGTCTCGCTAACAATTTCAGCGGGTTCAACGATTTCTTCCCCAGGAGAGGCCGTGGCAACCTCGCTTTCCACAACATCTCCAGTGGAAATAGAACCCGATGCTTCCGCGGATTCAACGTCTTCAGAAGAAGGAATTTCTTCGGGCCGAGAGGCTGTAACAGTTTCAGAAACGGGAGTTTCGGTAGATTCAGCAAAGTCCTCATGTATGTTCTCCTGAGAGGCCTCAAGAGGCTCTTCTTCAGAGACCTCAGCAGGGGTCTGCTCGGTGAGCTCTCCAGTGGAAAAGAGACCCTTCTCGGAGAGGAAGGCCTCGGCTATGGAGGAGTCTATGACGAAGGTCCCCCGAGCTTTGGCGAACTTTATCAGCTCTGCCAGAGTGAAGTCCCTCTTGTAGCGGGGTTCGAGGAGGTAGTAGGCTGATGGGGTTATCAGGTAGTTGTTCTTGATTAAATCCTCAATCAGCATCAGAACAACCTCCTCTGCTTGGAGAGGGTGAGGGTGAGCAGGCTCCTAACCTGCTCGTCGTGGCGGTAGATGTTCTTAACCATATAAGGGGTGACGTTTAGCCTTATCTCCTTGGTCCTGCCGTAGCGCCCCTTGCTCACGACCTTGGCGTTGATTATGCCGAGCATGTCGAGCTCGTTGATTAAATCGCTTACGCGCCTCTGGGTTAGGGGCTCAACGTCGAGATGGTCGCAGAGGGACTTGTAGACGGAGTAAACGTCGCCGGTGTTGGCAGGTAGCTCACCGTTCTCGTCGAGCATGACTATCGCGTAGAGGAGGACCTTCGAGTGAAGCGGGAGGGTCTTTATGACTTCCTCCATCGTGTCCTGCTCAATCTTCTCCTGTGCCTTCCAGACGTGTCGTTCAGTTACTTTGCTCGCCCCCTCGCGCTCCGCTATTTCACCAGCGACGCGGAGCAAATCCAGAGCCCTCCTCGCGTCGCCGTGCTCGCGAGCGGCCAAAGCGGCACAGAGTGGCACTACCGCATCGTCGAGAACGCCCTCGTAGAAGGCCTCCTTTGCGCGTTGCATGAGAATGTCCCGGAGCTGGTTGGCGTCGTAGGGCGGGAAAACGACTTCCTCCTCACTCAAACTTGACAGAACGCGGGCGTCGAGATACTCCTTGAACTTGAGGTCGTTTGAGATGCCGATTATGCTGACCTTCGCTTTTGAGAGTTCCGTGTTTATCCTCGTGAGGGAGTAGAGTATGTCGTCCCCGCTCTTCTTGATGAGCTTGTCTATCTCGTCCAGAACGATTATTACAAAGCGCTCCTTCGCGTCTATAACCTCCTTCAGCTTGGCGTAGACCTCATCGGTCGGCCAGCCGACGAGGGGAACCTCCACACCACTTTCAGCCTTGAAGTGGTTGACTATCCTCGCGAGAACGCGGTAGTGGGTGTCGACTATCTCGCAGTTGATGTAGATGACCTCGACGGGAATGTTGTACTTCTCGGATATCTTCTTTAGTTCTTCGGTTACGAATTTCACCGTCACGGTTTTACCGGTTCCGGTCTTGCCGTAGACGAAGACGTTCGAGGGCGTTTCACCCCGTAAAACCGGAACGAGAATATGGGCCAGCTCGTCAATCTGCTCATGCCTGTGAGGGAGTTCCTTTGGCGTGTAGCTGTGCCTCAGGACTTCCTTGTTCTTGAAAATCTTCTTGGCGTGGAGGTACTTCTCGAATATCGACGTCAGGTAGTCGCCCCTGTCTCCCATGGCTCCCATCTCCACCGGAAATCATACTCTAACGCCGTATTACCGTCGTAATCAGACGCATAAAGAGGAACATTTCGTCAACATATCCAATACTATCTGTATTTAATTCAACATATTTCCAGAGATTTCGTATATTGTACTAGGTCTCCACCGGAAGCACCGGATACAGTGGAAAGCATAGCAAGTGTGGAGTCCGGGTTTATATGCCTTGTTGAACAGGAGAATGTAAAAGAGAGCAGTAAGAAAAGGAAAGTTGTTCTTAGAGGTAGCCCCTATCCGGCTCTTCTGGGAGGACCTCAGCGAGGAGTGCCAGCGCGTCCTTTTCCTGCATCCCCACCCTTGAAACCAGGAAATCAAGAAGGTCGTCCCTGCTTGCACCCTTGCGAAGTCTCTCGTAGACCATCTCAAGCACGCGCTCCTTTAGCAGGGCCTCAAACTCCTCCTCGAGGTTGAGCGCCGAAACGGCTGAGAGCAGACCAACGAGAAGGGCCGAGAGGGCGTCGTTGAACTCCGCCTTGCCGAGGTCTGACGTGTCTAGGTCAACAGCCAGGTAAACGTCGTCGTTCATGCCCATGAGGAGGAACTTCATCAGGTTAATTTCAGCGTTCAGCCGAAGGAGCGCATGGTAGACCTTGAGCTTTTCGTCCTTGGTCATGGAAAACGTTTCAAGACCCATAGGGGCCAGCAGCCGTATGAAGCCCTCACCGAAGGATACCAGCAGGGTGAAGGGCATCTTTGGATGCTCTGCCACATAGAGGTTCGGTTCAAGTTGCTTAACCTCCCAGGGCAGGTCCACGATGTCGTTGGCGTCATCTCTGCCGGAGCGCAACCACTCAAGGACTACGTCCCTAATCTCCACGGGAACCACCAACTGAAATACGGCGTTGGTGAATTAATGGTTTGCCCTTCCAGAGGAAACGGAGAAATCAAATGCACAGAGATGTGCACGAAATTTTGCATTTGGAAACCCGAAACAAATTAAGATTGGTTATTTCCACTGAAAGAAAAATGAACATGTATGGCCATCGAAAGATGAACACCAAAGAACAGTTTAGTTCATTTTAATTAAACAGCAATGATTGCAAAATTGGAAAAGTTAAACAGTCCGTATCCCCCCCAGAGTTTTGTTTCCAGTGGAGCGGGCTTTTGAGGCTTCCCACAAGAGACCGACTTAAAGTTGACAAAAAGCTCCCATTTTTTTTGTAGGTGTCAGTTTTTATATCTTTCTATGAACAACCAACTAAATTAACGTGGATAATGCATAAGAATTTTGAACGATATAATAAAATTCCACACAATTAATTGAACGATTCAACAGCTACGTACTTAAACAATCTCCCTAAATCTCTGTTACCTTTAACTACTCCACTAAAACCGTCCTTTTTTCGAAAATGGGTTCCAGTGGAAATGAAACTCTGGGGGGTCTTTTCGATGAGTATCGAAAAAGACCTTTGTTTCCACTGGAAAAACTGTTCTAGGTGGTATTTTAATGACCATTGCTGAATCGTTTTGAGTATGGGGCACATTTTTAAGGTTCGAGTGGAAATGGAACCCATGCTTCCTGTTACCGTTGTGAGGCGACTGCTCCGCGTAAGGGTCAAGGTGAGCAGAAACCGGTTAATCCAGATAGCCTTTGCGGTCCTGCTCCTGGCAATAGCATTTGCAACCGCGTTTGCTTACTTTGAGGGCGTTGACTTCTTCACGGCCTTCTACTGGGCAGTCATAACGATGGCGACCATAGGCTACGGCGACGTTACGCCGAAGACCGAGGCGGGGAGAATCGTTGCGATGATTGCTTCTGTTGCCGGAATCTCGACTTTCACGGCCCTCGTTTCCCTTCTGGCCGAGAACTTTATTTCCTCATCCATTAGGAGGATGATGGGCATGCACCGGGTTAACTACTCCAACCACTACCTTGTAATTGGGCAGGGGAGTAGCGTTTCAACCTGCGTTAACGAACTTATCGGCGCAATCGAGCGCGGTGAGCTAAAGCTGGCCCCTCTTGTTGTTGTCTTCCCAAACGAGGAGGAGCGCAAGAAGGTTGAGCTTCCAGAGGAAATAGAGGTCCTCATAGGTGACCCCACCAACAGGGAGACACTCGAACGGGCCCGTGTTGAAACGGCTTCCCACGTAATCTTGGCCCTCGAAGACGACTCAAAGGCAGTCTTCGTGACCCTTATGGTAAAGAGAATGTCCAGCGCAAAGGTTCTCGTCGAGGTCCTGAGCGAGGAGAGCGTTGAGCTCCTTAGGGGTGCCGGTGCGGATAGGGTCATCGTGAGCAGAAGCTTGGCGGGAAGGCTTCTCGCGAGTTCCGTCTTCGAGCCTGAGGTGGTTGACGTTATAGACGACATAACGAGCTCGGTTAAGGGCTACGACGTCACCGTGATGGACGGACGGGACTTCTGGGGCAGGCCGTACATAGAAGCCCTCCGTGAGCTCAAGGAGACAAAGGACCTGTTTCTTCTGGGCTACTACCGGGATGGCCCGGTTCTCAATCCCCCGCTCGACGAGCCGATTCCTGAGGGTGCCAGACTGATAGTTCTGAGGGGCTCCATTTCCACTGGAAAATCCTGAGCTTGTGGTCTATCTTCCGTAGTTCTCTTTTTTCTGGGCTTTTCAGTAAAATCTGAGTGTTTTTAAAGTTCATTTTTCGAAACGGGCGAAAGTCTTAAAAGATTGTCTTCCCGATTTTTCCGGGAAAAGTTATTTAACCCCCGAACTTTACCTCACTTAAGGGTATTCCCGGGTGAGTCTTATGGCGAAGAAGAAGGTTGAAGAGGTTAAAGAGCTTGAGGAGTTCGAGGAGCTTGAAATAGCCGAAAGCTCACCGTCATCGTCCTCAAAGAAGAAAAAGGAAAAAGAAATCAGAACCCTTGAGGATTTGCCTGGTGTTGGTCCAGCCACCGCTGAGAAGCTTCGCGAGGCCGGCTACGACAGCATAGAGGCCATAGCCGTCGCTTCACCGCTCGAGCTCAAGGAGATAGCCGGAATTAGTGAAGGTGCCGCGCTCAAGATAATCCAGGCCGCTAGGGAAGCCGCGAACATCGGAACCTTCATGCGCGCCGACGAGTACATGGAGAAGAGAAAGACCATCGGCAAGATTTCCACTGGAAGCAAGAGCCTCGACAAGCTCCTCGGCGGTGGAATAGAGACGCAGGCCATAACCGAGGTCTTCGGTGAGTTCGGAAGCGGCAAGTGCTTCGCCAAGGACACCCTCGTCTACTACGAGAACGACACCCTCGTTCACTTCGAGACAATCGAGGAGATGTATGAGAAGTACCGCGCTTTGAACGGTGAAGTTCCATTCGACACTGGCTTTGCGGTTCCACTGGCAACGGTGAGCGTTTACACCTTCGACCCCTCAACCGGGAGAATAAGGCGCACCAAGGCGTCCTACCTGTACCGCGAGAGGGTTAGGAAGATACTTCAGCTCAACCTGTCCCGCGGAAGGACGTTCAGGATAACAGCGGTGCACCCGGTTCTCGTCTTCAGAAACGGCCTTGAGTGGGTTCGCGCTGGAGAGCTCAGGGAGGGCGATGTTGTAGTTGGCGTTCGCAAGGTTCCAGCGAATTCAAAGAAGGTGCCCGATGAGCGGGCCTATTTCCTCGGCCTCTTCGTTGCGGAGGGGACATCGAACCCGCTCTCCATAACGACGTCCTCTGAAGGGCTCAGGGATTTCGTAGTTGAGTTCATCAAGCGCCACGACGGCTACGAACCCAGGGTTGAAGTTAGGCGCGGCCTCTACAGGATACTCCTACGCAAGAAAACTGCCGAGTGGCTTGGGGAGCTCTCCTCCTCGAACGCTCAAAGCAAAGCAGTTCCGGAAGAAATACTCAATGGTGATGAGGACGCGATAGTGAGCTTCCTCGCAGGCTATCTTGATGGAGACGGCCACGTTGCAAAATCCCACGTTGAATTTGTAACGAAGAGCGGAGACCTCGCACATGGCCTGGTTTTCCTACTGAAGCGCCTTGGCATCTCGCCTGTGGTCTCGGAGAAGGAAATCAATGGCGAAACATACCACCGGATTTTCATAACCGGCGAGGACAGGGCCTCTTTCAGTGCGGTCCTTAGGGGTTCTCTGCTCAAGAACTCGGAGCTTCCTGACGGTGGCGTTGGAAGGTACCCCCCCGTCGTTGCCCGGTACTTGGCCGCTCTTTACAGGCACTTCAGACTGCCCAAGAGGGACAACGAAACCGCATACCACGTACTGACCCGCAGTAAGAACGTCTGGTTCACCGAGGCAACCCTGGAAAGAATCGAGGACTACTTCAGGGATGCTCTCAACAGGCTTGAGCTGGCAAAGAACGCTGTTGAACGCGGAGAAAAACCGGAACTTCCGTTCCCGTGGACTGCCCTTAGAAAGCACGGTTTCACCGAGAGGCAGATTGCCAACTATCGCATCAGAGGGCTTCCGAAGCGCGAGCCGCTGAGGGGCAAAGTAGTCTCCGCTCTCCTGCGTGAGATTGAAGGGCACGAGAAGATAGCCAGGAAAGCCCTTGAGTTCATTGAACTCGTCAAAAAGCTTGAGTTCTATGAGGTCAAGTCCGTTGAGCTCATCGACTACGACGATTGGGTTTACGACCTCGTCGTTCCGGAGACCCACAACTTCATAGCACCGAACGGTCTCGTCCTTCACAACACCCAGCTCGCACACACCCTCGCCGTTATGGTCCAGAAGCCACCTGAGGAAGGTGGCCTTGGCGGTTCTGTAATCTGGATTGACACAGAGAACACCTTCAGGCCCGAGAGGATAAGGCAGATAGCCGAGGCTCGCGGTTTGGACCCCGACGAGACGCTCAAGAACATCTACGTTGCGCGCGCCTTCAACAGCAACCACCAGATGCTTCTTGTGGAGAAGGCCGAGGAGATAATCAAGGAGAAGGCCTCAACCGACAGGCCGGTTAAGTTGCTCGTCGTCGACTCTCTCATGGCCCACTTCAGGAGCGAGTACGTCGGAAGGGGAACCCTCGCCGAGAGACAGCAGAAGTTAGCCAAGCACCTCTCCGACCTGCATCGTCTTGCCGACCTCTACGACATAGCGGTCTTCGTGACGAACCAGGTGCAGGCGAAGCCCGATGCCTTCTTCGGAGACCCGACGAGGCCCGTTGGTGGCCACATACTCGCTCATTCCGCGACGCTCAGAATCTACCTCCGGAAGGGCAAGGCCGGGAAGAGGGTTGCAAGGCTCATAGACAGCCCGCACCTTCCGGAGGGCGAGGCCGTCTTCAGGATTACCGAGAGGGGAGTTGAGGATTAATCTTTTTAATCCCCTCCCCAACTCTTCTCCATGCCCAAGGTTGAGCTCAGGGAGAACCCGTCTCCAGAGGAAATAAAGCTCCTCGTCGATTCAGCAGTTTCCTCCGAGGGAGTGCTTACAATCTTCGCCCGCTGTCGGGTTCACTACGACGGCAGGGCAAAGAGCGAACTCGGCCCCGGAGACAGGGTGATAATCGTCAAGCCCGACGGTTCGTTTCTGATACACCAGAAGGAGAAGCGCGAGCCCGTTAACTGGCAGCCGCCGGGGAGTGTGATTAGGCTGGAGCTCCGCGAAAAGCCGGTTCTCGTCTCGGTCAGGAGGAAGCCGAGGGAAACGCTGGAGGTCGAGCTTGAGGAAGTTTACCTCATCACGGTCTTCCACGCAGAGGATTACGAGGAGCTCGCTTTGACGGGTAGCGAGGCCGAGATGGCCGAGCTCATCTTCGAGAATCCCGAGGTTATAGAGCCCGGCTTCAAGCCCCTTTACCGCGAGAAGCCCATTAAGCACGGCATCGTTGACGTGCTCGGCGTTGATAAAGACGGAAACCTCGTCGTTCTCGAGTTGAAGCGCAGGAGGGCGGATTTGCACGCGGTCAGCCAGCTCAAGCGCTACGTCGAAACCCTCCGCGAGGAGCACGAGAACGTCAGAGGAATTCTCGTTGCCCCTTCGCTCACCTCCGGCGCCAAAAAACTGCTCGAAAAGGAGGGCCTTGAGTTCAGGAAGCTCGAACCGCCGAAGAGGGGCAGAAAATCGAGGGGAAAACAGCTCAAGCTGTTTTAGCCCATGCTCATCTCGTGCGGGAAGAGCTCCCTAACCCTCGCCACGAGGATTCCGTCCCTTCTCTCGACCTCTACAACCCGCCCTAAGCCGACCAGCTTCACCTTCGCCCTGCAGACGGTGATTTCTCTCTCGTCGCTCTCCTCCCAGGGGACCCTCGTCTCAAGCTCCTTTGCCTCAATCAGCTCCGCGAGGAGACCTTCGGTTCCAGTGGAGACGTCGTCGAAGGGGTCGTAGGTGAGGAACAGCCTGAGGGCCTCGTCTATCGCCTCTTCGATGGCCAAAACGTTCCTCGCGCTCCTGAGCTCTATCGTTCGGTATGGGTTCCTCAGGAGCTCGTCCAAAACCCGTCTCGCGATTCCGGCTAGAATTACCGCCTCCATGCTACCACCTCACAGGTAGATGCTCTCGTACTGCTTCATCTCCTTCTTCCTCGCCTGCTCCATCTGCTCGTGCATCTTCCTGAGCTGCTCCTCAATCATCTCCGCCTCCTTGATGAGCGGTTCCGTCGAGACGTCAATAGGCGTTAGCTTCTTGAGGACCTCGATGACGTTGGCAGCGGCCCTAGGGTCGGGCCTGTCTCCGAACGTCTCGCCGAGGAGCACGTAGGCGTTCAGCCCTCTCTTTCCGGCCTCCCAGAGGAGCTTTCCGCTCATTCCCATAATCGAGCCGTACTGAAGTATCTTCGCCCCGGCCTCTTCGAGCTCCCTGTTGAGCTCTTCCCTCGCGCCGACGCCCCAGACTTCCATCTTCTCCTTGAAGAAGCCTATGCCAATTCCGCCGATGGAGATTACCTTCTCGGCCTTCATCTCGCTGAGGTAGCTTGCCAGTTCCCGCGCTATCTCGTTAACGAGCGTCGGGGGCACGTAGACGTCTGCGATGGCCACGATTACGTTGTCCTTGCCGTAGAAGCGGAGCGGTGGGTTGGGCTTCCCCTCGAGGACTATGCTCATCGGCGGAATGAACGGACTCTCGACGTAGCCTATCATCTCCATTCCGAGTTCTTTAGCTAAGAAGTTGCCCGCAATGTGGCCCACGAGGCCTATTCCGGGATAGCCTTCGATGAATATCGGGTTCTTTACCTCTGGCAGGACGAGCTTGACGGGTTTCTCTTCCATCTCATCACCCCCGGAATATTTAGTTCCCAAAGGTTATTAAAGTTTCCGCCCTTCGTTTCCACTGGAAAGGCAACCCTTATATGAGTGGAGCGAGCATTTAACACGGTGATGACCATGCCAAGGATAGGCATCATAGGTGGTTCCGGGGTTTACGGCGTCTTCGAGCCGAAGGAGACGGTCAAGGTTCACACGCCCTACGGCAGGCCCTCTGCTCCGGTGGAAATCGGCGAAATAGAGGGCGTCGAGGTGGCATTCATACCCAGGCACGGCAAGCACCACGAGTTCCCGCCGCATGAAGTCCCCTACCGCGCGAACATCTGGGCGCTCAAGGAGCTCGGTGTCGAGCGCGTAATCGGCGTTACGGCAGTTGGCTCGCTCCGCGAGGAGTACAAGCCCGGCGACATAGTGATAACCGACCAGTTCATTGACTTCACGAAGAAGCGCGACTACACCTTCTACAACGGCCCGCGCGTGGCTCACGTCTCGATGGCCGACCCCTTCTGCCCCGAGATGAGGAAAATCTTCTACGAGACCGCCAAGGAGCTCGGCTTCCCCGTCCACGAGAAGGGCACCTATGTCTGCATTGAAGGTCCGAGGTTCTCAACGCGCGCTGAGAGCTTCATGTTCAGGCAGTACGCCCACATCATCGGAATGACGCTCGTTCCCGAGATAAACCTGGCTAGGGAGCTTGGAATGTGCTACGCCAACATCGCAACGGTCACCGACTACGACGTCTGGGCCGACAAGCCGGTTGATGCCCAGGAGGTTCTCAAGGTCATGGCCGAGAACAACCACAAGGTTCAGGAGCTTCTCAAAAAGGCCATCCCGAGGATTCCGGAGGAGAGGAAGTGCGGTTGCGCCGACGTGCTGAAGACGATGTTCGTTTGATTTTGGTATTTTTATTTTGTATTAAGGTGAAATTAAATGAGCTGGTCTTATGCACTAATAACCGCTATTGTCTCAGAATTAGTTGAGGCTCTATTTGCTCCCGTTAGAAAACTGATTGGCTCGGATAATACAGAAGCCAAGAGAGAGCATCTCAACCAAATTAAGCATGATTTGGTTGAACCATTGCTTAATGCCTTGAAATCAAAAGGGGAGATAACCCGGACAGAGGATATGATTTTAGTTTATAGTGATGGTAGAAGTGTTGATATCCCACTTACATTCTTTGAAAATGTTAAAAGATACCACTTTCCGAAGCTTTGTATCCTTGACGAGTACTTGTCAGTTCAGCGGAAACTACAAGACGTCAAACGAGAGATTGACGAACGCCTTAATTTCTCGTGAAGAGAATCATTGCAGACGCGCTTAGGGATTCACCGATACGTCAGGGCTTCCAAACTTGTACTTTAGACATTGATTTTGAGCTTGCACTCGAAAAGGCAGTGTATGATTTTTTACGTTCAAACCTACATCGATTAGACAAGTGGGACTGGCGACGAGATTTTAAAGGCTCTTTTAGAGCAAATTCTAGTTCAGGAAATTTGGAAATTCAGTTTAATCAGTATATTATTTACAAAGAACGTGTGCTGGGGAATTCTACTGCTGAAAATCGGGTAATGCAGGTTAGGACTCTAGTATACTCTATTCTCGCTCATATGGTTGAGAGGGGTACTATAAAATCTCCAGCTATGTCTTTGACTAAGGAATTAACTAGACTAGAACGGCAACGTTTCAAAAAACTAAAGGAACTCAAAGCGATTTTGGAAGAAATCAAGTATACCCAAAAGCTCCCACTTAAAAAACGGAAATGGGGAATCATTAAGGAGCCTTGTCCATGTCTGAGAGATTATTGACATTAATTAAAAATTATGATACTCTTGTAAGGAATAACTCTTAAATATGAATTTGCATCCATAACATAGCACGCCGTCCCCCTTGAACCTTGTGGAGGTTTGCTCTTGAACCTTCAAAGTCTTGGCTACAGGGCACTGCTGAAGAACGGCAACGTCAGAGCCCTTCTTTTAGCTTATTCTCTAAACGTTTTCGCGGTGTCGTATCTCATTGGCTACTACCTGAACATAACACTCGCCTCCATCGGCGGCCCGGCTCTCGTGGGACTCTTCGCGACAATTAGCAATGTCTTCGCCGGCTTCCTGCCCTTCGTTGCCGGCGCTTTCGCCGATTCGCACGGGAGGAAGTATGTGATTCTCGCCTCCGCTGTTCTTGAAACGCTGGCGTTACTTTTCCTCGCCCTCGCGGCCGGTTCTGGTGGTAAGTTAATCGTTCTGCCGGCCGTAATGCTCAGCGCCTCTTTTATCGCTTCCTCTCCGGCGCTCTTCTCCCTCATGGGCGAGTCCGTGCCGGAAGATAGCATGGGAAAGGCAATGTCGCTTCTCTTCATGGCAAGCAGTGCCTCCGGAATCCTGAGCTACATCGCCTTCGGCTCCATGATTGGGAGGATTAGTAATTCCTGTCTTTTCGCCCTCTCGGCCCTGTTTGTTCTGATTTCCATTCTTTTCTACCTTCGCGTTTCTGAAACCGCCGAAAGAAGGGCAGGCAGAACCATTGAGAGGTTTAAAAAAGCCCTTGAAGGGGTAACGTTGCTTAAAGAGCCTCTTCTGAAGCTTTTTATGGTTTACCTCTGCTTTGAGCTGTTCGTCAGCTCGATAGCCTCGCCCTTCGTTCCGCTGTTTCTTCAGAAGGTTTACTCGCTCAGCGTTTCCCAGATTTCTTGGCTTTACTCCGCCATAGGCTTCGCAACCCTTGTAGGGGCGTTTATCGCCGGCTATGTTGTAGACAGAATCGGCAGTTTGAACTCCCTAATACTGAAGGACTCCCTTTCAGTGCCTCTACTAATTCTCTTCGCACTCACCCCGTTTTCGGGCGCTTTCTTGGCCCTGGCAATTCTCGCCTTCGTCGAGCAACTCAACGTCTCCTCCAACAGATACGTGGTCGAGAACACCAGAAGGGAGCACAGGGGCCTTATTCTGGGTTTTAAATCATCTTTGGCGAAGCTCTCCGCGGTTCCGGGACCGGTTGTGGGAACCTTTCTCTGGGGCATCGGTCCGGGGTTGACGTTCCTCCTGCCCGCGTTGTTAACGCCCCTTGGAATCCTAATTCTCCTTAAACTCAAGTACCTACAAACGATGAGCCGAGGCTTTTGATTCAGGCTCTCCCGACACCTTTTTAACTTCCAGCGGAAACACACCCCTTTAAAAGGGGGTGGTTGGTGTGAGCATTCTCATCAGGAACGGTTACGTTCTCTACGGCGAGAACCTTGAGGTCGTTAAAGCGGACGTTCTAATCGATGGCAACAGAATCGTCGAGGTCAAGAAGGGAATCAACGAGTCCGCCGATACCGTCATAGACGCGACAGGAAAGGTTGTTTCTCCCGGTTTCGTTAACCTTCACACCCACTCGCCGATGGGTCTCCTTCGCGGTCTCGCCGATGATTTACCGTTGATGGAGTGGCTGGAGAAGCACATCTGGCCGAGGGAGGCAAAGCTGACGCGCGAGCACATCAAGGTCGGCGCCTATCTGGGGGCGCTCGAGATGATTAAGGCCGGCACGACGACCTTCCTCGACATGTACTTCCAGATGGACGCCGTTGCAGAGGCGGTTCTCGATTCGGGTCTGAGGGGTTACCTCAGCTACGGTATGATAGACCTCGGCGACCCGGAGAGGACCGAGAAGGAGCTCAACGAAGCCCTGCGCGAAATGAAGGCCATCGAGGACCTCAACTCGGAGAGGGTCCACTTTGTCTTCGGGCCTCACGCTCCCTACACTTGCTCCCTAGCTTTGCTGAAGGAGGTCAGGAAGCTCGCGGACGAGCACGGGAAGCTGATAACGATTCACGTGGCCGAGACGATGGCAGAGCTCGGAAAGATTCAGGAGCGCTATGGAAAGAGCCCCGTCGTTCTCCTCGACGAAATCGGCTTCTTCGGGAGCGATGTCATCATAGCGCACGGCGTCTGGCTCGACAGCAGGGACATCTCAATCCTCGCGAGGAACGGCGTCACGGTTGCCCACAACCCCGGCTCTAACATGAAGCTCGCCAGCGGTGTGATGCCCCTCCAGAGACTCCTCAATGCTGGTGTCAACGTTGGCCTCGGAACCGACGGAAGCGCGAGCAACAACAACCTCGACATGGTCGAGGAGATGAAGCTTGCCGCTCTGCTCCACAAGGTCCACAACCTCGACCCGACGGTTGCAGATGCAAGGACGGTTTTCAAGATGGCGACGGTGAACGGTGCAAAGGCGCTCCGCCTCAACGCCGGCGTTATAAAGCCCGGCTACCTGGCCGATTTGGTCATCTTCGACTTCAACAGGCCCCACCTGAGGCCGATTCACGACATAGTGAGCCACATAGTTTACTCCGCCAACGGCAACGACGTTGAGACGACGATAGTTGACGGAAAGGTTTTAATGCTCGACCGCGAAGTTCTTACGATGGATGAGGAGAAAATACTGAACAGGGCGGAGGAGGTGGCGCGTGAACTATCTTGACCTGTTCCTCGGCATCGCACTGCTCGTTTCCTACGTTCTCCTGTTTTACAACTACCACCTTACCGGTCGAAAGGCCCTGCTCCACTATTCCCTAGCCTGGCTGAGCCTCGCCGTCCCCATGTTTTCATTGGATAAGGCTGTTTACGCTGTCGGTCTTGCGTCTTTTTCGACCTTTCTTTGGGCCGGAAACGTCATGGCCATTGAGGAACTATCGATGGAGGATGAAACGAGACGGGACCTCCTCTATCTTTCGATACTTCCGATTCTCTTCGTAATCCTTCTTTATCCGGGGCATGAAACATCGACTTTCCTCCTCCTTGGCCTGTGGATATGTGCGTCTTCCGTTGTCCTCGGTTTGTTTGGGGGCAGGGATTTCCTCCCAATGGCGTTTCTTCAGGGGCTACTGGGTGTGGTCGTGGCGGCTTCGGCCTTTGTGCCGTTCCTCAGGTTTCATCTAATCCCTGCTGTTATCGCTGTTTTCATGGCGTTTGAGTCCGTTAGGACTTTCCTGAGGACGTCCTTCATTGGGGACTTTTCCATCGGTTCAATCAAGGACGTTGGCCTCGATGAAAGGCCGGGCCTTCTTCTCGTTCCCTCCGTCCCGGAGAACGTCCTCTCATCAGCCCTCGTGTTCTCGCGGGTTCCGAGGGATTGTCCCAACTGGTTCTGGATAACGACGGTTCACGACGAGCGGGCAATCTCGCCAACAAACCTCCCCAAAATCCTCGACATGGCGGTCAAGTTCATGAGGGAAGCTGGGGAAGCCGGCAAAAAGCCAATCATCGTCATTGATGGCCTCGACTACCTCGTCCTCGAAAACGGCTTCTCCAGCGTCCTCAAGTTCCTGTCGGCGCTCAGGGACTACGCCCTCGTCCACGGCGCCACGGTGTTTATAGTCGGGAGTGACGATTTCCTCTCCGAGAGGGAGAGAAAGCTTTTGAGGAGCATCGTGGGTGAGGGCAATGCTTGAGGTTGTTGAAGGCGACATCACCCGCTTTCCTGCCGAGGCGATTGTGAACGCCGCGAACCGCTACCTCGAGCACGGCGGTGGCGTTGCTTACGCCATAGCCAGGGCCGCCGCTGGAGACGCCCGCGAGTACATCAGGATAAGCAAGGAAGCCTTGAGGGAACAGCTCGGAAAGGACTCAATGGAGCACGGCGAGGTCGTTGTAACGCCGGCGATGAGACTCGAGCGCTATGGGATTAAGTACGTTATCCACACGGTCGGCCCATACTGCGGCGGCCGCTGGGACGGGGATAAGAAGGAGAAGCTCAGGAAGGCTATACTGGGAGCGCTCAGGAAGGCCGACGAGCTGGGTGTCAAAAGCATAGCGTTTCCGGCCATAAGCGCCGGAATCTACGGCTGTCCACTTGAGGAAGTCGTTAGAACTTTCAAAGAAACCGTTGAGGAGTTCTCGAGGGAAGCGAGAAGCGTGAAGAAGGTCTACTTGGTGCTGTACTCCGGGGATGCCTACCAAATCGCTCGAAAGGTTATTGACCTATTCTTCGACGACTGAAAACGATTTAATACGTTGGGCCCAACAATCAACGGTGATACCATGAGAATTGAGGACGTTTACGTCTGGGACATCAACGCTAAGTGGCTCGGGATAACCCCTTACCAGCTCATGGAGAACGCCGGCGCCGGCGTCGCGAGAACGATAGAGGAGCGCTTTGGGAAGGGCCTCAGGATTGCGGTATTCTCGGGAACCGGGAACAACGGCGGCGACGGCTTCGTTGCCGCGAGGCATCTTAGCTTCGAGAACGACGTTACGGTTTTTCTGGTGGGCGACGAGGCCAAGATAAGGAGCGAAGAAGCCAGACACAACTGGGGAATCCTGAAGGGCACTGAATTCGTGAAAATCAAGGTTCTGAAGGACTCCGCCTACATTAAGTCCCTCGACCTAAGTGGTTACGACGTCATCATGGATGCCCTCCTCGGAGCGGGCACGAAGGGCGAGCCGAGGGAACCGGTACGCTCGGCCATCGAGAAAATCAACGAGTACGCTGGAAAGGCGAAGATAGTCAGCGTTGACCTACCGAGCGGTTATCCATCGGAGGTTCACGTTAAAGCGGATTTCGCGGTGACTTTCCAGTGGGATAAGGAGGAGTACGAGGGATTTGAGAGGGTTATAGTGAAGATAGGCTACCCGAGGGAGCTCTACCATCTCGTCGGGCCCGGCGATGCTAAGTTCGCTTTGAGGAAGAAAGGCCAGCACAAGGGGCAGAACGGCAGGCTTTTGGTCATCGGTGGCAGTTCAAGCTATTACGGTGCCCCGTACCTTGCCTCCAGGGGGGCGAGCTACCTCGTCGACCTCGTTTACCTCGCGATGCCTGCTGAACCTGCGAAGAGGATAAGCGACCCGGACCTGATTCTGAGACCCTTCTCGGGCGAGAACTTCTCGAAGGAGCACCTTGATGACCTTCTCGAGCTGACCGAGAAAGTAGATGCGGTCGTCATCGGCCCTGGGATAGGTCTTGCTGAAGAAACAAAGGAGTTCGTTAGAGAGTTCGTGAGGCGCTGTGAGAAGCCAATGGTCATCGATGCGGACGGATTGAAGGCGATAGCCGAGGATTTGGGCGTTCTCGAAGGCAGGACCTTTGTTCTAACGCCTCACGCAGGTGAGTTCAGCGTTCTCTTTGGCGTCAAGCCACCTGGAGGATTAGTTGAGCGGGCCAGGCTGGTGCAGGAAAAGGCCCGGGAAATTGGTGGCGTGGTCCTCCTCAAAGGGGCATACGATATCATAAGCGACGGAAAAACTTGGAAGTACAACAGGACTGGTAACCGGGGAATGACGACGGGTGGAACGGGCGACGTTTTGGCCGGCCTAGTTGGGGCCCTGCTCGCGCTCGGAAACTCCCCACTGAGGTCTGCTTCGGTCGGTGCTTTTCTCAACGGTCTCGCCGGCGACATGGTGAAAGAAGAGCTCGGAGAAAATTTCACGGCCCTTGAGCTCGCGAAGCGGATTCCGAAGGCAGTAAAATGGGTGGAGGAGTTCTGAGCCAGGGGTGCTGGCGTGGCAGGGTTTAACTGGCGTTCTCTCTTTTATCTTCTCTTCGGTTTTCTCCTTGCGTTCCGCCTGCCGACCGGGGCTTTGGCCATCTTAATTGGCCTCCTCTTCGTGAGAATTGAAACGCGTTATGAGGTATTCTTTTCTCTTGGAGGTTTTGTAATTGGAACCCTCGCGGGAACATTCGCCTGGGGAAGTCTTGGATTTTTGAGGCCCTGGAGCAGGGCGTTTGGGGCTTTGTTGGAGGGCTTGTGGTTATCCTCGGACTGTCTCTCATCCTGGCACTGCTCCTTTCGTTCCTTAAAGGAAAAGGTGGTGGTGAGCCGTCTTAAGTTTTAAACCTCTATCAGCTTCTTCACTTCGTTTGCTTTTTCACAGAGCTCACAGCTCTGGAGGAAAACGAGCATGTTCAGGAAGTGGAGGAGCTCTATCTCTCCGAGCTCCACGTTTGCCTCAGAAATCTTCTTTATAATCGGCTGTGCGTTAATCTCGATTTCGTTGAGGATGTCCTTCACGAGTCCCCTCAGTCTTTCCCTATCTTTGATTTTTATCCCCGCTTTTTCAAGGACTTCAACGAGTCTCTCCGCCTCAACTTGAAGGTACATCTGGCGGAAGTTCTCAACGCTCTCATGGGGCTCGGCCTTTATGAGGAACAGCCTCGCGGTCCTGCCGTAGAGCTTTTCGTTGCCCTCACTGCCGAGTTCCTCGACGAGACCGGCCTTTTCAAGGACCTTGATATGCCTGTAAATCGTCGTCCTGTCTTTGCCTATCGCCATGCTGAGCTCCCATACCGTCATTGGTCTCTGCCGGAGAAGTCGAAGGATTTTAAAGCGTGTTTCATCTGAAAGAACCCTTACCTTTTCGGGTTGGGTTATTATGATAACTTCCTTCACTCAATACTCCTCCAGCTTGTCCTGCGGGGTCTCCTCTTCCTCGACGATTCTTCTCCCTGCGGCGACCATATCGATGCTGTGCACCACGCCACCGAATTCCTCGATGGTTCTGACTATCTCATCATAGTCGAGGTCATCGCCCATTATCGTTATCTTCACGTTCTCCGTTTCCTTGTCTATCTCCACCAGCGTGATGTTGACGCCCTCGACGCCCTCAAGCTCGCTCAGTCCAAGGGCCAGCTCCGTAACTATCGGCTGGTGGGGCTTGAGAACATCCAGAACGAGGAGCCTTATTCCCTTCGCCATCTTCATCACTTCTTCAGCAACTCACCGAGCTTTTTGAGGAGCTCGAGGCTCTCCTCGTCGCGGCCCATTCTGGCCATCGCGAGCCAGTCAATGGCGTGGATTATGTCCTCGTTTGAGAACTCCTTAAGCCTGTCCTCGTTGGCCTCAATCTCCTCCGAGATTTCTGTTTTAAACTCGTGCTCCTTCTTGAGTAGCTCATCCATGACATTGAGGAGTTCCTCATCCTTGAAGTCGTACCCGAGGGCCCTGAAGATGTCGAGCTTCGTCTTGAGCTTCGAGCGGGCGAAGTAGCGAAGCTCCTCGTCGCCGAGATAGAGGTTGATGTAGAACGCGTCGGCGGTTCTTCCGTAGTACTTCTCGACGAGGTTGCCCTTCATTTCGGTCCTTTTAACCTCGACGAGCCCGGCCTCCTTGAGCTTCTCGATGTGGTGATAGACGGTCTGTGGAGTTTTTCCGAGAATTTCGCTGAGCTGTGAAATAGTCATCTCTCTGTTCCTCAATAGAGCTAATATTTTTCTCCTCGTATCTTCAAGCATCAGCTTTATGACCTCTGGGTCTGTTATAACCTTCACCTTAGACATTATGACCACCCAATCTTAACGCTCCAACGTTTCTTTAAACGCTCAGGTGTTTTAACCTTTTCCCTCGGAAGGTTTATATATGTAAAGGGCAACTGCCTTTAAAAAGCTTCATGGATAAAACGTCCAACTTCGGAAGCCTTAAATAACCTCGGCCGAAAAAACTTCGGAGGTGGTCACATGGGGAGTCTCGACTTCCTGTTTTACCCCAAGAGCGTCGCTGTCATAGGAGCCTCCCACGTGCCCGGGAAGGTTGGAAACGCCATAATGCGCTCGATGACGCTCCGCTTTGACGGCAAGGTCTACGCGGTCAACGTCAAGGGCGGTGAAATTGAGGTTAATGGTAAGAAGTTCAAGGTTTATCGGAGCCTCAAGGAGATTCCCGACGAGATTGATGTGGCGGTCATCGCGGTTCCTGCCAAGTTCGTGCCGGACGTTATAGACGAGTGCGGTGAGAAGGGCGTCAAGGGTGCGATAGTTATCTCCGCCGGCTTCAAAGAGGCCGGAAGGGCCGACCTTGAGGAGGAACTCGTGAAGCGCGCCAGGAAGTGGGGAATAAGGCTCGTCGGTCCGAACTGTCTCGGCGTTACGAACCTAGAGAATGGCTTTGACTGTAACTTCAACCCGCCCGAGAGGCAGGCCAGACCGCCCTTCGGAAAAGTCGCCTTCATGAGCCAGAGCGGAGCCTTCGGAGCGGCAATCCTCGACTGGGCGGCCAGAGAGAAAATCGGAATGAGCAAGTTCATCAGCCTCGGCAACATGGCCGACCTCGACGAGAGCGACTTCATGGACTACCTCGGCGACGACGAGAAGACGGGCGTTATAACCGGCTACCTTGAGGGAGTGAAGGACGGAAGGAAGTTCCTTGAGACGGCAAAGCGCGTTACACTCAAGAAGCCCGTCGTAATCCTCAAGAGCGGAAGGACCGAGGCCGGTGCCAAAGCGGCCGCTTCTCACACCGGTTCCCTCGCGGGTTCCTACGCGATTTACAGGGCGGCCTTCGAGCAGAGCGGTGTTCTGGAAGCGACCACGATGAGACAGCTCTTTAACTACGCGAAGGTCCTGGCAATGCAGAAGCCGGCCAAAGGCGACCGCGTCGCGATAGTCACCAACGGCGGTGGAGCAGGAGTTATGATGAGTGACGGCCTGCTCGAGCGCGGTTTGGAGATGGCGGAGCTGAGCGAGGAGACGCTTAAGAAGTTCGAAGAGGACGTTAAGGCCGGAAAGCTTCCGGCTCACATGTCCTACAAGAACCCGATTGACGTCATAGGCGACGCCCCGTCGAGCAGGTATGAGATAGCCATGCGCTACGCCCTCGAAGACCCAAACGTTGACGTTCTCGTCGTCATCGCGCTCTTCCAGAGCCCGGCCCTCGACGAGGGAATCATTGACGCGGTCGAGAGAATGAAGGCCTACGGCAAGCCGATTGTCTTTGTCGCCCCCGGTGGAGACTTCCCGCACAAGATGGCGAGGAACATCGAGGGGAAGGGTATTCCGGTCTACGAGACCACCGAAGATGCCGTTGATGCCGTCTACGCCCTCGTCAAGTACGGTGAGTGGCTCAGGGAGAACGGGGAGCTCTGAGCCTGTTTTCTTTTCCTCTCACCCTCAGGTTTCTATATTCCTTGGAAAATGGCTTTTTGTAGGAGATTTTGCTCGGAACGGCGTTCTTATGCCGTTGGAAATCGATTTTTGCGTTTTCAAAATCGTGACGTTTTGTTCTATTTTTGATAACTAATGTAACGAATTTATCTCGCGATTCTGAACAGGGACTCCCCTGGTCCCAAATTTCTACGCGACCTGCTAAAAACGCTTTGTTTTCCCATTGAAGCTTTTTCAACATCGAATTTTTGAAACGCTCGCCTAATTAACCCCTAGAAATCTTATGTGTATTGTTGTCTATTCTGTTCTTCAGAAGGTTTTGGATTTGTACTGTCCTGTTTGGGGTGGCTCCCTTCTCCAATTCCAAGGCATTACAGGCGTCTTTTCCGGGGATTTTCAGAAAGGCTTAAATATTGGGAGGTCCTTCTTCCCTTGTTGGGCGAAAGAATGAATTTCGCGCCCTGTTGCAATAAGACTCGAAGAGAATTGAAAGACAACAACGTGAGCAACACGCTTATTTGAGATACTCTCGTTGCAATAAGACTCGAAGAGAATTGAAAGTGTAGACAACCTGCTTTGTCGTCGTGTAGGTCTTTGGTTGCAATAAGACTCGAAGAGAATTGAAAGATTCGAGAAATACAACACCATAACCACCGAAGAAGTCCAGAGTTGCAATAAGACTCGAAGAGAATTGAAAGCCCTAATACGTTTGTCGTTGGGGGACTGGGTAGTATCTGTTGCAATAAGACTCGAAGAGAATTGAAAGGCGTCGTGGACTATCTTGGCGATAGTCTCCTTGTCCATGTTGCAATAAGACTCGAAGAGAATTGAAAGCGCGAGAACCTTCTTCGTCTGCTCGTTGCAATCCTCGTTGCAATAAGACTCGAAGAGAATTGAAAGAACTGCCGCTCAAGCTCCCGCGCGTGGTCGAGCGGGATGTTGCAATAAGACTCGAAGAGAATTGAAAGTCATCGGGCGGACGGGCATCGTCATGACGGCCTCGGGTTGCAATAAGACTCGAAGAGAATTGAAAGCGGAGCACCTGGGCGAGGCTCTCACGGAAGTTGTCTTCGTTGCAATAAGACTCGAAGAGAATTGAAAGGCAGGGACGTACTATCACATCACGCTGGCCGAGAATCTGCCGGTTGCAATAAGACTCGAAGAGAATTGAAAGAATACCAGAATCAGCCCGATAGCGCCCATTCTTCAGTTGCAATAAGACTCGAAGAGAATTGAAAGGCATATAACGGGTGATGTTCTTTAGTCGGGTGTCAAGTTGCAATAAGACTCGAAGAGAATTGAAAGTATCCTCGCTGGCGTAATAAACGGTTTCTGGCTTCTCGGTTGCAATAAGACTCGAAGAGAATTGAAAGTTTCTTGAGCTGGCGTTGAGCAACTATTGGGCTATGCTGTTGCAATAAGACTCGAAGAGAATTGAAAGCTCGAAGCACTTCTTTGTCGTCACTGAAGAGCTCGACTTCGTTGCAATAAGACTCGAAGAGAATTGAAAGTATAAATGTTACGGTTTTTCAAGTTTTTTGCAAGGCGGTTGCAATAAGACTCGAAGAGAATTGAAAGCCTCGCTCACGAGCACTGCGTCAGCGCTGTCGAGCTGTTGCAATAAGACTCGAAGAGAATTGAAAGGCATATAACGATATACAGGCCCGCTGGGGATACGTTTGCGTTGCAATAAGACTCGAAGAGAATTGAAAGACTCGTCCCAAGACTCGTCGCGCCCGGAGCGGAGCTTCCACCCGGCGAAGGTTGCAATAAGACTCGAAGAGAATTGAAAGACACCCAAACTAAAACACACCACAACCCAACAACATGTTGCAATAAGACTCGAAGAGAATTGAAAGGCAACCCCAACTTTTGGGCAATCTTCGACGTCGAAGGTGTTGCAATAAGACTCGAAGAGAATTGAAAGACAAGAACGACTTCTACAACAAACTCTACGCTGGCATGTTGCAATAAGACTCGAAGAGAATTGAAAGCAAGTTGATAGGTTTCGGTCGTGCTGGCGTTTGTCTGGGTTGCAATAAGACTCGAAGAGAATTGAAAGGAGGTCTCTAAGACAGTCAAGAGCGTCAACGAGCGTCATGTTGCAATAAGACTCGAAGAGAATTGAAAGGAGCGTAGGCGATATAATAGTAATTGCCTTTCCTCACCGTTGCAATAAGACTCGAAGAGAATTGAAAGAGCATCTTGAATCACCTCAAACCAGCAACCTGATGAGGTTGCAATAAGACTCGAAGAGAATTGAAAGGGCGATGACGGCCCTTAGGGCCCTGGCAATGCTCGAGGAGTTGCAATAAGACTCGAAGAGAATTGAAAGCGAGCATGTCAACGCTCGCTTCGAGGGCGCGGACCTGTTGCAATAAGACTCGAAGAGAATTGAAAGCTGAGGAGAGCTCCGCCCCAGCCCAAAAGCCCGTCCGTTGCAATAAGACTCGAAGAGAATTGAAAGCAAAGAACTCTGGGACGAGCTCTCTGGCCTCCTCCTCCGCGTTGCAATAAGACTCGAAGAGAATTGAAAGGACAACGCCCTTTACCTCGCACGGAAGGGCTTCTCCGTGGTTGCAATAAGACTCGAAGAGAATTGAAAGCGAGTTCTCGTAGCGGACGGGGGCGTAGAAAGTGCAGGTTGCAATAAGACTCGAAGAGAATTGAAAGTTCATATTTTTGCACCGTGAACTAAAAGGTGCAGAGTTGCAATAAGACTCGAAGAGAATTGAAAGAAGGGGGTGAAGGTGTAATGTTTGAGGAGATTAGGCCAGTTGCAATAAGACTCGAAGAGAATTGAAAGGGGGGGTCGCTCATGAGGGCGAATGAGGTTTGGGTGAAGGTTGCAATAAGACTCGAAGAGAATTGAAAGCTTGAAAATTGGGTACTGGTTGACATCCTCGACCTCCGTTGCAATAAGACTCGAAGAGAATTGAAAGTGCTTCCTTTTCCGTTGCAACGAAAAAGTAAGGCTTAGTTGCAATAAGACTCGAAGAGAATTGAAAGGGCGAACGAGGAGCACTTCAACATCAGCTCTGTTCAAGGTTGCAATAAGACTCGAAGAGAATTGAAAGCTGGATTTTCCTCAACAACGTCTCAAGCGAGTCAGCCCAGTTGCAATAAGACTCGAAGAGAATTGAAAGATGCACATCATGTCAGGTCGTTATGAAAATGATTTTTGTTGCAATAAGACTCTAGGAGAATTGAAAGGTCCCGTTCGATTCGTCAAATGAGTACGTTGTTAACTGTTGCAATAAGACTCTAGGAGAATGCTCTCAACTTGGCCGGAGTGTGGAGACGATGGGGAAAGAGAAAGATGAGGATACCAAACGCAGTGGAATTGCGACTGCTGTGCAGGATCTAATTGAGCTGGCAAAAGATGGAGAAATCGATTTCAAGGAGGTTCTGAGACCAACGCGCTTTAAAGAGTATAAGATTGACTACTAAGGCCTAAACCTCAATCCACGTGAAGTCCCTCGCGACCTCGCCCGGAATCCCGGCTTCCCTGACTTTCTTCTCCAGAACCTCGTGTGGGTAGTTGCTGTGGCTTATGTGTGCGAAGACGGTGTAGCCTGCTCCAACCCTCTTTGCCAGCTCTATCGCCTCTCGGACTCCAAGATGCGAGCCGGCAATGGCTTTCCTGTGGGTCATCTCGGCTATCAAAAGGTCGGCACCTTCCATGAGCTTTATTGCTCTTTCATCCCTCAGAATCTCCGGCCCGGTGTCGCCGGTTATCGCTATCCTCTTTCCCTTCACCTCGATGACGAAGCCCCCGGCAGTTACCGTGTGAGTAACAGGAAAGTGAACTACTCTCATCTTCCCGATTATCGTCTCCTTCCAGAACTCAAGCTCGTTGTAGGCCCACTTGTGTCCTTCCGGGCTTTCTGAGCCGAATGCCAGTCTCGCTAAGCTTTTCGCAACTTCAAGTGCCTCCCTGTGGGAGTAGAAAGAGATGCGCTTGAAGACCTGAAGGTCAGGCAGGCCAAAAACGTGGTCGAAGTGGCCGTGGGTGATGAGAACCCGTTCCACCTCCCTGTTCAGTCTCTCCAGGTGGTAGTGTAGGTCTGGACTCGGGTCGATGAGCGTCTTATCGAAGTAGAGCGAGAACCGCGTTCTCCTCAAGGCTGGATTAATCCTCGCCCGCGAGCAGTTCTCGCAGGTGCAGAGGGGCTTCGGCGTCCCGCTGTATGAACCCGAGCCGAGAATCACGACCTTCATTCCCTCACCCCGCTCTCCTCTCTGCTCACCGTTAAAGTTCCAAGGGTTATTAAGGCTAAGCCCGCGAGATGGTAGGGCGTTACACTCTCGCCGAGGAGCGCAATCGAGACGAGCACCGTCAGAGCGGGCGCGGGCGTTAAAATGGCCGTCGCCTTCGAGAGGTTAATCCGGGCTATCGCCAAGTACCAGAGGCTCTGGGTGAGCGCTATTATCAGTCCCTCCGCCAATGCGAGCTTCGTGAAGGCGAAGCCGGTAATAAAGGCAGGAATGAGGAGAAGAAGCCCGCCGAAGGTGTTTCTCAGCGTCGCTATCGTCACTGGACTGTAATCGGTTCTCTTGGCTATTGCGTGTCCGAGTTGCCAGAAGAGGGGAGTCAGGAGAAGCAGGACGTCGCCCTTCAAAAGTTCAGGTCTCTTTCCCTGCGCGACCACGAGGAAGACGCCCGCGATTAGAGTTAGGGCCGAAACTACCGCCCTCCGGGTTATCCTCTCCCTCAGGAGGAGCCACGAGATGAGGAAGGAGTAGAAGACTTCGAAGCGCGTGAGTATCGCCGAGTTTACAGCGGTGCTCAGCCTCGTTCCGTAGGAGAAGAGTGAGTAAGCTATTGCCGTCGCGAAAAGGCCCGTTAGAAAGGTCTTCTTCAGCTCGGCTGGCCTCTCAAGGATTTCTCTTGCCTGACCGCCGAGCAGTATAACCGGCCAGAGGATTAGCGAAGCTATTAGAGCCGACAGCGAGGCGAAGGCAAATGGATTAACCGGGTTGGCCTTGATTACAGCCGGCTCGAGGCCGAGCAGGACCAGCACAACAAACGCTAACAGCGTCCCCTCGATTTCGCGGTTCATGGGTGGAGTTAGAAGGTGGGGTTTTTATGGGCTTCTCCAAAAACTTTAAATTATCCTCTCCCCTTTCTTTTCCCATGCTCGGTGGTCGTTTTTGGCTTTGGTGAAGTCCTTCTCTTCTGCACCGCCTTAGCCACGAGCTTCGTTTCCACTGGAAATGGAGGTGTTGGAATTGGAGTTTAAGGTTACCCCCTGGGACGTTGAAGGTCTCGTCGACTACGACAAGTTAATAGAGCAGTTCGGAACCAGCCCGCTGACGGACGAGCTGCTTGAGAAGACGGCAAGGCTCACGAAGAGCGAACTGCCGATTTACTTCCGCAGGCGCTTCTTCTTCTCCCACAGGGACTACGACAAGGTTCTGGCCGACTACGAGAGCGGAAAGGGCTTCTTCCTCTACACTGGCAGGGGTCCGAGCGGGCCGATGCACATAGGCCACATAATCCCCTTCTACGCCACCAAGTGGCTCCAGGAGAAGTTCGGCGTCAACCTCTACATACAGATAACCGACGACGAGAAGTTCCTCTTCAAGAACCTAACCTTAGATGAAACCAAGCGCTGGGCATACGAGAACATCCTCGACATCATAGCGGTTGGCTTCGATTCGGACAAGACCTTCATCTTCCAGGACAGCGAGTTCACGAAGATTTACGAGATGGCCCTCCCGATAGCGAAGAAGATAAACTACTCGATGGCCAAAGCGGTCTTCGGCTTCAACGAGCAGAGCAAGATTGGAATGATTTTCTACCCGGCCATACAGGCCGCGCCGACTTTCTTCGAGAAGAAGCGCTGTTTAATTCCGGCAGCAATTGACCAGGACCCCTACTGGAGGCTCCAGAGGGACTTCGCCGAGAGCCTCGGCTACTACAAGACCGCCGCTTTGCACTCGAAGTTCGTTCCACCGCTTACTGGCCTCGAGGGCAAGATGAGCGCGTCCAAACCTGAAACGGCGGTTTACCTCACCGACGACCCTGAGGAAGCTGGAAAGAAAATCTGGAAGTTCGCCTTAACTGGCGGTCAGCCGACGCTCAAAGAGCAGAGGGAGAAGGGCGGAAACCCGGAGAAGTGCGTCGTCTTCAAGTGGCTGGAGATTTTCTTCGAAGAGGACGACAAGAAGCTCATGGAGCGCTATCACGCGTGTAAAGCCGGCGAACTGACCTGTGGAGAGTGCAAGCGCTACCTCATCAAGAAGGTGCAGGAGTTCCTGAAGGAGCACCAGAAGAAGAGGAAAGAAGCCGAGAAGAAGGTAGAGAAGTTCAAGTACACCGGCGAGCTTGCCAGGGAGCAGTGGGAGAAGGCTATCCCGGAGCCACTCCGCTAATCCCAGAACCCCACTCCTCCTCAAACTCGCTCCTTTCCCTCTTTTCCACCTTCCCCTCCTTCTTCAGTTCAACCCGAAATTCAGCCTTCTCAACGACGTCCCTCGCGAGCGGAACGTCCAGCACCGCCTTGAGCTCAAACGCTCCGTGACCGAGCACGGTGGAGTCCTTCCAAAGGGCCTTGACGAGCGACATGGGACTTACTGTCTTGTAGTTGGCGAAGACTACAGTTTTCTCCTCGGGGAGGGGCGAAAACGTGAAGTCGAAGCTCTGCCCTTCGGCTATCCTCTTCCAGACCTTTCCCGAGCCGACTTCGATTCTCACCTTCCTCGCCTTCGACAGCTCGGCCTGCACGCTCCCCCTCAGCTCCCTGCCCTCCCCCCGGAACGTCACCGTCGCGACGTCGCTCCCCTTACTCAGGGTAAGGCTTCCCGAGCCGGTAACCTCCCCCTCGGCCGTGAGGAAAATCAGGAGGACGTCCCTGTAGGGGCCGCTGAGGATTCTTACCGCTGGTGCCTCAACTCTACCCGTTCCGTCGCGGAGCACCTGGACTCTGAAGGGCTCGTCCGGAAACTCCACGAACGTGCCAGTTTTCCTCTCCCGGGCCTCAAAGCTCCTCCTGACGTGGTAGCTCCTGCTCCGCCCGGTGCTCGTCCAGTAGCCGTCGAGGGTTACTCTACCGGTCTCGTATTCGAGCTCCTCCGGAAACGTAACTCCGCTTTCCGCTATGGAGGAACTCTCAAAGAGTGCCGAGGCCCTTTTGTTGCCGGTGAAGACGCTCGTTCCCTTCGCGAGGGCGATGAGGATGAACAGAACAGGCATGGCCAGAAAGAGGAGTGCGAACCACGTCGGCGCGAAGCTCAGCATTCCGATGGCAATCCAGATGAAAAAGACCGCAAACACCACAACCGCGAAGACCGCGAGCGTTCCGCTCTCCTTCACGAGGACCTTTTGCAACCCCATCACCTCTCAATCTTTGGCGGTTCCCTTTATTACTTTTGTCCCTCGTATAACAAGGTTTAATTCGCCTCCCGGGAACTCGGAACGGTGATGGCATGGTCCGGTTACCTTACATGGACGGCTTCTACGAGTTGCGCCCGAGCAAAATAATAGCCCTCGCCAAGAACTACGCCGAGCACGCGAGGGAGATGGAGAGCGACGTTCCGGAGAAGCCCGTCTTCTTCCTCAAGCCTCCGAGTGCGCTCATCGGCCCCGGCGAGCCGATAATTCTGCCCAGAATGAGCAAGAGGGTTGACCACGAGGTCGAGTTGGCAGTTATAATCGGGAAGCGCGCGAAGAGAGTTCCGGCGGAGAAAGCCTTTGATTACGTCCTCGGCTACACGATACTGCTCGACATTACGGCGAGAGACCTCCAGGCCGAGGCGAGGAAAAAGGGCCTTCCCTGGACGATTGCGAAGGGCTTCGACACCTTCGCTCCCGTCGGTCCAAGGGTCGTGGATAAGCGCGAGCTGAAAATAGACGACCTCGAAATCGGCCTAAAGGTGAACGGAGAACTCAGACAGCTCGGAAGAACCAATGAGATGGTCTTTAAGGTTCCCGAGTTGATAGAGTACATAAGCTCCGTTATGACGCTCGAGCCCGGGGACATAATAGCGACAGGAACGCCGGCAGGAATCGGCCCGCTGAGGCACGGCGATAAGGTTGAGGCCTGGATTGAGGGCATCGGAAAGGTCGAGTTCGACGTCCTGAGCGAGGACTCGATTTTGTGCTGATTTCACTTTTTGTCCACCAGCTTGACGGAAATCCACTGCATTCCCTTCTCCTCGTTTTTGATGACAAGGAGATAGTCCCTATCGGGAATCTTGACGTCGTTGAGCTCGACAGTCTTCACGTGCTCCCAGGCTTTGTAATAGCTGAAGGGCTCGCCCTCTTTGAGCCGCTTGAAGTCCTCCTTCGTCAGGATATAGACGCTTACCTCGCCGTCGGCCTTCACGTAGCCGTTCAGCGTCGAGTTCCCGATGAGCCGGTACACCTTGTAGTTCATGAAGCCGCTCTTCCACTCGTAGTCCCGGAATCCGTAGTGGGAAACCGCGTAGTTTACCCCGAGGCCTATAATGACTATCAGCACCACCGTCAGCAGGATTGTTGAACCTTTTTTCATGCTATCACCGAGGAATTTCGGGTTAATCAGCTTAAAAGTATTACTCGACCACGTAGGTGTGCACCATCAGCCCGCCATGGCCTATGAGTCGGTGGTGCTTGATTTCAAATCCGTTCTCATCTATCGCCCTCTCTATCGCCTTCTTTTCCGTCGTTATGAAGACCCCGCGCTTTTCAAGGACCTTCGCAAGCTCCCCAAAAAAGTCCATGTAGAGCTTCGGAATGGCGCTCTTCCTTCCGATTTTGAGGCCGTAGGGCAGATTGCTGACCGTGAAGTCCACGCTCTCGACGTGTTCGCTCAGCCTCGTCGCATCGCCGAGAACGAACTCTATTCTATCCAGCACTCCGGCGGAGAGGGCGTTCATCTTTGCTCCGTTGATGTGCTTCCTGAACTTCTCGAGGCCGATTATCCGTCCTTCGTAGCCCCTTAGGGCCAGCTCTATCGGAATCGTTCCGCTACCGCAGAAGGGGTCTATGAACGACCCGCCGTCCGGTTCGGCCAGCTCAATCAGCGCGTTCGCTATGCTGGCCTTTAAATGGGCCGGGTGGTCGTAGACGCGCCAGGGCCTCTTGTGGAGAGAGCTGTCGCCGGTCGTGTCAATCCCGAGGAAGAAGGCCTCGCCAATCAGCTCGGCCCTGAAGATTACCGCTGGGTGGTCGAGATTAACCTTGGGACTTCCGAAGCGCTCTAAGCGCTCGAATATTGCCTTTCCAACGGTTTTTGCGATATCAACGCTCGTAATCCTGTGCTCGCCCTTGCGAAAACTCCTCACCGCGAAGCTCTCGCTGACCTTAACATACCTTTCCACCGGAAGCGAAGCCACGAACTCCTCAATCCTCTTCAACGCTTTCTCCGGCTCCTCCTCGGTTATCCCCTCGAAGCGCTCGCTCGCTACCTCGACTATAACCCTGTGGAGAAGCCTTGAACGTTCGTTCAGGTAAGTCGAAACGCTCAGCTCCCTCTTCCGTCCCTTCTCGTCGGTGTAAAACGCTTTATCGACCTCTACCAAGACCCTTCCCTCGACGCCGAGGGGCTTTTCCTCCACCCGAAACGGAACTCCAATGTTGGAGAGGAGCCTCTCAACCTCGGCCCTCGCGAAGTCCTCTATTCCCCGCGATGTCGTCAGGATTAGCCTCATGGTTGTGGCTTCCCCTTGGGGTTTAAATGACCTTCGAAACAAAGCTTTTGGGTTTAGTGTTGTAATGGATGTTGGTGGGGGCAGTGAACTCATGGCGCTTCCGAAAGCTTTTCATTCCGGCCTTCTTCTTCATCGTGACCGTTGTTTCAGCGCTCTGGAGCTTCCGCCTACCCGATAAGATTGTCCCCATCATGCGTTTCATCGGGCTTGTTCTGATTGTCCTCTCAACAGCATTGGCCTTCTACGTCCACTCGCTGTTTCCAAAGAGGCACGACCTGCCGGAGGATTTTGATGAACTCCTGACGGACGGGCCTTACCGCTACGTCAGGCATCCCTTCTACTCGGCCCTGATTCTCATCGGCTTTGGGATAGCCCTCTTCTTTGAGAGCGTCCCCGGTCTTATTGCCGTAATCCTCATGCTCCCGCTCTGGGAAAAACTGGCCGAGCTTGAGGAGAGGGAACTCCTCGGCTACTGGAGAGAGGAGTACCGGCGCTTCATGGAGAAGAGGGGACGGTTCGTGCCGAAGCTGAGGAACCCATTGAGGAAAATTCGTTAGTCGAGAATCGCCACAACCCCTTTCCACTTCTTCCCGAAGCACTCGCTCGCGATTGCGCTCTTCCCTGTCAGCTCCTCGAGGAACTTCAAAGCCGAATCGCACTTCTTGAAACCCGTCGCTATGCCCACCGTTACCCCCTCTATCTCTCTCACCCCTGCCCTCTTCTGGTTGTCGAGCCTCTCCCTCAGCTCATCCCCATAGCGCCATAGGATTCTCCTTGGGTCGAGGAGGAGTTCCCTCTCAACGCCTTCAAGGATCTCCTTGAAGTCCCAAACGAAATCCCTGCTTTTTTCCTCCTCGCTCGCGAACAGCGTGAAGCGACCCGTCTGCCACTCGCGGAGGAGCCACCTGGCGGTTTCTTCCAAGTCGACCTCTCCGCCGGCCTTTATGAGGCCCCTTTTTTCCCCTATCCGCCTGAGGATTTCCTCCTCACTTTCGGCTTCGATGCCGAACTTCTCAGTTATGGCTTCCCTCCTCGTCTCGAGGATTCTGGAGATTAGCTTTAAGGCCGGTCTGACGGGCTCCTCAATCTTATCCGCCGGGAAGCCTCCTTTAATGACCAGCTCGTCGAAGTCGTCTATCGGAACGACTCCGGGGCTGTCGAGGAGCCAGAGCCTCTTGCTGAGCCTTATCAGTTGTTTCCCTTTGGTGTAGCCCGGTATCGGGGCGGTTCCGACGGCCCTTTTTCCTTTCAGGGTGTTGATTATCGTGCTCTTGCCGACATTGGGGTAGCCTATTAGGGCGACCTTCACCCTCTCCTTCTCGTCAAGGAGGGGCTTTGCGAGCTTTTTGAGTTCCCTCCTCAGGATTCCGGTTCCCTTCCTCTCCCTCGCGGATATGAAGACCACCGGTACCTCGCTCTTCCGCTTGTAGTCCTCGGCCCACTCCTTCGGCACCAAATCGGCCTTGTTCATAACTATGAGTAGCGGTTTGCCTTCCTCCTGTACGAGCCTCTCAAGCTTTCTGTTGCGCGTCCCTATTGGGTCCCTGGCGTCGACTACCTCGACTATCACGTCGGCCTCGTCTATGACTTCCCTAACGACCTTCCAGGCTTTTCTCTGCTTCATCTCTGACCACCGTTATCTCGAAGATTACAGTTCCACCGTCCGTGTAGGGCGGTCCAGGGTCGAGGCACTGGACGTAGGCTTTCTCTCCCCTTCCGAGGCCTAGCTCGCTCGGTTTAATACCCTTTCGCAGGGCCACTATGTAGGGAAGCAGTGAGGCGAAGGCGTGGGTGCATATGGCGTCAGTTTCGTCCAGTTTTACCATTGGGCCTTCTACAACGATTCTATCGCCAACGTTGAATACAGGGCACCTTCCCTTAATCTCCTTGACAACTATTTCCAACCGTTCCACGTTCTCACCGAAACTTAAATAAGGATTAATGCTCAAAAACTATTCGAGACATTAATAACTTAGCGATAACTCTGATGGTGGTGCTTAAAGTGGCAGAGGATATTGAGGCGAAAATTCGTCGTTTGAGGGAGCTCGGGAAGGTAACGGCAGAACCCGAGACTCCCCCCGTTAAACCGCCGACGGCTTCACCAAAGAAGCCACCTCGTAGACCCCGCTCAATCAGTAGTATTCGCGAGAGGGAAAGACGCAAGAGGATTTTAATCGGAGCATCGATTTTAATCATCGTAATCCTGATAATCTCCATAGGTGCCTATTCATACCTCCAGAGCAGAAGTGCCAACGAACTCAAAAACCTGCGCTCGAAGAAGATTGGTGAGGTGAACTACTACTTCTCGCATTACAACTTCTCAAACAAGGAATGTGCCCAGAAGGCTTTCCAAGTCAGGAGTCTCGTCCTTAGCAAGATTGAGTCTGCCAAAACCGTGGACCAGTTGCGCTCCATAGACGTGAAAATATATTTTGACAAGGCGGTTCAGGTGTACAAGGCGTGTGTCGAGGAGCAGCAGAGAGTCGCGTATGAAAAACAACTGAACCAGACCAAACAGCAAAAGATCCAGTCAATAGAGATTGCGTTCCAGCCACTACTGTCAATGCCTCTTCCAGACAGTATCAGAGCAAAGGTCATATCGGCTATGAAGACACTTGAGCAGCAAGTTAAGAGCGCCAAGACAATCGAGGAAGTTAATTCGATAAGCCCGGACTCGTACCTCCTCTCCCTCTGGAGAGACTACTACTTCTGGAAGATTGACAACATCCCGACCAACGACGTCATCCTCGAGAGGAACGGGGTCAAGCAGCTCGTCTCCAAGTCCGAGGCGAAGTCAATTCTAAGCGCCGTTACCAGCTACACCGAGTTGCTCCAGTACAAAGTCTACAAGGTTCAGTACGTTGAGATTGCACTCGTTCTGCCGAGGGATAGGATTGCCGGCGGTTTCATTAAGCCCGGGGACGTTGTCATGTTCTTCGCCAAGAACGGTACAAAGGGCCAGTACAAAGAGATAGTTAACCAGGGTTACGTTGAGCTCGTTCTGTTACCAACGAACGTCGGCCAGATTTCGGTCAGTGAGTCGCAGAGCCAGAGCAGTTCAACGAGCTCGTCAACCTCAACGACTTACAACGAGAACCAGGCTTCCACGTACAATCCTGGAGATACCCAGTTCTCGAACGGAACCTCTGTCACCGACACGTACTCTAACTCAGAGAGTGCCAGCCAGAGTTCCTCTGCCAGCTACTCGTACAACGTCAACCTCGCCGAAATACTGAAGGCCATAGCGGCTGGGAAGATACAGGCGAGTGAACAGGTTAAGGAGGAGCTTCAGAACTACGGGTGGAAGGTCATAACCCTCGAGCAGACATCTGACATGCTCGTGCTACCACCGAACACGGAATTCCTTATAATCGTCAAGGTTCCCTCAATATTCGTGCCCGACATACTCCAAAACCAGCAGTACCTGTACGTAGCGAGAGTAACCACGTGAGGTGATGCCCGTGAGGAAGGTCCTCTCACTTCTTTTCGTTTTCATCCTAACCTTATCCCTTCCTAGCTTCGTAGTTGCGGATGACTACACCCTCCCCGGTTCAATCTCGGGGGGCATGACCTACAATAACATTGGTCTGCTCGGTGAAATAATGGTGAACCTCAACGTTACCCTTGTCAACACCGCTCCATATCCGAAGTTCATAGTTGTTAATCCAAGGTATGATTTCAAGGTTCTCCGGGGTAACGGCACCGAATACCTCTACAACAATAGGACACCAAACGGTGACATCGTTGGGCACGTCTCCTGGGAGGCCCTCTACCGGTCCGTGAACTACCTCATAGGCTTCTGGATAGCCCCATATGAAACCGTTGTCGTTAACTTCAGAATAAATTCAAACGCGTCCTACGTTGTTCCATTGCTTGATTACAAGGACTCTTGCGGTGGCCTTGGTCGCATAACCCAGCTGACTTACAACGACGGCAACCTGACGAGCATGGTCATCAACAACAAGGGCAACCTACAGGACCTTGTCTGTGGCTCGGTCTATCCTCAGCTCATAAACAGGCCGATTTTCCTCAGCCTCAGAACAATGTTCCCTCTCCTCGACAAGGACATTGAAGTTCTCGGATACCGGGGTAAGGTGACTTTTAGGATAACTAACGTCCCCAACCACTACAACAGGGACAAGGTCTTCCACGTGTTCTTCGCCGTGGCGCAACCGGTTATCTTCCTAGGTGCTAAAACCTACGACTACTATCCAAATTACACGATGACGTATCACCAGTACATCTCGGAGTTCATATGGAAGTACAGGGGCCTTCAGCCTCCAAAGAGGGAGAACGTTAGTGTCAGCCTTCCCCAAAATGACCTCTTCAAGCTGACGAACTCACTTTTATCTGGAGTCAAGGTGGGAGCCACACCCAAGGTTGAGAGAAAACCCTATAAAGGTCCGGACTTCCCTGTGTGGATAATATTTATGGGTGACCAGGTTAATCTAACGTACAGTGTGAGCTGGAATAACAACTCCGGACGGTGAGAGTTCGTGTTCGGTGAGAAAAAGAAGAAGGGGGAGGGGTTTTCCTGGATAGACGAGATACTCTCCGGTGGTGAGGACCCCCTTGAGAAGGTACTTAAGAAGAAGGAGGAAGAGCCACCCCTCCCGTTTGCATCTTCCGGGGGTAGCCTTGAAGACATCCTAAGTGGTGCATCCGGAGGAAAATCCGAAGAACCAAAAAAAACACCGGAACCTTCAAACGAAACCGGCGCTGACTTTTTGAGTTCAATACTCGGTAAGGGGGAAGAACCATCCCCTGCAATGAAATCAGAGCCCTCGGGAGGAGCAGAGACTGGTGCTGACCTCTTGAGCTCCCTTTTGGGGGGCTCAACCCCTCAGCCGAAGCCTAAACCGAAGCCAGTTAAATCAAAGCCCTCTCGCTCGGTTCCGGCTTCAGAGGATAAGGGCGGTGAGACCGGTGCTGATTTCCTCAGCGAGATTTTGGCCAAGCCCGCGTCTTCCTCTACCACACCTCCAGTAGGAACCCCTTCCGCTCCACCGAAGAGGCCGTCTCCCAACCTTCGGGACATCCTTGGCGCCTCAACTTCCGAGGAAGTCTCTTTTGCCGGTAGGGGAGAGGTTCTCGATGCCTACGGCAACGTCCGTATACTCAAAGTAAAGGGAGAGCCGGTACCAATCTACGAGGTTCGCTTTCCAAAGCTCAGTAGTGATGAGCTGAGACTCTTCAAGCGCATTAAGGAAAGGGCCATCACTGAAATTCAGATAGACCCCACCGCGATACCCAATCCAGAAGAGCGCAGAAAAGTTTTCCTCAACGCGGTAAAGAAGATGATTAAGGAGGAAGCTCCCCAATACTCCGAAGGGAGAATTGAGGTCTTGGCCGATATGATAGTCCAGCAGATGATAGGCTACGGCAAGCTCGACCCGCTCGTCAGAGACGACAACCTTGAGGAAATTATGGTCATAGGGACGGGAAAGCCGGTCTACGTCTGGCACAGGCGCTTCAACATGTGTAAGACCAACATAACGTTTCCCGAGGAGAAGGAGATACTCAACATCATCGAGAGGATAGCGAGGGAAGTCGGCAGGAGGATTGACCAGCAGAGCCCACTCCTTGACGCCCGTCTCCCGGACGGAAGCCGTGTCAACGCAACGATTCCACCGATAAGCCTTGACGGTCCGACGATAACCATCCGTAAGTTCAAGAAGGACCCGCTCACCATAATCGACCTCATCAAGTATGGGACTATAAACTCTGAGATAGCAGCCCTGCTCTGGGTCTTCGTCGATGGTCTTGGTGTTAAGCCGGCTAACGTTCTCGTTGCCGGTGGAACGGGTTCCGGAAAGACGACGACCCTCAACTCCCTTGGAATGTTCATCCCGCCGAGCGAGCGCGTCATAAGCATAGAGGATACGGCCGAGCTCCAGCTTCCGGTGGAGCACTGGATAAGGCTTGAGACGAGGCCACCGAACCTCGAGGGCAAGGGAGAGGTCACGATGGATGACCTCGTCAAGAACACCCTCCGTATGCGTCCCGACAGAATCATCGTCGGTGAGGTTCGTGGTCCCGAGGCAAGAACGATGTTCACGGCTATGAACACGGGCCACAATGGAGCCCTCTACGACTTCTCGGTTATCCAGCTCTCGGACGGCCGCTTCGTCCTCATTGGCGACTTACTTGAGGAGCTCTTCCAGAAGTACTCCGACAGGGTTGAAACCTATAAGGATTTGGAGTACGTGGTTCTCGACGAGGAGGACAGGTTCGAGGTTGTGAGCGTTGGCCCGGACCTCAAGGCAGGAAAGCACGTCGTTTCGAGGGTCTGGAGGAGGAAGGTCAGAGAAGGAGAAAAGCTCATCCGCGTGAGAACGAGGACGGGCAACGAGGTGATACTCACAAAGACCCACCCGTTCTTCGTGTTCTCCGACGGCGACGTGGTGAGGAAGGAAGCTGAAAAGCTCAAGCCCGGTGACAGAGTGGCAGTGATGAGGAAGCCTCCAAGGCCGCCGCAGAGGAGGGCAATCATCAACCCCGAGGTCTACGCGGGGATAAGCGACTACTACCTTGTCCCCAACGGAAACGGCCTCGTAAAGATTCCGAACGATGGCATTCCTCCCGAGATGGCCCAGTACCTCCTCTCAATCAACTCGAAGCCTGTGAAGCTCCTCCGCGAGGTGAACGAGAGCCTATCCTACGCCGTTGGAGTCCTCCTTGGAGACGGCTACATATCCTCGGACGGCTACTACATTTCGGCCACCTTCGATGATGAATCCTACATGAAGGCCTTCACCTCTGCCATCTCGGAGTTCCTTCCCGAGAGCGAGCCGCAGGTAAGGCGTGAACCCGCCTACACGGTGGTAACCTACGGCTCAAGGCCCTTCGCCGAGTTCCTCCACAGGGCCTTCGGAATACCCAAGGGGCGCAAGGAGAGCCTCGACGTCCCCGACCTGGTTCTCTCGAACGACGACCTGCTGAGGCACTTCATAGCGGGTCTCTTCGATGCCGATGCATACATAGACGAGAACGGTCCGGCGGTTGTCCTGACAACAAGGAGCGAGAACCTCGCAAGGAAGGTCTGGTACGCCCTCCAGAGGCTTGGAATAATAAGCACCGTCTCCCGCGTGAGGAACAGAGGTTACAAGGAGGGTGTAATATTCAGGGTCACGGTCAGGGGAGTTGAAGACCTGATTAGATTCCACCGCTCAATACCGCTCAGGCACTCTCGGAAGAGGGAGAGGCTTGAGGAGCTCATCAGAAAGTACCGCTCCTATCGTGGAAAGAGAACCGACCGCGTTCCGATTTCACCGGCAATGCTCGAACCCCTCAGGAGAAGGCTTAACCTCACGGTTTCGGAGCTTTCGAAGCTCGCCTCAAGCCATGCCGGCGAGAAGGTCTCGGAGAGCCTCATAAGGCACGTTGAGAAGGGAAGGATGAAGGAAATCAGGCGTTCCGCTCTCAGGGGCATAGCGCTCGCCCTCCAGCAGGTTGCGAGCGACCTTGGGGACGAAGAGACATGGGTTCAGGCGAAGAGGCTTGAGCTAATCGCCGACGGCGACGTCTACTGGGACGAGGTTGTGAGCGTCGAGGAAGTCGAGCCCGAGGAACTCGGCATAGAGTACCTCTACGACCTGACCGTTGAGGAGGACCATAACTACGTCGCCAACGGAATCCTTGTGTCGAACTGTATGGGAACAATCCACGCCAACAGTGCCCGTGAGACGATAGTCAGGTTGGAGAGCCCGCCGATGAACGTTCCGAGGATTATGATTCCTGCCCTTGATATAATCATCATGCAGGTCCGCTTCCACAGCAGGAAGAAGGGAACGATAAGGCGCGTCACGGAGATAGCGGAGGTTTCAGGAATAGAGGGGGAGAGCATACAGCTCAACAAGCTCTACAAGTACGACCCTGCTAAAGATGAGCTCGTTCCGACCGGCGTTCCGAGCAGGACCCTTAACACTCTCGCTCACCATACCGGAATGAGCATGAGGGAGATAGAGCTTGAAATCGAGAAGCGCAAGATAATCCTTGAATGGATGATTGAGAACGGAATCAGAAGCATAGACAAGGTCGGCTATTACATCAGACAGTTCTACATTGATGAAGAGGGCCTCATGAAAAAGATAGCCTCCGAGAGTAGCATGGAAACCAGCAAACAGGTTCAAAGAATGATGTGAGGTGTTGACATGGGGTTCATAGAGTTCCTTGAGAGGTTGGGTGGGAAGACGATAGAGATTACCGAAAAGCCAATGCGTCGTGTTCCTAAGGGCAAGTCGATTCAGGAGAGACTCCGCGCCCTCAAGGAGCTTCAAAAGGAGATAGAAGAGGAGAGACGAGAGAGTGAACAGGAAAAACTCGTTGAGGAGGTCATTGAGTGGCGTAAGGAGGAAATAAGCCAGCCTTTCTCAGAGAGACTCGCAGAGGTAGTACTCAAGTACTTTAAGGGGCCCGTTGAAGCGCTGACTACCTCTATCAAGGGGCTTGACAGGGACCTTTACAGGGCCAACATATTCATGCCTAAGGAGAAGTACGTAGCTTATATGCTCGGTGTTGCCATGATGGCAGCGTTCTTTGGTTTCCTTTTTGCTTATCTTCTCTACATGCCCCTGAGTACTTCTCTCCTCATAGGACTTCTCGGGTTCTTTGGTGGATTCTTCTACATGAGACAGTACCCCAAGATGGTGTGGCGCAAGCGCGTGGCGGAAGTTGAGAGAACGATGCCCTATGCCCTAAGGCACATGGCATCCCTCCTCAGTGCCGGCGTTGGTATAGCCGAGGCCATACTCTCAGTTGCCAAAGCTGATTACGGCGTTCTCTCAGAGGAGTTCGAATTAATCTTGAGGGACATGAGAACTGGTTCATCCTTTGAGGATGCCCTGACCAAGTTCGAGGAGAAAATGGCATCTGAGAACATAAGCAGGGTTACCAAGCAGATTCTGAGGGCCGTTAAATTCGGCGGAAACCTAGCGGAGATACTCTACAAGCTCGCTGAGGACTTCTCCTTTGAGTACAGGATGAAGCTCGTGGAATACGTCCAGAAGGTCAACGGTATAGCTTTCATCTACATGTTCATGACCATAGTCATGCCGACTATGTTCGTCGTTGGTGTCTTGGCAGGTTCTGTCATGGCCCAGCAGCTCATCTTCAACGTTCAAACCTTGGCGATTATACTAATCCTTGCATTCCCCGCGATGTCGCTGATTATCATCAACATGATTAAGAAGGCTGAGCCGAGGTGAAACCATGGCGAGAAGGGGTGTCACATCACTCTTGGTGTCCCTCGTTGAGAGACTGATACCTGAGAGGCATTTAAAACGCTACGAACTCTACATCTACTCCGCCGGAATCAACTTTCTCGCAACGGAGTACCTGGTGATTTCATTCCTCATGGGTGTCATAGTCGGATTGCTCGTTGCTTTGCTGACTACGGGTCTCTATGGCCTCGTTGCATTCGTTGGCGGTTTCATCGGTATGGCTTTCGTGTACCCCTACTGGAGGATATCCAAGAGGATTGAGGACATGGAGAAGAACCTTCCAGACGCGTTCTTCTACCTTGCCAGCTCCCTCAGGGCGGGCATATCCTTTTCAGAAGCCCTCGAAGAGCTAACGACTGCTAAATTCGGGGCCCTCACCGAGGAATTTAAGAAGACAGTTGCTGAGATAAAGAAGGGTCGTCCCACAGTTGACGCCCTCAGGGCTTTTGCCATAAGGAACAGGAAATCTCAGGTCATCTACCGTTCTATGATGATTATCATTGAGGCCCTGGAAAGGGGAGCCCCGATGAGCGACGTCTTGGTCTTTGTGGGAAACGATGTGCGTGAAATCCTGAGGATAAAGCAGGAGAGAAGGGCATCAACAGGAATGCAGGCGATGTTCTTTATAGTGACGAGCGGGTTCGTCGGTCCGATGATCCTCGGGATAGTCACGAAAGTCATGGCGTCGATGAGCGGCCCGGGTACGGGGGTTCACCTTCCCGTGGCAACAATGACTAATATCCTTTTTGTCTTCATAATAGCTCAAGCACTTGTCTCGGGCCTTGGAATCGGGGTAATAAGAGAAGGGAGCTACAGCGCCGGCCTAAAGTATGCGGCACTGCTCGTTGCGATGGGCTCAGTTATCTTCAAGGGCGCCGCCCTGCTCAACATCGGCTTCTGACTTCTTTACCTCTATTACCTCAACCTCAAAGACCAGTGTCTTTCCCGTAAGCGGATGGTTGAAGTCGAGGGAAACGAGGTTCTCCTCTATTTTTAGTATCTTGGCTATTCCTGAATCGGTCATGACGTAGAGCCCTTCCTGAGGCTCGAGGCCTGCCTTGGTGAACTCTTCAACGGGGACCTTAATGATTAACTCCGGGTTGGGCATGCCATAGGCTTTCTCCGGTGGAACCGTTACGGTTTTCTTCTCCCCGGGTTCCATTCCGATAATGGCCTCGTCGAGGCCCGGAATAATCTCGCCAACTCCAATTCTCGCCCACATGGGACCGTACTCTCTGTCCTCAACGTAAACTCCGTGTTCCTTTGCGAGCTCCTCTATGCTCGTGTCAAAAACCTCGCCGTTCTCAAACCTTCCAACGTAGTTGAACAGAACGTAATCGCCAGCTTCAACCTTCATTTCCTTCAACTCCAAAATTGCTTCAGTGGGACTTACTTCGGTCCCTTATAACCCTTTTGGTCTCCGTCTTTCCCGTGCGGTAGGTATATAAGGAACCTTGCCCAGTGTTATAATGGTGATTGATATGGGATACCTTTCTGACGTCCTCCGGGATGAGTATGGTAACCTCGAGGTTCGTGAGGTCTACACTTCGAAGCTCGGGGAAACGGACGTGGAGATAGTCGAGGTGAGCTCTGGCGGTGAGAAGTTCATAGCGATGTTCCAGAGTGTCCCAGTTAAGGATGGCCTCTACAAGTGGTCGTTAATCATAACCAGCGCCCACAACACTCGCACAATCAAGGGGATGGACAGACTCGATGCCATAAACCTAGCGCTGAGGTCAAGCATTGACGCGATGATAAAGGGGATAGAGGGCGAGTGACTACTCCTCTGGGAGGATGTAGTAGACGTAGTGCGGTCTGTTCGTTATCTCGTCAATGAAGACCACGGTGCCGTTCCTCGGGGGCTTTAAGTAGTGAACCTCTCCCTTTCTCGTTGTTACAGCCGCAAATGCATCGCCCGTTCTAACCCTGTTCCCAACGTTGGCTATCAGCGTTTTGGTGAAGCCCTCAACGGGGAGAAGCATCAGCTCGTCGCCCTTCCTGAGGTAAATCCTCGTCCTGCCGTCTGGGAGGACTAGAACCGCGTCGGCGTTCATCCTGCTGGTGGTTCTGTCGACGTAGAGGTAAAAGCGGTCGTAGACCTCCTTGATTAGGAACTTTGCATTCTTCCCTATGAACTCCGGAACGGTGTCCCCCTTCTTAAGCCATACCTCAACGTTGTCGTCAATTATCACACAGTCCTTCGTGGCTCTTCCTTTCTCAATGCACTCCCCTTCCCTACCCTCAACGTAGAGCTTTGGAACCCTTTCCATACTCTCACCTAAATTTTACTGGCCCGTAAACCTTTTAAACCTCTCCCCTTACTTTGTTCCGTGGCGCAAAATGTCCACTAAGGTCAAGTTCGTTGCGTTGCTGACAATAACGGTCGTTCTCCTTGCTTTTGTGATGAACAGTCATGCGTTTTCAGCCCCCCATCGCAGGTCCACCTCAGAGCTCCCCCTGGATTTTCTAACGGTTGTCGTCCTCGTTGGCATCTCCGCTGGTCTTGTGTTTATAATCATGATGGCCTTCTATTTTCGGGAGTTTAAAGGCTTCAAGATGCGCTTTGATAAGGAGGAGGGAGCCTCCTCATTGTTGAACTCCATCGTCTCGGCAATCCTCTCCCTGATTTTCATAGCATCCCTCAAGTTGGTTGGGAGACCGGGCCCCCGTCCTTCCCCTATCAACTGCACTCTTCTGAACAACGTTAGTTACGCGAGCTCCTTCTCCAAGTGTCCTGTTGTGATGACGTCTAACCTGTCTAACTCTACTCCAAGTCTTTCGGTGAACCTCTCTGGGATTGACTCCATCTTGGGTGGCCTCAACACCGGCTTTCACTGCCCAATCACCAACGCTACTCCCCTTGCCACCTCCTACGGTACGTCGACGGCGAGGTTCTCAAAGAGTGCGGTAACTTCTCACCTCTGGATTGTTTTCATGCTCCCGGTGCTCCTCAGCTTCGTTTACGCGGGTTATCATTACTACCGGCTCGGGCGGGATGAGGTTAGGAGGAAGAGAAAGCTCCAGAAGGCCATTGAGTTCGATGAGAAGCTTGATGAGTTCGGCCTCGAGAGGTTCTCCGACCCCAAGGAAGCAATCGTGGAGATTTACAAGAACGCAGTGCTGTGGCTTGAGGGCCTTGGAATTCCGTACAGGGAGAGCTGGACCCACTGGGAGCACGCGGAGCACGTCAAGTACATGCACGAGGCCTTCGTGAAGCTTGCGAGGCTCTTCGAGAAGGCGAAGTACGCCCCGGAGAGGCTTGAGTGGAAAGACGCTGAAAAGGCCCTTGAGATTTACAACGAGCTGAGGGGGAGGGCCCGTGAGCTTGCGGAGCTTGAGTGAGAAGTTCAAAGGCAGGGTTGTCCTCCTGGGTGTTCTCTTGTTCTTCTCAATCGTACCCGGAGAATACTACATCAGGTGGATTGCCTCGGTGGCCCTGGCGGCGACCCTCGCGCTCATCTTGGTTGGCTACGACGTTAGGATTCCCTACCGTAGGGAGGCGTCCGAAGAGTTTAAGCGCCCCCTGAAGCCCGAGTTCGAGAGGGCCCTTACAATCGTTGAGAGGTCTAAGAAAGGGGGTTCGAGGAAGCTGGTTGAAGAGGACCTGTTGGAGATACTTTACATCCTCTACGATGGGAAGTTCAACTATCAGGAGCTCCGCTCCAATCCGCCCCCGGCTTTGAAGGCGTTCTACTCATCCCCCAATCCCTATGAGGGCCTTAAGGAGGCCCTAAAAATACTGGAGGCTGAGCTGAATGAAGATAGAGGAAGTTCACGAGAAGTCTAACCTCGTCCTGAGGGAAGTTGAAAAGGCGATAGTTGGCAAGGAAAACGTGCTGAAGATGATACTCACGACGATTTTAGCGGATGGCCACATCCTAATAGAGGACCTCCCGGGACTCGCGAAAACGCTGATGGCTAAGAGCTTTGCGAGTGCCCTCGGCCTGCAGTTCAAGCGCGTTCAGTTCACCTCCGACCTCCTTCCGAGCGACATACTTGGCGTCTCGGTCTTCAACCAGAAGACCCTTGAGTTCGAGTTCAGGAAGGGGCCAATCTTCACAAACATCCTCCTCGCGGACGAGATAAACCGCTCGCCGCCGAAGACGCAGAGCGCTCTGCTCGAGGCGATGCAGGAGAGGCAGGTGACGATAGAGGGCAACACCTACGAGCTTCCAAAGCCCTTCATCGTCATAGCGACGCAGAACCCCATAGAGCAGGAGGGAACGTACCCCCTCCCAGAGGCCCAGCTCGACCGTTTCCTCGTTCGCCTCCGCGTCGGTTACCCAACGAAAGAGGAGGAGAAGGAAATCCTGCGGAGGAGAATGGAGCGCAAGAAGGAGGACGTGGACATAACGCCTGTTGTGACCCCGGAGGAGGTCCTTGAGATGCAGAGGGCCATCGAGGACGTCTACATCAGCGAGCCGATAATTGACTACATCGTTGCCATCGTTGAGGCAACCCGGAGGGACAAGAGGAGCGTTGAAATCGGCGCCTCTCCCAGGGGGAGCTTGGCCCTGATGAAGCTTTCGAGGGCCTACGCCGCAATAGAGGGCAGGGACTACGTGATTCCCGACGACGTTAAGGCCGTTGCCGTTCCAGCCCTGAGCCACAGGCTAATCCTAAAGCGCGAACTCTGGTACACGAAGGTCTCGCAGGAGAGCGTCATGGAGAAGCTCCTCGAGAAGGTTCCCGTTCCCAAGTTCGAGTGAGGGGTCGGCATGTTAGGCTTCGAGGGAATTCCATATCAGCCTTCGATTATTCCCCTCGAGGAGGAAGGTGAGGAAGCGGAAGTTTCTCCGACCTCAAAGCTTGCCCTCTACCTGATTTCGCTCTGGGTCATCCCCCTTGTCTCGTTCCTTCTCCTCCGTTGGGAGATGGTCTACTTGGTGCTACCGTATCTGACGCTCCTCTCAGTCTCGTACCTCTTCTTCAAGCCGACCGGAAACGTTGAGGTTTGGCGCGTCGTTTCCCACAACCGCTTTTTGGAGGGTCAGGAGGCTGAAATCGAGGTTCACGTCAAAACGGACTTCCGCGTTGATTACTTTCGGGTCAGAGACCTCGTTCCCGACCTTGAGGTCGTTGGGAAACCTGAGAAGGTCTTCTCCCTTGGACCCGGGGAGGAGGGTGTTCTTAGGTACCGGGTCAAGGTGAAGCGAGGCATCTACCGATTCGAGGGCGTTCGGGTCTCCTACCGCGACCCCTTCGGCTTTTTCTCCTCAGACCGCATCGTGGACCACTTCACCGAGATAGTTGGGGTTCCAATCCTTTACGAGGTTCAGACACCCTACTCAACCAAGGGAACTAAGATAACGATAGGTCCGCTCCCATCTCCCCTCATCGGAGGCGGCCTCGAGTTCCACGCCATCAGAGAGTACCAGCCCGGCGACCCGCTCAAGGTCATCAACTGGAAGGCCACCGCGAGAACCGGGAGGATAATGGCCAACGAGTTTGAGAGCGAGAGGAAAGTTGACGTCGTCTTCGTCATCGATGCCTCCAGAATGAACGAGCCGGTCTTTGACTACCTAATCCGCGCCGCTGCATCGCTCATGCTCAACGCCCTGAACGACGGCACGAGCTTCGGCCTCCTCATGGCGGAGAGAATACCCCTGTGGGTCCGCGTTGACTACGGCAAGAGGCACTTCTTCAAGTGTATCGATTTCCTCAGCACCGCGAGGCCCGACGAGAACAACTTCATCGCCTACCAGGTCGAGCACCTCGTCAAGACCTCCCTCCCACCCCGGGCTCAGATTATCTACTTCTCACCTCTCGTAACCGAGGAGAGCAGGAAGGCACTGAAAATACTCGCTGAGTTCGGCTACAAGGTCGTTGTTATAAGCCCGAACCCGAACAGCTTATACGAACCGAAAACCGAGGATGAGGAGCTCGCGATGAAGCTCGTCCAGCTCAAGAGAAAGGCCATCCTCAACAGTCTCGTGGGCTACGGACTCATAATCGACTGGGACGTCAGAAAGCCCCTTAAAGCGGCAATCGCGGAGGTGCTTGGGGTATGATTAGGAAACTCGTTTCACTGGGTACCCTCGCCATTACCTCCATATTCGTCTACCTCGCCTTTGGGCCGGGGCTTGAGACCCTCGTCGTGCTCGTCCCGGCGCTCCTCACCTTTCTCTGGGAGCCCGCGGGCTACCTGTCCCTCTCCGTCCTGGGAATCCTGCTGGTTTACCGCTCCGTTGGCGGTTTCTGGGGGTTGATAACGCTTGTATTCGCAATCGAGTACGTTGAGTTGGTTTACCTTACAAAGAGGAACGCTCCGGCGGAGCACTACTACGTCCTCTTCGCCGGAACGATGCTCGCCGTCCCCATCTACTACTTCGCTTACTTCCTCTCGTTCTACGTTCCGAGCCTCGTGAACACCGTCGTTGCGGCCCTCTTCGCCGTTTTCCTCTACGTTCTGTTCTACATCGTCGTTAAACGCTGATGCTCCAGCTCCCCCTTTTCTTCAGGACTTCCCTCGCCCGCTCAAGGCCCATCCTCACGCACTCATCTAGCTTTTTACCCTTCACGAGTCCGGCCAGAAAGCCCCCCGCGAAGGCATCTCCGGCACCGGTGGGGTCAATTTCCCCCTCAACGGGAAGCGCCGGAAACTCGTGGGAGTCGCCGTCGTAAATCAGAACTCCCTTCTCTCCCCTCGTTATCACAACAAGCTCTGCTCCCCATGAGTACAGCTCCTCGGCAGATTTTTCCACGTCATCGAGGCCGGTTATCAGCCTCGCCTCCCGTTCGTTGGGCGAAACCATGTAGCTCCTAGAGACGAGCTCCCTCACGAGGTCGGGCTTTCTCAGGTAATCTTCGTAGTATGTCGGGTTGAAGTCGAGGCTCACTCTCCTCCTTTCAAGCCTCTTGAGGACCTTCAACTGCTCCTCGGGCGGAATCGGAGCCACGTGGAAGATTTTTGCCTTGAGGTAATCCTCGGGAATCGGTGTCTCGCCCATTCTCTCAGCAACGCCCATCTCGACCGGCGACTCGACGCTTCCGTCGGGTTTGTAGATAACCCAGATGTGAATGGTCTTTCCGGGCAGGATTTGAACTCCCCTGATGTCAACGTATTGAGCTAATTTTTCAAGCCACCCCCGCGGAAAATCCTCGCCAACTTTCGTGACGAGACCGACCTCAGCGCCGGCCAGAGAGGCTGAGGTGGCAACGGCCGCCGCGGCACCGCCGGGCATCTCGATTCTCATCCCGTCCGGGAAAACTATCGTGTCTATCGAGACGTGACCGAGGACAACGAGCTCGACCATTCTACCACCCCTGACCCTGATTGGAGTCGTTACGTTGCCTTGGGTTTTAAGCCAAACGGTGGAGTTGGATGAGTGGTAAGTGGTTACTACTCAATTAAATGGACAAAATATAAAACGTATTGAATTGTTTATTGGGGTATAGTGTAACCAAAATCTTTTTATGAGCTTTGATTATTTTGTCAATTGTCCGTGTGAAACCCTGGGAGCCACATGAGATTCGGTGGGGGGCATGTCAAAAGTTATTCCCAACGTGGCCTTGGTAATCCCTGTGCTCTCACTGCTTTTTCTCCCGGCCGTCTCGGCCGATTGCTCGCCGTACAACATCTATTCCGTGGATTCAATCGGCATTATCAACGGCTGGCTTCTCCTTGGAATCGGAGAAAACACGTACACCTGCGAGATGATAGCGGGGGAGTGGACGCCCGTGCTGATAGGGGTGCCGAGTGAATATTACATCCTTACCGACGGGGACAAGGCCGTCTTTCTTGGGGGTACTGACATCGGCCGGGAAACCTTCCCCGGTTTCGTGAACGGAACGCTCTACGTTCTAACCGTCAACATGGCTCACGTTCCGTACAAAAACGTGACAATCACGATTGAAGGCGTGCCTCATAACTTCACGCTCCTCAAGAACGTGACCGTGAAGGCGCTCTACCGGTTCAATGGGGTCTGTTTTGAAAACGTTTCAGCTTGTAAAATCGTCTCGTATCCCAACGGGACAAAGATAAACACCTGCAATTGGTTCATCTGGAACGTCTCCAACTACAAAATCCCCGGCGGTTCTTTAACCGGCGTTCCCGTGAGGATTGAGAACGGAACGGTTCACTTCAGGTTGGGAAGAGGTTACTCCCTTGCGCTCCCGGAAGGGGTCAATACTTCGGTTCTGAAGCTGGAAGCGTTTAAGGCAGAACACGGACTCGTTCTGGTTAACAGGGGAGCAATCAAAGTTCCCGCGGGGAAAGGTGTTGAGGACATTCCCGTACTTTTCCTTGTTGATGGCAAAACCGTCCGCTCACCTAAATTCGTGGATTTGGAAAAGTTCGTCTGCGCTAAAGGTGGTGCGAATACTACCAGCTCAACTGCTAACTCCGTGGTTGAGAATATGAGCAAAAAGAGCATCTGCGGGCCTGGATTTGTAGTCCTCTTGGCAGTTCTTGGTTTGTTAACGGTGAGAATCTTGAGGAGGTGGTAGAGTGTCCCGATGGGGAGTATATATCGCCGTCGTTACGTTGCTGTTACTCGTCGCTCCTGGACTCGTTTCGGGCCAGGAGGTTGATGAGGTTAAGTACGCCGTGATGTCCAATGGAAGTGATGCCCTCATACCTCTACTGTTTCTCTCTTACTGGCCCTACTGTCCCCCACTCTCAGGAATAGATTGCAACAATGCCACGACGGGAGAAGTCCTTGGTGGCAGTAGCTACCTCCTTTATTTCAACGGCTCTAGGCTTTACCTCCTCAACTTCACGCCTGCTTTCACAACACTCTACCCAAACTACACATCACTTCTGGACCTTCACCTTCACGGTGCACGCTTCATAAACGGAAGCTGGTACCTCAACATCACGTTTTATCCGCCAATGGCAGAGGTTTCGGGTGTTTACCGCTTCAACCCGAGCAAATTCTGCATCGAGCCGACAAACATCAGCTGGTTCCAACTTTCCACGGGGGAAATCAAGGACGAGATAGACGGCTGGAGGATTGAACTCCAATCAAAGAGCTTTGAAAACTGGGATTACGCCAACGTGAGCGATATCTGGGTAACTATGAGTAAGACCGCACTTAGGTGGTCCCCAGGCCCGACTGAGGTCGTCAATTCGAGCGTTTTTCCGATTTACTTCATTCTGAAAAAGGGGAAGCAGGTCTGGAACATCACGCTCCTCTACCTGAACTTGAACACAACCCGGGAGGATTTTACGGGCCCTGCAAAAGCCTACTGGTTCCCAAAGAACGTTGAAATTGCAAACGTGACGGTCTGCAGAAGCGCCAACGTTGAATTTCCCATCACGGCGCTTCGTGTGGATGGTGTTTATCGGGGACGGCGGGGTGTTATCCTCGTTGTTAACTACGAGGTCCTCAGTCCGAAAACGCGCCCGTGGAAGCCCCTTAACAATACCCTCGTCCCGAACTTGGTTTCTTACTACCTCTTCTACGTCTCTAAGGACGGCCCTTACTTCCTCAGTGACTATCCCGAAGAGCCAGTGGTGAAGTTCGAAGACGGCTTCTGGAGGTTTAAGCTCCACCTCTGGAACGGTAGCGTTGAGAACGTGACCTTTAACCCCGCGTCTCTTAATAAGCCGAACGTGAGTCCCGTTGAAGTGCCGAACGTTTCCATTGAGTGGGCTTCCGTAAGGGCTGGAAACCTCACGGTGAGCTATCCAGCGGAATTCTTGGGTTACTCCTGGGGCTGTAACTACACCCTTGAGATTCAAAATAGAAAGATTCTAAGGGTTCTCCCGTACGTTCCCTTCGCCGTAGGAGTGAACGGAAGGTTCTACCCCCTGTTCAAACCTGCTAAGGTGACTTCCCAGCCGGTTCCTCCAAAGGTTGACTTGAACTTCACCACTGCAATGAGCACAACCCTAGGAAAAACGACGGCCAAAACCATCTGCGGACCCGGGTTTATGGTTATCCTCGCCGTTGCCGCGATTGTCCTCAAACGACTGCGGAAATGGGGTGAGTAAGTCCCTTCCAACGCCTCCGTTTAGATGTCCATCGAAAAAGGTTTAAAGGTTAGGCCACCAAAATTCTCCGGTGGTGTTTATGGAGAGCGTCTTCCAGAACGAGACGATTAAGGAGATTCTGGCCAAGTACAGGAGGATATGGGCGATAGGCCACGCGCAGAGCGTGCTCGGCTGGGACATGGAAGTGAACATGCCCAAGGAGGGAATCCTCGAGCGCTCGGTTGCGCAGGGTGAGCTTTCCGTTCTCAGCCAGGAGTTCCTTCTCAAGCCGGACTTCGTCGAGCTCGTTGAGAAGGCGAAAGGTTTGGAGGACCTCAACGAGTACGAGCGCGGTGTCGTTAGGGTTCTCGACCGCTCGATAAGAATCAGCAAGGCCTTCCCGCCCGAGTTCCTCAGGGAGATGAGCGAGGTCACGAGCCAGGCAACGAAGGCCTGGGAGGAGGCTAAGAGGACCAACGACTACTCCAAGTTCGAGCCCTGGCTCGACAAAATTATAGATTTGGCCAAGAGGGCGGCTGAATACCTCGGCTACGAGGATGAGCCCTACGACGCTCTTTTGGACATGTTCGAGGAGGGCCTCACCACCAAGGAAGTCGAGAGGATGTTCGACAAGCTCGAGAAGGAGCTCAAGCCCCTCCTCGAGAAGATAATGGAGGAGGGCAAGGTTCCGAGAGAACACCCGCTTGAGAAGGAGAAGTATGCGAGAGAGCAGATGGAGAAGGTCAACCTCTGGATTCTCCAGAAGTTCGGCTTCCCGCTTGGCGTCCGCTCCCGCTTGGACGTCTCCGCCCACCCGTTCACGACCGAGTTCGGAATCAGGGACGTGAGGATAACCACGCGCTACGAGGGCTACGACTTCAGGAGGACGATACTTAGCACGGTCCACGAGTTCGGACATGCCCTCTACGAGCTCCAGCAGGACGAGCGCTTCATGTTCAGCCCCATAGCCGGTGGCGTCTCCCTTGGAATCCACGAGAGCCAGAGCAGGTTCTGGGAGAACATCATCGGTAGGAGCAGAGAGTTCGCGGGGCTAATCCACCCCGTCCTGAAGGAGAACCTGCCCTTCATGGCCAACTACACGCCGGAGGACGTCTACCTGTACTTCAACATCGTTCGCCCGGACTTCATCAGAACGGAAGCCGACGTGGTAACCTACAACTTCCACATACTCCTCCGCTTCAAGCTCGAGAGGATGATGCTCAACGAGGGCGTCAAGGCGAAGGATTTACCGGAGCTCTGGAACGAGGAGATGGAGAAGCTCCTTGGAATAAGGCCGAAGACCTACGCGGAGGGAATCCTCCAGGACATCCACTGGGCGCACGGGACAATAGGCTACTTCCCGACCTACAGCATCGGAACGCTCCTCGCGAGCCAGCTCTACTACCACATGAAGAAGGACATCCCGGACTTCGAAGACAAGGTTGCAAGGGCCGAGTTCGAGCCCATCAAGGCCTGGCTGAGGGAGAAGATACACCGCTGGGGAAGCATCTACCCGCCGAAGGAGCTGTTAAAGAAGGCCATCGGCGAGGAGCTGAACCCGGACTACTTCATCAGATGGGTGAAGGAGAGGTATCTTTGAGTTACAGCTTTGCCATTCTTACTTTTTCTTCAAAGGATAAAAGAAAAGGCTGTATCAGCTCTTATCGGCAGAGTCTATGCAGAGTCCAGTCCTCGGATCACAACTTCCAGAGGATTTCCCGTTCGTCACCGTAACTAAAAGTATTGGGACGTCAACGTGACGGTAATTGCTTGTGTTTACCTTCATTATGTACACCAACGCGTAACAATCGTGCTCGGGAGTCCCCTTGATGGAGTAAAGAAACCCAGACTGTTCTCCAGAGTAATAGTGGAATCCGAACGTGAGCGATATTGAATTCAGAACCTTGATGAGGTTCGGGTACTTGGATATGAGGCCCGTTTCCTGTAGGGCCTTAACGATTCCCGGCCCAATCGGAACGGAGAGGCTTGACTCTGAGGTGAAGTTATCACTTGAATGGCCCCTCATGTAAACTATCGTCTGTTCTCCACTCGAGGACAACCAGATTCTTTGCACTTGGGAGGAGTCAGGAACGCGGTAGTAATGGGGCTCTGAGGAAATGAAGGGGGACCATAACCCTTTCGTTCCCTCAACGAACTTGGGCCCATTGGATGTTTCTTCGATAGTGTACCTGCCTTCGGAGATGATTTCAAGGGGATACGTGGCCATTACAGGTAGCTTTGTGAACTTTCCCGTGTAGCGGTCGTAGGCGAGGACGCCAAAAACCACCACTTGATACTTGACATAAAGATTAACGTAACGCGACCAGACCGAGTCTTCGGGGTGGATGTTACCTGGAGTACGGTAGCCTATGTCAATGCCCTTTCCCTCAAAGTGTTCGCCGAGTTTTTTCGTGTAGACCGTAATGGGTCCAACGTTTAATCCCACTGTCCAGTAGGCGTACGTTGAGCGGTGGAGGAACAGCCACATTTCAAATTCAAGTTTCCTGAGGACGTTGTTTTCAACGCGGATTCCGATGAAGGATATTGGTTCCGTGATTGTTTTTGATTCGAGGACTTCGACCCAGTTCGTGGTGACATCGTTTGGAACGCAGTACCTAGGTCCCTCGGGAACGTAGCCCTTTGGGCAGGCTTTCGTAGTCATAACGCTTGGGTTGTTGGGGACTTCAATCGGCTTGAGTATGATTTTGCTTCCCCTGAGGGTGGCGAAGCCGAGTCCTTTATCGTTCACAAATATCACGAGGGGAACTGGCTGTGTTCTGAGAACGTTGTTGTTTTCCGCTGAGAATGCTCTCAGCCATTCTTCCCGGGGGATTTTGATGAGGGTTGGGAGGAGTCCCACTTTTCCAGTTTTCAAGAGTTTGGCCGAACCGTTTGGGAGGGGGTAGAAGACGGCGTAGTGTCCGGAGCCCTCGAATTTGTAGAGGTTATAACCGAGGATTTCAATGGTGGTGTTTTCATCGGGTAGCCACGCTGTTGCCACAACGATGGATGTAACGCTTCCCGTGAGTAATAACAGGAACAGTAACAGTCCAAGTTTCCGCGGGCTTCGCATATAGACACCTCCTCAGGATGGTTCAACAAAGACTAACTACTAAGAATATAAAAAATTTTTGATATTAATTGTTTATAAATACGCTTTGCATTTTTAAAATAATGGTTAAAAAAGCCGGTATTGTTTACTCGGTAAATCGTGATGGTTTTAACGTTTTCAGCGGAAGATAATGCTTAAATCTGATGTATACAATGCACTGGTGAGAGTATGGTCAAAACGATAACGATTTCAGACGATGTTTATAACGAACTCGTCCGGATTAAGGGTAAGAAGTCCTTCAGCGAGCTGTTCCGGGAGCTTTTGAGAGAGAAAGGGGAATGTAGATGCCCTGCGTCATCTTAAGGGAATACTAAGTGAGGAGGAGTATTGGGAGACAAAGAGAAGTCCCTAAATGACATGGGGCTCCCTTTCCCTCAGTTTCTTGTGAAGATATGCCGCCATCTCCGCACATTTCCCGTCGAACGGAAGCTCAATGAGGGTTTCAAGCCATATTAGCTCGTCTTTTCGGGGCATTCCGGTGAGAATCTCGAACTTTGTTATGGGAGCTATGTAGAAGGTGTTGTCCAAAGCCGTGACTTTGTCAAAGACTTCGTCGTTGTCCCTGGCGATTTTAATTATCACATTTGTGTCAAGGACTGCCCCCATTTTTTAAACTCCTCCTCAATTTCTCTGAGCTTTATTCATAGTATCAATTGCGATTGTTAATGGCCTGCCGATAATAACCTTGGACAGCGATTTTGAGGTTTTGAAGGAATTGGGCTTTAAAGTCTATATCATCTAGACTCCCCAATCCACGCTACTGGCTCGACCTCTATCGCGACCACGCCGTACTTCCTCTCCTTCTCCTCGGAATAAAAGCGACTGTAGACCTTAACGCCCTCCTCGATACTCTTCACTCCCGGCAGGACGTTCTCCAATCCTTCTTTCTCCAGCATTTCCCTAAAGGACGAGTAGACTCTCAGGTCCTTCACGACGCAGACGAGCTTGTTCTCGAAGACTATCTCGTCGCCCGGCTTTATGGCCTGCCTCTTCTCGTCGTACAATCTGCCTTCAATCCGCTTCTTCCCCTCGGCTATCGCCTTTAAGTACTCCTCCTGAAGGCCCATCTTCCACCTCATGCTCCCACCTCACAGCAGGGCTTTAATCAGGCTCGGGCTGACCTTTATGAGCTTTGCGAGGAGCTTGGGCCTCTTGAGTATAGCCTTCGCCGTCCTCAGGTGGTCGTCGAAGTCCGCCTGCGTTTCAATTACCTCCCTCGCCTCTTCACTCCCTAGGACCTCGAAGATTCTCTCTATCGCCTCCTGGTCGAGGCCGAGGAAGAGCTTTCTGAACCTGAGGCCAAAGCTTATCTGCCTCCTCACCCACGAGCAGTAGCTCCAGTAGTTCTCGGGCCTGCCCTCGAGTAGGGCCTTCCGCAGGCCCTCGGCGCAGAGCATCCCGTAGACTATCCCTCCAGCGGTGGTCGGTTTTATCTGAAGGGCGGAATCACCGACGAGTGCCACGTTGCCCCGCACCCAGGGCTTCCTCCAGCCGAAGCCGACGGTTCCGGCCTTGAACTCGAGAATCCTCGTGGGTTCTAACCTTCTGAGCCGTAGAAACCTGTTTAGAGCCTCTATGCTCCCGAAGGTTCCAACCCTGGCAGTTTCGCCATCTATTGGAGCGACCCACGCGAAGAAGTCGGGCGTTATCTCCTTGTTCACCCAGACCTCAACGCTCTTTCTCGGGAACTCGCCAAGGACCTCAACCTCGTAACCGCTGAGGAACTCGGCCTTCGTCTTCGCTCCCATAGCCTTCGCCACCGTGCTGTTCACGCCGTCGGCCCCGACGTAGAAGTCCGCCTTTACCTCGAGCGTCTCCCCGAGGTGCTGGAGAACTGCCTTCCCGTTTTTGAAGCCCTTAAAGGTCGTGCTCATCAGGTAATCGGCGCCCCTCTTCATCGCCCTTTTCGCGAGCTCCCGCTCAAGCGTCTTCCTGTCAACGAGGTACGCTTGGGGACTTTTCCTCCCAATCGAAAAGCTCTGGATTCGCGAGTAGAAAGTTGCCCCGTAAAGCTCGTTCAGGACGGCTTTTTTCGGCAGTCCGAGCCTCTCGTAGTTTTCGGCTCCGATTATGCCGGTGCAGGCCTTTCCTCCGAAGGAGTTCTTTCTCTCGACGACGGCAACGCTGTAGTCCCTCGCGAGAAGGTTAGCGAGATAATTGCCAACGGGGCCACCTCCAATGATTAGGACGTCGTACCTCATCCTCACCCCTCGTCCGGAGTAGCTTTTAAACCCTAAAAACCTACCCTTTCCGGTGGTCCCATGAAGGTTCTGGTTACTGGCTTCGAGCCCTTCGGCGGTGAGGAGATAAACCCATCGTGGGAGGCCGTCAAGGCACTTCCCGAGGAACTCAACGGCGCAACGCTCCTGAAGGTTCAGCTACCGGTTTCGTTCAAGAGGGTTAGAGAAATTCTGCCGAGGCTAATCTCCAAGGAGAGGCCCGACATCGTTCTCCTGACCGGCCAGGCCGGCGGAAGGCCGAACGTGACCGTCGAGAGGGTCGCGATAAACGTGATGGACTCCACGATGCCCGACAACGACGGCTTTAAGCCGGAGGACGAGCCTGTCTTCGAGGGTGCTCCAGATGCATACTTTGCCACGATACCGGTAAAAGAAGTCGTGAAGGCCCTGAGAGAGGCCGGAATCCCGGCCGGCGTTTCCAACACTGCTGGAACCTACGTCTGCAACACCGCGATGTTCACGGCCCTGCACACGATAGCGGTCGCTGGAATGGAAACGAAAGCGGGCTTCATCCATGTGCCTTTCAGCCACGCCCAGGCCCTCGAGAAGCCGAGGCCGTCTATGGCGCAGGAGACGATAAACGAGGCGATAAGGAAAGCGCTGGAGATGCTCGTTACTCCTTGAACAGCTCGTTGAAGTCAATCTCGTAGACGACGGAGCCGTTGAAGCTCTGGGCCTCCTTGAAGCGGGCTATGAGTGAGCTGAAGGTCTCGACGAGGGCTCCCCTTATCTCACTCATTATTTTCTCCGCGTCCTCTCTCGTGCCTGCCTTGAAGACCTTCTCGGTCAGCTCGTTGAGGCCGAGCTCCTCGCCCCTAATCCTGACCTTGGGGTCGAAGCCGTCGACTATAGCCTTTAGCTCATCGTCCAGGTCGAGTTCCCTGACCCTGACGATGTACTCCCCGCTCACGATGTCGTACTTTTTGTCAAAGACGAGGCGCATCTTCACCCTATCACCCCGGGGTTGAATATAACCTAAGGGTTAAATAATCGTTTTGGTTATGGTTCAAAACTTGTTGACCAAACCATTAAAAAGTCGCTTGGGCCACTCCCTGTGGAGGGTGGTGCTCATTCTCATCATCGGCCTTGACGTCGTCGGCGAGAACCCGAAGCGCTTCGCGGTCGTGAGCTGGTACAACGGAAAGCTCGAGCGAAAGGGTGAGTTCACACTCTACAGGCTAATTCGCTTCATCCAGGCGAAGAGGCCTGATATTGTTGCAATAGACAGCGTCACCGAACTCGGAGAGGACTTGAGGAAGTTCCTCCGCGCCCTCCCGCCGGGCACGAAGCTTGTCCAGGTAACGGGAAGACCCGGCGAGCAGAGGAGCTTACAGAGCCTCGCGAGGGAGCACGGGATAAGAACGACCGACAGGTTCGACCCCTACGAGGAGGCCAAGCTCTCCGCCCTGCTCGCGAGTAAAGGGGTCGGCTACGAGGTTCTGGCCTTCGAGGACGAGGTCATAGTCAAAGTTGTAAGGGGCAGGAGCCACGGAAAAGGTGGCTGGAGTCAGGACCGCTATCGGAAGCGCGTCCACAACCTCGTCCGCGACAAGGTGAGGGAAATAGAGGACAGGCTGAGAAGGGCTGATATCCCCTTCGACCTCGAGACAGAGGAGAAAGACTACGGCTTGGCGAGGGGCGAGTTCAGAATCTACGCGAGCAGGGAAGAGTTAGCTGGAATCGTGAGGCCTATGAGAGGTGGCGACGTTGAAGTCAGGATTTACCCAGTCGAGAGGGCAGAACTCGGCTTCGCCCCGCTTAAGGGCGAGGAGGCAGTAAGGGAGAGGCGGAGCGTCATCGTTGGCATAGATCCGGGGATAACGGTTGGAATAGCGGTCATAGACCTCAACGGCAACGTGGTGGCGCTCTACAGCGAGAGGAACATGCCGGTCGGCGAGGTCTTCAGGTTCATAAGCGAGATTGGACATCCCGTCATTGTGGCGACCGACGTTTCCCCGGCCCCGGGCTTCGTCGAGAAGATAGCCCGCTCATTCAAGGCTCAGCTCTTCGTCCCGAGGGAGAGCCTCCGCGTCGAGGAGAAGAACGAGCTGTTGAGGAGCCTTGGCATCAAGGTCGACGACGACCACCAGCGCGACGCCCTGGCGGCCGCCTACAAGGCCTACCTCAGGCTCAAGCCCAAGCTTGAGCACGTCGAGGCGAAGCTCCGCGAGGCGGGATTGAGCAAGAGGGCCGACGAGGTGAAGGCTTTAGTGATTCAGGGCTACAACCTTGGCGAGGCCATGCAGAAGGTTGCGAGGCGCGAGAGGCCGAGGGAGGAACCGGAGGGAGAGGGTGGGACGAGTGTTGACGTCAGGCCCTACGTGAGGAAAATCCGCGAGCTTGAGGAGAGGATAGTGCTTCTTGAGAGGGAGAACGAGGAGCTCAGGGGAATAATCCGTGAGCAGAGGAGAACCATCGAGAGGCTTGAGCGCAGAATAGCGGACTACGATGAGGAGGTCAGGAGAAAGGTCCTCCGTGAGAGGGAGCTTGAGGCGAAGGTGAAGCGCATAGAGGTCCTTGAAAAACAGCTGAGGGAAGCGAAGGCCCTAATCGAGAGGCTGAGCAGGGATTTGGTCAAAGTCAAGAGGATGAACGTGGTCGAAATCCGCGGTAGCGCGGTTCCGCTGAAGGTTCTTAGGGTCCTCAGCTGGCGCGAGCTTGAGAGGATAGAGCGCGAGGTCGGATTGAGGAGGGGCGACGTTCTCTTTGTAATCAACCCTGCCGGAGCCGGGAAGGCCATAGCGGAGGAGCTGGTCGAGAAGGGAATTAAAGCCTTGATAACCGAGAAACCCCTTCCAGGGCCCGTTAGAGAGGTTCTCCGCGAGGCCCACGTGCCCTTCTTCACAAGTGAAGAGCTCGACGTAAAGCGCGTTGACGAGTTCGCGGTCGTTGAGCGGGAGACGCTGGAGCGGGCCATCGAGGAGCTTTTGAAGCGCTGGGGGAAGGAGGACGAGGAGAGGGAGGCGGAGAAGTTCCTCAAGCTGGTCGAGGAGTACAGGATTGAGCGCATAAAGGAGCTGAAGAGAAAGGCCGAGGAAGAGCTTAGAGGGAATTGAGAACTTCCTTCAGGGTCCTCAAGTACCTTCCCGTTTCTACCGCTCCCCTCTCTGTTATTCTCACCGCCGTTCTCGGCCTGTCAGCGAAGACCTTGTAGAGCCTTACGTAGCCCGCTTTCTCAAGCGCTCTAAGGTGGGAGTCGAGGTTTCCGGGAGTTACCTCCAGAACCTCCAAAAGCTCCTTGAAGAGAACCCTCTCCCTGGGCAGGAGGTACAGCATGATTCCCAGCCTCACCGGATTCCCGAGCACGTGGTTCTTCGTGAGTTCCCTCAGCGGCTCCATTCTATCACCGTTCTATTGCCTTGAACGCCGAGAGGAGGTAGAGGGCTATCGTGAGGCTGAACCCGAAGGCGGCAACAAACCCCGCCCAGAGGGTCGCTTGATTTCCAGCTACCGGAACGAGCGGTATTCCAAGGAGCGGCCCGAGGAATGACGGTATCTCCTCCCTGTCTCCAGTTACAAGCGCCTGTCCGGCCAGGGAAATCCCCAGAAAGCTGAGTATTGCAACCGCCACGGTTTCCTCGGGGGTCGTGGTGAGCCCGAGGCGTGGAACTATCCCCCAGCCGATCAAACTTCCGATAATCCACGAAGCCAGAATCTCAAGCCTAATCCCCCTCCCCTTTCCCGTCTCTGAAACTAGTACTGCAATGTATCTGTCCCAGACCTTTTTGGTTGCGTAGCTCACGATGACGGCTCCGATGGCCCAGTAAACCAGTGATTCCACGTAGCCGTTACCGAACAGCCCAGAGAGGACGTAGTAGCCCATCATCGCCGTCAGCCATGCGGAGAAGGTTAGCGCCCCGTAGATCTTCCTGCTCGCTATCAGCTTGCCCTCGACCCTCTCGAGGACGCTCTTCAGCTCCTCAACATCCTCCATTCACCCCACCGAAGGGATTTGGTCTTCTTCCTATTTATACAGTCACCTCTCTCTGAAATACAGAACAACGAGTCCGGCTAGATTGGCCGAGGCGTGTAGCGCAAAGGCCGGAACTATGCCGCCGAGGGCGAAGAAGTAGCCTGCCAGCGTTCCGAGGACAAAGGCCCCGGCAACAATCGAAACCCTGTCCAAAGCGCCCCCTCCAAAGGCCCTCCAGTGGGGCAGTGCAAACAGGAGAGCCGCGAAGAGTACCGCGCTCCAGAAGTGACCGTAGCTGAGTAAGTAACCTTCCACAAGGCCCCTGTGGAGGAGTTCCTCGCTCAACGGCGCCAGAAGGAGAATGAGGGGATACCTTCTCCAGTCTCCGGGAAGGAACTCCGGTTCGTCGGCGGTCTCGTTTCTTGGGTCGATGACGTTCAGCACGAGGGAAACCGTGAAGCCAGCCAAGAATGCCCGCGGCAGGTAGCCCAGGTTGAGAAAGAGTCCTGAGCCTTTCGGTCCGTTCACGACCCAGAGAAGTGGAAGCGAGAGCAGGAGCATGGAAACCTGAATCAGACGGGCCGCCCTCTTGGGGCTTTCCCTTGATACCGATGAGCCGATGGTCATGGCCGGAATAAATACCGCAAGCCACATGAGGAGCGCCTTGATGAACTCAATCATTTCTAACCGCCTCCCTCAGGATTCTGAGGGCCTCGCCCAGCTCTTTTACCCCTTCATCAGTCAGCTCGACGAACTTCCGCGGCCTCCTTCCGAACCCGTAGTAGGTCCTCACGATTCCGGCCTCTTCAAGCGCCTTCAGGTGGAACTCAAGGTTTCCCGCGGTTAGGTTCAGCGCCTCCCTCAGGCTCGAGAAGGTTGCCCTATTCCTTGACAGCAGGTATAGGGCTATCGCTAACCTCGTGGGGTTGCCGAGCGGTGACTTCGAGAGCTCAGCGAGCTTTTCGAGCATATCACTCCCTCATTGCCTTCATGAGCACCATGTAAGCACCGAGAGCGAAGGCCAGCGACAGTACGAGCGTAGTGTATGCGCCCTTGGCGATGGATACCCTTCCGTAAGGAACGCTGAGGAGCAGAATCGTTGCCCCGATGACGGCCTTATCCCAGCCCCTTCGGAGGAAAACGTAATCTATAACTGCGAGGGCGAGCATTCCGGAGCCTATTGCAAGGAGTGGTGAAAGCCAGGCCTCGTTAACCTTCAACCCCACGGTCACGATGACTACGGGCCAGACGATGAGCTGGGCGAGGAGGTACCTCAGGTTGAGTGGCGTTTTTCTCCCGAGAACCTTCTCTATCTCCTGCACCTTGCCTATGGCCCGTCCCTCCTCCACGGCAAAGAGCAGTATCGCGAGGGCCGAGAGGAGAACCGTTGTGGATTCGATTGAAATCCCGGCGTACGCTGAGAGAATCACCGAGGTAATGTAGATGGCCGGGAACGCTACCGCCCAGTAGAGGTAGACTATCGAGTTGTAAGCCTTCTTCGCGAGGTTCAGCTCCCGCTCCACCGCCTTGAGGGCCTCACCAATCTCCTCCATGCTCCCACCGAGAAAAGTTCTCCGACCTCCTTAAATACCCGCCCGGAAGTTTGCGCTCCAAACTAACCGCCGGCCCTCGCCAGGCGGAGCTTCTCCATGAAGCGCTCGATTTCCTCCGGAGAACCTTCCACGAGAACCCGGCTAAGGGTTATCCCGCTCCTCTCGATGGTTCCGAGGAGAGTCAAGCCAACTCCTGCACCGCTCTTTTTCCTTATCCCCTCGAGCTCATCAAAGGGAATGGCCGTCTCGATAATCAAGGGGAACACCTGAAGACCTGGTGAAGTTTAACGGGTTGTTTAATATACTAAACAGGTCTTTATAAATAGCTGTTCAGTTTATTACTCAACCCTGAACGTCAGCCCCTTTTCCCTCGCCTTCCGCTCGACCTGAATGCGGAACTGGCAGGCCTTGCATATCTCTCCAGTTGTGGGCTGGCCACATATCTTACAGCGGTTCAGCTCGCCCGTCCTCTTCGTGTAGGTCTTCGCTATCAGCGGAAAGAGTTTGTCGTAGCTCCTGAGTATCTGGTACTTCGTTCCCGGGTGTCTCTCCTCCATCTCGTTGAGCCAGTCGCGGATTTCCGCTCTGAAGGCCTCGACCGCGTAGGGGCACTCGCTCAGGTCAACTTCAATGTTGTTCAGAACCGCGTAGAGGACTATCTCCTTCTCGGGAATCTCGCGGAGGGGCTTTATCCTCGGGACGAGCTCGGGGTGGATTTCCTCGTAGTAGGGGCCCGTTCTTCCCAGTCTCGCTATATCGCCCCTCAGAATGTTCATTATGAACATCTGAACCTCGTCGTCAAGGTTGTGGCCTACGGCCAGCTTGTCGGCGCCGACGTCTTTGGAAGCGTAGTTGAGGAGCCAGCGCCTCCAGACACCGCAGTAGGAGCAGGCACCTACCCTTTCCTTCTTCTCGAAGCTCCCCATTATCTCAACTGTCTCGTCGAGGGTGAATCCGAGGTATTTCTTGAAGGAATAAACGCGGTGCTCTATACCGAGTTTCTTCGCGTTCCTCTTCGCTATCTCAACGCTTGGGGGCCTGTAGCCGGCTATGCCCTCGTCTATGGTTATCGCGACGAGTTCAAACGGAAACTTCTCGCGGAGCTTGGCCAGAAGGTGCATGAGGACGACGCTGTCCTTTCCTCCGCTAACGCCTACCGCTATTCGCTCGCCCTTCTCTATGAGGCGGTACTTCTTCACGGTCTCCTTGAACTTCTTCTCCACCATCTCATTGAAGTGCTTGTGGCAGTAGTAGCGACCGGTGTAGCGCGCGTGGTAGACCGCTGGACGACCACACTTGGAGCAGACCGCTGGCATGGGTTGCCCTAAGAAAAGGCTTTTAAAAAGGTTGGGTGTTACCCTCTCTGTTGATGAAAATGGGGTACAAGGTGTTTAGGACGGGTATTGATGCCCTTGACAAGATGCTTGGTGGAGGCATAATTGAGGATGGAATCCTTCTGATAGTATACAACACGGGTTCCTACGGTTGGGCCCTTGGTGTTGAAGTTTTTAAAAAGTTCATTGAACGTGGATGGTACGGTGTCATTACAAGCTACTCGCTCCCGTATAGGCTGCTCATGAAGTATTCCACTGCCGTTCGCTTTGGGTTTCATACGTTCGGAACCGAAGGTCGCCTTGCCGTGATTGATGTCTTCGGCTCCGTAAACGGGGTACAACCCAGGGAGCCTTACGTTTACTCCCTCGGCTACGTTGATGGAAGCACGTTTCTTCCCAAAATCCTTACACTTTACAAGCGCCTCATCCTCGGCAAACCTAAGAGAATAGGCCTTACCGTTACGATGGACGGTTTTGTTGAAATCTTTGGTGAGGACGCGGGCATGAGGATTCTAAAGAAGAACATAGCCCTGAAGGAAAGTTACCCCCGTTCCGATGTGGATGAGGTCCTCAACGTCTTCCTCATAAACAGGGATAGGGTTTCTTCGAGGTTCCTCTCGTGGCTTTCCCAGTACGCGGAGCACATAGTCGAGTTCAGGCCAACTGAAAGGCCCGGCGTTGAGAACCTTGTTGTGCTTAAGTCCCTCCTTCCCGAGTTCGAGCCTTCGACTGGAATCTTTAAATTCAAAAAAGGAAGAGTGGGAATACGTTTACTTAGCGAGATTGAGAACCGCGGGCAGAACGTTTAGGGCCAGGAGGAACAGACCGATTCCTATCGTTGCATACCTTATGGGTCTTGCGATTCTCTCAGGCAGGTACTCCTTTATCACGTCGTCGAGCATCCTTCCTCCATCGAGGGGAACCAGCGGGAAGAGGTTCATGAGGCCTATCCCTATGTTGAGGAGGTAAATCCAGTAGAGCGAGAAGAACAGCGGCAGGATTATTCCCTCGTGTCCTACTCTGGACTTTACGTACTGGGTGGGATGGATTCCTATAAAGCCCTTTCCGGGTTTATCTGGGTTCTCTCCCAGGGTTAGCTTGAGGTCCAGCTCCTTCCCGTTCCTGAGGACGATGAGCGTTATCGTTTCTCCCGGCTTCGTTTTGTTCATAACCTTTATGAACTCGTCCATGGTCTTTACGCTCTGCCCGTTTATCGCGATTATTACGTCCCCCTTGTGGAGGACCCCGTCGGCGGGGGCTCCTTTTATGACATCCCCAACCTGTATCCCGCTGGGGACTAAAAGGGGGGTTATGGCATAGCTCAGGATTAGGGCGGTGATTATCGCGGTGGTGACGTTTGCCATCGAACCGGCACCGTAGACGCGGAGCCTAGAGCGGAGGGGTGCCTTCGAAAGCTTCTCCTCGTCGGGCTCGACGAAAGCGCCGGGAATCACCGCGAGGAGAACCAGACCGACTGACTTCAGGGGGAGCCCCTCAGCCCTTGCGACCACTCCGTGACTGAGCTCATGCACAATCATGACGACGGCGAGACCGATGAGCCCGTACCACAGGGGAATCGTCACACCCGGAATGACGAGCTGGACTCCGCTCGGAGCGCTCTTGGTTCTGAGCGTTTCCATGGCAGTTTTTAGAAGGGCATAGAAGACGTAGGCCATTCCCAGGTAGCCGAGGGCGATTCCAATATCGCTGTACACCCTCCAAAAACGTCTGTTGACCCCGGAAAGCCGGTCTATGAACCCGAGGAGTCTCTTTGTTCTCCACATTGCCACGAGGAAATCCACGCTGAGTCCCTCTTCCTTCTCTATGGGCTCTCCTGTTTCGGGGTCTATCTCCTTCTTTCCGAAGAGGGTGTAGAGGACCAGCCAGAACGCCGCGATGCCAATGAGTACCGTAACGAGAGTACTTGCCATGGTTCAACACCCTTTTTCCGCTGGGCTAACTTCATTAGATGGTCTTATAAACGTTAGCGGACAACCATGTGGCGATGGAAAGCCTCAGGATAGCCTTCGTCTACGATGTGGTCTACCCATGGGTCAAAGGCGGGGTCGAGAAGCGGATTTACGAGCTGGCTAGAAGGTTAGCTCGAAAACATGAGGTTCACGTCTACGGCTACAAACACTGGGAAGGTGAGAAGGACATCGAGCGCGATGGGATTCACTATCACGGAACCGTTCGCGTTGGCAACCTGTACTCCGGCGGGAGGCGTTCAATTCTCCCTCCTCTGCTCCATTCCATCTCGCTTGTCTCCCTTCTTAAGGGCGAGCGCTTCGACGTCGTAGACTGCCAGGCGAGCCCTTACCTTCCTGCCTACTCCCTCGGGCTCCTCGGCATGGAGAACGTCCTCATAACCTGGCACGAGTTCTGGGGTGATTATTGGCTCGACTACCTCGGCCGGGCCGGTCTGGCAGGGAAAACCCTTGAGCGGGGCCTGTTCTCCTTCGAGAGGCACGTCTCCGTCTCTCAGAAGACGAGGCTCGACCTCTTAAACGCTGGCCTCAGAAAGTCCGTCTACCTCGTCCCCAACGGCATAGATATTGCTCTTATTCGCTCGGTGAAGCCATCGCCGCTGGAATTTGATTTTCTCTTCGTCGGCAGGCTGATTCCCGAGAAAGGGGTTGACTTTCTCCTCCGTGCACTTGCTCTGCTGAGGGAAGAGTTCCCCGACTTCAAAGCTGTTATAGCCGGCGACGGCCCCGAGCGGAGAAAACTTGAGCGCCTCGCGCGGGAACTGGGAATCAGTGACAACGTCACGTTTACGGGCTTTTTGAAGGATTACAGAGACGTTATCGCGCTCATGAAAGCGTCGAGGGTCTTCGCGTTCCCCTCGCGGAGAGAGGGCTTTGGCATGGTCGTCGTTGAGGCTATGGCCTCCAGCGTTCCTGTGGTCACCGTTGAGCACCCGATGAATGCCTCGATGCACCTCGTTGAGAACGGCAAAACGGGCTTCGTCGTTCCTCTGAAGGAGGAATCCTTCGCCCGGGCGCTGATGCTCGCCCACGAAGACTCTGCAAGGCTGGGAAGAATCGCGAAGAGGAATGCCGAACACTATGACTGGGACGAGATTGTTAGGGAGCTTCTCACGGTCTACGGGGTGGTTGAATGAAGGTCTGCCTAATCGTCCGGCGCTTGAGCACCAAAGCTGGGGGAATAGCGGTCTACACAAGGAACTTAATCAGGACCCTCGAGCGTGAGAGGCACGAGGTCGAGCTGTCGCCCGGCGAGAGGTTTTCGTACTTCCTCTGGCAGTTCTTCAAGGTTCCCCTCTGGCTCGTCCGTTCGAAATGCGACGCCTACCACGCCGTTGGCGTTATAGAGGGTATAACGCTCCCATTCTTCAAGCCGAAGGCGGAAAAGCGGGTCACGATACACGATTTAATCCCCTTGAAGCACCCGAGAAAGGGGTTTAAGGGTCTATTCGAGCGCTTCTTCATCCGCCTCGGCTTGTTCTCAGCGGGGAAATGCGACGTGGTCTACGCAGTTTCACACCTGACGAAGGTCGATTTGGTTCGCTTCGCGGGGATTTCAGAGGATAAGATAAAGGTCGTTCACCAGCCGATAGACGAGCGCTTCCTCCTCGAGCCGCCCCGCGCCGGAAAGTTCAGGGAGAAGGGGAAGTTCATGGTGGGCTACATCTCGAGGATGGACTACCACAAGAGGCACGCCCTCCTCGTTGAACTGTTTAAGCAGTGGGACAACCCGAACGCGAGGCTCCTCTTGGCTGGAACCGGGGAGGAGTTCGAGCGCGTTAAAAAGCTGGCCGAAGGTGACGAGAGGATAAAGCTCCTCGGTTTTATACCAGATGAGGAGCTGGTTGAGTTCTACGACTCGCTCGACGTCTACGTTCATGCATCAAAGTACGAGGGCTGGGGCCTGCCGATTGTTGAGGCCCTTGCCAGAGGGAAGCCAGTTATCGTTTTTGACGATGCTGAGATACCTAGGGAAGTTAAGGGACGGTGCGTAAGTGCATCCCCTAGGGGGTTCCCTACTACCCTTAACGGATTTTATTTTGAGAAAAAGGTTCTTAGGAAACTTTCCATTTTAGGGTTAAGAGTTGTGAAAACTCTCTTTCAGTGATATGTCTCTTTATCCGCCTTCTTTCTCGAAAAACCATTGGAAGGGTACGAAGTAGCATTATGTATCCCTTTGCAACTGACCTAATTTTTCTCCTGCGAACCACGTTGTACATTGCGTAGAGTAAGTTTCCGAGGGTATAAAGCGGGGCGTACTTAAGGGGAAGGTTTAGAACTGCACAGACGAGGTGTCCCTTTAGGGAGTGCGAAATTGCAAGGTCGCTCATCTCAAGGCCACCGGTGCTCTTTCCACCATAGTGGTATGCCTTTGCCGAGGGCTCATAGATTAACTTAAATCCTGCCCACCGAATTCTCGACGCAAGGTCAGTGTCTTCGTAGTAGAGGAAAAACAGGTCCCCGTTGAATAAACCGGCCTCAAGTAGTGCCCTTGAAGAATACAGGGCACAGGCAGCGCAGAGGGTGGAGACTTCATCTCGATTTGGGAACTTAGTGAACGGTTGAAATTTTCCCCTGTCAAAACTGTATCCATTTTTTGAGTACTCCCCCCCTGCACTATCGATGAGTTCTGGGTTTCTTGCCCACAGGATTTTGGGGGCAACGGCTCCGGAGTTTAATGCTTCCGCAGTCTCAACGAGTTTGGGAATAGTTTCGGGCATCACAATGGCATCATTGTTAAGGAGAAGGATGTAATCGGCATCCAGAACCGTGAGCGCAAATTTTATTCCAACGTTGTTGCCGCCACCAAATCCATAGTTTCTCGCGTTCTCAATCAGAATCAGCCTTCTATCAGGGTCTATCTTCTCGTACAATGGCCTGTTGAAGCGCCCTCTTAGGGCTTCTCTCTCCGATAGGTGGAAGATGACCAAAGGTTTAGTGAGGGGGTTGTCCTCGATGTACTCTGAACTGATTTTAACTTCTCCCAGGGCGTACCTTTTAATCATCTCGATGGACTCATCTGTTGAGTTGTTGTCCACCACGATTACATCATAGTTATCAAACTTGGACCTGTAAACTGATTCAATGGCCTCGACTGTGGCCCTCCAGTTGTTCCAGTTGAGGATTACCACAGTTACTCTACGTGGTTTGACCATAACATATCCTCCTTCAATAATATTTATCTTCCAGCTCTCTATATGTATCTATGGTTTTTTTTGCAATAACTTCCCAAGAATATCTTTTGAGTTGATTTCGAGGAATTTCCTTTTTTATTCTCCGCGAGTCATTCAATATGTCTAATGCTTTATAAGCAAACTCTTCTGGTTTTGTTGGGTTTTTGATGAAGATTCCCTTAATTTTTTCTTTGTAATACCATCTAGGTATGGCACCAACAGGGCTAGCTAGTACAGGGGTTTTACACGCTAGTGCTTCTAATGGTGCGATTGGCCAGTTTTCATAGAGGCTAGGGAAAGTAAACAAATCCGTAGCGTTGTAATATAGGGGTAGTTCTTTTTGGGATTTCCACGGAAGGAGTATTATATCTTTTTCATGTCTGCTGATATTTTGAAGTATCGGCTTATATGGCCCCTCCCCCACTAGAACTAACTTGACATTTCCAAGAATTTTATGTACAATACGAAACATGGACACTAATAAATGTATGCCTTTTCTTTTTTCAAATCTTCCGACATAAAGAATGTGTTGGTTGGACCTATTAAATCCAACAGCGTCTTGGGCTTTTTTCATGTTGGTAGGTTTGAATAGATTCATGTCGATTCCCATTGGCATGATCTTAACGTTATCTTCTCCGAATAGTTTTGATAGAATTTCTTTGTCAGTATCCCTTAGAACAAAAAACTTATCTATATTTTTTAAAGAACCCCAAAATTCGATTATATAATTTAATATATAGTATGGATACTCAATGGGCTTACCTATCTCTTTATACTGAGCTAATGGAAATGTTCTTCCATGTGCTTGGATTATTATTGGGACGTTCTTCGTATATTTTTTTAATTGTATTAGTAACTGGTCCACATTGGGATTGTATAACCCATGGATATGCAGTAGAATATCGTTTTGTCTTATTTCTTTGATGAGTTCTTTGGTTAGTTCTCTTGATATCTCAATAGTAGCACCAATTGCAATTCGAGTCGAAGGAAAGACCCTATATTTTATGTTGTCTCTTTCGGTCTCTCTGGGTACTCTTTCTTTTTGATCTATTCTCCAGCATTCAATTGTATATCTCTTGGTCCTTGCCCTTATTTGTTTTGCAACTTTGACGTGCCAATCTCCATCATAGTAGAGTGGATCTTTATGAGGCAAGTAAGGAGTTAACGAGTTGAGCATTAAATGAATGACTTTCATTGGGCATCCCCCTATTTGTTAATTAATTTCTTTTCGATAATTTCTATTAATCTTTCCAGATCTATTCCTGCTTTTTTTGTTAGACTATTTAATAATCTAATGTCCTCTTCAGTGAATGTGCCAAAGATTATTAACATTATATAAAATCCTACTGTGACCCCTATTGTGTATATAATAGCTTTTAATATATCATTTGTTGGAAATATCAACCCTAATATTGTGAATCCAATACCGATGCATATTACTTTGTAATATTCTTTGTTGAATGGCTTAATATTCATGTTAAATAACACGACTTGTTTATACATGCTCGAGATTATATATGATACCGCGGTTGCAATAGATGCCCCTGTCATACCATATTGTGGAATTAAAATAATATTTAAAACTACATTTAATAATGCTCCTATTATATTTCCTATCATTTCTTTTTTTGGATAGCCTATTGCTACGAGGGTTAATCCGTTTGGACCGAGTAATGAATGAAACATAAACCCTACGGACAAGATTACCAATGAAACTTGAGCTTCTACATATTTTAATCCAAATAATTCCCTCAATACTGCTACTGGATATGCGAACAATAAAATAAACAATGGAAATGTTAGCAGAAATACCCATTTTGTTATTGATAAGTATAATTTGTTGATCTCATCTTTTTTTCCCTGAGCATATAACATCGTTGCTATTGGACTGTATATCACAGTAAATGCTACAAGGAACACGGGTATGAACCTCGCCAGGGGGGACGCCGCGTTGTATATCCCGACCACGGTGCTCCCGTAGTAGTGGCCGAGCATGAGGGTGTCGGTCCACGTCATGATGAACCACACGATGTTTGAGAGCACGAGGGGTGCCGAAAAGGTGACTAGAATCCTCCCAATCTTTGCCGAGAACGCGGGCTGTTTGGGCAGTATTCCTGCCTTCAGGAGGTCACGAGAGATTAAAATTAGTCCCGTGAGCTGTACCAGCACGTACGCAGTGACCACTTTTGAAATCCCTGCCCTAAACACAACCGCTACAAGACCAGCTGAGATGAAGTACAGGACCGGCACGAGCATTTTTCCATAGAACACGTACTCCCTAACGCGTTTGAACCCTTGACTCACCGAGATTAGAACGTTGAACGAAGCCGATAGGGGCAGGCTGAGTGCGAGTATCCCTATGAGCTGGGAGAGCAGGAGCCTGTCGGTGCTGGGGCCGCCCCCGATGTACCTGGGTATGATGCCTCTCGTGGCTTCGAGGAGGATGAGCCCGGTCAGGGACGTGCCCAGAATTATCGCGAGCGCTGTTGAGACGAGAATCCCGGTGTCCTTGGGTCTCTTTGTGAGAAAGTATGAAATCTGCCTCTGAATGCCCATAGGAAATCCGAGCATCACCACGATCAGCGTGATGTTGAAGACCGTAAACGCGAGGTTGTACGTTCCGTATTGGCTTGGTCCGTATATCCTTCCCACGAGGGCTCTCACGAGAAAACCAAAGACAGCAGAGACCATGAGACCGACCAGGGCTATTACCCCACCCCTAGCGGCTCGTCCGAGCTCTCCCACAACCTCATCCGCCATGCTCTCACCGCGCGCTGTTTTTCAGCTTAATCTCGTCCCTGGCCAGTATTGATAGGAGTTTTTTCCTCATAACTTCAACGAGCTCCCTGTCGGTTATCGGTTTGGTCTCGCCGGGGTCCCTCTCCAGCAGGAACACCCACTCAACGCCGTCCTCAGGTGCGTACAGTAACTTCACACCGCCAACGGTTAGGGCCTTCTTTTCGTAGCCGTATCCGGTGGCCTCACTGAGGAGGAATTTCCGGGGTTTTCTGCTCAGGGAGCGCCCATCAAGTTCGTAGGGTGGTTCGACTCCCCACACCTCGAGAATCGTCGGCGCTAAATCCACGAGGGAGCGGTTCTCCATCCTCATGCTCTTCACAGGTCCCTCAACAGCTAGCGGGACTTCCAGTATCTCGTTGAACACGTTGTGCCCGTGTCCAACCCCGTATACCCCGCGGGGGTCGTAGAAGTTTCCGGCCTCGAGCTCTGCGTGCTCCCAGAACTCCTCCCCATGGTCGGCGGTGAATACCAAGAGCGTACTTTCAAGAAGTCCGCGGCGTTCGAGTTCCCTGTACAGCCTTTCAAAAAGCCAGTCGACGTACCTAATCGTGTTGTCGTACAGGAGAAGCTTGTTTCGTTTGAACTCTTCGAATTTCTTTCCCCTCTGCTCCTCCGGTCTCTGAAAGGACCATCTGTCAATGTTTCTGATTCTCTTTATCCTCCCAAAGTAGTCCCTGAACTCCCTTGGTGGATTGAGGGGCTCGTGGGTGTCCCCTAGGTGAAGGTACGCGAAGAAGTTTCTTTCCCTCAGTCCCTCGAGCCATTTCAGGAAGTCGTTTATTATCTTCTCCCCCCTTGTTTCGGCGGGATAAACCCTGACCGGAGTTCGACCCCTCAGGGGGAACGTCGCAACGTCTATGGACGTTGCAAAGTAAACCCCGTACCCGTTCGCACCCGCTATCTCTGGAAGGGTTAAAAGCTTCCGGCGTATGCCTTTGATATTCCTAGGGTTGTTGAAGTCTCTGACTTTTGAGTGAATGTACGCGCCGTGGTTGTGAGGGTACAGCCCCGTCATGATGGATGCAACTGAGGGATGTGTCCAGGGCGCCGTGGCCGCCGCCTTTCCAGAGTTTCTCAGCGATGAGAGAAACGGGGTCGTGTCCCTCTCGTATCCGCTCAAACTGGTGTTCTTGAAGCGGAGACAGTCTGCGACCACCACGAGGACGTTAAGGCGGTCGCGTATCTCAATGTTGAGGGACTCGAGTTCTTTGAGGCGTTTTTTGAACGCAGCCTCATAGTCGCTCTCCTTTCTTCGCTTGTACATCGGATAGAGCATCCTCTTCAACGGCCCAACCCTTGCCACAACTCCCTCAATGTTCATTCCGTTCACCCTGCTCCCAAACGTTTCATCAGTATCACTATGCCAATTAGCAGGATTATGACGTTGATAACCCTCTTGAGTCTCTCCTTATCAACCTTGGCGTTCACGGCAGTCCCGAGGTAAACGCCCGGAATAGTTCCGGCTATGAGCGTCCCGGCTAGGATGTAGTCCACGCTTCCCATGCTCGCGTAGCTCAGGAAGCTCATCGCCGATAAAGCCAAGCCGTAGAGTATCGTCGTCCCGACGACCTCGCGCGGGTTAATCCGGGCAACGTTCATGAGCGTGAAGCTGATTATGACGCCGGCTCCAACCGAGGTGAACTGAACCGTCAGTCCAACAATGAAGCCGAGCAGGTAGACGTAGGCCCACCTCGGCCTTAAGGGAAGCCTTATCTCGCCCTTGAGCAGGCTCAGAACGGCCGTAACGACCAGAATGACGCCGAGGACGAGGGTTAAATATTGGTTCAGAACGTCCTTGGGGATGTGCCTCACGGCGTAACCGCCAATCAGGACGGCTGGAACGCTACCTGCCAAGAGGCGGAATGCTATGTCCTTTCTCACGTGGCCCTTCTTTCCATGGAAGAGAACGCCGAAGACCCTCGTTACGGTCGCGTAGAGCAAATCGGTTCCCACCGCCGTTAAAGGCTCGACGCCGAGGAAAATCAGGGAGGGAGTCATGAGCGAACCCCCGCCCACGCCGGTCAGCCCTATGAGAAACCCGACGACGAAGCCGAGGCCGACGAAGGCGGGGTTCATGGAATCACCTCACGGAAGGTAGCCCAGCTCCCTGGCCTTCGCTATTACCGCCTCCACCTCTTCCTCCGGCGTCATCTTGGAGCTGTCCACCTTTACCTCAGGATTCTCCGGCTCCTCGTAGACGCCGTCGTAGCCGGTGAGGCCCTTTATCTCGCCTCTCAGAGCCTTGGCATAGAGACCCTTCGGGTCGCGCTGAATCCTGACCTCGAGGGGAGCGTAGACGTAGACCTCGATGAAATCGCCGATTTCCTTCCTCGCGTACTCTCTGACGGCTTTGTACGGCGAGATAAGAGAGACAATCGCTATGACCCCGTTCCTGCTGAGGAGCTTTGCCATGTGGATTACAACCCTGTTGTGCATCTCCCTGGCCTCTTTGCTGAAGCCGAGGTTTGGGTAGAGCGTTTTCCTTATGGTATCTCCGTCGAGTATCTCAACGCGGTAGCCCATCTCCCTGAGCTTCCTCGCGAGCTTCACCGCTAAAGTCGTCTTCCCAGCACCGCTCGGCCCGGTGAGCCAGATTGTAAAGCCCTTCTCGAGGTTCTTAACGGTCACGTCCTTCCCTCCTCACGTTGTGGCGCTTTCTATCTTGACGGTTATCTCGTTAAGAGGGTGAGTGTGAGTTCTCGCAGATGCGTTGATAATCTCGATGCCTATAATTTCGCCGTTCTCGCCGTAGTCGATAATCACGCCCTCCTCAACCTCAACGCTCTCGACTATCCGCCCATCGGAGAACTTTATATACATGACGTCGTGTTTCGGGTCGTACGATATCTTCAAGCCCTTTCACCCCCGTATTTCCTAACCTTAGACGTCACGTAGGCAGTTATTACGACGACGTCCTCTCCCTCCTCCTCGAAGATGACCCTTATCAACTTACCGTTCAGTCTCTTCTGGGCAACCTTCCTCTCGCAGTAGCCGTCTCTAACCTCGTCGGGATTTTTGACGGCCTCTTCAACGAGTTCTCTGGGAATCCCTCTCTCCTCGAGTCTCTGAAGCGCATGGGGTATGAACATGATTTCCATTGACAGATCCTCTCAAAAAATTAAGGGACTCACGGGAGAATGCTCTCTCCCCTGAGCTTCTCGGCTTCCTCCCTCAGGTCGAAGAGTGTAAGCACCGTTGGGGCCACGTCGTAGATTGTCAGCTGTGTCTGCTTTGCCTCGTCGAAGCCCGGAAGGTAGAGCGAGAACACGCCGATTTCCGAGTGGTTCGCGTCGTCCGGTCCGGTGTCGTTCTCGGGCAGGTAGTTGCTCGGGTGTCCAACGGTTCCCGCCGCGCGCCAGTTGAGGTTGTCAAAGTAGACCATTATGTCGGGCTTGTTGCCCCTCGCGACCGGGTAGATGTCCTCCGGGAAGTAGACGCGGTTGTCCCACTTCTCGCCGTTCGGACCGCGTATAGAGCGTATAAGCTCGGCCACTTCTTCTCTAACCTCGTCGAACCTGCTCTTCGGGACTCTGCCAAACAGCTCCCTGCCCTTCACGTTGAGGAAAACGCGCGAGTAGTAGCCTCCCCAGCCCCACGCTACCGTCTCCTTCCAGTCGACCTTTATCTGCTCGAAGCGCTTGATTTTCCCGTCGTGGAGGACCTCGGGGTTCCTGACCTTGAGGAGGCCCTCTTCGGCCAGCCACTGGTTGACCGCGAAGTTGCCGTGCATCGCCTTTATGCCGTGGTCGGAAACTATCATCACGGCCGTCTCGTCGAGGTCTATGAGCTCGAGCGTCTTTCCGATTTCCTTATCCAAGAGCTTCCAGTAGTCGGGGATGACGTTCTCGTACTCGTTGCCCTTTCCGGGATAGAGGTGATGGTTGGGGTCGAAGTATCTCCAAAAGGCGTGGTGAACCCTGTCTAGGCCAATCTCGACGAAGTGGAAGTAGTCCCACTCCTTCTCGCTCAAAAGGTAGCGGATTACCTCGAATCTCTTTTCCGTCATCTCCCAGAGGCCTTCCTTGACTTCATCTTTGGCCTCCTTCCTGAAGGGGACGTCGAAGATGTACTCGCCGACGAGGCGCTCAATCTCGCCCTTGAGCTCCTTCGGGTAGGTGTAGTCCACGCTGGCATCGGGGGTTATGAAACAGCTGACGAGGTGGCCGTTTATCGGCTTCGGTGGGTAGGTTGGCGGAACACCCACTATTATCGACTTCTTTCCCCTCGCCCCGAGGTAGTCCCAGAGCGTCGGCTCTTTCACCTTCTTGCTGTGGGCAATCCAGTACTCGGTGTAGCTGTGGCCCTTCCTGTGCCTGAAGCCGTAGAGGCCTAACTCTCCTGGCGTTTTGCCGGTGACCATCACCATCCACATAGGAATCGTTATCGCCGGAATGCCCGTCTTCATCGGCCCGTGAATCGAGCGCTCTATGAGCTTCCTCAGGTTCGGCAGTTCGTCGTAGAACTTCCCGAAGAGTAGCTCAGGCGGAGCCGAGTCGAGACCGATGACGAAGAGCTTTTTGGTTCTTTCCATACCCTCCTTAACCTTCTCCTCGAACATCTCACCACCCCAGTTGCTCCTCAATCAGCTTCAAAACCTCATCAACCTTTCCCCTCTCGCAGACGCAACCGAGAACTTCCCTCTTGCCACCGGCGTTCGCGCCTATTTTCTTAACCCGCTCTATCAGGGCCTTCATGTCAATCTTTTCGGCCGTTTCAGGGGAGATTCTGAAGTAAAGCTGGGCCTTTCCGTGGAAGCTCCGGTTGATGACAACCGCTCCACTATAGTTCATCTCCCACACGAGTTTTCTGGCGACTTTGGAGATTATGTTGTAGGGACTCTCAAAGCGGACGAAGGCGAAGCCGTTTCTCTCCTCAACTCTGGAAATGGCTTCCTCGATTGACTCCCTTATCGCCTCCGCCTTTCTAACCCACGGCTCGTAGTCGAGGAGTTCTTTGAGCGGATTGCTCAGGAGAACTTTCACAGCTTCCTCAACGCCATTCCTGTCCATGGTTATGTAGTTTGAATCCATGAGCTCAACGAGTCTGAGGGCTTCCCCTCTCGAGAGCCCTTCCCCCTCCAGGAGCCTTCCGACCCACTCAAGCTCGAACGCCCTCTCGCCGATGTCGCCGATTGCCCCGAGGGCGGTCCACGCGTTGAAGAGGTTGAAGCGCTCCGAGACGACGAGGGAGCACGAGGTATAATAGCTCCCTTCGAGCGACGGGTTAACCTGCTCCACGAGCGGGTTTTCTATTCTCGGCTGGCTGTGGTGGTCGATGAAGAGCGTGGGGACTTTAACCCTCTCGACCTCGCCCGGAACGTTGAAGTCCAGAACGTAGAGCCTCTCGGCCCTTCCAATTGCCCTCCAGATTCTCTCGTCGAAGCGGAACTCTCCTATCTCCGAGGTCATGTTGGTAAAGTCATCGAGGTTCAAGGCTTTCACAAGAAGTGCCGTCGAGGTTATCCCGTCCGTGTCCCAGTGGTGGACGATTAGGTTCACCTAACTCACCTCATTGGATTCAAGGGATTCATTATTTAAAACCTCTCTTCAAGGAACTCCCTGAGGGCGTCTTTTTCAACTTTCTCGCCGAACTTCTCAATGATGTCCGCCAATCCAAGCTCGACGATTACCTTACCGTGAGTTCCCTCCTTGAGGTTCACCTTCTTCAACGGCTTGAAGACGCCGTTCTCATAAACCACCTCAACTTCCTCCATCAGTCCCACCGATAAAAGATGGATGAGAAGGGTAATAACGTTTCTCCTCATTCCACGAAGGGGTTCTCGAAGCTCCTGACGACCTCGTAAACCTCCGGGCGCATCATGTACTCCGGCGGTTGCTCGCCGGCCATTATCATCTTCCTTAGCTTGGTTCCGCTTATGTGGACGTGGAATTCCTCGCCGTGCGGGCATATCTTGGCGTTGACCATTCCGCCACACTTCTTGCAGTAGAAGGCTTCCCTTATGAACATCGGGGTTATTCCGAGGTCGGGGAACTCATCAAAGAGGTCCCAGGCCTCGTAGGGGCCGTAGTAGTCGCCAACGCCCGCGTGGTCGCGACCGACGATGAAGTGCGTCGCCCCCATGTTCTTCCTCATTATGGCGTGGTGTATGGCCTCCCTTGGGCCTGCATACCTCATCTCGTAGCGAACCGTCGCGAGGGTTGCGCTGTCCTTCGGGTAGTAGTGCCTGAACAGGGCCTCATAGGCCTTTATTATGACCTCGTCCTTGTAGTCACCTTTCTTCTTCCTCCCGAGGACTGGGTTGATGAACAGGCCGTCCACGAAGGTTAGCGCCGCTTTCTGCACGTACTCGTGGCCGAGGTGCGGGACGTTCCTCGTCTGGAAGGCCACTATCGTCTTCCAGCCGAGCTCCTTGAAGAGAACCCTCGTTTCAACGGGCCTCAGGGTGTACTTCGCGAACGGATTCGGTAGCTCGTTGAGGAGCTCAATCTCACCGCCGACCAGGTAATCCCCCATGTTCATGACCCTTGCCACGCCGGGGTGAGCCGGGTCGTCGGTCTTGAAGACCTTCACAGAGAACTCCTTCTTATCGTAGGTGTAGATTTCCTCGACGTGCATCCTCGCTACCGGGAGGTTCTCATAGTAGAGAAGGATTGCGTCTCCCTCGTCGAAGTTTGGCTTTTCAACGTCGAGGACAATCGGAATCGTCCAGGGCAAATCGTTGCTCAGGCGCATGTTGTCGAGGACGCTCTGGAAGTCGTCGCTCGTGAGGAAGCCTTTGAGCGGAGAGTAAACGCCGTGGGCGATGTTCTCAATGTCTATAGCGCGACCGTGCTCAATCTGAACGCGGGGGTATTCGTTCTGCTCGCTCAAAATCCTCTCGCGGGTTCTCTCGGCGACGATACGCCTGACGAGTTTTCCGCCGTGGGGCTTTGAAACCATTCTACCACCTCATCTGCGGGTTGAAAAATGGTGAGAATCAGTCGAGGTAGCCGAGGGCCCTGAGGCGCTCCTTGACCTTCTCTTCCTCCTCCTCGCTGAAGACTTCCTCCTCTTCCTCCTCGAGGCTTGCCAGTACCTCCCTGAGGACGTAGGTAACGTACTCGTCCACGCTGTCGAATCCGGCTTCCTCGACGCGCTCCTTTATCCTGTCGTAGAGGCTCTTCGGAATCTTGACCTCGACGAACTCCTCCATAGGCACCACCGCTATCCTTAAGGGCGTTGACTTTAAACCCTTTGCTTTTTTGGACTGAAACCTTTTTATATTCTGACCATTGATTATAAATCCAACGATGATTATAATTGAGGTGGTGTACATGTTTGAGGACGTGAACGACTTTGAGATGGCTTTCAGGAGGCTCCTCGACGAGGTTCTCGAGTTCGACCTGAGCAACCCCTTCGACGAGGTGGATAAAATCCTCTGTATCGAGCCCCACCCAGACGACTGCGTAATCGGCCTGGGTGGAACGATAAGGAAGCTGACCGAGGCTGGTAAGGAGGTGGTCTACCTCTGTCTCACGGACGGCTCGATGGGAACGACCGAGGAGAACGTGAGCGCCCACGAGCTGGCGTTAATCAGGAAGCGCGAGGAGGAAGAGAGCGCTAAGATGCTCGGTGTGAACAAAATCATTTGGCTCGGCTACAAGGATACGGAGCTCCCCTACACCATCGAGGCGAGGAACCAGATAATAAAGGTTCTCAGGCAGGAGAAGCCCGACGCCGTACTCGCCCCCGACCCCTGGTTGCCCTACGAGGCTCATCCTGACCACGTGACCGCTGGAAGGCTCGCCCTCGAGGCGGTATCGTTCTCCCCGTTGCCAAACGTCGTCCCGAGCGACGTCCAGCTAGGCATAAAACCACATCAGGTCGAGGTTTTCGGCTTCTACTACACCGCCAAGCCCAACTACTTCGTCGACATCACGGACGTCATGGAGCTCAAGCTGAAGGCCGTGAGGGCTCATAAGAGCCAGTTTACCGACGATATCTGGGAGCAGTGGGAGCCCTTCCTCAGGACGGTGGCGCTCTACTACGGGAAAAAAGCGGGAACGAAGTATGCGGAAGGTCTGCGCTTCATGCCCGGCCTGTTCCTGCACATAACTCCCTTCGCGGAGCTCATTTGAGTTCTTTCTTCACTATCCTTTCGAGCTCGCCAAGGAACTTCTCAAGGGGCATCGTGTCAAGGCCGAACTGCCTCATCGGCTCGTAGCGCTTCGGGTTGTCCGTTACGAGGAGGCTGTTCGTCACTATCGCCGTCGAGGCCGTAAGCACGTCCTCAAGGTCGAGCATGACGCCCCTCTGGAGGAGCTGGCCCTCAATCTGGGCCCCCTTCGCTATTATCCTGTCGTCGAGGGGGACTACGTTGTAGATGTCCTTGAGGATTTCGAGTTCTCTCTCGACGTTCCTCTTGAGGTAGGCCTTGGCCGAGAGGTAGCGGTAGACGGTGATGATTGACAGGGAGACGTTGAACTTGGCGAGGGTTATCTCGAGTTGTCTCTTCCTTCTGGCGGTATGCATCTTGAGGAGCGTTATGCTGTCGAAGGTTATATCCGGTGGCAGTGGCATGGCTAACTCCCCTTCTTCTTTTCGAGTATGCTAATCAGAGTCTCGGCCTCTTCCTCGTCAACGACGACGTTGTCGACCTTCTTGTCGAGCTCGACGAGGTGCCAGGTTTCTATGAGCTTCTGGAGGACTTCGTCGTAGGACCTCGCTTCCAGCTTGTCCTTGAGCATCTTAATCTTCTTCCAGGTGGTCTCGTCAACGGCTATCGTCTTCATTCCACTCCCTCCCTCACGACCTTACGGTAGGTTTCAACGCTGTTCCTCCTCGGTATGCGCTCCTTGGTTATCATATCGACCTCGTAAAGGCCGAAGCGAATCTTGAAGCCCATCGCCCACTCGTAGTTATCAGTTAGAGCCCAGTGGAAGTAGCCCCTGACGTCTACACCGTTTTCGAGCAGTCTCTTCACTTCCTCCACGTGCTCGATTATGTACCTCGGGCGGAGTATGTCCTTGGAATCGGCCACGCCGTTCTCGGTTATGTAAACCGGCCTTCCATATTCCGCTCCCTCGGCGGTGGAGTCGTATAAACCTTTCGGATAGACCTCCCAGCCGAAGTCGCTCGTCGGGTTGTTGTCCGGGGAAACGCCGTTCGGGTTCCCGGAGTAGCCGTAGCCCTCTACGCCGACGAAAGTAACCATTGGAAGCTCCTCGAAGCGCGGCTCGGTCCACTTCACGACTTCCCTCGTGTAGTAGTTGTTGCCGACCCAGTCGTTCCTCTCGAGGTGGGGAATCTTCACAGGATTCCAGTCGAGCTCCAGGTCAATCCTTCCCCTGTTTAGGGCCTCTAAGAAGAGCCTATTGTGGAAGTAGTCGTAGTTTTCAGCAGCTTTAACGTCCCTCGCGTCGTGGGGGTTGAGCGGATAGGCTGGAATTATGTTGAGGATTATTCCCACCGGCGCCTTCGTGTGCTCCTTTATGGCGTCGTAGGCCCTCGCGTGGGCCACCATCTGGTTGATGATGACCTTCTTGGCCGCCTTCGGGTTAAGGATTCCCGGGGGCCAGCCGACGTAGGGAGCCAAATAACCGAGCTCAACCGTAACCATCGGCTCGTCGAAGGTGGCCCAGAAATCAACCAGCTCGCCGAACTTCCAGGCGGAGTAGGCTGAGAACTTGACGAACTCGATGATGTTCCTCTCGTCAACCCAGCCTCTCGCTCTGCTTCCCTCGAAGTCGCTCCTCGTCCAGAGCGGGTCGTGAACCCATACAGGCAACGTCTGGTGGTTTAGCGTGACGAAGGTCGTGAAGCCGAGCTTCTTCAGGTTTTTAAGGACTGCTAAGTAGTGGAGAACCTCCCTCCTGTTCGCCAGGCCATCGAGTTCCTCAAGTGCCTCCTTCGGAACCTTCACGCGCTTTATCAGCCCGTAAGAGTCCCTTTCGACCTTCACTTCTACGCCCCAGGTCGGGCAGGGAAAGATTCTGCTCCACTCGATGGTGAGCTGGTAGGCGTTCAGCCCGAGGTCTTTCGCAAGACGGTGGTCTATCTCGTAGAGCTCGTAGTTGTTTATGCCCTCCTCGGGCAAATCCCCGCTCACGAGGTCGTTCTTGATGTTGAAGGGGTCGCGAACCCAGTGCCACCAGTCGCTCCGTGTGTCGATGCTTCTCCGAAGGGAATCCCCCATCTCGAACTGAAAGGCCGACTGCACAACTCCCCAGATGAAATTGGACATGCCTGTTCACCGCTCCCCTGCTTTATAACTTTGTATTGATTTGTGGTTTTCATGGTTTTTATAGTTTTTGAGGTGCTCCCCCGCACAGACTTGTAATTTGCGCACAGTTTATACATCCGGGGACAGTAGCGTCCACCAAAAAGCTTATATAGAATCCTCGAATGTTATAAAATTGACATCCTTTATAATGAGGTGACGAACTATGAAACGGTACCTGGCCGTGGCCGTTGTGGCCATAATGCTCGGGAGTCTTTTTGGTTTTGCCTCGGTTAGCGCCGCTTCGACGTACCCGAGGAACGAAACGCTGTACACAGCGAACAGCGCTCCGCCGACCAACGCCAACCCCTTCTCGGGCGGCAACATCATTGGTCTCGACGGTCTTATATTTGAACCCCTTGCAATGCTGAACTTTATGACAGGCCAACTTAAGCCCTGGCTTGCCGAGAGCTGGAAGTGGGTCAAACCAAACGTTTTTGAGGTTAAACTCAGGCCCGGACTCAAGTGGCAGGACGGCAAGCCGTTGACGGCCGAGGACGTTAAGTTCTCCTACGAGTACTATCAGGAGATGGGTCTCAGGAACTGGACCAAGCTTGGTCTCAAGGAGATAAAGGTCGTTGACAACAGGACCGTGGACTTCATATTCTCAGGAACTCCGAACTACCAGCTCTGGCAGCTCCAGCTCTTCTACGGCTGGGGACAGGGTGCCCTCATAATCCCCGAGCACATCTTCAAGAACCTCGACCCCAAGAAGGTCGCTAAGATGACCTTCCTCGGTGACGAGATGAAGTACCTCGTCGGCTCCGGCCCGTACAAGCTCTACAAGGTCGTCCAGGGCCAGAAGGCCATTCTCATAAGGAATGACGACTGGTGGGGCAACAAGGTCTTCGGCAAGCCTGCCCCTAAGTACATCATCCAGCTTTACATAAAGGACAACGCCCAGGCCGCCAACGCCTTCATCAAGGGCGATCTTGACGTTGGAACCTACTACATTGACATCGTCCAGGCCAAGAAGCAGAACCCGTACCTCGTCAGCTGGCTTGACAAGCCGCCCTACTTCCCGCCCGTTGCCCCCGTTCTGCTCTACTTCAACACCAAGAAGCCCCCGATGAACAACCCGCAGTTCAGGCGCGCTATTGCGATGGCAATCAACCCGAAGCAGATAATCACCAACGGGCCGATAGGTGGAATGCCTTCTGAGATACCATTTGGAACGGGTCTCCTCAAGAAGTGGGCCAACAAGATAGACCTCGACAGTCTCATCAAGGAGTACGGCTGGCAGTACGGCAACATCGCCGAGGCCAACAAGATACTCGACCAGCTTGGCATGAAGAAGGACTCCAACGGCTGGAGGACCTACAACGGTAAGGAGATAGTCCTCCACCTCGTCACCTGTGCCGGCTGTTCCGACTGGATTTCAACCGCTCAGATAATCCAGAACCAGCTCAGGGCCCTTGGCATCAAGGTCGTCATCGACAAGTACAACTGGGGTACCATGATGAGCAAGTACCACAACGGTGACTTCGACCTCGGTCTCCACTGGGCTGGAACCTTCCAGCCGACCGCCTACGCGGTTTACAACGCCCTCCTCGCCAAGGATGGTGTTGCCAACTTCGGCAACTACACCAACCCGAAGGCCCAGCAGATTCTCGACGAGTTCGCCAAGACCACCGACCCGAACAAGGAGGCCCAGTACATAAAGGAGCTCAGCGAGATATGGCTCAAGGACGTTCCGGCCGTTCCGGTTTACATGGCAACGCTCTTCTACGAGGCCAACACCAAGTACTGGACCAACTGGCCCAACGAGAAGAATCCCTACGGCGTCCCAATATTCTGGGCCAAGTACGGAACCTGGGGAACGGCTCTAGCGTTGCTCGGTGTCAAGCCAACCGGAGGTAGCGCGACCGTGACCCACACCAGCAGCCAGACCCAGACCAGCACCAACACTGCCACCAGCACTCAGGCTCCGACGAGCAGCACTACCACTTCGAAGAGCAGCAAGGGCATCTGCGGTCCGGCCGCAATAGTTGGCCTTGCCGTTGTCCCGCTGTTGTTGAGACGCCGTAGAAGGTGATGCCTCCTTTCCTTTCTCTCAACTTTGTTGAAAACCAAAGCGGCGGAGGGTAGGCAATGGGGTTCAAGAAGTACCTTGCACGCAAAATCTTCGTGTATGGAATTACGTTCATATTTGCCGTGACCCTTAACTGGCTGTTGCCCAGACTCATGCCGGGCAATCCGATAGAGGCCATGATGTCGAGGAGCGGCAGTGCTGCCAGCGCTCAGCTCGTAAAGTTCTACGAGCAACTCTACGGCTTAAACCAGCCCATGTGGAAGCAGTTTCTCAACTTCTGGGTTAACCTCTTCCATGGCAACCTCGGTTACAGCATGCTTTACCACGCCCCCGTTTCGAGTATAATCAGGCACGCTCTTCCGTATGATATAGCCATCCTCCTCCCCGCGATAGTCCTCAGCTGGCTCGTTGGTAACTGGCTCGGTGCAATCGCGGGTAAAAACAAGAAGTATGATAAGTACACGATGCCGGTATTCTACTTCCTCGCGAGCATGCCCTACTTCTGGTTCGCGATGATTCTCGTCTACGTTGTGGGGGTTAAGCTTGGGTGGCTCCCATACTCGGGGGCCTACGCCGAGAACCTCGTCCCAAGCCTTTCTTGGGCTTTTATCAAGAGCTTCCTCTCACACTGGATTCTGCCTTTCCTGAGCCTGTTCATAGTCATGATTGGTAGCTGGGCGATAGGAATGCGCAACATGATAATCTACGAGCTCGAGGCAGACTACGTCCGCTACCTTGAGGCCCTCGGAGCCAGCGAGAAGCTCATGACCAAACACGCCTACAGGAACGCCATCCTGCCCCAGGTAACGGGTCTGGCCCTGCAGCTGGGAATGATGGTTGCCGGGGCTATTGCAACGGAGATAGTCTTCAACTACCCGGGGATAGGCGTTCTCATAATGAACGCGGCACTCAGCCAGGACTACTTCCTCCTCCAGGGAGCGTTCCTCATCGTCGTCGTCTCAGTTCTCGCGGCAAACTTCCTGATTGACATAATCTACGCCTTCATTGACCCGCGCGTCAGGGCGAGCTACACGGAGGGTTGAAGATGGCGAGGAGAAGCAAGTTCGAGATGGTTAGAATCGCCTTCAAGAACAGGAAGTTCCAGTTCGGCTTCGGCCTCCTCATGTTCTTTGTAATCTTTGCCCTAATCGGCCCGCTCTTCACACCCTTCGCGTGGGACGGCCTCTACTACGAGAAAGTCGGGGGAGTTAAAATAGCCTCCTACGGAACGAAGACGCTTCCCCCGATGAGCCACGAGGTCATAACGACCTACACGGGCAAACAGGTCAAGGTCCTCCACATCCTCGGAACGAACATCAACGGTCAGGACCTCTACGCGAGGCTCGTTTACGGTCTCAGGACCAGCCTGTGGATAGCCCTCCTTGCGGCCCTGCTCGGAACGGCGCTGGGCATAACCATAGGCCTCGTTGCAGGATACAAGGGTGGCTGGGTCGATGAGATACTGATGATGTTCACGAACATAATGCTGGTGATTCCGTCCATAGTACTCCTGGTGCTCGTTGCGGCTTATCTCTCCGCCAGAACACCGGGAATTCAGGCGCTCATCATAGGTCTCACCGGCTGGCCGTGGGTCGCGAGGGCCGTGAGAAGCCAGACCCTCTCGCTCAAGAACAGAGAGTTCGTGCACTTAGCCAAGCTCGCCGGGCTGAGCGACTTCAAGATTATCTTCACCGAGGTAATGCCCAACATGATTTCCTACATCTTCATGGCCGGAATCCTGCAGTTCAGCGGTGCAATCCTCGCCTCTGCAACCCTCGACTTCATCGGCCTCGGACCGACGACAATGGTTTCCCTTGGAAACATCCTCCAGAGGGCGATAGCCTACAACGCCCTTCAGTTCGGCTGGTGGTGGTGGTTCATCCCGCCAGGGCTGATTATCACCCTCATCATCACGGCGTTGTTCTTCATCAACATAGGCATGGAGGAAGTCTTCAACCCGCGCCTCAGGAGGGAGTGAGATGGCAATGCTCACCGTTGAAAACCTTAAAATCTACTACTCAACCCCACTCGGCCACGTAAAGGCCGTTGACGGGGTTTCCTTTGAGGTTAGGGAGGGCGAGGTCTTCGGTGTGGCCGGTGAGAGCGGTTGCGGGAAGTCAACGCTCGTCCACTCCTTAATCCTCAGGAAACCTCCGATGGTGCACATGGGTGGCAAAGCCCTCTTCAAGGGCAAGGACCTCATGACTATGAGGCCGGAGGAATCCAGAAAAATCCGCTACACGGAGCTCTCGATTATTCCCCAGTACGCCATGAACGCCCTCAACCCAACGAAGAAAATCAAGGACATCGTCTGGGACTTGGCTAAGGAGCACGGCTACACCGACAGGGAGGAGATAGAGAAACTCCTACGTGAGAGGCTCGAGATGGTAAAGCTCTCGCCCAAGGTCGCCGACATGTATCCCGTCGAGCTGAGCGGTGGAATGCGCCAGCGCGCAACGATGGTTGTTTCTACCCTCCTCAACCCGGACCTGCTCATCGCGGACGAGGTCACCTCTGCCCTCGACGTCACGACCCAGCGCGTCGTCATTGAGCTCCTCCACCACTTCATGAAGGAGGGAATCGTCAAGTCAATCATCTTCGTCACCCACGACTTGGCCCTTCTCGACAAGATAGCCGACAGGATAATGATAATGTACGCTGGCAAGGTGGCCGAGATTGGTCCCACCGAGGAAGTCATCAACGAACCGAGCCATCCCTACACCCAGCTTCTCCTTAACTCCCTGCCGAGGATGGGAGTGCAGTACAAGAAGCAGAAGCTCAAGGGAATCCCTGGGTATCCGATAAGCCTTCTCAACCCGCCGAAGGGCTTGCCGCTTCTACACCCGCTGTCCGTATGCCCTCGATAAGTGCCAGCACGTTGAACCAAGGCTCGTGAAGGTCGGCGAGGAGCACTACGCGGCCTGTCATCTCCTCGGGGGTGAAAGCCAATGAGCGAACTTCTCAGGGTTGAACACCTCACAAAGATATTCACGTCCGGTCTCATCGGCGGCTTTGAGATTAGGGCGGTTGATGACGTCAGCTTCACCATGAAGACCGGTGAAATCGTGTCTTTGGTTGGGGAGAGCGGTAGCGGAAAGACGACAACAGGAAAGCTCATCCTCCGCCTCATCCAGCCAACCAGCGGAAGGATACTCTTCGAAGGTAGGGACATCCTCCAGATGAGCAAGAAGGAGCTTAAGAAGAACTACTACCGTCAGGTTCAGGCGGTTTTTCAGGACCCGTTCGCGAGCTTTAATCCCCTTCACCCGATAGACAGGGCCTTCGACCTGATATTCGACTCCTACCTCCCCGACGTCAGCAAGGGCGAACGCGATGAGATGATTGACAAGGCCCTCATCCAGGTCGGCCTCAACCCGGACCAGATTCGCGGAAAGTTCCCGCACCAGCTCAGCGGCGGCCAGCTCCAGAGAATCCTCATAGCGAGGGCCTTACTGCTGAAGCCGAAGCTCCTCATAGCGGACGAGGCGGTTTCGATGCTCGACGCCTCGACGAGGATTGACGTCCTAAACTTACTCGGCGACTTCAGGGACAAGTACGGAACCTCGGTTCTCTTCGTTACCCACGATTTGGCTCTGGGCTACTACATCAGCGACACGACCATCATCATGTACCGCGGGACGATAGTGGAGATGGGGGACACTGAGAAGGTCTTCCACAACCCGCTCCACCCATACACCCAGATGCTCCTTGAGAGCGTCCCCGATTTGAACGTCAAGTGGGAGTTCAAGGGAATCGAGCCCGAAAAGGAGGAGGGGACCGTTTACTCCATCGAGGGCTGTCGCTACGCCCCGAGATGTCCCAAGGCCAAGGAGGAGTGCTTCAAGGTTCGCCCAGCTCTCCACGAGGTTGAGAAGAATCACTGGGTTGCCTGTCATCTTTACGGAGGTGAGTGAGATGCACTCGACGATTAGGGAGATTAGGAAGACTCCAGAGGGAATAATGAAGGCCCAAAAGGCCTTTGAAGATTTCACGACAAGTCACGACTTCCGGTTACCGAGAGAGATAGTTTACACTGGCTGTGGCAGTTCACACTTCCTGTCGCAGCCGCTGGCCATGGCAACCACCCGCCTCGGGGGCAGGGGAGTGGCCCTCCCCTGCTCCGAACTTCTTTATTCGCGCGAATGGTACCGCATAGGAAACCCTGAGCTTCTCGTGGCAATCTCACGCTCCGGCGAAACGACTGAAGCTATTAAAGCCCTAAAAGCCCTTGACGTTCTCAGGTTCGCTCTCACGGCCTACGAGAGCACCCTTTCGAGGGAAGCGGACTACGCGCTAATCGTTCCCGCCCACGAGGAGAGCGTCGTAATGACTCACTCTTTCCCGGCCTTCTACTTCGCCTACCTCCAGCTACTCCTCCACTCGTACGGGAGGGAAACCTTGGACGCCGGGCACGTATCTTCCCTCACGGAGGAGGTCCTCAAGAACGAGAACCACGTGAGGGAGATTGTGGAAGGCTTTGACTTCAGGAACGTCATCTTCCTCGGCTCGGGGATACTCTATCCAATAGCCCTTGAGGCCATGCTCAAGATGAAGGAGATGGCCCTCTTCTGGAGCGAGGCTTATCCAACGTTCGAGGTCAGGCACGGCTTCAAGTCCATCGCTGACGAGGGAACGCTCGTCGTCCTCCTCGTGAACGAGCCCTTCGACTGGCACGAGAAGCTGACGAAGGAATTCCAGGGGCAAAAGGCCAGGGTTCTCACCGTCGGAAGGCGCGACACCGGGGCGGACTACTTCATTGAAATCCCAGAACTGGACGAGCTTGCAAGTCCCGTCCTTTACCTCCCGATAATTCAGTTCCTCGCTTACTACAAGGCCGTATCGCACGGTTTGAATCCGGACAATCCAAGGTTCCTCAGCAAGGTGGTCAAGTGGTGATGGTGATGAAAGTTGGCCACGATGGTAAGACTTACCTACTGGATGGGGAGCGCTTCCAGGTCTACGGGGGAACGCTCCAGTTCTTCAGAGTCCCAAGGGAGAGCTGGAAGGAAAGGCTGGAGAGGATGAAGAGGCACGGCCTCAACACGGTAGACACCTACGTCGCCTGGAACTGGCACGAGCCCGAGAAGGGAAAGTTCGACTTCACCGGCGAGACACACCCCCAGAGGGACTTAATAGGCTTCCTTGAGCTGGCAGATAAAGTCGGCCTGAAGGTCATCATAAGGCCCGGCCCCTACATCTGCGGCGAGTGGAGGAACGGCGGGATACCCGAGTGGCTCATCGACGAGCACCCGGAAATCCTTGCGAAAGGCCCCAACGGACCCCTGCCGAGGGACATCTACTATCCCCCTATTACCTACCTCCACCCTACATACCTCAAGGCCGTCTCTGAGTGGTACGATGAAGTTCTCCCGATAATCAGGGACTACCTCTACACCAACGGCGGGCCGATAATAAGCGTCTCCATAGACGACGAGCCGTCCTACTGGGAGACCATCTTCCAGCCCTTCCTCACCGACTACAACGAGGTCATCACCCGTCCGGGCGGCCTGTGGGAGGAGTGGCTTCGCTCTAACTACTCCCTCGACGAGCTGAGCGAGCGCTATGGAACGCCAATAAATGGTTACTCCGAGGTCTACGCGCCGGCGAGCGAGAACGAGCCCCTGCCAAAGATACTCGACTGGCACCACTTCAAGATATGGATGACCAACCGCTACGTGGAAATCCTCTACGACCACCTCAGGCGCTACATCGACGTCCCGATAAGCATCCTCGACCCCTACCTGCTCCTCGCGGCCTGGAGACACTTCTACCGCTACGTTAAGAAGAGAAACCTCGACATCCACCTCTGGACAGAGTTCTGGTACTCCTTCTACCGCTCTTTCGACCTGAAGGAAGACAGGCTCGGCCACATCTACTACAAAACCGGGGTCTACCGCTTCTACCAGAGGAGGCTCGGAACGCCGCCCCTCAGCATAGAGACGCAGGTTTCCCTCGCCCACACCATCGAGCCCGATGAAGCGGAGCACCTCTACTCGCTGATAGCCTCGCTCGGAATCCACAACATCAACTACTACCTCTACGTCGGCGGTGAAAATCCAAAAGGCTACGAGTCCCACAACGGCGTGACTTGGGATGTTTACTCGCCGATAGGCCTCGACGGAAGCGAGAGGCCCCACATTGAGCCGATAAAGTGGCTCGGCGAGTTCCTGCTCAACAACCCTGCCTTTTCCGATGCCGAGCTGAGGCCGAAGGTGGCCTTCGGGACCTACGAGCCCTACGAGGCTATAGCCACCTTCGGCTTGAGGAAGGGCCTGACCGAGAGCGTGAACCTCAACGAATACCTCCTCGGCGAGAGGGGCCTTTTAACGCTCCTCGCCATGAGCAACGTTCCCTTCGACGTCCTCGACCTTGAGGAGGCGAGCGTTGAGGAGATGCTCTCCTACGGCCAGCTCTGGGTATACAGCCTCGACTTCATGTCCCGGGAGGTCCAGGACAAGCTCGTGGAGTTCGTTGCGAGGGGCGGAAACCTCGTAATCCTGCCGATGCTTCCATATCTCGACGAGAACATGAAGCCCTACTCCGCCCTCGCCGAGTTCCTCGGCGTCGAGGTTGAGAGGGCCGAGGCGAGGGACAATCCGAGACTGATTCAGTTCACGAGCGTCGAGAGCGAGGGAATAGACAGAATGCTCGTCAGGAACACCGTCAGAGAGGTTAAAGGCGGTGAGCCGTTCGTCTTCCACTACGGCAGGCCCGTCGGAACGCTCATCAGGAAGGGAAAGGGGAGCGCCGTCGTCCTCGGCTTCAGGCTCCAGTACTACAACAGCTACCACGACCTCCACAGGAAGTTCGTTGACAAACTGCTTGAGATGCAGAACGTGAAGAGGGACTTCGAGGTCACGGACAGGGACATGATAGCGATTCCGCGCGGTAACTACCTCGTCCTGCTCAATCCGCGCGGCCACAGGGTCTTCGGAAAAGTGAGGTACAGGGGAATCAAAGTTCCCCAGCTCCTCGACGGCATCGAGATGAAAAAGCGCGGTGCCCTCTTCCTGCCCTTCGGCGTTAGGGTCGGAGACGTTGAGGTGGTCTACGCAACGGCCACACCCCTCAGTGGGGACGGAAAAACGCTCCGCTTCAGGAACCACCTGAGCGGTTCCAGCGAGGTCGCTTTGCGGGGCGTTGAGGAAGTCAATGCGATTGAGGGTAGAATCGTGGACGAGAGCTTTGAGAACGGAATCCTGAGGGTCGTCGTCGAGCATGATAATGAGTTCGAGCTGGGCCTCTGACTCCACTGCCTCCTTCACTTTTTGCTTTTGAAACCTTTTTAAGGTCCCTCCTCCTATTTTTCCCCGCGATGATGAGTGATGGGCGAACCGAAGGGTGAGGAAGGAAAGGTGATCGCTGAGCACTCATTTTCCTTCTTCGAGGAGCTTTCTCAGGTCCATGCCCTGGAACTTTCCGTGAAGCTTCTTCGTCACGTACTCAATCTCTATCTCCCGCTCCACCATTCGCCTTATTCTGTTGAGGTCAATGCTCCTCAGAACATCATCGGGGACGTTAAGCTCAACGGTTATCTTTCCCATTCTCTCACCGATGGAGTTTTGCATTGTGAATAAATAACGTTTTTGTTCCCTTTGATTAACTTTTTAAGCGCCCGTTCCAACTTTTTTCGGGATGATGAGTTCAGCCTTGTCCGAGCTGTGACGAGGGAGTGACGGACTGACCGCCACTTTTTTTAAATTAGCCTAATTGAATTCGAAAACCTAATAACATTAGGGAGCTGAAGGGAATTAGAAAGGTTTAAATATTTTGTGCATATGCACAAAAAGGTGATACGATGGAGGAGATTTACAAGCCCATATGGGTCAGCATAATCGGCAACGTTCTCCTCGCTATCATGAAGCTCAGTGTGGGATTCATCTACTCGAGCATAGCCCTCATCTCCGACGGCGTTCACTCCCTCAGCGACGTCGTCACGAGCGTCGCCGGCTACTTCGGCATAAAGGTGGCGTCAAAACCGCCGGATAAAGACCACCCATTCGGCCACTCCCGCTTTGAACCCCTCGTGGCCCTACTAATTGGTGAGGCCCTGCTAGTAGTGGCTTATGAAATCGGCAGGGACTCGGTCGAGAGGCTCCTCCATGGGGAGCACATAACTGTGAACTCGATAATGCTCGGAGTTACTGTAGTGTCAATCCTCGCGAAGGAACTGATGTTCCGCTACTCGGTTTACGTGGGCAGGAAGCTCAACAGCCAAATTCTGATTGCCGACGCCTACCACCACAGGAGCGACGTTTTGAGTAGTGTTGCCGTCTTAGTAGGTCTCGGCCTCCAGAAGTTCGGCTTTCAGTACGGCGACGCTTTAGCTGGTCTCGTCGTCGCGGTCTTCCTCGTGAAGGTGTCCTTTGAGATAATCCTCGAGAACGTGGGCTACCTGACCGGAAGGGCCCCCTCCTTCGAAATCTGTGAGGAAATCAAGAGGCGTGCGCTGAGCGTTCCCAACGTCCTTGGAATCCACGATTTAAGGGCCCACTACGTTGGAAACAAGCTCCACGTTGAGCTCCACATAGAAGTTCCGCCGGGGCTGTCCCTGAAAGAAGCCCACGACGTCAGCGAAGAGGTGAAGAAGAGGATAGAGGAGATTCCCGAGGTTGAGAGGGTCTTTGTCCACGTGGACATCAAGGGGGTTACGGAGTAGCGCAAAGTTTATTTATGGACCCCCCAAACTGGTTTGGGGGGTATTGGTGAAGGGAGTCAAATTCTTTGACCAGAGGCCCAGAAAAGACCCGAAAGCGCTCTTTGGTAGGGAAATGGAGATTTCAAAAGTTGTTCGCGCTTTTGAAGCCAACAGCTGGGTTGCTATACTCGGCCCGAGAATGGCAGGGAAAACAAGTCTCGCAATTGCGAGTTCTCACATGTTTTCAAAGAACAACGGATACAACGTTGTGTTCGTCGATTTGAGAAATTCAACAACCTCTCGTCAGGCTACGGAAAGGATACTCTCTCGCCTGCCCGAATCCATTATCAACAGGGTTGCCAAGTATCTCTCGGGTGTTAGCCTGGGAGCTGGTGGTCTTTCCGGCTCGATACGGCTAAGACAGCACGCCTCAGCTTCCCGCGCCCTTGAAGATGCACTCTTTGAACTTGATAGAACTATCCTGATACTCGATGAGATTCAGAACATCGTTCAGGGAGTTGTGCCGTTTATGCGTGCCCTTGCAACGGCCTTTAATGAAAACGACACCCTGCTCGTGGTTTTCACGGGTTCGTACGCTGGCGTTCTCAGGAAGCTCTTTGAAACCTCGCCCCGCGATGAACCCTATGGGCGACCTCCAATTCAGATTACTGTTTCTCCGTGGCCCGAGTTTACGGCGCTGGACTTTCTGAGAAAGGGTTTGACGGAATGCGGGGTGGGGTACACGAATAACGAGCTCGGAATGGTTCTCTGGAAACTCGGAACCCTTCCCGGCTGGCTAAACCTTTATGGACTCAGGAGGTGCTTGGGGGATTCGCATGAAGAAGCCCTCAGCTCAGTCTTCTCTATGGGGATAAAGGACGCCCGCAGGGAGCTTGAGAACTTCATTGCGGGCAGAACCCCAAAAGCTCGCACTGCCCTTAAAATGCTCTCCTACGGTGCAACTTGGGGAGAGTTGCTTAGAAAAACAGCAATGTCGAAGGAGACCCTGAGCAGACTTTTGGATGCCTTAATGAACGAGCTTTTTATTGTATCAAAGGACGAGGTTGGAGTGTACCGTATATCCGACCCTCTGTATCGGTATTCCGCTGAGAGGCTGTGAAGTGGCTTTTTCATTTACCCCTTACAACCTCCCCCAAATCCCTCAAAAACTCCTCCAGATGCTCCCGCCTCACGTGGGGCATCAGGACAATTCTGATGTAGCCCCTGTGCGCGCTGATTCCCCAGCCCCTCCTCTTCAGCTCCTCCTCGACCCACTCAAGGTTCTCAGTGCCGAAGGAGACGATGTTGAGAACCGGCTCGCGGATGAGGTAAACGCCCGGTATCTTCTTCAGCTCTCCCGCGAACCACCGGCTCAGCTCCATGGCCTTCCTCACGATTTCCTTGTAGCCCTCGAAGCCGAGGCGCTTAATCATCGCCCAGACCGCTAATGCGTTTGCCCCGGGCCTCGTTCCCGTTATAGTGGCCTGCCATATCCTTCCTCCTGCTAAGTAAGGGGCCAAAACGCTTATCGCGTCTATATACTTCTTCTCGCGGAAGATTATCCCGCCCGCTGGAATCGGCACCATGCCCATCTTGTGGGGGTCTATGGTTACGCTCTTCACGCCTTTAAGCCGGAAGTCAAAGTCCGGGATATCGTAGCCTAAAGCCTTCGCGAAGGGAATGACGAAACCGCCAAATGCCGCATCGACGTGGAGCGGAAGCCCGTAGTCCAAAGCCAAATCGCTCAAAGCTGGTATGTCATCAACAACCCCGAGGCCCGTCGTTCCCGCTATTCCAACGATTCCAATCGTGTTGTCCGTAATCTTCTCTTCAACGTCCCTCACGTTGACGGTATAATCATCGTTTAGCTCCGCCCAGACGAGCTTGACGCCGAGCATCTCGCCGGCCTTGATGAAAGAGAAGTGAGCGCTTTTCGGAAGAATCAGTTCCGGCTTTTCCACTTCCGCCAGGTTGCGGAAGGCCCTCACAGCCAGGATGTTCGCCTCTGTTCCGCCCGAGACTATGTGCCCGTAGCCCCTTTCGAGACCGAGGAGGTTGGAGAGCATCTCGACGGCCTCTTCCTCGACTTTACGGCTCCCCGTGTGCAGGCCGGGGTCGCCGAGGTTCCTGTCTATGAACTCGGTGATAACTTTCACGGCAAAGGGATGAGGGTACGTGCACATCGAGCCGAGAATCTTTCCGGAGTCGAAGGTCAGGTCTTTGGCAGTCTTCCGCCGTAGCTCCTCAAGCACTTCATCCTCGTCCGCTCCCCTCTCTGGAAACATGCTCTCACCTGGGGGCGGTAGGGTTCGTTGAATTTAAGCTTTCCTCCTTTCGATGTACTTCTTAAAGAATATCGGTGTCGTCAGCGCCGTCAGCATCGAGACCGTTACGACGCTCGCGAAGAGGGCCTGGTCTATTATCCCACTGCTGAGTCCGAAAGTGAGTATCGCGAGCTCAAGGCTTCCCCTTCCGCCCATTCCTATGCCGACGGTGATGGAATCGTTCCAGTCGAGGCCCGAGAGTTTTGCGCCAAGACCGCACCCGATAAGCTTCCCGAGAACGGCCGAGACGTAGAGGAGGCCTATGAGGGCGGGGCTGAGGGCATTTACCGGCGGGTTGAAGACGAGACCGACGTAGATGAAGAACAGGGGTATGAAGAACTCAGTGAGAACGACCTGCAGGTCCTCAATAAGCTCGTTGAGCTTAATCCTCGTGACGACGAGCGGGTCCTTCCTCTCGCGGAGCCTGCTTATGGTGAGTCCCGCCAGGTATGCCCCGATTATCTGGTTTAAGCCAACCCATTCCGCTATTATGGCCAGAGTGAACGTGAGGATAAGGGTGAATGTGAAAAAAACGTTGAGGTTTTTGACTATGGAGTAGAACCACTTGGACCTCTTAAAGACCAGTTCGGAAACGAGCAGGGCTGAGACTATGAAGGCGAATATTTTGACGGTTAAAACGCCGAGGAAGGGCGCGCTGAGGCTTCCCTTGGTCATTCCGGTGATTATTCCTATGAGGTAAACCGCTATTATGTCGTCAACGAAGGCCGCACCCATTAGAATCGAGGAAACTTCCCGCTTCACCCGCTCTCTGACAAGGACGCCACTTGTAACCTCTATGGCCGTGTTTCCAAGAACAGCGCCTATGAAGATTGCCGCGGCAGTTCCCTTTCCAAACGAATAGACCGTCATGAACCCGAAGAGGAACGAAAACGCAACGCCGAGGGACGCCACGAGCACGGCCTTCCCTGTGTTCTGGGCTATCGCCGAGAAGTTGCTGGTTAGACCCATGTAGAGCATCATCATTATGAGCCCGAACTCCGCTAAAACTTTGAGCTCCTCTCCCGGTTGAACGATTCCGAGGATGAACGGACCCAAGACTATGCCCGTGACGACGTGGGCTATTATGGGGTGTATTTCAATTCTCTCAAACGCCCACTCGAGGCTCTTGGCAACGACCAGGAGAAGGGCGAGGTAGCCGAGGTACACTTCATCCCCTCCTGACGAGGAGAACACCAACTATCCAGAGGAGCATGAGAACGAGCGCGATTATTGAGGCCACCGTTACCGCGTTTCTGTTCGTGCCGAAGACTATCGGGATGGGGCCAATCATTACCACCCCTCCCCCCTCAACGTCTCCCCCACTCCCAAACGCCGAGACGAGAGTCCCCACGAAGACCAACAGAAAGCCTATGAGTATCAGCACGATGCCGGCCCCTATCAATACCTCTCCCTTCATCGCCGTGAAGTTAATCCTTCTTTTTTTAAACTTTCCCACCGGAAGGGTTTAAAGCGCAAAACCCAACTTTTAACATGCTCGTGCTCGTGGACCTTGACGATACCCTTTGCAACACGTGGGAAGCTGGAAAGAGGACAATACTCCGAGCGGTTCCTTTTCTCGTTCGTCGGGGCAAGCTCAGGGCCCTCCTTTACCTCTTGGTAGCTAAGTACCGGGGTCTGGAGGACTCTGAAAGACTCCATACCCTTGACCTTCACGAGCTCGTTGAGGAGCTCTTTGGGAGGATATACCCTGAAATCACGGAGAAGGAGCTTGTTGAGCTGTCTACTTTCGTTGAAAATCATTTTTTCAGGCATCTAAGGCTCTACGATGATGCCGTTCCCTTCTTGGAGGGCATTAAGGAGCTCGGTGCGAGGGTTGTCCTTATAACCGATTCCTCAACAAACTGGCAGAGGAAGAAGCTTGAGGTTCTGGGGATAATGGATTACTTCGACGACGTAATCATAAGCGGTGAAACCGGCCACAGCAAGTTCGAGAGCCACAACTTCCGCCTCGCCCTAAAACGGTTTCCGGACAAAGAGGTATACGTCGTTGGCGACCGCGACGAGACCGATATGGCGGGTGCACGGGCCATAGGGGCGGTGGGTATACTCGTGAGGCGGGGTTACTTCAGCGGGAAGAGGGTCAGGAACGCCGACTACATTGTGGGGAACCTTCTTGAAGCCCTGGAGGTGATTAAACGTGAGCATCAAGCGAGAGCTCAAGCGTAAGGCCCTTCACCTCACTGGACTTCTAATCCCGGCCTTCTATCTCCTCCTGGGCAGGGACTTCACGATATCCTTCATCGGCGTATCGTTCCTCACGTTCGTCGTTCTCGAACCCTTCCGAGTAATTGAGGAGTGGCGTGACTCCATAAAGCGGCGTCTCGGTGTCTACGCTCCCCCAGAGGTCATGAGCAGGATAGAGCAGATTGAAAACCACATAGACGACATCACCCGCTCCCACGAGAGGAACCGTGTCGCGGCACACATCTACTTCGCGGCGGCTTCCTTCATCGTCGTTTACTTCTTCCCCGAGAGGATAGCCATAGGTGCGATAGCCCTCGCCACCCTCGGCGACGCGCTCGCGGCTATAATCGGGAAAACCTTCGGCAGGCACCGCTTCTCCAACGGGAAGAGCGTCGAGGGAAGCCTCGCCTACTTCCTCACAGGGATTGTTCTATTGACCCCCCTCGTGGGTCCGGTTCCAGCCTTCGTGGGTTCTCTCGCAGGGATGATAGCGGAGTTCTACAACCTCCCACCGGACGACAACTTCTCCAACCAGCTCGCGGTGGCGCTCGCGCTCTACTTCTTCCTCCAGCTCTGAGGGAAAAGGTTATATCACCTTAGGTGATACTGGTACTGGTGGGGGGCGTGAAGTTCATATTCGGAATCCACAACCACCAGCCCCTCGGGAACTTCGGGTGGGTGTTCGAGAGCGCCTACGAGAGGGCTTACAAACCGTTCCTTGAGACGCTCGAAGAGTATCCAAACATGAAGGTTGCCGTCCACTACTCCGGCCCGCTCCTGGAGTGGATAGCCGACAACAGACCCGAGCACCTCGGCCTCCTCAAAAGCCTCGTGAGGAGGGGTCAAGTCGAGATTATCGTGGCTGGCTTCTACGAGCCGGTTCTGGCATCAATTCCAGAGGAAGACCGGGTCGAGCAGATTAACCTCCTGAAGGACTTTGCGAGAAAGCTCGGCTACGAGGCGAAAGGTCTCTGGCTGACCGAGAGGGTCTGGGAGCCCGAACTCGTGAGGACACTGAGGAGGGCGGGGATAGAATACGTCGTCGTTGACGACTACCACTTCATGAGCGCCGGCCTGCCGAAGGAAAGCCTCTACTGGCCCTACTACACGGAGGACGGCGGTGAAACTGTGGTGGTCTTCCCGATTGACGAGAGGCTCAGGTACCTCATCCCCTTCCGTCCGGTGGAGAAGACGATTGACTACCTCCACTCCCTCGATGACGGTGACGAGAGCAAGGTAGCGGTCTTCCACGACGACGGCGAGAAGTTCGGCGTCTGGCCCGGAACCTACGAGTGGGTTCACGAGAAAGGCTGGCTCAGGGAGTTCTTTGACAGGATTTCGAGCGACGAGAAGATAGAGGTTCTCCTCTACTCCGAGTACCTGAGGCAATTCAGGCCGAGGGGCCTCGTCTACCTGCCGATAGCTTCCTACTTCGAGATGAGCGAGTGGTCCCTACCTGCTGAGCAGGCAAGGCTTTTCGTCGAGTTCGTGAACCGGCTGAAGGCCGAGGGGATTTTTGAGCGCTACCGCGTCTTCGTAAGGGGAGGAATCTGGAAGAACTTCTTCTTCAAGTACCCCGAGGGCAACTACATCCACAAGAGGATGCTCATGGTGAGCGGGCTCGTGAGGAACAACCCCGAGGCGAGGCGGTTCCTGCTGAAGGCCCAGTGCAACGACGCCTACTGGCACGGCGTCTTCGGCGGAATCTACCTCCCCCACCTCCGCAGGGCCGTCTGGGAGAACCTGATACGGGCGAACAGCTACGTTTCCACTGGAACTTTCGTCCGCGACATTGACTTCGACGGCCACGAGGAGGTCTTCATCGAGGGCGAGGTCTTCTATTACTCCTTCAAGCCCGGCCTCGGGGGTTCCCTCGTCGAGCTGAGCTCGAAAGAACGGGCAGTTAACTACGCCGACGTCCTGGCAAGGCGCTACGAGCACTACCACTCCACAGGAAGCGCCGTTCCCGAGGAAGAGGGCGATGGTGTCGAGAGCATTCACGAGCTTTCGGGCGAGGTTCCCGAGGAGATTAGGGGGGAGGTCGCCTACGATTCCGTCAGGAGGGCGCTCCTCCAGGACAAGTTTTTAAGGCCCGAAACGACCCTCGACGACTTCAGGCTGAACCGCTACGAACCCCTCGCGGACTTCTCAGGAAAGCCCTACGGGTATTCGCTCAACGGAAACGAGCTGAGGCTCTGGAGAAATGAGGAAGACTTCTCGGTCGTCAAGGTCTTCAGGCCGGATGAGAAGGGCTTCACCGTTGACTACGCCGTCTCCGGAAGGGGAACTTTCGCGGTCGAGCTGAACCTTGCAGTCCACAGCGTGATGGAGATACCCGGGGAGCTGGAAGGCTCGAGGATTGAGGTGAACGACCGCTACGCCGTCGGGAGGTTCTCCGTTGAGCTCGATAGAAAAGCGAGGATATGGAAGTTCCCGGTAAAAACACTGAGCAAGAGCGAAAGCGGGTGGGACTTCATCCAGCAGGGAGTGAGCTACACCTTCCTGTTCCCGCTCGACGGGGAGCTGAAGTTCAGACTCCGCTTTTCGGAGCTTTGAGTTTTATATTCTTATGGAAACCCCTTCCATGTCCTTCTTTATTGACTTCACAACTTTAAACTCGGTCATCTTGCCGTTTGAGGAAACCCTGATTACTGTCGTGGCTATGTCTTCCAGGAGGTTCAGCAGGAACCGCCTGCTCTCGTCGAGGAGGCCCGTCTTTACGAAGTGAACGGCGAGTCTCCTGTCATCTCCAACGTACCTTGAAACGAGACTCAGAACAAGGTGAACGTTCTTTGGTAGCACCTCTGAGGCGACGAACAGCTTCTCGACTCCGAGCGCTATCGTGAGAACCGGTGCGTTCTCCTCGACGAACTTCTCGTAGGCTTCTCTAAACTTCCCAGCCACTATTACGGGCTCACTCAGGTCGCTTATCCACGCAACGACGTTTCCAACCTTGGTCTTTCCTCCTATCTTTATGACGCTGACTTTCTCGAAGGTCTCCCCGTCAAAGCCGGCCAGTTTTGCCTTGGCCTTGAGGAGGTGAAGGGAATCAACGACATCAACAACGAGTATCGAGTAGCCCTTTGAGAGTCCCCACGTTATGAGCTGATACAGTCCCCGGTACTGGTCCTTGACATCGGAGCGTTCCAGTATGACGACCTCTCCCCTCTTGAGGGATTCCCATAGCCCGGAGATGATGTCATCCAGCATGGGCGTCACCTTTGGTTACTTTGGGTTATTTTATATTGGTAGGGTATATAAACGATTCGAAATACCACTGTTGGAACTAAAAACTGACCTCCTCCTCTGCCAAGGTGAGGGTTCCAACGGTTTAACCCCTCGCCATGGGCAGGGAGGTTTGAGGGGTTTCATTCAAACCCACTAAAAAGTGGGTCTTCGACCCCTCGGGGAGGGCCTTCCCCCCGTTACCCCTCCTCTGAGCGTAAAGCCCGCTCAGATTCGGGGTTATGGTCTTCACAACCTTCTTCAAAATATTAAACGCTCCAACCAAGTCCGCGTTGAAAACAAGCCCCGTTGCGGGACACTTAAATAACCCACGAACAAAGCGAGCCCCTCGTGGGGCTTCCCGCAAACGGGACAGGTTTTCGAAGTGAAAGCCTCATTAACAACCACAACACGAATACCATACTCTTCAGCAACCTCTGTGAGGCGTTTAATAACGTAATTAAACCGCCAAACGTGAGAAAGGATAAAATTCTGCTTTTTGCCCTTATCAGAGTTCCGAGCTATGCCCTTAGGATGACCAACGACAATCTTAGAAACACCTAAATCATAAAGCTTCTTAACCGTTTGTCTAACGGCAGTGTTAATGTAGTGTCTTGCCTGAAGTTTGGCCTTCCCATGCATTCTCCTGAGTTTTCTACTCGTTTTAGCTCCGCTCTTGTTGAGTTTAGACTGATACTCAGCGATTTTTCTTCTCCAGTAAAAGTCAATGCTCTTTAACGGTCTTCCGTTCACGAGAAAGCTTTCCCCGTTTTCCACGTAAACGGCCAGGAGATTGTTCACACCCAAGTCTATTCCTGCCGAGAGGTGTCCTCTTGGAGTTCTTGGAAGTTTAACCCACTCCCCACCCTCAAGTTTTTCCTCGACTGTGAGGCTTACGTGACCATACCATTTCCGCTTTACGGAGTCGTAGATTATTTCTAAGCGACCTTGCTTACCATTCAAGTGTATTCTTCCCTTGAATTGGATTTCGAGGCGTTTGAATTTCCCAAGACCTTTTAGAATAAGCTTGTTCCCTTCAATCTTGTACTGGTCTTTCCTGAGGACGATTAAGGGTTTTCTCCTCCCGTCCTCTTTGAGATAGTTTGGCGGTTTGGGCTTGAGCCAAGAGGGAAGTTCCCCGTTGCGTTTTTTGCGAAGGAGCGAGAAGAAACTCCTCCAAGCTTCAGCGTTTTTGCGGCATATTTGCTGGACGGTTGCAGAGCCGATTTCCCGTTTAAATTCCTCATAAACGGTTTTTTCGGTTTTATTGAAGTCCACGATTTGCTCTTTGAAAAATTGTTGTCTTCTCAAGTAGTTTACTCGGTTCCAGACTTTAGCTCCAGTATCGGCTAACTGATTGAGGGTTTTCTCCTGTTCTTTTGAGGGCTGGAGTTTTACTGTTACCGTTCGCTTCATTTCAAAGTATGGTATGATTTTTTGGGCTTTAAAAGAGCGTTGCTTTCCCGCTTAAAGGCGGTTGGGTTGTTACCGCATCCCGCCCCTTTAGAGCGGAGAGGGGTCAGGCCTCGGATAGGGTGGCCCTCATCACAGCTCAGGGCCCGAAAGTCTCCTCATCGGCGCGAACTTCATCAGAGCGTAGAGAGCCAGTATTGCCCAAGCGAGTGCTGAATAGTAGCGGAGTCGCTCAAGAGGGTCCTTAAAAACAGCACTTACCTCTGAAGCGCCCTTCCCAACGTTTATTAGCGTCAGTCCCGTCCTGTCATCCCGGGTGACCTTAACTTCATGTCCATTCACGCGGACATTCCAGTACGGGAAGTACGCCTCCGAAACGCGGAGGAGAGCCGACCCTTCGGTGGTGACCTCGAAGGAGTAGCTACCCTCTCCACGGGTGAGTCTCTCTATCTTGATTTTTTCTGGGGGTATCAAGTCCCGCAGTATTCTCAGCTCGTATCTTGAGCCTGTGTACGCGATGTGGTAGAGGAAGTTGCCGCCGAGGGCGTAGAGAGTCCCCCTTCCGACCCGTTTAACGCCGATGAGCGTCCAGTTGCCCATTCTAACAAGCGGCGTGACGTTGGTGAACACCGGTCCGTACCATGGGGAGTTTCCATACCTGAACTGTGCGAAGCGTGAGACGTTGTAAACCGCCGATGATAACTCTGAGGAGTTTATCATCCTCACAGATGCGTTGACCCCGAAGAGCACACCGGCCTTATTTGGAACCCATACGAGGGTTCCACCTCCTTTCAGGAATTTGAGGAGTCTCTTCGCCGTTTCGTTGTCCGGGTTGCCGGAGTATATTATAACGTTCACCCCCGAGATGTTGAGGGGGAGTCTCTTCGTATAAGCATAGTCAAGGGGTAGGTCGTAGAAATGACCGACCATCAAGGCTGACACCGGCTGGACGAAGCTGACGTTGGCTTCATAGACCCTGTACCTTCCAATCCTCGCCACTTCAACGTAGCCCGGCTCCTCGGCGTTGATTAGGTACCTCACGTCGTAGGCTTTCAGGTAGGGGCTCGCGTTACCATTGGTTGCAATCAGGTACCAGAGCCTGTTCATCTCCCTGTCGGCTGGGTTGCCCTCATGGTACCAGCCGTTGAGCGTGTCCTTTCCTGAGAGGGCCGGCAGGTAGCTGTAAACCGCCCCGGGGTTGTTCACAAGAAAGCGCCAACCACTCCCAGGTTGTTCCGCGAGGTATCCCGCAAGTTGAAGCGTGTCCTGGGGAATGCTACCAATGGCAGGAATCTCCCCTGTGAACGGCACGAGCAACACGACGAGGGTGATTAGCCCCGCGGCCGTTGCTTTCCTAACTTCCAGCCCACTTAGCGCGTCGGCTACGATGAGGGGAACGAGAACGTTCGTGACATCGAGCCACCTGTACGGGGGAATCAGGGAAACAATCGGGAGTGAGTACAGCCAGGGGGTTGGTGAGTAATAGCCGAGGCTGAGGTAAACGGCGGCTGCAAGGAGGGCCATCTTCCTAATGTCGCCCCTTCCTAACTTCCGAGCCATCCCCCAGAGAAGGATTGTTAGGACGAGTGGTATGGCCATTTCTGGCCTCGTGAGGTAACTTGGGCTGAGGCTGTAGTGCTTAAACAGCCACGGGCTCATGTCCATCCTCCAGAAGTCGGCCCATTTTCTGTCGTAGAAGAACGGGATGTACCAGAACGCCGTTAGGAAAATCACCGCGCCAGCGACCCTCAGGGAGTTTCCTATGACGCGGAGCTCTCCGAGACTCTCCCAGTGAAGTGCGAGCGCGAGAATCAGGAGCGGAATCACAATCGAATGGTGCGTTAGGAGGACGAGCGAAATGGAGAGTGCCGAAAGGATGAGGTACCTCTCCCTGTGCTCCGACAGGAGGAGAACTCCAAGGAGAAAAAGCGGGGAGAGGTTTATGGCGTTCGCCCTCGGGAAGTTGCCCTCAATGTACGCAACTCCGAGGTGCCAGGGGAAGAGAAGGAAAACGAGAGGCGCCGTGTACGGTTCTCTCTTGAGCCTCTTGAGGTAGAAGTGGAGGGCGAGCGCCCCAAGGAACGCGCTCAGCATCAGTGTAACCGCGTAGCCCCTGAGGGCGCTCCCGAGAAGTTTCCCAAAGAACGCCGCGGTTAGGTAGGATGCGGGGGGATAAAACCTGAGGAATGGGAAGCCCGCGTACCACTCCTCTATCCAAGGTTTCCAGCCGACATCCATGAGCTCGTGGACCTTGAAGAGGTGTCCGAGGTTGTCCCCCCTTAGGGCCGGCTGGGTAGGGGCTAGGAACAGGGGTAGGAACTCAAGTACCGAGACCGTCAGTAGGAGCAGGACGTACCCCCTCCTCACGGTTCCGCCCCCAGGATTTCGATGAGCTCAGCTATTCCCTGCACCGTCGCGGAGAAGAACCAGTTTGTCCCGTCCCAGCCAATCCATAGTCCCTCTCCAGCGTGGACAACCCCTATTCTCCCGCCCGGGACCTCGATGAACGCCTCTCCCCTTATCTCCCTCCCGGGCAGAACGCCAACGGCGAGTGCCCTCCCGAGGTACCTTGTGAGCTTTAGAATCCTCCTCAGAACGTCCACGGTCGCCTCATCCTCGAACCAGACGAGGACCTCTCCAGTTGAGTAGTTATGGACGACCCTGCACCTGTGCTTCCCTATTGTGAACTCTGCGGAGTACCTCTCCGTGCTTTCTCCCTCGACCGCTCCCTCTCCAGCAAGTTCCCTTGTGAACCTGCCCGGGTGAGATGCTCCCACGATTTTTATCCCGGCCATTTTAACCAGTGGCTATTTATATACCCCTACCTAAAACTCTTATGATGAAGCCCTCCCTCAAATTCCAATCCGTGCTTTACCTATACATCCTCCTGCTCGCGGGGTTTTCCGTGTTAGTTCCGGTTCCCTACATACTTGAGGCCGTTCTCCTGTTTCTCTTTTTGATGGTCTCGTCCGGCCTTATCTTTTACACCCTTCTGATTCTGGCCACCCGCAGGGGTTACCCAATGAAGTCAAAACCCGTCCCCAGGGGCTTCTTTGAACCGACCGTTTACGTCCTTATTCCCGCTCACAACGAGGAGGCCGTCATAGAGAGAACGGCCCGCTCCGTGCTCAACCAGGACTACTCGAACTTCAAGGTTTTCCTGATAAACGACAACTCCACCGACGGAACGCTGGAGGTCATGAGAAAGATTGAGTCCTCATGGCATGAAAAGGTTTTCGTCATCAACATCCCTCCCCACAGGGGCAGGAGCAAGCCGAGGGCCATTAACTACGCTCTCGAACTCATTGAGAAGGCATTTAAACGGCCAGACTACGTTTTCCTCCTCGACGCGGACTACCTCATTGGCCCGAGCGCTTTGAGAACTCTCGTTGGTATCATGGAGGGAGCGCCGAACTACGTCATCGGCGTTCAGGGCAACGTCAGGCCGAGGAACTGGAACAGGAACTTCATCACGCGCTTTATAACTCTCGAGAGGCTGGTGGGCTTCAACGTGGCTATTGAGGGGGACATGAAGCTCAACGAGAACGGCAAATACGGGGGAACCGTGGCGTTGCTCCGCTTCTCGCACCTCCTGCGCCTCGGTAAGTTCCGCGAGGACTCCGTCACTGAAGACACGGACCTCTGGGCGAGGGCGCTCATCGAGGGCTACCGCTTCTGGTACTACCACGGCATCGTCGGCTGGGAGGAAGCCGTCGAAACGCTCAGGGACTACGTCAGACAGCGCTCCCGCTGGGCCCAGGGGCACCTTCAGGTCATGCTCGACTACTACTGGCCGGTTCTGAGGAGTTGCTCTGGCCTCGTGGAGGCCTTCATAGAGCACTTCTACATGATGAGCTACCTCGTTCCGGTCTTCTGGTTCCTGTCCGTCGTCCTCAACGGCTACCTCGTCCTCTCCGGAGGCGTCCCGCTGACCCTTGCTAGGCCCCGACTCTTCCTATCTGTTTCGATTCTTGCGTTCCTTGTCTTCTGGTTCTCCGTTGCTTATGCCAACTGGCTTGAGCGGAGGAGAACGGGTTTTGGTGTCCAGTGGTGGTTCGTGGTTGCCTACCCTCTCTACTTCCTCCTCTTTGTTATTGCGGGCGTTGTATACACGATGCGCGGCCTGCTGAGACTCCTCGCTGGCAGACTTCACTGGGAGAAGACGAGGCGCTTCACTTGAAGGGGTCCTTGAGTGCGAGCTTGTCGAGCTCTCCGTTCAGGACTTCAGAGTAGAGAAATGAGGCCGCCTTCAGGTTGTCCACAAATCCCTGAAGTGCGTGCTCGAAAATACCCTTCAGGATGAGCATGACCGCGAGGAACGCGTAGCCTCCCCCTAAGACGTCGGCGGTTATGAAGACCAGCCCCGTGAGAATATGGAGCATTGCGTAGCCGCCGAGGGGAGGAGAGTAACGACTGAAGAACCGCCAGTACGCCGTAAATCTCATCTTCCCAAGCTCTCCCTTTAAATCCGAGTACATGAGCGCTGAGGTTGTAAAGAAAGCCCACGAGGTGAGGTATATTAGGGCAGGAGCCAACCGGCCATCCGCGGTCTTCACTCCCGTTATCACCACAGAGACGGCTGAACACAGCCAGAGGAAGATAGTGTACGCTTTCATAACTGTAATGAAGGTCCTCCTTAGCTTTGGGAAGGTTGCAACGGTTCTCATTGCCTCACCCTGAAGTCTATCGGCTCTTCAAGGCGCCAGAACCTGCAGAACGAGCAGACCTCACCGCTCGACGGCATTCCGCAGACTCTGCATTCCCTCAACTCCGCCTCCTGGAGCTCTGCCTCGAAGAGGTGCTTCTTTCTTAGAAAGCCCTTGACGAAGTTGATTTTCGTCCCGGGCCTCTTCTCCTCCATCTCGTTGAGTATCTCCTTGTACTCAATCGTCGTCGCCCCGACCGCGTGCGGGCACTCCTCCATCATGTAGTCGATGCCGTTGGCGAGGGCGTATGCAACAACCTCCCTCTCGGTGACCTCGTAGAGCGGTTTGACCTTCTTCACGAGCTTTCCGTTGAACTGACTCGGCGTCACCGGCCCCTGCTTGGCCAGATACTGCGTGTTCCAGTGCATCATGTTCGAGAAGATGAAGCTCGCCTCGTCGTCGAGGTTGTGGCCGGTCGCTACGGCGTCGAAGCCGTTGTCGTAGGCGAACTTGTTGAAGATGTACCTCTTCGTCAGACCGCAGTAGGAGCACGTCGGCCTTCTCGTCCTGACCTCGCCGATTCCCTTCCCTAGGAGCTCCTTAACGCGGACGATGTGGAGCGGAACTCCGAGCTCTTCGCACTGCTTTTTGGCGTAGCTCTCGCTCTTCTCGCTGTACTCGCCGATGCCGAGGTTTATGTGGAGGCACTCTATATTGTAGCCGAGCTTCTTGAGGATGTAAGCGGTAACGGCCGAGTCCTTGCCACCGCTGACGACAACTAAAACCCTCTCGTCAGGTTTGAGCATCTTGTAGCGCTCTATCGTTCGCCTGACCTTTCTCTCGAAGTATTCTTTGAAGTGCTCCGGACAGAGGTACATTTTTGGGTAATGGAGCTTGATGAAGGCCGGTTTCTCACAGAACTTGCATCTCATCGGCATTCTTTCCACCGGAAATAGAAGAGAGGGGTGGCTTTTAACGTTAACCTTTGGCCGATTCTCGATGGCGCCCCCTTCTCGCGAGAAGCGCGGCGCTCAATGCAATAACCATTATCAGCCCGGGCCCGCAGATGCTTTTTTCTTTTGTGGCCGGTGATGGTGGGGTTGTAGTTGCGGTTTTCTCGATGCTCTCTGTGTGAACGGTCGTTTGAGTCATGGTTTCATTTGACTTTGAAGTGGCAGTTGTCTCGGCCTGGGTTTTAGTATGCTTGGCTTGCGTTTGTGTTTCAGCACTGCACAACCCAAAGGTTACGCTCGAATTGAAGGGATTCGGTAAGCCCCTAACCAAATCCCCCTTCAGACTCATAAGCCTGAGCAGGTCAAAAGCCGGCTTTAAAGTCCCGTTCACGTAATACAGCGCGTAAACACCGGAGGAATCGTCAATAGGCAGAAGAACATCACTCCGACCAAGGATTACTCCTCCAAAAGTAAAACGTCCACCGTAGTCGAATCCTGCGGTGGGGATTATTAAATAACCCTTTCCATCCTTTGCCGCGGCAAGCTTCCACCCCCAAACCTTTGGCGGGTAATACTTCGCCAGCTCAGTGAGGGGAATTTTTAGGGTTGTTCTGTTAAAGTGAAAAACCATGTAGTTCCCTTCAACGGTTCCGTTGGTGACAAAGCCGGGGGAGTTGTGGAAGTTGTTAATTAACTTCCAGCATGTTCCGTTGAGATAATAAGCGATTGAGGAGTTTATAACTGGAGGGGAATTCTCCCAAAGGAGTTCGTAGTGGTTCTTCCAGACGCTGAACTTTAACTCGTAAAGCCACCAGTCCGAGAGGTTGAACTGCTCAACGGTTGGCGAGAGATTGAAAAACCTTGGAATACTGTTCACGACAAGATAAGGATGAGGCGCCGGGGGAAATTCCATAAGCGCCCCGCCCTCCGTGAGAAAAGTATCGTTCCGTTCGATTGTAAGTACTGCGGAAGTGCCGTTTGATACAATGGAGAAATGGAGTTTGTAGTACTGGGTGAAGTTTTCAAAAAACTCCTGTGCTGATATGGGTGTTATCCACCTTTGGGGTGTCATCGTGATTACAGGGTTTTTCAGGTTTCTGAGAGGGTCGCCCTGGGGAGTGATTAACCTTAGAACATCCATGAGGGGTTTTAACGTTCTCTTCGAGTACAGGAGGATTGGAATTGATTGAGTGGCGTTCAGCTCAACGCCCTTTGAGAAGTTAACGCCCACGTAAACTTTCCCGTTTATCTTCCAGTAGCTCAAGCGGAGCGGGTAGATGAGGAGGGCCTCTCTGTGGATTGACATGTACGAAGCCGTTGTTGAGTTCCAGATGTAAACCACGTCCCTGTAGAGGACTCCACCAAGGTCCTTTAAGAACTGCTCCGGGTAGTATTTCAAGAGTTCCCTCACTGAAATCTTGAGGGTTGTGTTTGAACCGTTGAAAACCACGTAGTTTCCTTCTAATCTTCCAGTCAGCCGGGAATTTTTCGTGTAGTGCAGCACAACCACGGGTATTGTGTAGTTGCAAACCCAGAGGTATTTGTAGATTGTGCCGTTTTCTGCCTGCCAGTGGATTATTGGGAAACCGTCGTAGGAGTGGATTGTGAAGTTGTTCGTTGGCCAGGGTAGTGTCGTGTTTCCGAGCTTGTGGGCAACTCCAGGGAGGTTCGTTAGGTTAACGTACTCAAAAGTCCAGTTGGTAATGTCACGGTAAGAGGGGTACTCAGTGTAGAGGAGGCGGTATTCGCCGGGGGACGAGTCGTTTACTTTCCAGTAGGGTTTTACGGTTAGTAGGAACGTGTCCGAGAGTGCTCCGTTGATGGTGATTTGATAAGCCTGGAATTCCTTGACACTTGTCGCGTTGGTTTCATGAAGAAAAATCGGAGTCAAAAGGAGGAAAGTTAAAAGAACCGCTACCACTCTGGACATGTTTCCCTCACCTTGTCAATTACCGTGAAGTCCGTGCCGAAGTAGTAGGCCCTGTCCGGGAAGAGGGTGTCAATGGCACGGTCAGGGGGAATGGGTGGCCGCCTATTAAAAACCTCCGAGTACACTTCCAGTATCGCCCAAACGTACTGACAGGCACGTTCGCGGCATTTTTCATTGTTGCACTGAACGCACTTGTTGTTTTTGTATTCACAATCAGCACAATGACCACATTGGCCGAGAAGAACGGCTCTGTCGGCTTCCATTTCTATTGAGACTGTTGTTTTGGCATTTGGGTTGTGTTCTCTAATTTTCTTGGGGAGTTCTTCGTAAACCCAGCGAACCATCTCCACAAGCTTCTCGTAGGTATAGGGTAAGTGGGGATTCCCTTCTTCATCGACCTTTGAGTACTCGTAGTAGTTTGGCTGGACGAAAACGTAGTCAAAGTAGCCCCCAATTGTAAGAATCCCGTCGTAATCCGGGTCATTCAAATAGGACACGCCCCTAACCGAGCTTCCGCTTCCTGTTGCGGGAATCCAGATGAATTCCTGGTTGTGATTATGGATGTACCTCGACATTTCCCGAATAAACTCCTCAGTAACGTTGGCTTCATCATGGGGAGTTGCTTGGAGGCAGCTCTCGTAACTCCAGTAGAAGCCGAGCCTGTTACTGTCAAAGACACTAAGAACACCGTCAATCCAGTCCCTCCAGTAGGAGTTGGCGAAACCCTCGGATGGGTCATCTCTCAGCTTTTTACTCCCGTACTGGGAGAACGGTATCGTGACGTAGTACTTTATTGAGCTGATATGGGACATAATCCAGAGAGCCAGATAGCGACCATCCTCGTACCCATTGCCGGTGTAGTTAATTCCTCTCCCTTCCCCACTAAGGAACACGACCCTGTCAAAACCCCTACTCTTGAACCAATGGGCAACCTCATCATAGGAGGTCGGTACCCTGCCCCTAAGGGTCATTCGTGATAAGTACACACCATTGTCCCACTTAACCCCCCGCAAACCAAACTTCGACATAAGGAACCACTAATTGCAAGTAGTTAGTCGACAATATAAAAACCTTTCTGTTAACTAAATACGTTTAAATAGGATAAAAAGTTCCAAAATAAACCAAATTTAAACAGTAGTAACCACTTACAATCCCCCTGTTCATGAACTCGGTTTCACCTACTCAAGCGTCTCGACTTTTTCCTTCCAGTTGCCGGGCTTCCTGAAGTCCTTCTCCGTGTATAACCCTTCTTTCTTGAGTATTCCCCTCGCCGCCAGAAGCCCAGTCGCGGCGGCGTTGACGATGTCCCTGCTCAAACCTGCTCCATCGCCGGCGGCGAAGATTCCCTCGATGCTGGTCTCGAGGTTCTCGTCGACCTCGACCTTCATGGCGTAGTACTTGATTTCGGGAGCATAGAGGAGCGTGTGGTCGCTCGCTACTCCCGGCAGGACCTTATCGAGCTTCTCCAAACCTTCGATTATGTTGGTAACAACGCGGTGCGGTAAAGCCATCGCTATGTCGCCGGGCGTCACGTTCTTCAGCGTCGGCTCGACGTCGCTCCTCCTTATCCTCGCCCACGTGCTCCTCCTTCCCCTCCTCAGGTCGCCGAGGCGCTGAATCAGGGGCTTTCCACCGCCTATCGTTGTTGCCAGCTGAGCTATGCTCTTGCCGTAGGCCGTTGTGTCCTCAACCGGCTCGGTGAGCTCTATCCTGCTCAGGAAGGCGAAGTTTGTGTTGTTGCTCTTCTTCTCGTGCATCGAGTGGCCGTTTACACCGACGTAGCCGTCGTAGCGCTCCTCGACGACGAAGCCGTTCGGGTTGGTGCAGAAGGTCCTCACGAAGTCGTCGTAGGTGTCGGTGTAGATGTGGAACTTGGGGTCGTGGTTTATGCTCGTTATGGGCTCCATGACTATCGCGGGAACCTCGACGCGGACGCCAACGTCAATCGGGCCGTGACGGGCCTTGAGGCCTATCTTCTGAGCCACCTCGTGGAACCAGTCCGCTCCACCCCTGCCGGGGGCGACGATTATGTACTTCGCCTTAATCTCGAAGACGTCCTTTCCTCGTTTTACCTTCACCCAGCCCTTCCCGAACTCCAGAGCTTTAGTCCAGAGGAGGAACTTCACACCTTTGCCCTCGAGGTGCCTCTTGATGTCGTCTATGACGTCTGGCGTCCTGTCCGAACCGATGTGCCTCTGGATTATCGGGATGAACTTGACGCCGGCCTGCGCCGCCCTCTGCTCCCAGTATCTGACCTGCTCGGGGTCGCCCTTGTAGAGGTTCCTCGGTGCCTTGTGCCTCAGAAAAATCTGGTCGACCTCCCAGACGAGTTGCCAGGCGTAGTTCTCGTCGTTCGTCAGCTCGCTTAAATCGCCTCCGATGTCCGGGCGGAGGTTTATAGTGCCGTCGCTCAGGCCGCCGGCACCGCCGACGCCGCTCATTATGTGGCAGGGCTTGCACTCTATGCAGTAGCCGAGCTCGAACATGGGGCAGACTCTCTGCTTGACGTCGCCACCTTCGTCGATGACGAGAACGCTCAGGTTGCTCTTTTCAGCCAGCTCGTAGGCCGCGAAAAGCCCGGCCGGGCCGGCTCCGATAATAACAACGTCGTAGAACTTTCCGCTTCCGTTTTCGGAGACCATATTTCCCTTACCGAGTTCTATGGCTTTTCCCTTAAAAACCTTTTGGCAAGTTTTTGGTTAATTTTTGGATTGTTTTGCCATGATTTTAGCATATTCAAGTCCAACCCAGAACCAAAGCGTTTAATACCTTCGGAGAGGAACTAACCGGGATGTGATACCATGGAGCGCCCCCTGCGAGTTAAGGCCAAGAAGGCGAGGGTTCTCCACACGAAGAAGAGGCTCCTGAAGCTCAAGCGCAAGGAGGAGCTGAGCCACAACGTTCGCTACATCGGGAAGGTCCCCGTTGAGATAGTGATGGACCGCGATTTCGTCCGGGTTGGGCAGACGGATTCCCTCGCGACCCTCATCGCCCTCCTCCGGGACGATGAAAGCTCCGCCGTCGTCGTGGACGAATCCGGAAAGCTCGTTGGCTTCGTGACGATGAAGGACATACTTCACCTCTTCGCCCCGCCGAGGCATCACTCCGTCGTCGGCCTCTCGCTCCTCAAGCGCTACGCGAGGAACCGCGCCACGCTCGTCGAGGACGTGATGGTGACGAGGCCGATAACGGTCAGGGCAAGCGACACGCTCGGCCACGCTATAGGCGTCATGCTCGAGAGTGGAAAGCACCATCTCCCAGTCGTTGACGACGAGAACCGCGTCGTCGGTCTGCTGGAGGTCAAGGACATCATACGGCTCATAAGGCTCGTCTCCCTGTGAGGTGTTCGGATGGACCCGTTCCTTGAACTGGCCGTGATACTGATAACTGCCAAGCTCTCCGGATACCTGAGCTCAAAGGTCGGCCTCCCGGCGGCGATGGGTCAGATACTCGGCGGAATACTGATAGGTGTCAGCTTTCTCGACATCGTGGCCTACGACGAGGGCGTCCGGCTGATATCCGACATAGGCGTCGTGATGTTGCTCTTCCTGGCCGGCCTTGAGACCGACATCGAGGAGTTCAAGCGCGTTGGGCTTCCTTCCTTCGTGATAGCGAGCCTTGGCGTTGCCCTGCCCTTCGTTTTCGGCTACGTTCTCGCCCTGAGGTGGGGCTACCCCAACATGGAGGCACTGTTCCTCGGCGGTGTGATGACGGCCACGAGCGTCAGCTTAACCGCCAACGTGCTCCTTGAGATGAAGCGCCTCCGCTCGAAGGTGGGCTCGACGATTTTGGCGGCCGCCGTCGTCGACGACGTCCTCGGCATAATAATCCTGACGATTCTCGTTGCCATGAGCACGAAGGGAAGCGTTTCTCCCTTTGACGTTGGTGTAATCCTTGCCGAGGTCTCGGCGTTCTTCCTTCTCAGCTACCTCCTCGGCAGGGGTGTTGTAAAGCGGGTCCTACGCTCATCCCATAGGATAAACCTCCCTGAGACGGTGACGAGTGTCGCGCTCGTTATAATGCTTTTCTTCGCCTACCTCGCGGAGCGCTTCGAGATAGCGGCCATAACCGGGGCTTACCTGGCCGGCGTTCTCGTCGCCGGAAGCGAGGACGCGAAGAAGATAACCGACAAGATTGTGACCCTCGGATACTCCCTCTTCATACCCGTGTTCCTCGTCGGAGTCGGGGCCGAGACCGATGTTAGTGTTCTACTCGTCGCCGGCTCCTTCACGCTCATCTACTCCTTCCTCGCGGTGGTTGGCAAGGTTCTCGGCTGTGGGGCCGGCGCGCTCCTGACAGGCTTCAGGAAGCTTGAGGCCCTCCAGATAGGCGTTGGGATGATTCCGAGGATGGAGGTAGGCTTAATAATGGCCAATATAGGCCTCGCCGAGGGCGTTCTGACGCCCGAGAGCTTCTCAATAGCGATAGCGATGGTCCTCGTGACGACCCTTGTGACGCCGCCGTTGCTTAAGGTGGTTTTCTCCGCAGGTCGCTGATTCTTTCTATGACGTTGGTCATTTATGTTACGTTCTGACCGTTAGAGCTCCGTATTGATTACAAACTTTTATAAATTCTTGTTCCATAACTCCGTTACCGGGGGTGGTGGTATGGAGGCGAGACTCGTTGGTGAGCTGTCGCTCGTCATGAGTGCCTCGGAGAGGGAGATACTTGAGGCAATCAGAAGGGTGCGGCTTCGGCCTCGCGTGTCCGGTCTGCGGTTCGAGGGAAGTGGTTAGGATAGGCTACGTTGGCAGGGGAAGCTTTAGAGTCCAGCGCTTCCAGTGCAGGCGCTGTGGCAGGACGTTCACTGAACTCGAGGGTACCCCCTTCAAGGGCGTCCACGACCCCAAGGCCCTAGTGGCGGTTGCTTACCTGCGCCTCAGGGCAGGTCTCAGCGAGTTCAGTATAGCCAGGCTCCTCGGGATTCCGTATCCAACCGTAAGGAGACTGTCAAAGCGAGTGATTGAGTACAGAGACTTTATGGAGAGGTTGCTGAGGGTGTTACTCAAGGTTCGAGAGGGAGAAACTCCGTAAAAATTCTGTTTACCGTTTTCGTTTTTTCTGTTTTTCTTCGCTTTTGCCCGTTGCGGGTTTTTGATGCGTCTAATGAATATCGCTATGGTTCTCTTTACAGTTTGAACGTTGAAACTCCAACATTTTTTGGAGTGCCGGTTTTATGGTGTAATTTTAGGCTTAAAACAAAATTTTTGTTCTAATTTTATTTAATTTTATGTCTAAAAATGACAATAAAAGCTAAAAAATGTTAACTTAAGCCCGGGAGGGTGAGAACCTTGAGGGAGGGTGGAGTCCTGAGGGTGCTTAGGAGGCTTCTCTCGACGCCTGAGGAGATTATAGTTGCAAGGGCCCTGGAGATTTCCCCGCCGAGGTGCCCCGAGTGCGGCTCCGGGTCGCTCGTGAGAATCGGTGGCATCGTGAAGGCGTGCGGTCTCAGAATCCAGAGGTTCAGGTGCAAGGTCTGTGGGAGAACCTTTACCGAGCTCGAAGGAACTCCATTGAAAGGTCTTCATGACATTAAATTCGCCGTCGTTGTGGCGTACCTGGTTCTTTGCCTTGGAATGGAGCCTAAAACGATAGCGAGGGTTACCGGGCGCCCGTACTCAACTGTGATACGGCTCTCAAGAAAGGCCAGAGAAAATGAAGCTTTCTTCAGGAAACTTTTCAGGGCTCTGGGTGTTACATCTGTAACGAGGTATCCAAATCAATAACGAATTCTGTTGACTGCCCGCGTTGAATTATTCCTACGGATGGTGAGTGTTTGTGGTGTTTGGGAAAACGTTACGATTCCAGAGCTTTTAGGGTCCTTTGTCGAACCCCTACACATCTTTTGATGTCATCTGCTATTTGTGCTGTTTTAAAAATTTTTTATTCAATTACGCGAATAATTGGATGTTTTCTATAACAAATATACGCAAAAATGTTTAAAAACGTTACCTAATATCCAACAATATCAAAGATGGAGGGTGATGTGAAGTGGGAATCGCGGAGATAGTGATGAGCCGAAGGACGAGCGCTCTCGTTGAGCACACCTCGGAGGATATAGTGGGTTACGCTCTCGTGAGGTTCCTCCGAGATGTTGCAGAGCGTTACAACGGTTCGATGGACATAATCATAACTGACTTCGTCGATGCCCTTCCTGTGTACCTCTACCAGGCCGAGCTCCTGGGATTGGACACGGACTTCTTCAGCGATGTCTCAGTCATCAAGGTCGGGGGTAAGATAAACGTCGGAAACGTCCTCTACAAGGTGCCGATATCGCCCTATCCTGTTTACAAGACCCGCTACGAGGATGCGCTCTCAAAGATAGTCGAGAGCAGGGCCGGCAGGGTTCAGCTCAACGTACAGCTCGGCATCGAGATGGTCATGAACCTCTTCGACAGGAAGGAGCTAATCGAGCAGATACACGACATCGGCAGGCAGATAATCCAGAACAAGGACGTAATCAACGTGGTTTTCATCAACGTCGAGGCCGTTGAGCGGGCCTCCTCCGAAGCCCTGCCCCTTCTGAGGGTCATGTTTCCAATGGTAGTCCAGCTCAGGGGAGGCGGTGAGACGTTTACGGTGAGAAAGAGTGTTTTTCCGAGACTTAGGGGAATAAGCGGGGAGGTGTGACCTATGAACTTCCGAAGAAAGCTTCTCCTGTCCATCGCCCTTCCCCTCGTCCTCGTGCTCGTGAGTGCAATCCTCACCCAGCAGTTCGCCATGAGGGAGCTTACGGAGTCCCTGGCTTCATCGGGGGCCTCTGTGCAGTCCGCCCTCAGCTCTCATGAGCACGTTCTCTGGATGAGCGTTGGAGTGATGGCCCTCACGGCCCTCATCTCGGGGGGGATAGCCTACAAACTAATGGGCTCTGCCCTCGAACCGGTCGTCGAGGTGACGCGCGTCGCCGGTGCAATCTCAGAGGGCCGGCTCAAAGAGGCTGAGAGGATGATAGAGAGAATCCGCTACCACGAGAGGGACGAGATAGGCAGGCTCCTCGATGCCTTCAGAGTTATCTCGAGTGACGTCCTTGAGACTCTTGAGCTCATTGCTGAGAAGATGGAAAAGCTAGCGGAGGGTGACGTCTCGGAGGAGCTGACCGCCCACGCCAGGGGGGACTTTGAGGAAATTCTCAACTCTATGCGCTCTGCCATAGGAAACCTGAAGAACCTGATGTTGACGGTAAAGGAGCTGGCAACGACGTTGGAAAAGAGAGCCGATGAGCTCACCAGAATTACCGCGGAGATAAGCGAGGCCGTCAACCAGGTCGCCGAGGCGATAAGCCAGGTAAGTGTCGAGGCCCAGAGACAGCAGGAGAGCATCACGATGGTTATGGACAGTGTGAACCTGACGGCAGACTTAACGAGGAAGACCATGGACGCAGTTGAGGAGTTCAGCGGTGTCGTCAACGAGGTTCTCAGCATAGCGAGGGATGGGGAGGAGAAGGGAGACAGGGCGATATCCCAGATTGAGCAGATTCAGAGTTCGATGCGCTCCATAAGCGAGGCCGTTTCGGAGGTCGCCGACAGGAGCAGGCGGATTGACGAGATAATAAACGCAATCAGCGCAATAGCTGAGCAAACCAACCTCCTGGCGCTCAACGCGGCGGTGGAAGCGGCCAGGGCGGGAGAGCTCGGAAAGGGCTTTGCGGTCGTTGCAGATGAGATTAGGAAGCTCGCCGAGGAGAGCAAGCAGGCGGCCGAGAGGATAAAGAGTATCGTCAACGAGATTCAGGACAAGGTGGAGAACGCGGTCGTTGAGACCAGAAACGGCTCCAGGGTTATAGACGAGTCGGTGGACTTCCTGAGGGAGACCGTTGGATACCTCGTTAACATCGGCGAGCTCCTGCGGGACGTTGAGGAGCGCTTCTCCGAGCTCAAGTCCGAGATAGAGCGGACGAGCGAGGAGGTTGACGAGGCCAAGAAGGCCCTTGAGAACCTCGCCGCAAGCGCCGAAGAAACCACCGCCAGCGCCCAGCAGGTCAGCGCGAGCGCCCAGGAGCAGGCCTCCGCCCTTGAGGAGGTCAGGAGGAACATCCTCGACCTGAGGAAGATAGTCGGTGAGCTCAGGGGTGCCGTGGACTTCATAAAAGTGGAGGCCTGAGAGCATGGAGCACGTTGTCGGTGTGGACGTGATAAACGAGCTCCTTCGGGGGAGCGTGGAAAACGGCTCCGTGATGTCCATACTCTACGACGCCTACTCCCTTGGCTGGGTACTCGGCTTTGAGGTTTTCAGGGCCCTCCTCGATGAGGGCTTCTTTGGTGTTATCCACAATTATTCCCTTCCCGTCCCAAGGCTCGTCTCCAGGGCTTCTTTTGTGGGTTTAAACATCCCAGAACTCGCCAAGAAGGATTCTTTGAGAATCGTTGACATCTTTGGCTCTCGCTACGGCATTCCCCCCGCTGACTCGTACGTTATCAAGGTGGACAACCCGAGCGAGGACACACTGACGCCCAAGATAGAGAAGGTCTACCAGGACGTTGTGTACCCCCTCTCGGGGGGCAGGGGTATAATCAAGCTAATCTACACCCTCGACGGAGCGGTTATAATGTTCGGGGAAAGGCCGACGCTTCGGCTCCTTAACTCGGAGGTGGCCTTCCTCGCAAGGGAGTCCCTCAGTCGGCGGATTTCAACTGTGCTCCTCCTCAACACGGACGTCGTCTCCGAGCGCCTCGTTGCGTGGGTTTCGAGCATTTCGGACACGATGGTCGCCTTCAGGTCCAGCATAAGGGAAGACACGCTCGTTGAGAGAATGCTCATACTCAAAACACCGAGCCCGAGCTTCGAGCCAACGACCTACGAGTTCCGGCTCTCAACAAGGAACGGCAAGGTTCACCTGCTCCACTTCGAGAGGCTCAACTAGCTCCGCCAACCGAGTGTCATTGTCTATCATGAGTTTTTAGTGAATTTACGCCCCACCAGCCAACGACGAATGCTGACGAAGAGTGAGCATCTAATCCCAACCTCCAAGCCAACTCCCGTCCCAACTTTGAGGAACCAGAGGGATTAACCAGAAACACTTCAAAACCCATCTTCAACGCCATAACGACACCATGTTCGAGGAGCTCCCTCTTAGCAAAATTCGACGCCTTCCGATTTCCTTTCCTTGAAGTCGTTGCTCGTCCATTTCTCCTTTTAATTCTTCCTAAATCCTCAAAGAACACCACTCCAACGCCATGATAAAATGCATAATCCAACAGGCGAGCGAGGGCTTTTATCCTTAAATCCCTCGCCTTCTTTTTTGAGAACCCTGGAGAATTGACCTCAGGAAAGTGCTCAACTCTAACGTCCCGAATAATACCGTTCTCATCGAGAATAACCATATTTATCCTGTCAGAGTTCAAATCAAACCCAGCATAAAGTTTTCCATTGGTTACCCTCCCGTAGTGTCTCAGATAAATCTCAAACGGCACCTGAATGTGGAGGTAAACTTTTCCATTCTTCAGGACAACCTGAGCACCGTATTTGAACTTTTGAGCATCAAGAATAACCGAAAGAAACTTCTCGGCAGTTTTCATATTAAAGTTTAGCCATTCACTATTCGAGCGTATTTTGACACTCGGCCATTCAATCCTCACGTTTCTATTTCCATTCTCGTTCTCCTTGGGTTTGCTGATGAGGAATTTCGACTTCAAGTGAATGTGTCTCGGATTCCCACCGTTTTGCTCTGCCCCCTTTAACAGCATTTTAGCATAATCCCACGCACTATCGGAATACCACCAGTTGTTGAGAACCAGTCGGGAGACTTCTTTTACGCCTTCACTCTTTTTAATGTCCTTGAGCTGGAGTCTTATCGCCAGTTCGACGGCTCTTTTGAATTTTTCTGCTAGGAGTGCGAGTTTTAGGTAGTCTTCCGATGTTTTTGGTTCAAGCTTTGTCTTGATGGTTACGTAGTTTACTTCTGCTCGACGGGTCGTTCGTGTTTTTCGAGCCATAACTCGATAGCCTCCGTTATGGCCATTCCAAGAGCACCTTTTTTAACTCCATAAACGTCGAGGATTTTCTTTCGGAACTTAACTTCGAGGTCGTCGGGGATTTTCACGGTTATGATTCCCATTGTATTCACCAAAATTCTTAAATACTTGTTTTCTTAAATAGTTTCTGGTTGTGAGACCAGTCCGGTGAAGTTGATGAGCTATGCGAGGTGGAGGGCTGGTTGAGCCCTGTGGGTGTTCGGGCGACCCGTTCCGCCGGAGTGTGCTGAAAGAGTAAGGAGAGTTGGGCGGGGCGGTCTAAGTCTGGGCACCCGCAGAACCTCGGGGAATGAGCCCTCACGTGGGTTTACGAAAACTCACGTGGGAACGACCCCGGTCTCGTCATTGCCATCCCTAGTTGGCATAGCTTTTTAAATCGCTTTCCCCAGCTTTCGGTATGAGCGAGCTGTCAACGATACTTAGCTCAGCGTTGCTGATGCTCATCATGATTGACCCGAGCGACAAGATACTCCTCGTCAGCTTCCTGCGCGAGGACTTCCAGATTGACGACATTAAAGCCCTTATCGTGAGGGCAAACCTGATAGGCTTCCTTCTCTTGGCGACTTTCGCGATAGCGGGCCAGATAATCCTCCAGGAGATTTTCCACATCAACATAAACGCCCTGAAAGTTGCCGGGGGCTTCGTTCTCTTCAAAATCGGTCTCGAGGCTTTGGAAGGCGGTGGAATGTTCACCCTCAAGAGGGAGCGCGACATTCTCGCTTTAGCGGCAGTCCCGGTCGCGATGCCTCTTATAGCCGGTCCCGCGGCAATAACCGCGGTAATAACCCTCACCGCCGAGTACGGCTACCTCGTCTCGCTCTCTGCAACGGCCATAGCGATAGCAATCGTTGCGCTCTCGATGTTCGTGGCGCTCTACATGATGAAGTCCGTGAACAAGACACTTCTGAGCGTCACAATCAGGATAATCGGTCTCTTCATAATGGCCATTGGAGCTCAGATGATGGTCGAGGGCGTCGTCGGGATATACCTCCTTATGACCTCGGCTGGATAAACGTCAAAACCGGCCGGGATAACCTTTTAACTTCTCCCTCCTCTCTTCCGAAAAGGTGAGAGGGATGAAGGTTGAGCGCGTTAAGGGAACGAGGGATTTCCTGCCCGAGGAGATGGCAAAGAGGAGATGGGTCTTCGAGAGGATTCGCGAAACCTTTGAGCGCTACAACTTCCACGAGGTTCTAACTCCAACCTTCGAGTACACCGAGCTCTTCAAGCTCAGGAGCGGTGAAGAGGTCGTAAAACAGCTCTACGCCTTCCTCGACAAGGGCGGGAGGGACATCTCCCTGAGACCTGACATGACGTCGAGCGTCGCGAGGCTCTACGTTGCTTCCTTCCAGACGGCCCCGAAGCCAATCAAGTGGTACTACATGGCCAACATGTTCCGCTACGAGGAACCTCAGAGCGGCCGGTATAGGGAATTCTGGCAGGCCGGCGTTGAGCTCATCGGGAGCGATAAGGTTGAGGCTGATGCTGAGGTTATAGCGCTCTTCACCGAGAGCTACCTCGCGACCGGTTTGGAGGACTTCACCGTCAACATCGGTGACCGCGTTCTGCTCGACGAGTTCGCCAAGATGCTCGGCGTCAAAGACGACATCGGGCTCATGAGGCTCATAGACAAGAAGGACAAGCTTACCAGGGAGGAGTTCGTAAATGCTTTGAAGGACTTCGGGCTGAGCGATGAAGGAGTCGAGAAGGTCCTCTCGCTGGTTGAAATCAAAGGCGAGCCGAACGAGGTTCTCCCGAAGGCCGAGGAGCTGTTCACGAGCGAGGAAGCTAAAGCCGAGATAAAGCGCCTCTACGAGCTCGTCGATTTACTCGACGCCTACGGTGTCTCGAAGTGGATTAGGATTGACCTCGGAATAGCGAGGGGCTTCGACTACTACACGAGCGTCGTCTTTGAGGCGATAGCGCCGAACGACCTCGGAATCGGCTCGATTGGCGGCGGCGGTCGTTACGACAACCTCATCGAGGTCTTTGGCGGAAAGCCAACCCCGGCGACGGGCTTCGCCATCGGCGTCGAGAGGCTCATTCCAATCCTTGAGTGGAAAGGTCTCATTCCGGAAATCAAGCTCAGACCCGACGTTTACGTGATTCCCATCGGAAAAGACACTGAGCTCAGGAAGACGGCCGTCGAGGTGGTATCTTCCCTCAGGAGGGCGGGCGTTAGGGCCGACGTCGAGCTGACGGGAAGGAAGCTGAGAAAGGCCCTCGACTACGCGGGCAGGCTCAACGTCCCCTATGTCGTCCTCATCGGGAAGCGGGACCTTGAGAACGGCAACGTCACGATAAGGGACATGGAAACGGGCGAGCAGAGGGTCGTGAAGAAAGAAGACGTTGTGAAGGAGCTCGTGGAAGCGCTGGGGCTTTAAAGCTTGAATTCTTTTGCCTTCCTCTTCATCCTCCACTCCTCAAGCCTTCGGACGAAGGGACAGCGGGCGCGCCACTTCTGTATTGCCCTCCTCAGAAACTCGCACATCTTGACCACCAGAGTTTATAAGAGGCAACCGTTAAAACCCTTTGTGCCGTAGGGATGATGACTCTGGAGCCCCCTGATTGGTGATGACGTTTCGCGGGGCTGACCGGCATGAAGAGGCGTCTCTGCCGTGAGTACATCGAGGAGATTGAGAGGCTCGAGCGCTCGATTCGCGAGCTTGAGGAGGAGATAATAGAGCTGAGGATGCAGCTGAAGCTCAAGGTTGATGAAGCCAACAGGCTTGCCATCGAGAACGCGAGCCTGAGGCACAAGCTTGAGATGATGGAGAGGCGCGAAAAGAGGCTTGTGGAGTTCCTCAAGAAAATGAAGGTCCCGCTAATTTACATCGATGAAGAGCAGTTCGAAGACGTTGACGTCGACCTGTCCCTCGATTCGAAGGAGTGAGGGAAAGGTTAATTAGGAGCGCCCCTCTTCTTAGGTCAGCTTAAGGGGTGAGGTTAATGAGCATGGATATGACGACTCGCATGTTCAAGGAGGAAGGATGGATAAGGAAGCGGTGCCCCAAGTGTGGCAAATACTTCTGGACGCTCGACCCTGACAGGGAAACCTGCGGCGACCCGCCCTGTGATGAGTATCAGTTCATAGGAAAGCCCGGCATACCGAAGAAGTACACCCTCGACGAGATGCGCGAGAAGTTCCTGAGCTTCTTCGAAAAGCACGGCCATGGGAGGGTCAAGCGCTACCCGGTTCTTCCGCGCTGGAGGGACGACGTCCTCCTCGTCGGCGCTTCAATCATGGACTTCCAGCCCTGGGTCATCAGCGGAGAGGCTGACCCGCCGGCGAACCCGCTCACGATTTCCCAGCCATCGATTCGCTTTACAGATATCGACAACGTTGGAATAACGGGCAGGCACTTCACGATTTTCGAGATGATGGCCCACCACGCCTTCAACTACCCCGGCAAGCCGATTTACTGGATGGACGAGACGGTTGAGCTCGCCTTCGAGTTCTTCACCAAGGAGCTGAAGATGAAACCGGAAGATATAACCTTCAAGGAGAACCCTTGGGCCGGTGGAGGAAACGCCGGACCGGCGTTCGAGGTCCTCTACCGCGGTCTGGAAGTGGCAACGCTCGTCTTCATGCAGTACAAGAAGGCCCCTGAAAACGCCGACCCGAGCCAGGTGGTCGAGATAAAGGGCGACTACTACGTCCCGATGGAGACGAGGGTCGTTGATACCGGCTACGGCCTCGAGAGGCTCGTCTGGATGAGCCACGGCACTCCAACGGCTTACGACGCCGTTCTTGGCTACGTTATCGAACCGCTCAAGAAGATGGCCGGCGTTGAAAAGATAGACGAGAGAATTTTGATGGAGAACTCCCGCCTCGCTGGAATGTTCGACATCGAGGACATGGGCGACCTGCGCTACCTTCGCGAGCAGGTTGCCAAGCGCGTCGGCATAACCGTCGAGGAGCTGGAGAAGGCCGTTAGGCCCTACGAGCTAATCTACGCGATAGCCGACCACACGAAGGCCCTAACCTTCATGCTCGCCGACGGCGTAATCCCGTCCAACGTCAAGGCAGGCTATCTGGCGAGGCTTCTCATCAGGAAGAGTATAAGACACCTCCGCGAGCTCGGTCTGGAGATTCCGCTCGCTGAAATCGTCGCCATGCACATAAAGGAACTCTCACCGACGTTCCCCGAGTTCAAGGAGATGGAGGACGTTATACTCGACATCATCAACGTCGAGGAGAAGCGCTACCACGAGACCCTCAAGAGGGGAAGCGACCTGGTGAAGCGCGAGATAGCCAAGCTCAAGAAGAAGGGCATAAACGAGCTCCCGCTCGACAAACTCATCCTCTTCTACGAGAGCCACGGCCTGACGCCGGAGATAGTGGCCGAGATTGCCCAGAGGGAGGGCATAAAGGTCGAGATTCCGGACAACTTCTACACGCTCGTTGCCAAGCAGGCCGAGAAGACCGAGAAGAAGACCGCCGGAGAATACGTGGTGGACTTCGAGCTGGTTAAAGACCTGCCCGACACGAGGACGCTCTACTACGAGGACCCCTTCATGAAGGAGTTCGACGCCGAGGTCGTTATGGTCATAGACGACTGGATAATCCTTAACCAGACGGCCTTCTATCCGGAGGGTGGCGGTCAGCCCTACGACACCGGAACGCTCGAGGTTAACGGCGGGGAGGTCAAGGTCACCAACGTCCAGAAGGTCGGGAAGGTCATACTCCACAGGGTCGAGAGGCCGGAGCTCTTCAAGGAGGGAGCCAAAGTTCACGGAAAGCTCGACTGGGACAGGAGAATCCAGCACATGCGCCACCACACGGGGACGCACGTCCTCATGGGCGCGCTCGTCAGGGTCTTAGGAAAGCACGTCTGGCAGGCCGGTTCACAGCTCCATACCGACTGGGCCAGGCTGGACATAAGCCACTACAAGCGCATAAGCGAGGAGGAGCTCAGGGAGATAGAGCGCCTCGCCAACCGCGTCGTCATGGAGAACAGGAAGGTCACCTGGGAGTGGCTCCCGAGGACGGAGGCCGAGATGAAGTACGGCTTCAGGCTCTACCAGGGTGGAGTCGTCCCCGGAAGGGTCATCAGGGTGCTCAAGATCGAGGACTGGGACGTCCAGGCCTGCGGTGGAACGCACCTGCCCAACACTGGCCTTATAGGTTCGATCAAGATTCTGAGAACCGAGCGCATACAGGACGGCGTTGAGAGAATAATCTTCGCCGCCGGAGAGGCCGCGGTTGACTGGATGCAGGAGACCGAGAGGCTCCTCAAGAGAACCGCCGAGACCTTCCGCGTCCCGCCCGAGAAGGTGCCGGAGACTGCCGAGAGGTTCTTCAACGAGTGGAAGGAGGCGAGGAAGGAGGTCGAGAAGCTCAGGAAGGAGCTGGCGAAGCTCCTCGTCTACGAGCTGGAGAACAGGGTCGAGAAGGTTGGCGATGTAGAATTCATCGGCGCGGTCGTTGAGGGCACGATGGAGGACCTCCGCGAAGCGGCCAACAGGCTCAGAAAGGAGAAGCACGTCGTTGTCCTCATCAGCAGGGAAGGCCACTTCGTTGTTGCAGTCGGCGACGGCCTCGACCTTAAAGCGGGAGAGCTGGCGAAAGTAATAACCTCCGTCGCCGGCGGTGGCGGCGGTGGAAGGAAGGAACTCGCGCAGGGCAGGATAAAGAACCCGCTGAAGGCCGAGGAAGCGATAGAGGAGGTTAAGAAGAGGCTTGGTTGAGTTTTTCTTTTCTTCCCTCCTGATTCAACCCAAGAGGTGTCCCCAATCAAGGTCAAAACCCTAACCCGCCAGATAATCGCGCTCGCAGATGAACTCGGCCTTAAAGCCGTTCCAGAATACAGAACCCGGGACGGCACTAGAATAGACGTGGCGATACTCGACGGCGAGAAAAAGCTTTTGGCGATAGAGCTTGAGGCTTCCTTCAAGTGGTTCCCCCAGAGGGTCCTCTACGACGTGGTCAAGGCCCACAGAGCTGGCTTCCCCGAGCTCTGGATAATCACTCCCTTTCAGGGAAGCCCCGGCTGGGTTGTCAAATACGCGGAAGAAGTCGGGCTCATCCTTAGGATAATGGGAGAAGAGAGGGTTCTTTCAAAGCTCAGGACTTTTCTCCCTTCCGGTACTTGATGTAGATGACGTCTTCAGCGTGCCAGAACGGGGCCTTTTCTCCGATGACCTTTATCTCTGGCGTGGCTTCTCCATTGACAACCTTAACCGCGAGCTCCTTGGGAAGCTGGAACTGTACGTATACTTGACTAGGGAGGCTGTCCTTGTTTACCGTTATTCTGAACGTGGTTGTCCCCCTGTAGTTTTTGTCCCCGTATCTGACCAGATAGCTCGTCCCCTCTGGGAATTTAATCGTCAGCTCAAAGGAGCTTATCTTGGGGTTTATGTGCATCGTAAAGAGGCCAAAGCCATCCTGTGTTACAAACGTAACGCTCTGGTTGTCTATGTAGAACACCTCTTTGTAGTCAATCGTAGCCGGCGGCAGCTGGGCGGTCTTGAAAGCGTACGCCACGAGTGCAATCGTGATAATTGCCATAATAGCGAGGGCCTTGTTCATCCCTGTCACCCGAAAAACTTTGTTTCAGCAGGTTATTAACGCTTTTGTGTAGGTGATTACGCCGAAAAAACGAAATTAAAGGCCGGTTGGCTCATCTATGAAGAAGACGCTCAGTCCAAAGCGCTCTCTAACGAGCTCCATCAAAGCCTTAACTCCCAGCGTCTCTGTCTTGTAGTGCCCCGCGACCAAAACACTCTGGGGCAGGTCGAGGGCGGTTAGGTAATCCGCGTGGCCGAATTCGCCGGTGATGAGCAGGTCTATTCCCTTCCTGTAAGCTTCTTCCAGCGCAAAGGCGCCTGCCCCGCTTATCGTACCGACGGTTTTAATCTTCCTCTCCCCGAACTCGTAGGTCTTAACGGTCGTGTCGAGCTTCTCCGCTATTATCTGGGCTACCTTCTCAATCGGCTGTGGTTTTTCAAACTCGCCGTAGAAGCCTATGCTCAGGCCCTTGTACTCGCCGAAGGGTCCCCTAGGTTCCAGACTGAGGAGCCTGAGCAGGCCGACGTTGTTGCCGGCTTCCGGATGAGCATCGAGGGGCAGGTGGGCGGCGTAGAGGTTCAGGCCGTTCTCGATTAGCGCCTTCAACCGCTTGTAGTGGATACCTGTTATGTAGTTAAGACCTCCCCAAATCATCCCGTGATGCACTATCAGCATGTCGGCCTTTCCCTTCACTGCCTTCTCGATTGTTCTGAGCGTCGTGTCAACGGCGAAAGCTACCCTCTCAACCTCCGTCTTTCCCTCCACCTGGAGACCGTTGCTCGACTTGTCAGGGTAAGCCGAAACCTGAAGGTACTCGTCGAGGAAAGCGACCAGCTCGTCGCGGTTCATTTCTCTCCCTCCAGCAGGTTTTTGATTCCCTCCTCATCGAGGGCTATAACGTTTTCCGGAACGTTCCTTAGCTTCCTCGCGATTAGGAGGTAATAAACCTCTCCCCTCCAGCCGGTGAGTTCCACCTTCCTTCTGAGCTCCTCAAGGAGCTTCTCAGCGTTCTGAGCCTTCTTCCTCCACTTGCACTCTCCAAAAATGGCTTTCCTCCCCCCGGGATCCAGGGCAACGATGTCAATCTCGTAGACCTTCTTCTTTCCACCTTCTCTGTAATAGCCCCAGTGTCGCCCGATAACTGCCGGCTGAAACGGGAGAAAGTTTCCGCCGAGCCTTAACAGCTCCCTGCAGGTGAAGTCGAACCTTTTGCCAGCGTAGTCCGGGAGATTCCTTTTAACGTCTCCCCATAGCCTTTCCCGGTTCACTTCGTACTCGCTCAGCCTCGGCTGGACGAAGTGGAACCAGAAGTTCAGGAAGGGATGCCTTAGGTAGAGGACGCTCCCCTTCCCCAGAACTGCCCTATCGTAATCGACGAGCTTGAAGTAGTTCACCAGCTCGTGGAGTTGTCTCGTTATCGAGGTTTCCTTCCTGTTCAGGTAGCCGGCAATCTCACCCGGCGAAGTCGAGCCGTTGGCTATCGCCTCAAGGATATCGTAGTAAACCCCCGAGCGCTTCCCAAACTCCAGCGAGAGTATCCTCGGGACTTCCTCCTCCAGGGGCGCCGAATAGCTGAAGATTAGCTCCTCGAGAATCCTTTCCGCGCCCTCGCCTTCAAGCCCCTCGTCCTCAACGGCCACCCAGTAGCGGGGAAAGCCACCAAAGACGGAGTAGAGCGTTATGAAGTCGTCGAGGTTCTCTATTCCAACTTCCCTCGCCATCTCGTAGCTTCCCCTGATGTCGAGAGGCTCTAAGCGAAGCTCCCGCTTTATTCTCCCGTAGAGGGGCTCTTTGGAGTCCTTGAAGAGCTTTTCCACCATTCCAACCGTTGAGCCAGTAAAGATTAGGAGCAGGGGCTTCCCTTCGTTCTCATCCATAAACCGCTGAAGCGTTGAATAGACCGAAGGCTCGACGAAGCGGAAGTCCTGAAACTCATCGAAAGCCACCGCGCCGGTGAAACGCTCAAATAGAACCTCGAAGAAGTCGTCCCAGCTCTTGAGCTCCTCCCTTTTGGAGAGAACGCCTTTTCCCCGGAGGATTTCCGAGTACTCCCTCAGGAGGGAGGCCGAGCTTTTGCCCCTGTTCACGAAGAAGTACAAATCGCCCTCGCTCAGGAACTCCCTCAGCAGTCTCGTTTTCCCCACCCGCCTGAGGCCGTAGATGGCAACGCTGTAGAGCTTTCTCTTGGAGCGCTCCTTGGCCTTCATGAGGAGCTCCATCTCGCGCTCCCTGTCGATGAAGCGCATTTTATTCACCAACTGAATTATTCACTAAGTGAATATAAGCTTTCCGGCAAACCCTTTTAAAACCCCGCCCTACATCGAGCGAGAGGTGTCGCTATGGACGAGTTTGAGAGGGCCGTTAACGAGCTGGCGAGACTCGTGATGGAGGGCGAGATTAAAAGCAGGGACGAGCTCAACCGCTGGAAGATTAAGGTGGCGAGAAAGTATCATCTCTCAAAGATTCCGGGCAATTCTGACATCCTGAAGGCCATTCCCGAGGAGAGGCGCGAGGAGTTCAGGGACTTGCTGAAGAGAAAGCCAACGAGGACGATAAGCGGGGTGGCTGTTGTTGCTATGATGACGAAGCCCTTTCCCTGCCCCCATGGCAGGTGTATCTACTGTCCCGGCGGGCCGAGCGTCGGTTCCCCCCAGAGCTACACGGGAAGGGAGCCGTCAGCTTTAAGGGCGATTCAGAGCGCTTATCACCCCTACATCATCATGATGCGCCGCCTTAAACAGCTCACCGACATAGGCCACGACGTTGACAAGGTCGAGGTCATAATCCAGGGCGGGACCTTTCCGGCGGTTGACCTGGACTACCAGGAGTGGTTCATCAAGTGCGCCTTCAAGGCCATGAACGACTTTCCACACTTTAGAGACATAGAGAACCTCGAGGAGAAGCTGATTAGGCTGATAGTGAAGAAGGACGAGTCCGTTTTTGAGGAGGACCCGAAGTTCCGCGAGGCGTGGCTCAAAACCCACTCCAAACCCTACTACTATCTTGAAGACGAGCAGAGGAAGAACGAGAAAGCTAAGGTCAGAATGGTCGGCCTTACGATAGAGACAAGGCCCGACTGGGCCTTCGAGAGGCAGATTGACAGGATGCTCAAGCTCGGAACGACGCGCGTTGAGCTGGGCGTTCAGACGGTTTTCAACTTCATCCACGAGAGGACCAAGCGCGGTCACGGCGTCGAGGAGATAGTGAAGGCCACTCAACTCCTCCGCGACGCTGGCTTGAAAATCAACTACCACATAATGCCCGGTCTTCCAGGGAGCAACTTCGAACGCGACCTTTACACCTTCAGGACGATTTTCGAGGATTCCCGCTTCAGGCCCGACATGCTCAAGGTTTACCCGACGCTCGTAACTAAGGACGCCCCCCTCTATCGCTGGTGGAAGGAAGGTAAATACCGTCCCTACCGCACGGAAGAAGCGGTAGAGCTCCTCGTCGAGGCCTACAAGCTCTTCCCGAAGTGGGTCAGGGTAATGAGAATCCAGCGCGACATTCCGGTTCAGCTCATCGTTGATGGAGTTAAGCACTCCAATCTGGGACAGCTTGTCTTCAACGAGCTTATCAAGAGGGGCATAAGGCCGAGGGAAATTCGCTTTAGAGAAGTCGGTCATATGATGGAGAAGTTCGGAATCCAGCCGGAGGTCGAGCACATAAAGCTCCTCCGCGAGGACTACGAGGCATCTGGCGGAAGGGAGATTTTCCTGAGCTTTGAAGATACCAAGAACGACATACTGATAGGCTTCCTGCGCCTCAGGATTCCGAGCGAAAAAGCTCACAGGAAGGAGATAAACTGCTGTCCTTCAGCTATAGTCAGGGAGCTCCACGTTTACGGCCCGCTCGTGCCGATTGGAGGAAAGCCACGCTACGAATGGCAACACAGGGGTTACGGAAGGGAGCTTCTGGCCGAGGCTGAAAGAATCGCCCGCGAGGAGTTCGACGTCAAGAAGATGCTCGTTATCAGCGGTGTCGGCGTCAGGAACTACTACCGGAAGTTCGGCTACCGGAAGAACGGGCCCTACGTCGCGAAGAGGCTCGATAGGGGCTACGCCGAATATAAAAAGAGCATGGAGTTCGACGCGCACCTGAACACTTAAGCCGAGACCCCGCTTTGTTCGCCTCCTGCCTTCGCCGCCAGCGCTATCGCGATGAAGTTGGCGCCGCTCATTATGAGGTCGAGCGATACGAACAGTCCAATCGCCCAGAGGCTTGACCAGGGCCACTGGAGCACTATCAGGGCACCGAGGAATATCGTCAGGACTCCTGAGAGGGTCATCAGCGCCCACTGGCTCACGTCCTTGTTCTGGAAGGCAACTCCAATCCTTATCGCGCCTATTGCAATCAGCGAGAACCCGAGGACGAGCGTCAGTACGGTCGTCGCGAGAACGGGGTTCTCAAGGGTCGCTATACCGCCTATGACGTAGATGACACCCATGAGTATGTGCAGGCCCCTGCTCTTCCAGTCCCTGGCCTTCGCTATTCCCTGGGCAATCTGGAGCGCTCCGGCGACGAGCATGAAGGCTCCGAAGATGGCAACGCTCGTTATCGTCACCAGTGGCAGGAGGAGCAACCCAGCGAATCCTAGGGTCACGAAGATTATTCCAAGGCCCAACAACCAGGCCCAGTTCTTCTTGAGCTCACCGTATCCCATGGAACCACCCCCAAGTTTTTTCACAAAAAGTAACTTTAACAGCTTAAAAAGTTTTCTGTAGTGAAGTTACTAAAATCTCGAAAAAGAAAAGGAAAGGCTTCAGCGCCTTCCGTACTTCCTGAGGATTACTGCCAGGATTACAAGCGCGGCCAGTATCATGCCGATGCCCAGGTAAGTGGCCCCGCTCCCCTTCGTCACGGTAACGCGGACCTGCTCCTGAGTTTTCTTCTGGTCGCTTTCGGCGGTGAGGGTGATGAAGTAGTCGCCGGCATCGACGTTTCCAGGGACGTTTATCTTAACCGTGAACGTGACCTCTCCGTTTTTCTCCACGCTGGCCACACGCTCGGGAGTTACCTGCACGTTCCAGCCCTGTGGAGCATCGACTTTGAGTTTTACGTTGGTCAGCGGGCTTGTCCCTGTGTTGTATACTCTGACGCTCAACGTCGTCTCTCCTCCAGCCTTCACCTTTACGCTGTACCTCTCAAGGCCAATCGCTATCCCGTAGCTCCCCATGAGCTGGGCTCTGAGCGTGACTTTCTTCTCCATGTCGCTTCCCAGCGACCTTATCGTCAGGTTCGCCGTGTAGTTCCCGAGCTTTGCCGTGTCGGGAGGTATTAGAATCACATACAGTCTCTTCTCCTTGCCTGCATCTACGTACGTTGAGCTTATACCCGTCCTCGACTCCGGACTCTCTACCACCATTCCACCCCAGTTGGGGGGCACGCGGAGCGTTAACGAGTAGCTGTCGCTCTCCTTTCCGAGGTTCCTGAGTATTACCTCGTAGGTCAGCGTCTCTCCGAGAACGACGCTCTTCGAGGGTGCCGGCACGAAGACGTCGAAGTAGTACGGGAGCTTCTCCAGATTGACCGTGACCTCCGTTTTTTCTCCTGCCTTCAGTTTTACCGTCTCGGTGACCTTTTTGTAGGCCTCCTTGGAGACGATGAGCTTGTAAACTCCCTCGGGCGCGTGGAGGACCGCGGTTCCGTCGGGAAGCGTCACGGCCCGGGTGGAGATTCCGCCGCCGGTCAGCTCGACCTTGGCACCTCCCACGTAGGTGCCCGAGCTTTCGTCCACGACCCTAACGACGAGCGTGCCGTTTTCCCCAGCGTGGGTCTCGGTCACGTAGACGTGAACCCAAACGCTCTCGTTTCCCGCGAGTATCTTGAGGGGATGGTCGCCTACGCTCGCGTTGCTCGGAATGCTCACGAGAACGGTTACTGTTCTCTCCCCGCTCACCCTGACGATTCTAACCGGTGAGCCGCCCGCGAGGAACCTGACGCTCCATCCCGGTGGTGCCCGGGCGCTCAGTGGGACGTCAGTTGGGGTTGACGAAGAGAGGTGAAGCGAGAAGCTGACGTTCGTTCCTGCAACGGCCTCCTTCCCCGGGCAATCAACGTACGCTTGAAGGGGTCTTCCCTGGACGACTGCCAGAATTGTGACGCTTGCGTTTCCGGCCCCAACTTTTATCCTGTAAGTTCCCGGTGTACTTCCGGCCTTCAAGACGAGGGTCAGGGGAAAGCTCTCCCCGTGCTTCAGGTAGAGGCCGAGAACGCTGACGCTGCCGGATTTGAGGATTCCAGTCCATCCCTCCGGGACCTGAACGGAAAGGGGGACATAGCCGGACTCTCCGAGGTTCTTCACGGTCAGTCCTATTCCCACCTCTTCCCCTGGCGACAGCAGTACCTCGTGGATTTGGGTGCTCAGCTCGACGTGGGTCTCGCCTCCGGTAAGCTTCACCCGTTTTCCTATGAAGAACAGCCTGGCCTGGCCCCTGTCGGGAAACACGCTCCCGACGACGATGGAGAGGTTGTTGATTGTAACGTTGTCCCCAAAGGAGAGCACGTAGAGAGTTCCATTGATTCTAACGGCCGCCCCTCCGTTTGAGGAAACGTCCACCAGCGTGACGTTCATGCCGTTTACTTTCACGGTCTCGCCGATGCTGAGCGTCACTCCCACCGTCTCAGCCAGAACGCCCGGAAGAAAAAGGAGGAGTATAAGCCCTGCAAGGGCCCGTCTCATGTTAATCACCTTATCTCAGCTCTCACGAACCCGAGGTACGCCAGCACAAACCAGAGGATTATGTAGGCGAACAGCGTTATTATCTCCTTCTTCGCAAAGGAGAGGCTTTCGCTCAGGCTGTACTTTGGAGCCTCTTCCGTTGGTGAGTGGGGGATGAAGTACGATTCGCTGGACTCCTTGTACGGGTCCAAGACGTAGTCCGATATGACCTCGAAGTCGTTCATGGGTGACAGCATGGTTATGTAGTACTCGGTCTTCCAGTACCTCCTGCCCCATTCCATGGTCTTGTTCTCGTACTCCTCCATGAGCTTCTCGTACTTGTTGAGCTCGGCCAGGGTAACGTTCTTGCTGGAGTGTATCTTCTGGGACATTGCTTGGAGCTCCGGCGGCATCTTGGGCTGCGGTCCGACGATGACCCTCGCCACCACAGGGGCCACCGTCATTATGACCACTATGAATATCAGGAACATTACGAGGGAGTACATTAGGGCGTTGCCGCTCTTCTTTGCGTACGCCGAAAAAGCCACCGCCATGGTGAAGAACAGGAACAGGTACAGGTAAGCGAACAGGAAGTACGTTATCAGCCTCGTGTAGCTGTCTATGGTTACGCCTGCCCATACGAGCATTCCCGTGACGACGAGGCCGGTTACGAGGACGGCAAATGCGAGGGTTATCGCACCCCCAAGGAGTTTGCCGAGGATTACCTGGTCCCTGAAAACTGGGTGGCTCATGAGGACCTTGAGCGTCCTGTCCTCCCTCTCGCGCGTTATGGCGTCGAAGCCGAGGGCCAGCGCGAAGATTGCCCCGACGAACTGAAGGTTCGACGTAACGCCGAACATCACCTCGTAGACCTTGCGCGTGCTCTCACCGGAAGACATTCCACCCAGGCTTATGACCTCTATGTTGAGCTTAACCTGGATGAGGGCCAGCACCATCACCACGAGCAGGAACCCGAAGAAAATCAGGAAGCGCCTGCTCGTCAGGTAGTCCCTAAACTCCTTCTCGGCTATCGCCCCAATCATTCCGCTCCCCTCCCGTAGACGAGTTCCATGAAGATTTCCTCGAGGCTGGGCTCGTGGAGGTGGACGTCGAGGACGGTGTACCCCTTCCCCGTCAGCTCCCTAACGAGGTCCTCCCTGATGTCCCTTTCAGCGTACACCACCAGTTTCCTGTCCCCGCTCCTCCTCCACTCTATCACGTCCGTTTCGAGACCCTCAATCTCGAGGGGTTCCTTGGTCTCAACGGTTATCAGGTACCTGCCTTCCATGAACTTCCTCTTTATCTCCTCCTGGCTCCCGCTTATGAGGAGCTTTCCCTGGGAGATTATGCCGATTTCATCGCTGACCTCCTCAACCTCCGCGAGTATGTGGCTTGAGAAGAATATCGTCTTGCCGTCCTTCTTCAGCTTCCTCACGAGCTCCCTGAGCTCAACTGCCCCCCTCGGGTCGAGGCCGTTCGTCGGCTCGTCAAGGAAGAGTATATCCGGGTCGTTGAGGAGGGCCTGTGCGAGGAGGAGTCTCTGCTTCATTCCGGTCGAGAATCCCTCAACCTTCCTGTCCGCAACTTCCTTCAGGCCGACGAGTTCGAGGAGCTCCCTCGCCCTCTTCTCCGCCTCGTTCCTTGGCATTCTGTAGAACTTGGCGAAGTAGAGGAGGTTGTCGATTGCGCTCAGGTTCGGGTAGAGGCCGCCCTCCGCCGGCATGAAGCCCGTTATCCTCTTGACTTCCACGGGCTTTTCCATCACGTTGATTCCAGCGACGCGCGCCGTCCCTTCAGTCGGTTCCACGAGCCCAAGGAGCATAAGGATTGTCGTCGTTTTACCAGCCCCGTTGGGGCCCAAAAATCCATAGACCGTTCCCTTCTTGACCCTGAGGTTGAGGTGGTCCACGGCGACCGTTCCATCGTAGACCTTGGTCAGATTTTCTGTCTCTATCGCGTACATAAAGACCACCACAAGGAATGGAAATTGAGAACATATAAACCTTTCTGCAACTTCAAAATCGTTTGGAGTAAAACGAAGGGTTTTTATGCCGTTATAGTAATGGGGCCCTATGCGCTTTAAACCGAGACCTTTTGTTAAGCCGGTCGGCTTCCGCTGTCTCTACTGCCTCGACTGTTGCCGGGGAAGGCACGTCTACCTTACTCTGAAAGACGTCGAGCGAATAGCCAAGGCCGGAAACGACCCCCAGGACTTCGTGACGTTCTCGGTCGAGGGGGACAGGATACGCTTCGTTCTCGCCGTCCGGGAGTGGGATTTGGGTTGCGTCTTCCACGACCCGGAAACCGGTAAGTGCAGGATTCACGAGGTCAGGCCGATTATCTGCCGTATCTACCCATTTATGGTCTCCAGAAAACCGCTCGGCGTCGAAGGTGAGAAGCCGTTCAATTACAAAGGCGAAACCCTGTGGCTCTACTACGATGAGAGCTGTCCCGGAATAAACGCCGAAAACCCAGAAACGACGATAACGCCCGAGGAGATAGCGGAGCTCGGGCTTGAGTTCGAGAGGGAGTTCGAGAAGACTGATATGGACGGCTTTGCAAAGCTACTCGACGAGCTCGAAAAGTAGATATACAACTTCTCCCTAACACCTCTTATGAAGGGCCTCCTGCTGACTTGCATTTATCTCGTTCAGGGCGTTCTCAACCTCGTCTTCTACGGGATTCCTTCGATAATGTTTTCTGTTCTCCTACCCCAGCGGGTGTTTCGTGAAGTTGCGTGGCTCCTTCCGTTCCTGGTTCTCCTGTACTTTGCCCTCGGGGCTTTCTCCCTCTATTTTCTTGGTTTCACCCCAAGGCCGGGCCGGGGAAGGGTTCTCGGTGTCGTTTACTTCTCCCTCGGGCTGGTTGGTTCAACGGCGGTTTCCCGTGAACCATTCGGTGAGACTCCCCTCCTACGGGTTCTCTTCGTTGCATGGGCACTCCTCTCGCTCCTCGGCCTGTTCCTCCTGCTCCGCACGGAAAACCTTGAGGACGTTTCGCCCCTGCTCATCGTTTCGGCGCTCCTGATTCTGCTGTTCTCGGGCGCGGTGAGCTTCCTGACCGCCCAGTGGATTGTTGAGGATTACTACGCCCACATTCATATGAACGAAAGCGTTCCTGAGAACGCGACCGTTATAGTTGCCCACCTAGAAAACGTCAGCCCTCCCAACGGAACGGGCTAAGCTTTTAAGTTCCGTGCCAAGGGTAGTGACATGAGCCAGGAACTCCGCTACCGCCGTGCCTCCGCATGGGAGTACGACTTAATCCTTCGCGAGGCCGAGAAGTACGGAGAGTTGAAGCACCATTTCTTCGCCGTCGTTGAGGGTAAGTTCAGGGACGTTTACGCCGTCAACGAGAGGGTCTGGAGGGAGCTTGAAGGCCTGGCCGTCAAACCCTACGCCTACGGAACCTTCGTCGGCACGATTAAGGTTGACAACCTCGTTGAAAAGTTCTACCCCAACGTCGAGTTCTTCTACTTCGTGAATGTCGAGAAGAACTACGCTGTGCTCAGTCCGAAGGCCGGCTTCCTCTTCACCACGGGCAAGGACGTTCCGAAGAGTGGTGTGCGAAAGTACGTCTGGCAGGGGACGAAGAAGCTCGTAATCTACGACGAGAACGGGGTTATCCTCGGCATTGGCAGGATAACCCCTGAGAGCAGAAGGAAGTTCATCCTGAACGTCACCGACATAGGAGAGTTTTTGAGGCGGAAGAGGTAGAATAACAACCTGCCTTAACCAGTTAGGGTGGGTTGTGCAGGAGAAATAAAGAGTGAAAAAGTTGTTTGGTTTATCCAACAGTCACAACGAGGGCATAGCCGCCGGTCGTTTTAGGTTCCCTCATCCTTATCGTTTCTTTTTGGTGTTGGGCGCCACTCCAGCGTTCCAAGCCCTTTGAGTACGCTGGTGGGTGATTCTGTCGATAATTAATAATTTGTAACCTCATTTTTGTATCTCTCTTTAGTAAAATATTTTTGTTTAATGAAAAACTTTATATATTTTAACTACATTGTAATAATGAAAACCTTTGATGGGGGTGATACGTACGAAAAAGCTCGTAAAACTAAGCTTGCTCTTCTGTCTCGTGGGTTTGGTTTCCATAGCTAGCGTGTCCGCGTGGACCTCAAAGGCCCTCATCCCATCGTCTGGATGCTGGAGAATGTACGACCAGGACACCGACACTCCCTCCTGGGGTCAGGATGAGTGGGTCTGGGCTGGCGTCTCTGGATGGCTGAACATCTGCGACGGAAGAATAACCGTCGACACTTCAACCGTGAAGCATGTTGCGTACTGGTCAGGCGTCAAGGTGGACAGGTCCAAGGTGCAGGAATACACTGGGGCTAATTTTTCGTTCACAAGGATACCCTACGAGAGGTATAACGGCGATACAGGGGAGGCTTTCGCGTTAATCCCCCACTTCTACAAGCACTGACCTGGGTGACGCCGCGTGCGGGGTAAAATAACGCTCGCCCTCTGGGTTTTAATTTTTTATCTGGGGGCCACTACAGTATCGGCTTCAACCCCGGCCTGGCTCAAGCCCGGGACCTACGTTACCTACGCGGTCATCGTCCCGAAGGACGCGAGGTTCGGGACGAACATCGTTATGGTTAAGATTGATATGCTCAACGAGCGCTCCTTTGAGGCGCTTTCTCGTTACCTTCACGTCTCGCGGGATGAGAACTACGTTACCGCCCTCTGGCCGACCGGAACCTCCTACCTCACCTTCAGGGTCCTCTCCGTGGAGAACGACACGGCCAAAATCCTTGTCAGGCTTGAGCTCCACGACGTGGCGATTGAAAGGCCCGACCTCGCGAACGCGAGCGTTCTGGTGCTTTCCGAGGTTCTCACCCTCGACCTCAGAACCGGCATGTACGTTTGCAACGGCACGCCCGTCGGCAGGCCGAGCTTCTTCGTAGACCCCTCCAATCCGCCAGGCCCCGGTGCCATCCTCCTGAACGTCACGGTTCCGGAAGGGGGAGACTGGGTGATGAGGGTTAAAAACCTGAGCTACTCCCGCTACCGGGGCTTTGAAGTCCTGACGCACCTGCGCACCTTCCATCCACCTTTCATCTACCTCGAATCCGACGTGATTAGGTTCAACCTCCACGGCCCGGACTACAGCTTCTCCGGGGGCACTTCTTTCTCGGCCCTCTACGACCCCTCAACCGGCCTGATGATAGCGTCCGACATGTTCTCAACCCCTCCCGAACTCGTTCTCATGGGCGTGGTTAGCTCCACGATGGAGGACGTGAACGCCTCGCGGGCCCTCCGCAAACTCCTCGCCGAGAATTCCCGGAAGCGCTGGCTCCAGGGCTGGAACCTCTACGCGACCAACGTGGAGTTCCCGAGGGAGCGCTCCTTTAGGGCGCCGGGCAGCCCCTTCGTTTACTACTTCGTCCTCGCGGTTCTCCTCGCCTTTGCGGTCGGTGTCGGGGACTTCAGGAGGTGGATTGGATGAGGATTCTCCGCTGGGAGCTCGAGGACCCGCTCAACCTTGCCGCGTTCGCCTTCGGCTTCCTTCTCATCGGAACTTCCCTGTTCCTTAAGGGAATTCGGGTCTCAAATCACTTTATGGTGTCCCCACCCAAGGAGAGCCTCCTCTTGGCCTCCTCCTACAGGACTATGGGCGTCAGCGTTCCCCTTCTCTCGGACGAAGTTTACACCGCCTTCATGCTGACGGCGGTTCTCCTGGCGTCGCTCGTCCTGCGGAACGACAGGGACACTCGCTTCGCCCTCTCGCTCTACTCCCTCCCCGTGGGAAGGAAGAGGCTCGTCCTCTCCAAGGTTCTGGCGATTTTCGTAATGCTCTTCGTCGCCTCTTTCCTTCCGTTCCTTCTGACGGTCATCTACATCTTCGGCGACACCGGGAACTTCCTTCTTACGGTTCTGCTCTCAAAGGGCCTCCTTCCCTTATACATGCTCTACTGGGCTTTAGCAGTGCTCTACGCGGTCGCGGTTTCCTCCTTTGTTGCCATGGGTTCCCCCAACACGTTCGTCTCGGTGATGGTCGGGCTCTCGGTTCTCTATCTGCCCCACTCGTTCGGAGTCTCTTCCCTGCCCCCGGCGGTTCTAAACTCGGCGATATTCCACGCGTACACTTCAAGCGTCTCTCTTTCCCACTGGTTCGGGGAACTCCTCTCGTCCGCTTTCCTCTCCTGCGTTCTTCTTCCCATCCTCCTCATCGCCATGACCCTCTACCTCGCGGAAAGGAGGGACGTCAGATGAGGTTCATCAGGCTCATCCTCTTCCTCGTCGCGGTCTTCACACTGGTGGCCCTCACGGTTCAGCACGCCGAGCTCTCCAAGCCCTACTCCGACTTCGCGGTTGGGACCTCCTGTGCGGTCGTCCCGTCGGCGAGGGTTCTCGTCCTCAACATGAACGGTCAGGGCAACTACTCCGTGACGTTCTATGACCCAGTTGAGAACCGGGTCGTTTACTCCTCCACGCTCTCTGGCTACGGGAGAAAGGTTGTGAAGTTCAACCACTCGGGCCCCTATTGCGTCGTGGTCTCCTCTGAGGTGCCGGCTTCCGTGGCAATCTCGGGTCGGGAGAGCTACCCGTCTTCTAGGGCCCTTTCAATTGAGTACCTCGTGGGCGGCACCTCTGCGCTCCTCTTTGCCCTCCTGGGGGTGAGGAGATGATAATCCGCACAAAGCACCTCACGAAGCGCTTCGGCCACGTAACCGCGCTCGACTCGGTGAGCGTTGAAATCGGCGGGGGCGTAACCCTAATCCTCGGGCCCAACGGCGGGGGCAAGAGCACTTTTCTTAACCTCTGCGCCGGAACCTACAGGCCGACGGCCGGGACGGTCAGGGTGTTCGGCGGCGACCCGTGGGCCGATGAAGAAGTCAGGGCGAGGTTCGGCGTCTCCTTCGACCCGCCGGCCCTGCCGAGACATAGAACGGGCCGTGAGTGGCTTGAGTTCCTGGCCGAAATCCGCGGCGGCTCCATCTCGGAGGTCGTTGATGCCTTCTCCCTCGGAGGCTTTATCGACAGGAGGATTTCAACCTACTCGGCCGGAATGGCGAAGCGCCTGAGCCTAGCCTCGGCATTCATCGGGGAGCCGGAGCTCGTCCTGCTGGATGAGCCGCTCGCGAACCTTGACTTTGACGCGATACCTGAAATCGCCGGTCTGCTGAGGCGGTTTGCCTCGGAAGGCCTGTCCCTCGTTGTGGTCTCCCACATATGGAAGCCCTTCGTCGAGTTCGCCGACAGGGCGGTTGTTATAGCTGGGGGGAAGGTGAAACAAGATGGCGACGTTGGGGAAGTTGTTTCTGCTCTCAATCTTATTTAGCGTGCTGTTCGTACCGCTGGCGTCCCCAACGCCCGTGCTCTTTGAGTTCAGCGGACGGGTAAGGGTTGGGGATTTAAACGCGACCGCTCCGACCGTGCTGAACCTGAGCGGCGGCAGATGGCAGGCTGAGCTGTCCATCGGGAACGTTACCCTCGTCTTCAACCTGAGCGTTGGCGGTACGCCCCTCGTGGTTGAGGTGAACGAGTCACTCCTGAACGAGGCCCTGAGAGGGTTCTCGACCGCGACCGTTTTCTTAGGGGGAAGAGAAGTCCCCACCCCGGAATCCGAGGAAACTCCGTGCATGTCAGCTCCCAACTGGACCGAAGGGGAAGGTGCGAACTCGGCGATGGGGCCATCAGAACCGGTCCCGATGGAAACGGTTCTCCTCGCATCGTGCCGCGTGAGGGACTACCTCCTCCTTCCAAGCGGTCTTCCTGTGGCCGCTGAATACGCAGGAGTCACAAAGTACTGCCTCGTCAAAATTTCGGTGAGTAAAAGCGGCTGGAGTTCCTTCGGCGGCTGTTCTAGGGAGCCCATTGAAAACGCAGTAACCCCAGTTCCAGTGAGGATACTCTCAAGGCCGGCCAACGCCACGGTCTACGTCAACGGCTTCCATCTTTTTGGGGAGTGGTTTACCCCGATGAGGCTCTATCTCCCCTTTACTCCCCTGCTGAATTCGTACAACATCTCCCTTGGTGCCAACGGCTATCCGTTTGTCTCCGGCATCGTGGTTTCCGCTGGGGGAAACGTCACGGTCTTCGCCGACCTCTCCCTGCTGTCGCGGGCGGTTTCGGTTCATCCTGAGGCCGGAACCCTTGAGGTCTCGACGAGGCCCTCCAACGCAAGTCTGGCGATTTTTGCGGGGAACCGGAAGGTTTTCTCAGGGAAAAGCCCGCTCAGACTCATCCTTCCTGCGGGCACCTACACGGTCAGCGCTTCCCTTCGGGGCTACGGCGGCGTTGTGAAGAACGTGACGGTTCCGGCCAACGGAAGCGCCTCGCTGAACCTGACCCTCAGCCCCCTGCCGGCCAGACTCAACGTGAGCACTTCTCCTCCTGGTGCTCTCGTTCGCGTCGGAAACAGGACCTGTACCTCCCCGTGCTCAGTGAACTTAACCGCGGGTGTCTACAACGTTTCGGCCGTGCTCACTGGGTATCTTCCCAACTCCACGCTCATCTCATTGTCCCCCAATACCTCGGCCCACCTTTTCCTGAGATTAGTCAGGAAACCCATCCTCGAAGTTGTAACATCTCCTCCTGGTGCAACGGTCTCGGTGGGCGGAAAAACATGCCACACTCCATGCAACCTCTCTCTGATGCCAGGAAACTACAGCGTGAGGGTGGAGAAGGAGGGATATGAGAGTGCTTACCTTCAGGTTTCCCTTCAGCCTGGAAAAACGGTCAGAGTAAACCTCTCCCTCACGGAAACGGGAATTCCCCTGGGTACTACCTCATCCTTTTCCCCCACCTTCGAAAGTTCTGGAGCTGAAACACCATCAGAGACAAAAAGCGCAGGCTTTTCCGTGCTCCCTGCGCTTCTCATCGTGGTCGTGGTTTTGGCTGCGCTCCTTCTCTGGAGGAGGGGCTAACCTTGTTGAATTTTCTAACCGCACGTAACCTTTTTAAGACCTTTTGCGTAGAGCCTAATGGTAACTAAAGGTTACTAAAGGGGGTGACGCTCATGATTAAGAAGGTCAAGACCGGCATTCCGGGCATGGACGAAATCCTTCACGGTGGAATCCCCGAGAGGAACGTCGTCCTGCTCAGCGGTGGGCCGGGAACGGGGAAGACGATATTCAGCCAGCAGTTCATATGGAACGGACTCCAGATGGGCGAGCCTGGCATTTACGTTGCCCTCGAGGAGCACCCGGTTCAGGTGAGGCAGAACATGGCCCAGTTTGGCTGGGACGTCAGAAAGTACGAGGAAGAGGGCCTTTTCGCGATGGTGGACGCCTTCACCGCTGGAATCGGCAAGAGCAAGGAGTACGAGAAGTACATCGTCCACGACCTGACCGACATCAGGGAGTTCATAGACGTCCTCAGGACGGCCGTGAAGGACCTCGGGGCCAAGCGCGTCGTCATTGACTCGGTTACAACGCTCTACATCAACAAGCCGGCGATGGCAAGGAGCATCGTCATGCAACTCAAGCGCGTTTTAGCGGGTCTCGGGGTTACGAGCATACTCGTTAGCCAGATAAGCGTCGGCGAGCGCGGATTCGGCGGACCCGGCGTTGAGCACGGCGTTGACGGCATAATCAGGCTCGACCTTGACGAGATTGACGGTGAGCTCAAGCGCTCGCTGATAGTCTGGAAGATGCGCGGAACGAGCCACAGCATGAGGAGGCACCCGTTCGAGATAACCGACAGGGGAATCGTGGTTTACCCGGACAAGGTGCTGAAGAGGAAGACCATCGTTGAGGTTGAGTGAAAACTGGAAGGGGGTGAGATGTGTGGAGGTTCCGCTGAACCCGATTGGAAGAGAGGAGATACACAGGCTCGAGAGCATACTGCTCTTCGCGACGCTCTTCAGGCCCGAGGTCATAGAGCTCATCAAGGATCCAGCCGAGAGGCTCACCTGGGTCGACAGCCTCGCCGTTGCCGCCGGAGCGATAGCGAGGGAGAAGGCTGGTATGACCGTCAGGGAAATCGCTGAAGAGCTCGGCAGGACGGAGGCGACCATAAGGAAGCACCTCAAGGGTGAGACCAAGGCCGGCCAGCTCGTCAGAGAAACTTATGAACTCATAAAGCAGGGCAAGCTCGACGAGCTCGTCAGGAACGTTGAAGTCCTCGCCAAGGGTGGTCAGCTCGTTGCCATGGAGGAGTATGAGAAGCTCAAGCGCGAGAAGGAGGAGCTCCGGGCAAAGCTCAACGAGCTCCGGGAGCAGGTCGAAAAGCTTGAGGAGCAGAACCGCGAGCTCCAGGCGAAGCTTGAAAACGTCAGAAGGGTTCTGGGCGATGCACTCGAAAGGATAAGAGAAATAGAGAAACTGCTGTGACTTATCCCTTTCCATTCTTTCTGAGGGCCTCTTCCCAAGTCATTATCATGTGGGTGAAGGTGTCGTCGTCCTCTTCAATGCCCCTCTTTATCTCGGAGACGTGGGCGTACTTGGCCTTGAGCTTGTCGAGGATGTAGTCGACGGCCTTCTCGGGCTCGGCCTTGGTCCCGCAGGTGTAAACGTCCAGGGCTGCGTAGCCCTTCTCCGGCCAGGTATGGATTGAGATGTGGCTCTCCGCGACGATGACGACGCCACTGACGCCGGTCGGTGAGAACTTGAAGAAGTAGCTTGACTTGACCTCCATGTTGCCGACCTTTGCCGCCTCGAGGAATATCTGTCTTATCTTGTCAGCGTCACCGAGTATCCCTGGGTCGCACCCGGCGGCTTCAACAACGTAGTGAAAGCCAATGGTCTCTATCTCGCTCATGGCTTCTCACCTGAGGGGTGGGTAGTGCGCTCCCTTTTTAAAGTTAATCCCGGAAGTGAACGGGAATGAGCGGACCGTTTCAGTTCTGAACTAACTGGAGCGGAGCTTTATTGATTTAAACTGAAAGTTTCTGGCAGTTTTTAGAAAATCCTGTTACTCTTGGCCAAAATGATTGTTAAGCCCTCTTCTGCCGTTTAAACTTTCCTGATGAGTGGTGCTCAACTCCATCCAGGGAACCACTAATCTTAAAACTCCCCCGTCAAATTAACCACAAGTCGAGATTAAAAACTCCCAGGGGTGAACGTATGGCCAAGAAGAAGGCTAAAAAGCCCGGGGCTACGAACGACTTCCGGGCAAAGAAACGGAACAAACTAAGATTTTTGGCCGAGATGGAACCGAAGAAGATGATAATCTACCCGCTCGTCGTGTTCATAGTTGCCCTGTTGCTCCTGGCGGTGCACTTTCCGCCCCTTGGAATAGACCTTAAGGGCGGTGTCGTCGTCACCGGCTACGGCATAAACGCCAACCCCGACCAGGTTGAGAAGTGGCTCAGCAAGGACCTCGGCGTTGAGGTTACGGTCGAGAGCTTCACGAGCGTTGAGGGTGCCAAGGGAATCCGCGTTTACGCTCCCGCCGGAGTCGACCCGGTTAAGATTATCAACCTGCTTAAGGAGAAGTATCCAAACGCTGAATACACCCACAGCGAGGTCCTTCCGACGTTCGGAGAACTCGCCAAGAAGCAGGGAATCAAGGCTATAGCCTTTGCCTTCCTCGCGATGGCGGTCGTTGTGTTCCTGTTCTTCAGGAACCCGATATCGTCAATGGCCATAATCTTCTCGGCCCTCTCGGACATGGTCATAGCGGTCGCGGTGATGGGAATCTTTAGAATTCAGCTTACAACGGCGACGATAGCGGCTCTGCTGATGCTCATAGGTTACACCGTCGATAGCAACATTCTGCTGACCACGAGACTTACGAGGAGGAAGGAAGACACGATAGAGGAGGCCTATCTAAGCGCGGTTTCAACGGGTTTCACGATGAGCACCACAACGCTGGGAGCGCTCTTCATGCTCTGGCTCATCTCAACGTCGCCGACGATAGACAACATAGCCATAGTCCTCATCTTCGGTCTCCTCGCGGACTTCATGAACACCTGGATGTTCAACGCCGGCGTTCTCAGGTGGTATCTCTCGACAAGGGGGGTTAAGGCATGAACAGGAAGCTTAAGAAGTTGCTCCTCAACTGGAGGATAATCCTTCTCATACTATTCCTCGCGGGCTCGATAGCAACCCTCGCGATGCGTCCCCTGACCTTTGGAATCGACATATCCGGCGGAGTCGCACTCATAGCCCAGACCGAGCATCCCGTCAATTCCAAGACTATGGAGCTCGTCGTTGATTCCCTTCAGAAGCGTTTGAACACCTTCGGTCTGAGGGACGTTCAGGTTCAGGGCCAGGGCAACGACATAGTCGTCGTCAAGGTGGCAAACGTCACGAGTGCGGAAGAGGCGAACCAGCTCAAGAAGGTCATCGAGAGCCAGGGTGTTTTCTACATGGAGTTCGACGGTGTAATCTTTGGAACCGGCAAGGACATAACCTACGTGGGTCCCTACCAGATAAAACCCGACAACAGCTGGTCAGTTCCGTTCAGGATAACCAAGAGTGCCGCCGAGAAGTTCGCGAAGCTGGCCAAGGGAAAGGCCGGCTGGCCGGTTGACATGTTCCTCGACCCCCCAACGAACTCTCTCCTGGTGGTCCCAAAGAGCATGTACGACCTAATGAACAGCACGGCCTTCAACGCCCAGGCACCAGATGCGCCCTACCTCATAGTTAGAATCCACAAGGCCTTCAACATAACCACTGTGGCCTACACCAACCAGAGCGCGGCCGAGCTCAAGAAGCTCGCCGATGGAAAGCCAATCGTCCTCGTCGCGGTAGGGGAGGACCTCGTGAACCAGCTCAAGTCCATGAACGTGAGCGTTCGCTACATTCCGAGGCAGGCGGGCGTCACTGACACGGCCCTCGTTAAGAGCGTCCTCGGTCTCTATGGGCCGTACTCGCTCGGTGAAGGTCTCGCGAACGGAGAACCCCAGACGGACGTCCAGATAACCGGTCATGCCGCCAACAGACTTCAGGCCGAGCAGGAGGCCAAGACGGTCTACACCGTCCTGAAGAGCGGTTCGCTCCCGGTCAAGCTCAAGGTCATCGGAATGCAGTTCATATCGCCCAAGCTGGGTGAGAGCTTCAAGACCCAGGCACTCTACGCGGGAATAGGTGCCCTGATAGCCGTCCTCCTGCTGGTTTACCTCCACTACAGGAACTGGAAGATAGCCATACCCGTTGCCAGCACGAGCCTCTTCGAGGTCACCATAATCCTCGGAATCGCCGCTTTGATAAGGTGGAACCTTGACCTGCCCAGTATCGCAGGTATTATTGCGGCCATCGGTACTGGAGTGGACCAGCAGATAGTCATAACCGACGAGCTCCTCGGCGGTGAAAAATCGAGTAGGATTGCCAGACGTTCGAGCACTCTCAAGAGGATTGGAAGGGCGTTCTTCATCATATTTGCCTCGGCTGCAACGACGATAGCAAAGCCATGAGCTTCCTGCTGGTTTACTTCGTCGGGACGCTCAAGGCTTCGCCGTGACGACCATCATCGGTGTCCTCATTGGAATATTCGTCACGAGACCGGCCTACGCCGAGATAGCCAAGTACCTAATCGGTGAGGACTGATGTACGTCATAATAATGGGTGCCGGCAGGGTTGGCTACCTCGTCGCCAAGATGCTCGAGGAGGACGGCCACGACGTCACCATAATAGAGATGGACAGAAAACGAGCGAAGGAACTGTCGATGCAGATAAACGGCCTCGTTATAGAGGGCGACGCGACCGACCCGAAGACGCTGGAAGAAGCAAACATAAAGCAGGCCGATGCCTTCGCGGCTTTAACGGGCAAGGACGACGCGAATTTACTGGCGTGCATACTGGCGAAGAACCTCAACCCCAACGTCAAGACCTCTCTGAGGATAAGCAACCCCAAGAACAGGAAAATCTTCGAGGAGGTGGGCGACCTCAAGAAGTACTTCGACTTCGTGATTTCGCCCGAGGAAATAGCGGCGGAGTACATAAGCAGGAACATCGTCACACCTGGGTTTGACCGCGTTCTCTTCCCAAAGGAAGGGGCTGAGATAGTCCGCTTTAACATCGACGAGAACAGCGAGATAGCCGGAAAGCTCGTCAAGGAACTCAACCTCCCCAAGGACGCTCTCATCATAGCGGTTTACGACGAGAAGGGCAACCTTATCATCCCATCCGGCGATACGAAGTTGCCGGAGAGGGGTCAGGTAATCGTCTTCGCCAAGAACTCGGTCCTCAAGGAAGTGAAAGAACTTTTGGAAAGGAAGAGGTAGCATAAAAAGCGACCGGAATTTGATGTACATTTTTAATCATTTTTTCATTTCTGTCCCTCAAAACCATAAACTATTTAAACCAATTAGGGAAGCCAAAGGTGGCGAAAAGCTCAACTGTTTTCAGGGTCACCGGAGGGGCGGCTCATGGAGGACGTCATCAAGCGGATTGTTGATGCAGAAAAAGACGCAGAGGAGCGTATCGAACGAGCAAAGGAAGAGGCAAAGGAGATAATTGCAAAGGCCAAAGAAGAGGCCAAGTCCATAGAGGAGGAAATCCTCTCCAAGGCTCAGGTGGAGGCCGATGCCCTCGTTCAGAAGGCGAGGGAGGAGGGTGAGGTCGAGGCTAAGAAAATCCTCCAAGAGGGTGAGAGGGAAATTGATGCCCTTCGCTCGAAGGCCGAGGCCAACTTCGAGAGCGCCATCACCCAGGCAATAGAGCTCGTGAGAGGGGGCTGAGATGTTTAGGCCCGAGGAAATGGTCAAGCTCGACGTTATAACGCTCAACCGCTACAAGGATGCACTCCTCACGTACCTCCACGAAGTTGGTGCGGTTGAGCTCAGGGAGCTCAACGTCAGGATAGCCCAGAAGGACACCCCAAACGAGTACCACCGAAAGGCCGCTTCCTACAGCATAACCATCTCAAGGCTCGCCGACTTTCTTAAGGCCCACAAGAAGGCCCAGGGCGGAGGGATAAAGGAGCTCTTCTTCCCGAAAGAGAAGCCGAAGAAAACCTACCGCTACGAGGGCATCGAGAAGCTCATCAAGGACGTTGAGGACTTCCTCTCGAAGGCTGAGCCCGAGATAAAGGCCATTGAGGGGAAGCTCAGCTCGCTTCAGACCGAGATTGAGAGGATTAAGGAAGCTATAGCCACCCTCGAACTTCTGTCCGTCTTCAAGCTCCCCGTTCAATACCTCAGGCACGGCGGTCTCGTCGAGGTTTCCGTCGGTTCCGTTGAGAGGGTCAAGCTCGGGGCCCTCATCGAGGACCTCAAGAAAATAACGGAGGGCAAGGTTGCCGTCGTGACCAAGGAACTCGGCGACAAGGTTCTCCTGGCGATAGCCAACCTCTCGAAGGACCACGACAAGGTCAATTCCGTCCTTGCCAAGCACTCCTTCGAGAGGCTCGAGGTTCCCGAGGGGGATGGAACGCCCGACGAGCTCATCAAGGAGTACAGGAGGAAGCTCGACGCCAAGCTTGAGGAACTCGAGGAGACGAAGAAAGAAGCCGAAAAGCTCGCCGAGAAGTACTACGACGACGTCGTCTTCTACCAGGAGCTCATGGAGAACGAGCGCGATAAGGCCTCAGTTCTCCCGATGCTCGCGAGGACGAACATGACCTTCGCCCTAACCGGCTGGCTCCCGAGGGTCGACGTTCCGAAGGTCCTCGAGGGTATAAAGAAGGTCACCAACGGAAAGGCCTACATAAACGTCCGCGAGCCGAGCAAGGAGGAAATCGAGGAGATTCCGATTAAGCTCAAGAACCCCGGCTGGGCGAGACCCTTCGAGATGCTCACCGAGATGTACGGCGTTCCGAGGTACGACGAGATAGACCCGACGCCGATAATAGCCTTCACGTACTCGTTCTTCTTCGGCTTCATGCTCACGGACTTCTTCTACGGTCTCATCGTCGGCATCGTCGCGGCACTGCTCGTCAAGGGCCACAAGAAGTTCAACGACGGGACCTACAAGTTCGCATATACACTGCTCGTCAGTTCTTTCTTCACAATGCTTATGGGAATCCTCTTCGGCAGCTACTTTGGCAACGCCGGCGACATAGTCCTCCAGTACGTCACGGGCAACCCGAACGCGCACTTCCCGCGCATAGCGGACGCTTTGAAGGACCCGATGTTCGTCCTGATGCTCGCACTCGCCATAGGTCTCGCGCACCTCTTCACCGGCTACACCATAGGCTTCATCGTCAAGTGGAAGAACGGCGACAGGAAGGGTGCTCTGCTGGAACAGCTCCCCTGGATGCTCATAATACTCAGCATAGTCCTCTTCGCGACCAAGAACGCCTCGCTGATGCTACCGGCCAAGGCGCTCTTCGGAATCGGCATAGTCCTCTTCGCGGTCGGCGAGATAGTTGCCAACGGCGGACTCGCGGCGCTGATGATAATCTCGGACTTCTTCGGCTTCGTGGGAACTTGGCTCAGCTACGCAAGGCTCATGGCCCTTGCACTGGCAACCAGCGGAATAGCGATGGTCGTCAACGTCCTCGCCGCAATGGTCTGGGGAATCAAGATAAGCGTCGTTCCGCTCGGAATTATCATCGGTTTGATTATCTTCATCGGCGGTCAGCTGTTTTCGACCGCCATAAACGCCCTCGGAGCGTTCGTTCACTCGCTCCGTCTCCAGTACGTTGAGTTCTTCGGAACCTTTTACTCGGGCGATGGAAAGCCCTTCACCCCGTTCAAGTCCAAGAGGGAGGTTTCGAAACTCGAGTTGAAAGCTGATGGAGGTGCATGAAGGATGGACCCGATAGTTTACGTTGCCCTCGGTGCGGCGCTCGCGAGCGGAATAGCGGGTGCCGCCTCGGCCTTCGGTGTTGGTATAGCAGGTGCCGCGGCTGCAGGAGTCGTTGCAGAGGACGAGAAGAACTTCAAGAACGCGCTGATACTCGAAGGTCTGCCGATGACCCAGAGTATCTACGGTCTCATTACGCTGTTCCTCATCCTGCTCAGCGCGGGAATCATAGGCGGCGGCTTCAAGTTCGCCCAGCCCACCACCGACAACATAGTTAAGAGCGCCATACTCTTCGGTGCCGGCCTTACCGTCGGCCTCACCGGCCTCTCCGCCATACCGCAGGGTATCATCGCGAGCGCTGGAATCGGTGCCGTTGCCAAGAACCCGAAGACCTTCACCCAGGGCATCATCTTCGCCGCTATGGCCGAGACCATGGCCATCTTCGGTCTCGTCGGTGCGCTCATCATGATTGCCACCGGCGTCGGTCTCTGAACCCTCTCCTTTTTACAGCTTGAGGAGGATTGAAGATGGAAGGGGCTGAACTGATAATTCAGGAGATAAACAGGGAGGCCGAGCAGAAGATACAGTACATACTCAGCGAGGCCCAGAAGGAAGCGGAGAAGCTCAAAGAAGAGGCCAGGAAGAGGGCAGAGGCCAAGGCCGAGTGGATACTCCGAAAGGCCAAGACCCAGGCCGAGATAGAGAGGCAGAGGATAATAGCCAACGCCAAGCTCGAGGTCAGGAAGAAGAAGCTCGCCGTTCAGGAGGAGCTCATAAGGCAGGTCATCGAGTCCCTCAAGGAGAGGCTCGCGAACCTTCCCGAGGATGAGTACTTCCCGATGCTCGTTGAACTCACCGTCAAGGCCGTTGAGGAGCTCGGAACCGATAAGGTCGTCGTCCGCTCCAACGAGAGGACCCTCAAGCTCATCGTTGAGAGACTGGCCGAGTTCAGGGAGAAGCTCAAGGAAGCCCTCGGGAAGGACGTCGAGGTCACCGTCGGTGAGCCGATTCAGACCATCGGCGGAATCCTCGTGGAGAGCTCCGACGGAACGGTTAGGGTTGACAACACCTTCGAGGCCAGGATAGAGCGCTTTGAGAGCGAGTTGAGGGCTACCATTGCCAAGGCCCTCTTCGGGTGATTGAGATGGAGGCAGTAACGGGAATCCTCAACACCACGATTGCAGTGGTTTTCACGTGGGTGGGCTACAAGACCGCCAGGATAATCTGGAAGTACACGCCTTACTCCTATCCAAACGCCAGAATCAAGGCGATGGACGCGAAGCTCCTTACCGAGCAGAAGTTCAACGAGTTAGCTGAAAGCAGAACCCTCCAGAACTTCGTCGTGAACCTTGAGGATACGGACTACAAGGACTATTTCGGAGACGTTTCGAGCTACACCGTTGAGGAGGTTGAGAAGGCCCTCGAGAAGGCCCTGGCTGGAACCTACGGACTCATGTTCAAGATACTCCCCAAGCGCTCAAGGGGCTTCTTCGAGCTCCTCCTCGAGGGCTGGGACGTCAGGAACATAGCCAACGTCGTCAAGGCCAAGCTCGTCGGAGAGCCGGCGGGTGACTACGTCGTCGAGCTCGGAACGATGCTCCCCAAGGTCAAGGCCATGGCCGAGGCGAAGACCCTCGAAGAAATCCTCGTAATCCTCGAGGGAACCCCATACGAGGAGGTTTACCAGAAGCTCCTGCTCGGCGAGATAGACGTTACCCGCTTCGAGACCGAGCTCTACAGGATGCACTACGGAAAACTGCTGAGCTATGCCCTCTCAAGGAAGGACGACGAGAGGATTATCTTAGAGGAGTTCGTGAGGCTCTCGATAGACAGGGTCAACATCCTTACCGCGCTCAGGGCAAAGAAGGCCGGTCTCTCGGCGGAAGAGATAAAGCCGATGCTGATTCCGGGCGGAACCGTCAAGCTTGACCCGCTCCTGCACGTTGACTCTTTCGACATGGCCTTGGCCGAGCTCGACTCGACCAAGTACGGCCCGGTAATCAGGGACGTCAGGGAGGAAATCGAGAACGACCTTAGCGTCCTTGAGAAGGCACTCAACGACCACATAATCGAGAGGATTTCGGAGCTCGAACGCTTCTACCCGCTCAGCATAGCAACGCCACTGAGCTACGTCCTCAGGAAGGAGAGGGAAATCAGGAAGCTGAGGGCAATAGCCAAGCTGATAGAGAACGGCGTTGAGCCCGAGAGGATAAAGGAGCTCGCGGGTGAGGTGGCATGAAGATAGCCGTGCTCGGCGACAGGGACACCGCTCTGGGCTTCAAGCTCGCCGGTGCTCACGAGGTTTACGCCTTTGAGGATAGCCCCCTTGAGATGGAGAGGCTTAGGAACAAGCTTAAGGAGCTCGTTGAGAGGGGCGACGTGGGAATCATACTCATAACCGAGAGGTTCGCCCAGAGGATTGAAATTCCGGACGTTACGATTCCAATCATCCTTCAGGTGCCGGACAGGTCCGGCTCTAAGTTCGGTGAAGAGGCCCTCCGCGAGATAGTCAGGAGGGCTATCGGTGTTGAGCTCAAGAGGTGAAGGGAAATGGGAAGGATAATTCGTGTTACGGGACCACTCGTCGTTGCGGACGGCATGAGAGGAAGCAAGATGTACGAGGTCGTTCGCGTCGGTGAGATGGGTCTCATCGGAGAAATCATCCGTCTCGAAGGCGACACGGCAGTCATCCAGGTCTACGAGGAAACCGCCGGCATAAAGCCCGGTGAGCCGGTCGAGGGAACCGGTTCGTCGCTCAGCGTTGAGCTCGGTCCCGGTCTGCTCACCTCGATGTACGACGGAATTCAGAGACCGCTCGAAAAGCTCCGCGAGCTCAGCGGTGACTTCATAGCGAGGGGTTTGACGGCTCCGGCCCTGCCGAGGGACAAGAAGTGGCACTTCACGCCAACCGTTAAGGTCGGCGACAAGGTGGTTGGTGGAGACGTCCTCGGTACCGTTCCGGAAACCAGCATCATCGAGCACAAAATCCTCGTTCCGCCCTGGGTCGAGGGTGAGATAGTCGAGATAGCCGAGGAAGGCGACTACACCGTTGAAGAGGTTATCGCCAAGGTCAAGAAGCCCGACGGGAGCATAGAGGAGCTCAAGATGTACCACAAGTGGCCTGTCCGTGTCAAGAGGCCCTACAAGAACAAGCTCCCGCCCGAGGTCCCGCTCATCACCGGACAGAGAACCATCGATACTTTCTTCTCGATAGCCAAGGGTGGAACTGCAGCAATTCCGGGTCCGTTCGGTTCAGGAAAGACCGTCACCCAGCACCAGCTGGCGAAGTGGAGTGACGCGCAGGTCGTCGTCTACATCGGTTGCGGTGAGCGCGGAAACGAGATGACCGACGTCCTTGAGGAGTTCCCCAAGCTCAAGGACCCGAAGACCGGTAAACCGCTCATGGAGAGAACCGTCCTCATAGCCAACACCTCAAACATGCCGGTCGCGGCTCGTGAGGCTTCAATCTACACCGGAATCACAATCGCCGAGTACTTCCGCGACCAGGGCTACGACGTCGCTTTGATGGCAGACTCCACCTCAAGATGGGCCGAGGCGCTCCGTGAAATTTCCGGCCGTCTCGAGGAGATGCCCGGTGAGGAAGGCTACCCGGCCTACCTCGCGAGCAAGATAGCGGAGTTCTACGAGCGTGCCGGTCGCGTTGTCACGCTCGGTCAGGAGCCAAGGGTCGGTAGCGTTTCCGTCATCGGTGCCGTTTCACCGCCGGGTGGAGACTTCAGCGAGCCCGTCGTCCAGAACACCCTCCGTGTCGTCAAGGTCTTCTGGGCCCTCGATGCCGACCTCGCGAGGAGGAGGCACTTCCCGGCAATCAACTGGCTGAGGAGCTACTCGCTCTACCTCGACTCGATACAGGACTGGTGGCACAAGAACGTTGACCCCGAGTGGAGGAAGATGCGCGACACCGCTATGGCTCTCCTCCAGAAGGAGGCTGAACTCCAGGAGATTGTCAGAATCGTCGGTCCAGATGCCCTGCCGGACAGGGAGAAGGCCATACTCATCGTCACGAGGATGCTCCGTGAGGACTACCTCCAGCAAGATGCTTTCGACGAGGTCGACACCTACTGCCCGCCGAAGAAGCAGGTCACCATGATGCGCGTTATCCTCAACTTCTACAACAAGACCATGGAGGCCGTCAGCAGGGGAGTTCCCGTTGACGAGATAGCCAAACTCCCGGTCAGGGAGAAGATTGGCCGTATGAAGTTCGAGCCCGACGTTGAGAAGATTAGGGCGCTCATAGATGAGACGAACGAGCAGTTTGAAGAGCTCTTCAAGAAGTACGGGGCGTGATGCTCATGCCGGGAATGGAGTACTCCACCGTTAGCAAGATTTACGGCCCGCTGATGATTGTCGAGGGCGTCAAGGGAGTCGCCTACGGTGAGGTCGTCGAGATAGAGACCGAGAGCGGGGAGAAGAGGAAGGGGCAGGTGCTCGAGGCCAGGGAGAACCTCGCGATAGTCCAGGTCTTCGAGGGAACGCGCGACTTGGACGTCAAGACCACCAGCGTCCGCTTCACCGGCGAGACCCTCAAGGTTCCCGTTTCGATGGACATGCTGGGAAGAATCTTCAACGGTATCGGTAAGCCCATCGACGGTGGACCGGAAATCATACCCGAGGACAGGAGAGACGTTCACGGTGCACCGCTCAACCCCGTTGCCCGTGCCTATCCGAGGGACTTCATCCAGACTGGTATCTCGGCCATAGACGGTATGAACACTCTCGTTCGCGGTCAGAAGCTTCCGATATTCAGCGGTTCGGGTCTGCCCCACAACATGCTCGCGGCGCAGATAGCGAGGCAGGCGAAGGTTCTCGGCGAGGAGGAGCAGTTCGCCGTCGTCTTCGCGGCTATGGGTATCACCTACGAGGAGGCCAACTTCTTCAAGAAGAGCTTCGAGGAGACCGGGGCAATAGAGAGGGCCGTCCTGTTCCTCAACCTCGCCGACGACCCGGCCATCGAGCGTATCATCACCCCGCGTATGGCCCTGACCGTTGCCGAGTACCTCGCCTTCGACTACGACATGCAGGTGCTCGTTATCCTCACGGACATGACCAACTACGCCGAGGCTCTCCGTGAGATTTCGGCAGCGAGAGAAGAGGTTCCCGGAAGGCGCGGTTATCCGGGTTACATGTACACCGATTTGGCGACAATCTACGAAAGGGCCGGTCGTGTCAGGGGCAAGAAGGGAAGCATAACCCAGATGCCAATCCTTACGATGCCCGACGATGACATCACCCACCCGATTCCAGATTTGACCGGTTACATCACCGAGGGCCAGATAGTCCTCAGCAGGGAACTCCACAGGAAAGGAATTTACCCGCCAATCGACGTCCTCCCGAGCCTCAGCCGTCTGATGAAGGATGGTATTGGTAAGGGAAGAACCAGGGAGGACCACCCACAGCTGGCCCAGCAGCTCTACGCGGCCTACGCCGAGGGACGCTCCCTTAGGGACCTCGTCGCCGTCGTCGGTGAAGAGGCTTTGAGCGAGACCGACAGGAAGTACCTCAAGTTCGCGGACAGGTTCGAGCGCGAGTTCATCGCCCAGCGCTACGACGAGGACAGGAGCATCTTCGAGACCCTCGACCTTGGCTGGGAGCTCCTTGCAGAGTTGCCAGAGAGCGAGCTCAAGCGTGTCAGGAAGGAGTACATCCTCAAGTACCACCCCAAGTACAGGAAGAGGGGCGAGTGAGCCCCTACCAACTTTTTAGGTGGTCGAGATGGCAGAACTGCTCAACGTGAAGCCGACGCGAATGGAGCTCCTCAACCTGAAGAGGCGCATCCAGCTGGCCAAGAAGGGTCACAAGCTCCTCAAGGACAAGCAAGATGCTTTAGTCATGGAGTTCTTCACAATCTACGACGAGGCGCTCCAGCTGAGGCGCGAGCTCAACCTCAAGATGAAGGAGGCCTTTGAGGCCCTTCAGATGGCCGAGATTGACGTCGGAACGCTCCGCCTCAAGGAGATAAGCCTCTCCGTGAAACCCAACAGGGAGGTCGAGATTAGGAAGAGGAACGTCATGGGCGTTCCGGTTCCCCTCATCGAGGCCGAGAGCTTCAAGAGGAACGCGGGGGAGCGCGGTTACGCCTTCGTTTCGAGCTCCGCCAAGGTTGACCTCGTGGCCGAGAAGTTCGAGGAAGTCCTTGATTTGGCGGTCCGCCTCGCCGAGGTGGAGGAGACCCTCAAGAGGCTCGCGAGGGAAATCGAGGTCACCAAGAGGCGCGTCAACGCGCTCGAGTACATCATCATCCCGCGCATGGAGGCAACGGTTAAGTTCATCAAGCAGCGCCTTGATGAGATGGAGCGCGAGAACTTCTTCAGGCTCAAGAGGGTTAAGGCGTTAATCGAGGCCAGGGGCGGTTCCTGAGCCCACTGAGCTCTCCTTTTTCTGTCCGGCGTTTATGTAGGTGCTTGTGTAGGCAAATCGCTTAAATATAACCTTTCCGTAACTAAACTGGGGGTGAGCGATGGGGGAGTATCACATCGAGCCCGGACTCGACCCGAGAAAGGACCACGTTCTCTACGAGGATGATGAGCACCTCGTCGTTTACCTTGGAACGCAGGAGGGCGGCGAGGACGTTGACGTCAACAGCTACCTCATAGTCAGCAGGGGGAAGGGGATTCTCATAGACCCCGGAGGATACAAGATTTTCTCGAAGGTTCTTGCCAACATATCCAAGTACATCGACCCGAGGGACATCGAGTACATCTACATATGCCACCAGGACCCGGACGTTGCAGGCAGTTTGCCCCTGTGGAGAGAGGTGAGCAACGCAAAAATCATAGTTCACTGGCTCTGGACGAGGTTTTTACCGCACTTCGGCTTTGAGGATGCCAAGGCGGTGACCCACGAGCTGCCGGACGAGGGCGAGACGATGCCCTTCGGCGCGACCACGCTCGAGTTCATACCTGCCCACTTCCTCCACAGCCCGGGACACTTCACGATATACGACCACAGGAGCAAGTTCCTCTTCACCGGCGATATCGGCATAGCGCTCCTGGACGAGCCCTACATAGTCGTTGAGAACATGGAAAGGCATATTCAGGCGATGAGGCCGGTTCACGAGAGACTCATGCCGACGAGCAGGGCTATAAAAGCCTGGCTCGACAGGGTGAAGTTCCTCGACGTCGAGGCGATACTGCCCCAGCACGGGGCGATAATACCGAAGAGGTTCATACCGCGCTTTTACGACTTCCTCGAGAACCTGAAGTGCGGCGTTGACCTCTACCGCTGAGGTGGTAGCATGAACGTCAGGAGCATCGAGAAGGCATCGAACGCCCTGGCCCAGTCGGTTCGTATAAAAACCTCCAGCAGGGAGTCCAGCAAAATCATAGACGAGCTGGCGGAGCAGATTAGCGGGCAGTTCCTTGAGAACAACATGGTGATTATCGAGAACATTGAGAAGCTCTCTCAGGTCATGAAGGAGCTTGAGCGCTTTCAGGAGGAGTTCCTGCCCTTCTTCCAGCGCTTTGAGGTCTTTGCCCAGGAGTTCAACACCCTCGTCGAGAACCTTGAGTACGTGTCGAGGATAAGTGACTCGATAGCGAGCGTGGCAAAGCAGACGAACCTCGTTGCCCTGAACGCCTCCATTGAAGCCGCCCGCGCTGGGGAAGCGGGAAGGGGCTTCGCGGTTGTCGCCGATGAGATTCGAAAGATGGCCGTTCAAACGATGAACCTCGCCAAGGAGATAAAGGACTTCAACACCCGAGTCATGGGCCAGCTCGAGACGCTCCGCGACGCTTTAGCTGTAATGGACAGGATTAAAGAGGGCACGGACATACTTGGGAGAGACATAGAGGCCATGGTCGAGATTAGCTCTGTCCTCGACGAGATTTCACGCGAGCAGGAGGAGATAGTGAACGACATCAAGAGGCTCAAGGGAATAGCCTTGGCTTTGAGGAAGTTCGCCGACATGCAGGACAAGTACAACAAGGAGCTGGCTTCCCTCCTCAGGATGATGGTCAGCGAGTACGCGAAGGAGCAGGCCGAAAAGTGAGGTGTTGAGAATGACGGAGAGGCTTTACTATTCCGACCCCTACCTTGAGGAAACCACCGCGAAGGTTATTGAGGTTAAGGATTTGGGCAACGGCCTCGTTGAGGTCCTCCTCGACAGAACGATATTCTACCCTGAAGGCGGTGGCCAGCCCTCTGACAGGGGGCTTATTGAGGGCGATGGGTTCACGATAGAGGTCACCAAGGTTAAGGAGCGGGAGGAAATCTGGCACGAGGGCGTCATCGAGGGCAGGCTCCCAGAGAAGGGCGAAGAGGTTAAGCTGAAGCTTGACTGGGACTGGAGATACGAGAACATGAAGAACCACACCGGCCAGCACATCCTCTCGGCCGTTCTGAAGAAGCTCTACGACCTCGACACGACGGGCTTCCGGATTTTTGAGCACTACAACAAGATTGAGGTCAACGGCCCGCTTGACTGGGAGATGATTACCGAGGCCGAAATCGAGGCCAACCGGGTGATAGCGGAGGGAATTCCCGTAACGGTTGAGGAGTACAAGTACCTTCCCGACGACATCGTCAAGACCCTCAGGAAGCACGTGAGCAAGGTGACCGACAGGGTCAGAATTGTTACAATCGGCGACGTTGACAGGACTCCCTGCGGTGGAACCCACGTTAGGAACACCTCCGAGATAGGGTTCATTAAGGTTCTCCGCTTCTACAAGAAGTCCAAGAACCTCTGGAGGATAGAGTTCGTCGCCGGAAACAGGGCTTTAAGGACGCTCAACGAGCTCCTTGAAGACTATTGGAACGCTCTGGACGAGATGCCGAACAAGAACAGGCCGCTCGTTGAGAGGGTCAGGGAGCTGAAGGCCGAGATGGATTCCCTTGAGGAAAAGCTCGACGAGCTCAGGCACGAGCTCTGGCGCTGGAAGGGTCTTGCCTTGATTGGGGAGGCTGAGGAGGTCGGACACTACAACATTGTCGCCCTCGTCGAGAAGTGGTCCATGAAGGACGCACAGGCCTTTGCGGTGAACTTCGTCAAGGAGAACCCCGGCTCGATACTTCTACTCGCCAGCGAGGATTACGTCCTCTTCGCCAGGAACGAGGAAGTTGAGGTTTCGATGAAGGAGCTCCTCTCGAAGGTCATCGAGGAGCTCGGCGGCAAGGGCGGTGGAACCGACAACCTGGCTAGGGGAAGGGTTGAGGCGGAGCCCGAGGACATCCTCGATGTTGCAAAGGAAAAGCTGAGGGAGCTTATAAACTCTTCCAGGGATTGATAAACCTCTCCTCAATCTCACTTTTTACCAGCAACAGACCTATGGCAAGCAGGGTTATCGCCATTCCAACGGGCAGGACCATCCACCAAGCGTTGTTGTAGATGGCCTTTTGAGTTACCACCATCGTGAACAGTTCCCCCCAGTTGAAGCCGAAACTCACCCTGAAGAACCCAAGTATTGAAATCAACGCTATAACCTTGGCGCTAATCAGGATGAACTGGGAGCTCACGTAGGGCAGAACCGCTCTCAACACATGCCTTCTAAGAACCCATGCATCGCTTGCACCGGCCGCCTTTGAAGCTAAGATGTGCTCTTTGGAGAGTTCAGTCATGGTTATAGTCCTGACATTCTGACTGACCTTGCCGAAGAGGAGGAGTGAGAGGGCGAGGACAACGGGCCAAAGAGGTATTTTAATCTCCCCATAGTAGCTAACCCCTCCGAGTATCGGGACGAGGAGAATCATCACGGGAATGAGAGGTAGCATTGAGGATACCTTTGCAAAGCCCTCCACGAGGACTCCCAGCTTCCCTGAGAGGGCTCCAAACAGACCGGCCGCGGTGCCGAGCAGAACCGTTGTAAGGGCGGTCATAAAAACTATTACGAGAGTTTGGGGCAGTCCTCCGATGAATATAACCGCTATGTCCCTTCCGTAAGAGTCCGTTCCTAGGGGGCCGTAACTCATTCCGACGACCCGGAGGGTTACCTTCGATGATGCCCTAACAGTGAAGAGGTAGTCCCCTTTTACGGGAACCCACTTGCCGCCTTCCTTCCTGAAGAATAGGATTTTGAGACCCTCCCCCGTAACTATCATATCCGAGATGTCTCCTTTAACCTCCATTTGCTTTGCGAGGTTGAAGACTGTGGAAAACGACCTTCCCGTGGACGTTATTCCGGTTACCCTGCCGGAGTAAAGAGTTACCCTTTTTCCGTCAGGGGTTAGTACTCTCACATCCACAAAGCCAGACCAGTTTGATTGAGGTATTATTAAGATGTCTTGGGGTGGCTGAGAGTAATGAAAGTTGTAGACGTATTCTCCGGGTTTTTCTTCCCTTAGGTTGCCCGTTGGGGGAAGGTTCTCTCCAAAAAGGTTGACCCACTCTGGTGGGGCCATTCTTGGATTCTTCTCCCAGTAGGTTATGTAGTGCCAGTTCCTAATGTCGTTCGGGTTTATAAGAATGGGTGAAACCGCCGCAAGGAACAGGTAGGCGACGATTATCGCGGTTCCGACTTTGAGTTTTACGCTCATGTTCTCACCCTCGGGTCGAGGTAAACGTAGAGCAGGTCGACGAGAAGGGAGTTGATGTAGTAGAGCAGTATCATGAAAAAGCCGACCGTGAATATTGCCTGGGGATAGTAGTAGTACTCGACACCGTGAGGGGGCACGTTGACGGCTTTGAACGAATTCAATAGGATGTACCCAAGGCCGGGGACGTCAAAGACAACCTCGATGACGAGAACGCTCATGAGAACGTCCATGAAGTTGTAGCTCGTATAGGTTAGAAAACTTGGAAGGACCAGCCTCAGGAGTTTTCGTCGAATTCTCTCCTCTGGGAGTCCCCTGGCCCTGTCGTAGATGACGTAGTCGTTCTCCTTCTCGGTTGCCAGGATGTTTCTAAGCGTGTATGCGTACTCCCAGACCGAAGCGAGGACCATTGTTATCGCCGGCAGAAGGAAACCGATGATGTATGCGCTCGCTTTTCCCGTGGTTCCTGTTGCCGTGAGCTGGAGTCTCATTGTGAAATCGGGGATGACGGAGACCCTCCAGGAGAGGAGGAATATAAGTGCACCGATGAACCACACAGGCACCGCTGAGAATAGCTGAGCGAGCGTGGAGATGAGTGCGTCGAGTTTTCCTCCATCATAGCCAGCCTTAAGGCCGAGGTAAGTTCCGAGCCCAAGGATTGTGAGCTCAACGAGGAGGAGTATGATTAATGTGTTTCTTAAGTAGTACCAGACTGACTGACGGAAACCTCCGCTGAATAGTTCCCTACCAGTTTTTCCGAAAATGGAGAACGCCGTCCTCGCGTAGTACTCGAGGGTCCCCGTGAATGTTGGTCGTATGTTGAGCTGTTTGTAGGTCAGATACCAAGCGTACTCCGTCTCGTTCATTCCTAGTTTCTCCATCTCCCCCTCAAGGCGTTCCTTGTTCTCCCGGACGAAGGCGAGATTGCTGATGAATACGTCCTTCATCTTGAACTTCGTGACGCTCCATTGGGCGGCCGTCACCAGTGTCAAAAAGAGGAGTGCCACTATGATAAACAACACCGTGTTCTTGAGTACAACCCGTCCCGCTTGGTTTCTCCTTCCCATGGCTCACATCGGATTATCTACCATCTGAAAGTTAAAAAATTTGTGTGTGTCAAAGGTTGAACCCGTCTTTCTCAAGCCCCAATTTCTCCAGCACGAGCTCCCACTGCTCCCGCGGGACCTCCGGTTTTTTCAGTTCCGCCTCCGCCCTCTCCCGGCTCATGAGGCCGTAGCGAACGAGGGCCGCTATTCGTCTGTGTTCAAAGCTGTGGCCGTGCTTCTCCCAGTAGAGTTGCAGAGCCGGCCCAAGGACGAGACAGTTGGTGGTATAACCAGGAAGCTCCGGGAACTCGAAGGGAAGCTTTTCCAGGATTTCAAAGCGCTCTTTCTCGGTCATCATTGAGAGGAGCCTAATCTGGACGACCCCTCCGCTCATGAGCCTGTGCGGGTGATGGCCGAATGGAAGCTCGTGGCCCGTTATTATGTACCTGTAGCCGTTCCTGAGGGCGTACTTCCTCAGCTTCTCCATCGTCCTCTTCGAGCAGGCCCGGCACGGGCTCTGACCCTTCAGGAGGGCGTTTCTGAATATGTCGGAGTAGTCGTAGCGCAGAACCCTGAAGGGAACTCCAAGATGCTCGGCTATTCGCTTCGCGTTCTCTATAGCTTCCTCGGCCATGAGTCCGTGGTCTATCATCACCGCTTCGAGCTCCGGAACTTTGTAGACCTCCTTGGCCAGGTAGAGCGCTACGACGCTGTCCTTTCCACCGGAGTAGGCAACCACTGCCCTGTCGACGTCCTTCATGAGTTCTTCGAGTTCCTTTCTGATTTTCTCCCTGTCAAGGGGGTGCTTTAGGTAAACCTGGCATTCACGGCATATTGGCTTTCCGTTTACGATGTCTATTCTCGACGTTCTCTCATCGTTGACGCAGAGTGAGCACTTCAGCATGGCGAGAGAAAAGAAAGGCCCTTTAAATCATTTTTTGAAGCGCGAGGTCAGTGAATTTTTCTTGGACTTTATGAGTTTGGCCTTTTCCTCTGCCTTCTCCGCAGTTTTCTTTCCCGCGAAGAGGAGCACGAGGGCAATCTGGTCCCTCAGCAGGATTCCTCCGTTGTTTCTAGCGACGAGCCCCCCAAAGGCAAAACCTGAAAGCAATCCTAGAAGCCATAGTTTGAGGATGAAAATTCCAACGGGGCCTCTGGACGTTGAAAGGGCGGAGAGAGCTTTGTAAGCCAGGGCTAGGGCCAGGATGAACGTTCCTTCGAGGAGAAGCCCAAGCCTCGTGACCCTTGCAAGGGTTCCGAGGAACCTTCCCCTTAGATTCCTCAGGATTTTTCCATCGTGGTGGCTGTAGACGAGGAGTTTAGATACGTTTGCTCCGCTTCTGAACGCTAGAAATGCGAAGAGCATCGCCAGACAGTCCCAGCGAACCTTCCAGGCGCCGTAGAGGCCAACTCCAACCCAAATCGGCGTGAACAGCCTTTCGAGGGTCTTCTTCTCGTTTTCTGGGAGCTCTATGCGGAGGGCTTTTCTTGCTAGTTTTCCAGTTATCTTAGCAGTGAACCGGATGAACGAGAGCCAGATGTTTATTCCTATGAAACTGAGAAGGATTAATGGGGAGAGTATTCTTAGAAGCCCCATAGGTACCCTCTTTTTAACTACTCCTGCTCCCTTTTGAGGTTTTCCCTTGTCCTCTTCACAACCGGCGCGACTTCTCTCGCGACCCTCTTGACGCTGAAGAGCGTGAGCGCGTCCATCCTCTTGAGCTGGGCTAAAAGGCAACCGCTTATTCTGACGTCTATGTACTTCTTCGCCTCCATCGCCGTTTTGAGGAGCTCCCTCATGCTCTCCGCCCTCTCGAAGTCGAGGCCGGCTTTTCTGAGCCTGTCCACGTTGAGCTCGTGAACCGTCAACGGCTGAAGGTGCATCTCATCTATTCCCAAGGAAGAGGCTAGCTCCGCTATCCTCGGTATGTCCTCGTCGTTTATCCCCGGCATGAAAATCGTCCGTACAACCGAGCGGACGCTCTTATCGCTCCCGACTATCCTCAGCGCGTTGACGACGGCATCGAAGGTGTCGGCGTTCGTAATTTTGAGGTGCTTTTCGCGCGTTGAGGCGTCGAGGCTTATCATGACGATGTCGAAGTCGAGCTTTTGCCAGAGCTCCTCTGTGAGGAGCGAGCCGTTAGTCTGCAGGTCGAGCCTTGCCTCCGGAAACCTCTCGCGGAGCATTCTGTTGACCTCCACTATCCGTTTGCTCAGCAGTGGTTCCCCGTACTGCGAAACAGTTATCGCCTTCGGGTTCTCCCAGCCGTAGTAGCCCGGTTTTGGCGCCTTTCCGAGCTTCACCGCGACGTTCGAGTAGCAGAAGATGCAGTCGTGGTTGCAGGCAGGAGTTAGCTCGTAGCTTGGGTGGTGAACGGGGTTTGGATTGCTCAAATCGAGGCCCTGGCAGTATTGACAGTGACTCGGGTGGAGCATATCGTCAACGAACTTCTTTAGAAGCCTCGCCTCCTCGTTCTCAAGAATCTGGGGCTCGACGCCCATCTTCCTCGCAAACTCCTCCCAGCTGTACCTCATCCTCTCACCGGCCGGAGCGGATAAAAGGGGCTTAAAAAGGTGATTGGTCAGAGAAGCCCCCTGAGCTGAAACCCGTCGAAGACCGGGCCGTCCCTGCACACCAGGTATTTCCCGAGGTTGCAGGAACCGCAGACACCGATTCCGCACTTCATGTAGCGCTCCGCCGAGACCTGGACGTTTCCGTAGTCCATGACTCTCAGGACGGCCTTGAGCATAGGTTCCGGACCGCAGGCGTAAACCCCGTCAAATTCGCCCTTCCTCTCGGCTAAGACGTCCGTCGGAAAGCCTTTCCTGCCGGCCGAGCCGTCGTCGGTGGTGATTACAACCTCGTCCACGTAGTCCTTAATATTGAGAAGGGCCAGCTCTTCCTTCGAGCGGGCGCCGTAGATTAGGGTTATCCTATCGAACTCATTTCTCCGGGCCCTCGCCAGCGCGTAGAGTGGTGGAATTCCGATTCCCCCAGCGACGAGCGCTACCCGTTTCCACTTCCTCTCGAAGCCCCGTCCGTAGGGCCCGCGAACCCAGAGCCTCTCACCTTCGCTTAGCTCGAAGAGCTTCGAGGTGAAGGGTCCGACGCGCTTGACGACGAGCAGGTCTTTCCAGGCTAAACTGAAAGGTTTTTCTCCGACTCCTGGAAGCCAGACCATCACGAACTGCCCCGGCGTGAAGTCGAACCCCTTCGAGAGTCTGAAGGCCCTAACGTCCTTTGCAACCTCCCAGGTTTCCCTCAGCTCAACCACGCTGTACATCCAGACGAACCCCCTCCGGCTTTCCTACGATTTCATCTTCCTCCATAACTACCCTTCCGCGGAGAATCGTCATCACAACCTTTCCCTTCAGCTTCCGCCCCTCCCAGGGGCTCCATTTGGCCTTGGTGTAAAACTCCTCCGGTTTGACCGTCCACTCCCGCTTAAGGTCAACGACCGTAAAGGTGGCCTCGTTTCCGATGGCGAAGTTCCTACCTCTGATTCCGAAGACCTTAATCGGGTTGTCGTGCATCTTCTCAACGATGTCAAAGATATCCATAATCCCGCGGTTCACAGCATCGAGGAGGAGCGCAACCTCCGTCTCGAGCCCCGGAATTCCCGCCGCTCCCGCTTCCTTGTCCTCGAGCGTGTGCGGTGCGTGGTCGCTCGCTATTATGGGAATCCGCGAGAAGTTCTCCCAGAGCGCTTTAACGTGCTCCTCCGTCCTCAGAGGGGGGTAAACCTTGAGGAGCGGGTTCCTCTCGTAGTTCCTCCTCGTCAGGAACAGGTGGTGGGGCGTGACCTCGAAGCTCACCCAGGGGAGGTTTTTTCGGAGTATGGCTTCAATTCCTCCCTTCGTTGATACGTGGCAAATGTTGAGGGGCTTTTTGAGCCTCTCAGCGCTTTCAAGGGCTCGCTTTACGGCCACTTCTTCGACCTCTGGCGGTCTCTCCGGCTTTTCTTTTATCAGCTCCGCGTCTTCGGCGTGGACGCTCAGAACGCCTGGTGAGCAGGCATAGTCGCTCTCAAAGTCCTCCGAGTAGATTCCCCCTGTGGAGGCCCCCATAAAGGCTTTGTAGAAATCTGCCCGGGCTTTTTTAGCCTCTCCGCAGTTGCTCCTTATCAAAAAGCTGAGGGCGTAGTCGGCGTAAGCCTCTCTCTGGAAAAGCTCAAGGCGCTTCTCAAAGATCCTGGAGTCCATGACAGGTGGCTTCGTGTTGGGCATGTCAAAAACTGCCGTGATTCCCCCGTGGAGGGCCGCTTTCGTCCCACTTTTGACTGTTTCTTTGTCCCTCTGCTTGAAGTCCCTCAGGTGAACGTGCGTATCTATGAGACCAGGGAGAATGATGTATCCAGATAGGTTCAGCACACTTTCTCCCTCAAGGTCATGAGCGGCTATCTTGGATATTCTCCCGTTGTCAACTCCTATGCTTCCCCTTACGAGTTTCCCATTGGCTGGAAACTTTCCCCTCAAAACGAGCTCGTGCATTGAAGCCCGCACGGGGTTTTTCTGGCCGGGGTTTTAAGATTTTTGACTGGTCAAAAATTGCTCCAACCCTTTTTTCGAATTTCTATATACTCTATATAGCTCGAAATACTAAATAGGGCTCTTGTATTGTCCAATTAACTTATCTACAGGAGGTATGTGTCGCATTATTCTGATATTCAGTGGAATTCGCGTGATTTGGCTGTATCTTGGTTGTCCTCTTAGTTGCATTCCGGCTCCTTTTACATTAACGTAACCCTTAAATAGGGCCCGAATGTATAGCTCCATGCCATTATACGCCGTATGTGGCAAACGTTGCCAAAAGTGAAGGAGGCAGTGGAGTATGAATAGGAAGGTCCTAAGCCTGTTCGTTATGGGCTTGATGTTGTTTAGTGTGTTCTTGGTTGCACAGCCAGCCAGCGCCCAGAGCACCCAGCTTGGGAACAAGCTTAAAATCGTCATACTGGCGTCCCAGGGTTCAATCTTCATGGACGTCTTCTCCCCGATGGGATTCAGTGACGTTTACACGATTCGTGTCAGGTACTTCCTCTCTGACCCAGCTTACGTCACCGGCCCGGACGCCAAGTTCCACAACTACCGCTGTGAGCTCGTTAGTGTTAAGTACAACGTCAAGGTTCCAGACGATGCTATAATCTGGAACGGAACCCAGAAGAAGTGGGTTGCCCCCTACGCCGGTAAGACCGCTCAGAGTGCCGTCACCTGGAAGTGTGGCCTCGGAAAGTGGCAGGATGGCCAGCCGGTAACCCTTGCGGACATTCTCTTCAACTACGCGATGGACTGGGAGTGGAGCTACCAGAACGGCAAGAACGACAAGTACTACAGCCAGAAGTGGGCCATAGGTACCGCCCCCCTCCTGAAGAACGTTCTCGGTCTCAAGGTTGACAAGGTCACCGACCAGTACGTCGAGTACACCCTCTACCAGAACTACGCCGTTCCCTACGACAAGTGGACCACCGCCGTTGGAAACATTATGTGGTACACCATGTGGCCGTGGGAGCTCTACTACGTTATGGACGAGATGGTCGTCAACGGCGTCAACGGTAAGAAGTTCGCCTGGACCACCCAGCCTCAGAACGGCTTCAGGCTCAACATGATTGACCCGCAGCAGGCTCCGTACTTCGCGGCCGAGGCCGAGAAGCTCGCCGCCGACGGAACCATCCCAATATGGCTCAGCACCCTCAAGCCCTGGCTCCAGAAGTGGGGCATCACCGAGGAGCAGGCCGGTATAACCACTGACCTCGCCAAGGCCGGTTACCAGGCCATAGCCAACTGGGCCAAGGAGTACAAGAACGCTTACATAAGCAACGGCCCGTACTACCTCTACAAGTACGACCCGAAGGCCATGACCGTCATTCTCAAGCTCTCCGACAAGGTTCAGAGGATTGGCTTCCCGGACAAGATTAACGGTCAGCCCCTCCCGTGGGCTCCGCACTGGAAGGAGATTGACATTTACGGCACCCTCAACGCTCAAACTGCTCTCCTGGCCGTCGCCAAGGGTGACTACGCCCTCTACTGGTACAACGCCAAGTTCAGCGACATCCAGAAGATTCTCCAGGAGTACAAGAACGACGTCTATCCGGTTAGGACCATAAGCACTTGGGATGCCCTCCAGATAAACACCATCGGTGATGAGCAGACCGGTCTCGTGAACTCCAGCGGTAAGATTGTCTTCAACGTCATGGCCCTTCGCGGCGTCAGGTACGCCCTCCAGTGGCTCGTCAACAGGCAGTACATCGTCAGCCAGATACTCCAGGGAAGCGGTGCCCCAATGTTCGGTCCCGAGGTCAGCGGTCAGGCCAACGCCTACCAGAGGGTAATGACCGTTGCCAACGCCATGGGCCTCACCCCGCAGGGTGACGAGCAGTACGCCCTCAAGCTCATCGACCAGGCCATGAACAAGGCTGCGCAGAACCTCAAGGCTAAGGGCTACGTCCTCGAGAAGAAGAACGGCAAGTGGTACTTCGGAAAGGCTGGAGGAAGCCTCAGCCCGGTTACCGTTAAGGTTATCGCCCGTGTTGAGGACGAGAGGCTTGACATCGGTAAGTACACTGCCCAGCTCCTCGAGAAGGCCGGCTTCACCGTGGACCTCCTCAAGTGGGACAGGACCAAGGCAAACAAGGTTGTCTACAACGGTGACCCGCACACCCTCCAGTGGCAGGTTTACACCGCTGGATTCGTTTCAAGCGGTATTCAGCCGCTCACCTGGATAGTCTGGGACTACTGGGTCTTTGACTACTACTACGCTCCGCCTAACGCTCCTAAGGAGGACAAGTACACCGTTAAGGACCTCGTTAACGCCGTCTCAAACGGTGACCTCAACAAGTTCATCCAGGAGTTCAACCTCAAGTACTACAACACCCCGGACAAGCTGAAGCAGCTCCTTGACTGGAACGGATACCAGCTCGATAACGTCCTGGCCTTCAACAGCTGGAAGGGACCGAACAACCAGACCCTTACCATAACCAACCTCGACCAGCTCTGGGACATCTACAAGATTGCCTACGGCCTCTACGTCTACAACTCACCGTTCGTCAACCTCGTTGAGACTTGGACGTTCTACCTCACCAACAAGAAGCTCATCAAGCTTGGAATGACCGACCCGGTCAGCGGTCTCGGAAGCTTCCTCTCCGCTAGGGCCATACTGCCCGCCACTACCCAGACCACCACTACGAGCACCTCAAGTACCTCAACCAGCACCGTGACCAAGACCACTACCAGCACTAGCACCAACACTGCCACCAGCACTCAGGCTCCGACGAGCAGCACTACCACTTCGAAGAGCAGCAAGGGCATCTGCGGTCCGGCCGCGATAGTCGGACTCGCAATAATACCGCTCCTCCTCAGGAGGAGGAAGTGACCCTTTCCTTCTTTCTTTACACTCTCCCTGATGGACATCCCTGTTCTTGTGTTCAAAATGTGTACATTTGTGCTCTTTTTGGGGAAAACTATTTAAACTTTAACTGGCACGTAAAAGTTGACTTCATAGAATGCCAGTAGTATCGTTGCTGGAGGGGATAGAATGGGGATGAGCTTTGGAAAGTACGTGCTGTACCGTGTGGTAAACGCGTTAATCCTCCTTTTCCTGGCCGTGCTCTTGATGTCGGCCCTCTTCACGAAACTTGCGACGGTACAATTGAACGCCCAGATAAACTCCGAGGTTCAGCAGTGGATTCGTACCTACCAGCAGAAGACCCACCAAGCACCTACACAGGAGGCAATAGAGGCATACCGCAAGAGCCTTGAGCACCAGTACGGTCTCGACAAACCCTACTGGCAGAGGGCGTGGAATTATGCAATAGACACGTTTACGTTTAAATGGGGGCAATCAATCCCGCCTCTGTACGGCACCCACGACGTTAAGGACCAGATAAAGACTGCCCTCGCCAACACGATTCTGCTGTTCACGACGGCGCAGATTCTGATAATCCTCATAGGACTCTCCTCGGTATCAAGAGCGCCCGCAATCCAGGAAGCCTGCTCGACAGAACGATATCCATCTTGGCAATGATTACCACGAGCCTCCCGATGTGGTGGCTTGGAATGCTCATGATACTCCTCTTCGTCGTCTACCTCGGCTGGCTGCCTATAACTCTGTACTCCCAGGTTGAGGTCTCGGGATGGGTCAATCTGCTCAAGAAGATGACACTGCCGCTCGTTACAATCGTGCTCGTTTCCTTCGGAGGTTGGTCATGGACAACCAGGAACATCATGATTGGTACAATGCAGGAGGACTTCATCATGGTTGCCAGGGCCAAGGGTGTTCCTGAGAGGAAGATAATCTACGGACACGCCCTCAAAGCCGCCGCTCCGCCGATTATCACCATGGTTATATTCGGTATGATTGGTTCAATGGGTGGTGCCATGATTACGGAGATAGTCTTCAACTGGCCCGGAATGGGACGTCTCTACTGGATGGCCCTTGGTCAGAACGCCGTTAGGACCATGATGGCACTCAACTACATGTTCGCAGTGATGACCGTGTTCTCAATGCTCCTGGCGGACATACTCTATGCGTACCTCGACCCGAGAATCAGGATTGGTGCCGCGGCCAGCTCGTGAGGTGGTGTAAATGAGATGGGTTGATTTCAAGGACAGCTTCAAGAGGTTTTGGAGCGAGTACAAGCATCAGAAGAGTGGAATGCTCGGTTTGTTTTTCCTCCTGCTGCTCATAGTCTTGGCCATCGCCGCTCCCTTCATAACCAGCCCCAACATACCCAAGGAGTGGCAGACCGGAACCGCCTGGATTACCAACCCCAAGAACGCCCCGCCCTCATGGGAGAACTACTTCAGCCACCAGAGCAGGGCACCTCAGAAGGTCTATACCCTCAAGAACCTCAACGAGAAGACATACGTCAACGGCTCCTACCGCTACTACGTCCTCACATTCACGTACGATATGAAGTACTACTACCCACCCAAGGACCTCGTCATTACGGGTATAACCTCCAACGCGTCAAATCCGAAGGACAACCCAGTCATTGACGTTGTCATCACGAGGCCTCCCGAGAAGGGAGTTAAGTACAACACCCTCGTCGTTGCCCACAACTACCAGATGACCAGTGGGGGCTTCCTCCAGCTCTCGTACACACCGACCTCAAAGAGTCTCGTGTTCCTCTGGCTCTACGAGAACGGTGTCCTTAAGCTCCCGATGGCGATACCGAACAACCTTCCCCTTGACATGAAGCTCATGTACATTTCCCAGCAGGTTACCATGAACAACACCCTCTACGGCTATTCCCAGGCCATGGACCTAATGAGGGTTGTGTTCGGCAAGATAACCGACGACAACGGTAAGCCCCTCCCTCTCACCGACGTCATATACAACACCAAGCCCCTCCAGGGCAACTACAAGGTTGAGGTCATAGTCAAGGCTCCGAAGTACGTCCACGTGGACCTCAGCAACATGAAGGTTGTCATGGTTGGTAGGAGCTACGGCATCCTCGGAACCGACCAGTTCGGCAGGCCAATCGCAGTCGGTCTCCTCTGGGGAATCCGCGTTGCCCTTGCCATAGGTCTGTCGGTTTCGGTTAGCACCGTCCTCATAGGAATCCTCATCGGAGTTACGAGCGCCTACCTTGGAGGCTGGGCGGACGAGGCCATACAGACGTTCACAATGTTCATGATGACCCTGCCAGTGCTCCCGATGCTCATCCTGCTCTCGCTGTACTTCGGAGGAAAGATTTCGCTGACGCAGCTGGTGTTCATCCTGGTGCTCTTCGGATGGATGGGCACCACGAGGGTTGCGAGGAGTATGGCACTTCAGATTAAGGAACAGACTTACGTTGAAGCGGCCAGGGCCCTCGGTGCGAGCACCGGAAGGATAGTCTTCAAGCACATCGTTCCACAGCTCCTCCCGTACGCGTTCGCCAGCATAGCCCTCAGCGTTCCTGGAGCAATCCTCAGCGAGGCCGGGCTGAGCTTCCTTGGTCTCACGAGCAAGAACATGATAACCTGGGGTCAGATGCTCAACAACGCACAGGCTAACGGTGCTACGCTCAACGGCTACTGGTGGCAGATTATACCGCCGGGACTTGCTATAGCCTTCGTGGGACTGATATTCGTCCTGATTGGTGTGTCACTCGACACGGTCCTCAACCCGAGGCTCAAGCGCGCGTGAGGTGGTTTAGATGGCTAAGAACGTCCTTGAAGTTAGGAACCTCAAGATGTATTACTTCACCAGCAAAGGCGTCGTCAAGGCAGTCGACAACATCAGCTTCGACCTCAAAAAAGGAGAAGTGCTTGGACTTGCCGGTGAGAGCGGTTGCGGCAAGTCCTCCCTTGGTTTTACTCTCTTAGGCATGCCCACTCCCCTGGAAAAATAGTTGACGGAAGCATCAAGATTGACGGGAGGGAAATAGTCGGCCTTCCGGAGGACGTGCTTAGAAAGGAAATCCGCTGGCAGAAGATTTCGATGATATTCCAGGGAGCAATGAACGCCCTCAACCCTGTCTACACGGTTGGATACCAGATGATTGAGCCCCTCCTCTACCACAAGCACATGAACGAAGAGGAGGCTCTCGACAGGGCTCAGAAGTACCTCGAGCTCGTTGGCCTCGACCCTGAAATAGTCTACCGCTACCCGCACGAGTTGAGCGGTGGTATGAAGCAGCGTGTGGTTATTGCAATGGCCCTCCTTATGGAGCCCAGCGTCATCATTGCAGATGAGCCGACTACCGCTCTGGACGTTATCGTTCAGGCGCAGATTATCAACCTCATGAAGAGGCTCAAGAAGGAGCTCAACCTCTCAATGATATTCATCACCCACGACCTCAGTATCTTGGCGGAGATTAGCGACAAGGTTGCCATCATGTACGCGGGTAAGATTGTAGAAATCGGCGACAGCGAGAAGATTTACTACGAGCCGGCCCACCCGTACACTCAGAAGCTCCTCGCGGCAATCCCGAGACTTCACGAGGACGTTGAGAGGCTTGAGTTCATCCCCGGACAGCCGCCCAACCTCATCAACCCACCGAAGGGGTGCCGCTTCCACCCGAGGTGCCCGTACGCGATGGACGTTTGTAAGGAGCAGGAGCCCGAGCTGAAGGAGATTGATAAAGACCACTACGCGGCATGCTGGCTGCTGTGAGGTGTGAGAAATGGCGGAGCCGGTACTCAAAGTTGAAAACCTCAAGAAGTACTTCCCACTCAAGAGGGGTCTCCTCGCTGGTCTGCGCGGTGAGCCCCAGCGCTTCGTTCACGCGGTTGACGGAGTCAGCTTTGAAATCTACAAGCAGCAGGTCTTTGCCCTCGTCGGCGAGAGCGGCTGTGGAAAGTCCACCACCGGAAGGCTCATCGTCAAACTCCTCGAGCCAACGGACGGTAAGATTTACCTTGAGGGTGAGGACGTCACGGACATTAAGACCAAGGAGGAAGTCCTGGCTTACAGAAGGAGAGTACAGATGATATTCCAGGACCCGTTCGCTTCACTTAACCCGCGCTTCAGGATTTTTGACGTCCTCGAGGAGCCGCTCCTGATTCACGGCATCGGTGAAACCAGGGCCGAGCGTGAGGAGCTCATCTACAAGGCCCTTGAGATGGTCAAGATTACGCCGCCCGAGGATTACGTTAGCAGGTTCCCGCACATGCTTTCGGGTGGACAGAGGCAGCGTGTGGCTATTGCAAGGGCCCTCATCCTGAATCCAACGTTCATTGTTGCAGATGAGCCGGTGTCGATGCTCGACGTTTCAATCCGTGCGGAAATCCTTGAGCTCATGAAGAGCCTCAAGGACAAGATGGGCGTCACCTATCTTTACATCACCCACGACATGTCCACTGCGAGGTACTTCGCCGACTGGATGGCGGTCATGTACCTTGGCAGAATCGTTGAGATGGGTCCTGCGGAGAAGGTCATCGACAACCCGCTCCACCCGTACACGAGGGCCCTGCTCGCGGCGGTTCCAGAGCCGAAGCCCGAGAGGAGGAACGTCATCAAGGAACTCCCGATTAAGGGTGAGGTCCCGAGCGCGGTCAACATCCCGCCCGGATGCCGCTTCCACCCGAGGTGCATCTACTTCAAGAAGGGTCTCTGTGACGTGGAGCAGCCGAAGCTCATCGAGTACGAGCACAACCACTGGGCGGAGTGCCACCTCGTCGGCAAATTCTGACCCTCTCTTTTTTCCTCGTTGGTGATGGGAATGAAGGAAGCTCTCAAGCTCATTTCTAGGTCGAAGCTCATGGTTGCCGGCTTCACAATGTTAGTCTTGGCCATGCTCCTGTCGGCCCTCGCGGTGTTTTACACGACGACACCCACTTACTCCTCAGGGGGTAGCCTTGGGCGGGGGGTCCACGTCATCGGCAACGGAAGCTTTGAGGATAGGTATCCATACTACAACCGGACCCTTACACTGAGCGCGAACAACGCCACGGTTCAGGTTTCTTGGACTGGCTTCAACAGAACGTACAGCATCAGGGGAAACGTTACAGTTTACCCATCCGACAGGCCTGAGGTGAACGTTATTAACGGCACCGTCACTTACACGTACAGGGTGAAGGCCATAAGCCACCCCTACTCTGACCTCGCGATACCCGCGTCGATTCTCGCAGTCGCTGGAACGATAACTTTTTGGGTTGCCTACGTTCACGCATTCAGGGGGAAGCGGAAATGAGGTCCCTCGACTACAACTCCGTCGTCGAGATAATCACGGCCTTTATCCGGGAGAAAGTGGACGAGGCGAGAGCGGAGGGCGTCGTGATAGGGATAAGCGGGGGCATAGACAGCGCAACAACGGCTTACCTCGCGGTTAGGGCCCTCGGGAAGGAAAAAGTTCTCGGCCTGATAATGCCCTACTACCAGAACCGGGACGTTGAAGACGCTAGACTGGTCTGCTCCTCCCTCGGAATCGAGTGCAGGGAGATAAACATAAAGCCCATCGTTGACTCGTTCGTCTCTCAGCTCGGCTTCCAGCCCGACAAGAGGAGCCTCGGCAACATAATGGCCAGGACGAGAATGGTTCTCCTGTACGCCCACGCCAACGAGAGGAACCTCCTCGTCCTTGGAACAAGCAACAGGAGCGAGTTTCTCACCGGCTACTTCACCAAGTGGGGCGACGGGGCGAGCGACTACGCGCCTCTCATAAACCTCTACAAGACCGAGGTCTGGGAGGTTGCAGAGCTCATCGGCGTTCCCGAGAGGATAATCGAGAAGAAACCCACCGCTGGCCTCTGGGAGGGCCAGACTGACGAGGACGAGCTCGGCATAAGCTACAGCCTCCTCGACGAAATCCTCTGGCGCCTCGTTGACCTGCTGAAGGACAAGGAGGAAATAGCCGAGGAGCTGGGCGTACCAATCGAGCGGGTCGAATACGTCGAGAACCTTGTTAAGAGGAGCGAGCACAAGCGCCGTTTGCCACTGGGCCCGAGCTTCTGAGGTGAGCCGATGAAGCGCGGTTACCTTCTCGTTTTTCTCGCTGCTTCAATGTGGGGAACCCTGGGAATCTTCGCGACATATATCTACCGCTACGGCGTCGATTCCTTCACGATGGTCTTCTGGCGCGTTCTCTTCGCTCTAATAATTCTCGGAACCTACATCTTGCTCTTCCTGCGCGAGAACCCCTTTACGCGCGAGAAGCTGTGGTTCTACGCGGTTTACGGCCTCGTTGGAGTTTTCGCCTTCTACACCCTCTACTTTTACACCGTCAAAATCTCGTCGGTCGGCTTCGCGGTTCTGCTCGTCTACACCGCCCCCGCTTTCTCTGTAATCCTCGGCAGGTTAATCTTCAAGGAGCCGGTAACAACCGAGAAGGCAATGGCCCTGGCAATGGTCCTTGCTGGAGTTATCCTCGTCGCCGGCAACGTTGACTTCAACGTGAGCCACCTGGCTTTGCTGACCGGCATAGCGACCGGCTTCACCTACGCCCTCTACGGGGTTCTGGCCAAGTTCGGCGTCAGAAACGAGAGGCCCGAGAGGGTTCTCTTCATGACCCTGCTCTTCGGCCTGTTCTTCCTCGCTCCCTTCTCTAAGTTCTCCGTTCCGAGGGGAGCGATTCCATACCTCCTCGGCCTGGCCTTCTTCCCGACGTTCCTCGGTTACACACTCTACAACCACGCCCTCAAAGAAGTGGAGGTCAGCAGGGCCAGCATAGTGGCGACCGTTGAGCCGGTGGTTGCAATAGTTCTCGCGTACATCCTGTTTGGCGAGGCTCTAACGCCCCTCCAGCTCCTCGGCGGGGCGCTCATAATAGGGGCATCAATCCTCGTGCACATGAGGGAAGGAAAGGGGAATCAAACGTAGAAGTACCTCTCGAGCTCCCACTCGGTCACCTTCTTGGTCTCCAGCGGGAGTTCTCTGCTCTCGAGGTAGGTAACGTACTCGCTCCATTCCCTTTCCTTGTAGGCGATAAAGTTCTCGTAGGCCTCTCCGAGCGCCTCCCTGACGACCCTGTCCTTCTTCAGCTCCTCCAGCGCCTCCCCGAGGCTTCCAGGAAGGGTCTCGATTCCCGCTTTGCTTCTCTCCTCCTCGCCCATCTCGTAGACGTTGGTCTCGACGTAATAGCTTGGCTCAAGCTTCCTCTTGATTCCGTCGAGTCCAGCCAAGAGTATCGCCGAGAAAGCCAGGTACGGGTTGGCGCTCGGGTCGGGACAGCGGTACTCTATCCTCGCCCCGTTGCCCCAGAAGGCCGGGACGCGGATTAGCGCGCTCCTGTTCCTGTAGCCCCAGCTGATGTAAACCGGAGCCTCATAACCGGGGACGAGGCGCTTGTAGCTGTTCACCGTCGGGTTGGTCAGGGCCGTTAGTGCCTTCGCGTGCTTCAGTATTCCCGCTATGAAGTGCAAAGCGGTCTCGCTCAGCCCGTCCTCGCCGATGAAGGCATTTTCTCCGTCCTTCCAGAGGCTTATGTGGAGGTGCATTCCGTTGCCGGGGTAGCCGTAGAGGGGCTTTGGCATGAACGTTGCATAGAGACCGCGCATCTCGGCGATGGCCTTGACGACGTACTTGAAGCTCACGATGTTGTCGGCGGTCTTGAGGGCCTCGTCGTAGCGGAAGTCAATCTCGTGCTGGGCCTTTCCGACCTCGTGGTGGAGCACCTCTGGAACGAGGCCAAAGGCCGGCATGTAGAGGGCTATCTCCCTCCTCAGCTCCCTCGCCTTGTCGAGGGTTACAAGGTCGAAGTAGCCCCCGCTGTCGGGTATGTGGAGCTCCCAGGTTCCGTTCTTCTTGAAGAGGTAGAACTCCGGCTCCGGCCCGATGTAGGCTTTGAAACCCTCTTTTTCGAGCCTTTCAAGGGCCCTCCTGAGGACCCCCCTCGGGTCTGCCTTGTAGGGCTTTCCGTCCTTGTATATGTAGCCGTAGACCCTCGCTATGCCCTCCCAGGGAACCTCGGCGTAGGTACTTGGGTCGGCCTTGAAGATAAGGTCGCATTGTTCAATTGTTTCCGCTAGATGCTGAACAGATACACCTAATTAACCCTTTCCCCTGAATTTTTGAACACCTGACGAAAAACGGCCTATGAACGTCATCGTTTTGATATAGATAAGTCTATTCTTTCGCTTAACTTCGAACTTTTTGACAAAAAAATGTCTAACAACGTTTATCTGCCCCGACTCAAATTGACACCTGTATGAACCCTGAAAACGCCCTCCTGAGGGAAATCTACCGCATAAACAGCCACCTTCCTGCGAAGAGGCCAACCCTCGCTCAGCTCATATCGGACAGCGAGCCGTCTGTTAAGCTACGGGACGGGAGCGTGCACTCCTTCCGAAAGGCAGAGCTCGAGAGGATTAAGAACCTCGTTGACCCCGGCGACGAGGAGAAACTGCTCCTTCCGATAGTCCTCGAGATAGTCAGCGACTTCAGGGGCTACTTCAGGGTCAGGGGAAGGGTCGCAGTCAAGGTGATAGACAGACTCCTCGGCTCCTACGACCCCCTTGACGAGCCCGAGGAGAGGCTCTACCCGAGGTACCTGCTCCCCAGGGTGAGGCGGGAGCTACCGACTGCGACAACCTACGCCTTCATAGCGGAGTGATGGACATGGGACGACAGGAAGGTTTTCCTCAACTACCTCGCCTTCACCGTTCCCCACGTCACGGTTTTCGCCGGGGCGGTCTTTGGAATCCTCGTGCTCCTTGGCATAAAGACGTCGCTCGCCCTCGGAATCTTCGCCCTCCTCTACGGGGTGATGCTCCTGGCCATAGCCCTCGTCGCCAGGGAGCACTTCTCCGGTCTAGGACTCTACAGGTTGTTCCTCCTTTTCTCGTTCATTCTGACCGTTTCGGGCGCGGTTCTGCTGGCACTCGGTCGGTAGTGTTTTATACCCTCCAGTTGTATAACCTTAGGGTGGTTTGAATGCGGAGGCTTTCCTCGGCCGTCATCCTCCTTATGTTGCTGGCCCTCATACCCCCGAGTTCGGCGTCATCAAGTCAGGCGATTCAGGTCATAGCAGGGGATTACGCCGTTGGAACGTTCACGGTTTCAAACCCAACCGATGCCTCATACAAGCTCGCCGTGGTGAGGGACATCTGGGTTGAGGATTCCAACGGAAAACGGGTGGAGGGCTTCAACGTAACGGTATCACCCCGCATAGTCCAGGGATGGGGACCGCGGGAGGAGAAGACCTTCTCATACAACGTGAGCTGTTCTCCCAATGTTCCCGCGGGAAGCTACTACCTGAAGATTAGGTTCCTAGTTTCCCTATCAACTGGTGGCCTGTCCACGTTCACAGCTTCGGTACCTTTGACGGTTCTCTCAACTCCTCTGCGCTTCGGTGAGGTCCACGCGTACACCCCCTCGGGCACCTGGCCGCTCGTTTTTATGGGTGAGGGCTTCGTTGTGTATTCCACGGTTCATAACCTGGGCCACAAAACCGTTAAAGGGACCGCGTACTTGACGGTTCTTCACGACGGAAAGCCCTACGTTCACCTGAGTAAGGGCATCGTCTTTGGACCTGGAACTACGTCGGTGAGCTTTGAGGTGAAGACTCCGTACTCCCTCCCTCCGGGACACTACGTTTTTAACTACACCATAAGGACCCCCCGGGGAACGTTTTCCAGAACCAAAGCTTTCACCCTCAGCTGGGGTGTCTCACTCCTCGGTGTTTCTCTTGAGAGAAGTGGTGTTTACACAGGCGACAAGGTGGTTGCCTACGTTTCTGTTCTCTCCCAAAGAAACGTGCGGGCGAACCTGAGCGTGAAGTTCTACCTAAACGGGAAGCCGGTTTATTCCCTCACAAAACCTCTCTCACTCGACCGGGGCACTCTCGTCTTCAACGTGCCCCTGTTCACGAAGAACCCCGGTCAGTACCGCGTCTCGGTTTCCCTGCTCGTGGCTGGAAAGATTGTCGGCACTGCATCCTCGGAGTACAGGGTTATAGCGCCCCCCAAGATATCCTCGGTGGTACCAGCCCGTTCGGAGAAACTCCTTGAGTTCAGGGTTCTCATTTCGAATCCGGGCCCCGCGACCTCTGGGCTCCTCTCGTACGTTGTTCGTCTCGAAAACGGCACGACCTACAGCGGCTCGAGGGTAGTTGATATACCCCCCGGAAACTCGACGGTTGACTTCTCTTTCCCATCGGGCGAAGTTGGTGTGGCGTACTCGTTCAACCTCTCCACTGACGGTCACGTTAGCTCGGTTAGTGGGACTCTTGCACCGCCCGTCCAGACCACGAGCACCACCTCTACCAACAGCCCAACCTCTACTGAGACACTGGAAACCACATCAACTTCCCCTTCCCCCTCCAACTCAACGGCCCTCTCGAGCTCTGGAGGCAACGAGTGGTGGCCGGCTCTCATTATCTTGCTGATGGTTTTAGTTGCAATAGGTGCATACTACCTCTATTGGAACTCTGGCAGTAAGAAACGTCGGAAGAGGAGGGGGCCAAAGCGCCGCTCACCGCTCGGGAGGTTCAAGAGGCCGAAGCCGCCAAAGTTCCATGAGAGGGACTCCCTGCCCAAAAAGAAGTGACCAAACCTTTTTATTCTCCCTTTTCTACCTCCTTACGGCGAGGGGGTCGGGGGCTCTCGGGGTGCTCCCGAGGAAGTTCCGCCCACCGCACCGGGGCCGCGGTGCCGCAAGGCACCTCCCGAGAGGGAGGGCAACGGCGCAGAAACGACACGGCCCCCGGGGGATGTGGATGACGCGCGCGAAGGGCCCGGCGACGGGCACCGAGCTAACCCGCAGACAATCCCGGGGGATGCGGTGAAACGGCCGTCCCGCGGGGTGCAAGGCCGACGCTGGGGCGATGAGTTCCCGGTGCGAGCCCCGTGGTAGGCCGCTCAGTCGAATGCCCCCTTGATACAGAAGGCGGGCTACGACCCCCTCGCCAAATCAATAGCTGAAGCGAGCAGAATTAGGGCGCCACCTATAACGGTTCTAACTCCCGGCACCTCTCCAAAGACCAGGAACGCGTAAACTATCGCGCTCAGCGGGTCGAGGTAGCTCAACAACGAGGCGTCCTTGACTTCAACCTTCTTCAGCCCGTCCATGTAGAGGTAGAGAGCTAAAACCGTGTGGAGCAGGACGAGAACCGCTATTGCCCACCAGACCGGGCTTCCAACGTTCTCAACGGCCACGAAAGGCATTAAAACGACGGAAGCTATCGCCAGCTGGAGGAAGGTCAAGCTTTCGCCGTCAACGCCCCTCAGGAACCTGCCGAGGTTTGGAATCAGGGCGTAGAAGAGCGCCCCCAGAAACGCGAATACGATTCCTGTGAAGTCCCTGTCGGAGAGGCTGATTCTCTGGGAAGACGCTATGAGGAGCAGTCCCGTGAAGGCTATCGCAAGGCTCAGAACCTTTCCCGCGTCGAGCCTTTCATTGAGGAAGCGCCACGAAATCAGCGTCGCCAGAACCGGGGCGGTGTAGTAAACGAGAACCGCGTTCGCTATGGTTGTGTAGTTGAATGCTGTGAAGAGGAAGACCCAGTTTAAGGCTAACGCAGTCCCGAGCGCGAGCATGTGATAGGGCCTCTCTCTAAGCTCTCTCAAAGCGTTTCCGAGCTTTTCCCTGAGGCCGAGGATTGGAAGGAGGACGAGCGCCCCGAGTGAGACCCTCGCAAAGGCGACGCCCAGGCCGGAAAGTCCCGAGAGCCTGCCGAATATTCCGACGCTCCCCCATATAAGCATTGCAAGCGCTATCTGGGCCTTTCCCCGGTTCATAGCGAGCTCTCCCACTCCTCGTACGCTTCCTTGACTTCCTCCTTCCTGAACTCTGGCACGGCGTCCCTAAAGGGGTTAAAGCGCTCGAGTTTTCCCTCGTCGGGGCCGATGTAGGTCGTTATCAGCCCGACCTTGGAGTGCAGGCTCGAGGGCAGACGGAGGATTCTCTTAACGTCAACGGTAACGCGCCCGTCGAAGTAGGCCTTGGAGAAGGTGCTCGATATCGAGAACAGCCTTATCAGCGTTTTATAGCCGACTCCGCTCGGGAAAGATGCCAACAAACCTCTCTCGACGAAGCTCCTCACGATTCTATTCCTGCTCTCATCGCTCAGGAGTTTTCTAGCAAGGCCCTTCTTTATCCCCGCGCTTATCAGGTGGTTCTCGTTGGCCCTCTTTATGAAGTAGCCGAAGCGAAGCCTAAACACCCTGAAGTAGCCGCTTGACAGCATAATCCTCCTGCTCATCACGTCCTCGTAGGTTACCTCCTCCGAGGCGCTGATGTAAGCTAAAATCCTCTCGCGGGCCTTGGCGTCGAGCCTCAACGCCCATTCGTCGAGAACCCTTATGTGGTAGCCCCTGCCCGAGTAAATCACGTGAACGTTCTCGAAGCCGAAGTCCTCCTTGAGAACCACCAGAGTGTCCCTCGCAAGCTCCTTCGCGTCCTCCAGGCAGATTGGGCACACCTGCCCGCTTGGGTGCCTGTCCATACATCTCCTGAGGGGCAGGTCCTTGGCGTCTATGTCGAAGACGAGCTCGGCCCCGAGCCAGCCCTCCATCTGGGCCGGTTCGCGGTAGAGCGCAACCGATGTGTAGATTGCGTAGGGTGAGGTGGCCTTAACGTAGTCCTCCAAATCTCTAACGTCGGCGAATACGTTCTTCCTGTCGCTCGGCCCCTCCCCGGTGTGGTCGAAGCCGAACTCGCGCTTTTCAAGGCTATCGAGTATGAACTCCGGAATCCTCTCGGCCTTCCACTCGCCCTTGTAGTAGAGTTCTCTCTCCTCCCTGCTAACCTCTCTGAGCAGTTCAGCCACCTTCTTCCCCCCCTTCACCAGTTTCGCTCCGCTCCTCCCTTGCGATCCTTCTCAGATAGTACGTCAGCGGGTTCTTGACCCCCCTGCAGTACCTGTCCGGCTTGCATAACTGGGGAGCGTTGGCCCTTATCTTGTCGCAGTTCGGCGGGAAGTACCACGTCGAGTTCCCGCTGTCCTCGAGCGTTGGCTTATCGGTCAATCCGAAGCCGAGGTGGTACCAGATGTTCTTAATCTCGTGGGGCTGGTCTTCGAAGAGCGGCGGCTTACAGCGGTTGCCGGCCTCGATGATAACTGGCAGAATCTCCTCCTCGATGACCCTTAGGTCGCTTACGCAGTCCTTAACACGGACGTCCTTCCTCGGCGGGTTGGGACAGATGCGCGCGTAGCTCAGGAAGCTCGTTAAGAGAACCGTAATCGCGTAGTTCCTCATTCCCGAGGGAACGCCTTTTAGGGCTTCTTTAACGCACGGCGGGAATAGGTCGAAGCGGAGCGGCTTTGCGCCAACTTTTCCGAGCTTCTCAAGCCTCTCCTTGAAGTACTCCCCGGCGAGCTCCTCAAGCTTCCCCTTGAGCTCCTCGTAGAATTCGGGAAGTTCATCCCTGACGTCGGCGAGAAGGCTGACAGCTTTGTCGAAGCGCCTCTCAAAGGCCATCTCCCAGAGCTTTAACGCCTCGTCCCAGCGGAGGTAGGCGTATCCTTTCCTTACGTAAACCTCCTTCAGCGACCCCTCCCAGAGCTCAAGGAACTCGCTCAGGTGTATCCTGTACTTCAGCTTGAGTTTTTCCCTCTCCTCTTCCGGCAGACTCCTGTCCATCGCCCTTTCCAGTATCTTCCTGTCCCTGTCGGGTATTCCCTCGGCGGGCTCAATCTTCAGAAGGCTCCCCTCCAGCGAGCCCTTTCTCTCTATTCTCGCGCGGTAGAGTTTCGCAGTTGCTTTCTTCACGAACTCGGCCTCGATACCGTAGGGGGAGAACGCCAGCGCCCCGAGGAGGGCGTAGAACCTGAAAAGGTCCCTGAGTTCCTCAAGTGTGTCAACGGTGAGAAGGTTCTCGGGGGGTTCCTTTGATTCGAGCATCCACCTGACGAGTGAGAGGGCTTCATCTGGGTCTATGCTTGAGGGGATTCTCTCAAGGAGCGTTAAAACATCGCCGAATTCACTCCTTATTAGTTCCTGCGCCTCCCTTCCAAAGGGGTCGGGCATGGTTTCACCTTGCTCTCACTTTGCCTTTTTCAATAAAACGTTTCCGCCCCGATGGTACCCATTGGCGGTTTTGAGTGGGCCCCGTTGTAAATCTTCCATTGAAAGGGACTTTAGTTCCGTTATCTTCCAAAAGTTTTATATCCACAAACCATCAAATAGCTATAGCGGATGAACTAAGGGATTCCCTAACAGCCATCACGGTGATTCGTATGACCAGAGAGATGTGGCAAGTTCGCAGGGTCAAGACCGGGATTCCCGGTTTTGACGACCTCGTTGAGGGGGGATTCCCAGAGGGAACCACGGTCCTTGTAACCGGTCCCACCGGAAGCGGTAAGACAACGTTCGCGGTTCAGTTCGTTTACAAGGGTGTTGAACTCTACGATGAGCCCGGAGTGATAGTTACCCTCGAGGAGCGGGCGCAGGACTTGAGAAGGGAGATGAGAACCTTCGGCTGGGATATTGAGCAGTACGAGAAACAGGGGAAGATAGCAATCGTTGACGGTGTCAGCGCGGTCGTTGGGCTCCCATCGGAGGAACAGTACGTTCTCGAGGGCAATCTCAACGCCGAGGACTTCCTTCGTTACATCTACCGCGTCGTTAAGGCAATCAACGCCAGAAGGCTCGTTATAGATTCAATTCCCTCGATAGCCTTCCGCCTCAAGAAGGAGGAAGAAATCAGGGAGATGCTCCTTCAGCTCAACACAATACTTCTTGAGATGGGCGTCACTTCAATCCTCACAACCGAGGCTCCCGACCCGGGCAGGGGCAAAATCAGCAGGTACGGCGTCGAGGAGTACATCTCCAGGGGCGTCATCCTTCTCGACTTCATCGAGAGGGAGGTTGAACTCAAGCGCTACCTCCTAATCAGGAAGATGCGCGAAACTCGGCACTCGATGAAGAAGTACCCCTTCGAGATAACCGAAGAGGGCATCGTCGTCTACCCAAGCGGGGAAATTTACTGATACCTAAAATTTTTTAAGGTCTCCCTCCTTACTATTTTCAATGGTTCAGCGGCGATTATTGGTATTCGTCCTGCTGTCCTCACTTTTCATCGTTTCCCTTGCGCTTAGCCGTTACTCTCCTGAGAAAGACTCCTTCACCGGCCTCTGCGTTTACTCTTCCGGCTCCCTATCAGTTCTCTACAACGGCACCGTAACGGTCGCACTCGGAAAGTCTCTGGAGCTCGGAAAGGCCTACACCGTCGAGGGCAGGCTCAGGGCAACCCACCGCGGTCTCTGGGTGGACGTCTCCACGGTAGTCCCTGCAAACGCGACGTTTCCCTTAGAAAGTATCGAAGGAGCCTACTGGTACTCCAGCGGCCCCCTCCTGCTAACCCCTTCGAAGGTCCGCCTTGCCTACGCACTCAACGTTCCGAAGGGGAGCCTCGTAAGGCTTGAGGGACTGACCTACGGCTCGAAGTTCTATCCCCTCAATGTTGAGGAGCTCGGCTATTTGAAGGAGCCCAAAAACGGCATGCCCTACCCGCTTGAGGGCGTCGTTCTCTACGGTGGAAACCCCGCAGCAGTCTGGAACGGGAGCGAGGAGTTCAGGGTTTACCTCCCCCACGGTCTCTTCCTCAGGCCGGGCCTTCGCGTCAAAATCCTCGGCGTTGTGAGGCTTTACTCGACGATTACCCTCTACGTCGATTCCCTCAACGACGTTAATGTCTTTGGGCCTGCAGAAGAGAAACCCATCAATCTGGCGGAAACTGGGGAGATAGCCACCGGCGAGTGTCTCGTTATCAAAAGTACCTCCCGCTACCTGAAGCTCAACTGCACGGACTTAAGGCTCTACGGCTTCAGCGCGAGAACCGGCGATACGGTTCGTTTCGAGGCCCTGAGGCGGAAGTCCAGTCTGTTCTGCCTGAACTGTTCCGTCGTGAAGCCCCGGGAGAAACTGCCAAACGACATGTGCTCCTTCAACGAAGGCTCCTTTGCGAGAATCTCGGGAAAAGTCACCTGGGTAAAGGTTTACAGGAGCGGCTTTGGGGTAGCGAACGTGACCAACGGTACCTGCTCGGTTCTCCTCAAGCTCCCATCGAGGCTTGGCGTCTCCCTGGCTGAAAACGAGAGCGTAACCGCCTACGGCTTCTTCACGACCTACAGGGGAAAGCCGGCGTTTGAAGTTCAGTCGGGTGAGGACCTTTGCTCCGGGAAGCACTGTTAGGCCTCCTGCTTGGCACTTTCACGGGGATAACCCCAGGAATCCACGTGAACACTTTAGCCTCCCTTCTCCGCAGTTTCGGCCTGAGCGCGGTCGTTCTCTTTGCGATGGGATTAACTCACACGTTCCTCGACGTAATCCCTTCAACCTTCCTCGGCGTTCCAGACGAAGAGACGGCCCTCAGCGTTCTGCCGGCTCACCGGCTCGTGCTCAAAGGTAAGGGCCTTGAAGTCGTCAGGATAGCGCTCATCGCGAGCTTTCTGGCGGTTCTCTTCTTCCCCCCGCTGGTTCCCCTCTACCTCCGCCTCGCTCCCCTCTACAGGCCGGCCTTTGGGAAGCTCGCCGTACTGCTCCTAATACTTCTCCTTGTCTTCACCGAGAAGGGCGTGAAAAGGCTCCACGCGCTCTTCGTGATAATCCTCTCCGGGCTTTTAGGTCTTCTAATCCTCTCACTTTCACTGAACGAGCCTTTCTATGCCCTCTTCACCGGGTTCTTCGGCGTTCCTGTCATAGTCTCCTCCCTCCTGGCCGGGACTAGGAGGATAGAACCCGGCAGTCCTGAGCTCGAGATTACTTCCAAAAGGCTCACTCTGTTTTCTTTCATGGGGACGCTCTTCGGTATGCTGGCTTCCCTTCTTCCGGCCTTCACGGCATCACAAGCAGCTTTGCTGGGCTCGTTCATCTCCCGGGACGAGCGCTCGTTCCTGGCAATCGTCTACTCCGTTAACACCGCCAACTTCCTCTTCGCCTTCCTCAACTTTCTCAAAACGGGAAGGGAAAGAAACGGAATAGTAACGCTGATGAAGCCCCTGAGCCTCAGAGCTCTCCCGGCGTTCCTCCTCGTTGCGCTCTTCGTGGGTCTTGCAGTTCTCATTTACGGCGAGCCCCTTGCAAGGTTTCTGGCGGGGGCCCTTTCGAGGCTCCCGTACCGGTTTATCAACCTCGCTGTTCTGGCGTCGCTGATTCTCCTTGCCCTCCTCTTCGATGGCCTTCCGGGCCTGCTCGCGCTGACGGCTTCATCGATTGTTGGCTATCTGGCCGTTATCCTCGGGGTGAAGAGGACCAACTGCATGGGCTCCCTGATGCTCCCGGTCCTGCTAAGATGAAACGTCAGGCGGACTTCTCCTTCATAATCCTCTGGAACTCGGAGTAATCCGTCACGATTCTCTTGCCGTCGAGGGTCTCGAAGTACACCTTCTTGACCTTAATCTTCTTGACGTCGGTGTACTTCATCTCGGGCGGGTCGTAGGAGCCTGGCTCTACAACCTCGTCCTCGACGACGTAGGTCTTCAGCTCGGGCTGGCCGATGTATTTCCAAACCTCGTAGAAGACCTCGGGCTCGAGGTGGATTTCGCCGTCGAGCTCAATCCAGTCGGCGCCAATCTCTTCCAAGAACTCCTTTACAACGTCGAAGTGCATAGAAACCACCGCTCTAATATAGGGCTCCGGGGGTTAAATACCTATCGCCGGGCAGGTTTTTAAACCCCCTTCTCTAACCCCTCCGGTGGTGAGAATGGCGAGGGTAATCGTTGACGCCCAGGCGGCGAGGGCCATAGGGAAGGGCGCGATGATAGTCTTCAAGAAGGGTGTCGTGAGAACCGAGGGCGAGTTTGAACCCGGAGACATAGTCGAGGTCTACACGAGGGGAGGGAAGTTCCTCGGCAGGGGCTTCGTCAACCCCAATTCGAACATAATGGTCCGCCTGCTCATTAAAGATAAAGACACCCCGATAACGAAGGAGCTCTTCAAGGAGAGGATTAGGAAGGCTAACGAGTACAGGAAGAAGGTTCTCGGCTACGACAAGGCTTACAGAATGGTCTACGGCGAGGCTGACTATTTACCGGGCCTGATAGTTGACCGCTTCAACGAGATAGCCTCGCTTCAGATTTCGAGCATCGGTATGGAGAAGTTTAAGCTCGATTTGGCCGAGGCCATAATGGAGGTCGAGCCTGAAATAGAGACCGTCTTCGAGAAGAACACCGGAAGGAGCAGGCGCAGGGAGGGGTTACCTGAAATCGAGCGCGTTCTCCTTGGCAAGGAGAAGTACAGGACGGTAATAGAGGAAGGAAAGGCCAAGTTCATCGTCGACATGCGCGGTCAGAAGACGGGCTTCTTCCTCGACCAGCGCGAGAACAGGATAGCTCTGGAGAAGTACGTCAAGCCCGGCATGCGGGTTCTCGACGTCTTCACCTACACCGGTGGCTTCGCGATACACGCGGCGGTTGCCGGGGCCGAGGAAGTGGTTGCCGTTGACAAGTCCCCACGGGCCATCGAAACCGCCAAGGAGAACGCCAGGCTCAACGGCGTTGAAGACGGAATGAAGTTCATCGTCGGCTCAGCCTTCCCCGTTATGGAGGAGATGCTCAGGAGGGGCGAGAAGTTCGACATTGTAATCCTCGACCCGCCTGCCTTCGTCCAGCACGAGAAGGATCTCCAGCGCGGGCTCAGGGCTTACTTCAACGTCAACTACGCCGGCCTGAAGCTCGTTAAGGAGGGCGGAATCCTCGTCACCTGCTCCTGCTCCCAGCACGTTGACATGCAGGCCTTCAAGGACATGGTCATCGCGGCTGGAGCAAAGGCGGGCAAGTTCCTCAAGATGCTCGAGCCCTACAGAACCCAGGCCCCGGACCACCCGATACTCATGGCCTCGAAGGACACCGAATACCTTAAGTGCCTCTTCCTCTACGTTGAGGATATGCACTGAAACTCGGGACGATGACGAGAAAGCACCTCCACTGAGACCGGCGTGAGTGCTGAGACGCCCACGGTCCGAGTCCCATTACGGTCGCTCCACCGGCCGAAATCCTTTTCTATTTGGTCGTTCAAACGACCAAAATAGGTGGGAACATGGTCGAGATAACGGACTATCTTTTAAAGCTCTCCGCGGAATTGCCCTCAAGATTCGAGTACGCGAGGAAGCTGAGGAAGCGCCTCCTCTTTGAAGAGCTTTCCGGTTTTGTTGATGCCTATCTCGATGGTGGTGACCCCAGAACGGTCCTCTTACCTGGCCTGAGGGGAACTGGGAAGACAACGCTCCTTGCTCAGCTCTACTTCCATACCCTCTCGCAAACGTCAGACGTGATTTACATCTCCGCAGATGAAGTCCGCCTGCTCGGTTTTTCCCTCCACGAGGTCATTGAGCGATACTTCGATGTTTTCAGACCAAAAAGGCCGGTTCTCCTGCTCGACGAGGTTCAATACGCTGAAAACTGGGATTTAACCCTTAAGGTTCTTCACGACAGGAGAAAGGCCCTGATAATTGCAACCGGTTCGTCCGCTCTAAAGCTGAGAGAGAGCCCCGACCTCGCGAGGAGGGCTATCCACGTTGACGTAAAACCCCTGAGCTTCGTTGAGTACCTCCACCTTCGCGGGAATGACGTTGAGAGGATTGGTCTCGATGCCCTCTTTGAGTTCAGAGTTGATGAACTCGAGAGGACGCTTTCCTTGGGGGCCCGCTATGCCGGTGAAGCGGGGAATTATCTAAAGCTCGGCTCACTTCCCCTGACGCTTGAGATGGATGAGCGACTGGCGTACGATGCTCTCTTCTCCCTCCTTGAACGGATAGTCTACCGTGACCTGCCGGAGTTCAGGAACTTCGACTCATCGACGCTGGATTCAGCGCTTAGGCTCTTAACCCTCCTCGCAACGCCCAAGGGAGAGCGCTTCAGCTACGAGAAGCTGTCCAAAACCCTGGGAATATCAAAGAGCACCGTCATCGAACTCGTGAGGGCTTTCGTTGCCAGCGGACTGCTCATTGAAATTCCTCCGATTGGTAGTCTTTCAAAGAAAATCCGCAGAAGTCCGAAGCTCAAGTTCTCGGCTCCCTCGCTCAGGGCGTCTCTTTTGTCCAAGTTTGAAGTGGTTGAACTCGCTCCCCTGCTTGAGGATGCCGTTGTCCTCTACCTTTCAGGGGAGGGTGTTCTTGAGTACGAACCCGGAAAAGGTGGCGCGGATTTCGTCCTCACGCGGGGCGGAAAGCGTTATGTTATCGAGGTCGGCCTTGGAAAAGCTGGCTATACTCAGGTTAAGAGGAGCATGGAGAGAACAGGGGCGGACTTCGGGATAGTCATCGGGAAAGAGTTTGAGGCTCGGGATAACCTCCTAATGATTCCTTGGTGGGCGTTCCTAAGCCTTGTTTAGTATCAAGCTGTGCCTCCACCGCGTCCCAGCTTTAAAGCGGACGTCTCTCACCGAGTAGCCCAGCTTTTCTCCCTTCTCGGCTATAACCCTTATCAGCTCCTTCTTGTCGGGCAGGAAGAGGGCCACCCTTCCGCCGGGCCGTAGGTAGTCCCTCGCTTCCTCTATCAGCCTCACCGAGAAGGCCTCGCCGTACTTCCCACCGCCAACTCCTTCTCTCTCCGTTAAAACGCCTCTCGTCGGCCTCTCGTAGTATGGCGGGGCCGAGAAGATGACGTCGAAGCGCCCTCCTTCGGGAATTATCCCCCGGATTATTCCCCCGTCGCTCTTGATTAGCCTGACCTTAGCGAGATTTCGCTCGACGTTCCTCCCCGCGTACTCGAAGAACTCATCGTCCAGCTCCGTGGCCGTTACATTGCAGTTGAAGAGCTTCTCGGCCATAAGCGCCATCATCGCGGTGTGTCCGGTTCCAATCTCCAGAACCTTCTCTCTACCCCTCAAAAACGTCTTCAGAAAGAGGTAGCGCGATATCGGGGGCGTTACGAGACCGCGCGGGTGGTATTCTATCTCCAGCCCGAAGAGGGCCTTCGCTATCGCCCTATTGTAGAGTATCCTCGCCCTCCTGTTCGAGAAGTCGAGCCTTCCGCGCTCGTCCACGTAGTTTTCCAGCTCAGGAAAGAGCTTAACCGCTTCCCTCACAGGCAGTCCGAGCTTTCCGTCCTTCCAGAGGGGCATGGAAAAAGTTGGAGGAGGAGCTTAAAAGCTCACCCCTTCGGGTTCACGAGGCGCCCCATGAAGAGTATCAGCCCGCTGTTCCTGTCCACGATGAGGAACAGGAAGGGATGGTCTGCTTTGAAGACCTTGTACTCGGGGAGTTGCCCAGGAGCCGAGGCCGCGGTCAGCACAACCGCCGTTGCCGCGGCCGCCTCGGTGCCGTTCTCGGCGACGCTTATGAACGTCTTGTGCACCACGTCGCTTATTGCTATGGGCTCCTCCGATATTCCCGAGAAGTCCGCACCATCCGTGAAGGCCTGCTTCATGCCCATCTTCACAAGGACTTTGCCCAAGTGGTAACTCCCTTCGAATTTGAACTTTGGTATGGTCACCTTGACCTCCTCGGGCTTAAGGGAGTTGAGAACGGCCTTCAGGAACCGCGGGCTGAGGTTCTCTTCTATTTCCTTCAGGCCGTTAGCGTCCTTGGGAAGGATTATCACCATGCTGAAGTTGCTGAACCTTGAGCCCTTGTAGGGCATCTCCAGAACTTGGAACGAGTCGGTCTCGGCGTAGTTGAACCTGTCAATCTGGGTCATCATCGGGACGGTTACAACCTTCCCAGTTGGGAGTGTGAACGTTCCGTTGTGCGTTCCGCTTGGACTGAAGCGGAGCGTCCAGTTGGCCTTAAAGTAGACTGCGTTGGTTATTACCAGCCTCGTGTCGGGGGTTAGTCCGCTCACGAGGTTCTTTATCTTCCCGTTAGTCTTCTCCTCCACCCACTCGTTAATCGTTCTCTCGGCGCCCCCTGGGTTTCCCTTGAAATCGAGTTCCCGCACATCGCCCAGGTAGTACTTCTTTATGACCCTAAGATAGTTCTCCTTTAGATGATAGCCCTCCTGCACCCAGAGGGCGTTGGCGATTGTGAGCTCCACTCCATAGGGTCTTTGGGCGTCAAGCAGGAGCGTTCTAAACGCCTCCCTGCGCATGGTTTCATTCTTGGGGAGGTGGAGGACCCTTGTCATCTCCCAGGCGGTTTTGCCCCTGGCGCCCTCGTAAACCATGCTCAGGGCTGTGAACACGCTGAAGGGGGATATGAGGACGTTCCCGCCGCTACCTGAGAGCTCCTTGTAAAGCCCAATGCCGAAGAGGTTGCTTGCATTGACAACGTTCATGCAATACTCGGTTTTCGTCGGGTCAAGAACGTCGTTTGCCGGTGAGTGGACTTGTTCCATGGATTCATGGGTGGTGTTTGCAATGGTCTGTGAGCTTGTCTGTTCTGCAGATGTTGGGGTAGTCTGGGTTCCCGCGATGCAGCCGGATGCAATAACAACAAAGACGAGCATAAGAACCAGAATCCTTCTCATTCTCACCACTGGATTACTTACGGCGAGAAAATATAAATACCTGACGATTGCTTCAAGCGAGTTTGAAACAAAATAGATTAAATAGATTAAAAAGTCAGCGCAGGGCGAGGTATGCCATTACCTTGGCGTCCTCGACCATGTTGTCAATCTTCGCGTATTCATTCGGCTGGTGGGCAGTTTCGTCGAGCGTCGCCCAGACGACGGCCGGAATTCCCTTCCTCCTGAAGAACGCCGCGAAGGTTCCGCCTCCTATGCCCCCTACCTTGGCTTCCTTTCCGCGTAGCTCCTTTATCGCCTCCTTCAGGAGTTTCACTATCTCGCCCTCCGGGTCCGTCGGCGGTGCCGGGTCGCCCCTCTGAAGGATTTCCACCTCGATTTCGGGGAGAACCTTCCCGTCAAGCTCCTTCCTGTGCCTCTCCTTAACTTCTTTCGCGACATCTTTGACGTCCCTGAGAATATCGTCGAGGCTGTACCTTGGCAGAACCCTGCAGTCGAAAACGACCTCGTGTTCGCCCGGGATTATGTTGGGGCTGTCGGCCGGGTTTCCTCCCATCGTTGGCTCGAAGGTGCTCTCCGGCGGGTCAAAGAGCTCGTCCTTCTCGCTGTACTTCTCGTGAAGCCTTTTGTCGAGGTTGTAGGCCAAATCGAGTGCAACGCGGTGCGCGTTCAGGCCCTTGTCCGGCATGCTCGCGTGCACCTGCTGGCCCTTGACCTTGAGCTTGAACCAGAGGATTCCCTTTTCGGCAACCTCTATGAACGTTCCGTCCTCGTTTCCGCCGTCCGGGACGAGAACGAGGTCGTCTTCCCTGAACAGCTCGGGGTGCTCCTTCATCAGCCACCCGATTCCGTACTTGCTCCCGGTTTCCTCGTCGCTGACGAAAGCCAAAATGACGGTTCTCTTCGGCCTTATCCCGAGGTTCATCATGGCCTTCACGGCGTAGAGCGAAGCAACCAAACTCTGCCCGTTGTCCTCGCTTCCGCGCCCGTAGACCCTGCCGTCCTTGACGAGCGGTTTGAAGGGCTCTGTAACGGTCCACTTGCTCAGGTCCCCCGGCGGAACGACGTCGATGTGCGTGAGAATCCAGAGCCTCTCGCTCTCCTCGCCTTTCTCGCCATAGTAATAGGCCAATATGTTCGGCCTGACCCCGTTCTTGGCCCTCTCGTCCGGGGCGTTGTAGACCTCGACCTTGTCGAAGGGCCAGTCCCTGATTATCTCAAGCAGCTTCTGGGCCTTGTCGTACTCCCCCTCGTAGCCGTAGTCGGGGCTTATGGCCGGAATCTTAATCAGCTCGACGAGCGTCTTTACCATCTCGTCCCTCAGGTCTTCAACTTCCTTCAGAACCCCTTCGAACTCCATCAGAACCACCGCCACTACTTCTCCCCGGAGCTTAAACCGGTTTCGGAGCGCTTATATACCCCACCGCCCAAACCCTACCGTCCGCAGAGGATACGGAGGTGAGTGAGTGATAGAGATAACCTTCCTCGGGAGCGGGGGCGGGAGGTTCATCACAATAACCCAGTTCCGCTCCACGGGGGGATTCCACATAAGGGCGAGCAGGAACGTTTACGTCGACCCGGGACCGGGAGCGCTCGTCAGGAGCTGGCGCTACAAGCTCGACCCGAGAAGGCTCGATGCTATCTTCGTCTCCCACAGGCACGTCGACCACTGCAACGACCTCGAGGTCATGGTCGAGGCCATGACCGGCGGTGCGCTCAAGAAGAGGGGAACGCTGATAGCCTCGAAGAGCGTCGTCTACGGTGACGAGACTCATACACCTGCGATAAGCAAGTACCACATAGAGGTCCTTGAGAGCGTCCACACGCCAGAGCCGGGCAACAAGATAGCGATAGGGGAGGAGGAGTTCCTCATAACCCCGAGCCAGCACTCGGACCCCACAACCATAGGCTTCCGCATGAAGACCGCCTACGGCGACATCTCCTACATCCCGGACACGGCCTACTTCGACGGCCTTATAGAGTGGCACGACGGGGCGAGGGTTCTCATAGCGGCGATAACCCGGCCGAGAGATATGGGAATTCCCTACCACCTCAGCACCGACGACGCCGTTGAAATGCTCAAGAGCATGGAGAAAAAGCCAGAAGTCCTGATAATGAGCCACATTGGTATGAAGATGCACTTCGCCAACCCATACAAGGAGGCAAAGTACATCGAAACGGTAACGGGCGTCAAGACCTACGTCGCCAAGGAGGGCTTCAAGGTCATGATAGACAAAAGGGAAATAGCAGTCAGGACTTTGAGGCCCGCGCGCTTCGTTTGAGCTTTTCCACTTCTTTTGCAACCGTTTTGTAGGCCAGCTCAAAGAGCTCGTCCCTTCTCTTCTCGCTCGGCCCCTCGACGACGACGCGAATCTTCGGCTCCGTCCCGCTCGGCCTGACGAGAACCCACGAGCCGTCCCTCAGCTGGAAGCGGTAGCCCGAAATCGTGAGGATTTCCTTGATTTCCTCCCCTAAGGCCTTCTCAAGCTCCTCTCTGGCCCTCTCGACGACCTTCCCCTTGAGTTCGTCCGGGCACGGGACGTTCTCCTTCCTCAGGTAATAGACAGGAATCTCCGAGACAAGCTTTGAGAGGGGGCCGTTCTCGTCAATCATCTTAATCAGGAGCGCCATCGTCACGAAGCTGTCAATCCAGTTGCCGAACCTCGGGTGCACAAGCTTCCAGGGTTCGCCGGCGAAGATGGCTCCGTATTTCTTTATGCCGTCGTGGGGCTGGCCGAGTGGGACTCTAACGACCTTTCCCCCGGCCTTTTCAACCACCTCGTCTATCCTTGAGCCGGTGTTTATCGACGTAACAACCGTTCCCCCGCCGTTTTCTTCGACGTAGTGCCTGGCGAAGAGCGCTATTACCGTGTCCTCGTCAACGTAATTACCTTTCTCGTCGAACACCGCTATCCTGTCGGCGTCGCCGTCCTGCGCTATTGCCAAATCAACGCCAAGTTCTTTAACGAGCTCCCCAAGGTAGGCGATGTTTTCATAGCGCGGTTCAGGCTTCCTCCCCGGGAAGTGGCCGTCAACGTGGGCGTTCACGCTTATCACTTTCGCCCCCATCTCGCGGAGCAGGTAGGGCGCCAAAACGCTCCCCGAGCCGTTGGCCCCGTCGTAGAGGACTTTAAGGTTCGTCTCGTGGTTCACGAAGTCGAGAACAGCTCCAATGTAGTCGTCTATAACGTCGAGGGGTTTAACCGTTTTAATCTCGTTCCACTCGGCTTTCCTGAAGTTCCCGGAGAAGACTATCTCCTCAAGCTCCCTCTCCTGTTCCACGTAGAACTCGGTCCCGTCGCCGTTGAAGACCTTTATCCCGTTGTCGGTCGGGGGGTTGTGTGAGGCTGTAATCATAACTCCCGCGTCGCCGTGCTCCCTCGTTGCCCACGCCAGAGCCGGAGTCGGAATCAAATCGGCATCTAAAACCTCCATTCCGCTCGCGAGCAGACCGCTTATCACCGCGTTCTTGAGCATGATGCTTGAGGTCCTCCCGTCCCTCGCGACGACCGCTTTTCCGCTCCTGTAGGTTCCGACGGCCATTCCGACCTTCAATGCGAGCTCGGGCGTCACCTTCTCCCAGAGCCTTCCCCGAATCCCCGCGGTGCCGAAGAGCTTCATACCACCACCGGCTTTAGTTCGCTCACGGCTTATAAACGTATATCGCCAGTCCTTTGTAGTTTACGAGCCTCATCTGTTTGGGCACGGAGTCACCGCTCAGGGGCAGAACCACGAGGGGAACACCGGTTTTTTTGCTCAGTTCGAGGATTGGTTTCATTATCTCGGGCGTTGGCCTTACGGAGTAGAGAACCACCGCGTCTTTGTAGAGCTCCAGCCTCGGTCTGAAGAGGTCGTCGCGGACCGCTTTTATGCCGGCTTTCCTCGCGTTCTCAACTGCCTTTTCGTTCCAGTCTATCGCCAGGACGTCGTAGCCGAGCTCGGTCAGCCTCAAGGCTACCTTCGTCTGGAAGCCTATGCCTAGTTCTACTGCCTTTCCCCGCGGGAAGTTCTGTGCTATGAAATCGGCGAGGGTTTCGAGCATGTTTTAGCACCGTTTCCACCTCTTAAACGTTCCTTAAAAAGGTTTGAAGCCAAAAGTTTTATACACCTACCGTGACCATATACCACTAAAGATGAATAAACTATCGTTAGTGAAAGACAGGGGGAAGTAAAATGAGGGAGGAGGAAATCATTGAGAAGCTTCAGAAGCTCGGACTCACGAAGTACGAGAGCTTAGCGTACATAACCCTTCTCAAGCTCGGCCCGAGCAAGGCCACCGACATAACCAAGGAGAGCGGAATTCCCCACACGAGGGTCTACGACGTCCTCAGCTCGCTCCACAGGAAGGGCTTCGTTGACGTTATGCACGGGACTCCGAGGCTCTACCGTCCGGTTAATCCTGAGGTCGTCCTCGAGCGCATAAAGGAGGAGTTCATCGAGGACATCGAGAAGCTCAAAGAGGCGTTCGTCGAGCTCTACAAACAGACCCACGGCCAGGAGTTGCCCGAGATATGGACGATTCTCGGCTTCGATAACACCCTTGAGAGAGTCCAGCACATAATAAGAACCGCCCGCTACGAGGTTCTAATCAACACGCCCTACGAGTTCCTCGAGCTTCTCAGACGGGACATAAAGGCCAGAAAGGACGTAATCTTTGTGATAATCACCAACCTACCCGATGAAATCCCCGACTGGCTCAAGGCGGACAACATACTCCTTGCGAGAACCGGCGGTGCCCCCTGGCTCATGGCGAGCTGGATAATCGGCGACGCGGACTACTCGATATTCTTCGGCGCGATTCCCAAGGACAAGAGGCGGGAGAAGTTCTACTCCTTCTGGGCCAAGAGCCCGAGGGCCGTCTTCCAGTACATGCACTGGTTCTACACGATTTACTTCGACAACAGCGAGGTGCTTAAGCCCATCAACTACGATGCCCTCTCAAAGCCCCTGACGCTCGTGAACGTCAGGACGCTCATCACGATACTCAGGCATGTTGGCCTTCCGAGGGAGGCCGAAATCGTTGGAAAGCTCGTCGATACGAGGGAGCCGGTGGAGCTCCACGGGAAGATTGTTGACTACGAGTACACACCGCTCGTGGCCAACGTCACAATCGAGGCTGGTGGCAACCGCTGGAAAGTCGGCGGAATAAGCAGTTACGTCGAGGACGTCGAGGGCGAGAAGTTCATACTCCTCGAGTGATGCCTATGCGCGTCCTCATACTCTCCTTCGAGTACCTGCCCGTTAAGGTCGGTGGCCTAGCGGAGGCCGTTACGAGCATAGCTGAAGGTCTAGTCGAGCTCGGCAACGAGGTAATCGTCTTCACCCCCGACCACGGGCGGAGCCTCGGCGAGCCGTTTCTCACCTTCAGGCTCTCCTTCGAGGGCAGAACCGTCGAGGTAACCGCCAGAAAGCGGGAGCAGAACGGGGTCACGGTTTACACGCTCTCAGGAGGCCTCCTCGACGCCGACGTCTATCCCGACTGGGAGACCCTCCTCAGGAAGGCCGTTCTCTTCGGCAAGGCCTCCGCCGGTCTGCTCAATCACCTTATTGAGACCTTCAGGCCGGACGTTGTCCACGCCCACGACTGGCACACTGTCTTTGCCCTCGGACTTTTGAAGAAGTACTTCTTCTCTCCCAAAACCGTTTTTACGGTTCACAGGCTTAACAAGGCCAGGATTCCCGCGGGCTACTTCCACGAGGCCAACCTGGGCGAACTCGCGCCTTATCCCGAGATAGACCCCGAGCACACCGCCTGCTACATAGCCGACGCGGTAACGACCGTTAGCAAAAGCTACCTCCTCGAGGAATGGGACTTCTTCAGGAACTTCGACGGCAAGGTGACGCACGTCTTCAACGGCATAGACTGTTCCTTCTGGAGCGAGGAACTCCTCGAGAACGCCGACAAACCAAGGGAGGCGCGGAGACGGCTAATCCTCCAACGCTTTGGTTTGAGCGACGGAAGGGCCTTCATGTTCATCGGTCGCTTCGACAGGGCCCAGAAGGGAGTTGACACGCTCCTAAGGGCGATAGAGATACTCTCCGGCGACCCATCTTTTAAGGAGATGCGCTTCATCATCGTCGGCAAGGGCGACCCGGGATTGGAGGCTTGGGCCAGGGCCGTTGAGAACCGCTTCCCGGAGAACGTCAGGGTAATCACCGACGTCCTGCCGAGGGAAACCGTCCGCGAGCTCTACGGCTCGGTGGACTTCGTGGTGATTCCGTCTTACTTCGAGCCCTTTGGATTGGTTCAGCTTGAGGCGATGTGCCTCGGGGCAGTTCCAATAGCGAGCGCCGTCGGTGGACTCAAGGACACGATAATAGACCTCAACATAGACCCTGAGAACGCCACCGGAATACTCGTCCCGCCGAGAGACGCGTTTGCCCTCGCGAGGGCCATGGTTTCGGCTAAAGAGCTCGACGAAGGGACACTCGCGAGGCTCCGCGAGAACGCCAAAAGGCGCGCGAGAAGGGACTTCACCTGGGAGAAGGCCTGTAGGCGCTACCTGCTCGTTTACAAAGGAGCAGTGGACAAGGCGATGCCCTTCCTGCTCTAACGCCAGCCGAATTCGGCTAAAAACTTCCTCTTCAGCCTTTTTATCGTCCCTGAAACTCCGAGCGTCCTGAAGATTGCCTTCGAGCCGTTTATCTCCGTCACGAGCGTTAAAGCAAACCTGAGCTCCTCGACGTGCTTCCTGTCAACCCTGACGATTCCGGTCTGGCTCTTCTCATCGAAGCGTATGAACCAGGGCTTTGCTTTAGCCGAGCCGAGGACTCCGAGCGCTGAGAGGCTCGCCTCCCAGATGGCTTTCTTGACCTCGTCCTTCCGGAAGGGCCTCTCTCCAATCAGCTGGAAGGCAATGTAGCGGTGCTTCTCGCGGAGCGTCGGGGGCAGATACTTCGGCTTCTCCCTCATAGGCATCGGACAACTTTGCCCGCCAACGTTTTTAAGGCCTGCCCTCGGGTTAGGGTTGGCGAGGGCTATGGTATGGGAGACCCCTTACTTCTCGTACGCCGTGAGAGAGTTGCCTAAAGGCTGTCAGCTCTGCGTTAGGGGTGAGAAGCTCGTCCTCTTCACCACAGGGAAGTGCCCGAGGGACTGCTTCTACTGCCCGCTGAGCCCCTGGAGGAGGGAAGATGTTGTTTACGCCAACGAAAGGCCCGTTAAGAGCGTTGATGACGTCATCGAGGAAGCGAGGATTCAGGAGGCAAAAGGCGCGGGCGTCACCGGCGGAGACCCCCTCGCGAGGCTCGACAGGACCGTTCAATACATACGCGCCCTCAAGGAGGCCTTTGGCGGGGACTTTCACGTCCACCTCTACACCACCGGCGCTTTGGCCACGAAGAAGAACCTTGAGAGGCTCTACGATGCAGGCTTAGATGAGATACGCTTCCATCCAGACCTCTTCAACCCGAACTCGAAGCTTTTCAGGGTGGAAATCGAGAACATAAAGAACGCCTTCGACTTCGACTGGGACGTCGGCGGGGAGATTCCCTCCGTCCCGGGTCAGTTCGAGAGAATGAGGTGGTACGCCGAATTCCTCGACAACCTCGGCGCGAAGTTCCTCAACGTGAACGAGCTGGAGTTCAGCGAGACCAACCTCAGAAACCTTCTCGACAGGGGGTACAGGCCGATAAGCGACGAGAGTTCCGCCATCAAGGGTTCGCTCGAACTCGGGCTTAAACTCCTCGAGTGGGGCGAAGAAAATACCTCGCTGAGCTACCATCTCTGCACCGCGAGGCTCAAGGACGCCGTCCAGCTCAGGAACAGGCTCAGGAGGATGGCGAGGAACGTGGCAAGGCCCTACATGGAAATCACCGAGGACGGAACGCTCCGCTTTGGGATTGCTGAATACAGCGACCTGGACGAGCTTTACGAGTTCCTCGTTGAGGAGGCCGAGGTTCCGGAGGAGTGGCTCTACATCAACCGCGAGAAGGGCAGAATTGAGATGCCAGAGGAGGTGGCTTTAGAGCTGGCCGAGACCATCGAAGGCGAGGTGAGGTTCTTCATCGTGGAGGAGTACCCAACCTTCGACCGGATTGAGGTCGAGAGGATTCCGTTGCCCTGAATTTCTCCTTCGTTACCCTTTTGAGTTGTTGCTTATGGGTGCGTAAGTAACTTACGGGGGCATAAGTGGTAATGGCTTCGAAAAGGTTATTTACCCCCGGAATATTAACGGCCATGCGGGTCTTTGTTAGGGACTACCTCCTCCCATGGGCGTTCATCGTCGTATTTTGGCTCGCCCTCTGGCTTCTCATCCCCCCAATGAGGGAACATCTAAACGCCGTGAACATCTTCACGGTTTTCCTCCTTCTCATTCCGTTCCTCCTCGTGGCGCTTCACTTCGTTGGTAAGACCCTTGAACGCTACGGCTATTCGCGTGAAGACATCAGAAGATTGCCCGAGATAATCGAGAAAACCCACGGCAGGCTCTACCTTCCGAAGGAGGTTTTCAATATCGTCGGCGATGCCCTTATCTTCTGGGGGCTCTTTGCGTGGGTCCTCCTGGCGACCGGAGACCCGATAATGGGACTTTTAAGCGGGGTCGCGATGTTTGCTGAAATCTTCGCCTTCTTCGTTCTTTTCGTCTCGATGGTCATTTGGGTTATTATCTTCCCCCACTCCCTTTACAGGCTCTTTACCGGGAGGGAACCCAGCAGGGACTTCCTGATTGAGGTTCCCATAAAGCAGAACCTCATCTACACGGCAATCCTCGTCGCGGTCAGGCTCATAGCGCTCCATTCAAACTACCCTGCGAGTGATGATTTAATTGGGAAGATGATTGCCTTTGGAAGAAAAACGGAGCTGGTAAGCTTGCTCCTTGAGCTTTCAGGCTTAAACTTTCTGTTCAGTATAACCGGCCTCTATGGGCCGAAGAAAAGCAGAAAACTGATGGCGCTGGCGCTGACGGTCATCGTGGCCCTTCAGCTTTGGGTTGCATGGAGGATTGTGGCGGACAAACTTTAAATATTTCGTGCATGCATGCACTTATGGGTGGTGCCGTTGGGCAAGACGATAACGATAGCGGATGACGTTTACTACGAGCTCGTCAAGATGAAGGGCAACAAGAGCTTTTCCGAGCTTTTGAGAGAGCTCATAGGCAAGAAAAAGAAGGGCAACCTTGACGTGCTGATGATTGCCTTCGGGACGAGAACCCCCGAAGAGCTTGAAGAGCTCAAAAAAGAACTGAAGGAGGTCGAAGAATGGATGGACTCCTGGACACCAGCGTGGTAATCGAGCTCTTCGGCGGGAACAGAAAGATTGTGGAAGAGCTCTATCAAGAAGGAAACAGAGAGTATCATCTACCAGTGATTGTTCTCTTTGAGCTTCACTGTGGTCACCTGAAAGAGCGGGAGGAGCTCATGCTTGAGATGATACCCAAGGTTGAGTTCGACGAAAACTCCGCAAAGGTAGCGGGAGCGATTTTCAGAGACCTCATGAAGAAGGGAAAACGACCTCCCCTGAAAGACCTTCTCATAGCTTCCACTGCCATAGCCCACAACGCAACGCTCTACACCTGCGATGAGGACTTCAAACGCTTCGAGGAGTACGGATTGAAGGTAAAAATTTTGGAAAAGTGATGCGACTGAATGGAAAAGGAAAAGCAAAAGCTCAACCAGTGTAATCGGGCTCTACGACCCTCTCAGGATTAGCTTGACCACGGGGTCGGCCAGTCTGTACTCCCCGTTCTCCTCCTCAATCCACCCCATCTTCTTCAGGTTCTTGAGAAGTTCGTACAGCCTCGGTTCTGGAGTTTTCATACCCTTCACGGCGAGGTAGTCCCTTATCAGGCTCCACCTGTTGTAGCCGAGGGCTATCGCCCGTAGAATCTCAGTGTACCTCCTGCTCCTCCTTTCAAGCTCCCCCAGCTCACCGAACAGCAGGCCCTTTGCAACGTTGAGCGTCGCCTTTATGGCTTTTTCGAAGTCTCTCGTTTCAAGGTATTTCACGCCGAAGAGGACGAGCCAGCCAGGGATTCCATCGAGTATCGAGACGGCGCGGTCTATGGCGTCTTCGTCTACATCAAGGCCAGCTTCTCTAAAGCCGGTTCTCAGGAACTCCTTTGAGGTTTTTTCGTCGAAGGGCCTAACGTAGATTTCGCCTCCAATCCTCCCGTAAAGCGGGCTCTCGTAGTCGTCTATTCCAAGAAAGTCGTGGAGCAGGCCGACTTCCGAGCCGGTCAGGATAATCCTGAGGTTCGGCAGACTGTCGTAGGTGTGGGCAAACAAAGCTAGGAGCTCCTTTCCGCCCCGTGAGCCGTAGAAGCGCAGGTATTGGGCCTCGTCAAAGGCTATTATGAACCTCCCGGTTTTCTCGCCGACTTCGTTCAGCTCCCTGAAGACCTCCCTCAGCGAGGCCTTCTCCGGTTCTATCTCAAGAAACCGGAGGTTCAGCTTTACCCTGAACCGGGCAAGGGTTCTCTGGAGCGGTCCCCTTTTCGACTGAATTTCCCTTATGAGGTCTTCCTTCGTTATGTGCCCGCTCTCGGCGTAGAGCTCCCTGCAGTCTATCAGAATCCCGGGGTTCTCGTTGAGGTAAGCTCTGAGTATCGAGCTCTTGCCGACTCTCCTTATCCCAAGAAGGAGAGTCAGCGGATACCTCTCAACGCTTTTCTCAAGCTCCTCGAACTCTTTCTCCCTGTCAAAAATCTCCTCTCTCCTCCCCTTCGGCCTGAGGTCGAACAGCACTTACGCCACCGTAAGTAACTTACGGGGGCATAAGTTATAAGGGTTTCCCTGAAATATTAGGACGCCGGCCGTTGAAAGAAACACAAATTGCGTGGAGAATTGTTTTTGGTTAGAATTGAAAAAAGAGTTTGGAAAAAGGTAAACTTCCTCACTCCACCTTCTCAATCCCTATCTTCGCCTGAACCTCGGGCCATTCGACGACGTAGCCCTTGGCCTCGCCGAAGATAACCTCGGTCGCCCTCGTCTCCTTCTTTATGTAGTCGAGGTTCTCGCTGAGCAGTTCGCGGTTCTCGTCGGTGGTCTCTATGGTGACGACGATTCTGTCGTTCACGTCCAAATCAAGGCGCTTGCGCATCTCCTGTATCCTCCTGACGAACTCCCTGGCGAGACCTTCAGCCAAAAGCTCCCTCGTGAGGGTCTTGTCCACGAAGACCCTTCCGCCCTCGAACTCCTCGCTAACGAAGAAGTCAGGCAGTTTCTCCTCGACTGTCAGGTGCTCCCTCGTGAGGTGGAAGGTCTTGCCCTCAATTTCGACGTTCATCTCGCCGGCCTCGTAGAGTTCCCTTCCGTGCTCGTTTATCCACGCTATCACGAGCTTGGCGTCGCCCTTGAACTCAGGCCCGACCTTGGCGAAGTTGGGCTTTATGATGAGCTCGCGCTCGACCTTGCCGACGACGACCTCCTTGGCGTTGAGCTGGTCGCGCAGGATTCTGTTGAGCCTCTCGACGGCCTTCTTAACAGTCTCGTCCTCGGTCTCGACGATTATCCTCCTGACAGGGTAGCGGAGCTTTATCCTGGCCCTCTGCCTGGCGCTTGAGCCCGCCTCGACTATCTTCCTTACCGCCTCCATCTCGCGCTCGAGCTCCTCGTCTATCGCGTTTTCGTCGGGCTTCGGCCAGTCGAGCATATGGACGCTTTCCACGCCGAGGAACGGCCTGAGCATGTTCTGGTATATCTCCTCGGCTATGTAGGGCGTGAACGGGGCCATTAACCTGAGGAGGACGTCGAAGACCTTCCAGACGGTGTAGTAGGAGGCCAGCTTGTCCGGGTCGTCGCCTTCAACCCACATGCGCTTCCTGATTAAGCGGACGTACCACCTGCTCAGGTCCTCGACGACGAAGTTGTAGATGGCTCTCGTCGCTTTCGTCAGCCTGAAGGTCTCTATTCCCTCTTCGACGTCCTTTATGAGCCCGTTGACCCTGCTGAGTATCCACCTGTCCTCTTCGCGGAACGGAAGCTCCTCTGGCTTGAGCTTCGTCGGGTCAAAGTTGTCGAGGCTCATGTAGGTCGCGCTGAGCACGTAGACGTTCCAGAGTATGTTAAGCATCCTCTTGACCTGAGCCAGTCCCTTCCAGCTGAAGCGCAGGTTCTCCCAGGGGTTGGTGGCCCAGAGCATGTAGAACCTGAAGGGGTCTCTGCCTTCCCTCTGGACGACCTCCTCGGGCCTTATGATGTTGCCGAGGCTCTTGCTCATCTTGTCGCCCTTTTCATCCAAGACGTAGCCGTGCATGGCCACCTTCCTGTACGGCACGGTGTCGAAGGCTATGACGCTGGCGGCCTGCTGGGAGTAGAACCACTTGGTGACCTGGTCTTCACCTTCGACTATGAAGTCAGCAGGCCAGAGCTTCTCGAAGAGCTCCTTGTTCCTTGGATAGTCGAGCGAAGCCCAGCTCGCTATACCGCTGTCAAACCAGACGTCAACGACGTCCCTGACGCGCTTCATCTCCTTGCCGTTGACCTTTATGATGAAGGCATCGACGTAGGGCCTGTGCAAATCTTCTGGGCCAAGCTTCTCCTCTATGACCTTGAGCTTCTCGTTGTAGTCCTCTGGGAGTTCAACGCGCTCACCGTCCACCTCTATCGCAACGGCGAGCTTGACAAGCTCCTCAAAGCTTCCAACGACGTATATCTCGCCGTCCTCGCTCCCCCATATCGGGAGCGGTATTCCCCAGTACCTCTGCCTGCTTATGACCCAGTCGCCCGAGTTCATGACGCCGTTGTCGTATCTAACCTTCACCCAGTCCGGATACCAGGTGACCTTCTCGTCGTTCTCCTTGATTATCTTGTCCTTTACCTTGCTGACCTTGAGGAACCACTGGTCTGTTGCCCTGAAAATCAGCGGGGTCTTACAGCGCCAGCAGTGCGGATACTTGTGCTCTATCGTTCCGGCCTTGACGAGGTAGCCCTTCTCCTTGAGGTGCTCTATTATCTCTGGGTCAGCGTCCTTGACATAGACGCCCTTCCACCTGCCCTCGGTGTAGCGACCCTGGTCGTCGACCGGGCTGTAGACCGGCAGGCCGTACTTCTGTCCGACCTCGAAGTCCTCTTCACCGTGGCCCGGCGCGGTGTGAACCAGTCCGGTACCGTCCTCAAGCGTCACGTGCTCGCCGAGGATTACGCGGTGAGCCCACTCGTACTTCTCGCGGAACTCCCTCTGTCTCGGATACTCGTCCATGAGGACGTGAACGTATCTCACTCCCTCAAGCTCCTCGCCTTTGAACTCCTCGACTATCTCGCCCTTGACTCCGACCTCGCTCAGAACGCGCTCGACGAGGGCCTTCGCGATTATCCAGTACTCCTCGCCGTTCTCTGTCTCGACCCTGACCCTCGCGTAGTCGTACTCGGGGTGAACGGTAACCGCTAGATTGGCCGGGAGCGTCCAGGGCGTTGTCGTCCAGATGAGGAGATACTCGTTCTTCTTTCCTTCAACCGGGAACTTGACGTAGATGCTTGGGTCCTTCCTGACCTTGTACTCACCGCGAACCTCGTGCTCGGCCAGAGCAGTCTCACAGCGCGGGCACCAGTGGAGAACGCGCTTGTCCTTCTCGAGGAGGCCCTTCTCCCATGCTTTCTTCAGGGTAAACCAGCCCGATTCGATGTACTCGTTCTTTATCGTCATGTAAGGGTTGTCCCAGTCCATCCAGATTCCGAGCATCTTGAACTGCTCGGTCATTATCTTCAGGTTGTTGAGGGCGAACTCCTTGCACTTCTTGATGAAGTTGTCAACGCCTATCTCGGTCTCGATGTCCTTCTTGGTCTTAAGGCCGAGGGCCTGCTCGACCTTGACCTCTATCGGCAGGCCGTGCATGTCGAAGCCCGGCTGTCTGCGAACGTTGTAGCCCTGCATAGTCCTGAAGCGGATTATCATGTCCTTGATTATCTTGTTCCAGGCCGTTCCAAGGTGTATTGCACCGCTGACATACGGCGGTCCGTCGAGGAAGTAGTACTTCGGGCCGTTCGCCCTGCTGGCCTTTACCTTCTCGTAGGTGTCGTTCTCCTTCCAAAAGGCCTCTATCTTCTCCTCCAGCTTGCCCGGGTTGTATTCCCTAAACTCCGGCTCCTTAATCATCCCAGAACCCTCCAGAAGTGATAGTTAAGGCTAACCCAGAAGAGGGCTCAAGCCTCGAAACGGGCGGAGCGAAGGATAAAACACTCCCCCCTCATGGGTATCGGGGCAGAGTTGGGAAGTTAGCTTATAAGGTTTTCTGCCGAGTTTTTTCGGTGGTGGCATGAGAATCGCGGTCGGCTCTACCAATCCGACGAAGGTTAAGGCCGTTGAGAGGGTTATGAGAAGGATTTACGGCGACGTTGATGTCATAGGGGTTGAGGTCGATAGCGGTGTTCCCGACCAGCCGATTGGAATCGAGGAGATAGCGAGGGGTGCTATAAACAGGGCGAAGAGGGCATTGGGGAAGACCAATGCTGACCTCGGCATCGGAATCGAGGCGGGAATCTACCCCTTTCCCGGAACGCTGACCGGCTACCTTGACGTCCAGGTCTGCGCGGTGGCGAGTCCCGATGGGAGGATAACGATAGGCCACGGCCCTGGTTTTGAGTATCCGCCGGTTGTAATCAAGAGAATCCTCAAGGAGGGCGTTGAGGCAGGCGTGGCGATGGGCGAGCTCGTCAGAGACCTTGAACTCAAGAGGAAGGTCGGTGCGATAGGCGTTCTCAGTAAAGGCCTGCTCACAAGAACCGAGCTCAACGAGATGGCGGTCCTGATGGCGATGATACCGAGGATGAATCAGGAACTGTTCTTCGGGAGAAAATGAGGCTGTGCCCTCCCCGACCGTCCCCCGGTCACTTCTCCCGGAGGCGTGAGAGGGGGAGGGCGGTTAAGGTTAGGTCGGTGAGAATTTTAAGCTTTTGCGGAACTCACGTGCAAACATTGCCAACGGTATGGTTTTATAATTCCCTTCATAAATAGTTGATGGGGAGAGGCATGGCATCTGATGTGAGCGCTATTGAGATGATGTTGAAGACCAATGAGAAAGCCAGACGCTCAGTTAGCGAATGGATTGTTCAGCTCGCGAGAAAGATTCATGAGAGTCCGGAGGATATAGTGTGGTTTTTTGAGATGCGACAGCGCATGAGGGAACTTGAAGAGAAAGCTAAGAGGATTAGTGATGAAGAGCTGGAGCTTTGGGAGAAGGAAATAGAGAAAGAATTAAAGAACTCTGAGCCAGTGGAGCAGAGTCTTGAAACGTTGATTGAGATTGGCGAGAGGAGTTTTAGAAAGTTCAAGCGCATCGAGGCAAAGCTGAGGGGGTTAGAAGTCATTTAAAGGAATAAATTGTCAAAATTAGAAGCCTGTGAGAGAAACCTTACGATGAAGCTTTCTCCTCGACCTGCCTCTCCTCCTCGGGCTCGCCCTTTCTCCTGCTCTCGTTCTTGATGACCTGTATCACGTAGTCTATGAACTTCCTGACCTCCTCAAGCTCCTCCTCCGGAATATCCTGAATCTTCTTGTTCTTGCTCTTGTATGTGAGCAGTTTGAGGAGCGCGAGCCTTCCGAGGGCCGTCCTCGTGCTTATCTCCCCGTTCTTCCAGTCGCGCCATATGGCGTTCGCTATGCCGTAGAACTCGGGGATGCTGTCGAGTCCCGGGTCGCCGACGTCAATGACCTCCTTTCCGAGGTACTTGTAGCGCTTCTCCTTCTCCTCCTTTGATAACTCCTTGGTGCGGTCCTTTATGTACTCGTGCACCATGACAATCACCTCCACTTTAAGAATGGGCGAAAGTTTTTATTAACCTTTCGTTAGTTTTTCCTTATCTCGTTCCAGACGCCTGCCATTATGAGGAACGCGCCCGCCAGGGCCCTCCTCGTGAACCTCTCGCCAAGAAGGATGAAGGCCGACAGGGAACCGAAGATTGGTTCCATCGAATAGATGAGCGCCGCTTTGTAAGCCGTCGTGTATTTCTGGTACTTGACCTGAAGTGTGAACGCTATGACGGTTCCAAAGAGGGCCGTGTAGAGTAGTCCGAGCCAGGGGAGCAACTCCCTTGGAAAAACCTTGGGCTCAAAGGCCAGCGCGAAGATTAAGGAAAAGATGAAGTTCCAGAAAATCTGCCAGAAGGCCAGGCTGAGGTAGTCCTTCTCGCCGAAGCGCTGGACGAGGACTATCTGGAATGCAAAGCTAACCGCGCAGAGGGCAGTGAGGAGGTCGCCGTAGCCGATGCTCGAGCTTGCCCCTGAGATGAGGTACAGTCCTGTGAGGGCGATGGCGAGCGACAGAACGTCTCTCGCTTTTACCCTCTCCCCGAGGAGGAAGTATGCTATGAAGGGCGTGAACACGACGTAGAGAGACGTTATGAAGGCCGAGTTCGAAGCTGTGGTGTACTCGAGGCCGACAATCTGGAAGCCGTGGCCGAAGAATAGCGTGAGCCCGAGGAGGAAGCCCTCGCGCAGGGTGTTCTTCCGGATGACCTTCGAGCGGAAGAGAATGAGCATTAGAAGCGACGCGATGCCGAAGCGGTAAGCCAGGAAGAGAATCGGAGGAAGGTAGTCCAGACTGACCTTCATCGCCGGAAAGGTGAAACCCCACATCGCTGTTATCGTGAGAAGTATGAGCTCGGCCCTCTTCATCGAGCCGAGTTGCTACCGGAATTTAAAAAGCTACTCCCCGGGTCCGTTGATGCAGGACATGTTCATTGAAAGGAGCATCTCCACGTAACCGCTTTCGAGGTTCTCGCGGATTTTACCGGCCAGCTCCCTGAGCTCCTCCTCTTCGAGCGGTTTCTTCGTTTTCAGCCACTTTATAAGTCCGTCCCTCTTGTCAAGGATTACGACGTCTCCTTCCGTGATGAGCGGGACGTAGTTCATCTTTATTCCGTAAAGCTCCTCCGCGAAGGCCAGCTTCGCCCTCAGCAGTTCGAGGTAGTTGGCCAGCTCCTCCCCAAGGAGTTCCCTCAAGAGCCTCTTCATTCTCCCACCACCTGTGCTTTGCTGGACAGGTTTATTAACCTATCGGGCAGATATGGGTAGGAAAAGGCGATAAGGGTTGAGGACGTATCACTATCGGTGAGACCATGTTCATGAAGTACGCCCACCACTTTCACGCCTACCAGCCGGGTGACATAGTTTACGTTGAGGATGGCGACGGCTCCGGGCCGATAGAGTACGAGGAGCGGAAAAGCCCGGTCGCGATTAGAATCGGCGATGAGGAGGTTAGGGGCGAGAACTGGACGCGGACGATGCTCTACTCCTATGAGAGGATTTCCGATGTTCTCTCAAGGCTCAGGGGAGTCAGCGTTGATATCGAACCCTTCACGTTCCTCATGCTCCTCCGGTACAGAAGGAGTGCCTTTGAGAGAACCGTTGAACTCCTCAAAACCCTCGACGCGGTTCCAACGGTTCCCTTCCACCCGATAATGCCCCACCTCGACGAGTTTGAGCAGAAAATCCTTGCAAGGGTTTCCTTTGACTTCTATGCCCCGCTGATTGGTGACAAGTCTGTAATCGGCTACTGGCTCCCGGAGGCCGTGATAACGAGAAAGACCGTTCAGCTCATTGAATCCCTCACCGATAGGAAGCTCGCCTTCCTGCTCGATGAAAGAGGGCTCCTCTACGACTTCCCGCAGGCGAAGCACTCGTGCAACCGCTACTCCAACTCCTTCGTCTTCGGTCGTGAGTGGGGCCTGAGCGACGCCTTCGCATTCAACACCCTCGACGTCCCCGGATTGGTGAGCGAGACCCTCTCGCGGAGGGACGACTACAAGGAGAACCTTGGCGTTCCCTACCTGGTCTTCACCGCAAGCGACCTTGAGAGCCTGCTCGGAAATCCGGCACAGCTCGAACGCTTCGTTGCCTGGATGGAGAGCCTTGAGGAAAAAGGCGTTGAACGGATTTCGGCGCCTTCCTTCGTCTGGAAGAAGCTCTCCGGCGAGTTCAAGCGCCTCAAGGGCGAGTGCTCCTTCGAGATGCCGGTCAAGGAGTTCTCCAGCTGGAGCGACTACCTCGACCTGAGCCTCGACGGAAAGACGAGCGACTCGCGCTGGCTCGGTTACCGAAGGGCCGATGGTCGGGTCTTCGCGAGGGAAATAAACGGAAGAAAAATCTCCCAGCTCTGGAAGGTGGCCTTCACGCGCCTTTTCGGTGAGCTCAACAGGACTGTGAGGCTCGGCGTTTTAACGGGCCTGAAAGAGCTTAACGCCAACCCAGAGGAGTTTCTGGTCAGGTACGCGAGGGTCTTCTTCAGGGATTACTACGACTACTTTGGCCTGAGCACGTCTCTCAACTACGTCCTCGAGCCCGCCAACGGCGATAGGGACGCCCTACCCCTCGGCAGGGCCTACTACCTCATGCTCCTCTCCAACCACTCCTGCCCGCGCTTCTGGGAGAACCTCGACACCCGCGTTGCCTTCTCCAACGTCTCGGTCATGGCGAAGGCTCTGATTGAGCTGATGAAGTATTTCGAGGGAAGCGAGCTTCAGTCGCTCTTTATCGGGGCGTATCTCAAGATGCTCCGCTTTGAGGACCTCTACCACGTATGGAACCTTTCCACGATGCCGTCAATCGAGGGCTGGGAGACAAGCGAGGAAGCTTGGAGTAATGCTTTGAAGCCTGAGGTTCCAACGAGCGGCTACAACGTCGTGACGAGGGCCGCGCTCTACGTAGGAAAGCGCGACCTAGGCGGGGACCTGAGGGTCATCGTTGAGGGCTACAACCTTGAGTGGGCAGTTGCAGACACTGGTCACATCCCCGGCGAGCACCATGGTCTCTGGGAGACCCCTGAGTACTGCGAACACCGGGGATAGTTTCCTAATTTTATCCCTTGAAACGCGGTCTTGGCCATTATAACCAACCAGAACGGTAGGTTTATATTTTGTCTTCCCTAACTTCGTAACTGGTGGTTCCAATGAAATCCGAAGAAAAGGTCGAGTTTGGGGAGTCTCATCTACTCGAATGCCTACTCAAGGGCATTGACTGCAGAAGGTGCATGGAGCTCAAGCGAGCGCTTGAGGGTATACGGGAGAAGGTTCAAGGTCGAGAGCTCCTTTTACTCCTTGAGATTCCACTTCTCCTTGCTCAGGAAGAGATAAGCCTCACGCTCAAGCTCCTTGGGAACGTAATTTAGTAAAATATCCGCTTCCCTCACCGCGTCCCTTATCCCTTTTCCGAGCGACACCTGGTTTTTGTCGAGGAGTTCGATGATGGCTTCCACAACGCTCTTCGTAACCCTCTTTTCAGAGTAGAGCCTCTTTCCAATGACCCAGACCTTCTCGTTCTTCCTGTAGAAGTTCCGTCCCCGCTCGGTGAAGAACTCCGGGCCGGGCTTAATCTTGACTTTCTCGCGCGTGTCTCTATCAAGTTCGAGCATTATGAAGGCCTTCCCTTTTCTCCCGACGTCCCAGCCGAGGACGCGGAAGCCTTCCCTCTCAAGGGCCTTTTCAAAGCCCCTCGCGCTCCTCTCCAGCTGGGGCAAAAGGATGTCGTCTACCATATCGGGGACATCGATTAGGAGCGTTACAAGGGCGGTTCCCCTCTTCCTCAGCTCGTCGAGGTAGTTTCCCTTAGGCTTCTCCGGTGGGAAGAAGAACTTGACCGAGGGGTTCTCGAGGAACTCCATGCTCTTGAAGTAGAAGCGCCCGTACTTCTCCCAGCTCAGGTTGGCCGAAACGTTCCGCCTCGGATCGACGGGGTCTATCACTATCAGCGGTCTGTCCTCCTCGGTTTCCCTCTTCACGGTCTTAAGCGCGATTTCCGGCTCTTTCCTCAGCCAGTCCGCCGGGTCTATTATCTTCTGCCTCAGTATGAAGTCAGCTCTCTCGGCCACATCGAGGAAGGAGCCGTACTTGATGACGAGGATTTCGGCCAAATAGCCGGAAAAGCCCCTTACGTAAATCTCGCTCCCGTAGGCGTTGATGCCCTTCAGGAAGCGCTTGAGGAGCCTTACCTCATCGTTCCGCCCCCTGAGGTTTTCGTTCACCCACTTCGTGTGGAGTATCGAGCGGTCAACGGCAGTTCTAACGTCTTTCCAGCTTCTAACGTCGTAGCAGGGCACGAGGTCAACGCTCACTCCCCTGTATCTCGCCCGGACGTATGGGTGCTCGGCGTAGGCTATCTCGTAGGAGTCGAGCTTCTCCGCTATGGCTTTTCCGAGTTCCAGGCCTTTTTCCCTCAGCTCCTCAAGGGGAGTTTCGAGGGGGAAGGCCAGGAACAGGTCAACGTCGTGGTCTCCGGCAAGGTAGGTGTCCTTCGCGAGCGAGCCGACGAAGTACGGCCTGACGTCGAGGCCGAGTTCGTTTATCTTTTCCTCAGTTATAGTTCTCAGCTCCTCCATGAGGGCCTCAACGAAGGCCCTCTCCTCCTCGCTCGGCCTTATCCGTTGGAGGACTTCGCTGAGGACTTCTTCCATCTCCATTGCGCTCACTCCGCAAGCTCGAACCTCGCAACGGTCTCGTAAATCGGGCCCTTCGGCGTCAGCGTGCTCTTCTTCAGCTCTATCGCCTCGACATTGAACTCGCCGAAGTCCTCGTTAGCCAAATCCTTCAGCGCCATCGCCAGTTCAACCTTATCGCGGACGAACTTGACGCGCCCGATTGTTATGTGGGCCACGAAGTCCTTGTCCTTCTTGAAGCCGAGCCTTCTCATCTCGCGCTCGACGTCGTTCGCTATTGCCTTAATGCCTTCGTCGTTCTCGATTCCGGCCCAGATAACCCTCACGTAGTTCGGGTTCGGGAAGACACCGATTCCTTTGACGCGAACGCGGTGCTTTTTGTGCTTCCTCGCTATCTCCGCCAGGGCCTTCTTGACCTCCTCCGCCGTTATCTCGTCAATCTCCCCGAGGAACTTGAGCGTCACGTGGAAGTTCTCCCGCTCGACGAACTTTATCTTCGCTGACTTGTTCCCTATCCTCTCCTGGGCCTTCAGGAGGTTGTCGCGAACCTCTTCGCTTACATCTATCGCTATGAACGCCCTCATACCACCACCGAGAAAAGTTGGAGGGAGGGGTTAAAGGGGTTACTCCCTAACAACGACGGGGAACTCCTCCCAGGGGAAGACTATCCATTTGTCTGTTCTGAAGACGTAGAAGTCGGGAACGACCTTGGTCCAGGGCTTCATGCTGAGGCAGGCCACCTTGACCTCCTTTGCCCCTGCCTTCTTGACCTCCTCGATGACGACCTCGAGGGTCTTTCCCGTGTCGCTGACGTCATCCACAATGACGACCTTCTTATCTTTTAGCGAGCCGTGAAGGGGAATCGTTATCACGGGCTTCTCCATCCTCTCGTCGATGCCCTTGTAGAACTTGACGTCTATGACCTTGAGCTCCACGTCGCCCAAAACGTGGCTCAGCCTCACAGCTGGGATAAGCCCGCCCCTCGCGATTCCGACTATCACGTCGGGCATGAAGTGCTTTCTCAGTTCTTCGGCGAGCGCGAAGACTGCCCTATCAATCTGCCACCAGGTCAGGTAAACCTTGTCCATGGGAACACCTCCGAATAGCGTGAGTTCTCAACGCCGAACTTAAGCTTTGGGTGAGTGGTGGAAGTTAAAAGAAAGGCCTTAAAAAACCTATTTTGGCAGGAGAATGTTAAAAGATGTCTGGAGGAACGAAATTAAGAGGGCAAAGAAACAGAAGAAACCCTCAGCTGATGACGCACTTGCTCCATCCACAGCGTGGACAGGTGGCGCAACCGCTCTCCATCCTGAGCTCTACCAGTTCACCGTCTTTCTCGTAGCAGACCGGGCAGTAAGCCACTCCAAGGAGCTCCTTAATCTTCTCCTCTGGAATTTCCAGTTTCTCCGCGTGGTGCGGGTGCTCTGGCGTCTTTGGTGTGACAGTCTTTGCCGTGCTCAGGGAAAAGCTTAGCGTTTGCTCCTTCTTCTCCTTTCCGTTGGTGCCGTTGAGTATGGCCTCGACGTTGATGAACTTCGCCAGCCAGGGCTCGGCCTCGACAACGGCTTTCAGCTTCTCGACCGCGTACTTGCTCGGCTTGGCCGGGACGCGCTTCCGTTTTTCTCCTTCAACGCTGTAGACCTGCACCGAGAGCGAGCCGTCGCGGTAGACGGTTATTCCCTTACAGCCGAGCTTGTAAGCCAAAAGGTAGGCCGCTTTAACGTCCTCCACGGTCGCGTCGTTCGGCATGTTTATGGTTTTACTCGCGCTGTCGGTGAGCCAGAGCTGTATGTTGGCCTGGGCCAGGATGTGGTCGAGCCAGTGGACGTCCATCGAGGTCACGAAGACCCTCTGCATGTCCTCGGGAATCTCCTCAAGGCCCTGCACACTTCCATAGTTGTCGCTTATCTTCCTGAGTATCTCGTCGCTCCAGAGACCGCGCTTCTTGAGCTCGGACTCGAAGACAGGGTCGACGTAGTAGAACTCGCCGACGGTGACGCTCTTCTTGTAGACGAGGGCAAAGATTGGCTCGATACCGCTGGAGGTGTCGGCTATCATCGAGACGCTTCCTGTCGGCGGGCAGGTGGTCACCATGCCGTTCCTGACGCCGTGCTTCTTGATTTCCTCGACGAGCTCGTCCCACGGGAGCGTCCATATCTCGCGGTGGTAGAAGCCCTCGACCGGTAGCTCACCGTCCTTGTATCTGCTCTTCTTGTAGAGCGGGAACGTTCCGCGCTTTTTGGCGGCCTCAACGCTGTACTTGTAGGCGTAGAACGTGAGGTACTCGGTGGCCTTCCTCATGAAGGCAAAGCCTTCCTCGCTGTTGTAGGGAATGCCGAGCTTGAAGAGCGCATCTGCCAGTCCCATCATTCCGACGCCTATTCTCCTCGTGAGCTTCGTGTTGTGGTCGATTTCAGGAAGCGGGAAGCGGTTGACGTCGATGGCGTTGTCGAGGTATTTAGCCACTTTCTGAATCACGTAGGCGTACTCGTCCCAGTCAAAGTAGGGCTTTCCTTCGTCGTCATACTTTACAAATTTGGCGAGGTTTATGCTCGCGAGGTTGCACGATTCGTATTCGTAGAGGGGCTCTTCACCGCAGTTGTGGCTCAGGAAGCCGTTGCTTATGTAGCTGTGCTTCTCTGGAACAGTGAAGTCGTAAACGAGCTCTTCACCAAGCACTTCAACGCTCTCAACGGTAACGATAGGCTCGTCCCTCTTGGTCTTCTTGAGGTTGAGCTTCTCCATCTTGTAGCCCTCAAAGCCAATATTCTCCGCGAAGAGCTTCCTGCTGTAGTTGGCTATGACGAGCTCGTGGTAGCCCTCGCCCTTGTAAGTCCTCTCCTCGCCGTCTTTGGTGGTGTATTTGAACTCGCTCGGGTACGGCCTTTCGTAGAGCTTGGACAGTATTCCAAAGAGCAACAGGAGGTCCTGAACTTCCCTGAGTAGCTCGCGGTCCTTGGATGTTAACCTTATCGCCTTGTCGTTATCAACGTAGCCATCGGCACTGAAGAGGCCACGGAGGAAAGCCGCCATCTCCCTCGGCTTTAGCCTGAAGACGATTTCGGGAACGCGCTTGTCGTTGGTTTTAACGATGCCCTCAATCCACTCGTAGGCTTTCCCTCTCACGCCGAGCTTAATTTGGTTGCCATAGCGGTGGGGCTCGGCCTTGATTCCAAAGTGTTTGACGAGTATTTCCCTGACTTTCCAGGCTGTTTCCTCTTCCTTTTCGGCATTGAAGTAGAACCACGCCCTCCTGTCGTTGGTGTTGAGGTATCCATCTCCAATGAACCAGCCGAGAACGAAGGCCAAATCTTCACCTATGCTCTCGCTTCCGAAGTCATCTTCGACTTCAAAGCGCGGGAGGAGTATTTTGTCTCCCGGAGTTATGTCCTTAACTTCCTTCCAGCCCTCTGGAGTCATAAGCTTGTGGTCAAGTGTTGCGGTTATTTCGTATCCCTCTTTTGTCTTCACCCTTGCGACGGTCTTCCTGCCGACCTTCCAGACATAGGCGGGAACTGCTATCGGGTCAACAATCGCCAGCTCAGCTCCGTGAACCGTTTTGTACTCCACCTTTTCTTCTCCCGGAAGGAGAACCTCAACCGCGTAGGCGTAGGGTTCCCCTCCATCGGTTATGCCCTCTACTGCAACAGCTTCTTTCTTTCCGCGCTCCTTCGCGAGCGTGAAGAGTTCTTCTGCTTTGATGTATCCTTCTGGGGTAAGAATCCTCGTCTCTCCAACTACACACGGGTTGGTGGCCCTTATCGGCCCTCCCTTCGCCTCCGCTAAAACGTTCCTCCTGTTGATGACGTCGAAGAATATAACGCCGGGGTCGGCCTTGCTCCAGGCCATGAAGGCCAACTCCTCGAAGAGGCTCTTGGGGTCGACCTCCTTGACCTTCTCGCCGGTCCTTGGGTTCACGAGCGGGTAGCGCTTGCCCTCCTTCAGGGCCTCCCAGAAGTCCTCCCATATGCCGACGCTGATGTTGAAGTTGCTGAGCACGTTGGTTCCGGTGTTGCGCTCCTTCGCGTGGATGAACTTCTCTATGTCAGGGTGCCAGACTTCAAGGATTCCCATGTTTGCTCCGCGCCTTACTCCACCCTGCTTGATGACGTCGCTGACCGCATCTATGAGGTGCATGAACGAGACGGGGCCTGACGCTGCCCCGGCCGTAGAACCGACGAAATCGCCTTCAGGACGGAGCTTTGAGAAGTTTAAGCCGGTGTTGTGAACGAAGACCATCCCGTTTTCTCCAGCCAGGTAGTTCTGGTAGTTCTCAACCGTCAGGTCATAGAAGGTCTTTGGCTCGTTTGTGGTGGTTATTTCCTTGACTACCTCCAGGCTCTCGACAAGGTGGAGCATTCTCTTGACGTCCTCAACTCCCGTTGCGTCGTAGAGCCTTCTGAGCATCTTGACGAGGACAGCCTTTGAGACCTTTCCTCTCGTGTGCCACTGACCGAGGGATATTTTCTCACCCTTTATGATAGCGAGAGTCTGGCTTCCGTTCGTCTTGAACTCAACGCCGTGTTTTGAGGCCCATCTCTTAAACGCATCGAAGTTGAGTGGAAGGCCGAAGGTTCCTCCCTTGTGTCTCTCTAGGAGAGTTTCAAGCTTCTTCCTCTTCTCTTCGTTTTGGAGGTTCTTCCCTATTAGCTCGTAGAACCTGAGTAGCGAGGAGTACTCCTCAACGTGGACGATGTAGTCAACGCCATCTTTTCTGGGTTTCTCCCTCATTCTCGCTTTTATCCCGAGTGAACTGAGATAGTGTGTGATGTCCTCTATTAGTTTCCTGTTCACCATACCCAGTTCAACGCCCGGCTTGCTGTTCACGTGTCCCTCCGCATCGAACAGCCCGGTTATAAAAGAGAGCACGGCGGCACGGCCTTTTCTGAGGATTTCGGGTGGAATCCCGTTGTCTATTCCATCTATGAGCTTCATGTAGTGGGAGGTTATCTCCCTGGCCTTTATGTTGATGTAATAGATGTTCCTGTCCCTCTGGAGGCTGTATCTCTTTCCGAACGTCTCTTCGAGGTACTTGTTTATGGTCTCGAATGTTTCAACTCTGTAATCGTATATCCTTAGTCTGTCGTAGATGTATTCATGTCCCTTGACATACGAGCGTTGTTTATCAAAGCTTCCATCGCCTGCTATGAAGCCGGCGAGCCAGTAATCGAAAATGAACTCGTGATTGTCGTCCTCTGGCATTCCTCCTACCAGCATGTCTCCCTCCCTGAGTTCATCTGCCCTCTTCTCGACGACTTTAAAGTCTGGGGTAAGCACAAAGAAGGGGTGCCACGGTGACGTTAGAATCCGTGTTCCCTTGTTGGTCTTGATGTTGTATTTGGTCACCTTCTCTCCAAGCTCGTACCTCCAGATGGCCTTAACCCTTCCCCTAACGACTTTCCCTGTTTTTGGGTCAAATGACTTCACGTAGATGGGAATGTTTGACACGTCTATGCCCCATCTGTTGTAGTTTTCATCGTAGAACTCACCCAGCTCCTTGTAACGCTCGTACATCTCTGCCATCGTTGTTAAGTGCTCTTCTCCCTCGTTTTCAAAGAGTATCTTGGCGTTTCCGTCTATGCATCCACCGCCCATTTTCTGTATCATGGCCACGTCGTGCGCGGCCTTCATTATGCTCTCCATGTCGTCCTCTATTGGGACAACGAAGCATGCCGAGAGCATTCCCAACGGCCTGCCAGAGTTGATGAGCGCAGGAGTGTTGGGCATGAAGACCTGGCCGGCCATGAGCCTGAAGTACTCCTCTATTTCAGCCTCGTAATCGTCGAAGGCCCCGTTTTCGAGCATGCCCAGGAACTCGTCTATCGAGACTTTCATCTTACCCTTCTCTGACAGCTCGCGGTAGAGGTTCACGAGCCTCTCGAAGTGGTACCTGTTGAGCTTGAAGCGTCCGATTGAGTACTTCCCGTCGAACTCCTCGAAGTGCTCGAGGTAGTACTTGACCCGGCTTAAATCCCGCTCGTGCTTTCCTTCCTTGTCGTAAACGCGCTCGTCGTAGAGCAAATCGGGGATGACCGCGAGGGTGGCGACCCTCTCAAAGAGCTCCCTGGGGCTTTCGATTATTTCGCCCTTCTCGTTCCTTATGAGGTATCTGCTCGCCAGAACGCGGAGGGCGTTGAGGGAGAAGCGCTTGTCGATTTCATCGAGCTTGTCCTTGTTGAGGATTTTCTTCTTCTCCTCCCTGATTTCGGCCTTCTTCTTGCGGTAGAGGATGTAGGCCTTGGCGACGTCGAAGAGGCCGGCACGCATGAGCTCAAGCTCCACGATGTCCTGTATGTTCTCGATGTTGGGAATCTGCCCGTCGTAGAGCTCGTTGACGCGCCTGACGACCCTTCTGACAACCCTATTGAGCAGCTTTTCGTCGTGGATTCCAACTTCGAGCATTGCCCTCTGGATGGCCCACCTTATACGCTCCCTATCAAAAGGTACGATTCTACCGTCTCTTTTCATCACTTTTTCAACGGCCATATAAACACCCCTGACACACAGCTGTGTATAAATCTGACCATTAGTAAAATCATCAGCACCGCCACTCTCGCCGGGTCCCCTAATATATCTTGCCCCTTCTCGGCTTGCCACCCTGACGAATTCTGACTTATCACCTTGGATGGTAGGGGACAGGTAGAAAAGGGGGGTGGACAACTTAGAGGGACTCGTACATCAGCTTCAACCTGTACGCGTGGGTTAGTTCTTCTCTCGCGAGGTGGAGAAAGAGGTCGCTGAAGGGCTCACCCAGGAGCTTTGCGAGCTTTGAGTACATTTCGTAGGCGTGCTTCTCCCTCAGAACGGCTTCGACCACGAGTTCCTCGAAGCTCTCCGGTTTGACCCTCTCGTCGCTCAGGACGGGTTCTATTGACAGTTCGTCCATGTAGTCGATTATTAGGTTTTCGAGGGTCCCCTCGTTCAGGAGTCCGGCGAGGGTTTCACGGTGTCTGAGTTCCTCCTCCGCTATGAGTGCGAAGGTGTCCTGTAGTTCTGGCCTTTCAAAGAGGGCGAACGTTTCCCCGAGCTTGTAGAGGTTGTAGAGTTCGTTCTCCTGCCAGATTAGCCTCTCTATTAGCTCCCTCGCCTTCATTCCACAACCCTCAGGTAGTCCAAGAGTTCCCTTACGCTCGGCAGGACGAGGTCCGGCTTAACCCCGCTCCGCTCGACCTCCTCCAACGTGCTGACCCCGGTGAGAACCATTATCGCCTTCATGCCGAAGCGCTTCGCGAAGGCAATGTCTGTGTCAAGCCTGTCCCCAACTATCCATACCTCGTCAACGGGCCCGAGCTTTTCCCTCACTACTTCATAGGCCGGTTCGTTGGGCTTTCCGATTATTATGGGCTCCCGGTCGGTTGAGGCCTTCAGCGACGCTATTATCGCCCCCGCCCCTGGATAGAGGCCCTCCTCCGCTGGGTAAGTGGTGTCGGGGTTCGTTCCGATGAAGCTTGCCCCGTTCCTTATCGCCAGCGTCCCGTACTTGAGCTTCTCGTAGGTTAGCTCGGGGTCAAGGCCAACCACAACGTGCTCGATTTCCTTCCATTTCCCTTCCCTGCACTCCTCAAGGCTCACCGTTCCCCAGCCGAGCCTTTCCATCTCCTCGTGGAGGCCCTCTCCCCCGATGACGAAAACCTTCCCCGGTTTAAGGTGCTTTGCCATGTAAAGTCTCGTGGCGAGGCCAGAGGTGACTATTCTCTCCGCCGGAACTTCCATGCCCATCGAGAGGAGCTTTTGCCGGTAGGCCTCTGGTGTTTTCGTTGAGTTGTTGGTGAGAAATACGAAGGGAATTCCCTTTTCCTTCAGGTATTTGATTACTTCCCGCGAGCCTTCTATCGGCCGGTTTCCGCGGTAGAGGACGCCGTCCATGTCGAACACTATTCCAATCATGCTCCCACCGGAGGGAGAAGGTGGGGAAAGTATAAAAGCTCACTGGCTCGCGTCGAGTCTCAGCGTCACGTCTATTCCATCGGTCTGGCACTCGTTGCCCGCCTTCTTCGGCAGTTCCAGGTTCATCTCGACCCTCGCTTTCTCCCCGGGCTTGAGCTTTACCGGCAGGGTTAGTGTCTTTCCGTTGAGGTCGTCGAGGGTTTTGTTCACGAGTACGGACTTCCCGTTCACGCTGATTGTTTTCAGAACCAGCCACTTTCCAAGCTCTCCGACCTTGGGCGTTGAATCGACGTCCTTCTCGGCATTGGACATTTTGACCTCGTAATCCCTTACCGTGAGGGTCAGGGTCAGCCGCCCTATGGCCACGGTGCCCCCGTTCTTCACGTAGAAGCTGACCCTTCTGACGTCGCCGGGGACGAGGTTCTTGAGCTCGAAGAGCTTCAGGCTGTGGTAGAAGCGCTTCCCGTCCCTGCTTATGGTAACACTCAGCTCCCCGCTCGTTATCCTGTTTCCCTTTGAGAGCGCCGAGTCCGTAAAGAGGGAGCGGGAGACGCCCGCGGCGAGGAGCAGACAGAGCAAGGAAACAACTAACAGTGAGCGTTTCATCTTGACTGCCTCCGGTGGTAGTCACTGGGGGTTGGCGCTCATCCCTTATATCCTTTTCGCTCGTTGGTTGTAACTGCTCATTTATGGACGTAGATATTGAGCTTAAGACTCTGTATTGTTCCGTTGACGGCCTTCAGGATGAGTTCCTTTGCCGGTGTTTCGGCGTAGTTTCCGTCCCGCGGCGCCGGCGGAAGGTTTGGCTGGCGGTCCTTGAACAGGAGGAACCAGAGCTGCCACCTGCCCGGCCTGTCTATCCTGAAGGTGTACCTCTTCTCGAACTCGGGCGTCCAGTTGCCCTCGAGCTTCACCGGAACCGGCGGAAGGGTGACGTTGAACCAGCCGGGCATGGGGTACATCTCGTGGATTATCGTCGTGTTCGTCCTGTTGTCCCAGGTCAGGTTCACGAGCCAAATCTGGACGTAGTAGGTGACGTTCCTGTGCTCGTGGTTTACGATTCCTATTATGACTGTTGCGTTCTGTCCGACTGTCAGGTTGGTGGGGTAGTCGCTCGCCTTGCCGTTCGGGCCGAGGATGTAGAACTCCGTGAAAGCTTCTCCGGGCTTCGGATGGGTCACGACGTAGGCCAAGACTCCCACGGAGGTCACGATTGCGATTATCAGAATCACGGTGAGCGCTTTGTCGAGCCTGCTCGCCTTTTCCCACTCGAGCTCCCTCTTGATGTCCTCAAGGGTTATCCATGGAATCCAGGGCTCGATTGCGTTCTTCCTCCTGTAAACCGCCGCGAGGGCGAAGATTACGTTGAAAAGGGTCAGGCTGACGAGGATTGGCTTGAGCCTTATCCCCCAGGGGGTGTAGTTGAGGGCGAGGCCTATGAGGGGGACTATCGCTATGCTGAGACCGAAGCTCAGCGCCAGCCTCTCGAGGTTGTCGAGCTCCTTCCTCTCGGGGAAGAGGGCCGTTACGAAGGCGTAGCCCGGGAAGAAGAGCACGAACGCTAAGCCGAGTGCCTTCCTTGCCAGGCTGTCAGGAAAGGCCGCTATCAGGACGTCCATGAGGATGGAGAGGCCTATGAGTGTCAGCAGGTCCCAGTAGCGCCAGAGTCCCTCAGGTTTTTCCACTCACCTTCCCCCCGAGAGGATTGAGTACACCTTTGCCATGACTATGATGGCGAACACCACAATCAGGAGCTCTATGAGGGGTTTTAAACCCTCCTTCTGCTCCCTGCTCAGGAAGAGGCTTCCCACCTCAACGGTAATCAGGAGGCCTATGAGCGTTAGGGTCAGGAATACGCCCACGCTCGACGTTGCCAGGGCTGAAATCAAAACCCACGCCGACAGGAAGAGGAGCATGAGGTCCTCTACATCCATTCCTCGACTCCCCCGAGCTTCCTGACGGTTGCCTCAATCCCGTAGTCCTTCTCCTCGATGGACTCTACCGCGAGCACCTGACCCGTCCCCTTGGCGAGCGCGAGGAGAACGGAGGCACACACCGGACAGGGGGCCTTCTCGCAGTTCTCCGGTTTGCACCCGATTGTCGGTCGAATCACCACGCGGAATCCCTCGTCCTTTTCCTCTATGTACACCCTGTCCGCGAGTTCGAGGTACCTGAGAACCGAGCCGGCGACGCTCTCAACGGCACCGCTCCCGGCCCCGTCGAGCGGTCCTTCAAAGTGCTCCTCGAACTTCTCGACGAGGGAGTCCCCAAAGGGGCCCAGGAAGAGCCCCATTGCCCTGTCATTGGGAACGTCGGTCAGGAAGACCGTCTTCTCGTCCAGCCTCGCCAGGTCGAGCTCAAACTTCTCGTGGAGCGGCACGAAGAGTCCGCCCCTCGGAAGGTTCTCGTAGGGTGGTATGAAGACGGCGTTGCCCTCGAGGTAGAGGTTGTCGGCGAAGGTCGAGAAAACCTTCCTGTACGGTTCCATGAGGGCGTTAACGCTCTCCCTTTTGACGTACTCGCTCGATTTGAACGTAAGGACAACGAGACCCAAGAAAACGCCGGCTATGCCGAGGTTCGTCAGTTTGACTTCGGCGTTGAGGAAGCCCACGATGCCGATGACCGCGCCGAGGGTTATGAGAAAGGTGCCGATGACGTTTTTTGCCTCCATTTTCCCTCCCAGAGGAGAAACCACTAACCTTATAAAAGGTTTTTCTTGTTAATGAACCTTGATACAAAATGAAAAAGAGAGCCGCATCCTTCTTCCTGCTGGTGCTCCTTGTGCTCTGGACTCCATCGGTTCAGGCCCAGCCCCAGGGTAGGGACGACTCCGGGGCCTACGTCTACTTCGGCGGTCTCCTCAACATGAGCGTTTCCGCGCTCCACTCGGTTCTTGACGGCAACACCTCCCTTGAAGGCGCCATCCGCCTCTGGAACGCCACGAACATTACCTATTCCGCGGTTCTCGTCTACGGCCTTAGGGGCCCAGTGGCCGCCCTTGCCGGTGCCTTCAACGACCTCGGTAGGGGCGTCTACCTAATCTCGCTCGGGGCCGCTGAGTTCACCAACTACACCCGGGCGGGTGACTACGCGGATGCGGGTTCGGCGGTCCTCCTCGTCGAGGAGGGCTACGCCCTGTCAAGACGGGCCCTCATTGTTATTTCCTCCGTGCGGCTCTCAGTGAACGGTTCCGAGAAGACGCTTCCGACCGATTCCCTGAACGATGCCCTGAACCGCGTGGGCTCGCTGATAAGTGAGTACCACTCGATTCTGAGCTCCAGGTGGCATCCGTCGAGCCTCGTCGTTTTCTCCTCCAAGGAGTCCCCCTACGTCTTCGAGAACGTTACCTTCTTCGGCTACGCGCCCAACATGAGCACCGTCAGGCTCTGGGTTGGGGACAGGTCCTTCGCCCTTAAAGTCTCAAACGGGACGTTCTCGATGACCTACGCCTTCAGCGACGTTGGCACTTACGAGGTTTACGCCATCGGCGTGAATTCCACGGGTACCTTCAAGTCCAACGTCCTCAGGATTAGGGTGTCGAGGATTCCGACGAGGATAGTGGCGTCGGAGAAGAGGGAGAGGAAAGCCGTTGTAGTTGGCTACGTCCTCGACGCCTGGGGCAGGGGCGTTCCCAACGCAACGGTCTTCGTGGTTGCTGGAAAGGTCTACAAGGGCCTGACCGGAGCCAACGGAAGTTTTAGGATAACCGTTCACCTGAACTCGACCGTGAACGGGACGGTTGCCTTCTTGGGCAACAGCTTCTACGGTCCCTCAACGCTCGTCCTGCCGCTCGTCCCGGCGAAATCACCCCTACTGATTAAGGTCTCCTCGTCGTTCGACCCGCTCTCGGGCGCTCTCACCCTAAAAGGAACGCTCTCTCCGAAACCTGACTACCCCCTTACCCTGGGGGTATACGTCGATGGTAAGAGGCGCTCAGAGGTTACGGTTAGTGGAGGGAAGTTCGAGGTCCGGCTCAAGCTTAGTAGTGGTGAGCACGAGGTCTACGTCCTCTTTCCGGGTGACGATAACTACCTGCCCGCGAAGTCCAACGTTCTCGACGTTAAGGTTTCGAGCACCAGCTACGCTGCAAGACTGCTCGGTTTAGCGGCCCTCGTCATCGTCGCTTTCATCGTCTACAGGCGTGTGAGGGGTGGGAAGAAGGTCCCCGCTCCGGAGGCAGTCCCAGAGGTTAGGGCCGAGGAAGGGCCCGGTGGCGAGGTTCCAAAGAGCGTCCGCGAGGTTTATCTGACCGTTTACCGGGCCCTCCTGCGCCTCCTTCATCTGCCGCCCTCTGTCACCCCGAGGGAGCTCCTCTCGAGGTTTCAGGGCTCCGGCCTTTACCCGAGGCTCAAGGCCCTGACGGTCCTCCATGAGAGGGAGGTCTACGCGGGGGTCAGGATGAAGGCAAATGTCGTAAAGGGTGCGCTCAAGGCCGCGGCCAACCTGATAGTATCGCTCTTCGTGGGGGAGGAGCTGTGAGAAGGGTCGCCTACGTAATCCTGGTCATCATAGGGATATTCCTTCTCGTCATGCCCCTAAGCGTTCCGAGGTTCAAGAGCGACGCGCCCTACAGCGTCCTGAACACCGGGCCGAAGGGGACGTCGAGCTTCGGCGTTCTCCTCTACCACTCCGGGAAGGTCGTACCCATCCTCTTCCCCTACTCAGGCTCCGACTTCTCCTCAAAGAACGGGACGCTCATCGTGATAGCCCCCGACGTCGGGTTCTCGAAGCGGGAGGTTGACGTGCTGAGGTCGTTCCTCTCCTCCGGCGGAACGCTCCTCCTGGCCGACAACTTCAACGAGGGGAACGCCCTCCTCAAGGCCCTGGGCGTTCCCGACAGGCTCTCCCGCGAGCCTGCAATCAGCGTGACGTACAACTCGAGCTCCGCCTACCCGGTAACGAGAGCCCTCTCCCCGAGCCTCTCGAGGGGCGTTTCATACCTCGTCCTCCACAGGCCGGCTGCGATACTGAACGCCCAGCATCCCCTGGCCTTCACGAGCAACGCCACGCTCTTCAACGGAACCTACGGGGCCGTCCCGATAATCGACGAGATAAAATACGGTAAGGGGATGATAATCCTCGTCTCCGACCCGGACGTTTTCACGAACGCCCTCTTCAGGCAGAACGAGCCCTTCCTCCGCGACCTGGTTTCCTACCTTCCCGGCAAGGTGTTCTACATAGACGAGGCCCACCACAGGGACCTCAACCCGTACTCGTCCGGGACAATCGTCATCCAGCGCGCCGTCAACAGGGGCGACGTCTTCTACTACATGCTCTTCGTGGCCCTGCTGGCCTTCTTCATCGAGTCGGGCCTCGCCTCAAGGCTCCTCTTCGCGGCCCTTGGACTGGCGCTGGGAATTCTCGAAAGGCTCTTTGGAACCGAGGAAGAGGGCCTTGAGGACGTAATCAGGAAACTCGAGGAGAGGGGCTACGACGGGGATAAGTTAAAAAGACTTGTCGAGGAAATCGAAACCGGTTCAAAGTTAGGTGGTGCCCATGGACGGTAAAGAGTTCATCGAGGCCCTGAAGGCCGAGGTTTCGAAGGCCGTCGTTGGAAGGGAGGAAGTGATTGAGCTCCTCACGATAGCCCTCCTTACCGAGGGTCACGTCCTTCTCGAGGGGATTCCAGGGGTCGCCAAGACGACCATAGCCAAGGCCTTTGCCTCGGCCATAGGCCTGAGCTTCTCGAGGATACAGTTCACTCCAGACCTCCTTCCCGCCGACATAATAGGGGTTCGCTACTACGACCAGAAGACCGGCGAGTGGGTAGTCAAGATGGGACCTGTTTTTGCGAACGTCGTGCTCGCCGACGAGATAAACCGAGCCCAGCCGAAGACGCAGAGCGCCCTGCTCGAGGCGATGCAGGAGAGGCAGGTGACGATAGAGGGCAACACCTACGAGCTCCCCCGGCCCTTCCTCGTGATAGCTACCATGAACCCCCTCGAGCAGGAAGGTGTTTACCCCCTCCCAGAGGCCCAGATTGACAGGTTCATGCTCAAGGTTGAGATGGGCTACCCGAGCAAGGAGGAGGAGCTGACGCTCCTGAGGCGGAAGAGCACCGGCGACTTCGGCGACGTTTCCCCCGTTGTTGGTGGAGATGAGCTCTTCTCGCTCATGGAGGCCGTCCGGTCGGTCAGAGTTGGCGACGAGGTCATCGAGTACATCTACGCCCTCATCTCTGCAACAAGGAGCGACGAGAGGCTTCTCTTCGGCGCCTCGCCGAGGGCCGGCGAGCACCTCCTCTACGGTGCAAAAGCCGTTGCGTTCCTTGACGGGAGGGACTACGTGATTCCAGACGACGTTAAGAGGGTTGCCGTACCGACCTTGGCCCACAGACTCGTTCTCCGCGTTGATTACGAGCTCGAAGGCCTCAAGCCCAGGGACGTCATCGAGGACATCCTGAGAAGAACCCCGGTTCCGGTGTAGCGTATGGACAGGGAAGACCTCCTGGTGATGACCGCGTTCCTCCTCATGCTCGAGGGCTACCTTTCGAGCAACGTTCTCCCCGGGTTCCTAGGCTTAGCCGTCCTCCTGTACCTGACCCTCGTCAGGTCCTCGACGGTCTTCTCTCTGGGGGCCTCGCCCCTCCTTCCTGAAGGCCCCCTCGAGGCCGGTAGGGAGTACGAGTTTGGAATTCGGGTTTCGAACGAGGGGAGCGCCGTCGAGCTCAGACCCAGCGTCCTTGGGAGGGGGCTGAGGGTAGACGCCGGTGACCTGTTCCTCGGCCCGGGGGAGGAGGCCGTCCTCCGCGGCCGGCTGAAGCCCCTCGAGAAGGGTGACGTGCTCATCGAGTCCATAACCCTCACCGCCGAGGACGAGAGGGGCCTCTACTTCGAGGAGTTCCCCGTGGCCTCGGAGGTGGTCTTCCGCGTCTACCCGTCGCTGAAGGAGATTGAGGAGGCGGCGCGGGTCGACAGGAACCTCCGGCTGGCCGAGCTCTACAGGGCCGGCCGCTTCTTCGGGAGCGAGGGCCTTGACTTCAAGGATTTGAGGGAGTACCAGCACGGTGACGACTTCAGGAGGATAGACTGGAAGGCAAGCCTCCGCCTCGGCGAGCTCATAGTGAGGGAGTTCCTTAGGGAGGAGAACGTCGACGTCTACATCTTCCTCGACAACACGAGGGAGATGAGGAAGGGTATAAAGCGGGCAAAGGTGGACTACGGCTCGACCCTCGTCCTCCAGCTGGCGTCCGTGCTCCTCGGGAAGTACCGCGTGGGCCTCGTCGTTTACGATGACGTCGGCGCGAGGCTCGTCGAAGCGTCGAGGGGCGCTGGCCAGCTCGAGGCCATCCGGCGAAACCTCGGGATAAAGCGCGAGAGGGGTTTGATGAGCCTGAAGTTCGGCGCATCTTCCCGCCTCGGGGAGAGGGCGAGAGAGTTCGTCTCAAAGGTTCTCCCCCTGAAGAAGGGCAGGCGCGGCTCCTCTGGCCTCGCCGAGGCCTTCTCGCTCCTCAAAAGCCCCTCCTTCGTAATCCTCATCACCGACCTCAACAACCCGAGGGAGGTCTACGGGGCGGTTTCAAAGGCCCTGCGGAAGCACAGGGTCCTCATACTCTCCCCGAACCCGGTCCTCTTCTACTCCGGGAGGCTTGACGAGAGAACCCTCGAGCGGCTTTACAGGGCCTACGAGGAGCGCGAGAGGCTTATAAGGAAGTTCAACGCCCTCGTTCCGACGATAGACCTCGGGCCGAGCGACTACCTCAGGGAGATAGCGAGGGTGGTGTGAGTGATAGGGGTGATAGCGTCGATAGTGGCTTTCTACGCCGCCGGGAGCTACGTGGGCATCCTGTCGGCGGTTCCGTGGTTAATCTCGCTCAAAAACAGGGACGCCGGACTCATAGCCTTCCTCCTCTACGTCCTCTACGCCTCCAACTCCGTAAGCTTCCAGACGGTTTACTCATACGCCTCCCTCGTCAGGGGCTCCGCCGTGGCCCTCGCGACGCTCATCCTCCTCGACGACGTCCTTAGGGTGCGGCACCTCCCGGACAGGAGGGAGCTCGCTTCCCTGCCGTTCCTCCTCCTGGGCGTTCTCTTCCCGGAGTCGGTAATCGTGGGCTCCCTCCTCGCCCTGGCGATAAGGCTGTCGCCCAACGTTTTCGTGCCCGCCGTTCTCTTGGGCTTGGCGGCGGTTTTTGCCCTCTTCAGGCAATCGCTTGATTACGCGGGCTCCGCCCCAACCCAGGTCGCCGTTATGTCGGCCTTTGGTATTTTTATAACGTTTCTGCTCTTCGTCTGGAAAACTTTTAAAAAGAGGGAGTTGTTTAATAGTTAATGGGTCCCAGAAGACAGGGGGATGAGGCAAGGTGAAAACACTGACTCCCGAGGAAGTTACAATCCTCATACCAACGAAGAACGAGGAAGAGGGGATTGGGTGGGTTATTGACGAGTTCAAGAAACTTGGGTACACCAACATTCTGGTTGTGGACGGTCACAGCACCGACAGAACGAGGGAGATTGCCAAAGAGAAGGGGGCGACGGTCATAGTTCAGAGCGGTAAGGGTAAGGGACAGGCGGTCGCGGAGGCCTTCAGTGTTATAGACACACCTGTTGTTGTCATGATTGACGGCGATGGCACCTACGACCCAAAGGACGTTAAAAAGCTCCTTCAGCCCATCGAGAGGGGTATAGCCGAGCACGTTATAGGGAACCGCTTGATTAACTTTGAAAAGGGGGCGTTTACTCGGTTAAACCTGATTGGTAACAAGATTTTCAACGCGCTCTTTAGGACGATTTACGGCGTTGAAGTTCACGATATCCTCAGCGGTTATCGGGCCCTCACAAAGGACCTCTATAAGACTGTGAACCTTAAGAAGCACGGCTTTGAAGTCGAGACCGAGCTGACCGTTGAGACGATAGCCAACGGCTTCAGGATATTCGAGGTTCCGATTAACTATTACAAACGCAAGGGTAGAGCGAACCTTCATCCAATAAAGGACGGCTGGAGAATTGGGAAGACGATACTCGAGCTCCTCACTCGGTATAACCCTGGTAAGTACCTGTATTTCATTGGAACGTTCTTCCTTCTCGTGGGTCTCTTCACTGGGATTTATGTCGTCAAAGATTGGATGCGGGGCATAACCCATTACCTGCTTGCCCCCCTGACGTCCACTTTCGTTATCGTTGGTATCAACCTCATCGTCTTTGGGTTCATCGTCGGTTATATCTTTAAGAGCATCGCGGAGTTGAAGAGGGAGATAAGGACCATAGCATTAGGACAGAATGAAGAGCGGTGACAGTGTATGCATAAAAAACCTTCTATAGCGATAATTGGACTCAGGGGTATTCCATCAAAGTACGGTGGCACTGAAACGTTTGTTGAGGAACTTACCAAGAGGTTGAAGGATAAGTTTCTTTTCTATGTGATGCACGAGGACAGGACTTTTTTTGAAGACGAGTACAATGGGATTGTCCGCGTTCACTCCTTTTCAATTGAGAGCAGGAGCACAAGTATTCCTTCAATCAATGATTTTCTAAATACCGTTTACATGCTTTCCCAACATAAAAAAGATATCTCTACCATGTACTTTTTGGGCCCGGATAGTTCCCTCGCGGCAATTCTCGCTAGGCTTGCAAGAAAGAGGCTCTTAATAAACCCAGATGGAGTTGAGTGGAGGCGTTTGATAAAGAGAAGTCGCTTTGTTCCGTTCTACCTGTTCCCCATTTATATGGCTACAATGCTTTACATGTATCTGATGGAATATCTCTCGTGCAAACTTCCCGATGTTGTGGTTGCAGATTCTGTGGGAATCAAGGAACATCTTGAGAGACGTTACAACCCAAGGAGGGTTGTTTACATTGCCTATGGGGCGAGGGAACTTTTACCTTCCCAGCTGTCCCGAGATGAGGAGATGAAAATACTCGAAAAGTTTGGCCTTGAACCAAACGGCTATTACCTGACTGTTGCCCGTATAGTTGCCGAAAACAACATCCACATGGAAGTCGAGGGCTTCAAGAGGGCGAACTCCGGTAAAAAGCTGGTGGTAGTGGGAAATTTCAATAGAAAGGACCCGTATACCCGACATCTCCTTAAGTTAAAGGGGGATAATGAGGATATACTGTTCCTTGACCCGATTTATGATAGGGAGGTCCTTGGTGTTTTGAGGAAGAACTGCTTTGCCTACATTCACGCCTATGAGGTGGGGGGTACTAATCCTTCTCTACTCGAGCAGATGCTGTTTAAGAGGCCAGTATTAGCGTATGACGTGCCGTTTAACAGAGAGGTTCTCCAAGAGGGGGGGATTTATTTCAAGGATGCTGAGGACTTGGCGAGGAAAATGAAGATGCTTGAGGGTGGCTACTACGACTTAAAGCTTATAAAGAAGACCCAGATTAAAAGAATACGGAGACAGTACAACTGGGACAAGGTCGCGAGGGAGTATGAGAGGGTGTTTAGGAGTTTAATATGATCGAGGGGGCAGAAATGACGCTAGTAGGCTCTATAATGGAGAGAACAATTAAAAGGAACATAAGGGTGTACAAAACAGTTCGTAGAGTCTATGATGTAATTAAATTTAGAGGATATAATTCAAAGAACAAGGAATATTTTGAAAAAAGAATCACAAAGCTGAGGCCTATTGCAGAAAAGTTCTTGGATCTCTCAGCTAGACCAGATAAGAATGTTATTCTTATAACAGTTGATTGTTTGAGGAATGACCACGTGTCCTATAATGGATACTATAGAGAGACTACTCCCTTTTTGGATTCCGTGAAGGGCTATAAAGCATCACTAATTGCGGCTTCGCCTTGGACGTATCCAGCTGTTGCATCTCTCCTTACTGGGTTTTATCCTCATAATCACGGGGCAGTCCTAGATGATAGGGACCGAAAGTTTGATTTGTCTAAGTTAAAACCATTAAAAAGCAACATTTTGACATTGAGTGAAATCTTGGCACTATTTGGATATGCAACTTACTTTAATTCGGGGATTGATCTTGCAATGCTCTCCGTGAGAAGAAGGTTTCATGAACAAAAGCTTAATTCTTTAACAGATTCAGAGGCTATTTTAAATGATCTGGAGGGTTGGATAACTAAACAAAAAGCACCTTTTTTTGTCCATATACATCTAAAAGACCCCCATGAACCGTTAAGCCCGCCGAGGGAATTTTATAACTACTTCGGAATTGTCAAGAAACTGCCAAAAATAGAATACTGGGGAGATTTCCAAAAACCAGAAAACCAAAAGGGAAGAGAATTTGAAGAGTTTAGAGAAAACAAGATTCTGCTGTATGATAACACTCTAAGATATGTGGATTATACATTAGAACAATTCTATGCATTTCTTGAAGACAGAGGATTAATGGATAACACAATCTTAATAATCACGGCAGATCACGGCGAAGAGTTTTGGGATCATGCGGAGTTGGAGGCTAAATATTTCTACGATGTACGCGGCTATGCGGGAATAGGACATGGTCACACTGTGTTTAATGAGCTTATTCAAGTTCCACTAATAATGACAGGCCCTGACGTCCCTAGGAAAGAAGAGAAAGACAAGTTTGTTAGTGGGGTAGATATTGCGCCAACATTGTTGGATTTACTTGACATCCAGCACAACATACTTTTTGATGGTATGAATATGTTTAAAGCTCCCAAAAAGAGACTTATTCTAAGTGAAAACACAATACATGGGCGTGAGAAGAAAGCATTGATTTATGGAAAGCTTAAGTTTATTTATTCCAAAGACGATGACATTGCTTGGATATTCAATCTTAAAAACGATCCAAAGGAACAAAATCCAATTTTGGACGATGAACTGTCAGTGATATTTATGGAGAAGCTTTCCAAGGTTACATTAGAAAAGCCAGTATTTTGGAGGGTCTTAACGTGAGGGATTTGGTTATTATCAATATAATACCCTCTGGCATTGGAGGAATACAGACGTATGGAAAAACGTTAGAAAAAAAGTTGACTGAAGAGGGCATCATTGTTGAAAGGGTTGAAGCGTATAAAGTAGATAGAACCAAGAATTTAGTGAGTGAAATCTCAAAAAAAGTTGCGAGTTTTATTATAAACTTTATAGAACTCTCTAAGATTATAAGAAATCACAAGAACAGAAAAGAGAATATTATTATTCATGCTCATGTCGGAAAAGACATTAGTTTCTGGGAAAACGGTGCTTATGGTCTCTGGGCCAAAATACTGGGAGTACCGTTTATTTTCCACGTTCATTCAAGTTTACTTCATGTAGAGTATAAACAAAGCAACAGTATTGTGAAAGGAATTAGGAGATATATATTAGCTAAAACCTCCCGGATAATTGCGCTATCGGAGTACTGGAAGAGACAGCTTTTACGGATAGAGGGGCTTCACAGTGAAAAAATAACTGTTATCTACAACTTTGTAGATGTAGAAAAGTTTAGAGGATACAGCAAAACCGAATGCAGAAGGCGTTTAAAATTACCGCTAGACTTGAAAATATTGGTTAGTATAGGACGTCTAGAGAAAGAAAAGGGTCACAGGTACTTAATCGATGCTATTAATATTATCCTCCAAACTAGAAAAGACCTTTTGTGCATTGTAATTGGAGATGGGACATTAAAAAGAAATCTTGAAGAGGATATTAGAAAATTAGGCCTAAATGGCTATGTTAAATTTATTGGCTCAAAATCTCCAGACGAAATTCCCCTTTGGTTAAATGCCGCTGATATTTTTGTAATGCCTAGCATTAGAGAGACTTTTCCAATAGCCATGTTGGAAGCACTAGCGGCTGGAACACCATTTGTAGGGAGTGCAATTGGAGCAGTGCCTGAAGTTATTGTTTCCGAAGAGTTTGGGTTATTAGTAGAACCAGCAGACCCTAAAGACTTGGCAGAAAAAATTTTAATTGCATTGGAAAAAGAATGGAATAAGAAAAAGATAAGGAAGTATGGAGAAAAATTTACTTGGGAAAAGATAGCAAATAAAATTCTAAACATCTATAAGGAGGTTCTTCCGCATGGAGAGAATTAGAAAGTTACAATTTTCTACAATACTATTCTTTTTTCTAAATATATTATCATCTTTGGTGTATTACTTTAGGGTCAACCCGTATGTTAGGCCCGAAATGTATTTCTACCTGCTTGCTCTCGCGGTGGCAGTTATATCATATCAGATATTGGGTTTGGGTACTCACAAAGCCTTATTTAAGGTTTTAATTTTTTTTGAAATATTCCTAATAGCATTTTCTTTTACTACAACACAGCAAGCATTATACAGAACAGTTTTAGGTAGAGACCCTTGGACTCATGAAGCACTAGTCTCCCAGATCTTGAAGAACACTCATATTCCTCACTATGAAAATATAAAAACCCCCTATGTCTGGATGCCGAACTTTCATCTACTTATAATAAGTTCTATGTTAATTGGGAATATAAGTTATAAATGGGCGTCTTTCTTCTCCGTTGGAATGATTACTTTAGTCATAGAACTGATGGTTGTGTATAAGCTTGGAAAGCATATTTTTAAAGATGACACAATAGCTATTTTTGCAAGCTTGTTTTTGGCTGTTTCAGATAACGTTCTTAATATGGTTGGCAAGAATATAATACCCAACTCTATTGGAGTAGCGGTAGCTTTATTGGTATTCTATCTTCTCTTAAGAAGTGAGTTGAAAAATAAGCACAAGGTACTTCTAGTGAGTCTTGTTGTCAGTTTATCATTATTGCACACAATAAGTTATTCATTCATGATAATTCAGACAGCTTTAATCCTCCTCATATCAAGAGTCTATGGATTTCATCTCCAAAGAAAGAATACTATAGTTTACCTATTTTCAATGATGTTGATTGTTGCAATTTCTGTTTGGGGTCTTATCTCGGGATTCTACTTAAGAGTATTTATAATCCTAGTTGAAAGCCTATTGAAAGGAATTAATATAACAAGATATACATCATCTTTAATAATCCCATTTAAGTTTGTTCTCTTAGGAAGACTCGGAATGATTTTATATTTTGGCATTTCAGGAATTGGCATACTACGTTACCTTTACTCAGAAACTCATAGAAAGACTCATAGAAAGCAATTAAACCTAACACATTTAGCAGTATCCGCTAACAGCATGTTTTTTGTTGGTTTTGGAGCACTTGCATTTTTAATATGGCCATGGATTGCTTCGAGGTTCTGGTACTATGGAGAAGTTCTTGGAAGCTTTTTTGTAGCATACCTATTATTTGGTATTTATAACTCAAGAGACAGGAAGTCTATAAAAAAAGTATTGGTCATTGGGGTAATACTAATAATTTCATGGCTTATGTTCGTTGCATCAATTTCAAATGATGACAATCCTTTAATCAAAGTTTATTCAACGAGGACAGGATGGTACGATTCAGAACTTCAGGCAGGATTATTCATCCTTACTCATCAAGATAACATACCGATAGCCTCTGACTGGGATTATATAATGAATTTAAATAACTTAGAATGGATGAAATTAAAGAGGCTTCCTCCCCATCCTCCAAAATATGGTGATATAGGCTGGATAATTCAGGCAGAATTCCCCCAGAGATTTAGCGATTTGTTTAATTCAGATACAGATAATTATATGTTTATACTAAGGGTTAATTTAGTTAGAGATTATATGTTCTGGCTAGGGCCAAGATGGGAGTTAAGAATGAACCCTCCTCTTGGAAAGGGTGTATATAAACTGCTTAGTAATGTAAACTCAAAAAAAGATATTTGTTACAATTCTGGAACAGTTATTATATGGTGGATTTAAACAAAGCATACGTACAGCAGGATGAGCGTTACTATATATGCCCCTATTACCCCCCATCCCACTCCATCAATCCCAAATCTTGGCATCAGCAGGTAACTAAGTCCCAAAAACAGTGTAGATTTTAGGACGTTAATTACAACTACCTCTCTGACTCTACCCTGCAAGTTTAGGACAGTTATGGAGAAGTTCACGGGAACAACGAAGAATCCCGAAAAAGTTACTATTTTTAAAAGCCCCCGGCCATTAACATATCCTTCTCCAAAGAATCCTAGAACAAATTCTCCAAGGAGCCAAATCCCAATATTTGCGACAACAAGGTAAAGGTATGTTAAAACTATTGCCTTCTTCAGTGTCGCCTTCATATCCTTTAGCCCATGGCTCCCCTCAACAAAGAAAGAGGTGTTTATGGCATTGGGCACGAGGAGAATCATGCTCCCTATTGTAAATGCGATGTAATAATAAGCCGCTTCTTCTTTACCAAGCATCGTCAAAACAATTGTCGGCATAATGTAATTTGGTGCAACGTTGGCAATGTTCGCTATGTAGTTCCCAAGAGAAAACCTGAACGCATCTTTGAGAAAGTTTTTATCAGGCTTAACAACTATGCCGTCAACAAAGATAAGAGCATAAACAAGCCCAAGGAGAAGACCTAGCCCGAAGGAACTCACTATACCCATGATCCCAAAAGAAACCAGAAGGAATAGGAATACAAATCTTCCGGAGAATAAAATGCTCTGAATGAAGCTGTGGTGAGCTTGTCTCTTAGCTATTGCGTAAATTGAAAAGATATTATAGAGTGTTCCAACGATGGAGAAAGCTACAAAAATCGCGAAGAACTTCTTTGTAACTGTTGCCCCGAAGGATTCTGAGTGCAACATGAAAAGGCCGTAAAATACTGAAAAAAACAACGCTGAAATAGAAGTTAGGGGGATTGCACTCCCTATTGTTTTTTCCTTATACTTCGGATAGAACTTTATTATTGCAAAGTTCATTCCCATCATAGAGAGGGTAAAAACAAGGTTTATGGCAGAAACTATGGCGGAGGCAACGCCAACGTCATCAGCACGGTACAGTCGGGCCGCAACAGTCCAGAACAGAAAGCCTGCGACTGCTGTTGCTAATGAGGCTAATGAGATGTAGACGGAATTCCTGTAAAGGGGAGTCTTGAGGTTTTTGAGTTTATTTTTAATCAACTGCAACACTGCCATATCCTCTCCCCTGAACTGAACCTTTTATCAGGAGGATCTCGTTTCGATTGTGCATTTTTCAATTTTAAAAGATATCCCTTTTTAGATTTCCCTAGTTGCAGCGTTCAAATGCGCTTATCGTGTTTCACACGAGCATCCACTACCTCTCATCGTCAAAAAGCTGGGAGATGCTCCAGCACCGGCGAAGAGGATAGCCGTCCAAATTATACTGTTCACGGCAACAATCGCTAGTGCTGTTGAAGCTAGATCTCTGACCCTTGAAGTTCTTTTTTTCTGTAAAATGCAACCTCCCGAGGTAAGGCACTCTGAAGGCCGAGGGTCGCGACGACGAGGGCGATGCTCAGAACGGTTAAGGCGAGGTTGAAGACGCCGTAGTCCGACGTCGAGAAGTGCCTCGCTATTATCGCCCTGCTGACGAACTGCAGGAGCATCGAGATTACGGTGCCCACGAAGACGATTCCGGTTCCCCTAGCGATTTTCTGGAGCGCCTGGCTTGCCTCGCTCATGGGGGTCACCTTTTTGCATCATTTGGACCATAGCTTGTTATAACAAACAATGTTCCTCACTAAAGAGTTCTTCTATCCTGAAGCGCAGGCTTTCAATGAGCTCCTCCCAGTTCGGACGCAGTGTCTTGGGGATAAAGTGGTTGGTTGAATTGCCAATCTGACGGGCATTTTTCTTTGCTTCACGTAACTTACCGGTTAACCCATTCCAAAAATCACCCTCGATGTGATAGAACCTTAGGGTGAGCCCCAAGGCTTTCAGGAATTTGTCGATATCAAACCCCATGTTAAGAGCATGGAAAAGGTCGTAGATGTCCTTGCCTTCCATGCGGTTGTACAAAGCCACCATCTTTTTTGCAAGCAGGTCCTCCAAGGAGTAAACCCTGAACATCGTGGGATGGCTATCAATGAATGGCGACTTCACCAACGCAACCTCTGCTTCAATGTATGGTGGCCTGCTGAGATAAAACTCCACCTTCACTCTGTCCCTGTTCCCAAGCGTGTTGGTATAGTAACAGTCAAAGCGAAACGTTCTGTGCAGAACCCTTGGCCCCTTCACGTTGAAGTCCTTTATTTTCTTCATTCCGTTAATTATTTCCTCGGCAGATACCTCAACGTTACCGTTGAAGTAGTCGATATCGATGTCCTCCGAAAATCTTGCCGCTCCAATCTTGGCTAAATAAACCCTGTTGAGTGCAGTCCCACCTTTTAGGATTGCTTTCTCACCAAAAACCTCCCACAGCTGGCTTAAGAGAAGTGAAATCTTTTCCTCCTTGTCCACATAGTTTAGACCCAGCCCGGTCTTGGCGGCCGTGTATCTCAGCATTCTCTCATCCATACACCCACCCCAGTATTCTTTCCTTTCCGAGGTTATCAATCAGCTTCCATTCTCTGATGCCTTTTCCTTTAGAGGGAAGCGTTGGAACGAGCTTGGTCCATGCCCCCACTCTGCTCTTTAGGCATTCAATAACCTCCCCCGGAACGTCAACACCGATATCTTTCACGAGCTGCAAGACATAGCCAGTTCTCTGACAGAGGGAATTGCTCGCAAAGCGCTTGAAGTAGCCCAAGAACTCGTTCCAGTCTATTTTCCCAGCCTCGTAGAGTGCTTTTGTTACCTCAGAATAGCCCCCACAGTAGCTCGGTTTGTAAAAGCAGTCAAAGAAAGTTTTAGCCAGGGTGGATGTGTAGATTCCATTTCTAAGGACCATTCCTACCGCTTTTTCACCCAATGCAATGGCTTTTATGGTGTACTCCCCGATTTCTTTTTCACCTGACTTCCCTGGTGTGGCTACAAATATAGTGAACGGTTCGTACTCAATAAGACCATAGAGCCTCAGGGCCGAGGAGAATGCAACGTAGCCCGGGAAGAGCATAAGCGCTATTTGATACGGATTTTTTATTAGAGGCTTTCCGGGTTCTTCATTTACAAGGTAGAGGCCCCTTTTAAGCCTGTAAAGGTGGCCCTTTCTTACAAGACTTGAGAGCACCTTTTTAATCATGTCATTGCTTAGCCTTGGGAACAAGTCCTTTATCTCTTGCGCACTCAATATCTCCGTGCTCCTGAGAATGCTCATTACTTCCTGCTCAGTTCTTGAAAGGTAGTAATTTTTCATCATATGGTGACCGTTTTGGTCACTAGCCTAATAAACTTTTCGGCCCAGATACTCCCTCAGCCCCTCCCTCCAGTCCGGCATCCTCAGGCCGAGCTCGTGAAGCTTTCTGTTCTCCAGCGCCGAGAACCTCGGCCTCCTCGCGAGCCTGTCCAGCTCGTCGGAGCTTATCGGCTCGACATCAACGTCCCAGCCGAGAATTTCAAATATCGCTTTAGTGAACTCGTACCAGGAACAGTGTCCTTCGTTCACCATGTGGTAGACCCCGTACTCCGGCTCAATCTTCAGGAGCTCGGTGAGGGTTCTGGCAACGTCGAGGGTGTGGGTCGGGCTCATAACCTGGTCCCTCACTATCCTGAGCCTCTCCCCGCGCTTCGCCCTCTCGATGACCCAGTTCACGAAGTTGCCCCCTTTTCCGCTCGCGCCGGCCTTTCCGTAGAGGCTCGCGACACGGATGATGTAGTGCCTCCTCGAATAGTTCCGTGTGAAGACCTCGCCCGCGAGCTTGCTCGCCCCGTAGACGTTTATCGGGTTTGGAATGTCGTCCTCGGTGTACAGCTCTCCTTTCTCTCCGTCGAAGACGTAGTCCGTGCTGATGTAAACGTTCACCGCTCCAACTTCCTCCGCAGCCCTCGCTACGTTGAGTGCTCCAATCGCGTTCACCGAGAAGGCCTTCTCCGGGTAACGCTCGGCGTCGTCGACGCGGACGTAGGCGGCCGTGTTGATTATGACGTCGGGCCTGACCTCCTTCAGAATCTCCAGGCTCTCGGGAACAGTCACGTCGAGGTCCCCGTGGGTCAGCGGAACGACATCAAATCCTTTCTCCCCAAAAACCTCAACCAAATCCGTCCCGAGCTGGCCGTTTGCCCCTATGATTGCGACCCTCATGGGGAACCACCTTTTCTGATCGCCTCATGAAAGTAGTCCAGGATAACATTGCTGTCAATGAAAAACCTAAACCCCCCACTCGTCATAGATATCAGCCTCAATCTTATCGATGCTTTTCTTTTTCCCTTTTAGAATCCCGGAGGTGTCTTTGAAGTCCTTGGTGGAGATTTTTCGCACTATGAGCTTGGCCTCCCTCTCTAGGAGCGACTTAACGAACTCCTCCATGCCGTCGGGAACGTTGAGAGTAATCACAACTTTGCCCACCTTATCACCTCAATTTTTGTCTGGGTAACGGGGGCTAAAAAGATTTGTGAGAACAACCTCAGAACACCCAGCCCCTCTCTATGGCCTCCCTCAGCGTCGGCAACTTCCTGTCCTTCTCCGAGACTATCGGCTCGTCCACCGGCCAGTCTATGCCCAGCTCGGGGTCGTTCCAGATTATTCCCCCCTCGTAGTTGGGGGCGTAAACGTTGTCCACCTTGTATACCACGTCGGCAACCTCGCTGAGGACGACGAAGCCGTGGGCGAAGCCCCTGGGAATGTAGAGTTGCCATTTGTTGTGCTCCGAGAGGATGACTCCGACCCACTTTCCGAACGTCGGCGAGTCCTTCCTCAGGTCAACAGCAACGTCGTAGATAACCCCCCTGACAACGCGGACAATCTTCGCCTGGGCGTAGGGCTCTCGCTGGAAGTGCAGACCGCGGAGCACGCCGTACCGGGAGCGGGAGTGATTGTCTTGGACGAACTCCCCTTTTATTCCAGCGCTCTCGAAGTCGGGCTTCTTGTAGGTCTCCATAAAGAAGCCCCTCTCGTCGCCGAAGACCTTCGGCTTGATGAGTACAACGTCCGGAATCTCAAGCCTCTCGAACTCGAAGGGCATGTTAATCACCTTAACTCAAGTTTAAGTTCGGGCGCCACTTTCTTTACCTCACCGAAGTGTTTATCCATCGTTACCAGCGTTAGCCCCCTGCTAATGGCAACGGCGGCAATTACCAAGTCCACGGCGGGAATTGGAGTTCCCCTCTTTACGAGCTTTTCCGAAAGCTCAACTGCCAATGCGTACTCCTTGGGTGTGGGGATTAGAACCCCCAGGTCAAGAACAACGCCTTTTGGATACTCGACGAGGTTGAGGGTCGTCGTGTACCCCCTGCTGGCATTTATCGTTCCTTTGACCATCTCAATCAGGACGTTCGTGTCGTAAAGCTTTTTGTCCTCTCCCATTCAAGCTCCCTCGCTTTTTTGTGATTAATCTCATATTTCTCAGCGGGAGTCGATGATATCTCGTCGAGTACGTTCTTTCCCAGGATTCTCCTGAATTCCTCCATTGACATCTCAGTCTTGGAGTTCTCAAGCTCTCTGAGGTATTCGGCTATTGCCCTTCTTGCAACTTCACTCCACTTTATCTCCGGATGTTCCTTCATCTTTCTGTACAGGTCAGGGGGTATCGAAAGCGTCATCGTTGGCATGGCACCACCGTACATAATTATGTGGAACCACATATTTAAGTTTTCTCACCACCCCAGCTTCCACGGCGTCGGGTGGAGGACCTTCTCGTTCACCAGCGGCCTCCACCAGTCCTCGTTCCTCAGGTACCACTCGACGGTCAGCTTTATGCCCTCCTCAAAACTCACCTTCGGACGCCACTTCAGGTCCCTCGTTATCTTCCAGGAGTCGAGGGAGTACCTCAGGTCGTGACCCGGTCTGTCCTCGACGAACTCTATCAGCGACTCGTCCTTTCCGAGGAGTTTGAGAATCGTTTTGACGACTTCGAGGTTCGTCTTCTCCTCGCCGGCGGAAACGTTGTAGACCTCCCTCGGCTCGCCCTTCAGAAGAACCGTCTCGACGGCCCTCACGTGGTCCTCAACGTAAATCCAGTCCCTGACGTTCTGGCCGGTGCCGTAGATTGGAACCTTGAGCCCCATGTTCGCCCTTATTATCGTCTTGGGTATGAGCTTCTCCGGGAACTGGTAGGGGCCGTAGTTGTTTGTGCATCTCGTTATTGAGGCGTTGAGCCCGTAAGTTCTCGTCCATCCGAGGACGAGGGTATCGGCGGCCGCTTTGGTGGCGGAGTAAGGGGATGAAGGCATCAGCGCGTCCTCCTCTCTAAAGGAGCCTCTGACTATGTCACCGTAGACCTCGTCGGTGCTTATGTGGACGAGCCTTACCTCGGGGTTCTCCTTCCGTATCGCCTCGAGGATTGTGTAAACGCCAATCACGTTGCTCCTGAGGAAGTGGTCGGGACTTGAGATGCTTCTGTCGACGTGGGTGTTGTGGGCTACTATGTTCCCGACACCAGCTATAAAGTTGTGAGATTTTTCGACCTCTAAGTCATAGACGTAGCCCTCGTACTCGATTTCAATTATCTCCCTTTTTCCAGCGGAAACATTGTAAAACAGCCTTGTCCTGATGGTGTATGAAGTATGGTTCCCATTTCTCGGCTTGCTTATATGGTACGTGTAATCAACACCCATCAGTGCCAGGAGCAATCCCAACCCAGCTGCCAGTCTTCTTGAAACCGTTGTATACTCGGCAGTCTTATCCCTTTTCCAGCGCCTATACGTTCCGTCTCCTTCTAATAACGTTTCCCAGAATAGCATTTGGTACTTCTTATCCAGTCCATACACGAAATCCGGAAGTCTTTTTTCTGAAGCATTTTTACCACAGAACCTTATGCACATTTGGTAAAATTCTTTGCTGTTTAGTTCCAGCTGATAAACTCCGTGTTTTCGTTTTGTAATTGAATATGAGCCGTTCGAAATTAGCGTATAATCTTCAGCCAAGCTCTTTAGCCATTCTTCATTGCTGTTATTTATGACCACAGTGTATGAGCCGTTTGCTTTGTTGTATGTAGCGTTTCCTTCTGAAATGTATGCTGCCAGGAGTTTTAGTAGTGCTTCTAATTTCTCTCCCGTGTATACCTTATCAAGAGTTACCCTTAAATGGCCGGTTCCCTCAGCACGAATCTTGGCAGTGTTTCTAAATTTGTGTTCATGTGGGTAGTAGTTTATCCTCCTAACTGCCAAAAGCTCCGGGTTTGAACCTGCATTGACGAGATTTCCAAAAACATCGTATACGGAGTGATTCGGGGTCACGCAGATTTCTCCCCACTTCTGGCGCAGGCATAGGAGTTTTCCCTTGTAATAATGCCTGATAATCTTTTTTAACGGAAACCATGCCCCACAGCCGTTGTAAAATGACAGCACCTTTATGTTTTTCCCCGAAACATCGATTATTTCATGCTTTCCGTCTTTTATCACTCTGTTGGTTTTGCTCAGTTGCTCAAATAATTCACCGAATGTTACAAGCTTTACCCTGCCATGTCTGTGAACTGCCACAAATTCATTTTCCGCAACGCTTTCGGCCGCGAAGTTAACGACCGCGTCAACCTGCTTTACGAGCCCCTTCATCAGCTCGAAGTCCGCTATGTCGCCCTTCACGAAGGTGTAGCGCGGGTCGTTTTCAACGTCCCTCAGGTTTGCCGGGTTCGAGCCGTAGCCGAGCTTGTCGAGGTTGATTATTTCCCAGTCTTTATGCTTCTCAAGGACGTAGCGGATGAAGTTGCTCCCTATGAAACCCATTCCTCCCGTTACGAGGAGTCTCATCCTTTCACCTCACAGGATTATCCTCGAGTTGTCGCCGACGACGAGCTTCTTCCCTAAGGGGTGGGAGTTGCCCTTTAGAATCTTAACCCCCCGCCCGATGACGCTCTCGACTATCCTGCCGGCGTTCCTAATCTCGCTGTCCGGCAGGATTATCGAGTCCTCCACCTCGGTGTTCTCAATGACGACGTTGTCGCCGATGCTCGTGTAGGGCCCTATGTAGGAGTTTCTGATTCTGACGTTCCTGCCGATTATCACCGGGCCCTTTATGACCGTGTTCTCGTCTATCTCGCTCCCCTCCCCGATGACGACCCTACCGTGAACCCTCGCCCTCGTCTCGATTCTCACGTCCGGTTTTAGGTCGTCGAGGATTAACCGGTTGGCGTCGAGCAAATCTTCAGGCTTCCCGGTGTCCTTCCACCAGCCCGTAACCTTGGTCCAGCCAACGCGGTAGCCGTGGTCGATGAGCCACTGTATTGCATCGGTAATCTCGAGCTCGTTCCTCCATGAGGGCTTTATGCTCCTCACCGCCTCGTGGATTACCGGCTTGAAGAAGTATATCCCGACAAGCGCGAGGTTGCTCGGCGGGTTCTTCGGCTTCTCAACGAGCCTCTTTATCGTTTTCCCGTCCTCGCTCAGCTCGGCGACGCCGAACTGCCTCGGGTCCGGGACCTCCGTGAGGAGGATGCTCGCGTCGTAGTTTCCCTTCTCGAAGTGCTCCCTGTGTTTGGCTATTCCCTCCCTCAGGATGTTGTCTCCGAGGTACATGACGAAGTCGTCATCGCCCAGGTAGTCCCTGGCCACAAGTATCGCGTGCGCCAAACCCTTCGGCTCTCCCTGGTAGATGAACTCTATCTCCGCGTCCCAGTCCCTGCTCATGACGGTTTCCTTCACCTGCTCGGCGTTTGGGCCGACTATTATCCCAATCTTGTGGATTCCCGCCTCGATGACATCCTCTATCGCGTAGAAGAGGACCGGCTTGTTGGCAACTGGAATTAGTTGCTTCTGCTGGGAGTACGTAAGGGGCCTGAGTCTCGTTCCGTGGCCACCGGATAGTATGAGTGCCTTCATCTCCATCCCCCCTCGAGCACGTCCTCAATCCTAAAAACTCCCCTGTCCACTATAACCTTTCCCTCCGCGTAGGCGTACCTGACCACAACGCTCCCGTTCAGGTTCTTCGGAAGCACGAACTCATTTCTGCCCTTCACGCCGTACCACTTCTTGAACACGAGCGTTCCGTTGTCGAGGTATCCCCATATCCCAAGTCCGGTCCCGGTCGCGTTCTCGAACTTGAGGACGACGGAGCCGTTTTCAGCGGTAACGACGACGTTCGGATGAAGGAAGCGGTAGACCTTGATGTAGCCGCCGTCGGAGTACACCAAGCGGTACCCCTTCATCCCGCCGTTGAAGAGGAGCTGGGCGAGCGTCGTCCTGAAGGCCTTTTCGTTCATGATGAACGCGTAGTCGTAGTTGAGGTTCACGTAGACGTAGAGGCCGTTTCCGCCTTTTCCCACGCGCTTGATGGACTTCCCAGCTTCAATAATCAGCTCTGCGGGGGTCACGGGTCCCCTCGGCGTCTGCACAGAGACGGAGATGGCGTTGCCGCTCCGCGCGAGGACGACGGAGTAGCCATCTCCCGAGAACACCATCGTCCCTCCTAGTCCTCCGTGAAGCCAGAGGGGCACGATGAAGTAGCCATCCCACCCCTTTATCCCCGCGGTGTCGAGTATGGACGGGAACTGAAGGGCTGTTGGAAGCGAGACGATGACGTAGTCAACGCCAAGGGTCATCAGCGTCCTGTTGGGCAGGAGGCCGAGGTAGTACTTTGCAACCAGTCTGCTTGGGCTTCCCTGTGCAACCGGTGCCCTGTGGGCGTAGTAGGTTACCCAGTGGCCGTAGTTCCACCAGGTGATGACAACGTCGTTTATAGCGGAGTGGTTGCCGATGTACTCCAGGGCGGCCTCCCAGTGGGGGTTCATGAAGGGCTCCACGTCCCACGTCGTCTTGACGCCCTCGATTGCAGTCACCGCTGGAACCAAGAGAACGAGGGCGGTGACGGCGAGCGCCGCGCCCTTCCTTTCCCTTCCCTTCACCAAGTCGGCCAGCTCAACGAGTCCAACCCCCGCCATAACCGCGACCGCAAGGGACCCTATGAAGAGGAACCGCGTCCATATCAGGAGCATTGGAACAGAGACGAACGCCAGGCCAAGGATGACGTAGTCGCCGAGCCTCTTTCTCCTGAAGCCCAGGAGGAACGCGGGGGCCGCGAGGAAGGAAAGGCCGTAAGCCTCCCAAAGGTCGTGGAGACCCGTTCTCTGGGTCTCTATTATCGGTGCGTTCACGAATATCCCCTTTACCAGCGACTCCGCGGTTCCGTAGTACCTGAGACCGATGAGGGCTGCGACGACCGCACCGGCTCCAACGACCCAGAGCCTCTTCCTTCCCCTGACCTTCCTCCCGACCACGAGGAGGACTACAATTGCAACCAGGGCAACCGGAACGGCGTACTTCAGGTAGGCCAGCAGAAACGCGTCTTTTATGAAGCCGAAGTGGAGGCCGAGCTTCTTCGCGAGGCTTTGTCCGAGTCCCCTGTCGTAGCCGACCATGCCGTAGTGGAAACGCCCGCCAATCCAGTTGGCGATGAGAACCCCCAAGACCGTTGAGAGCACGACCGCGAGTCCGTCGGCAATCTTCTCATCCTTTCCAAGGAGGAAAGCTCCGATTGAGAGGAGAACGGCGTTCGCCAGAACGAACGCGAATATCGGATAGTAAGCCTGCCAGAAGAACGCTGAAAGTCCGGTGGCAACGCCTGGAATCATATAAAAGGCGAACCTCTCATACCTCCATTTCTTCGGCTTCCAAGTCAGTCCGAGGGAGATTCCCAGGAGGGCGACGCCGTACCAGAAGAGCATGTAGTTGTCGCCGCGGTAGTAGCCCGCCATCGAGCGGAAGACGTGGCCGAAGCTAACCGCGAGGAGGAACGATGCCAGGAGCGCCTCCTTCTTCCCGTACAGTCGAAGGACCGCGAGGTACGTGAGGACGACCGTCAGCACGCCGAAGATTACAGGCGTGATTCTGAAGGCGTTGAAGACCGAAACTCCGAAAGGATGGAGGAGCTTGTACACGTAGGCCGGCGTCATCCAGAGGCCGAGCGGGTGGAAGAGCTTAATCTGCATGCCCCATGGGCCGAAGGCGTAGGGAAAGAAGTTCACCCAGCCGTGCTTGAGCGCGTACTCGATGTAGGCCAGGTGGAAGTACGGGTCGTAGCCGAGCAGGTACTTGAAGCGCATAGGTAGGAGCCTTACGACGAGCGCTACGGCCGTCACGACCGAAAGGGCAACCTTGGGCTCCAAGAACCTGGCGAGAACGTTTTTGGTTTTGTTTTCACCGCCCCCCATCAGAATCTCCCTCTCTTTCGCTGTTGTTATCCCTACGAAGGGGGGCAATAAAAGGATTGCGCAAGCGCTGGGGAGTTATTACCCCCGTTGAGCGCGGGGAAATGCCCCCAGGGACAAAAATTCGAATCATTTCAAAATACTATGGTGAATGTCCACCGGGGAGACTGAGGCGAAAGCTTCACCCCAAGCGAACCCCCTAAACTAGTGGTTCCATGGTCGGAGGGTCGTGGAATCGCTAACCAGGGGAAGTCCGTCAGGGATGAAGCTTCACTCCATCCTTTCCAGGGGCACTCCTCATTCCTTCTAACCCCCTCTTACACAGTCTGAAAATATCACGTCTGAAAGAGCCTCCTGACCACCGGGTCCGGGATTATGTATTCCCTTCCCACATGCTCCAGAAAGCCGTAGTTAACGAGCTTCTTGAGGAGCAGGTTAAGATTTTTGTCATCAATCCCCTTACCTTCTCTGAGTTCTAAGGCGTTCTTTATTTCCGTCCAGGAAGCAGAGTTCTTCCTAGAGGTGATGCCCGCTACGATTTCCATGATAGCCCTGTACCTTGGAGAAGTCCTGTCCAGTTCCTCAAACTCCGAACGAATGTATCCCTCAGCCTCGATGAGAACGTCCTGAATGGCATCCCAGTGTGTCTTCCCATCGACTCTGCTTGCCCCGTAGTGTGTCAGCCAGCCGGGTACACCATCAAGGGCCTTGATAGCGGAGAGTATTTCCTTTGGGCCCACAGACAATCCATATTCTTCAAAACCCCTCTCGAGGAACTCGAAACTCTGTGAGGGGGTGAACCTTGTTAGGGGTATTTTCACGTGATATCTGCCATAAAGGGGAGCTTTGTAGTCGTAAAAGCGCAGGAAGTTTTCAAGAACCCCCACCTGTGAGCCCGTCACAATCGTGATTATATTGGGAAGCTTATCGTAAACCCAGGCGAGGATTTTTGTAAAGTCCTCGTTTGCATATCTGAAGTACTGCGCTTCGTCGTACGCTATGATGAGCACGTCGTTGGAGTCGTTGAGCTCCCTCAGGATATCCGGCAAAGTGTATTCCCCGTCCTTCTTGAGCTTAAGTTTGACCCCCTTAATGGTGATACCCTCAATCGAGTCTGCTATTTTCGATAGCCGCCTTTTTTTGGAATGCTTTTTAATGCTAAGGAGTTCTCTCACAATTTGACCCTGGGGATTCTTTGAGTTGGCAGTTGAAATGGCCCTGGCGTCGATGATTATGTGGGGTATTTTGTACTTCTCGTGAAGGTCGTTCAGCGCCGCCGTGAGGAAAGTAGTCTTTCCAATCCTTCTCGGGCCAGTTATAACAAAGAAGTTCCTCCCGTTTTCGATTTTCTCAACCAGCTCCCAATACTCAGCCTTTCTTCCAAAGACTTCATCCATTGAAGCCTTTGGGCGAGTGTCAAAAAGCATTAGACCCTACCTGTTTCAGGTAGGGTCTAGTTGTTAATAAGGATTGCGATTTGATTTACCTCAAGACCAAAGAAGTAGACCTCACCTGAAACAGGTACCCTCTACTCTCCCCTCTGTATCTTTGCGTGACCACCGACGAGGCTTTTCCTCAGCTCGAGGTTCCTTATCTCGCACTTCTCGTCTATGATGGAGCGCCATATGGTGGAGTTCCTTATCACGGTCTTCCTGAATATTATCGAGTCACTGACGTCGGAGTTCTCAATGAGGCAGTCCTCGCCGATGTAGGCGAATGGCCCAATAATCGAGCGGCCCAGTATCTTCGCCCCGCGCTTTATGACGACCGGCGGGATTATCTTCGCGTAGGGACTTATCTGGATTTCCTCTATGCGGCTCTCCTTCAGAAGCGTCTTCAGAGCCTCCAAGTAGCTGTCCGCGCTTCCTATGTCGTACCAGTACTCGGAGAAGCGGTATGCCTTTATCGGTTCTCCCTTGGAGAGGAGCCACTGGACAAAGTAGCCCGGCGAATCCCTGTTCCCGTTGCTCAGGTAATCGTCGAGGAGCTCCATAACCCTCTCCGGAAAAACGTAGACGCCCGTACTGATTAGCGTCGAACGCGGCTGTGCCGGCTTCTCCTCAAACGCCACCACCCTGTCCCCCTCAAGCACGACAACACCGTAGCGCTTGGCCAGCTCAAGGTCGCCGACGTCGTAGACCGCTATGAGGGTTTCGCCAGAGTACCTCGCCAGGAAGTCCCCCAGTGAGAATGAGAAGAGGTTGTCACCGGCGATGACGAGGTAGTCGTCCAAACCGAGCTCATCGACGGCTTTCTTCATTGCCCCTATCGTCCCGAGCTTCTCCTCCTCGTGGAGCGTGTCTTCGACGATTAGCTCGACGCCGTACTCTTCCGCGACCGGCCTGAAGTGGGACTCAAAGAAGCGGTTCGTCGAGATGTAGACCGGGAGGTCGAGGTTGAGGACCTTCTCGAGGATGTAGTCTATTATCTTCTTCTCCCCGACAGGGAGCAGTGCCTTCGGGTTGTCCTTCGTTATCGGCCACAGCCGAGTTGCGTAGCCGCCTGCCATGATTAGGACCTTCACGGTTCTTCCCTCCGAAGTGCCTTTGAAATCGAATCCATAAATTCCTCAATATCCGACAAGTTATCCTGGAGTATCTCATAAATAAACTCATCATCAACCTCCCAGTAAATGTGAACGAGTCTGTTCCGGAATCTCGTCATGAGAACAAGTCTCTTGGTTAAATCATCGTTAATGATTCCCCTTTCGTTTAAAACCCTGAATGAATCTGCGTAGTCCTTTGGAAGCCTCATTTTGTTCTTTGATATCAGGTGGTAGGCAATGTCAATGCACGCTTCGATTGCAACAAGAAGGTTGTACTTTGCGCTTGACACATAGTGTCTGTTCTGAAGAAATTCCTCCTTAGGAAGTTCCGAGAGCTCATAAAGTGCCTCCAGAGCAGTCCTCGCCTCTGACATCAGGCGAGTTACCTTCTCCTCATCGTATTCCAAGGACCTCCCTCCTGTACATGTCCAGGTAGTATGAGTAATCGTGATACTCCCTCATCGTCCCCTCCTCGAAGTCGCACCGGGCTTTCTCGTCCCTGCTGAAGAGCAACAGGCCCCCAATGGCGCGGAACCTGAACGTTACAGGAGCGTCGTTGAGAACTCTAACGTCAACCGGAAGCCCGATTATTCTTGAGAGCTCCTCTTCCAGCTCCTCCTCGTAGAACGGGTGAACCTTTGACTTAACGTAGACTGCAACGTCCACGTCCCTGAAGGGACCGTCCTCGAGGAAGGAACCGTGCAGGTAGGCGAAGGCAACCTCATCTCGTTTCAGAAGAAACTCCCTGAGCAGCTTGATAATTCTTTCTTTTTCTTCCTTCCCAAGCGTGTAAACCCGCATGGTAGTGAGTATGGTGTTGGATACAAAAAACTTTCCCAAACCTTAATAACCTTCCTTCAAACTCCCAACGGTGATGGCATGAGGGTTCTTGTAACCGGCGGGGCAGGCTCATGGAGCTCGGACACGAGGTTAGGGTCCTCGACGACCTGAGCGCGGGCAGTCTGGACAACGTAAGGCGGTGGCTCGATAACGGGCGCTTTGAGTCCATAAAGGGCGATATGAGAAACCTCGAGATTGTAAAAGATGCCGTTAAAGACGTTGAAGCCGTCTTCCACCTCGCCGCCAATCCCGAGGTTAGAATCGGCTCCCAGAGCCCTGAGCTCCTCTATGAAACCAACGTGCTGATAACCTACAACCTCCTCAACGCGATGAGGATTCGAGTGCGAAATACATCATCTTCACGAGCTCCTCGACGGTCTACGGTGATGCCGAGGTTATACCAACTCCCGAGGACTACGCCCCCCTCGAGCCCATAAGCGTCTACGGCGGGGCGAAGCTCGCGGCTGAGGCCTTGATAAGCGGCTACTCACACACCTTCGGCTTCAGGGCATTAATCTTCCGCCTGGCGAACATCATAGGTGAGCGCTCCAACCACGGCGTAATCTATGACTTCATCAACAAGCTCAGGAGGAACCCAGAAGAGCTTGAGATACTCGGCGACGGAACCCAGAGGAAGAGCTACCTCCACGTGAGCGATACCGTTGAGGGCATGCTCAAAATATTCGAGCACTTTAAAGGAACCGGGAAAACCGTTGACTTCTACAATCTCGGCAACGACGACTGGATAACAGTCCGGGAGATAGCGGAGATAGTGAGCGAGGAGATGGGCCTTAAGCCGAGGTTCGTCTTCACGGGCGGCGTCGACGGCGGCAGGGGCTGGAAGGGTGACGTTAAGTTCATGCGCCTCAGCATAGAGAAGGCAAAGAAAACCGGCTGGAGGCCGAGGCTCAGCAGCTATGAAGCCGTGAGGAGAACGGTTAGGGAGCTCCTCTAACCGAAAACTTTTTAAACCCTCCAGCGCCCTTAATCTCGGACGCGCCCGGGTGGTGTAGCCCGGTCAATCATGCGGGACTCTCGATCCCGCGACCCGGGTTCAAATCCCGGCCCGGGCACCATAATTCTCGCGGGCCCGTGGCTCAGCCTGGTCAGAGCGCCCGCCTGATAAGCGGGAGGTCCGGGGTTCGAAGCCCCGCGGGCCCACCACATCAGCCCTTGCTTGCGCAAGCGCTGGCGGAAGATTAAGTGCTTTTTTGAAGTGTTCATTTCTGAGTGGGTTTTTATCTACTTGCTTCTTTGGTGAGTGTTCCACTCTTTAAACGGCGTCCTTCGGACGCCAATGACAAAGTTGGAACTGCTTGAAAAGCCTTGTTTTGGTGTTAAACCCTGTCTAATCTTGCTCTTTTGTTAGTGCACGACTGACTTCTTGCTCTCTGGTGAGAAGGGCGTTCCTTTCGCCAGCCTTTCCCAAAGGCTGTTGCAAAGTTTCATCAAAGTTCGTGATTCTCTTTTGAGTTGCTGTTCTTTGAGTGGATTTCTCTTGATTGCTCCTGTGGAAGGGTGAATTTTTCTAAGGGCGTCTTTTAACAAGGGGTTCAAGCCTTTTTGCGCTCCTTCGGAGCGCGGTTCAAGCAGAACCCGTGTGAAGGAGTCCTTAGAGTGTGAATTCAAACTTTCAACGGCTGACTTGATTTTGAAATCCTTTGAAGAGGAGCCCTAAAGAGGAATCACAAGCTTTTTGGTCAAGCTTTGTTAAAGCTTGCTGGCGAAAAGTTTGACCAAAAGTGTTTGACTGTCCAAGAGTGAAGTTTATAGTTCGTGCACGTCAGGGGGAGTGTCTCTTGTTTGGGGTTTCTCTTGACTTGCTCTTTGGTGAGTGTTTCTCTCTTTGAAGGCGCCCCTCTGGGCGCCCTTTTAAGTTGTAACACTTCCTCCCAAACCTACTCTGGAAGTAAACCCCAAAGCTATTGGGGTGCTTGATGAAGCATGCAACTTTTCCTTGCCTTTTCGGATAGTTAGACCATTTTGGTCAAGCTTTGCGCAAGCAAAGCTTGCGGGGAGTAAAATTTATAAATCCTCCCCTTTAGCTATCAACGGGCACAGCCCCGTGGTGTAGCGGCCAAGCATGCGGGACTCTGGATCCCGCGACCGGGGTTCGAATCCCCGCGGGGCTACCATCGTTTAAGGGCTCCAGAACCCCGAACCCCCTCTCTTAAATTCCCTTCTCGAACCTCGTGTTATACCTCAAGACGTATTTTTGCCGTTGATGTTCATCCTAACTTGTCGTGTTTTGTGACGTTTTTTTACCTCACTGGCTTCGTTGGAGGGACCTTGGAGGTTCCAGTTCCCTAAACTCTGGAAAATATCCAATCGTTCCTCTAACGAAAAAAGGCATTCCTTCGACTTCGGTGGTGTTGTCCGTTGATGTTTCCTTGTACCACCAAATGAACCCCTTCCAGCAGTTTTTACTCATTTAAAGTCTCTTTTCGAACTTTTGAGGCAGGTTTAAATACTCCTGTGACTTAATTTTCCCAAGGCCGGGTCTTACTCCGGTCGGGAGGTCGTAGTCATGAGGAAGGATTTTGAAAGTGAGATTGTTGACATGCTCCGGGAGAGGGAGCTCACGGTTGCGTTTCTCACGCGGTTTTTAACGGAGAGGGGCTTTGACGTCACCCGTCAGAGGGTTGAGAGAACGCTGAGGAAGCTCGTGAGCATGGGTCTCGTCGAGGCGAGGGTCGGCAACAACGGCAGAAAGCACTACAGGTTGGCACGGTGATTGCCATGGGAACCTCCTCGGTCATACTCGGAAACAGCCGGAGGATGCTCCTCATAGAATACCTCCGAAGCTGTGAGGGGAAGGCCGAGCTGAGGGACGTTGTTGAATTCATAGCCGAGAATGAGGGGAACACTGACAGGAAGCACAGGAAGAGCGTCTACGTGAGCCTCGTTCAGACGCATATCCCGAAGCTTGAGCGAGAGGGAGTTATCACATTCAAGCACGGCGTTATCACCCTCGTTAAGGTCCCGGACGACGTTACGGTTTACATGGAAACTGTAAAGAAGAACGACATAAGCTGGAGTTCGTTCTACATCGGACTCTCGGTTATGTTCTTCATAACCGCCCTCTACCTAAACAACCTTCACCTTGCCCTCGCGTCGCTGGTTTACGCCGGTGTTGGGGTCATTCACCATAGAAAAATGAGGCGCATCTGAGCCTTTTTCTTTGGGTAATCTCCCATTACCGGCCGTTAATCCGACATTTCATATATACCCCAAAGGTTCAATGAATCAGTGAGCAACCCCACGGGGTTGCAGAGGCACTGCGTTGATTTCACCGTTGCAGTGGTCGTGAGTGTGTCTTGGTTTAGGGATGAACTTTCACTCTCACCGCTGGCTTCTCTACCACAGTGCCTCCCTAATCCGGAGGCGAAAAAAGATGAGAAAGAATATTGCCCTTGGAATTTTTGGCCTGTTGGTGGCCTTTGGCCTTGTCTTAGGGGCTGGAGCCAACTTCAGGGACTACCACGCCAGCAGGAGCGTCCACTGGGATATCGTCAGCGACGATAACGAACTCATTGACCTAACTCCCCTTCAGCCCTACGCGTACATAAACAGCGGTGGCGTTCTGGTGGTGGATATCAGTCCGGACAACCCGAACTACCCAGGCTACGGCCAGGGCCTCAGCCCGAACTCGGAGTACAACTTCGACGAGGTCTTTGAGGTAAGCAACGACCTTTGGGAGAACAACATGAGCATAGTCGTTAGGATTACAAACGCCAACACGGCGATTCAGTTCTACGGCGCCGACCACGACGTGCACGACGCCGCGACCGGAGCGATTGTCTACCGCAGTGACATGGCCAAGAACGACGTCTGCTTCACCCTTGGTCCGGGAGAAGCCGCCAAGATAGGTATGGACTTCACCGTCGGAAACAACGCGCTCAACACCACTGAGAGCAGCACCATACACATTCAGGCATGGAGGCTCGGCACCGAGCCTGATGAACTCGCAGGAAAATGTGGACAGCCGGGACAGTGAGGGGGTGTAAAAGATGAATAAACTGTTTGGATTGGCCTTATTGATGGTTGGAATGCTCCTGGCCGTTGGAGCCGGAGCCAATTTCAGGTACTACTCTGCCGACAGGCAGGCGAGCTTTACCGTCGTTTCAGACGATAACGAGCTCATTGATTTGACTGCCCTCCAGCCCTACGTAACCTACGACGCTGGAAAACTCTACGTGGACATAAGCAAGTACAACCCGAACCACCCTGAATACGGCGGTGCTGGAATGAGCCCGAACACGACGTACGTCTTTGAGGAGATGTTCGAGGTCAGCAACGAGCTGTGGGAGAACAACAACACCGACTACCCGATATGTGTCACCATCACGACCGGGAACGACCATGTGTTAATCTTCGCCGGCGACTACGGAAACGAGATTGCCGGACCGGCCCACAACCTCAAGTTCACCGTTGAGCACGGAAGCCCTGTAAAGATTGGCATGATATTCAACAACACCAACGTCAGCATGGGCGAGTACCAGTTCCAGATGAACGTAGAGGCTCAGGCTGGTGCATGCGGACAGTGATTTCTTTTCGGGGCCTTTGCCCCAACCCCTTTGAGGGGGAGTTGATATGAGAAAACTAATCGAACTCACGTTTGCCATCATCGTTCTCGTTTTCATCACCGGTTCGTTAGTTGGCTTCTTCCTTGACAGGCCCGTTTTTCTCTCGTACGCTTACTCCAAGAGCATGACCCCCACTATAGACAAAGGTGACCTCTTTTTGATGAACCCATTCGCGAGGAACTTCGACGTCGGGGACATAATAGTCTTCCACCGCAGGGATGGCTGGACCGTCCACAGGATATTCGCCGTGACCGAGGAGGGTTTCATAACGAAGGGTGACAACAACGTGGCAACGGACCAGCAGGATGGCCTTTACAAGCCCGTTAAAGAATCTGACATCGCCGGAAAGGTCGTGGTTGTCCTCGGCCACCCCCTGGTCATCCGCGGCGGCGGTGCGTTCATACAGTCCCTTAGGGCAAGGCTGAACAACGTCTACGCCATAGCGTTTCTGCTTCTCGTGGGGGCCTTTCTAACGTTCTCGGGGGGCTCCAAACGGAAAAGGCGAACTAAATACTACCGAGTCAGTGTTAAGACCCTCTACGCAGTTGTTTCCGTCTTCATAATAGCGGGTTTTCTCTTCGTGACGGTGGCATCATGGGGAACTCTCGCATTCACTTACTCATCGACCCTCGCCGGTGGTCAGAGGGAGGGATGGTACCTCCCGGGTTCAACCTTCGAAAAGAACCTGAGCGTCCACAACAACGCGGTTTACCCCTTCTACTACTTCGTGGAGGGGGGCAGTGAGCGGGCGGAGCTCCTGGGACCTAATTTCCTGAGGCTCACTGGGGGTTCGAGCGCCAACGTCTCGGTTCACGTCACGGTTCCTAAGGACACGCGGATTTACAGGGAAGAGTTCAGCGTGCGCTCGTACCCTGCCATACTGCCGGCGTCCTTCGTTATCTTCCTGTACTCCCTAAACCCGTACCTGCCGCTGGTCGCCTACGCCCTTCTGCTGTCCGCGGTCCTCTGGGCGTTCTACCGCCTCGCGGGGATTTCCGAGGGTGACGTCATTAGAATCAGAAAAAGGAGGGGAAGCGTTCTCTCCAAGGTACTCGGAGATGGTTAGCATGAGAAAGTTCATACTCTTCACATCGTTCCTGCTGGGACTGCTCCTCATAGTGGGTTCGAGCGGGAACTTTAGGGAATACACGTCCCAGAGGGACGCGGACTTCGCCGTGGTGGATGGCAGCAACTCCTACGTTGCGTACCATTGCCTTCAGGGGCCGGTTATGCTGAACGCAAGTTCGGGCGTTGAATTCGCCGCGATAAAGCTTGAGAACCTGATGGACAGGATCATAACGGTTCGCGTCGTCGGCGATTACTCCAGCCTTCCTGATGGTATCAACGGGAGCGTGGACGGCTCCACTTACACACTCGAACCCGGCGAGGAGGTCTCGATTGGCGGTAGTTTTTCCGCCGGTGACGACGTCGAAAACGGAACTTACGGTGTTCCGCTGACGGTCTACGCCGAATGGGATGGTGGAAGCGCCGAACTCAAGGACTGCTCGATGTACGTCACCGTTAGGAGACCGACTTATGTGCTGAAGAAGGGAATAGTCGGGGACGTCTACAACTACACGACGAAGAAGGTCTACCGCATAACGCTTCAGCTCAACTTCACGAACAATGGACCAAGTGGGGACTTTGTCATAAAGGACTTCATCCCCAACCCGGGATGGAAGGCCATATACGTGCCCCTGCCCCCGGAGCCAACGACAGGAAACGTCAGCTACACCCTTGGGTTCTCGTGCTGTCATTGCTCTGGCATGGTGATAGTATGGAGGGTTCACGTCGCCCACGGGGCAACGGTGACCCTGAACATCCCCATGGAAGTCGTTTTCTTCCGCAAAGGGGACTATACACTCAACTGCGGTGCGCATCTCTGCGGGACGCACGTCGTCTCGAACCGCGTCACCGTTCACGTAACTGGAGGTAGGTGATTATGAAAGTTGATAAGAGAAAGGCTTTCCTGGTTGGGATTGCCTTTTCAATTTCCCTTGCCGTTGTTTTCGGCATGTACTCAAGCCTAGCCTACTCAAGGGCTCCCATAACGACCCACGCAACGTATTCAACGCTCTACGTCGAGGAGGGACACTTCAAGCACTCTGGATTTTTCTCGAACGAGACGGTGTACAAGAACGGAACGTCTCTTGAGTACTACCCCTCGAAGATAACCGAGGAACTGCTCGGTAACTACACCTTCACTTCGTCCCCGGGCACCATGGGAAGCTACGAGGCGACGCTTCACGTGAAGTATTACGTTTCCTCCGGGAAGAAGAAGGTCTACATCCTCAACGAGAGCTCCTCGCTCGGCAGGGGGACCTTCGCGGGTTCATTCACCCTTCCCGTTGAGTTCAACATGAGTGCCCTCGACGCGAGGCTCAAGGAGGTAAGGGAAGGAACGGGACTCTACCGCGCCGAGAGGGAAGTTTACTTCGTCGTCAAGGTGCGAGCCAACGGCAGGGAACCCTTCACCCAGGAAATCCGCCTGAACCGCGACGCCTCGGGAATGCTGTACTTCAGCGGTGCCGACAAGGAGTACAAGAAGGTCGTCAGGAACGTGAGCACGACCACGAACTCGGTGTCGTTCCTCGGCTCGGACGTCGGCGTCTCAACGGCCAGAACGGTCTTTCCAGCGATGGCGCTTCTCTTCGCCATCCCGCCGGCGGGCTTCATGTACGCGAGGAGGGAGAGAAAGGAGACGGAGCCTAAGGAGTTGAAGGGTCTGAGGAAGTACACCGTCGAGGGAACCGTTCCGGAGGGAAGGCGCGTCGAGCTGTCTTCTCCGCGCGACCTGGAGAGGGTCTTTGAGCTCGTTGACAGGCCGATAATTCATTACCGCGACGGCGAGACGGACGTCTACGCGGTTGCAGACGGAGAGACGGTTTACGAGTACCGGGCGAATTAGCCCGGGCACCAACAACTTTAAAAGCCCAAGCTAAAAGCCACCTTAGGAGTTCTAAAAAGGGTTAGAGGTGGTTAGAGATGAACCCGTTCCACGACATAGAGCCCGGACCGGAGGTTCCGGAGGTTGTCTACGCCCTTATAGAGATTCCGAAGGGGAGCAGGAACAAGTATGAGCTCGACAAGAAGACTGGTCTCATAAAGCTCGACCGCGTTCTCTACAGCCCGTTCTTCTACCCGGTTGACTACGGTATAATCCCGCAGACCTACTACGACGACGGCGACCCGTTCGATATAATGGTCATAATGCGCGAGCCGGTTTACCCGCTCACCCTCATCGAGGCCAGGCCGATAGGCATAATGAAGATGAACGACTCCGGCGACAAGGACTGGAAGGTTCTCGCGGTTCCCGTTGAGGACCCGTACTTCAAGGACTGGAAGGACATCGACGACGTCCCGAAGGCCTTCCTCGACGAGATTGCCCACTTCTTCCAGCGCTACAAGGAGCTCCAGGGCAAGGTCACCGAGATAGAGGGCTGGGGCAACGCCGAGGAAGCGAAGAAGGAAATCCTCAGGGCCATAGAGCTCTACAAGGAGAAGTTCGGGAAGAAGGAGTGACTCCTTCTCAACTCTTTTTGGAGGTCAGGCCATGTACAAGCTTTTGACGGTTAAGGACGTTGTCAGGATTCCGCCCAGGATGTTCACGATGGACCCGAAGGAAGCCGCCAAGAAGGTCCTCCGCGAGACCTACGAGGGCATCTACGATAGGGACGAGGGGGTTATTCTGGCAATCCTCGACGTCCACGACGTTGGCCAGGGAATAATCGTTCCAGGCGACGGAGCCACTTACCACGAGGTAACCTTTGACGTCCTCGTCTGGAAGCCCGAGAACCAGGAGGTCGTCGAGGGCGAGGTCGTTGAGATGATGCCCTACGGTGCCTTCATCAGAATCGGCCCGATGGACGGTCTCGTCCACATAAGCCAGCTCATGGACGACTACGTCGTCTTCGACGAGAAGAACAGGCAGTTCATAGGCAAGGAAACCAACCGCGTCCTCAAGCTCGGCGACTTCGTGAGGGCGAGGATAATCGGCATAAGCGTCAAGAGCAGAATCATTAGGGAGAACAAGATTAACATGACCATGCGCCAGCCCGGTCTCGGAAAGTTCGAGTGGATTGAGAAGGAGAAGAGAAAGGCCAAGGAGGAGTGAGCATGGCGAAGGAGAGGGCCTGCAGGCACTGCCACTACATAACGACCGAGGATCGCTGTCCCGTCTGCGGGAGCAGGGATTTGAGCGACGACTGGTTCGACCTCGTCATAATCCTCGACACCGAGAGCAAAATTGCCAAGAAGCTCCGCGAGAGCATACCAGAGGCCGCCAAGGTTCCCGGCAAATACGCCATAAGGGTCAGGTGAAATGCTGTTCCGCCTAACTGAAGAGCTCCGGCGAGAGCTCAAGGAACCGCTGGGAGAGCTGATAAGGGGCCCGATTCCGGAGCCCTACCTTCGGATTAAGGACGAGCTTAGGGGTAAAACCGTAATCACCGTCGGAGACGTCGTTACCGAGAACGTCCTCAAGCTTGGCATTTCTCCTTCCTTGGCTTTATACGACCTCAGGACGAAGAGGGCCGACTATTCTCCTGACATAAACGCGAAGGCCGTCTTCATGACCGTTTCAAATCCTCCTGGAACCATAACGAAAGCTTTATTAGACGCCATCAGAAAGGCCTTCCGCCTCGTCGAGCGGGGCAGGCCGGTTCACATACTCGTCAGCGGTGAGGAGGATTTGGGGGCGATTCCGGCGGTGCTCTACGCCCCTCTCAACTCGGTCGTCCTCTACGGCCAGCCCGACGAGGGGGTAGTGCTTATAAAGGTAACACCCGAATGCAAGCGCAGGTGTGCGCAGATACTTGCCAAGATGGAGGTGGTTCGTGATGGAGATTAAGGTGACCGAGATAAGGGAGAACAAGCTCCTCGGGAGAAAGGAGATATACTTCGACATCATCCACGAGGGCGAGCCTACCCCGAGCAGGGAAGCGGTGAAGGGTAAGCTCGTCGCCATGCTCGACCTCGACCCGAACACTACCGTTCTTCAGTACATCAGGAGCTACTTCGGAAGCCACGTCAGCAAGGGCTACGCCAAGGCCTACGAGACGAGGGAGAGGATGCTCTACATCGAGCCCGAGTACATCCTCGTTAGGGACGGCCTCATCCAGAAGGAGGAAGAGTGAGGTGGTATAAATGGCGAAGAAGAAAAAGACCAGCCAGAAGTGGAAGCTCTACGAGGTTAAGGGCGGAAAGGTCGTCAGGAAGAACAAGTTCTGCCCGCGCTGTGGGCCCGGAGTTTTCATGGCCGACCACGGCGACCGCTGGGCCTGCGGAAGGTGTGGCTACACCGAGTGGAAGAAGTGATTTCCCTTTCTTTTCTCTCTGGCGGTCAAAATGCCCACCTACTACGGTCTCAGAATCCTGCTCGACGAGAACGTCTATGAGCCGGCGGAGGATACGTTTCTCCTCGCCGAGACCCTTGAGGTTAAACCCGGTGAAACGGCGCTTGACGTTGGAACCGGGACGGGGATTATAGCCCTCCTCATGGCGAGGAAAGCCAAACGCGTTCTCGGCGTTGACGTGAATCCAAAGGCCGTAGAGCTCGCAAGGAAAAACGCCCTGCTGAACGGAATCGGGAACGTCGAGTTTCGCCTGAGCGACCTCTTTGGGAACGTCTCGGGAAGGTTTGACGTGATAACCTTCAACGCCCCCTACCTGCCGGGTGAGCCGGAGGAGGCCATAGATTTGGCCCTCGTCGGTGGGGAAACCGGGAGGGAGGTAATAGACCGGTTCATCCGAGAGGTGCCTGAGTACCTGACCGAGAACGGCAGGGTTTACCTCGTCCAGAGCTCGATAACCGGGATTGAAGAAACGCTGAATCTTTTCCGGAAAGCCGGCCTTAGGGCTGAGGTCGTCGCCAAAAGGCACCTCTTCTTTGAGGACATCGTGGTTGTTCAGGCCAGGCGGTAGCGCCTTATCTCGTGGAGGAGCTTCACCTTGGGCCTCTCGTTACCTTCCTCGGGCTCCTCGCTAGGGAATAGAACTATCTCCCTCGGCTTGAGCATGGGTTCGGGTTTTATGCGCATCATGGTTGTGGGCTCGGCTTTAGCTTTTTAAACCTTTCGCAGATTGACGAAGGAATTTTCGACGATGCACAGTCGCGACCAATCAGGTTTTTAAAACCTCCTCCGAGTTTGGGTTAGGTGAGACTAATGGCGATAGTGGTCAAGGCCAACCCTAACATGCCCGAGGAAATCGCGCTTCTCTTCAGGAAACAGCACTACGAGCTCGTCGGCAGGCACAGCGGAGTTAAGCTCTGCCACTGGCTCAAGGAGAGCCTCACCAAGGGCCGCTTCTGCTACAAGCAGAAGTTCTACGGCATAGCGAGCCACCGCTGTTTGCAGATGACGCCGGTCTTAGCCTGGTGCACCCACAACTGCATCTTCTGCTGGCGCCCGATGGAGGGCTTTCTCGGAACCGAACTGCCCCAGCCCTGGGACGACCCTGCTTTCATCGTCGAGGAGAGCATAAAGGCCCAGAGAAAGCTTCTCGTCGGCTACAAGGGCAACCCCAAGGTTCCGAAGGAGAAGTTCGAGGAAGCGTGGAACCCGAAGCACGCGGCGATTAGCTTGTCGGGCGAGCCGATGCTCTATCCGTACATGGGCGACCTCGTTGAGGAGTTCCACAGGAGGGGCTTCACGACCTTCATAGTCACCAACGGAACCGTTCCGGAGAGGCTGGAGGAGATGATTAGGGAGGACAAGCTCCCAACGCAGTTCTACGTCTCGCTGACCGCTCCGGACATCGAGACATACAATCGCGTAAACGTCCCGATGATTCCCGACGGCTGGGAGAAGATAAAGGAGACGCTTAAGCTCATGCGCGACGCGGAAACGAGGACGGTGATAAGGCTCACCCTCGTCAAGGGCGAGAACATGCACAGCCCGGAAAAGTACGCCGAGCTGATTAAGCTGGCGAACCCGATGTTCGTCGAGGCCAAAGCTTACATGTTCGTCGGCTTCTCGCGGAACAGGCTCACCATCAACAACATGCCGAGGCACGAGGAAATCAGAGCCTTCGCTGAGGAGCTCGTGAAGCACCTGCCAGGTTATCACATCGAAGACGAGTACGAGCCGAGCAGGGTCGTTCTCATCATGCGCGACGATGTGGACAGCAGAGGAAGGGGATTGACGGGAAGGTTCATCTCTGATTGATTCCACGCCACGTGGAAAACTTTATTTATATTCCCGACTTTTCTCCTCTAGGGGTGTTAGGGCTATGAATATGAAAAGGGTATTAACTATGATGCTACTCATAGTGCTTTTAACGATTCCGTACTCCGCCGCCGGTAGCGTCCTAGATAACGCTTCTAGGGTCTTCATCGGGGTCAATTCGTATGCGGACACCGTTCCGCTGAAGGCGTACTCACTGCTCGCACTTGATTCAATGGCCGGAAAGGTTCACAACGAGACCCCCCTTTTTGTCTCCATTGAAAACATTACCAAGAGCCTGCTCTCAATGCAGAATCCGGACGGGGGTTGGGGCTATCACGCGAATGAAATCAGCACCCCCCAGGATACTGCACTTGCGTTGATAGCTCTCAACTATTCCCTTACAGTTTCGAGGGAGTTTGGGGTTGGGCTGGATGAAAACGCCCTTCTAAAGGCCCTTCGAGAGGGGGAGAGCTATCTCCTGGACTCCTACTCCTCCCCCGGTTGGGGCTACGTTTCCGGTTCCGTCCCCAAGTTCTATCCAACCGCGCTCTCCCTCTGGGCCCTCGGCACCCTCGGGCTGAAGTACTCCAACAGCCTCATCGTTAAAACGGCCGCAGATTTCATAGCGAACGCCTCGGACCTTTCCCCGGAGTACATGGCCCTAAGGCTGATTGCCTTCCATGCCGTTGGTTATCCAAACGTGACCCCATACCTTTCCAAGTGCCGCGAACTGCTCTCAAGTGACACCCTAAACGAGTATCAGAGGGCGATACTCACCTACGCGGTCATACTCTACGACCCCCTAAGCTTCGACGTCGGTAGGTCCCTCGCGATACTCGAGAGCTTGGGGATGAGGAACGATACATACTTACTCGTGACCGAAGGGGTCCCCTTCATGACGAGGAACGACTTGATGGCAACGGCATACGCCGTCATGGCGTTTTCTAGCGTTTCCGACGTTCTCGTCAATGCTTCTCCCCGCAATCCTCGGGGTTTCCTTTACAACGACCTGGTTTCTCGTCAGAACCCCGACGGTGGCTGGCCGCTCCTCAAGAGTGGTATCTCCTCGGCGAAGGCCACTTACTACGCCCTCCTCGGAATCTCTGCCTCTGGGAATCCGTCTGGAGCCGTTGTGAAGAAGGCCGTCGCGTGGGCCAGGAACCACCTCCCCTCAGCCGAGGAGGCCGCTCGGGTCCGTGGCACCGTAACGGATGACTACTACTATACCGCCATGATACTCATTAAATTTGGGAATTTGTCCTCCGCCGAAAAGGACGAGTTAATCAACTTCACCCGGTCCCTTGAATCTGCCCCTGGCCTCTGGAGGGGTCTCTTTGGTATTCCCCAGCCATATCAGACGGCCCTTGGTCTGAACCTGCTTCTGGCTCTCGGTTACAGGGGGGAAGATGTGGACCTCGCCGCAAATTGGCTGCTCTCAATAAGCCCATCCGGCTGGGGCGTTAGGCTTAACTACTTCATGCCCGCCACCACCGGGATGGACGTTCCAACAACTGTCACCGTGCTCGAGGCCCTCTCCAAGGTAGTGTCTCCCGAGAAGTTGACTCCCCACGTCAAGTGGCTGATTGAGCAGAGGCTTCCGAGCGGTGTCTGGGGATACTTTGGAAAAAGTGTCACCATGCTTGGTAGAGTGTCTTACGCAACCCCCTCAATGGAATACACCGTGAGGGTCGTCGAGGTCCTGAGGAAGCTTGGTTATGACTACTCCAGGGACGTCCTCCCGTGGGTTCTCAAGCATGCCCTTGACTCCAACATGAGCACGGTTGATGAGGGCCTAGCCCTCCAGTTCCTCAGCGGCTTCAATCTCCTGCCCCCCACGACCCTCTACGAGGTAATTGAGAGCTTGGAGAGCGGAGGTCAGTGGTACCTCAACTACTGGGAGGGCTACGACTTCATCGCCCAGGAGATTGCCTCATCTCTCCTTCCAGAGACTGTGATAACGCTCGTTAAGGGCAACTTAATGCCGAGTGCCGGAAACCACATAATCATAGCCCCCATCGGTCTTGTGAACGTTTCCCGCTACAATCCGTTCGTCTCCGTCTATGTCAATGGCACTTCCGTTGTTGTAAACGGTCGTGAGTACCCGCTCTCAACGAGCATCGTCCTGGTGCCCGGAAGGACCCAGGATGGGGGCTACGTCCTCGTAATCCTCGTCGGTAAGGATGCCGTTGATGGTGTCCCAGTACTCTTCACGAGTGGCCTCTACCGCTACCTCCACGGTGCATACATGGTTCTCAGTGCCGTTGATAAGAACAACGATGGGAAAATTGAACCTGAAGAAATAACACTGCTGGGGTTGGGGTGAAGGCCCTTGAGGGCCCTGATAATAGGAATCGGACAGTGTGGGACGAAGATAGCCGACCTCTTCGCGCTGGTTGACTTTGAAACCCTCGCGGTAAACACCTCCCGCGGTGACTTGGAGTACCTCAAGCACGTCCCGCAGGACAGGAGAATACTCGTTGGGGAGAGCATAACGGGGGGCAAGGGAGTCAACGCGAACCCAATACTGGGTAGAGAGGCAATGAAGCGAGACCTACCGCTCGTGATGCGCAAGATAAACTCCATAGTCGGTTACGAAGACGTTGACATCTTCTTTCTAACCTTCGGCTTCGGCGGTGGAACCGGTGCCGGCGGAACGCCCGTCCTTGCTGAGGCCCTCAAGGAGGAGTACCCGGACTCGCTCGTCGTTGCCATCGGCGCGCTCCCGCTCAGGGAAGAGGGGATAAGGCCCACAATCAACGCGGCGATAACGATAGACAAGCTCTCCAAGATTGCGGACTCGATAATCGCTATAGACAACAACAAGCTGAAGGAGGGCAACGACGACATAAGCCGGGCCTACGAGAGGATTAACTATACCATAGTCGAGAGGATAGCCTCGCTTCTTGCCTTAGTCGACGTCCCCGGCGAGCAGACCCTTGACGCGAGCGACCTCAAGTTCGTCCTCAAGGCCTTTGGAAGCTTTGCAACGGTTGGCTACGCCAAGGCTGACGCGAGCAAGGTGAAGAGCCTGTCGAGGCTAATCATCAAGTCCTTCGAGAGCGAGGGACTGTATTTGGATGCCAACATTGAGTCCGCCCTCTACGGTCTCGTTGCCATACACGGCCCGCCGGAGGTTCTCAAGGCTGGAGACATCTTTGAGGCCCTGGACTACCTCACGGGCAAAATCAGGGGCAAGCAGATTTTCCGGGGCTTTTACCCTGACCCACGCGAGAGGGAAGTTGAAGTCGTTACGCTCCTCAGCGGAATCTACGAGAGCAAGAGCATCGAGGAAATCGTTAAAACTGCCAAGCAGTACGCGAGGTCCTTCATGGAGGCTAAGAAGGAGGCCGAAACCAAGAAGAGTGAACTGCTCAGTGGTCTGCCGGATTTCGACGATGTCTACAACGCACCGATTATTGGGGACGTTGTTGAGGATGACGGTTCCGATGTGGAGAGTGTTGTGAAGAGCCTCAGGAGGAAGAGAAATGGTTGACCTAACGGTCAGGGACTCGGTTGAGGTTGCCCTCGAGCTCGACGAGAAGTCCGTTTACTCACACATCGCCCACGACAGTGCAGAGGACATAATCAGAATTATCTCCTCCCTCGACGCGGAGAGGGCAAAGCTCAGGGGGGAGGTCATCTACTACGCCGACGACTGGGATGCTCTCATACGGGAGAGGATAGCCAAAGGAAAGCGTCACACGGCTTTTGACTTCTACAATCCGACTCTACTTGACATCTGGGAGGAGAAGGTTAAGTTTGGAAAGAAGCTAAAGCTGATTGAGAAAGCCGCTTACTCTATCCTGGGGGTTCTCGTTGCTGGAACTGGGGTTGCAACAATATTAACAGGCTCTCCATTTGTTCTCATCGGCCTCTCGGTAATCCCCCTAGCAATCGCCGTGAGGGATAGGGTGAAGAGCTCGCTCGACCTTATCTACTACGAGCTGACCCAGTTTTTCATTGACGAACTCAGAGAGATTGTTTCAAAACACGGTCTTAACCCCGGCCGGTACAAGTTTAAACTTTTCACTGGGGGTTATTTTGGGGTAGAGACTAGGAGAACACCTTCTGGCATATTTGCGGTTGTTGAAGACAAATCTGCGGAGTAACCGTTAAATATAGTCCAATCCAACTATTGATGGAGGGGAGATTATGGGGTTAGTCCTTAAAAGGCGAGGCCAGATATCACTGGAGTTCATGCTGGTGTTCGCGATAATGATGGTTATGCTGATGTACTCGGTCAAGAGCGTTGGCTTTAATTCGAGCTCTCCTTCCTCGGGAACGCTGGCCATTCAAATTGCCCTTGAGGAGAAGAGCGTCGCCAACGTGATAGCCGGGGCCATAGACCAGGTCTATGCCCAGGGGCCCGGCTCTAAGGTCACGGTTTACGCTCACTTCAACCTGCTTCGCAATTCGAAGTACCTCAAGAACGCCTTTAACCTCACGTCTCCCCAAGTTCAGCTCATGTTCCTTGGAACTAAGGACCCACTTTTCCCAACTGGGGCCGAAAACTCTGTGGTTGTCGTCGCGGTTTCCAACGCCGGCTCAACCCCGGTGATTTCCGGCTCCAACAGGACGGGGGTTTGGGTTCAGACGTACTTCCTTTACAACTCGACGTCCAAGACGGGGTTTACGCTTAGCTTTGCTCCATCAGACGTTCCCACAACGATGAGGGTGGTAGTGGAGTGGAACCCTTCAAAGCCCGTTTCCATGACCTATGATAGCACCTCCGGGACACTCCACATAAACATTAGGCCAGGTGGATGAAATGAGGGGTCAGGTGAGCCTTGATTTGCTCTTTGCAGTGACGATAATCTCGATAACGATGCTCAGCGTGATGAACGTCGCCCTGAGTGAGAAGACCGAGACAGAGGTTATCGGAACCTCCGCGCAGCTCAAGGCCTTCGCCATAGATTTGAGGGGAACCGTCGCGAGACTCTACGCGGCCCCCGGCATGACCGTGCTGAAGACGGCCCCCCTAAAGCTTCGGTCTGGGGACTGGATTAACGTCACCCTCAAGTCGGAGGGTTACCTCATAGTAAAGGCCCACATAGATGGAAAGGACTACGTCGTGGTTCAGAAACTTCAGGTTTCCCCCGGTGCCAACAGCTCCGTGATACTTACGCCCTCAAGTGAGGGGTTTAAAATGGAGTCAAGGAGGCTCTCCGATGGTGTTGAGGTCACGGTCACAACGTAGGGGTCAGACCGCTGTGGAACTGCTCTTCATAACCGCGATAATCCTGACTGGGATAGTTTACATTGTCCCTTCCGTTGTTCACACCAATAAGACCGTCTCCACAACGGACGCCTTCAGAACAGTCGGTTCGGACGTCTGTACGTACCTCAACACCGGTGTTATCGTTAACGATTCAACCCACGCACCCCTCAACAACATCGTTGAACTCTGGAACTACACTCCCGTTGGATGTCGGCTCGTTGGCCTCTCAGTTGTTCCAGTAAACGGCACGCTTAACGTTTCAATTGTGTACTCGTACCCGGACCCCGTCACGAAGTCAGCCTTCGTAGGCAACGTTACGGACTTTCTCAAGCTCAGACTCTCATCGATTCAGGGCTTCCGGCTCGTTGGTGATAACCTGTATTACGGCGGGATGAAGGTTAACCTCACGGTGGTGGTGAGATGAGGCGCGGTCAGCTCCTGAGCTTTGATGCCCTCCTCGCGGTCGTTATCGTCATCTTCATGCTCGGTGCGGTTAGTGCTACCTCCGATAACCTTAAGTCCGGCCTTACAAGCCTCCTCGGCTGGTACGATAGGACCAGTATCCCCGATACCATGCTCGATGTGCTCCTTAAAAGCCCGGGAAGTCCGCCAAACTGGAGTGAAAACGTTTCAACTCTTGCGGTCCCCGGCCTTAGGTCCTATTCCGGTCAATACGTCGATTACAACAAGGCAGTTGCCTTCTTTAACCTCCTGAAGAACAACGATTCCCGAGTCGAGAAGGCCCTCCTGAACCTCAGTTTAAAGCATCCGTTTCTCCTTGACTTTTACCTCGGCAAATGGACGTTTAAGGCCAACTTCTCATGGAACCCAAACGCGGGAGGGGGCATTCCACCGGGTTTTAGTGTTTATAACGGCAGTTGTTCGGTTTCCGGGACGACGAACATAGACTTTACTCAGCCCACGATAATTCCCTGTGACCCGGAGTTTTTCTCCCATGGAAGCCTAAGTATAAACTCCAACTCCGATATCTGTATAGTTCACGAATTCAGGAGCGTTGGTTCCTCTCACCTGTACATATCCAGCGGTGGCAACCTCGTGGTGGGTGGGGACTGGGTTATAGATGGAGCGGTTACTACCGATGTGGACGGAAGCGCCTACATTATGGGAGCCCTAGTGATAAGGGGAGAAGGTTCGAGGACTATTAACATAAAACACGACCTTTACATCTTTGGCGAGACCTCAACTCGGCCCTTAATCTCTGTAACTGGCGCCGCCACGATAAACATCGGAACCCCTGGATGCACGCCTGGCACCCAAGTTCCAGGATGTACCCTCGGTAACCTTTATGTGAACGTGAACGGCGTTTGGTACGCCGCCAACCGGTCCCCGATAACCGACCCCAACTCATGGTATAAGTGGACGGGAAGTGGATGGGAAAAGCTTGACAGCCTCGCGCCTCTGGAGGGAACCGTTTTCGTGAGGGGAGCCCAGCTTGCGATTAACATCGCTGGTCACCCCCTTTCCTCCGACTGGACCCCGCCTTCACCCCCCGAGTGCCTTAACTACGGCTCGGGCCAGCCCCTGACGGTTTCGTCCCTTGAGGGCAATTACACATATCCGCAACAGCTCAACGTGAGCCAGGCGTGGAACCGCGTCGCGTACCTCAACGGCTCGTTTCTCGTGAACCCGACCAACGTTTCCAACGTGTTTGCTGCGATGAACGCCTCCAGCTGGGTCTCGTACTCGGAGAGGAACACTGTAATGAGTCTATTCAAGTACAACAGAACCATGTGGATTGTAGGTAACTCCAAGGGCATAATCTTTGGAGGTGTCCTCAGGTACTCGATTCCCAACTACGCTCTCCTCAAGTTTGTTGTTCCCAACGAAACTGGCTACGTCCTCATCATGGTAGTTGATGGTGGAAACCTAAAGGTCCTCGGCGTTTGGAAAACTTCGGGAACGTCCACGGTAATGGGCCAGATATGGGAACTCGCCAATGGTACCGTCAGAACAGTGGCAACTTACAGGGGCTCCAGTAACTCCCTCACTGTCCCCTGGGGAGACGTATTCAGCTCCCCCGGCGGGGCGGGTCGGCCGGTGCTCATGTACCTGTACTCAAACACCTTCACGCTGCCCGTTGAGATGGTTGATGAAGGCGACATCGGGGTTCTTCTTAGTCCAATGTACGAGCCCCTCCTTGTAAAACTGTGGGTGTGGGATGAGAGATGAGGCGGGGATTCATATTCACGCTTGATGCCGTGCTGGCTCTCTTCCTAGTTTTGATAATGATAACCGCCATAACCACCGCCGAGAGCCAAGTTCAATCGGTTTACAAAACCCAGATGAGGATGGGGGAGTTGGGTGATGCGAACGCGATGCTAAAACTGCTCAGAACCGTTCCGCTGAGTCAGCTGGTTCCGGCTAACGTGATAGATAACTGGGAATCTGGCTCCGACCCGGTTCTGAACCTGACCTTGGTTACCCCCGACATGAGCCCCCTTGAGATAGCCGCCACCTACTGGGCAGTGAGCCCGCTTTACCCATCGAGGGATTACCAGAAGAAGGCCTCAATAATCATCGGTTACATTCTGAACTCGACACTCAAGGGCTACAACTACGAGCTTCTCATAAACAACTGGACGAACACCTTCCTGAGTAAGGGAACCTACAACTACTCCCTCGCAAAGGACGTTTCCGCCGCCACCCTTGTGCTCAGCGGTTACGCCTACAACCAGACTCCGAGGGGCTACGTTGCAAGGGCGTTCCTCAGCAAGCTGAGGGCGAAGGTTACGAGCTACGTGTACCAGGGAGACTACATTTCAACCCAGCACAGTAAGAAATGGATTCAAATTACCTACATTATACCTACCAGTCAGTTTCCGCTTAACACAACGATTATCAACGTCACCTGGTACTTTGAGGCCGCTGTCGTTGATTCCACTTATCGCGCCTACATCAATGGAGAGCCCGTCACTTGCTTTCCTCAATGGAGCACCATGACCTTTAAAGAAATCACTGACGATGGAAGTGGAAGCTGTAACTTGGTTGAGAACGTGCAGAAGAGTGTAAACGAGAGTACTGACACGAACTTTACCGTTGAGGTATACAACAGCGGTGGCGTGTCTGGTGAAGACGGTGCTCAGCACATCATAATAACTTACAAGACATCTCAGGCGTCCACCTTTAGGTATCCCCACTACTATCACTTCGCGGACGTTAGGGCAAACGACTCAATTCACATAGAGAAGTACGTTTTTGTTCCCGGTAACCTTACTGACTTGAGCATTAAGATAGCAGGTCAGAACATCAAAACGGTAACCGCTGCGATTAGGGTTTATGGAAGTGTATCGAAGAGTTTCTCTCTCACTAAGGTAGGTGGATACTTTGTTGCCACCAACGGAACGCTTGCGGACATAGTCAAGGACATGGGTTATAACTACTCTGACCTGTCGGGAACGTATTTCACGATACTCTTCAACGTCACTTGGGATGGGAGCGGTGAGTTGCATTTGGACGGTAGGGACTCCTATGTTTACGCCGACTACATACCGTTTACTGCAATGAGTCTGTATTCTGTGGACGTTACTGATGTGATACCCCCGTACTATTGGTCAGGCGGTCCCGCCTTGGGGTACTTCTATCACAATGCGGAGTGGGAGTGGGACATACCGGAGTACGCGACACCGCTGTACGTTACATTCCAGCTTCCATGGTATCACTCCTCTTTCAGTGATTGTCGTCAGAAGGTTTCTATCCTCATGAACTCGTCAACGAATCAGTGGAGAACCCTTTACTATGCCCCTGACTACAATCCATTCATAGACGCCTTCGCCAGGTGGGGATACACTAGGGTTACCAGGGATTACCTGGATAGAATCATTGGGAATGCCCTCCATACCGGGTTGAACGCCTTTGAGCTAGACTTTGGAAGCTGTTACTACGTTGCCCCCAAGTACACACTGGCCTCTGTCGTTTACCTCCTCAACGCTTACGCCCCCTACGGCAACGTTAAGCCCTACCTCATGCAGGGATACCCCAAGGTTAAGGCCTACAACTTGACCTACGTTTACAACCTTGGCGGACGGAACTACACTGCCTCCATCATAGTTGGAAGCCTCAACGCCGTGACATCTGGGGAGTACCTAAACATTACCGCCTGCAAGTTGGACCCGACCAAGTACGCAGTTGATGACGCGATACTCAGGCTCTTCAGGAACCTCGGGGGGAACGGCTGTACCAAGCCAATCTTGGTGAACCTAGGGGACACGCTCATAGACTACGTTTCCCTTCCGGGTGTTCCGCGGTCTATATCACCCATTACAATCACCCTCAGGATTTGGAGGGTCGGAGGATGAAGAGGCGAGGATTTGTAATAAACGCCACGGTCCTTGTTCTGCTCATACCCCTACTCCTGTTGCTCGCCACGTACAGTAACGTTACATCCTACGTAATACAGGCCCAGTCCCAGGCGACGCGTTTAAAGACGACCCAGGACGTTGTCTCCTACCTCCAGCTCGACCTTCAGAATGTTATGAGGCTCTCCCTTCAGCGAGCCCTTGTTCTGAGCATCGCCTACGTTACCACCGTTCAACCTCTGGACAACGCCCAGCTCGCACTTGAGAGTTTGGTTAAGTACGGCAAGTACTCCCAAATCAGCAATGCTGGGCCCGAGTGGGTGTCCCGGGAGGACCAGTTCATGGGAAACGCCACCCTCCTTAAGTGGCTTGAGAACATGAGAGACTACCTTAAGAAAATGGGGTACATCATGGTCACACCGCCTACCCAGATAGTTAACAACGTGAAGCTTACTATCGCCCCCCTCGACTCCTTCCACATCGTAGCCAACGTAAGCATCCCCCAGATTGTCATAAAAGACACATCCGGAAAGATAGTCTACAACTCTAGCATCCCCCCCAGGGGCTCTCTGTACGTTGTTGTACCAATAACGAACCTTGAGGACCCCCTAATTGCCTACTTAACCAAGGGCAGAATGTCGAGGGTCATCGAACCGTGCTCCTTTGCGTACCCGAACCTCACACCTCCATACTACCTCCTCACGGGTTACGGCAGTGACCCAAGTACGTATCCCCTTAGGTTTGCTGCCCCGTTTTCCCCCACTATTTCAAGCGATAAAGTGTACTACGGCGACACATACCCTGGGGATGGAGCCCTGGCCTACGTCCTCAGGGACAGTCCGAGCACTGCCCCAACGGTTCCCTACGTCTTTGGAACCTCCATAAACGGTTCCCTCGTTTCCCCATCATCCGTCCTCGGAGACGGGGACATGGGTGTCCTAGTCTTCTCTGGAAGGGTTGGCCAAGCGGTTCAGTGGTGCAACGATAGCTTCAACAAACGCGTTGAATTCACTCTCTCCGGCGTAACCAACCATAGCGTTGTCCTCCTTAAGTTCAACCCATCTTCCGTCCCGTTTTCAGAAATCTCCCACAACGGTTCCCTTGCCGAAATGAGAATATACACCTCGACCTGTCAGCTCGCTAATTACTGGATTGAAAAGTGGGACTCGAACGAGATTCTAATATGGCTCAACGTGACCGGAACGGACTACTATATCTACTACTCTCCTACTTCCCAGGTTCAGCCGAGCAGGGGCTATCTTTCGAACGTCGTTGGGAACAACTACTACACGAACGTTACCGTTTATCCAGGTCAGCGCGTCTTCTTGTTCAACACCACTGGGTCAGTCTTTGTGCGCTATAACATTACTGCAGATGAGAACTCCGGTTTCAACGGTGGCGTTGAAGTGCTGACACCCTCTGAAGGCCTTACAAGCGTTCTAAATATCACTTTGGATTACCCTTATAGTGTTAATGACGTTCAAGTTCCGATATACCTAAACTCGACATGGGCATCGCGTATTCCCCATTATGGGAATGAGTCCAGGATTGAAGTCTACTCCGACCCAGATTTCACGGAGAAGGTTCCCTTCTGGATAGAGTACTGGAACGATAGCGGTGCCCTGATATGGGTCAGGACGAACTTACCCGGCAACGTCTACATTAAGTTCGGTGAAGACCTTCCCCTTACCCGGGGCAACGGAGATGAAGTGTTCCTGTTCTTCGACGACTTCAGCGGCAACTCCCTGAACACCTCAAAGTGGTACGTTAAGAACCCGCGCGGAAGCTATTCCGTGAGCAACGGAATCTTACGCTTAAAGGGAAACAACAAGGCAAGTAACCCCGACGTCTGGCTGTGGACGAAGAAAACGTTTCCCTACTACCGCTACGTTATCGGGATGAGGGTGTACATAAAGAACCAGCCATTCTGGATGTGGTACATAGATAACGATGGATGGGGTTGGATGGAGCACATCATTGGACTGTACGGGCACCTGGGGGACTTCGACGTTAACAGCGGAGACTTCGATGATGGGATTGAGGATGGCGGTAAGTATACCAAAAACAGATGGAGCTATGTTGAGGTTGCAGTCAGGGACTATTACTACAATGGCTACCATCTTGCTAGCTTCACAACTTACCAGACGTTGAATCCGTTCGTCTGGAACTGGAGCGACCAGAGCGAGGTTAGTTACTATTACAGGTATTGGCAGGATGGGTGGAATTATTATCTAGCTACATACAACACCTCAATTGGCCTCGGCCAGTTTTATAAAGGCCCCACGGAGTACGACTTCATCTACGTTAGAAAATACCTCGACCTTTATTACCTCACTGAGAGCGTCAAGCAACTTACCTCTTCCGTTCCTGTATCGGTCCAACTCGTTGACAACTGGACGACGGCTGGAAGGCTGTTCATACTCAGGAACTGGACGGAGGTCCTGTCGAGGTATCAGACCGGAACATGGCCGGTGAACGTCCCCAATCGCTATGAGGTGGACATCATTCCCTCATCAACGCTGGCCTTGAACTTCACTCACGAGCCCAATTCTGTGGTTTCCCAGAACTCAAACGCTGACTTGGAGGTAACTCCAATCGGCAACCTGAGCGTATACCTCGTAGTTAACAATACCGCCGACAACTCAGCTCACTTTGCGTGGGTCTTCTGGGCCCCGTATCCATATAAGGTTATCACTCCCGCTCTTGGCGTTCCGGAACAGAAGCCGCCGACTGGCAACTATGTGAGCGCCAAGGTCTTCGACATCCAGCCGTTCATAAGCTGTGTTGTCAATGCCAGGTACTTTGGCGTCGCTGGAGCGCCTTCGTTCTTCGAGCGTCTTGAGGGCGGAAGTACTGCCCACAGAGCACAATACCTTGCCCTTGCCCAGGCGATGCAGAAGGCAGTGTACGGTCGCGTTAAGTATCCGATAGGTCTTGTCAGCTTCATTCTCCCGAGGAACCTTCCGGCAAACCTCAACTTCCTAATCCGCGAACAACCAGCCGTTGATTACATATACCTGGATTACTCCGACTACCCCGGAAACGACCCCGGTGCAATGAAGGTTCTGGGAATTTCGGCAACCGGCGGAATCAGCACGACTCCAGTTCTCGACCAGAACTTCTACCTGACGCTCCAAACCGCCCAGCTAATCTTCGGGCCCTACGCGGCAGACCTGCTCGTTCCACTAACATCTGGGTGATGCAAAATGAGCATTGAGAACCTCCTGTACTCGATAGGAGAGGGGGTAGAACGCCTCGCATCTGGATTTAAATCTTTCCTTTTCCCTGAACCTTCGAGGGAGCCTCCATCCTTTAGGCTGACCTCGCGGCTCGTGAAGTCCCGCGTTACCGTTCACGAGCTCCTCAGCCTTCACCTCCAGCTGTGTTTCCTAACGTACCTCCTTCTCAACTTTGCCGTGGTACTCCTGACGAAGAATCCCCAGTGGGTTGTCGCGGTTGCGGTCCCGTACTTCATTTACTTACATTATCTCTTCGGTCGTTATGGAAGTTTTCTTCTAGATGAGAAACCGTACCGGGTTTTCTATACGGTGATTTCAGCCCTATCCTTCCTGGCTTTTATCGGTTACTCCCTTGTCAGACTCTACCTTAAAAACGTCGTTGCCGTGTATCTATACGTCCTTATTATTGCAATTTCGGTCCTGCTCTTTCGCTGGTACTTCAAGAGAACCTTCGGCAGGGACTACACCTACGGCACCGTTGAGGAGGTTCGGGGTGACCTGGTTAGGGTTTTCGTTCACGACGATATAGCGGCCAACGTTAAGCCCGGCCTTTACTGGCTTCCGGCCGTTCCAGATGCCGAACCCGGTAGAGTCGTTAAGGTCCTCGTGGAGGACAGAACCTTCAGGAGCGCCAAGCCCGTGAGGATAATCGAGGTTTACTTCTCTCAGTCCTCCCAGAGCTCCACCGAGCCGAAAGCCGAGACCGAGTGAAGGATGAGAATGTAAATTGAATGGTGGGGCTCTATTAGGTTTGTCTTTGCGAATCCCGGCCCTTCTCTCTCTATTCTGAGGGGTTCGACCAGGGGGTGACCAGGATTCAGCACGAGTGCGTTGTCGAACACCTCAAGCCCGTATCCCAGTCCTGTGGAGACCCTCTCCATCAGCGAGACGAACGCTTTCCATTTCCTCACCACCGTGGTGTAGTAGAGGGTGTGTCCCACGATATCACCATTAAAGGTAAACACTAAAACTTTAAAAGATTTACTAATATGCAATCCCTAAGCGTAACAAACCCATTAAGTTTTTAAGGGCCGTCCATCGTGCTCGGTTGGTGGTGCCATGATAAACTTGGTTGCCCTCTTCAAGTACCTCCTGATTCTCTACGGCGGCCTGTTCGCGATAACTAACCCTGTTGGGGCCGTCCCCGTGTTCCTCGGCGTTACCCACGACCTCAGCCTCCGCGAGAGGAGGGAGATAGCGACGAAAACGGCCATGACTGTTATAATGACCCTAATCGTTTTTGCCCTCATCGGTCAGTGGATTTTCAAGTTCTTCGGTTCGAGCGTTGACGCCTTTGCGATAGCCGGTGGAATCCTTCTCTTCAGGATGGCGATGGACATGCTCTCTGGCAGGCTCTCCTCCGTCAAGATAAGCCGAGAGGAAACCGAGGAGTTCGATGAGGAGGTCGTTACGCTTGAGGAGGTCGCGATAATACCCCTTGCGATTCCACTGATTTCCGGCCCCGGTGCTATAACGACGGTGATGCTTTACATGGCAAAGGCGGGGAGCATCGCTGAGAGAGTCATAGTCTTGCTCAGCATCGTTCTCATAGGCATTACCGTCTGGCTCGTCCTCTGCTCGGCAAACGTGATAAAGGCCCGCCTCGGAAGGGTCGGCATAAAAGTCATGACGAGGATGATGGGTCTAATCCTGACGTCAATGGCCGTTCAGATGATTATAAACGGCATCAAGGGGGCCTTTGGTCTCTGATATGGTTTTTTCAAATCTCGCCGTTCACGGCGGAGGGAAGTCAGTTTTCCAAAACCCTTAAATCGTTCGAGTTGAACTCCCCTGGGTGTTGAAAATGCGCGGGGACCTGATAAGGATTCTGAGTGCCGTTGAGGAGAAGGCGAACGAGCTGAAGCTTGAAGGTTTCGAGCCCGATGTGGTTCTAGTCGGAGGGGAGGCCTACGAGTTCATAAAGGCCCAGGTGAACGAGGAATTCGGAGGCGACGAGGAGGTCCTCGAGCTCTCGGGCCTGCCTGTGAGGATAGTCGACGAACTCGGTAAGGACGCGGTTGTGATAGACAGCAAGGCCCTCGGCTACGCACCCGCCGCCAAGCGTTTCACCGTTGTGAAGTGACCAGCCAGGCCCTTCCGTTTCTCATTTCGACCCATACTCCGGCCAGAAACAGCAGGCTCAGCGAGACTGCCATAACGTCCGCCAGACTGCCCGGGTTCCTTAAGTCACTCTTCTCGCGCATGAACGTGTCGAACTCCTCAAGGCCCATTCTTCTCTCCAGAACGTCTCCTGCTTTTTCCCTGACGAGCTCGGCCTCTTCAATACCTGCCTTGCGCAGGATTAGCGTGTCGAGGTTTTCCGCGAGGAGCTCAATGAAGACCCCAACGACGGTCTCCTCCAGCGGGCCAGGAATCTCCCCGACAAGCCTCTTAAAGGTCTCGTAGGTGAGCCGGTAACCCTCAATCCACTCGCGAAAGACGAGCTCCCTTTCCTTGCTAATCTCGGCAATCCTGGAGAGGTTTATCCTGTCTCTGAATAGCTCCTCGAAGGCCTTCTCCGAGTAGACGTCGTATTTCACCCCGCTCGGGAGCCCCTTGGGGTTCGCGATTCTTATCGCCCGGTAGAGCTCCATTGTGTCCCTCACCGTTGACTCCTCGATGAGTAACTTCGCCTTCTCGCCTCCCTCGCGTATCTTCCTCGTCATCGAGAGCCCCATCAGGAGCGGAATCGAGAGGATTATCACCCCAAAGTTCGGGTTGGCATCTTGAACCCGTTTGCTCGCCTCAACGCCACGCCTTATGAGCTCCCCTATTCCCGCCTCGTTCGGCCTGAGAAGGCCGGAGCGGATTGATTCGGCCCTCTTTATCGCCTCGTGGTAGACCCCAGCCAAAGCAGGATACGCAACGAGAAAGTTGTAGATACCCAAATCCTCGAAGTCCCTCTTCCTGCTCACGTTTCCGGGCTTTGGAACGGTCGCCTCCACGAGTGGGCCGGTGAGAAAAGCCCTGATGAGCTCCCATCGGTTCATACTTCCACCACTGAAAGAAGGTAGGGGAACCTTAAAAAGTCAGCCCCCGACCTCGACGTTTCCCACCACGTCGTTCACGGAGACCTCAACCGACCCGTTTCTGGTGGCGTCGTTGATGACGTTGCCCATAACGTTCCTCGCCTTGAGCACCGCGCCCTTCCCCGGTGGAACCGCAACGACCACGTTTCCAACCACGTCGCTGACGGTGGCCCTCTCCATCACGTTGATGTAAACGTTACCTACGATGTTCGAGACTCGGTAGTCAGCCCACGCACGCCCCTTAATCGTTCCAACGATGTCGGAGAGCCCCACACTCGTTGCGTTCACGCCAACGTAAACGGTCCCAACGACGTTCTCAACCTTCACGTAATCGAGCTTCTTAGGAACCTCAACGATGACTGTTCCGTTCCTGTAATCGTCGCAGATTGTCCCCCCGCCGAGATGTGTGTGCTTCGCGGGGCAGTAGACGGTTAGGGCGCCGTTTTGAACGCTCGCCCTGACTGGGAGGTTGCTCTTGATGAGAACCTCGCTCACGTTGGCTGGAACAATTGAGACGTCACCGTTGACGTTCACAACCTTTAAAGCCGAGACTGAAGAATTAAACGCTCCCACCTTGACTATCCTTCCTGCAGTCTTCTTGGGCTCGGAACCGTTTAGTGTTATCTTTCCGCTCATGGCCAGCACAGTTATCGTGCCTGCGACCAGAAGAACGAGCAGGAAAATGCCAAGCGCGAGAACGTGAATGCCACCCCTCCTCATGGACTCACCCATGAGAACAATATCATATTTCCGTATAAGCTTTACGCAAAAACAGGGAAAGAAGAGTTCAGCGGAGCAGTTTGACGAACTCCCTCATCCAGGCGTACAAATCCCCGGGGTGCCTTGAGCTGACCCAGTTGCCGTCAACGACAACCGGCTCATCCACCCATTCTACCCCAGCGTTCCTCATGTCGTCCCTTATTCCGGCGTAGCTCGTTCCTTTCCTACCCCTGAGCACACCGGCCGAGATGAGTATCTGCGGCCCGTGGCAGATGCTCGCGACCGGCTTTCCGTCCTCGAACATCTTCTTCGCTATCGCCACGGCCTTCTCGTTGAGCCTCACCCTCTCAGGCGCCTTTCCGCCCGGAAGGACGAGGGCGTCGAATTCATCGGGGTCAACCTCGTCAAAGGCCAGCTGAACCTCAACGGTGTAGCCGTGTTTTCCGGTAATCTTCCCGCGCTCGAAGCTCGCTATATAGACCTCGTGACCCTCCTCCTTGAGCCTGTGGAGCGGATAAATCAGCTCGACGTCCTCAAAATCGTTGGCGCTGAGGAACAGAACCTTCACTTCAATCACCCCCTTAACGTTCAGAAGAATATATGGGTGACCGCTTATAACCCTAACTGGACAAAAATGGTTAGAGCGGGAGCTCGGTGGTTTCCTTGTGGGTCTTGAGGACGACCATCGTGTGGGTTGATTCGACTCCGTCGACCTCCCCAATCTTGTCGAGGAACTCGTTGAGCTCCTCACTGCTTCTCGTCCTAATCTTGACGAGCATATCGTAGTCCCCGGTCGTCTCGTAGACCTCGCATATCTGGGGGTACTTCTTGAGCTCGTCCGCGACGTGGCCGTACATGCCTGCGCGGGCCTTTATGAGAATGAAGGCGAGAATCTTGAAGCCCAGTGAGTCCGGGTCGAGGATAACCGTGAACTTCTTTATTATCCCCCTATCCTTCAGTTTCTTTATGCGTTCGTAGATGGTTGATTCGGCGAGGCCAACTTCCTTAGAAATCTCACGGAGAGGAGTTCTACTGTTTCGCTGAAGTATTGTGAGTATCCTCCTATCAACTTCATCGAGACCGCTCCTCGTCATTTCCATCACCATCGTGGAAAATTTTCGGGATTCCTTATAAATTTGCCGATTCTCGATAACCATACGTTTATAAAACGCCGTTCGTCTTTTAGTTCCGGGCCGGGGGTGGGCAGGAATGCCAACGAACGTAACAGCGGAATACCTTACCGCGGAGGAGGAATACAGGAACGCAAAGACGATTCCTGAAAAGATTCGGGCACTTGAAAAGATGTACGCGACGGTCCCAAAGCACAAGGGGACCGAAAAGCTCCGCCTCCAGATAAAGCGCAGGTTAGCGGAGCTCAGAAAGGAGCTTGAGAAGCAAAGGCAGATGCGCAAAGGTGGTGGCGGGCCTTCCATAGCCGTTAAGAAGGAAGGGGCTGCCCAGATAGTCCTCGCTGGTTTGCCGAACGTCGGCAAGAGTTCCCTCCTCAAGGCCCTTACCAATGTGGATGCGGACGTTGCCGACTATGCCTTCACAACCGTTCAGCCGATTCCGGGGATGATGCACCACAAGGACGTTCAAATCCAGCTCGTTGAGGTTCCTGGCCTCGTTGAGGGCGCCGCTTTGGGTAAAGGAATGGGCCCACAGCTCCTGAGCGTCATAAGGAACGCCGATGCAATAGCTATAGTCGTTGACCTCTCCCAGGACCCAGTCAAGCAGATGGAGATTCTTTTGAGGGAGTTTGAGAGGGCCGGAATAAAGGTCAACAAGAGGAAGCCGAGGGTCGAAATCAAGAGAACAGCGATGGGCGGAATCGTCATCAACGGCCAGGAGAACATAAAGGGCGACATCAGCGAGGTCATGAAGATGCTCCGCGAGGAGCGCATACACTCGGCCGAGATAACGGTCAAGGAGCCGGTGACGCTCGAGGAGTTCGCCGATGCCATAGACGAGAGCCTCGTCTGGAGGAGGGCCATAATCATAGCCAACAAGGGCGACGCCCCCGGGAGCAGGGAGAACTACGAGAAACTCGTCAAGGCCTACGGCGACCGCTTCAAAATAATCCCGATATCGGCAAAGAAGGGCATAAACCTTGAGGAACTCAAGGACGAGCTCTACGATTTGGCCGGAATCATTCGCGTCTTCACCAAGAGCCCCGGTGAAGAGCCGGCTTATCCGCCGGTCGCGCTTAAGAAGGGCTCTACCGTTATGGACCTGGCCGAGAGAATTCACAAGGACTTCGCCAAGAACTTCCGCTATGCAAGGGTCTGGGGCAAGAGCGTCAAGTTCCCCGGTCAGAGAGTCGGCGCCGACCATGTGCTCGAGGACGGCGACATAGTGGAGATTCACGCAAGGTGACCCTTCTTCCAGCGTCTTTAACCATTGGTGTACAACCTAACGTTTATAAGCATCGGTGTATAAGGTCGAACGCTTACCGTAAAATTTTCGGGGTGGGAGCATGCGAAAGCTCGACCTTACCGAGAAGGACCCTTCTAAGAGAGTCACGATTTACTTCGAGGGGCAACCCCTGGAGGCCTACGAGGGCGAGAAGATTACCGTCGCGCTCCTCGCGAACGGTATCTACTGGCTCACGACGAGCACCGAGGGCAGAAAGAGGGGCGCCTTCACCTTCGGCCCGGTCCCGATGGTGGTCAACGGCGTCAAGAACGTCAACGCGAGGAAAACAGCTGTAAAGGACGGCATGAGGCTTGAGAGGCAGGGCTACGGCGACTTCCAAGAAAAGGTAGAAATCGACGAGGACAAGCCCGTTCTCCGCTATGTTGTTGACGTGGCCGTTATCGGCGCCGGTCCTGCTGGCCTCGGCGTCGTCAAGGAAATCGGCGGAAGGCTCACGACGGCGATAATCGAGGAGAAGGGCTGGCTCGGTGGAGACTTAAAGCTCAAGGGCGTCGAGCAGGAGGGCTTTGGAGACCCGAGAGAGGCCCTGAAGGGGCTCTCCGATTTGCCCGAAAATACGAGGGTCTTCCTGAAGAGCGTCGCGATAGGTGTCTTCGACAAGGGTGAGTACTTCCTCGTGCCCATCGTTAGGGGCGACCAGCTGATTGAAATCCTCGCCAAGCGCGTGGTTTTAGCTACCGGAGCCGTTGACAACATCATGCTCTTCGAGAACAACGATTACCCCGGCGTCTTCAGGAGGAGTGACGCTTTGGAGGTTATGAACGTCTGGGGAGTTGCGCCAGGAAAGAAGGTCGCCGTCGTCGGGGCCTTCCCAGAGGAGCTGACGGCCGAGCTCGACCGCTGGGGGATTGAGTACGTTGTGGTACCCAATCCGAAGCGCGTTGAAGGCAACGAAAAGGTCGAGAGGCTCATAGACGCGAACGGCAACGTCTACGAGGTTAACGCCGTCATAGTCTCCGATGGCAGAAGACCTGACATAAACCCCGTGACCCAGGCCGGCGGGAAGCTGTACTTCAAGCGCGGTTACTACCGTCCGGTTCTCGACTCAAGTCATAGAATCCGCGAGGGAATCTACGTTGCGGGCAGTGCGGTTTCGATAAAGCCCCACTACGCGAACTACCTTGAGGGGAGGCTCGTTGGTGCCTACATCCTCAGGGAGTTCGGCTTCGAGGCCGAACCGTGCATCTACGGGGAGAGGCTCAGGAACTACGAGCCGATAGCGGTTCCAGTCCACAGGCTTCCGCTTGACGAGTTCAACGGCGAGGACGTCCAGATTTGCGGTTGCGACGTGACGCTGAGAAAGGTCGACGACGTCGTGAAGTCCGGCATTACCGACCTCCAGATAATCAAAAGGTTGACCCACCTCGCCATGGGCTTCTGCCAGGGACGCTTCTGTCTCTTCAACGGTGCCGTCGTTGTATCCCAGAGAACGGGAACGCCTATGGATAAACTTGACATTCCGGTCGCGAGGCCCCCGCTCAAGAACATCCGCATGAAGGTCCCCGCGGGGAGGGATTGAGGATGCCGACGAGGGAACTTCCTGAGAGGAGCGAGATAACGATTATCGGTGGCGGAATAGTCGGCGTCACGATAGCGCACGAGTTAGCCAAGCGCGGTGAGGAGGTCACGGTAATAGAGAAGCGCTTCATCGGCTCGGGCTCCACCTTCCGCTGCGGAACGGGCATAAGACAGCAGTTCAACGACGAGGCCAACGTTCAGGTCATGAAGCGCTCAGTCGAGCTGTGGAAGAAGTACAGCGAGGAGTACGGCTTCTCCTTCGAGCAGACAGGCTACCTCTTCCTGCTCTACGACGACGATGAAGTCGAGGAGTTCAGGCGCAACATCGCGATACAGAACCGCTTCGGCGTCCCGACGAGGCTCATAACGCCGGAAGAGGCCAAGGAAATAGTCCCGCTCCTTGACATCAGTGAGGTTATCGCCGCTTCCTGGAACCCAACCGACGGAAAGGCCGACCCCTTCCACTCCACCGCGAAGTTCGCGATAAAGGCCGAGGAGTTCGGGGCGAATCTGGTGGAATACACGGAAGTGAAGGACTTCATCATCGAGAACGGCGAGATTAAGGGCCTGAAGACGAGCAGAGGGGTTATAAAGACCGGCATCGTTGTCAACGCCACCAACGCCTGGGCCAAGCTCATCAACGCGATGGCCGGGATAAGCACTCCGATTCCGATAGAGCCCTACAAGCACCAGGCGGTCATCACACAGCCCATAAGGAAGGGAGCGATTAAGCCGATGGTCATATCCTTCAAGTACGGCCACGCCTACCTAACGCAGACCTCGCACGGTGGTGTCGTCGGCGGAGTTGGCTACGAGCTCGGGCCAACCTACGACCTCAACCCGACCTACGAGTTCATGCGCGAGGTGAGCTACTACTTCACCAAGATTATCCCGGCTTTGAGGGAGCTCCTTATACTAAGAACCTGGGCCGGCTACTACGCAAAGACACCCGACAGCAATCCGGCCATAGGGAAAATCGAGGAGCTGAGCGATTACTACATTGCCGCTGGTTTCAGCGGGCACGGCTTCATGATGGCGCCGGCTGTGGCGGAGATGGTGGCCGACCTGATTACCAAGGGCAGAACAGACCTGCCGGTCGAGTGGTACGACCCGTATCGCTTCGAGCGCGGTGAACTCCGCGGGGAAGCGCTCCAGATGGGCTGATTTCCCGCGATTTCCACCCTTTTCTTATCATTTCGACGGAAATTTTATAAGTCCCTCGCCGGTTCTCCCAGCGATGAGCAAGCGAGAACTCGTTGTCACCCAGGGAAAGCGCGAGAAAACGCTCAAGCTCAAGAAGCTTCGGGTTAAGCGGAGGAACGTCGTAGTCTTGGCCGTAGCCATGTTCATCGCCAACGTTTCATTCGGAATGGCCTTCCCCTATCTCAGCGTCTACATGCGCCTCCTCGGCGCGAGCATGTTCATGGTCGGCCTTTTGAGCGTGGCCTTCAACCTGACCTCGACGGTCTTCCAGTACCCCTTCGGCTGGCTCTCCGACTCAACCGGCAACAGGAAGGGCTTCATAGCCTTCGGCGTGGCCTCGATAGGATTCTTCTACATCGTCATGGCCTTCGTCGGCTCCGCCACCAGCGTTCTAATCCTGAGAACCCTCCAGGGTGTTTTCGGTTCCGCCATGACCCCGGCACATTCGGCGCTGATTTCAGAACTCTCCACGAGGGCGGGCTCGATATTCGGCCTCTTCAACTCCATCGAGAACGCAGGATACATGGTTGGCAACTTCCTCGGCTCCGCGATAGTCGGCTACCTCGGCGTCAGGAAGCTCTTCCTAATCTCCGGTCTCCTCCTGTTCGTATCCGCCGGAATAGTCCTCTTAATCCGCGAGCGTCCCATGGGAAGGCGCTCCCTCCTCGGCATGATTCTCGTGCAGGAAGGCAGGGAGAGCTGGAGGGCAACGGTTAAGGGCTCGGCCTTCAAAAAGCTCATGCGCGGGCACCTCGGTCTCTTCTACGTTACCGTCTTCCTCGTCATGGTCGCCAGCGGGCAGTTCTACAGCGTTTCCTCCGTTTACTTCAAGGAGACCTTCGGCGAGTGGAGCGTTGGCGTAATCTTCGGCATCGAGAGCCTCGCCGCGGCACTAACGGGCTACTTCCTCGGGAAGCTGATAGACAGGCACGGTGCGAAGAAGTTCTACCTGATAGCGATAGCGGGCTATGGTTTGGCCTTCCTGCTCTACGCCGTCGTTAGAAACGTCTGGCTCGTCTTTGGAATAGCCTTCCTCTCGGGCGTCAAGTGGGTTCTGACAATAAACTCGACCTCCGCCTACGTGGCCCAGAACGTCAGGGTGAGCGAGAGGGCCCAGGGAATGGGCCTGCTCAACGCCATGATGAGCCTTGGCTGGGTCGTCGGGCCTCTCCTCGGTGGCTACCTCTCGGGAATAAGCTTCCAGCTGAACTTCATGAGCACGCTGATTCCCCTCGGGCTGGCCTTTCTGCTTGCCTTTAAATTGTAAACTTCAATTTAATATTAACGGGTCTGACTATTTAATGTTATAAATTAAATATCGATAACTTTTTATTGTCATTGTTCGTACTTCTAATAGGGGAAGTGCCTATGGAGTACAGTGGTGATTGGTATACTGAAGCTATGACTTGTCTTATAGAGGCAAACCAGGGAATAAAACCAATTGAAAATTTTCTTTGCGTTATACAAAAAAGTGATAAGATTATAAAAAAGCCCACCCAAAGTCACGTGAGTATAAAATTGCTATATCTCTCAAAGCGGAGGCTCTAGGTTGGCCAGCGGAACATGGATATTCTCCAGAGAGAACATTGAATGATGCTATAAAAACATGCGATGAAGCTTTGAAAGTAATAACACCTACAGAAAGACAGCTTTATTCAGATATTTTGTTAATCAAAGCAAATGCACTAGTCAGACTTTCTGAACACTCCAGTAATGCAGTGAAAAATTTAAAGGAAGCCATAAAACTATGTGATGAAATCCTGACAACAATAGATTTTTCCTTACCAGTATACTATCTGGCATTAGGAACTAAAGGAAATGCACACCTCTTTCTGGCTCGATTATCAATTGATCCTGAGTTTAATTTGAATAGTGCGATTGAGGCATACACCCGAGCTATTGAGGGGCTAGCAAAACTCCAAACTGCCCCATACGGCATTGTTCAAATATTAATGAACAGGGCAGTGGCTTATAGTGTTCTAGCATTATATGCTAAAGATAACTACGTGCCATATTTAAAAAGATCTCTGGAAGACTATGATGTTGTTATTAAGAGTCTATCTAACAATGTAAAAAGCCAAAGTTATAATAGAGCGTTAGTCAATAAGGCATTAGTTTTGATAAGGTTGGCAGAATCTTCCCCAGATTCTCACACATTGTTAGTTAAGTCCATTGAGCTTTGCAATCGTGCGTTAAAAAATCTGCTCCCTACTTCGCAAAATTATGGAAGAGCTCTTCTATGTAAAGCTGAAGCATTGTTTAAACTGGGAAAAATCTCAGAAGCAGAAAAGGTGTATGCTTCAGCTATTGAAGTATTTAAAAATGCTGAAAACTGGCTTGGGTTAGTAGGGGCAAACTCTGAAATCGGGGATATCTATTACAAAAAAAGGGAACTTTAAACAGGCATTTGCCTACTATAAAGAAGCGATAGAATTAGTAGAAAAAGTAAGGTCGAATATTATGTCTCCTCAAGAGCGTGCGGGATTTCATGGGATGTACATTGAGGTATATCAAAAAATGGTTTCTACATGTATTAAACTTGAGAAGTATCAAAAAGCATTTGAATACGCCGAAAGGGCCAGATCGAGAGTTTTTGCTGAGATGTTATCGGAAAAAATACCTGAGAATAAGACAATTAGCAACACTATCTTGTCTCCCAATTTGCTAAAAGATCCCTCCGAGTCTATTCTTTATTACTTTGTTGCATATAGTGATGAAATTGTTGGGCTATTAATAAATCAGGGACAAATAAAAAGTGCCAAGTCTCTTGGCAATCTACATGAGATACGAAGTGATATACGAACAATACTGGAGAACTCAAAAGACATAGAGGGGCTTCCAGAAAACTCGATAAATGCACTATATAATATTTACCAAAAGCTTATTCAGCCTTTTGAGTCCCACTTAATGGAAGACATTATTATAATTCCACATAGAGAACTTCATTATATCCCCTTCGCGGCATTGTGGGATGGGAAATTGTACTTAATTGAAAAGCATAGTATAAAACTTGCTCCCTCTGCTACTTCGTTGAAACTCTTGAAAACTAGAGAATATCCCAATAAGAAGGCACTAATACTCGGCAACCCTACGACGGATTTAGAATGGGCCGAAGATGAGGCAAAAATTGTGGAAAAAATTCTCAAAGAGAAACAGACTTATGAGGATGTTGTGATTCTTCTTAGAGAGGATGCAACAACAAATAATCTAAAAAAAGAAATTAATACTGCAAATCTAGTTCACTATAGTGGGCATGCATTCTTTGATTGGGCTCAACCTGAGAATTCCGGGCTAATATTAAATGACGGAGTATTTACCATAAAGGACATTGCAGAGTTACATATCCCAGCCAATCTAGTAGTTTTATCTGCTTGTGAAACGGGACTTGCTAAAATTTCACCGGGAGATGAGCTAGAAGGGCTAGTTAGGGCTATCCAGCTAGCTGGAACCCGATATGTAATTGCAACACTTTGGCCTGTCAATGATTATATTGCGAGAAAGATTTTTGAAATATTTTATCTAGAAAAAGGAAGCATTGCGGAGAAACTAAAAAGCAGTCAAGAAAAGATAATCAAACTTTATAAGGAGAATATTGGTGAAAAGAGTTTCTGGTATTGGGCACCGTTTCAGATTTATGGAGGGTGACTTACACTCTATGGTAGTATGCACTCGGGCGGAACGCGCTCGACGATTCTCACGTTCTTTCCGGCTTTGTAAACCCTCAAGCCCCTTCTCCTCAGGCAGTCTGCATCTATGATGAGCAGGACCACATCTTTTCCGTGCCTTCTGCCCGTTTCAAGGGCCTCGCTTTTACTCGTCGTTAGGTGAACGAACTGCCTTTTCATCGGCTTGAGCCCTTCTCTCAGGATTCTATCGAGATTCTTCCTTGGCGTGCCGTGGTAGAGAACCCTTGATTCGGTGTCCTTCTCGTGGTCGAGGTCAACTTTGAAGCTGTGACCATAGCGGGCGCGGATTTTATCGTCCCTTATCTCGTAGCGCCCCTTGGAGTCCCTCTCAACTATCTCCCTCACGGACTCCTCTGTAACGCCTGGATAAACCGTTTGGAGGGCTTTAACGAGCTCGTCCAGCGGGATGAAGCCCTCCTCATCTGGCTTTAGCCCGAACTCTTCCGGCGAGTGCCTGAGAATGTATGCCATGAGCTTGCTGACCTTCACGCGGTTCATCGGTTGGGAAATAGAAAGGGGGTAGAAAAGCGTTTCTCACGCCCTGTACGATGCCGGAACGTGAACGGGCTTTTTGACGTTGATGTCCTTAACGACGAACTCGTCGTAGACGTGGCCCACCTCGTGGACCTCGACGGGCGTTCCCGTCGGTTGCACCGTTCTGAGCGTCATTTCTATTCTGTATGCCATTCTGCCCCCGACGAAGGTTCCGTTCCTGAACCTCAGCTCGAGAATCCCGTTCGTGACGTTCAGGCTGACGTTGGTGTTTGAGCCCAGGAAGGCAGAGGCTATGGCCTCGAGGTCCTCCTTTGTGATTGGGTAGTAGAGCAGTTCAGTGCCGTTGGCGTAGCTGACGTTGGAGGGCTTCCTCTTGAGGTACTTCATGGCGAACGACACTGTGTTGTACTCCCAGGTAAAGTTCAGTATCTTCGAAACGTTCAGCTTCGACGTCGCGTTGGTGAGCTTAATCCAGCTCCCGCTTGCGAAGATGTATATGTCGTTGCCCTTCACAATCTGGCGGGTGAATACTGAAGCCCCGCCCGGGAATGTAACCGTGGTTATGTTGATGGAAGCTTCCCTGTCCTTCAGGTCCACGTAGCCGGCCTTCCGGTAGATGATGGTTATGTTCTCGCTCTGCGTGAGGTTGCCGACGGCCAGGTTCATCGTGAGCTTGAGGCTGGTGTTCTCAAAGTAGGTGAACTGCTCTATCTCCTTCATTTTCTCCAGAAGTTCCTCGGTTGTGTAGAGCTTTGGTCCCGACGCTACTGGGGTCGTCGTTCCTGTATGGCTCCCTGAGGTGACGTTTGAAGCGCCGGGGGACCCGGTTGAAACGCACCCCGAAACGAAGGCCACCAAGATAACGGAGACCAAAACGAGTGCGAGCTTTCTCATGGTTATCACCCTTTCTGTACCCTAAGGGGATACCTTTAACTTGTAGCACTTTGGAGAGCCACTGGTTGGTACAACTTCCACACTTTAAAAATTTCCTCTTGTGCGTGGGATATCAAAAAGAAAAGAGGTCACCTGAACCTCCTCAGCGCCATCTCCGCCGCGACGCTTATCGGGTCAATCGTCGGGCTTATCGGCGGGGCGTAGGCTGTCTCAAGGTAAACGATATCTTCTACCGTCGCTCCCTTCTGAGCTAAGGCCGAGAGCGTCATTATCCTTCCCCAGACCCTCTCACCGCCGACTATCTGCGCGCCGACAAGCTTCCTGTCGGACTTCCTGAAGAGGACCTTGACCGTTATTGGCTTTCCTCCGGGGTAGTACTCGGGCTTTGTTGAGCCTTTGAACTTGCCAACCGCCACCTCGATTCCCTCTTTCTTCGCCCTCTCCTCAGTGATGCCGAAGGTGCCTATCTCGAGGCCGAAGAGCTCTGTTATCGCTGTATTGAAGACGGGCCTGAAGGAGACGTCCTTTCCCGCTATGTGCTCCGCCGCCACTTTTGCCATTCTAACCGCGCTCGTTCCGAGCTGGCTGAGCGTTCTTTCCCCGGTTACAGCATCTATCACCTCGGCGCAGTCGCCTATCGCGTAGATGTCCGGGTCGCTCGTCTGAAGGTGCTCGTTGACCACTATTCCCCTGTTAACCTCAAGCCCTGCCTCCTTTGCGAGGTCCGTGTTGGCCCTGACGCCGGTCGCGACGAGAACCAAATCAGCTGGAACCTCCTCGTCGCCTATCCTAACCGCCTCGACGGGACTGCCGATTATCTCGCTAACACCAACGCCGAAGCGGAAGGAGACGCCGTTGGCTTCCATCTCCTTCTGGACGAGCTTCGCGGTGTCTTTGTCGAGCATCGTCGGCATGAGCCTGTCCATAAGCTCGACGACGAGAACCTCCATGCCGAGCTTTGCAAACGCTTCAGCCCCTTCAAGGCCGATTAGGCCAGCGCCGATGACAACTGCCCTCTTCGGCTTTCTCTCGGCGATGTAAGCTTTAATCCTCCTCACGTCGTCGAGGCTCTTGAGGGTGAAGACGCCCTCGTCCTGAACCCCTTTAATCGGCGGAACGAAAGCTTTGGAGCCGACGGCAAGGACGAGCTTGTCGTAGGGAACCTCGCCCTTGTCGGTGATTACGACCTTTCTCTCGCGGTCAATTGCCTTTGCCTCGGTGTTGAGCATGAGCTTTATCTTCTGCTTTTCGTAGAACTCGTTCGGGAAGACGATGACATCTTCGGGCTTCTCTATCGTCCCGCTGATGACGTGGGGCAAAGCGCAGGGCGAGTACTGCATCGTGCCTTCCTTCCCGATGACAACTATTTCCGCCTTCCTGTCGAGCTTCCTCATAAAGAGGGCGAAGTTGCTCCCGGCTGTTCCAGAACCGATAACGACGATTTTCATGAGCACCACCAGCTTGAGAAGGGCGGGGAGGTATAAAAAGTTGGCTTTGGAAAGGGCGTTGCCTTTTCAAAAAGAATGCGCTGGGGAGGAGACAAACGTCAAGGTTTCCCGTCAGCGCATCCACTTCCTCGCTATCACCGCGACGATGAGGGCCATGAAGACGGCTCCTGTTAAGGCTTCGATTGCGCTGAGGGCTTTGAGCCAGCCGGCTGTGTGTATTTCGTCTTCCAAAGTTCAAATACAATCGTACCAAAAACTAATAGGATTGAACATATAATCCACTTGAAGGCAAGATCTCCCAGTGCGAGGAACAATGGCAGAGTTACCATACCAACCCCGGAGTTTACCAATGAGATCATTGAAATAGCCGAAGCTCGTATCTCAGAAGGGATTACAGAGTTCCTCATGTGGGCGATAAAGACGTAGTATGAACCGATTAATATCTCAAAGATAAACAGAAGCACTAATATTAACATTGCAGTAGGTTTAGTTGGATTTAATTTTAGCAGTAGGGCTATGGTTGATGTAATGACGGTGCCACCAATTAGGAACATCTTTATCCCCTTAATTTCACTGGAGGCCTTTCTTGCAAGGTAACTACCTAGGGCCATAAAGGTCATTAGCAAGAAATACACAAACCCAAGGAGGCTTTCATATATACCCACATCCCTCAGGGTTATCGGCCATATTACAAAGAACACTGAGAGCATTAAGGATACTAAAAGAATAATCAGCACCAGCATAGAAAATCTGATGTCCCTAAACATTCTTAGATTTTTTAATAGAATTGTTCTGCTGTCATGATTGCCCCTGTTATCTTGCAGTAAAAATAACATTGCTGGAGAAAGAACACCCAGGACACCGGAGAGTAACAGTGGCCATTTCAGACCCATATATTTGACAGAAATCCCAGCTAATATTGATGCGATCACCCCGCCAATGTTCTTCAGTGTTCCCATATTGGAGAACAGCTTTTTCATGTTAGTCTTACCAAAAGTATCCACTGCCCATGCCTCTAGGGAACCAGAGATGAAAGCCATTCCCGCACCTCCAAGTAGGGCGGAGAGAATTACAATGTAAACCTTGGGTGTTCCAAAAATCACCAGTACAAGCATACTCATTCCAAGCAAAAATGAACCCAACATTGTTGATTTAAGCCTTCCAACCTTATCTGCCAGCACCCCGGATGGGTACTCCAGCAGAAGATTGGAAACCCTGTTCAATGAGTATGCCAAACCAATCCAAGGTAGAGCGACGTACGTGTTAAGATACAGTATGAAATAGGGTCCCGGTAGGTACATGGAGACGGAGAGTAGAAAATAGAACAAAAGAAAGATCAGTTGTCCATTTGAACCTCCTCTATGTGCGGGCATAGAGGGTCCTCCCTGTTGATCGTACCGTAAAACGCATATGAGTTGTATGCACATCCACCTTTGCAGATGTTGAAAAATTGGCATTTTGAACAGTTTGTACTTTCTAAGGTGATCACCCTCTTGCTCCTGAAAGTATTTAGCACCTCCGAGTTCACCCAGAGGTCATAGAAATCCTGTTTAATGAGGTTCCCAGCTATGAACTCCTTATGGCCTAGAAACAGTGAACATGGGTATACATTCCCTGAATTGTCCACATGGAGAATCGTTCTTCCTGCGGCACAGACTCCTGCTAAATTTAGTTCCTTTAGCGTGCTAAAAGAGTCTGGATGTTTTTCCCAGGTAAATGTATACCCGAAGTCATCCAACATTACCTTGAACGTGTCTGTGGAGTACTTCTCAACAAGACGCTCCAGTTGGTATTGTATCTTTTGGACCTCATGCTTATTGATACCATATGTTTCAAAGACCTTTGAAGCCCTTCCTGCTGGGGTAAACACCATGAAATGTATTCCATCGGCCCCAAGATCTTTACTGAACTTGATAATTTCTTCCAATCTATTCATGTTGTGCCTGTGGATAACAGTCCCTATTATAAATGGAATTTCGGTCTTGTTAATCTTATTGATGAAGTCTACAGTTTGCTCCCATGCACCAGGTGTTCCTCTGAATTCGTTATGGCCCTCGCTGTCCACATCATCGAGGCTTATAAAAAGACCACCAACCTCTCTAACCTTGGACAGGAGATTAATAACATCCTCGCGGAATATGGTTCCGTTCGTCAGCACAGTGAAGTTGAGTTTTGTTGAGAGGTAAATGTACTTGATTATCCTGTCCAGTTCGGGGTGAAGGAAAGGTTCTCCTCCAGTAATGGCCAGATGGGTGACTCCTACTGAATCTAATTTTGACAATATCCTAACGAGATCCATAAAGCTGGCATGTTTCCCGCGGTGCAAGGCACTTGCATAACAGTGTTGGCATGATAGATTGCATGCGTTGGTCACATCCACTGACACATCATACGGAGCTGAAAGACTAAACACTGGAGTTTTGGATGGTGTTATTATTCTAGTGTCCACTGTGTCCATTGAGCCGAGCGAGACTTCGAAGATCTCTTTCATCATGTCTGATGGCTCCTCGAGAAATCCTGAAACAACTTCCTCTACAGGGGTACTATCCGGACTTGAGCACCTTCTCTTAAGTGAACATACGCTCCAAATGGCTCCTCTCTAATGGTCACATTATACTTCACCATATCAAAGCACCTCCTTGTGTTTGAGAGTATAAAAATCAAAAATAAAAAAGGTAACTTTAGAGTCCAACTGAATCATGGCTGTTCCAGTGGTAGCACCCGGCATTTGTCAGTTTTTTTATCTTCAGCTTCCGTTTCATTTGGGTCACCTCCGTATGTTTGTGTTGTGTGCATTAATTAATACTGGCTATTAAAATTTAAATATTTTGTAAACCTTAAGTTAATAATAAAAAGTTTAAGAGTTTGTAATATGATTTATTGATATTAAAATTTAAGAAACTCCGCCGGCGTCAGGATTAGAAACTCGTGCCCGTTTAATACGAATCTCCTTTCCTCATCCCTCAGCTTCAGCGCGTGCTTCTTGTCCAGACTTATCAGGAAGCCTGCCTTGGCTGAATATACAACGTCAAACAGCTTGTTGTCGTCCGGGTCGGGCGAGACTTCAAACCTCACTGCCGGGTTCACAACGATGGACGAGGCTCGGAAAACCCTGTAAACCCAGAGCGCATAAACCCTGCTTTCAAGATATCTGAGAACCTTCCCGCTCGTCAGCTTAAAGCGTAGCTCCTCGAGTATGGCCTCAGAGGTGTAGGAGAGAACCTTCCTCCCAACAACCAAATCCATAACCTTCCCGGAGCTTCCGAAGGGGTTTATAGCGGCCGTTATGACGACATTGGTGTCTAAGACGACCTTGCGCGCTTCCATTCCTCGTCCACTTCCTCGAGGAGCTTTTCAAGTTCTTCCTCCGGCGGAATCCTCCGCTCCCTCGCGAGGAGCTTGTAGGCCTCCCACAGCTCCTCTGGGGACTCGTAGTGGAGCAGGAAGAACCTCACGGCTTCCTTAATGAGCTCGCTCCGGCTTGAGAACTCGCCCTTTTCGACGAGCTCGTCAATCTGCCTCATAAGACCCGAAGGAAAGCGGACCGACACCTTGTCCGTTGCGGACATTCAACCACCGTAGGACAATAGTCGGACAAAATATATAAGGGTTGCGAAGGTTCAGCGATACGCCCTTTCGCGAGGTTCAACTTTCAAGATAACAACGGTATCCTCATCCCAGCGGACGGTGTAGAGAACCCTGTAATTACCGAGTCTAACGCGGTAGGCCCTTTCAGAACTGCGCATCTTCTTGACGTCGAAACTTTCAACAGGGACAAGGTTGGTTTTCAGTGTCTCAACGAGTTCCGCAAAACGCTTTAAGTGAGCCGGCGGAAGACTTCTTATCTCTTTCTCGGCTCTTTTGCCAATGATCACCTTGAAGCTCATAGGCCAAGCTCCTTCTTCAGCTCTTCCCAGTCCTTTCCTCTTTCAAGCGCTTCCCTTTCGAGCGCCTCGATTTCCTCTGGACTCTCACCATCTTCCTCCTCAATTAGCCTCGCCTTGAGCATAAGGAGGGCCTTTTCCATCTCATCTAATCGCTTCTTCATCTCGCGGATATCGTAGAGGAGAACGTTTATCGGGTCGGCTTCCATGCTCCCACCACTTCTGAATAAGCGGGGGAATATAAAAGGGTTAAGTACTGGACTAGATGACACTTCATTCCTCAAACTCTTCGACGAACACTTCCTTTCCGAGGATAGCTGAAATCATAGCGGCATACACGACACCTAAGAATGCTTCGATACTTGCCAGAAGTTTAACGATACCTATTGGATGGAAGTCTCCGTATCCAAGAGTCGTGAATGTAACTGCGCTGAAGTAGAGGTAGTTCAAGATGTTGTTGGCTGTTTTGTTTGTATCTGCTTTAATCCCCCCATAACCAGCTACTTCGATTACACAAAAGAGTACACCAAAAATCAAAATGAGTATCATACTCGAAATAACAGTTCTTCTCCAATTTGTAAGGTACTCACTAGGAAGTTCAAGGAAAATCAACTCGAGATATGCAATAGCTTTCTCTCTAAGACTACCTTTTTTCCTCTGATATCGGTTCAATTCTTTTTTAAATTCAACAGCGAGCCTGGATGCTTCTCTTATTCGGCCTTCCTGTTTTAAGGTCATAATGTAGACTCTCATAAGCTCTTTCTTTGCGTCTATTTCTGTAACTACAACTCTACCCCAGTCTATTTGGACTCCGAGGTAAAATGTTGAACGTTTAAAACTGATATTACCATAATACTTAGCTGTCAACTCTGCTAATCCCTCAAATAGAGACCAATCAAATACAACATCCCCCTTAAATTGAGATTCCAAAAAAGTTGCAGAGTCTCTAAACTTATCGTGTATAAATTCAGCTCGTGTTTCGAACATTGCACTCTTGAACTCTATAGGTTCTAATACTGTACTTTCGTTGAATTGGAGCGTATCTTTGAATGTTGCATTATTAAAGTTTGCTCCCTTCTCAAAAGTGGCAAAGTTGAAGAAAGCTTTCCCAAACTCTGCAAAGTCAAAGAATGCCGTATTTTTAAATATTGATTTTGCAAAGGTAGTCTCGGGATATGAGTAGTTCTTTTTAATTGGGGTTATATTCTTGTTAAGAAAGACACACCACTGGAAATCTGCTCCGTTATCAAATATGGCTCCACCGAAGTTAGCACCTTTTCTAAACTGGCATTTTGAGAAGGTTGTTTTAGAATGAAATTCAGCCTCTTGAAATGTCACTTCTTCATAAAACTGCGCAGAGGGCATGTTAAGTTTTTCGTAGAAAGGCGCATTAGAGTGAAGGACACTTATCACGTCTATGGATGCTCCTGAGAATGTCACATCATCCTGAAATTTTACACTTTTGAAAGAGACTTTATCCCCAAATTTTGCGGAAATAAAAATTGCAAAGCCATTAAATTGTGCTTCCTCAAATGTTGACTCTTTTACGAAAAATGCGTTCATAAACGATGCGCCTTCCATCTTAGCATTTCTAAAATCAACGCCACATCTAAACGTTACTCCGTTAAAACATGCACCGATTCCAAGAGAAGAACACCCTAAAAGTGCAGGTTCATCTGCTCCCAGCACTAAGGTACTATTCTGCAAGTCTTCCTGTTCAAATCTGTAGAATTTTGAGTTAGAAAAATCTGCTTGTTTGCCTGAAAACTTACATCCATCAAATAATGCCCCTTTTTTAAATACAGTACCGGAGAAAGAGACACTTGATTTGAAGACGGCATTTTTGAATGTAACAACGTCCAAGAAAATGGCTTCATCGAACCTTGCGCCAATTTCTATTTCCTTGGGCAGGTCATTGCGTTGGAGCAAGATTCTACCAAGAGGGATGTTCTGAAGAGCTTTGACAGTATCATGTGTCTCTCCTCCAAATATCGCACCTTTGAACGAAATTGGGCCCTCAAAAACTGCTTCATAAAATATTGTCTCCTTTTTAAATATCGCATTCTCAAATGGGTTTCTGCCCACCCATGTATGTCCTGAATTGTCTGTATGCTCAATGAACCAATTAAAGTCATTTGGTGTTTTCGGAAATACAAATCTTGGAGCAATTATTGGTTTTTCAAAAACCAGCCTCTTTATATTCCTTCCGCCAACCTCAATCTCTTCAACTCGCGCTCCAAACTTCTTCAAAAACATCTCCCAAAACAGTTTGGCTTCTTCAGGCGTTTTATTCTCCTTATAAAAAATCGACTCATCAACAGAGCCATTCGGCGACATGAAGTTATCTTACCCTCAGAGACTATAAAATCTTTTCGAAAAGATTCAGAATAAAATTTTAACGAAAATCTCAAGGCTCCACCACAGTCCCACTGTGCTTTCCTCTCACGACATCGAAGAGGTGATAGGCGTCCTTCTTGCCGACAATGTAAGTCCTTATCCGCCCGCGCTGGATGAACTTCGCCGCTAAGGCATCGACGACACCGCTTCCGCCGGCTTTGCTCTCGGCCTCCATCGCAATCTCGACGAGCCCTTCCGGCGTTATTCTGTCGAGCTTCTTCGCGTTCGGGTTCTTCCTCGGGTCGGAGTCGTAGACGCCGTCCACGTTGGTGACCACCACCAGAAGGTCGGCCTGAAGGTACTCGGCGAGGAGCGCCGAAACGGCATCGGTCGTGTGGCCAGGATGAGTTCCGCCCATTATCGGTATCTTCTTGAGCTGTATGACCTCCCACGCCTTACGGAAGTCCTGAATGACGAAGGGATAGGCCTTCTCGCCGAGCGCCGCTATCAGGAGCATCGCGTTCGCCCTCGTGATGTGGATTCCTATGTAGTCCTTGAAGGTCTCGTTGGGCGTGAAGGTCTTTGCGGCTTCTATGTACTTGCGTGCTACCTTTCCACCGCCAACTACCACCGCTACCTCGTGGTCCTCGCTTATCTTGATGAGCTCGTACGCTACCGCCTTGATGAACTCGACGTCCGGGTCTTCGGGAACGAGAACAGAGCCACCTATGTCGAAGACGATTCTCATGACGACCCTCACGGTGCTAATCGGCTCGATTTATAACCTTTTTCTTGACGGAGGGATGTTAAAAGGGAAAGCTGAAGAAAAAGCTCATCCAATCTGGAACGCCGAGCTTCTCAGCTCTCCGCGCTCGAAGCGGTACGGGTCGTACCACTCCCAGTCGAGAGGTACCTTGGAGCGGCCTTTCGATATTAGCTCCGCCATCGCCTGGGCAACGGCCGGCGCCATCATGAAGCCGTGTCCTGAAAAGCCGGCAGCAATGTAGAAGTTGTCGAGGAGCTTCCCGATTGCCGGGTTGGTGTCGGGCGTCTTCGCGTAGAAGCCGGCCCACTGCCTAACAACGTGGGCGTAGCGGAGCGGAGGGGCGATTCTCACGGCGTAGCGGAGGACCCCGCGCAGGAAGTCGTAGGTCGGTTCAACATCTTCTAAGCTCTTCGCCTCGTGCTCTATTCCAGCACCGCAGATGATTCCGCCGTCCTCGCCGTCCTGAATTATGTAGGCGTCTTCCCACGCTGGCGGGCACACCAAAGGCTCGGCCTGTCCCCGCTCAAGCGGTTCCGTTTTGACGAGCTGGTGCTTGTAGGCCTTAATCGGGACGAGGTCGCGCTTTAAGCCCGTCATCTCGTTGATTAGGGGCGCCCATGCGTTGGAAGCATTTAGGACAGCGTCAACCTTAACGCTCTCAACCTTCCCGTTGCTCCTGAACTTCACGGCGGTTATGGTCTCTCCTTCGCGCTCAAGTCCAACGACCTCCGTGTGCTCGCGCGCGTCAACGCCAAGCTCCCTCGCCCTCCGCAGATAGGCGAAGAGCGTCTTGAAGGGGTTCGCCTTTCCATCGGTAGGGTTCCACGCGCCAGCTAAGAACGGCTCGGTGTTGAGGATTGGCACTATCTCCTTCGCCTCGTCCATGTCGATGAGCCTCGTCGGAACGCCGAAGCGGTTTTGCAGCTTTATGTTGGCCTTGAACGCCTCAACCTCCTCCTCGCTCGTCGCCAAAAACAGGTAGCCGGTCTGGTTGAAGCCTATATCCGCCCCGAGCTCCTCCTCAAGCTTCTCCCACCTCTTAACCGAGTGCTTCATGAGCTTGATGTTCGCCTCATCCGTGAACTGGGCGCGTATTCCAGTGGCACAGCGGAAGGTGGAGCCCGAGCCGAAGTAGTTCTTCTCGAAGAGAACAACCTCCTCGCCGAGCTTGGCCAGCTCGTAGGCCGTGGCGACCCCGATTATTCCGCCTCCGATTACCGCGATTCTACTCATCGGCACCACCCACGATGACCTCTACGCGGACCGGCCGAATCGGAACCCTCGCCTTCGGGAGCGGTATCTCCTCGGGCCTCTTCCCGGTCTTCCTCGCGAGGATTGAGATTATGATTGGAATGCACGTCCTCCCCTGGCACGGCCCCATGCCGACGCGGAGGAGCCTTTTAATTTCCTCGATGTCCGTGACGCCTGAATCTATGAGCCTCTCGACGTCCTCAACCGTTACGTCGTTACAGCGGCAGACGATTTTCTTTCCGGTCATGTCATCCCCTCCGTTCAACCCTAACCGCCCGAACATCCCAGGCCAGCTCAATCGGCACCTCGACAACGATTATCGGCGTGTCGCCCTTGCTCTTCTCCCTCGGGACGATGGTGATTACCTTCCCCTTTCCGACCGGCTCGCCGACCCTGTTGAGGAGAACGACCTCTTTGCCCCTCTCTGGAATGGGAAGGAGCTCGTGGGGCATCGTTATGCGCGCTTTGTCCCCGACGTAGTGCACCATGAAGAACGCCAGACCGGGACAGATTTGGACGCAGAGGGAGCAACCGATGCACTTGTCGTAGTCGACAATCGGCAGGTCGTTAGGGGTGGGCATGTTTATCGCGCCCGTCGGACATATCTCCCTGCACGGGGCGCAGGGTATCTCCTGAGGGCACTCAGGAACTGCGACGGGCCTCTTCCTGAGCCTCTCCTCGCTCGGCTTCGGGATTATCGAGAACAGCTCCTCCGGGGTTATGTATCCCCTCTGAAGGTAGGGTGGTATCTCGCTCATGCTCTCGCCTCCGCGAGTATTTTCCTAATCCCCTCCGCCACGTGCCTGCCGAAGGGCCCGGAGCGGAACTCGTCGAGGTCGCGCTGGGCCTTCTCTATCTCCTCAACCCAGCTCCCGTCCGCTATTCCGAGTCTCAAGGCGGCGGCTATTCCAGCTATCTTGCCCTCGAGCATCGCGGTGGTTGCCTCCTCAATTCCGGCCGAATCCCCCGCAACGAAGATTCCCCGAACGGTCGTCTCCATCCACCCGTCGCGAACCGCCACGTGGCCTCCCAGCTCGCGGACGTACTTTATCTGACAGCCGGCCTGGTGGAGCAGTTCGATGCTGGGCCTCAGACCAACGGCGAGCGCTATGACGTCGACCTCGAAGGTCCTCTCGGTTCCCGGAATCGGCCTCCAGTTCTCGTCGAGCTGGGCCACAACCGCCCTCTCGACCTTTCCTTTTCCCTCCGCGCGCAGGATGGTGTGCCTTGTGAGTATCGGAACTCCAAGGCGCCTGACCTTCGCCGCGTGGACGAAGTAGCCTCCAACTTTGGGCATGGCCTCGACTATCGCCTTCACCTCGACGCCGGCCTGGATGAGCTGGTAGGCGAGGATAAGCCCCACGTTTCCCGCTCCAACGATGAGAACCCTGTCTCCGGGCTTGATGCCGTAGGTGTTCATGAGCGTCTGGATTGCTCCTGCCCCGTAAACCCCGGGTAAATCGTTGTTCTCGAAGGGAATCATCCTCTCCATCGCGCCGGTGGCGACGATAACTGCCCTTCCCCTGAACTCTATCAGTTCGCGCTCCTTTCTGACGGCTAAGACGAGCTTCTCTTCGCCCTCCTGGAAGATGCCAACCGCTGAGGTTTCAAGGAAGGCTTTGACGTTCTCGCTCTTCCTCAGCTCCTCCTCGAGGATTCTCGCGATTTCTACTCCCCTGACTCCCGCGAACTGCTCGCGCTTGCCGAAGAACTTGTGGGTCTGCTTGACGAGCTGGCCGCCGAGGGTGTGGTTCTCGTCTATGAGAACAACCTTCGCTCCAGCCCTCGATGCATGGATTGCCGCCATCAGTCCAGCGGGGCCGCCGCCTACTACAATGATATCCGCTCTAACGACCCTTGCATCTTTGAATTCCGGCGGTTTGGCCTTCGTCGGGAGCCTGGACCTTCCGTGCTGGCGCTTTATCCTCATGCCGTCCTCGACGAGGGTTATGCACGTCCTGACGTTTGGAATCCCGTTGACGACCATCAGGCAGGAGGAGCACTTGCCTATGGCGCAGAAGAGGCCCCTCGGGCGCTTCTCGTTCGGGGAGTAGTTGAGGACCCTGATTCCCGCGGCGTGCAGGGCAGTCGCTATCGTCTCGCCCTCGTAGGCCTTGAGGGGTTTCCCTTCAAAGTATATTGTAACCTCTCTGCCGCGTTCAAACCTGAGAACAGGATGTTCACTGAGGCGCATTAACGGTCACCTATGAATGGATGCTTCGTTTTGTTTATGAAAATTTTTCAACCCGAAGGTTCTTCACCTTTGGTTTTCCCACCTACCAAACCTTTATATATCCGGCTTTGAAACTAACGTTGGCGGCGGGCTAGGCCGGGGGGTTCGGCGTCCCCTGTAACCGGAAACCGCCGATATGCCGGGGCCGAAGCCCGGGGGGCGGTTCCCAAAACCGCGCCCCGAAGCCGGGGTGCAACGATGAGCCCTCGTCCCGGGGGGCCGGCGGTGGGCGAGGTCCGGCTGGAGGGCCGGGCTAACGCCCTTTGCCCGCCGAACCCCGCCAGGCCCGGAAGGGAGCAGCGGTAGGCGGGACGTTCGGCGCTCCCGGGGTAGCGGGGGTGAGGGAGCCCCGGTGGAGGGGCGCGGCGGAGGGTTCCCACCCCCGGGCGTGCCCGCCGCCGCTAAACTTTTGAACGGTTCTATCCAAATCTTAACGGTGGTTTCGATGCACCCGAAGATAGGTTCCCTTCTCGCGAGGTTTCCCCGGGTCGAGCTGATAAAGTGGGAGACTCCTATTCGGTACCTCCCGAAGGTCAGCGAAAGGCTCGGGGTTGACGTCTACGTCAAGCGCGACGACTTGACCGGCTTCGGAATCGGCGGAAACAAGGTCAGGAAGCTTGAGTTCCTCCTCGGTGATGCGATAGCCAGGGGTTGCGACACGGTCATAACAACCGGTGCCGTTCACTCCAACCACGCGTTCGTCACCGCTCTCGCTGCCAAGAGCCTCGGATTAGATGCCGTTCTCGTTCTAAGGGGAAAGGAAGAGCTCAAGGGCAACTACCTCCTCGACAAGATTATGGGAATCGAGACGAGGGTCTACTCCGTAGAGAAGACGAGCGAGCTCTGGCTGCTTGCCCAGGAAGTGGCCGAAGAGCTGAAGAAAGAGGGCAGAAAGCCCTACCTCATTCCCGCAGGTGGGGCCTCCCCGGTTGGAACGCTCGGTTACGTGAGGGCCGTTGGAGAAATCCACGCCCAGATGAAAATGCTCGGCGTTGAGTTCGATTCGGTCGTTGACGCCGTCGGCAGTGGGGGAACTCTGGCAGGCCTGCTCCTTGGCTCGGCCCTCGTGAAGGCCCCCTGGAAGGTCGTCGGCATGGACGTCGGCGGCTTCGTTGAAGGCCTTGGAGAGCGCGTTAAAAGCCTCGCCCTTCAGGCGTCGGAGCTGATGGGCGTTACCGTTGAAGTTCCGGAGCCGGAAATCCACGACTACGGCTTTGGAGCATACGGAAAGATAGTGAAGGAGGTCGCCGAGCTCATAAGGTTCGTCGGCACGAGCGAGGGGATAATCCTCGACCCTGTCTACACCGGAAAGGCCTTCTACGGCCTCATGGAGCTGGCCGAGAGGGGAGAACTCGGCGAAACGGTGCTCTTCATCCACACCGGTGGCTTCCCGGGCGTCTTCCACTACGGCGAGGAGATGCTCGAGCTAATCCAAAAGGCTTAAAGTTCCTCCCCCTTTTTGCCTTTGAGGTGTCAAGATGGCGAGCCTTGAGGTCGAGCTTTTCGGGATGAGGTTCGAGAACCCGCTCATTCTCGCATCGGGAATCAACGACAAGGTTCCGGAGCAGTGGATTCGAGCGCACGAGGAAGGCGCTGGAGGAGTCGTTACGAAATCAATCGGAATCGAGCCGAGGAGAGGTTACGACAACCCCACCATCGTCGAGCTTCCCTACGGCTTGATAAACGCGATGGGCCTGCCGAACCCGGGCTGGAGGGGCTTCCTTGAGATGGTTGAGGGCTACACCTTCGACTTCCCGCTGATAGTCTCGATTTTCGGCGGAACGCCTGAGGAGTTCGCCTTCTTAGCCCAAAAGCTGAGTGACGTTGCCGATGCCTTCGAGCTGAACCTCAGCTGTCCCCACGCGAAGGGCTACGGCATGGAAATCGGTCAGAACCCGGAGAACGTCTACGAGGTGGTGAAAGCCGTCAAGGATGCGACGGATAAACCCGTTATCGCGAAGCTGACGCCGAACACAGACGACATCACGAAGCTCGGCCTGGCGGCTGAGAAAGCCGGTGCAGATGCCGTCTCGGCGATAAACACCCTCAAGGCCGTTGCCATTGACATCTACGCGAGGAAACCAATCCTCAGCAACCGCGTTGGAGGCTACTCCGGGCCCGGCGTTAAGCCCGTCGCGCTCAGAGCTGTTTACGACCTCGCGAGGGTTCTTGAGGTTCCGGTGATAGGCATCGGCGGAATAACCACATGGCAGGACGCCGTTGAGTTCCTCCTCGCTGGTGCATCGGCGCTTCAGATTGGGACTGCAGTCTCGCTTCGGGGCTGGAAGGTCTTCAGGGAAATCAACGAGGGCATCGAAGCCTACCTCGAGAGTGAGGGCTTTTCGAGCGTGGAGGAGATAGTTGGCCTCGCCCTTGAGTGAGGTTTTATTCTGTTTTCCACGCCTTTTTCTGCCAAAAGGGCCTTATAGGAGAAAAGCCTACTATACTATGGTGAACTACTATGCCGGTCACGAAGGTAACCCGGAACTACCAGATAACGATTCCGGCCGAGATTAGAAAAGCTTTGGGCATAAAGCAGGGCGAATACCTCACCGTCGAGCTTAGGGGGGATGAGATAGTCATAAGAAAAGCCGAGGTGGAGTGGCCGAGCATTGACCTCGGCAAGGATTTCACGCCGGAGGAAATCGAGAAGAACGCCGAAAAGATACTTAAGGAGGCGTCCAGATGGGAGGAGTAGCGGTAGTTGACACGAACGTGCTCCTCTACTCGGTTAACAGGAGCTCCGAGAGATACGAAGAGGCGAGGGGCATTATAAATTCCCTGGACAGAATCGTCTTGCCGACAATCGTGGTGTACGAATTTGTGTGGAACCTTGCCGTCGCGGGAGCTTCCCCACAGGAAGCCGAAAGAACGCTCTCCAAAATTCTCCTTAATGAAAGGGTTACCCTCGCGGACGACAGGAGGTACCTACTCTCTGCCTTCGAGCTCTTCGGAAACCTCGGTCTCAAGCACTACAACGACTCCGTAATCCTTGCGATAGCCAAGGAAGTCGGGACCCTCGCGAGCTACGACAAAAAGCTTAGAAACCGTGCAGGGAAAGTTGGAATTAAAGCCATCCCGGAGGTGTTGGAATGAAACGCGCAGTGGTGCTGTTTTCCGGTGGACTCGACTCAACGGCCTGCCTCTACTGGGCGAAGAAGAACTACGGCGAGGTCATAATGCTCGTCATCAACTACGGGAGCAACGAGGAGCGCGTCACGAACAAGGTTGCGGAGTTCTTCTCGAAGGAGCTTGGAGTTCCGCTGAAGATAGTTCGCCTCGACTTCCTCGAGGAGTTCTCCAAGCTTAGGGGAACGACGCTCGTCGGTGGGGAGACGCCGAAGGTAACTGCGGAGGAGCTTGAAGACTTCGAGAGGGCGAAGGAGACGGCCAAAAGCGTCTGGGTTCCAGCAAGGAACGTCGTCCTCATAAGCGTTGCGGCTTCACTGCTCGATGCCCTGGGTGGAGGGGACATAATCGTCGGCTTCAACGCGGAGGAGGGAGCGACCTTCCCGGACAACACGCCCGAGTTCGTTGAGAAGATGAACGAGATGCTAAAGTATGGAACGATGGCCGAGGTGAAAGTCGTCGCCCCGCTCATAAACCTTGACAAAAAAGGTATCGCGAAGCTCCTTAAGGAGCTGGACGCTAAGTACGAGTACTCCAACTCCTGCTACATGCCGAAGGGTTTCACAGAGGACGGGAAGCCGATACACTGCGGTGAATGTGAGAGCTGTGTCCGGAGGCACCGCGGTCTCATTGAGGGCATTGGGGAGGATAAGACCGTTTACGCCGTCGAGCCGAAGATTTGATGTGCATACCTGTTCATTCGCCACCGCAAGATTTATAAATCTCTTCCTTGCCCTTATCTTTGGGCGTGGGGCGGTAGCTCAGCCTGGGAGAGCGCCGGACTGAAGATCCGGGTGTCGGGGGTTCAAATCCCCCTCGCCCCACCACTTTCTGTGCGGTGGTAGTCTAGCCTGGTCTAGGACACCGGCCTTCCAAGCCGGTGACCCGGGTTCAAATCCCGGCCACCGCACCACAGAAACTTTTGCCAAGCAAAAGTTTCATCAAAGTTTGTGATTCTCTTTTGAGTTGCTGTTCTTTGAGTGGATTTCTCATTGATTGCTCCTGTGGAAGGGTGAATTTTTCTAAGGACGTCTTTTAACAAGGGGTTCAAGCCTTTTTGCGCTCCTTTGGAGCGCGGGTAAATGGAACCCGCGTGGAAGGCCCTAATCCAATGAATTCAAACTTCCAACGGCTGGCTTGGTTTTGAAATCCTATTATGTCGGAGCTTTGAAGAAGAATCACGAGCTTTTGGTGAAGCTTTTTCCAAAAGCTTCCTGCGCAAGCGCTGGCGGAAAGTTAAGTACTCTTCTAGAAAGTGCAGGTTTTGAGAGGGGGTCTCTGTTAGATTTGCTCAACTTTTGGTGTTCCACTCTAAGAAGGCGCCCGGAGGACGTTAATAAGAGAACACACTTAAAACAGGAGGGTTTAGAAACAAATCACTCAAAAATGAACCTTTTTTAAAAAAGCATGCCCATTTTTGATGAAACTTTTGCTAAAAGTTTTTCTGCCAATGCTGAAGCTTTTCCAAAAGCTTCACCAAAAGTTAGTAGCTCCTCGCCCAAAGGCTCATGAAATCGATTTTGCTCACAAAATCGCGCTTTTCAAAAAGAACACGCTTAATAAGCTCCCATTAAGGAGTTTATTTTTTCCTTGACGCCTGAAGGGCGTCGATTTAAAGGCAAACCCATTACTCCACAAAGCAACATAAAAAGGTTCTCACACTTAAAACAGCCAACTGAAGAGAAAATCACCCAAAAACTTAACCTTCCAAAAGGAGCTACAAACTTTGATGAAACTTTGCCCACAGCCTTTGGGAAAGGCTGGCGAAAAGAGCGCCCTTCTATCCAAGGAGCAGAAAAATAGTCGTGCACTGGCCGAGTGCAAGTTTAGAGGGCGTTTACCACTAAACAAGGCTTTTCAAGCAGTTCCAACTTTGTTATTGGCGTCCGAAGGACGCCGTTTAAAGAAGGACCCCTTCCCAAAGAGCACGTGAATGAGAAACCCAATCAGAAATGAATACTTCAAAAAAGGCACTTACTCTTCCGCCAGCGCTTCCGTCAGAAAGGGCTGCAATGGTGGGGCCGCCGAGATTTGAACTCGGGTCTCCGGCTCCCGAAGCCGGAAGGATAGACCAAGCTACCCCACGGCCCCATGCCCGCTCTTAAGGACTTCGCAGTGCTTATAAAGTTTACGGACTACTACCCCGGGGTGTGGGGAGTGAAAATCAGCATCATCGTCCCAACGTACAACGAGCGCGATAACCTTCCCGAGCTCTTCGAGAGGATTTCAAAGGCGCTAAAAGACTACGATTATGAGATAATCGTAGTTGACGACGACTCTCCCGACGAAACGTGGAAGCTCGCCGAGGAGCTCTCGAAGGATTATCCCGTTAAGGTAATCAGGAGAACCGACGAGAAGGGCCTATCGTCGGCTGTAATCAGGGGGTTTAAGGAAGCAACAGGCGACGTTTTCGTCGTGATGGATGCGGATTTACAGCACCCTCCCGAAGTCATTCCCGAGCTTCTGAAGGCGATAGAGGAAGGTGCTGACATCGCGATAGCCAGCAGATACGTTCCGGGGGGCGGTGTTAAGAACTGGTACTGGTACAGAAAGCTCATCTCGAAGGGAGCGATAATGCTCGGCCGCCTCGCCCTCCCCAAAATCCGGGATGTTAAAGACCCCATGAGCGGTTTCTTCGTCCTCAGGAGAGAGGTCGTCGAGGGCGTTGAGCTGAACCCGGTTGGCTTCAAAATCCTCATGGAGATTCTAATCAAGGGCAACTACCGGAAGGTCGTCGAGGTTCCCTTTGTCTTCGGCCTGAGGAAGGCCGGCGAGAGCAAGCTGAGCGGGAAGACGATGCTCAACTACCTGAGGCACCTTTACCGGCTCATGCGCTGGGAGGGCGAACTCGACAGGCTGATAAAGTTCTCGCTTGTGGGCCTCTCAGGAGTCCTCGTCAACGAGGGCTTCCTCTGGCTCTTCGTTCACCTCGGCCTCAGCAAGTACGTCGCCAACATCCCCGCAACGGAGCTCGCGATACTCAACAACTTCCTGTGGAACGACCTGTGGACCTTCAGGGACCTCAAGAGAAAGCCCCTGTGGAAGAGACTTGTCAGCTTCCACGTCGCGGCCTTGACCGGCGCCGTTGTCCAGTGGGCAATATACGTGCCCCTCGTGTGGTTCGGCCTGCACTACCTCATAGCCAACCTGATAGGCATCGGTGCCTCTTTCGTCGTTCGCTTCGCCGTCAACAGACACGTCACATGGGGTTGAAATTTCCCCAATGGGTAACCTTTTATACTGGCTTTTTTCTAATCCTCATGGGGTGCGCGGAAAATGTACGTAGGTGAGCTACTCAAGGGATTGGACAGAATGCCAAGTGGTGTTCCTGGGCTCGACAACTTAATCGGCGGCGGCTTCCTGCCGGGCAGGGTCTACCTGATTACTGGACCTCCAGGTAGCGGTAAGACTACCCTTGGAATACAGTTCCTCGTCGAGGGCGCCAACAACGACGAGAAAGGCCTTTTCATATCGCTCTTCGAGACCCAGGACGTTATCCTGCGCGACATGCTCCGCTACAACTTCGGAATCCTCGAGCACTTTCAGTCCAAGCGGATAGCCTTCTACGACCTCGGCGAGATTCTCCTCAGCACGAACCGTGAGCTCACCTGGGACGAGCTTTTCAAGCTCCTCATTGAGATTATCAAGCGCGAGAAGGCCAAGCGCGTTGTCATCGACTCCTTCAGCCTCTTCGAGTCATTCGTCAGTGACCCAGCGGGAAAGAAAAAGGCCCTCGGAAGGTTCGTCAGGCTCCTCCGCTCCCTTGAGGTCACGACCCTTCTCCTCGCCGAGATGCTCAGCTCTGAAAAGTACACCGACGAGTACTACCTTGCCGATGGGGTGATAGTGCTCCACCACTTCATGCGCAACTACCAGATGGTCAGGGCCCTTCAGATACTCAAGATGCGTGGCGTTCCACACGACAGCAACCTGAAGAGGCTTCGCTTCACGACAGACGGAGTAAGGGTCTATCCGGAGGCCCCGCTATGACCGAGGAGAAAAAGAACCTCCTGAAGGAAGCCTATCAGTTCGGTTACTTCGTTGGCTTCAGGGGCCACAGCGAGTGGGCGGAGTGGGTGAGACAGAAGAGAGAGGAAATCTACCGGAAGGCCGAGGAACTCGGCATTTATGAGCTCGTCAAAGATGCCTACAGAAAGGGGAAGGAGCTTGGGAAGAGGGACAGAGAGGAGAAGCTCTACGAAGGACTCGCCGTCAAGGTGGATAAGGAGACTCCCACAAAACCGAGACCTCAGGTTGCTGGACCCTCTGAAACCGGAGAAGGACTCCATAAATCAGGTTCGAGGTCACCAACGACGCCTGAAATGGAGCGCGAGTACGTTGAGTTCCTCAACACGACGAAGCTGGCTTTACCACCCGAACTACTTAACACACTCAAACATCTCGAGCCACCGAAGATGCTCCGGCTCGGGGATTAGCCTTTTATAGTTTCTTCTCCACGTTAATACGGTGGTCTTCATGAAGTTGCCCGACGTCCGGCTCAGTCCGGAGCGCGTTCTGAAGGAGATTTCTGAGATAGCGGAGTTCCACAGGATTCAGGGCTCGAGGGAGCTCGTTGAGAGCGTCGAGATGATTAAGGAGAAGCTCGACGGGCTCGGCATTGAGAACAGGCTTTTACGTTCCACCTACGACGGAAAAACCTGGCACGGAACGCTGGCCTCGCCGATAGCTTGGAATCCAGTTCACGGGGAGCTGTCCTACGGCGAGAGGAAGCTGACGACGGAGGAAAGCCCGCTCCTTATAATGGCCCACTCACCCGAGGGAGAGGCCAGGGCCGAACTCTTGCCGGTTTTCCGCGACGAGGACTGGGAGAAGGCCGAGGGAAAAATCGTCCTTGTTGGGAGGAACTGGAGGGACGCCTATAAAAGGGCCAACGAGGCCGGTGCTAAGGCCTTCATAGCCTACCGCGAGGGAACCGGCGAGTTCTATCCCTACATCGGCCTGTTTCTGACGGAGGACGACCTTGAGTGGGCGAAGATTCCCGCACTGGCAGTTCCGGAGAGCGTGGCAAAAGATATGATTTCAAAATCCCTTAAAGGTGGCCTTGAGGTAAGCGTTTCCATTCAGGTAGAAACCCCTGTGAGGGAAGACCTCCCGATGCTCTACGCTACAATCGGAGAAGCCCCTTACATCGTCTTCTCGGCCCACATCTGCCACCCCAAGCCCGGGGCCAACGACAACGCGAGCGGGAGCGCGATGCTCATAGAACTCGCAAGGAAGCTCAGTGAGGCCTATGATAACTCCTTCCGCTTCGGCTTCGCCTTCCTCTGGATTCCTGAGTACCACGGGACGCAGGCCTTCTTTGAAAGGGTGAAACCTGAGGAATTCTATGCCAACGTAAACCTTGACATGGTCGCGGGAAGTCCTGACAGGAGTGGCTCAACGTTGATGCTCGTTAGAACGCCATTCTCACGCTTCTCCGTCGTTTCCGGCCTGCTCGAACACTTCATCGGGCTGACCAACGGGAAGGGGAAGAGCTTCTCTGGAAGCGAGCTCCCGACGATGGCCTTCAAAGCTTACCCCTACGAGATGGGGAGTGACCACGACATCTTCAACTTCTTCGGCGTCCCCGGAACGATGCCGATAACTTGGCCCGACAGGGTTTATCACTCGAGCGGGGACACCGTTGAGAAGGTCAGCCTTGAGACAATCGCGATAGTTGGCAACGCGGTCCTGGCGATGGCTCTTACTCTGGCAAAGGAGGACAGGGAGAAGCTGAGGCGCTTCGCGAGGGGCTACGCCATGAAGGTCCTCGGAGAGGTCTCGATGAGAACAGAGACCGAGGAGAGCGAGAAGCTCGTCATGAAGGGCCTCGCGAGGGATTCAAAGTTCCTCGGCTTCGAGCTCGGTTATGAGTTTGAGAGCGAACCCTGGCTCGAGTGGAAACTCAGGGGAATCCTCAACGAGAGGCTGATTAGACGGAATGGAGGAGACGCTGAGGAGTTCAAGAGGCTCACAGAGGACAGGAGTGCCTACGCCCAGCTCCACGAACTGCTCATGCTCGCGGAGCTGTTGCCAAAGGAGAGGGCCTTCAAAGCCCTTGAGGAGGAGTACGGCAAAGCGGATAAAGAAAAGCTTGAAAGGCTCGTCGGCGTTCTCGAGGGAGCGAAAATCGTTACTCTTTCCTGAGCTCCCTCTCTATTTCGTTTATCCGTTCGAGTATGTACTTCTTGAGGTTCTCAAGGAGCTCGCTCGGGGAAACGGCGGTGTAGGTGTAGCCGAGCCACCCCTGCTGGATTAGCTCCCTCCTGAGCATTCCCCTTCGGTAAAGACTGAGGACGTGCTCCCGAACGGAGCGCTCGCTTATGCCAAGCTCCTTAACTATCTCGGTAACTCTCATCGGCCTCTTCTTCTCCAGGAGCAAACGGTATATCCTCAGCTCCGTCCTCTTCAGACCCAGCGAGCGGAGCAGAGCTTCGAGCCTCTCGTAGACGTCGCCCATCTCTCTCACCACTATGCTTCTCACCTATGAAGTTTTGTGTTCATACGTGTTAATAAATGTTTGCGTTTTTTCACCACCTCCAATAGGCGCGGGTGAAGAGGACTAGGGCCGTTACAATCTCCAGTCGGCCAAGCCACATGAGGAAGAACATCAGGATTTTCGTCCCGGTGGGGAAAATCAGGTAGTTGGCCATCGGTCCGACGGCCCCTATGCCGGGCCCTATGTTGCCAAGCGTCGCCGCGACAGCGCTCATGGCATCGGCGAGGGGAATCGGCTTTCCTGTCGTCGTTCCGTTGAGAACAACCACCACTGACGAAACGAGGAAGACGATGAAATACAGCACTATGAAGGCCAGAACGCTCTGAACGGAGCGCTCATCGACGGGCTTTCCGCCGAGCTTTACCGGCTTGACGCTCTTTCCATGGAAGGACTGGAACAGCTCCCTCCAGACGGCCTTTATTCCGACCACCCAGCGGACGACCTTTATCGAACCGGCAGTTGAACCGCTCGAACCGCCGATGAACATGGCGAAGAACAGGACGAACTGAGCTGGAAGCGACCAGAGGGCGAAGTTCATCGTCGCGTAGCCGGTCGTTGTGACTATCGAGGCCACCTGGAAGAGGGCCTGCCTGAAGGCCGTTAACGGGGAGAAACCGTACTGGTTTATGAGCATTGGGGTTAGCAAAAGGCTCAGCGCGAGGAGCACTGCGATGTACCACCGGAACTCCTCGTTCCTGGTTATCCTGAAGTCTCTGTGCAGGAGGTACCAGAAAAGGGCGAAGTTCGCTCCAGCGAGTATCATGAAGACGATTATCACCCACTGCACCGCTGGAGAAAAGGCCTCAATCGAGAGTGCCAGCGGGGAGAAGCCCCCTGTGCTCATCGTCGTGAAGGCATGAACCAGCGCCATGTACGGGGTCATCTTCGGCGCCAGCCCAAGGTAGTGGAGGAGAACCAGAATTCCCGTTTCGAGGGCAGTTAGACCCACGTAGATTCCCCAGAAAATCCTCGCGGTCTGCCTTATGTGAGGTGTCAGCTTCTGGAGCTGAGGCCCTGGCGCTTCAAGGCTCATGAGCTCGGCACCACCGACACTGAGCCTCGGCAGTATCGCTATGGCGAGAACAACTATCCCCATTCCGCCGAGCCACTGGGTCAGCTGGCGCCAGAAGAGTATTGCCCTTGAAGGCTCGTTGAAGTTGTCCAGAACCGTTGCCCCGGTCGTTGTGAAACCGCTCATGCTCTCGAAGAGCGCGTTTACTGGGTTTGCGAGCGAGCTTTTGCCTGATATGATGTAGGGGAGCGCCCCGATTCCGGCGACGGCAAGCCAAGCGAGCGAGACGAGGAGAAAAGCCTCCTTTACGCCTATCTCCGGGTTCCTGTCGAGGGACCTCATTGCGATGCCGAGAACGAGGCTTATCGCAAGAGGTATCAGGAACGGTTTCACCGGGGTTCCGTCGTGGAGCGCCACGACCGTTGGGGCGAGCAACGTCAGTCCGAGGAGCGCTATTATCTCGCCGAGCAGGGCGAACGTTGCTCTAATCCTCATAGCTCTAACTCCCCCGCTATTTCCTCCTCGACGATAAGCGTTATAACATCCCCCTTCTGGAGGTGGAAGCTTGCCGTCGGCAGGATTACCTCCCCGTTCCTGAGAACCGGCCCCAGCGTTCCCGAAAGCTCGTCCGGCGTTCTGCTGGCGAGTTTCTCGTCAACCTCAACCGCGAGAACCCTCACGCCGGGTATCGAGGCCACGAGGCCGAGCGCCTTTTCGCCCCTCGTTGCGAAGACTATCCTGTCGGCCGTAACGACCTCCGGGCTGACCGCCGTTATTCCAGCCCTCTCGAACATTCCTATCAGGTTCCCGTCCCGAACCACCGCGAAGGTCCTCTCTATTCCCCACTCCCTCGACACCATAGCTCCCATCAGCGTTCTCTCATCCTCGTCGAAGGCTGAAACCGAAACCTCGGCCTCGTCGAGCTCTTCGTCGCGCCATAGTGACCTGCTGAAGGGGTTTCCAATGATTACCGTTGCATCTTTCAGAAGGGAAGAAACCTCCTCGGCCCTCTCCCTGTCCCTCTCAACTATCTTGACGTCACAGCCCTTCCGGATTAGCATCTCGGCGAGCATAACGGCGACCTCGCTTCCGCCAAGGATTAGGACGTTCCTCGGCTTCCTCGGCCTGTAAGCCCGCCTCAGCTCCTCCATGGTGGCAACGACGATTTTCCTGCTCCCGACTTCGGTGTGCCAGAGCCCCTCGGGAACCTCGATGGCGTCGCCGACGTAAATTCCATCGTAGAGGTTTCTCAACTGTCTCAGCTGGGGGAACTCGATGACGTTCGCGATGCTCTTGGCAACCAGCGGAACCGCGCTCACCATCAGGTTGACTCCGAGCGCTTCCCTTCCGCGCCCCCAGAGCCTTATGTAATCAAGCCTTCTCACCCTCGCGACCGTGAAAGGACTTCCGAGCGTCTTTCCAAGGGCGCAGACGACTATGTTGGTCGTGTCGTCCTCGGTCGTGGCAATCAGGTAGTCCGCCTTCCCGACATCTGCCTCCTCGAGCGTCTCAGGAAGCGTCGCGTCGCCAACGACCGTCAGAACGTCCAGATGAGAAACCTCGGCTATCGCTTCCTCGTCGCGGTCAACGACAACGACGTCGTGGTTCTTCGACAGGTGCTCAGCGACCCTTTTGCCGGTTCTCCCGGCTCCGACAACAATTACTCTCATGAAAACCGCCGTAGATATTAGGGTGTTCTCCTTTAAAGCCTCACCCTCCCGAGGTAGAGGCCCTCCGGAAGGAAAAGCTCGACCTCCTCCGCTTTCCTGAGGAACGGAACGAGCTTAAGCCCCTCCCTCACGTCGAAGCCCTCGATGTAAGGATTGGCCGTCGGGAGAACGAGGAATTCATTAACCCTCGCGAAGACCTTCACCTTCCTCGCGACACCGCCGGATTTCAGTGTGTATGCCGGGTGCGCGTGGCCGAGGAAGGCCTCCTCGAACTCTATCTTTGGCAGTCTCGTGTGGCCGTGGAGGAAGAGCTTTCCATCGAGCAGGAAGTGCTCCCGAACCTCGATGTTGGTGAACTTCCCGGCTACCTCCTCGATTCTTCCGTCGTGGTTGCCCTTGGCGATGAGAACCCTGACATCTTTCAGCGAGGAGAAGAAGCGCAAGAGCATTTCCTTCAGGCGGAAGCTCAGGCCGAGCGGTTCCTTCACGTCGCCGAGGATTATCAAGGCGTCGGCACCGCTCTCAACGACGAACTCCGCTAAACTATCCTCGAAGCCCGTTCTAATCCTCAATCCCCGGGAAAGCTCGAAGCCTATATGCGGGTCAGCTATCAGAAGGGTTCTTCCGAGGGAGGTGTCGAGCAAAAGGGATAAACTCTCAAAGTCGGAAAAAGGAGACATAGAACCACCGGGCTTCAGATGAGCCCGCGCTCCTTCCTGCGCTGTTTCTTGAGGCGCCTAATCCTCTTCTTAATCCACTTCCACCTCATCCTTCCCTTCTTCTTCCACTTCCTTGGGCGTCTCTTCATGAGCATCACCCCTGAGTTTCTCTCCGGGGTTAGCTCCGGGAGTCCCTTTTTAAGCTTTTCCCATCGGGTTGAGAAGCCCTCTCGGCCCTTCAATTGGGGCGTGAGCGGTTCAGAAACTCCTCTTGGTTCGCGGTATTTTTCTCGGTTTTGTCCAATCCATTCAGATTTTTAACTATGCTTCATCCTTTGTTCTGGCTTTGCGTTGTTGGGGCTATAGCATTCAGTGAACAAGGGTTTTTACTGAGTTTATACTGAGTTCGGCCCATTAACGTCGCGGATACGTCTCGCTTCCGCCTCCGCTAAGCTTATCTATTCCGGGGCGAACCCTATGCGGTGGTATCATGAAGGTCGCCTACGTGCAGATGGAGCCCGCCTTCCTCGACCCCGAAAAGAACTACTCGAAGGCTGAGAGGCTCATCGGCGAGGCGGTTAATGAGGGGGCAAAGCTCGTAGTCCTGCCGGAGCTCTTCGACACCGGCTATAACTTCGAGAGTAAAAGCGAAATAACGGAAGTCGCCGGCGAGATTCCCGACGGCCCAACCACGGAGTTCCTTGTCGAGCTCGCAAGGGAGAGGGAGGTCTTCATAGTTGCGGGAACGGCCGAAAAGGACGAGCGCGGAAACCTCTATAACTCGGCGGTTGTGGTTGGGCCCGTCGGCTGGGGCTACATCGGGAAGTACAGGAAAATACACCTCTTCAACCGCGAGAAGCTCTTCTTCAGGCCCGGGAACCTCGGCTTCCACGTATTCAATATCGGGGTTGCGAAGGTTGGTGTTATGATATGCTTCGACTGGTTCTTCCCCGAGTCCGCCAGAACGCTCGCTCTGAAGGGCGCGGAGATAATAGCGCACCCGAGCAACCTCGTCATGCCCTACGCTCCCAGAGCTATGCCGATTCGAGCCTTGGAGAACCGCGTTTACACGATAACGGCCAATAGAATCGGCGAGGAGAGGGGCTTGAAGTTCATAGGCAAGAGCACGATAGCTTCGCCGAAGGCCGAAGTCTTAGCGATGGGAAGCGAGGACAGGGAAGAAGTGGGAGTCGTAGAGGTAGACCTTGAGCTGGCGAGGGACAAGAGACTCAACGAGCTCAACGATATCTTCAAGGACAGACGGCCACAGTATTACGTCCTGTAGGGCTTCCCGAGGTAAATTATATCGCCGACGTTCACAACGCCGTGCTCGCTTTTCCTTATTATCCTCGCCTCATTGAAGAGGGCCTTGCCGATGCCTGCCAGGCCAGCCAGGTCCCAGTAGCGCGTCTCGATTTCTCCAATCCTCTCCCAGCCCGGCAACTTGTAGTAGCCCCTCCTGATAACGCCCCTCATCGGGTTGTATCCTTCATCAAGCGAGATTACCGTGTAGTCCTCGCCCCGAACTTCCGGCACAATCTCGCGGTAGGCCCTCCTGTAGAAGAACGCCCCGAAGCGGTCCATCTCTTCAAGCAGGAAGACACCGTCGCTTTCAAGAACCCTCGCGACGTTCCTGAAGAGTTCGGCCGTTTGAAACGGGTCGAAGTGGGGCATCGTGTAGCCGAAGATTAAAGCTATATCGAACCTCCCGAGCCTCCTCAAGTCGTCGAGGCAGTCCATAACGGCCCCGTAAACCTCTCCGCTCACCCAGTCCTCGACGAGGAGTAAATCCTCTTTCCTCTTGTCGACAACGGTCAGGGAAGCCTCGTAGCCCCACTCGTGGAGCGTCTCGTAGAGGGCACCACCTGCTATACCCGTTCCGGCGCAGAGGTCGAGGATTCTAAGCTTTCTCCTCTCGGGAAACAGGCCCTCCTTGACGGCCCAGTTGAAGAAGGAGCGCAGTCCGATGAAGCGGTTTTGGGCGATATCGCTCTTGGGATGGTTCATGGATGCCCATAGGTAGCGGTAAAGCTCCTCCATCGTCCCACCGTTGAACGTTCTCGCGGATTGGTTTTAAACCCATCGAAAGGCTTAAGAGCTTTGTCAACTTACATAGGTTGACAGGGTGGTGGTATGAAGCTCGACTGCTTTCCGTTCCCATCGGCCGGAAAACCGCTGGCCCTGAGGGTGGTCGGGTGGCTCCTGATAGTGGTTTCCCTCCTGTTGAAATCTGGAATTGCGTTCCTCGCCGGGGTTGTTCTCGTAATCGCCTCCACCGGGAGGGACGTCGTAATCGACGGGGGTCTGGTTCTAAGGTACGTCCTTTTCAAAGTCCGGGTCTCTGACGTTGACGAAATCCTCCGCCTGAGCGAGCTTGAGCGGGGGAAGCTGGTTAAGTGGGCGACTCCCCTGATTCTGGAGCCCTTCTTCCTCGTCCTGAGTCTGCTGATTCTTTTGAAGAGGGGGGCTGAAGCTTCCATCCTTCTTCCCGCTCTCCTCTACTGTATAGCCATGTACTCCGAGATGTTAATCTTCCCGCTGAAGGTGCTGAAGGAGAGGCTTGGTCTCTCGGTTCTCGTTCCTCTCCTGGTGTCTCTTCCCTTTGTTCTCGTTAACAGAGAAGCCCTGCCCGCGATGCCCTTCGTATGGGGTACAGGAACACTCTCGCTCATGAACATGCTCCTGAGGGACGGTGTTGTGATACGGACGAAAGGGATGAGCTATTTGCTCCTCTGCGGTGACTCCAGAAGGTTGATGGGGGTGCTGGCCAATGTCCCTAAGGATAATTGACCACCCCCTTCTGCTCCTTCCCTTCCTCCTGCTTGCGGTCTCCTTCCTCCTGGAGGGTAACGTCGGCTGGGCGCTCATGGCGTTCGCCTTCTGGCTTGTTGTTTACCTATCACTCACGAGCGATGCCAGAATCGAGCGTGGCCGGATAGTTGTTAGGATTGGACGGCCCGTTCCGCTTGCGATAAAGGAAATCCCGCTTGACAAAGTGGTGGAGGTTATTAAACTTCCCTCCGCTTCGGGAGTCCGGCTTATCGAGCAGTTCCAGAGGCCGTGGGTTCCGTTGGGCAATCTTGCGATTGGAGTTTCAATAGGTGCTCTCTTCCTTCACAGGGGCGAGTTTTACGGCCTCCTCTGGATTTACGTCTCCATACTCTCGGCTCTCAACTTCCTTTTCCGGCCCTCCGAGAAAAGAAACCGCGTCTTAGCTTCGGTGGTTGTGTCCCTTCTCACGGCCCTGGCGCTCCTGTACCTGGGGCATCCGGAGTTTGTTCTAATGGTTGCCCTCTACGGTCTCTTTGATGCAACGTTTGCCAACGAAAACTACGGCCAGGACGCGGTCATAATCAGAACCGAGCGGGAGAGGATAGTCCTCCTCGGGGATTCAACCGCTATCGAGGGTTTTATGGAGAAAATTAAATCTCTCCTGAGTGCGGGTGGTTCAAATGTTCCGGCTCCCTGAGGCGATGGAGCGAGTCTGGCTCATGAAGGCCAAGGGAATGCGCGAGGTGGATATAGCGAGGGAACTCGGGGTTTCAAGGCAGGCCGTCAACAAGGCCCTGAAGGACGCCCGGGTGAAGCTCTTCGAGGCCTTCTTTGGCCTGGCCGAGGTCTTCTCGTGGGAGATAGCCAGAGTCAACGCGGAGAAGGGCTTCATGGTCGCGAGGGGGAGGTGTCTCGATAAGAACGTACGCGTTTATGCATTCTACCTCCCGAGAAAGGGAATCAGGGCGTTTTTTGATGCGGAGTTTCCGGACTACGTTCTAAGGCACGCCCTCGAGCTGGGAATCGTTGACGAACCCGAGCCGAAAAAGCTAATCAAGGCCCTTGAGAGCTAATAGTAACCCTCCTCGTAGGCGCTCGTTAGGGAGACGAAGGCCGCGTAGAATACCGCGCCCAGGGAGACGAGGAGCATGAGGACTACGAGGAGCGGGCTCGCCTTGGGACTTAAGGCCACAACCGCCAGCTGAAGCGCTATCATCGCCGATACCACTGTCATTGCCCTCGCGAAGCCGAACGCCATCTCCCCCTTGAACTTAGGGGCGAGCTGGAAGACGAGGGGCCGGGAAACGAGGACCGTAAGCGCAAGGAGGAAGAGCTGAATGCTGGCGACCAGGATAATCCCCGGGTCCCTCGGGACTTCTCCGGTGAGAATGAGTGCGAAGGAAACGCCGGCGAACATGAGCTGAAGGGTGATGTGCTTTCTGACGCTCGGGGGTTCTATCCTCCTCCCGGGTTTCTCCGGGGCCTCCTCGGAGAGCTCCTCAAGTTCGTACTCGCGCTTTGCCACGAGGTAAGCGAGCAGGACGGTCACGCCGAGGCCGAGGACTATAACGGCCATGAGCCAGGGCATCGGCAGGAAAGGCGAGAGGACGATGAATGCCACCCCGGTTAGAACAATCCCGATTCCGGAAACGCGGTTCGCTTTTCTCCGCGCCCGCTCCGAGAGGTAGGTGTAGCCTATCCTGAAGCCTATCCCTGGCTCGCCCTTGGACGTGAAAGTCAGGACTCCCGCGATTATAAGGAAAATGCCAAGGAACAGCCCGTAGAGGATTCTCAGGAGCTCATGCCCGTTCATCCTTTCCCACCCGCAGGAGGCGGTAGATGCCGAGCCCGATGAGGACGAGTAACCCCACGGTTGCGTAGTTTATGGCGTTCGCCGAGACGGCACCCACGTTGTAGAGGAGCACCGTGAGGAACACCAGCGCGAGGGCGCAGCTCGTGAGCACGTTGAGCTCGAACCATCCGCGCTGAGTTACGCCCGCGCTCATCCTCGCGAAGAAGCCCGGGTCTCTGGCGAGGAACGTCAGGGAGAAGGGAAGCAGCCAGCCGAGGACCGGGAACACAATTAATCCTGAAAACCTGTCCATGTAGCCGTTCGGTCTTCCGCTCGCGCTGAAGTGGACGGCCACCCGCTCCGGGAGCTTATCCCAGAAAAGGGCAACTAAAATGAGGTAGAACCCCAAAAGGCCGAGCTGGACGAGGAGGTAGGGTCCCATGCTGGTTCCCTTCATAGCTTCCCCTTCGGTTGCTGGTGGCTTCTCCGGGGCCTCAACCGAGAGCTCTTCAAGCTCGTACTCCCTCTTCGCCATCCACGTTCCGATTACAACTTCGGAAAGCACGAAGGCCAGCATCGTTAGGATGAACGGAGTGAGCGGGATACCATAAATGGCAAGGATAAGCAGGAAAAGCGAGTACGCAATAGAGTAGAGGCCGGAGAAGGTGTTCACCTTTCGCCAAACCCTATCTGAGTGCCAGGTGTAACCCACCCGGAAGCCTATCATCCGGTTTCTCCTGTTCCTGAATGCGAGGGTTACCAGCCCCGCCCCGAGCAGGAGAAGCGAGATGAACACTTCAAGGGCTCTATCGTTCATTCAAACCCCTCCAGTCTCATGAGGGTCGTTTCAATCGTTTTTACTTCCTCCTTCAGCTCTAATAAAACTTCCCTTCCGAGGTCGGTGAGGCGGTAGTATTTCCTCGGCCTCCCGCCGACCTCGGCCCAGAAGTCCTCGACGAGCCTGTACTTCTTCAGGCTCTTCAGGATGTCGTAGAGGGCCCCTTCGCTCGGGACGAGTTTGCCATCGCTCAGCTCGCCGAGCCTCTTCCTTATCGCGTAGCCGTGGAGCTCCCCCTCCCTTTCGAGGAGCGAGAGGACTAAGTAGGAGTAAAGTCCGGAGCGCAGGTCCTTTCTGAGCTTTTTGAGGGCCTTCTCCCTGCCCGCGCCGAGCAACTAACGACCTCCTTTTGTGGAAGGGAAGAGGAGAAATAAAAAGGTTCACCACCTCACTTCCGGTTCCTCACTCTCGGCCCTTGCCAGCGGGAGGAGCTTCGGGAGTATCGCCAGGGCCGTGAGGAGCATCACCGCGTAACCTGCCGCGAGGACCTCATTGGAGGGGCTGACGTGCCAGCAGGTCGCTATGCTGTCAGTTAGCCAGTGGACGAGAACCATCGCGAGCAGCGCCTTCCTTCCCCAGCCGTTTCTGTATGAATAAGCAAAGAGGACGGTCGTTGACGCGTGGAAGAGGAGCGCGAGGGCTCTCTCGATGACGGCCATCGGTGAACCGGCGAAGAGCGACGAGAGCACCGCCGCGTACACTGCCTCCCCGACTCCAAAGCCAGCCCCAACGTAAAGGGCCTTTCCGAGGGTTTTGTTGCGGGAGAAGTGGTACTTGAGCGGCTCCTGGAAGAGCGCCGCAATCAGCCCTGTCCAGAGGACGAAGAAGGCCGTGCTGTCCACCCCAAGGAACTCAGGGAGCCTCTGTACAAGCGGCTGGAACAGGAGCACCGGAATCAGCAGGACCGCCCCGAGGATGAGCTCTCCAGCGTGGAACCTCCTCAGGTAGGCCCAGATGAGAAGCAGACCGAGCAGGCCGCCGAGGAGGGGGTAGAGGGCGTTCTTCGGGTTGAAGCCGGGAACGATGTGGAAGCCTTCAATCCTCCCGTCCTTCACAGTCACGCTCACCGTGTAGTTTCCCTTCTCCGCTATGACGCGGTAGATGTATATTTGATAGCCCCCTTTCTCCTCGGTCTTCTCGAGCTGGTAGCCTTTGATTTGCCCGTAGCTCTTCACCATTTCGTCCCTGACGGTCCTGAAGACCTTCTCAGAGAGGCCCTTCTTCATCTCGGGGCTCATGTACGGCTCCGCTATCGAGTAGTTCCCGCTCTTCCAGGCCTTCATCATGGCATCCTGCGGCGCTAAGGGAGGAGTATTCCCGTTTTGTGTCCCTGGAGCGGAGACCACGTGAAACCCTTCAACCTTCCCGTCCTTCACTGCCACGCTCACAGTGTATGCAGCGTTTTTCGCCTCAACACGGTAGTAGTAGACCTCGTAGCCTTCCTCTTTCTCCTTCTTTATCAGCCGGTAGCCCTCAATCTCACCGTACCTCTTTATGAGTTCCCCCCGTGCACTCTGGAATATCCTCTCAGAGAATGCCGCCTTCATGGCGGGACTGAGGTATGGCTCGACGATGGAGTAGTTCCCGGTCTTCCATGCCTGCATCATTGCCTCTTGTGGCGTCAAAGCTGAAACGTGACCAAGGAGGATTAGAGAAAGAAAGAGAAGACCGGCTATCTGGAGAATTTTCCGCCTCATTTCCCGTCCCCCCGCGTTATGTTCATAAAGAGCTTTTCTAGCGGGACCTCCTTGGGTTTCACCTGAAGGATTCCAACACCGTTCTCAGCAAGAGTTCTGGTTATCTCCGGGACCTCTGACGTGTAGTTGGAGACCCTGACGACGATGTTTCTTCCTTCGGCCCTTGCATCATAGCCCCTATCTTTCAAAACCCCAAGGGCGCGCTGGGAATCGCTCACTATCAAAACAACCTCAACACTTCTCAGGAGGGACATGAGGTTCTCAAGCTTTTCTTCAAGGACGAGCTTTCCATCCCGTATTATTCCGACCCTGCACCTGACCCCTTCGAAGTGCTGGAGCTCGCTAAGTATGTGCGTCGAGAACAGCACCACCCGTCCCCCGTCAAGGCTCTCGAAAATTTTGTCCCTCAAGCTTACAACGCTCGGCACGTCGAGGTTGCTGAACGGTTCGTCGAGAACGAGCACCTCTGGCTCGTGGAGGAGGGCCCTCGCGAGGGCAAGCCTCTTCCTCAAGCCCCTGCTCAGTTCTCCAGCCTTTCTGTCCTTATACTCTCTGAGGTTGAACTCGCGGAGAACCTCTTCAATCCTCTCCTCCGCGATTCCGTAAAGACGGGCGAAGAGAAGCAGATTTCTGTAAACGCTCAGGTTTGGGTAAACCCTTTCACCCTCCGGCAGGTAGCCGATTTTCACCTTGGCCTTCTCCGGCTCCCGCCAGAGGTCGATTCCCTCCACTACTACCCGCCCCCTTGACGGGGGGAGGATTCCAGTAATAACTCTGAACGTGGTAGTTTTCCCGGCTCCATTGGCTCCGAGCAGTAAATACAGTTCTCCCTTAGTTGCAGTGAAGGTTAGGTCTCTGATTACATCCCCCTCCCCGTAGCCGGCGCTCAGGTTCTCGACTTCGAGCATGGAATCACCTCAGTTCGTTATGAACGCCAGTCTGTTCACCATCTTCCGGGCGGCGAGCGTCACCAGAACTGCCAGGATCACGCTCGCGACGGCAACCCAGAATATCAGCCTGAAGTAGCCTTCAACAGAGACCTGCGAGGCCAGGATGAGGAGTACTATCGGAACGAAGATGACGAAGGTGCCGGAAGCCATTAGGAATTTGGAGCCTCTCATCCCAACGATTAACGCAAGGGGGAATGCAAGGGAGAGAAAGGCGGGCGGAAAGAACGCCATGAGGAGGAGATACCCCCTTGTCGGCGTCCACCACAGTCCGGTGCAGTGGTGGAAGATGAACTCTATGGCGAGCGTGTTCGCGAGGAACGAGAGGAGAAACAGAGAAACGCCCAGGATTACCCCCGTTATCATCTTGGATGCCACAACGTCGGTTTCGCTTACGGGGGCCGCGAAGAGGACTTCCATCGTCTTGTTGATTCTCTCCGAAACGAACGAGTTCGTTACGTACGAGTACGTCGTTACGTAAATCAGGATTCCAAAGGTCAGCGGGTTCTGGGCAACGAGCAGCCCGAACCTCACCGTCCAGTCTCCAAGGAGATGAATCAACTTGTCGTTTAATCCGAAGAGTGCGGGGTTTGAGAGGATTTGATGCCGGGCCGCATAGGAGCTCTGAGGGGTGGGGGGCACAAGAGAAGACATGAGGGTTACGAAGAGTATCAATCCCAGCCCGAGGAGGAGCATCGAGGGATTTCCCTTCAGAGCCCACAGCTCCTTCTCAACCAAAACTTTCACGCTAGCTTTCATCGTTCCTCCCCCTTGAAGAGGGCCTCGTCGAGGATTAGTATTCCCCTGTCGGTTTTCAGGACAACGGCGTATGGCGTCGTGCAGTGGACGGTGGCTGTTCCGTATTTTGTTTTGAACTTGCCCTTCTTTTTGGATGGGAGATTGATTCCCGATATTTTGTACTTAACCACCGAGTTTACTGGAACCCCGCTGTCGAGAACTTCAAGGATTCTGTACCTCTTTGAGGAGAGCGGAGACCGGAAGAGGACCTCGTTCCCTTTAACTTCCACGCTCGTCTTCATCAGGGAAACCGCGAGCACGACCGCGACGAGTACTAGGGCAACCGCCAAACCTACAAGGAGGATTGGGTCCATAACCCATCACTCCGGCTCGATTACCACCGCCGTCCCAAAGGCGTAGACCTCGGCCATCCTCTGGCCAACGTTGGAGGTCATGAAGCGCATTCCGATTACCGCGTTCGCGCCCATTTCCTCGGCCTGCTGAATGAGTCTTTGGAGGGCTATCTCCCTCGCCTGGGCCATCATCTCGGTGTACTCCTTCACCTCACCGCCCACGAGGTTCCTAAGACCTGCTAGGATGTCTCTGCCCAGGTGGGTGGCCATGACAACACCACCCCTCACGAGGCCTTTCACCTCGACGACCCGGTAGCCGGGGACCTCTTCGGTGGTTACGACAATCATACCTATCACCCCGATGCATCGGACTTCGAGGTATTGTTGGTGGAGAAGTATTTAAGGTTTTTCATCGTAGGGCATCCGGTGGTTGAATGCACGAGGTTCCGCACGGCGAGATACTGAAGGAACTGAGGAAGCTCCACGCTCATTGCGTCCTCATACAGTCACCGGAGGGCCTCAGAAGGGAAGCAGAAGAGCTTGCGCGCTTTCTGGAGGAAAACGGTATAAGGGTAATCCTCCACGGAGAGATAAACTACGGGGCCTGCGACCCGGCAGATGTCGATGCCAAAAGGCTTGGTTGCGACGCCTTAGTCCACCTCGGACACAGCTACATGCGCCTGAACCTTGAGGTGCCGACGATATTCGTCCCCGCCTTCGCGAAGGTCGAACTCGTTCCCGCCCTGGAGAAGAACCTTGACGAGATTCGGAAGCTCGGAAAGAGGATAGCGCTCGTGACAACGGCACAGCACGTTCACAGGCTCGACGAGGCGCGGGAGTTCTTGGAAAGACATGGCTTTGAGGTGCTCATCGGCAGGGGTGATTCGAGGGTGAGCTGGCCCGGACAGGTGCTCGGGTGCAACTTCTCCGCCGCGAAGGTCGGGGCAGACGGTGTCCTCTTCATCGGGGCCGGCTACTTCCACCCGCTCGGCGTTGCGCTGGCAACCAAAAAGCCGACTCTCGCAGTAAATCCCTACTCTGGCGACGCTCTCTGGCTTGATAAAGAGGTGGAGCGCCTGATAAGGAAGCGGTGGGCGCAGGTGGCCAGGGCGATGGACGCGAAAAGCTTTGGAGTAGTGGTGAGCACCAAGAGGGGACAGCTGAGGCTTGCCGAGGCCAAACGGATGGTTGAGCTCCTCCGCAGGCACGGCAGGGATGCGGGGCTCATAGCGATGGACCACATAAGCTATCCGAAGCTTGAGGGCTTTTCTTTCGACGCCTACGTCGTCGTTGCCTGCCCGAGGGTTCCGATAGATGACTACGAGAACTGGAGGAAGCCGGTTTTAACGCCGAGGGAAGTTGAGCTCCTCCTTGGTCTTCGCGAGGACTACGAGTTTGACGAAATAAACGGCGCGAGAAGGGATGTGAACGAACCTCTGGGGGTTGCGGTTCATGGACCTAAAACCGGTCTTTGAGCTCGCGGAGTTCACACTACTCTTTCTCTCCGCCTACTGGGGCCTTAAAGTCTCTACTGAAACTTTAACCTACGTTCGAGTCTCGGGTCCCCTGCTCCTCCTGCCACTGGCTGTTGCGGTAGTTTTTCGAGAAGCAGGTTTTCTTGCGTCGTTCCTTCTGCTCTTCGCGTTCTTCCTTCTAAAGAGAAACGGCTTGGGGCTCTCCTTGGTGGCTTCGATATTCGCGTTTATGGTGTTCCTCGTGGGGGCAATGGCCAGTGCCCTTGCGCTGGGCGTCATTGGCACCTACCTCCACGTCCCAGGTTACGAAATTCACGGCACCCTTCAGGAGCTCCTCCACAGGGCGGTGATGAAATGAGGAAGAAGCACCTCGCAATGCTCCTCTCAAAGCTTGAGGGCTTTCCGGAGCCGAAACCTGAGCTTGAGCAGTACAGGACGCCAGGTGACGTGGCGGCGGAACTCCTCTGGTTGGCCCACTCCGCGGGGGATATCAAGGGGAAGGTCGTTGCCGACCTCGGCACCGGAACCGGCGTTCTTGCGGTAGGTGCGAAGCTCCTCGGGGCGGAGAGGGTTTACGCAGTTGAGGTTGACGGGAGGGCCCTCAAGGTCGCAAGGAAAAACGCCGAACGGGCTGGTGTAGAGGTCGAGTTCATAAACGCCGACGTCTCGGAGTTCAACGAGAAGGTTGACACCGTCATAATGAACCCCCCCTTTGGGAGCCAGAGGAAGGGTGCGGACCGGCCGTTCCTGCTCAAGGCCTTCGAGGTCGCCGATAGGATTTACTCAATCCACCTCGCGAAGCCGGAGGTGAGGAATTTCATTGAGAAGTTCTCAGCCGACAACGGGTTCACCGCGATTCGACTGACAACGGTCCCCTTCGAGATTCCCGCCCAGTTCCGATTCCACAGAAAGAGACTTGAAAGAATCTTTGTTGATATCTACCGTTTCGAAAGGTATTAGGATTCAGAGATAAGCTCCCGAAAATTCCGGGCGAAAAAAATATATTTGTGTTCACATCAGAATCTAAATGATATAATCAAGGTCGGTGACGTGGATGCCTCGGGACGGTCTCGACTCCCTGCTTAAAAAATGGGAGATGCAGGATTTAATCAGGCTCGCCAGAGAGAGCGATGACGCTCTCGTGAAGATTCTAAACGCGGTTAGCTCCGAGGATATTGACCTTAGACTCGGAGCCCTCTCCGCGCTCCTTGAACTCGTTAAAACGGCAAACTGGCGTGAAAGGAAGAGGATTCTTGAGCTGGGTTTTGATACGCTCGTTGATGCCCTCTCGACGGACGACCCGCGCGTTCTGTGGAGGACCCTTGCGATACTCTCGGCCCTTCTGAAGAACAACCCCCTCAACGGCGTTAGGCTTCTCAAGCTCGTAAAGGCGATAACGAACCTCGCGGAGACCAGAAACGTCGTGGTATGGGATGAACTCCTGAACGTCGTGGACAACATAATGGCTCCGTACATAGGTGATGACGTTGCATGCGAGCTCAAGGAGCTCCTCAAGAATGGAACCGCGGGGGAGGCCCTCATAGTCGCAATGGTACTCCTCGAAACGGGTGCAATGGACAAGGATTGCTGGGTTGTTCTCGTCGAGAGAATCTCCAGCGCACTCCTCAGCGGGGAGCCGAGGCTCATTGATGCGGGTCTCGTTGCTTCGCTGAAGATTTCAAAGCTCCCGCCCGTGTACTCGATGGACGTTCTCATAAAGGAGCTCCTCCCCGCCCTCAGAAGGACCATAGTTGACTGCAAGGACCAGCTTAGAAAGATGCGCGCCGTTGAGGTCTTCGATAAGCTCAGGGAAACGCTCGTTCGTTACTATCGCGTTAGACCGAGGGAAGCCCAGAGGGTCGTTGAGGAGCTAATGCGCCTCGGCCTCATGGATGAGGCTTACATAATCTCATCGGCAATAGGCACGATTCCGTCGTCTCCCTGGGAGGCCTACGGGAACAGGGGTAGACTCTGATGCCAAAGCTCAAGCTCTCGGACAGACAGCTCTACGCGCTGGTTGAAGCGGTGAAGCTCGGCGAGGTAATCAAGCCGAGTCAAAGCGCCAAGAGGAAGGCCTTCTCGCGCTACAGAATCGAGGGCTGGGAGAACTCCAAGCTGACCGGAATATTCTATTCAATCCAGCGCAGGCTCGGCCTCATAGACGAGATTATCGCGGAACTGGTTGGCGTTTCTCCCCTAATCCTCGACCCCTGGCTGAGGGCGACGCTCAGGGTTGCGGTTGAGGTCGCTGTCTTCAGGGACCCGGGCGGGAGAACGGTCCAGCACCTCAAGGGCCTCGCCAAGTTCCTCTCGGGTAAAACGCACCCCTACGTGGGCTATTACTACTATGAGCTACTGCCGAGAATCATAAACTACGTCCCAAAGCTCGACTCCGAGGAGAAGAGGTTGAAGTGGGAGTACCTCTTCCCCGAGTGGTTCATAGCGAGGATGAGGGGGCTTTTGGGAGAAGAAGCCGAGGAACTGCTGAAGGCCCTCAACGAGACCCTTCCAGTCAGTCTTCGCGTTAATCGCCTTAAGGCGAGCGTTGAAGACGTTGAGGACTACCTGAGGAGAAAAAATCTCCGCTTCGAGAGGAGCGAGCGCGTTGAAACCGTAATCCGCGTTCTGGACCCCTTCAACCCCGGAAAGCTGATGGAGAAGGGCCTCGCTCTGCCCCAAGAGGAGGCATCGGCCGTCGCTTCCCTGATACTCTCTCCCAAACCTGGTGAGACGGTAATTGATTTGGCAGCGGCACCTGGGGGAAAGACCGCCCACATGGCCGAGCTCATGGAAAACGAAGGAAAAATCTACGCCTTCGACATCGATTCCGAGAGGATTAAGCGCATGAGGCAAATCCTGAAGTGGGCCGGCGTTGAGATTGTGGAAGTTAGGAAGCTCGACGGCAGGAGGGCCCCGGAAGTTTTGGGAGAGGGAATCGCCGATAGAGTTCTGCTCGACGCACCGTGCACGAGCGACGGAACCATCGCCAAAAACCCCGAGCTGAGGTGGCGCCTCCGCGAGAAGAACATACCGAAGGTCGTCGCGCTCCAGAAGGAGTTGCTTGAAAGCGCGTGGAGGCTTTTAAAGCCCGATGGTAGGTTGCTCTATTCGACCTGCTCGATGCTCCCGGAGGAGAACGAGGAAGTCGTAAAGTGGTTCCTTTCGAGGCACGACGACGCTAAACTTGTCCCGCTCAGCGGGCCGTACGATGAGAGCTTCCTGCCCGGCACGATGAGGGCCTGGCCCCACAGGCACGGGACGATAGGCTTTTTCTACGCGCTGATTGAGAAAGCCTAATATAGGGGTTCCTCGTAAGGACTACCATGCGGGACTACAGTGACGTTTTGCGGGAGATGCTCCTCGCGTGGAGAACCTCGAACGCCGTGGAGCTCGCGGTCTCGGACGAGGGGGCATTTTCTTCGCTCTTGGTTCTCCTTCGCGATGGTGACGACCGCGTCAGGAGGCGTGCGCTCATAGTGCTAAGGGAAATCCTCCGGCGCAAACCTGAACCGGGGTACACCTTTCCCGTCCTCAGGAACCTCCGAACCGTTCTCGGTCTTTTGAGGGACACCGACGAAGTTGCCATCGAGGCGCTCCGGCTTCTCGCGGTTCTGTTTTCACTCGTTCACCCTGAGGAGAAGGCCTACGTTGAGACGGTTGATGCGCTGGCTTCCCTCGTGCGCTCCGGTAGAAACGAGGTCGTTCTCCTTGAGATTCCTCCTGTTCTTGAGCGACTAAGGCCGGCGAAGACGTCATCCCTTGCCCGTTCGAGGGTGATGGGTCTGCTCTCTTCCGGCAACCCAAGGCTCCGTGCCATGGGTCTCAGACTGCTCGCCAACATGAGCGTTGGGGACTCGCGGGTTCTCTCGCTCCTGCTGGATGAGACTGACGAAGCCCTGCTGGGGGAGGACGTTCCCCTTCAGGATTTCATCCTCAACCTGCTCTCTGAGGTCCTCGTTCCCCCAAGTGAGGAGACCATCGGCAAGTACTGGGAGCTCCTTCGAGCCCTTGAAGTTGTTTCTCGCCACTCACCGGTTCCGGGGGTCAGGAGCAAGGCCAGGGACCTGGCGTTTCGGGTTAGAAAGCTCCTCGCCCTCTACTATTCCTCCCATCCGGGTGAGGCGATGAGAACAATAGCCGAGCTCCTCTCTGGGGGTAAGGTTGACGAGGCGATGGAGCTCGCCCTTGAGGCGGGAGAAGACGTTCCTAAGGGGTTCTCAAAGCTACCCTCGCGCGGAGGTTCACTCGTTCCGGGGCCGAAGTACGTTGAGCACCCGAGGGGTTCAGGGCCGGGTGATGGTTCGTCCTCGTGGGGAACCGTGCGGAAAAAGAAGCCGGAACCGCCGGAGAAGTCAGAAACCCGCGTTCCCTTTGAGCGCGTGGCCGAGCTCGTGGATGCCCTCTCAGGGAGCATCGAGGAGAAGATGGACGCCCTGTGGGAGCTCCACAGGCTCGCGAAGGAGCTCCCTGAGAAGGGACTCGTGGCATTAGAGCCCGCGGTAGAACCCCTGCTCGGTGTTCTCGCCTCCGAAAACAGGTGGGCAAGGGACAGGTCTGCGAGAATCCTTGCGAGGCTGGCGCTGAGGGCCCCTTACGGTGCCAAAATAGTGAGTTCCGTCATAGGGCTGCTCGAGAGGCAGAAGGCGGTTCCGGGAGCACTAACATTCCTCAGCTACTACTTCTCCAAGCGCTGGGATGGGGAACTCGCCGGAAGAGTGCTTCCGCTCCTGAGGACCCTGCTCAAGGAGTACCCCTTTGAGGTCCTTCTAACCCTCGAGGCCATGACGAGAACAGTCCCGAGGGAAGACGCGGTTCTCTTCGCGCAGTTCGTTCCCCTCCTGAAGGAGATAAAGAAAACGGAGCTTGCGCCGATTGCGCTCAGGGTTCTGGAAAACATAGCGGAAAAGGAGCGCTCACTCGTCCTCTAACTTCACCCTAAGCTCGTTGGCGAACCAGTTGACCCTCTGCGGGAACGGTATCTCGATTCCGGCCTCGTCGAGGGCCTCTTTGATTCTCTTCACGACCTCTGTCCTGACGTCGAACCACTTTTCACTCGGCGCCCACGCCCAGACCCTCAAAACCACCGAGCTGTCGCCGAGGTTCTCGACGTAGACCTTCGGTTCCGGTTCAGCAAGGACGAGGGGCATCTCATCGAGGGTCTTCTTTATGACCTCCATAGCCCTCCCGGCGTCCTCGGCGTACGCTATGCCGACGCTTACATCGACTCTCCTCACGGGGTACCTCTGGAGGTTGACTATGTTGCTGTTGAAGAGAGCCTCGTTTGGAATCCTGACGAGTGTTCCATCCCACGTTCTTATTCTCGTCGAGAGAATTCTTATGTCCTCGACTATTCCCTGAACGTCGCCGACCTGAACGGCATCACCTATCTGGAGCGGTTTGTCGAAGTACATGAAGATTCCTGAGACGAAGTTCGAGACAACGGTTCTTGAAGAGAAACCGAGGACTATGCCTGTTATTCCAGCCGCCGCGAGTAGCGCCCCGAGCTCTCCCATGATTCCCGCGAAGCTGAGCGCCAAAAAGAACGCGAAGGTTATGAACGCGTAGTAGAACAGCTTCGCCTTTATAACGTTCTCGGGTCCCTTCTTGAGCTGGAGGAAGTAGTCTTTTGACTTCTTTGCTATGAGGTACGAGATGTAGAAGAAGCCCACTGAGAATGCTAGGTTCCCTATCGTCGTCGGACCGAGGCTGTATTTCATGAGTCCAAGAGCGTAAAGGGCCCCTATTAGGCCGCCGAGGACGAAGAGCCTGAAGACGAGCTCCGCCGTGTCCTCGTTGAGTATCCATGTGAGGTTCGTTCCCTTTGAGGCCCGGATTATGAGCTTCTTGGCGGCTTCCCCAAGAACCATGGTGACCAGTAGGATTGCCAGCGCCTCGAGGGCACCCTTCACGGTTATCCCAAGGATTACCTCGCTCTGAAAGAGGGCCGTTGTGTTCACGGCCACCACCTCATCCTGAAGTTCGGAAGCGGTTCGGCCCTGTGCGTGGCCTTCAGCCTTCCGTCCGGGGGATTTCCGGTATTGTTGACCTCGTAGGGTTCCTTCGTCGTGAGTATGATGAGGGGATAGTAAGCTTTTTCGTCAGAGTAAAACATAACGCTGCTCCTTATTGGAATTACAACCCGTTCAACGAGTTTCCACTCCTTCGTGGGGTTCCTGACTGTGAGCTTGATTATCCCAAGGGAATCGGGTTCCTTCGCATGGAACTCGCTTACGTGATACCTCGCGATTACCCCAATGGTGTGTTCGCCGTAGAGCGCGTACTTCTCCCGTCCGATTGTGAAGCGGTCTATGAGTGCATTTCCGGCCTTTACAACAACGTCCAGGGGGGCGCTCAGGTAACCGTGAACGGTTTCTCCGGGGGGAACCGCGAGTCTCTCACTCAGTTTTACCAGGAGGAACTTGACACCGTAGCCCTCCGCCGGCGCGGGGAGGACCCACAGATGCCTTCCGCCGAGGATTTTGACCCTGACATCATCCCGTCGGTATGTAAACGTTCCGTCCGGGTTCTCAATGATGTGAATTTTCCTTTCGCCGACGTGGATGAACTGCGTTCTAAGCTCATGCTCGCCAAAGGTTTTCATGCTGAAAAATAGGGGGCCCAAAAATTTAAAGTTTCCTAAGAGGCCTTCGCGAGGTCGAGCTCCTCAATCTTAAAGTAGCCGTATATTGTCCTGGGGTTTCCGTTATCGTCAACGAAGGAGAAGTGACCGTCAACCTCCAGCGGAATGAATATTCTCGGCGCTACTTTCGCCTTTCCTTTCATTGAAACGCCCTCGGGTCCGGCGTAGCTCCAAGTCCCCTCGATGACCCTGAACTTGATTCCCGAGAACTCAACGGTTCCGTCTGGCCTAGTCTGCCAGTTCCAGGTGTGGCCGAAGAAGTCCCGCCACGTTCCGCTCTGCGGCACGAGCAGGTTCTTGCCGCTCCAGTCCGCCCACATTCCCACGTGGAGGACCGCGAACCAGCCGTAGTAGAGGTTCATCAGGTCGGTGTTCAGCTCGTCCATTATGTTCTGGTCGCCGCCGATGTAGGGAATCGCGGACTTCCCGACCGCCATCGGGTTTGTGTAGAGCATCTGCCTGTCCCCGTAGTCCATCTCGAAGCCTACGACTTGATTTTGGCCGCTGCCCCCGGTTGCCCATCCCATGTCCCAGGGGTAGATGAACGCGTCGCTTGCCCTTTCCGTGTACCACACCTTTATGATGAGCTTTTCTTTCATTGAGACCGCCTTAACTGGCGTTATGACCGTCTCGTATTCGTAAACCTCGAAGGTTCCGACGTCGACCTTGTTCCCCGAAAAGTCCGTTCCGTAGACCTTTACCTTTTTCTTCCTTTCGGTTTTCTCAATCCTGTACTCGTAGAGCGGGCTCGTCTCGTTGGGCTTGACCTTGTAAAGAACGACGTAGTGCGTTATTACGTATTTCTCCCCGTTCACTTTTATCGGCGAGTATTCCCAAGGGCTCGTCCAGTAGAGCTCCTCAGTTTGGGTTGAGGTGGACGTCGTCGACGTGGGGGTTTCGGTCTCCGTCTTGGTGGGGGTTGAGGAGGGCGAATTCGAATGCGTCCCGGAGGGGGTTTCAGTCGTCTCTTGGGAGGAGGTTTGAGTCGTTGAACTCGTCCAGCTGGGTGATGGTGATGTGTCGGGCGTTTCCGAAGTCTTTGAGGAAGTGTTCGAACCGGTGCATCCGCTTGCGAGCAGGACAACAACCACGAGCAACAGGGCGAGTGCAAACTTTTTCATAACTAACATCCCCTTAGTCGTTGATTTTGGCCCAGAAAAGCAAAGGGCATCTTTATATAATCCGCTCTTATTCTATTAAAACTTTTTTAAAAGTCCGAGCAAACTTGAAGTTTTTAAAATATCGTGAAGCGGAAATGGCCCGGCACCTGCCAATATTCCCGCAAACCCCGCGAGGTCGAAAACGTGGTCAACCTTCTCGATAACCCCAACGTCGGCAGTCGCCGCTGTTTCGAACGCCTTGAGCTCGTGGTCGGGACTTTTGACGAGCCTTATCTCTCCGGGAATTCCAAACTCATCTAGGAGTTTCTCTGTGAGTCTTCCAACGACCCCGCTCCCCGGGTTGTTCTTCCCGTAGAAGAAGACCGCCCTCCCGGGTGAAAGCTCCGCCAGGGCCGAGACAATGGGCCTCAAGTTGTTCCTGGTCTCCCTGTGCGGTCTGTACTTTCCCCGGTACTCTAAATCCCTGATGAGGCCGTCCTCGCAGAGAATAGCCCTCCCCGCGAGGAGCGATTCGAGGGTTATGAGGACGTTGAAGCCGTCTATTCCAAGAACCCGGCCCCTAATCTCCTCCGGCGGTAGAAGTTTTCGCGCAACTCCCTCAATCCATGAATCAGGGAAGACGCACCTCGCGAGAAGATGTCTCTCCTCCCTCCTCAGCCTGTAGTGGTTGGCCACGAAGTTCAACGCAACGCTCTTCCTGTAGCCCCTGTTGAGGAGGTACTTCAGGTCTCTGTACGCCTCAACCAGCATGGTGAAAAATTGGGAAGAGCTCAGATAACCTTTTCGAGGGTCTCCCCGTCCTTGCCGGTGTGAATCCTGAGCCTTATCTTACCGGCCAGCAGGGAGCTCTTGACCTTCTTCGTCAGAATCTCGTCCACCTGGAAGATTCCGGCGGGGTGCTTCATCCATATCTCGATGAGTATCGGCTGTCTCTCGTTTCCCTCCCTTATCTCCACGCGCTCTATTGCCAGGGCCGAGACGGCGTGTATGTCAACGCGGTCCTTCTTGTGGACGAGCCTGCTCCTTCCTGCCTCCATGTCACAGCCGTCCGCTATCGTGACGAGCGAGCCCTCTATCGTCGTGCACGGCACGTGCTCGTCGTGGGTGTATATAGCGTTGAGGGTTAAAGCCTTCAGGAGGAGCGGGTCGCGCCTCTCGAACTCCCTCACGAGCTTCTCGACTATCGGCTCGGCTAAGAAAACGCTGAACTCGTAGTGGTTTATCCTGTGTATCATGTTGCCGATGTCGTGCAGGAGCGCTCCGAAGGCGACGATGAACTTGCTCCACCAGTGGGGCTTTCCGAGCTTCTCGGCCGTCGTCTGGATTCCGAACTTCCTGAGGATTCTCAGCAGTTCCAAAGCCCTTCTCGTCGTCAGGAGGACGTGAACCGGCCCGTGGTCGTTGAACTGGTAGACGTTGAGCACTATGTAGTTGGTGGTGTCGAAGTAGTAGTGGTACTCCCTGAAGGTTCTTTCGTAGGCCTCAAAGAGCCTGTCGTCGTCGAGGAGTTCCCTAATCTCCTTCAGAAGTTCCTCCTCGGTGTACATTCTCCCACCCAAGGGCCAAACGGCGGGGAGAATTTAAGGGTTTTGAACGGGATTCGGTGAAAAAAGCTGGCGTTTGCGGGGCGGTTTTGACGTATTTGCCCAAATTCGATTTGAGAAGTTTTTATAACCCTCCACGTTGAAACCTCAATGGGGTGTGTAAGGTGAAGCTGAAAGTTGTGCTTGAGCCCCAGCCGGAAGGTGGGTACGTCGCGTACGTTCCTGCATTGCCCGGTTGCGTGAGTCAGGGTGAGACCGTGGAGGAAGCTCTCAAAAACATCAGGGAGGCAATAGAGCTGTACCTTGAGGTGGCAGAGGAAATGAAGCTTCAAGAGACCCTGCGCGAGATAAAGCGCAAGAATAACGTCCAAATTGCGGAGGTTTCGGTGTGAGACTTCCACGCGATGTTTCGGGGCTTGAACTTATAAAAGCCCTCCAGAAACTGAACTACAAACCCGTGAGACAAAGGGGCTCTCACGTCGTTCTCGTCAACGATTCGGGCAAAATGGTCGTTGTCCCTCTACACAAGCGCCTTAAAACTGGGCTCTTAAAGGCCATAATGCGTGAGGTGGGGATAACAACCGACGAACTGTTAGAACTGCTTGATGACCCGTAATCACTCAAGCATGCCCTCGAGCTCGAGTATCTTCTTCGAGCGGAGGTAAACCACTGGAATTCCCTTCTCGCGGAGGCGCTTCTTCAGGCCCTTGTCGTTGGTGCAGACTATTATCCTCTCGTTTTTGACGGCGAAGTCGTAAATCTGGTCGTCTATCGGCCTTTTCCCGAACTCCCCGATTTCAACGGTCTCGAACCTCTCAGCTAATTTCTTCGCCATTCTAACAGCGAGCAAATCCTTCCCGCGCGTCTTCCGCTCTATGACATCGAGCTCCTGAAGAACGACGTTTGGAACGACGATTTTGAACTTCACGTCGAGGATTCTGTTGAGCTCGGAAACTATGTCGACCCCGAACTGGCCGGGGACGAGGAGGAAGTTGGTGTCTGGAAGGACGAGCCATTCTCTCCTATGGGCCATCTCGACCACCGGGAAGAAAAGGGAAGAGGGGTCACTCCTTTATGAAGCCGTAGCCGATGAGGCGCCACCTTGAGCCAACCTGCCTGCTGATGGCAACCCTGTCGCCGACCTCCGCACATACTGGAATCTGGAGCTTGAGCTCGACCTCGTCCTTGCCGAGGCCGGTGACGAGGCCCATCGTCCTGGCGGTGCCGACGTTGAGGAGGAGGACCTCCTTCCTCTTGATGGGCTCGACCTTGAGCTCGTCCTCGGTTCCGACAACGCGCTCAAGCAGGTGGACTTCGAGGCGGAGCTCGTCCCATACCGGAGGCAGCTTTCCGGGCTTTCCGACGACGTTTCCTGCCATGAGGTCGCCCTTGGTGAGGAACGGGTCGAGCTTGGTTCCAACTCCGACGAGTCCACCGGGGTAGGCCTCCTCGACGAACCTTCCCCCTGCCTGGAGCGAGACAATCTCGGTCGTTATCGGCTCGTACTTGATTCTGCCGTGCTCCTCGTAGGGAACGCCCGGGCGAATCTCTATCTCGTCGCCAACTCTGAGCTTGCCCTGGACTATCGAACCGCCTATGACACCGCCGATGAGCTTCTCCGGCGGAGTTCCGGGCTTGTTGACGTCGAAGCTCCTCAGGACGAGCATCTTGGGTGGCTTGGTGGGGTCGCGCTCTGGCGTTGGTATGAACTTCTCTATTGCAGCGAGCAGAACGTCAACGTTCGCGCCGTGAAGTGCCGAAATCGGGATTATCGGGGCGTTCTCGGCGACGGTTCCAGCTACGAACTCCTTAATCTCCTGGTAGCGCTTCATAACGGTCTCCCTATCGACGAGCTCAATCTTGTTGAGCGCTATAACTATGTTCCTGTTGCCGACTATCTGAAGGGCCATGAGGTGCTCCCTCGTCTGGGGCATGACTCCCTCGTTCGCCGCAACGACGAGAACGGCACCGTCCATGAGCGAGGCACCGGCGAGCATCGTCGTCATCAGCGCCTCGTGGCCGGGAGCGTCTATGAAGGAAACGCGCCTCTCGAACTCAGTTTCGGCGCCACAGTACGGGCAGACCGGGGAAGTGGAGTAACGCCCGCACTTCGGGCACTTCCTTATCTCCGCGTCCGCGAAGCCTATCTTTATCGTGATACCCCTCCTCAGCTCCTCGCTGTGGGTATCTGTCCATATTCCGGTTAGAGCCTTGGTGAGCGTCGTCTTACCGTGGTCAACGTGACCTACCATGCCGATGTTAACCTCAGCCTGCCTAAACTTCTTGGCCATCTCTCTCACCCCTAAGCTTAGAAAGCGGGGACGTTTATTAAGGTTACCGCGGGGAGAAGAGGAAAATCGAAGGAGTTCAGAGAACTATCTTCAGGTTGACCTGGACGATGTTCGGGCTTATGGTGTTGCCGTGGACGGTCTTCTTCCTCCTCTCACCCTTCTCCCTGGGCCTGAATCCGGGTCCCTTGGAGAGGAGTATCTTAACCCTCCTCGGGCCGTGGACGTCGGGCCTCATGGGGAATCCGTCCTTGTCGGTTCCGCCGGTTATCTTGAGCTCCGCGTTCTCCGGGATGCTCTCGTCGCCGAATATCTCCCTGAGGTTGAGTCCGAGCTCCTTGGCTGGAATCGTTTCGCCTATGCGCTTTCCTACGAGCTTCTCGGCCTCTCCACCGGTTATCTCAACCTGCTTCGCTATACCGTTCTTCGGGTTCGATATAACGAGCTTGAAAGTGGCCATTCCTCCCACCTCCATTCATCAGCGGGATTCATTGGGCAGAGCCCTTTCCCGAGCGGTCTTGAACGGAGCGTTTAAAAACCTTACCGTGAAGCTTAAATATCATGGAGAAAACTCAAGGGCAGGTGATAGTATGGCGAAGGAAAAGACCACACTTCCGCCGACCGGAGCGGGACTGATGAGGTTCTTCGACGAGGACACGAGGGCCATAAAGGTCAGCCCGAAGGGCGTCATAGCGATGACCCTCATACTGGTTGCGGCCGAGTTCCTGTTGCACGCTTTCGGTCCGAGCATCTTTGGCTAAAGGAAGCTCGTTTTCTTCAATCCCCTCGCGTTTAATTCCTCGTCTATTATCCCCCTGACGACCTCCTCAAGCTGTCTCTGGATTAGGGCTTCAACGTCGGCCTTAATCTTGTCTATGTCCCCCCTGAGGCCCTCGAGAAGCCTTATATACTCCCTCGCCATCTCGAGCTGGCCCTCCTGCCTCACGAGCTGTTCCTTGAGGTGCTCGAAGTCGTCCTTCATGACCTGGAACTTTCTCAGCTCGCGCTGAAGCTCGTCGAGCTCCCTCTTGAGGCGGTAGTTTTCCTCCTTGAGGTGCTCTATCTCCTTTTGCTTCGCGTCGAGTTCGGCCCGAAGCGAGGTGTATTCCTCCGCTATCTGGTGGAGCCTCTCTATCTCCCTGAGCGGGGGAACCTTACCGTCGCCGAGGATTATGACGTCCGGTCCAACGTTGACTATATCGTTTGGGGTTATCTTGAGCTTTTTCTCACTCGTGAAGATGCTCTGTCCCTTTCCGAGGTTTTCGACTTCCTTCATCTTGAGGATGAAGTAGAACTGGTCGCCCTCGACCTCGACGTTTATGTCGGTGACGTAGCCGAGTATCTTGCCGTCGGTGAGGGAGATAACGAACTTGTTTATAAGCTGGTTGGCCCGCGCTTCCTCAGGCATATTCACCACCGCTGGATTTTGTCTTCCGGCATACTTAACCTTTCCGCCAAACCTTTTAAAGGCCCGAAAGAACTTCAGCCCGGTGGGGAGAGATGATAATATTCGCCGGGCGCTCCAACGTTGGTAAGAGCACCCTCATATTCGGGCTCACCGGAAAGAAGGTTAAGCGAGGTAAGAGGCCCGGCGTGACGAGGAAGCCCATCGAAATCGAGTGGCGCGGGAAGAAAATCGTTGATTTGCCCGGTTTCGGTTTCATGAGCGGGCTTCCGAAGCACGTCCAGGAGCGGATAAAGGACGAGATAGTGCACTTCATCGAGGACAACGCCGATAAAATAGAGCTCGCCGTCCTCGTCGTTGACGGAAAGGCCGCTCCCGAGATTATAGAGCGCTGGGAGAAGAGGGGCGAAATCCCGATAGATGTGGAGTTCTACCAGTTCCTCAGTGAGCTGGAAATACCTGTTGTAGTGGCGGTCAACAAGGTTGACAAGGTCAAGAACGTCGAGCGGGTCGTTCACTTCCTCGCCGAGAAGTTCGGCGTCCCCTACTCCGAGATTCCCGAAACCTTCGTTCCAATCTCTGCCAAGTTCGGGAAGAACCTCGACGAGCTCAGAAGATTGATGGAAAGGAAAACCCGCTCATAGAATCTCCAGAACGAGGTGGGTGTTGGTCTCCTTCACCCCGTCGAGGGAAGCTATCTCCTCAAGGATTTCGTCGAGCTTGGTCTTGTCGGCCTCGATGATAAGGTCAACGTCGCCGGTGACGCGGTAGATTTTCTTTATCTTGAGCTTCCTTATCGCCTCGTAGACCTGCCTTCTCTTGGTCGGCTCTATCTTGACGAAGACGAAGACGTCGCCCTTCTTCTCGCCGAGCAGTTCGAGGGCCTTGTCCGTCAAATCGATGAAACCCCTGCCGGTCCTTATGTAGCCGAGCTCCTTGAGAACCTTGAGGTGGTTGCTCAGAGCCTGTCTCGTTATTCCGAGCTCCCTTGCAAGCTCGTCCTGGGTCTTCTCGACGGTGTGAACCTCTATGGTCTTCCCATCCTCGTAGAGCTTCCTTAGAAGCTTAACCTGCCTTGGGGTGAGGGTGTTCCTCTCAACCATGAGCCTTCACCTTACCTTTTTTCAATTTGAGTGCGATAAACGTCAAATCTAACTTTTCATTTTCTCACTGGGAGTGATGTATCTTATAAGTTTTTCTAAGTTTCCCGGACTCAAGGTTTTTAACTCTCGGCGGAAACCTTAAACCATGAACAAGGCCATCTACACCCGCGACGTTCCACCGGACCGGCTTGAACTCCTCGCCGAACTCTCGTCCCGCGACGCGGTTAAGGTCATGGTCATCGGTGGCCTCGACGCCGGAAAGAGTACCCTCGTGACGTTTCTGGCCAACGAGCTCCTCAGCCTTGGGAGGAGCGTCGCGGTGGTTGATTCCGACGTCGGCCAGAAGGGTATCCTCCCGCCGGCCACGATAAGCCTCGCCCTTCCCGATGAGAACTTCTCCAGCCTTTCCGAGCTTAATGGAGTTGCGCACTACTTCATAGGCATCGTATCCCCTTCCCAGTTCACGGGCGAGATGGCCGTGGGGGTGAAGAGGCTCGTTGAGCTTGCCGAGAGGAGCGCCGAAATCGTTCTGATAGACACGACCGGCTTCGTAACTGGACCTGGCTTCGAGATGAAGCGCCTCAAGGCGGAGCTCGTGAGGCCAGACTTAATAGTCCTCCTCGAGCGGAACGGCGAGTTGGAATCCCTGGCGAGGGCTTTGAGCTCCTACGGCGAGGTCGTCAGGCTGACCGTCAGCGAGAACGCGAAAACCGTTGCGCGGGAGGAGAGGCGGGAGATAAGGTTTGAGAAGTGGAAGGCTTACTTCTCCAACGCCAGACTGGCGGAGTTCAGCCTTTCGGAGGTTGCATTAACGGGAACTTCGCTCTTCAACGGCCGTCCCCTCGATGAAAGAGAGAAAACCCTCCTCTCGCGGGCCTTCAGGTGGCTCGTTTTGGCGGGCTGGGAAAACGAGGGGCGCTACACGGTCGTCAAGGCCGATGAGGAGAGCTTCCCAAGGAGCTACCGCTCGATTCACGCCGTTGACTTCGAGAGGCTCAGCAACCTGCTCGTGGGTCTCCTCGACGGGAACGGGCTGTGTCTCGGCCTTGGAATCCTCAAGTGGGTGAACTTCAGCGCTGAAACCCTTCAACTGCTCACTCCCCTCGACGAGGAGGCATTTGGAGAGGTTAGGGAACTCCGCTTCGGCAGGATGAGGGTCCTTGAGACCGGCGAGGAACTCGGTCTCATGAGGAGAGACGAACTTTGAACCCATAAGGTTTTAAAGACTAACCATAACGGTTGGACGGTGGTAGTTTGGAGGCGAGGGCTTTCATCGAAATAACGAGGCCGCACAACTGCGTCCTGGCTGGGGTAGTCGGCCTGCTTGGTTCGATAGTGGCGGTAGGCCACTTCCCGGAGCCGGTAAAGGCGTTGCTCGTCTTCTTAGTGGTCACTCTCGGTTGCTCCGCCGGCAACACGATAAACGACTACTTCGACTACGAGATAGACAGAATAAACCGGCCCGAGAGGCCCCTGCCGAGGGGTGCGATGAGCAGAAAAACGGCCTTCTGGTACGCGATGGCGCTCTTCGCCATCGGCCTAATCCTCGCCTCGTTAATAAACGTCTACGCCCTCCTGCTTGCTGTTGTCGCCTACACAACGATGTTCCTCTACGCCTGGAAGCTAAAGCCACTCCCCTTCGTTGGCAACCTCGTCGTCGCAGGCCTTACCGGAGCCACACCGCTCTACGGCGCGATAGCGGTCGGGAAGATAGGCCTCGCAGGCTACCTCGCCCTGTGTGCGTTCCTCGTTAACGTCGCGAGGGAGGTAATAAAGGACATAGAAGATGTTGAAGGCGACCTCGCCAAGGGCGCGAGGACCCTTCCGATAGTCATCGGGAAGAAGAAATCCGCCTACGTGGGGGCGTTCTTCGCGTTTCTGACGGTTATCGCGTCCTTCCTGCCGATTAAGGCCGGCGTCGGCCTCAGCTACCTCGCGATGGTTCCGGTGGATGCCATAATTCTCTACTCGGCCTTCCTAATCCTCCGCTCTCAGGACAGGGAAACCGCCCACCGCTCGCAAAAACTGCTCAAAATAAGCATATTCCTTGCCGTTATGGCCTTCATGATAGCTTCGCTCGTGAGGTGATGAGTATGGAGTTTAAGGACGAGATAATTAAAGAGCTTGAAAACGATGAGCTCTGGATCGTTTTGACGTTCAAGACCCCGCACGGTCCGTCTAAAACGTTAAACGAACTCGCCAGGGTCGTTGAAGAAGCGGGCTGGAAGGTGACCTTCAAGGCCAACTGGTGGACCGCCGACATACCCTACGGCCTCATAAGGCTCGACCTCCAGAAGGACGGGAGGGAGAAGATTCTCCTTGGGAAGTGGATACTGGGGAGGGACTGCGAGCTAATTAGGGTTGAGAGCCTCGACCTCGAGCGCGGAAAGGACGAGTTCTTCCGCATGGTGGACAGCATAACGTCAACGCTGATACACGACCCCGTGATAAGGACGATGCGCGAGCAGTACTGACGATGGGTTTTTATCCTTACGACCCTTTATCCCTTTTGGGTGGTCCTGTGGGAATTGACCCGGATTTAGTTCTCCGTCGCCTGGAAGAGCTTGAAGATGCACTCACGGAGCTGGAGGAAATAGCTTCAATGGACTTAGAAGAGTTTTTGAGCGAAAAGTACGTCAAAGACGCCGCAAAGTATCGTCTTATAACGGCCATCGAGGCCGCGATTTCGGTCTGCAATCATATCGTTGCCAAACTCGGAAAACCCGCTAATACGTATTCTGAATGCTTTCTCAGGCTTTCTGAGCTGGGGGTGATAAGTGAAGACCTGGCACACAGGCTCTCAATGATGGCAAAGTTCAGGAACATGCTCGTCCATATTTACTGGAGAATAAGTGACGAGCGGGTCTATTCGATATTGAGAAACGACATTGGAGACCTCCGTCAGTTTGTGGATGAGGTGCTTGCGTATGTCGAGAGGACATCTAAACAAGGATGAGGCCATCAAAGCCCTCACCAAATTCCTTATGGAGGAGGGGGAGATAATCTTCGCTTACCTTCACGGTAGTTTCCTTGAGGGCGAATTCTACCGAGACATCGACGTTGCCGTGTACGTTGACCCGGAGAAGGTGAAGGACTTCCTCAGCTACGAGCTCCAGCTTGCGGTGGAGCTTGAGTTGCTCCTCAAATACCCTGTTGATGTCAGGGTTTTGAACGACGCACCACCTGCTTTTAGGTACAGGGTTCTCCACGGAAAGCTACTCTTCACCAAGGACGAGGAGAAATGGCTTGAGTTCTACGACCTGACGGTCAGGGAGTACCTCGACTTCAGGCACTTTGAAAGGGAAATGAGAAGGGAGCTCCTTCACAGGGGCTCGTAGAAGCCTATCTCCGGCTCGTAGATTTCCCCATCGGCTAAGAGCTGGCTTATAGCCTCCTCTATGATTTCCTCGTCGAACTCCTTGGAGAGCTTCTTGACTATGAACTTGTGCGACAGGGCTTTGCCCTTCTCACGGAGGAGGTTCATGACCGCTTCCTTCGCCTTCTCGAGCTCCGGGTTGACAGGTGTCTCCTCGGCCTCCTCGGTCGTTTCCTCCTCGATTAGCTCTTCTTCGAGAGCCCTCTGCTCGAGCATCATGGTGTAGAGCTCGTCTATAGTCTGGAGGAGCTCCTCGTCAACGCCCTTGTTCCTGGCTATGACCTTGGCCTTGGCCGTTATTCCGTAGCGGTCGTAGATTTCGAAGGCTATCTTCGCCTTCTCCGCGTGCTCGACCTTGTCGCGGAGCGTTTCAAAGCGGTGGAGTATCCAGAAGTTCGGACTCACCTTCGCAACTCCCTCGACGAGTATCTGCTTGTCGTCGCGCCATTCCGCCACTTTTCCGATTATCTGGACTATGTCTCCTTTCTTCACGAGCCTTATGAAGCGCGTGTCGTCCCTGAAGCCGAGAACCCAGATGGTTCCGGTTCCGTCGTCAATCTGGAACTTGCCGTAGGTTTCGTCGTCGCTTATCACCGGCTCCCTGACGACTGTGGCAACGACCTTGACGCGGTAGACCTTTCTGGCGTCGCGCGTTATGAGGTAGTTGGGCTCGAAATCACCTTCGCTCCTGACGTAGTAGCCGTCGAGGATGTCCTTGATGTAGACCCTGCTCGCCGGAAGGCGCTTCTTCATAGCTCCTCACCTCCGAAGAAGCTGATGACGTTCTTAACCTTCGGCAGTACTTTCCTCTCAAGCTCCCTTATCTCCTCCAGGGCCTCCAGGTCGGCGTCGCTGAAGTCCTGTATGACCTCGCCGAAGATGTGAACGCTCTCCTCGCTCCTTATGACCCTGCCGATGACCCTGACGACCTGGCCGTTCTCGGGGAGAACGTTCTCCTCGCTTTCGACGAGTATAACTCCAGTTCCGTCGTCGAGCCAGAAGGTGTAGTCGAGCTTGTCAACCTTGAAGGCCCTGCCTATCAGGGAAACCCTCGTATCGTCTTCCCTAATCTCGGCAATCTTCCTCTCAACGGCGGGCTTTCTGCGCCTAAACCTCATCTCCTCCATTTCACTCACCACCGAAGGCCCTCAAAACTTCCCTCAGCTCTCTCCTCGCGAGCTCTATCTCGCGCCTCTCATCAACGTCTTCCCAGGTTCTGGCCTTGAGGAGCGTTCCGAGGAACTTGTCCTCCGTGACGTTGCCCCTGACGATTATCTCCCTGCCGAGGAGTGGGTAGTAGGTTTCCTCCGCGAGCTTTCTTCCGGCTTCCCTCATCGTCAGGCCCTCTTCGATGAGCTTCTTGAGCCTCTCGTCTATCTCTTCTGGACTTTCGCCGAGCAACTCGCTGGCATCGTCGCCGAAGAGGGTAACGCGGATGTAGCCGGTTGAGTCGTCCAGGCCAAAGTCGAGGACTACCATCTTCACGGGCTTGACCGGGCCGTGCTCCGGGCAGACCCAGCTCTCGCTCGCCGGGTCGTAGTCAACCTTCCTTCTGCACTCCGGGCAGGAGTCGTAGGTTATAACCCTGTAAAGCCTCGCTATGGTCCCCCTGAGCTCGACGAAGCGCTCGTTCCCTTCGAGGTCCTTAACCTTCATCCTCCTGTAGTTGTAGTTCCTGACCTCTTCGATGGGCGGTATCTCCTCGACGCGCGGGTCCTCAGGGTCCTTGATGATTCTCGTGCGGTAATTGGCGTGGAGCTCTATCCCGCGCATTCCCTCCTTGACGAGGGGGTCTATGACCTTGATGACGTCGCCCGGGTTGAGCTCGTCGTAGTACTTGCTAACGAAGTTGTCCCAGAGAACGAGCCTCGCCTGACCGGTGGAGTCGTAGATGATGAGGTTGGCGACCCTTCCGGTCGAACCGTCCCTCTTCTGGTACTCCCTCGGCGGGAACTTTCTGAGAACCCTCGCGACGATGTTCACGTTGCTCATTCCCGGGATGAGGTCAGCTATGTGGAGGAGCTCCTCGCCCTCCTCGAGCTTGACGCCGAGCTCTTCGGCCAGCATTACAGCCGCGGCGTGCTCGGAAATCCCGTGGGTTTTAGCCAGCTCGGCAATCCTATCCTCGATTTCCTCCTTTGAGAGGCCTCGATGCCGGATGATTCGATTGATTATCTGCTCCTTTGTAAGGCCTACCATAGCACTCACCTTGATGGTAATTGGGACTCGGGGTATTTAAACTTTTTGTTCTCCGAACTCCTTTTGGCGAGAAGGGGCATTATTTCTGTGCTATCGAAGAAAAAGGATAACTGGGGGCTCAAGAAGTTCCGTCGCTTTCGGAGCTGTCTCCCTCAGTTTCGGTACTCTCGTCCCCTGCCTTGCCCTCGAGCTTCGCTATGAGGTCGCTGTACTCCGCATGGACAACCTTCTTGAAGGCCTCCTTGATTATCGCCGGGTCGTTCTCCGGGAAGCCGTAGAGCTCGGCAAACTTCTGGGTCGTCCCGAGGAGCTTCGTCCTCTCGTAGGGCTCCGCGTAGATTAAACCCATCTCCGTCAGCTTCCTTATGTGCTCGTAGGCCTGGCTTCCGCGGAGCTTTATGATTTTGCTCTGCTCTATCGGCTGGAGGTAAGCAATGAGCGCGAGGGTCTTCAGCTCGCCGGTTCTTAGGTCAGGTCTCGGCATGAGGTGGATAACCCTCTGACTGTACTCCTGCTTGACCTGCATGACGTACTTGTCGCCCAGAACTTTGACGACCTCTATTGCGCTCTTTCTCTCCGCGTACTCAGCCGCTATGAGCTCTATGAGCTTTTCAAGGTAGTCGAGGGATTTTATCCCGAGGGCCTTTGACAGTTCCTTGACGCTGAGCGGTCTTCCCGAAACGAAGAGGGCCGCCTCAACGAGGGCCTTGTCCTCCAGCAGTCCCATGGTTCACACCTGTCGAAGGTCTCGTCGAAGTTGGTTATTAAACTTCCGTCATTCCCCCGCAAAAATCCGCTTCAGCATGGACAGTTCCTTTGGATTCCAGGCATTTTCCTCCACAAAGACGAGCAGAAGGGCATTGTTGACGAGTGCCATGTCCCGGAGCGTCGCGAGGAACTTGAGAACCGGTTGGAGGCCGTTGTACGTCACGAGGAACTCCACGCCGTCAATGACAACAACCCCAGTAACGTCCTGGGTAGAGGCCTCGCGCAGGTATCTGCTCACTATCTCGCTCATCCTTGCGAGGTTCGTGGGGTGGATTCTCATATCTCCCGTCACAGCGGTTAGCATGTATCCGGTCCAAGCAGGAAATGTGTTTGGCTCCCTTAGGAACGCGAGGACGGGATAATCCTTAAGGTGGGTAACAACTCTCTCGTAGTCCCTCCTCGTTAGCAACCGGACACCTGGTTTGACTTCAACGGCAGGTTTGCTCCCAATGAACCTCTCCGAGAGCACCATCTTGGCCATTAGGTAAGCAGATAGTACCGTCAGGAAAGCTCCGAGTGCAAAACCTATTGGCGCGAACCACTGAACGTCCCTGAGGACGGGGTAGTCCATTTCGTGGAGCCCAAAGAGCGCCAAGGCGATTCCAGCCCTTCTCGCCGTTGGGAAGTCGGCCTCAGCAGAGGCTATAGTGACCCCCGCGAGAAAGACGTAGAATGCTGAAATCCCGTAGGACACACCAACTCGTGACTCCCAGCCGCTACCCAATAGGAGGCTGTAGATGGTCCCGACGATTGGAGGGAGGGCCCAAATCCAGGGTCGCTTGAGTGAGACCTGGCCCTCTTCGATTAGGAACAGCAGGGAGCCGTAAAAGAGAACTGCGGAGAAGAGGGCATAGAAAACCGCGACGAGCGTTTCCATATCGAGGGTGTCCATGAGTACGACGACCGCTGACACAAGCCATGCGATGGCGAGGTAAATTGGGGAACGTCTCCCTGAATGTAGGTACGCTTTTAAGAGGAACGCCGCCACGGCAACCTTTGCAAAGAGGCTCAAGAGCTGGCCTGCAATCAGCATAACACCCATTGCAACCACTCTAATATCTTTGAGATGTTGCTGTTATAACCTTTTTCCCCATTATTACTCAGTATTGTCCAACTATGCTCCATCTAAGTATGATGCACAAGGTTAGTTGTATAAACACCACTGTACGCAAGCGAAAAGTTTTTATAGTTGATAGTATGAAGGGATTCCGATGGCAATGAACGGCACCACCACCCGCCTCGGTCTCAATGGTGCCCTTCCCCTTCTTCTCATTGCTATAGACATTATCCTCATCATTGTTCTCTGAAGTGGCGGCTCTTTTTTGCCGCCCGCAAAAGTTCTGGAGGTGTTCTCCATGGAGTCCGTTGGTGGTTTCGGTTGGGATGGGTCCGTCTGGAACGCCCTTGAAAACTCCCCCGGCTGGCTGACCGTTGTCCTCAGAACGCCAGTCGGGCCAAGAGAAGTTGAGAGTTTCGTGGAGGAAGAGCTCAGGAGGCACGGCTGGAGCGTGGACTTCAAGGCCAACTGGTGGGTGTTTGGCTACGGCGTCGCCCTGTTCGAGGCCTTCAGGCACGGCAAGAGGAGGAGTGTCGTCGTCAAGTGGGTCTCCGGTGGAAGGGATGAGGTGCTGAAGGTCGAGCCCCTCGACGAGGAAACTGGCCGGTGCGAGCTCTTCTCGATGGTCGAGATGGTGAGCGACGGCCTGATGAACGACCCAGTGCTGAGGAATATGACTGGGAGGTACTGACGCGATGACGCCCCGCCGTACCAACCTTTCGATTTCCTGCCTTCTTCTCGGTGTCCCAACTATAGCCGTCATTATTGGGATTATTATTCTCTGAAAACCCGGCCAAGCCGGGAAAAGGAGGTTTTCTGTGGTGGTCTCTATGCGCGGTGCAAAGGCCCTCGTGAGGGCTCTGGAAAGGGAGGGTGTGAGGCACACCTTCGGCATAATCGGGGGAGGCATAATGCCAGTCTTCGACGAGTTCCCTGACAGCGAAATAAGGCACATAACGATGCGCCATGAGCAGGGGGCGGCGCACGCGGCGGACGGCTACGCCAGGGTTTCCGGCAGGCCCGGGGTTGCCATAAGCACCTCCGGGCCCGGCGCGACGAACCTGGTGACCGGAATAGCAACGGCCTACATGGACTCCTCCCCGATAGTTGCCATAACCGGCCAGGTGCCGACGTACATGGTCGGCAAGATGGCCTTTCAGGAGACCGACATCATAGGCGTCACGAAGCCGATAACCAAGTGGAACTACCAGATACGGAAGCCTGATGAGGTTCCCAGGGCCGTTAAGATGGCCTTTAGGATAGCGACTCTGCCGAGGACGGGGCCGGTTCTGCTGGATTTTCCCAAGGACGCCCAGACCGGTGAAGCTGAGATGGACTTTGATGTGGACGTTGAGCAGCTGATAACCCCCTTCAAGCCCCCGAAGCTCGACGCCTGTCCGGAGGAGGTGAAGAAGGCCGTTGGCATGATTCTCTCCGCCGAGAGGCCGGCGTTCATAGTCGGCGGGGGTGTCGTTGCCAGCGGTGCCGGCGACGAGATCCTCGCGATAGCGGAGCACCTGCTCATACCGATAATGGCCACCTTCATGGGCAAGGGGGCAGTCCCCGAGAACCACCCGCTCTACGTGGGCAACCTGGGGATGCACGGTAAGGTTGCCGCCAACAAGTTGTTGCCTGAGACGGACCTCATAATAGCTGTTGGAATGCGCTGGAGCGACAGGACGGTAAGCGAGTTCGAGAACTTCGCGCCCGAGGCTAGGATAATCCACATCGACATAGATCCGAAAGAGGTTGGAAAGAACGTCAAGGTTGACCTTGGAATAATCGGCGATGCAAAGCGGGTTCTGGCTTCAATAAGACGTGAGATAATGAGGCGCGTTCAGAAAAGGGAGGACTGGCTGTGGCTTAGGAAAGTTAAGGAGTTCAAGGAGCGCTACCGGGAGGAGATCCCGGAGATCGATGGGAACTACCTCCGGCCTCCTGAGATACTGAGGGAGCTCCGGAAGTTGCTGCCTGAGGACGCCATAGTTGCAACCGAGGTCGGTCAGAATCAGATGTGGGTTGCCCTCTACTTCCCGATACTGAGGCCCCGGACGTTCGTGACCTCCGGCGGGCTCGGAACGATGGGCTTCGGCTTCCCAGCCGCAATAGGGGCCAAGGTGGCGAAGCCCGACAGGGTGGTCATCGACATAGCCGGCGACGGGAGCTTCATGATGTCGGAGAGGGAGTTAGCTACGGCCGTGAGCGAGAAGATACCTGTGATCGTTCTTATCCTCAACAACTCCTCCCTCGGCATGGTGGCCCAGTGGCAGAGGATGTTCTTCAGAAGGCGCTACGTCGGGACGTACATCAGGAACCCTGACTTCGACAAACTGGCAAGGGTCTACGGGGCCAACGGCTTCCGCGCCGAGACAATGGACGAGCTGATCAAAGCCGTGAGGGAGGGCATGAACTCGGACGTCCCGACGGTTATAGACGTCCCAATCCACCCGGAGGACGACGTCCTGCCGATGGTTCCGCCGGGGGAGCACATAACGAAGGTTGTAACGAGGTACTGAGGTGATGGAAATGGTGAAGGTGTACTACGACGATGAGGTAAGCATGGACGTTTTGAAGGACAAGACGGTTGCCGTCATCGGCTACGGCAACCAGGGAGAGGCGCAGGCGAAGAACATGAGGGACTCCGGGGTGCACGTAATCCTCGGCCTCAGACCGAACGGGAGCTCGTGGAAGAGGGCCGAGAAGGACGGCTTCGAGGTTTACCCCATAGAGGAGGCCGTTAAGAGGGCCGACGTCGTGCACATCCTCATCCCGGACTTGATCCAGCCCAAAGTGTACAGGGAGCAGATAGAGCCGTACCTCAGGGAAGGACAGGCCCTCGGGTTCTCACACGGCTTCAACATCCACTTCAAGCAGATAGTTCCGCCCGAGTACGTTGACGTCGTGATGGTCGCCCCCAAGAGCCCCGGGAGGCGCGTCAGGGAGGTCTACCTGGAGGGCTTCGGCGTACCCTCCCTCATAGCCGTCTACCAGGACTACACTGGAAGGGCCAAGGAGCTCGCCCTGGCCATGGCCAAGGCCATAGGCTCGACGAGGGCGGGCGTCATAGAGACGACCTTCAAGGACGAGACCGAGAGCGACCTCATCGGGGAGCAGCTCGTCCTCGTCGGCGGCCTAATCGAGCTCATCAAGAAGGGCTTTGAGGTTCTCGTGGAGCTCGGCTACCCGCCGGAGCTGGCATACTTCGAGGCCTGCAACGAGGCGAAGCTCATCATGGACCTCATCTACGAGAAGGGCTTCACGGGAATGCTGAGGGCCGTCTCGGACACGGCGAAGTACGGCGGGTTGACCGTTGGGCCGAAGGTGATAGACGAGCACGTCAAGGAGAACATGAGGCGCTACGCTGAAAGGGTCAGGAGCGGCGAATTCGCAAGGGAGTGGATAGCCAAGGCTGACAACGCCCGGGAGGTTCTCGCGGAGCTGATGAAGCCGATTGAGGAGCACGAGATCGAGAGGGTCGGACGGTTCATAAGGAAGATGTCCGGCCTCGAGTCCTGACCTCCTTTTTTTGGAGGTGGGGCAATGAGGGTGGACGTTTTTGATACGACGCTCAGGGACGGCGAGCAGACGCCGGGTGTAAGCCTGACCGTTGATGAGAAGGTGGAGATAGCTAAGCAGCTCGCGAGGCTCAACGTCGATGTAATCGAGGCCGGCTTTCCAGTCGCGTCGCCGGGCGAGTTCGAGGCGGTTAAGAGGATAGCCGGGACGGTTGTGGGTCCCGTCATAGCGGCCCTCGCGAGGGCCGTTGAGGGCGACATACGGAAGGCCGGCGAGGCACTCTCAAACGCGGAGCGCTCGAGGATTCACACCTTCATAGCGACCTCCCCTGTTCACATGAAATACAAGCTCCGCAAGAGTCCTGAGGAGGTTAAGAAACTGGCCGTTAAAGCCGTGGAGCTTGCCGCTCAGTTCGCCGACGAGGTGGAGTTTTCAGCCGAGGACGCCACCAGGAGCGACCCCGACTTCCTCGTGGAGGTTTACGAGGCGGTCATAGATGCAGGGGCGACGGTGATAAACGTCCCCGACACCGTGGGCTACACGACCCCCGAGGAGTTCTACGAGCTGATAAGGTACCTCAAAAGGAACCTGAGCATGAGGGGCGTCAAGATAAGCGTCCACTGCCACGACGACCTTGGCTTAGCTGTTGCGAACTCGCTTTCGGCCATAAGGGCAGGGGCCGAGCAGGTGGAGGTGACCGTAAACGGGATAGGTGAGAGGGCCGGGAACGCCGCTCTGGAGGAGGTTGTGGTTGCCCTCGACACGAGGAAGGACTTTTACAAAGCGGAGACCGGGATAAACCTCTCCGAGATAGCGAGGACGAGCCGGCTCGTAGCTCACCTGACAGGGATAGAGGTGCCCCCGAACAAGGCGGTCGTCGGGGCCAATGCGTTCGCCCACGAGTCGGGAATCCATCAGGATGGCGTCCTCAAGGAGAGGACGACCTACGAGATAATAGACCCGAAGAGGCTCGGCTTCTCCGGCAGCAGGATAGTTTTGGGCAAGCACTCCGGCAGACACGCCTTCAGGGAGAAGCTGAGGGAGCTCGGCTACGAGCTGAGCGAGGAGGAGCTTGACAGGGCCTTCGCGAGGTTCAAGGAGATCGCCGACAGGAAGAAGAGGATAACGGAGCTTGACATTGAGGTGCTGCTGTACGAGCTGGAGGAGCCAACGTACCGCGTCGAGATGGTGCACGTGACGGCCACCAAAGGCCTCTCAACCGCCGCGGTCAGGGTTCTGGATGGTGAGGGGCGGGTTGAGGTTTCGCACTCGTTTAACGGACCTGTGGACGCGCTGTTCTCGGCCATAAACCGCGCCCTCGGAATAGAGGCCAGACTCGTGGAGTACCGCGTTAGTTCGGTCGGCTCGGGGAGAGATGCACTTGGGGAGGTCCTCGTCAGGGTTGAGAAGGATGGAAAGGTGCTCGTCGGGCGCGGTCTCAGCACGGACATCCTCGAGGCGAGCGCTCAGGCTTATCTCAATGCCGTAACGAGGTGATTTGAATGGGAATGACGATGGCTGAGAAAATACTCGCAAAACACGCTGGAAGGGAGGAGGTAAGGCCCGGAGAGATAGTCATGGCAAAGCTCGACTTCATGCTTGGAAACGACGTGACTGCACCGCTCGCCATAAAGAAGTTCAGGGAGCTCTCGGATAGGGTCTTCGACCCGGAGAGGATAGCGATAGTGCTCGATCACTTCACCCCGAACAAGGACATAAAGGCCGCGGAGCAGTGCAAGTTCTCCCGTGAGTTCGCCAGGGAGCAGGGGATAAAGTGGTTCTTCGAGGGGGGAAACGTCGGCGTCGAGCACTGCCTCCTGCCGGAGCTCGGCCTCGTTCTCCCTGGAGACCTCGTAATCGGTGCCGACTCTCACACCTGCACCTACGGGGCGCTGGGCGCCTTCGCCACGGGCGTGGGGAGCACGGATCTGGCGGTCGCAATGGCAACCGGCGAGGCGTGGTTCCGCGTGCCGGAGACGGTTAAGTTCGTCTACACGGGCGAGCCCGGCCCGTGGGTCACGGGGAAGGACCTGATCCTCCACACGATAGGGGACATAGGCGTGAACGGGGCGCTCTACAAGGCCATGGAGTTCGGCGGAGAGGTCATCGAGGGGCTCTCTGTGGAGGGGAGGATGACGATGGCGAACATGGCGATTGAAGCCGGGGCGAAGACGGGCCTGGTAGAGCCCGACAAAAAGACGCTCGACTACGTGAAGGAGCGTGCCCAGAGGGACTTCGAGCCGGTGAAGGGCGACGAGGACGCGAAGTACGCCGATATGGTGGAGTACGACGTCACGGAGCTTGAGCCTCTGGTGGCATTTCCACACCTGCCCGAGAACACCGTGCCGGTCAGCAGGGCCTCAAAGATGAACATCAAAATCGACCAGGTCTTCATAGGCTCGTGCACTAACGGCCGCTACGAGGATTTGAAGATGGCGGCTGAGGTCTTAGAGGGCCAGAAAGTTGCCCCCTGGGTCAGGCTCATCGTGATTCCGTGCTCGAGGAGCGTCTACTTCAGGGCGATGAAGGAGGGCCTCCTCGAGGTCTTCCACGAGGCCGGAGCTGTAATAGGGCCGCCGACCTGCGGGCCGTGCCTCGGCGGTCACATGGGAATCCTCGCGAGCGGAGAGAGGGCAGTTTCGACCTCCAACAGGAACTTCGTCGGCAGGATGGGGCACCCGGAGAGCGAGGTCTACCTGGCCAACCCCTACGTTGCTGCAGCATCTGCCGTTCTCGGAAGGATAGCCTCTCCCGAGGAGGTGGTAAAATGAAGGTTCGCGGGAGGGCGTGGAAGTACGGTGACCACGTCGACACGGACGTCATAATCCCTGCGCGCTACCTCAACACGTCCGAGCCGGCCGAGCTTGCGAAGCACGTTCTCGAGGACCTCGACCCCGAGTTCAGGTTCAGGATGAAGCCGGGGGACATGATAGTTGCCGGGGAGAACTTCGGCTCCGGGAGCTCGAGGGAGCACGCACCGCTCGCCATAAAGGCGGCTGGCGTTTCCTGCGTGATAGCGAAGAGCTTCGCGCGCATCTTCTACCGCAACGCCATCAACATCGGCCTGCCGATACTCGAGGCGCCCGAGGCAGTTGATGCCATAGAGACCGGCGACGAGCTCGAGGTGGACTTCTCGACCGGCGAGATAAGGAACCTGACGAAGAACGAGGTCTACCGCGCCAACCCGTTCCCGGACTTCGTGATGGAGATAATAAGCGCGGGCGGCCTCGTGGAGTACACGAAGAGGAGGCTTGCAAAATGAGGATAGCGGTCGTTCCGGGCGACGGGATTGGAAAGGAGGTTGTCGCGGAGGGCCTCAAGGTCCTCGGGAAGGTTGAGGAGCTCTTTGGGGCCTCGTTCGACTTTGAGGAGTATCCATTCGGGGCGGAGCACTACCTCAAAACCGGCGAGACGCTCCCGGACTGGGCGGTCGAGGAGCTCGGCAGGTTCGACGCCATCTACTTCGGCGCGATAGGTGATCCCAGAGTCAAACCCGGAGTCCTCGAGCACGGAATCCTCCTGAGGCTCCGCTTCTCCCTTGACCTCTACGTGAACCTCAGGCCAGTTAAGCTTTACCACCCGAGGCTGACGCCGCTGAAGGGGAAGGAGAGGATAGACATGGTCTTCGTCAGGGAGAACACCGAGGGCCTCTACGCGGGCTCCGGCGGCTTCCTCAGGAAGGGGACGCCGAACGAAGTTGCCGTGCAGGAGATGATAAACACGCGCCACGGCGTCGAGAGGGCGTAAGGTTCGCCTTCGAGTACGCGGTGAAGACGGGGCGGAAGAAGGTCACGCTCGTGGACAAGGCCAACGTCCTCACCTACGCCCACGACCTCTGGGAGAGGGTCTTTGCGGAGGTCGCCGCCGAGTACGGAGACATCGAGACCGACCACTACTACGTCGATGCCATGGCGATGAAGATGGTCCGCTCTCCTGAGAGCTTCGACGTCGTCGTCACACCGAACATGTTCGGGGATATCCTGACGGACCTCGGTGCGGAGATAGTCGGCGGGCTCGGGTTGGCCGCATCCGCCAACGTCAACCCCGAGGAAACGGGAATGTTCGAGCCGGTTCACGGCTCCGCTCCCGACATAGCCGGGAAGGGGATAGCCAATCCGCTCGCGGCGATTCTAACGGCCTCGCTCATGCTCGAGCACCTCGGCCTCGGGGATGCCGCGAAAGCGGTCGAGAGGGCCGTTGAAAGGGTTATAGCTGAGAACAGGGTAACACCGGACCTCGGCGGGAAGCTGAGCACCTCCCAGGTGGGTGATGCCGTCGTCGAGGCCCTCGAGGTGGTTGTATGAAGAAAGTCGAGCTCTACGACACGACGCTGAGGGACGGCTCCCAGATGGAGGGGATAAGCTTCTCGCTGGAGGACAAGCTCAGGATAACGGAGAAGCTCGACGAGTTCGGAATCCACTACATCGAGGGCGGCTGGCCCGGCTCGAACCCGAAGGACATCGAGTACTTTCGGGCCGTTGGAGATTTGAGCCTTGAAAACGCGAGGATAGCAAGCCTTTGGAAGCACGAGACGGCCGAGGCTAAAGCCAGAGGACGACCCGAACCTCAACGCCCTCGTCGACTCCGGGGCCGAGATAGCTACGATATTCGGCAAGAGCTGGGACCTGCACGTCAGGGAGGCCCTGAGGACGACCCTCGAGAACAACCTCGAGATGATAGCGGATTCAATCGAGTACCTCCGCGAGCACGGCATGCGCGTTTTCTACGACGCGGAGCACTTCTTCGACGGCCTTAGGGCCAACGAGGAGTACGCACTGGCGACGGTGAAAGCTGCGGACGAGGCGGGGGCCGAGAGAGTCATTCTGGCGGATACCAACGGCGGCTCGCTTCCATCGTGGATAAGGCACGGCTTCGAGCTCGTTAAGGAGGTCGTGAAGGCTCCGCTCGGCATACACGCCCACAACGACTCGGAGCTTGCCGTCGCTAACTCGCTCACCGCCTTCGAGGCCGGAGCTGTCCAGATACAGGGGACGATAAACGGCATAGGGGAGCGCTGCGGCAACGCGAACCTCGTTTCCATAATCCCTGCCCTCGAGCTCAAGTACGGCGTCGAGGTCGTTGGGAAGGAGAGGCTTAGGAAGCTGAAGGAGCTGGCCCACTTCGTCGCAGAGCTGGCGAACATGGAGATCCCGAGAAACCAGCCCTACGTCGGAGAGAGCGCCTTCGCCCACAAGGGCGGCGTCCACGTTTCGGCTGTCCTCAAGAACCCCGAGACGTACGAGCACATAAACCCAGAGCTCGTCGGCAACAGGAGGAATGTCGTCGTTTCGGAGCTCTCCGGGAGGGGCAACCTCATCTACAAGGCCAGGGAGCTCGGCATAGATTTCGACGAGAACGACCCGGCCCTTCCCGAGGTTGTCAGGCTGATAAAGGAGCTCGAGTTCAGGGGGTACCACTTCGAGGCGGCCGAGGCTTCCCTTGAGCTTCTGATAGAGAAGGTGCGCGGTAACTACAGGCCCTTCTTTGAGCTCGAGCGCGCGAGGATCATAACGGAGATACTCCCGGGAGGAAGCCCCATCTCTGAGGCAACCGTTGTGGTGCGGGTCGGGGACGAGAGGGTCCACACCGTCGCTGAGGGCAACGGTCCGGTAAACGCCCTAGACCTGGCCCTTAGGAGGGCCCTGACGGAGTTCTATCCCGAACTGAGGGAGATAGAGCTGGTTGACTACAAGGTCCGCGTCCTCGGGAGCGAGAAGGGCACGGCCGCAAAGGTCCGCGTCCTCATCCGCACCGGGGACGGGATGAGGAGCTGGGGAACCGTTGGGGCCTCGACGAACATAATCGAGGCGAGCCTGAAGGCGATAACCGACGGTATGGAGTACTGGCTTATGAAGGAGTGTGGTGGGAATGAGAAGCGATGTGGTAAAGAGGGGAGTTGAGAGGGCACCGCACAGGTCCCTCTTTAAGGCCATGGGGCTTACGGATGAGGAGCTGGAGAGGCCGCTCATAGGCATAGCAAACTCCTTCAACGAGGTCATCCCGGGGCACATACACCTCAGGGAGATAACGGAGGCCGTGAAGGCCGGCGTCAGGATGGCGGGGGGAACACCCCTGGAGTTCGGCGTGATGGGAATCTGCGACGGCATAGCGATGAACCACGAGGGCATGAAGTACTCGCTCCCCTCAAGGGAGCTCATAGCGGACACGGTTGAGACCATGGCAAGGGCCTACAACTTCGACGGCCTCGTCCTCGTTGCCTCCTGCGACAAGATAATCCCTGGGATGCTCATGGCCATGGCGCGCCTCGACATCCCGGCCGTTTTCGTCTCCGGCGGTGCGATGCTACCCGGCAGGTACAGGGGAAAGTACGTGGACATAAAGACGGTCTTCGAGGCCGTTGGGGCCGTGAAGGCCGGGAAGATGAGTGAGGCCGAGCTTCATCTTCTCGAGGAGCTCGCGAGTCCCGGCTGCGGCTCCTGCGCCGGCATGTTCACGGCCAACACCATGAACGCCCTAAGCGAGGCCCTCGGCGTCTCCCTGCCGTGGAACGGGACGGCCCCCGCTGTATACGCCCACAGGCGGAGGATAGCGAAGAGGACTGGGATGGCGGTTATGGAGCTCGTGAAGAACGACGTCAGGCCGAGCAGGATACTCACGAAGGAGGCCTTTGAGGACGCGATAGCTGTCGATATGGCCCTCGGGGGCTCGACCAACACGGTGCTCCACCTCATGGCGATAGCGAGGGAGGCGGATGTTGACCTGAGCCTCGACGACTTCGACAGAATCAGCGAGGTAACTCCAAACATCGTCAAGCTGAGCCCCTCCGGAGACCACTACGTCCTCGACCTCTACGAGGCCGGCGGAGTCCTCGGCGTCATGAAGCGCCTCTCGGAGCTCGGCCTCATCCACGAGGAGAGGCTTACGGTGGCGATGAAGACCGTTGGCGAGCTCCTCAAAGATGCCTTCGTGTCGAGGCCTGAGGTGATAAGGCCTGTGGATGAGCCCTACTCCCCGAGAGGAGGCCTGATGATACTCCGCGGAACGCTCGCTCCGGAGGGGGCCGTTCTAAAGGTCTCCGCGGTCTCTGGAGTGGAGAGCTTTGAGGGCACCGCGAGGGTATTTGAGAGCGAGGAAGATGCAACGAAGGCGATTCTCAGCAGGGAGATTGAGAAGGGTGATGTCGTGGTTATCCGCTACGAGGGACCGAAAGGCGGCCCGGGAATGAGGGAGATGCTGACCCCAACGTCCGCCATAGCCGGCATGGGGCTCGATAAGGACGTCGCCCTCGTCACGGACGGCCGCTTCTCCGGTGCCACGAGGGGCCTCTCGATAGGGCACGTCTGCCCGGAGGCGGCCGATGGGGGCCCGATAGCCCTCGTAGAGGACGGGGACAGGATAAGGATTGACGTCAGAGCGAAGAGGATAGACCTCCTCGTCCCGGAGGAGGAGCTCGAGGAGAGGAGAAGGAGGTGGAAGCCGAAGGAGAAGGTTCTTACCGGCTACCTCGCGAGGTACGCGAGGATTGTGGGGCCGGCCAGCGAGGGTGCGGTGCTCAGACCGCAAAATTTATAAACCCGCCACGACAGGTATGAATCGGCACGGCGGCCATAGCGGCGGGGTTACACCCGGTCTCGTTTCGACCCCGGAAGTTAAGCCCGCCTGCGTTCCCGGGTGTACTGCCCTCCGAGAGGGGGCGGGAAACCGGGAACGCCGCCGGCCACTATCACGCGCCCGGGTGGTGTAGCCCGGCCCATCATACGGGACTGTCACTCCCGTGACCCGGGTTCAAATCCCGGCCCGGGCGCCAAAGAACTTTTCCCGGAAACGCTTCACCAAAGTGAGCATGCTTTTGAAGGACAGTTTTTGAGTGGATTCCTTTGTGAGTTGCTCTTTTGGGGAGTGAATTCCTCTAATAATCCTTTTAAAATAGGTTCGAGTCTTTTTACACCTCTCGAGAGCTGAGAAAATGGAAAAAAGCTCAGTCCACGAAGGCCAGACCGTTCCACAGCTCCCTTATCTCGCGCGTCGCGTCGGGATAGAGCCTCTTGAAGGTTATCCTCCAGTAGCCGTTCCCCAAGTCCTCTATGTCCTCGATGTGGATTTTGAGGCCGAGCCTCTCAAAGTGGCTTACCATTCTGTGGGCGGTGCTCACGTTCTTCACTCTCACCCTGAAGGTCTCCTCGACGTCGTGGCCCTGTGATACTTCTTCAATGCTCTCAACGAGGGGCTTTAAGAGGGCCTCTCCGAGTGCCTTCGCGTAGTTCTCAAAGTCCTCGCCCCTAATCCTCCGCTCGGCTATGTGGAAGGCGAGCCGGCTTATCCGGCCCATGAAGTAGCCGCCGGGCAAGTCGAAGAAAATCCTGGAGCCTATCCTTATGTCGTTGATGTTCGCGTAGGGCGTCACGTACTTCGCTATCCTCTTCATGTCCGGCGTCTTCATGACGACGCCTTCCCGCTTCTCCTCGCTGAGCCTATCAACAAGCTCCCTCAGCTCGTCAATCCTTGACCTATCGTAGAGGCCGAAGACCTCAACCTGCGGAATCCCGTACTCCTCGGCGAGTTTATACCTCTCCTCAGCCGGAATGCTCCTGCCGGTTCCCTTCTCCTGGATGTCGAACAGGAAGAACTGGATGTCCTCCTTTACGTAGGGCGGTCCCTCGACGAGGTAGGGACTCTCGGGCCCGGCCATCTCGCCGACGAGAATGAGGTTGGGGTAATCCCTGAAGAACTCCTCGTTGATAAAGTCAAGAATCCTCTCGGTCGTGAAGGGGCAGACGAAACCGCCCCGGGTGAGCGCTAAAATCCTGTCCTTAACTTTGACAACGCGGACGTTGTAGCCGTCAACCTTCTCCTCGACGTAGAAGGGCCTGCCCTTGAAAATCCTCTTTACACCGTTCTCGAGCTGAACGATTCGCTTTATGTGAGGAAATCCTAAAACGACTGTTCCGTCCTCAAAAACGGCCGTTCCTCTCCTAAAGCCTCTCGCAGAGTCTCGGAAGCGGACGTAGCGGATTCCCTCGAAGGTGTCTTCCTCTATCCCGCCTTTGCCTTCAAGAACCTCCAGCCTGTCCTCGGGCAGGCCGAGTTTTAGGAGAAGGTTTCGAAACCCCAAGCTGACCATCCTCTCACCGTAGTACCTTGTCGCTGGGGGTTAAATAACGTTGTCATCCCGCTGTGACGTTCAGCTCCGCCCACGCCCGCCAGCCCCTATCTGAGACCGCGACGACGTAGAGGTGGAACGTTCCGCTCCTCCGCGGGGTGATGCTCACGCTGATGTTCTCCTCTCCGTTCGGCTGAAGGTAGAACTCCTCGGGCAGGACGCTGACGACCACTCCTTCCGGCGCGGTGAGGTGAGACTCAAGGGCTATCCACTGGGGAGTGTCCCTGGCAGGTCCCTCGTAGACTATCAGCGAGACCCGGCCGTAGTAGGGGTATTCCTCTCCGTGGATTCTGTAGTGTCCGCCCACGAGTTCGCCTTTGACCGTGAGCGACTGGCCGACCTTGAGGTGAACGCTGGTGGCGTTTAAGTGAATAAGTTTGGCGTTGAAGTTCCCGAAGCCCGGAGGGATTGGTTGAGCCTGGGGCTGGGAGTTGTAAGTCATGGCGTAGCCGAGAACCGACAGCGCCAGCAGCCCTACCACAACGAGGAGCGCTTCGACTCGCTCCATAGCAATCACTAATGATACATAGGACGAAGTGCGTAAAAACGTGTTGGAATGAAAGAAAGGGTCAGCGCTTCATCGTGGAGAGAACCTTGGTGGTGACGTCGTTGCCTTCCCTGTCGTAAATCCTGTAGTAGGCACTGTAGGGGAGCTTCATCTTGGCCCTCCTCATGGCCGCCAGTGCGAACTTGAGGTGGTTCTCGTTGACCCAGACGGTGAGTATCTTCTGGTCCTTCCTGACGCGGGCAGCTAAGCCAATCGGCTTTCCAAAGGGCCTGCGCATACCGTTTCCGTAACGGTCGGCCTTCCTTCCGGTGGCCATCGGGTTCTCGCGGAGCACCTGGAACGGGTAAACGCGAATCTTGAAGTGGTAGTTGCTCCTGCCGACGTTCTTCTGGAGGTACCTGTTGACCTGTATACGAATCGCCTCAAGGGCGTTCTGCCTTATCTGCATCGCCTGCTCCGCGTGAAGGCTAACCTCGTACTGGAACTCGGCCGAGAGGTTTCCCATGTCGAAGATGGTTATCCTCGGTCCGGGGGCACCGCGTATGTATTCCCTCCTCGTGTAAGCGGGCTTGTCAACGTCCCTATCAATCTTCGCTGGTCTAAGTCCCATAATCTCACCTCCAAATGAGCGTAACCGGTCTGAACTTAAGCCGTTTGAGCCCCTTATAAAAGTTTTGGACTTTCACCATCTTTCACCCTCGTTCCCTCGATTATCAGCCCGAGCGAAAACGGCAGGAAGGTTAGGAGCGCAAGGTTCAGGGTCAGCCCAAGGTGGACCTCCCCGAGTGAGTAAGCCAAGCCGAAGAGCATTCCGCCGATGAAGGTCGAGAGGTTCTGAACCGCGTTCACACCGCCTATCGCGAGCGAGGAGCGGTGGTAGCTTGCCAGAACTTTTCTTGAAATCGGGCGGAAGCTCTGGAAGGCGAAGAGGGCCAGAAAAATTCCAAGGAAAACTGTTGGCGCGGTCTTTATCGAAGCTAAAATCGGCGATATTCCCGCGAGCAACGCTGTGAGTTTTACCATCCTTGCCTCGCTCCTCACATCGGCGAGCCACGAGACGAAGTAGCTGAGCAACGCCGAGAGGAAACCGGTCCAGCCGAGCAGAACTGCGGTTCTCTCCTTGCTCAGCCCCAAAGCCTCCGAGACGTAGACGTAGGTTATCTCGCCCGAGGTGAAGGCCACTATAACCGCCATCAGCGAGGCAATCGTTAGAACCCTCTTCGGGTTTAAGCTCGGCCTCTCTCCGTCCGGCGTTTTCTTCTTCCTCGGCGTTATCAGGTCGAAGAGGAGGTAGTAGCTGAGGAGCATTATAAGGCCCGTCAGGACGAAGAAGGCCGAGGAAATCCACATCTGGCCGGTTAAGCCGAGCCCAACCGTGTAGGCGTAGACGTAGTTGCCGAGGAGAGACGCTATGCTCCCGAAGAAGAAGTAAACCGCGGTAACGCGCGCCCTTATCTCCCTCGGCGTCGTTACGGCCAGAACGAACTGGGCCATTGGCCAGCTTATCCCGTTGAGGAAGCCGTTGAGGAGCTTTATCCCAGCGACCTGAAGCCAGCTCGACGTGAGAGGGTAGAGCTGAACAGCCACCGCGTTCCCCATCATCGCTATCGCTCCGAGGTAGACGAGTTTCTTGCCCCGCTCAAGGACGAGACCGCCGAGGACGGACGAGAAGGCCCTCGCAAGCACAAAGGACATCGAGACGAGGGAAACAGCGAACATGCTCGCCCTGAGAATGTCTCGCGTGTAGAAGGCTATGGCGGGGGTTGCGAGGCGAAATGCAATCGTTCCCGTGAAGGCCGAGACGATGAGGAGCAGAATCCCGGCGAGTCTTCTGCGCTCCATCAGACCACCTTCTGAGCGTTATGCACTTGACTTAAAAGGGTTTGGCCACTGAAAGTTTTTCGAAAACCGAACCGATGGATGCGTCCAGTTTCAGATTTTCCATCTACCTGTCGAGCGAAGACTTTTTACAGGGATGGGTTAACACGCTTCGAGGTGATTGGAATGGAGCTCCGCTTCGACATGCAGTATGAGGACGCTTACAGGGAAGTTTACGAGATGGTGAAGCCGAAGTACAAGCTCTTTACGGCCGGGCCGGTTGCGTGCTTCCCAGAGGTTCTCGCGATAATGAGCGTGCAGATGTTCAGCCACCGCTCGGCCGAGGCGAAGGCCGTTCACGTTGACACCCTCGAGAGGCTCAAGAAGTTCCTTGAGGCCGACAGGGGCGAGATAATTCTCTTCCCGAGCTCGGGAACCGGCTTCATGGAGTCGGCCGTCAGAAACACCGTCCCGCGCGGTGGAAAGGTTCTCGTCACAATCATCGGCGCCTTTGGAAAGCGCTTCGCAGACGTCGTCGAGGCCAACGGAAGGAAGGCGGTAATCCTCGAGAAGGAGCCGGGGCAGGCTATAAAACCCGAAGAACTCGACGACGCCCTCAGGAAGAACCCCGACGTCCACGCGGTCACGATAACCTACAACGAGACCTCAACCGGTGTTCTCAACCCGCTCCCCGAGCTGGCAAAGGTCGTTCACGAGCACGACAAGCTTCTCTTCGTTGACGCCGTCTCGGCAATGGGTGGGGCTGACATAAAGTTCGACGAGTGGGGCATCGACCTCGTCTTCGCGAGCAGTCAGAAGGCCTTCGGCGTCCCGCCGGGCCTGGCCGTCGCCGCTGTGAGCGAGCGCGTTTTTGAGATAGCCGAGAAGATGCCCGAGCGTGGCTGGTACTTCGACCTACCGCTCTACAAGAAGTTCAACGAGAAGAAGAAGGGAACGCCGTCAACCCCACCGCTCCCGCAGATATTCGGCCTCAACGTCGTTCTCAGGATAATCGAGAAGATGGGCGGAAAGAAAGAGTGGCTCGACATGTACAGGAAGAGGAGCGAGATGATACGCGAGGGCGTCAAGGAGATGGGTCTCGGAATCCTCGCCGAGCCCGGCTACGAGAGCCCGACGATAACTGCCGTCGTCGTTCCCGAGGGAATGAAGGGAGTTGACGTTTACAACGCCATGCGCGAGAGGGGCTTTGAGCTCGCCAAGGGCTACGGAAGCGTGGCAGAGAAGACCTTCAGGATTGGAAACATGGGCTACATGACCTTCGACGACATCCGCGAGATGCTCGACAACCTCAGGGAGGTCATAGAAAAGCTTAAGGCTTAATTTTCCCTTCTTTTTAACCATGCGGAGGAGAACGGTTCTACTGGTTCTGTGGCTCACAGGAAACGTCCTCGTCTTCTGGGCAGTTGCCTTAACCGCGAGCGGTTACTCACTGGAGGGTTACCTCCCCTGGGAGAGCTCCAAGGTCTTCGCCTACTCCCCTGTTCTCCACTCCAAGCCCGGCGACGAGCCGACCGAGGTCCTCTACATGGTAGGGTGGGACGGCGAGCTGTACTACTACATCGTCTGGCGCGACGAGTACTTCAGCAACCCCCTCCTCGACAGGCTCTACCGCGTCATGAGGGGTCTAATCTACAGCACCACGGAGGACATAGAGGTCTTCGAGATAAACCCTGAAAACGGCTCCTTCTACTTCCAGACCTATGACCACTCGCCTGTTCACGGAAAAATATTCCCTGACGGCTCGTGCCTGTGGCTCGAACGCGGGCTGAGCGTTCCCAACTGCACCGTCAACGGAACCCACGTGAAGCTCTACGTGGTCACGTGGAACCACATGCTCTCACTCCTCCCCGAGAACGGCACTGTTCGGGTTTCGCCCGAGATGAGGCATATGACTCCAGAGGACTACGTGGCCCTCGGTATGGTGAAGCGGACGAAGTACAGCATCGCGGGCATAACCTTCGGCTCGCTAACGGCTTCCCTCGTCGTTACGGTTCTCCTGAACCTCATCCTCTTCGCCCTCTGGAAGAGAAAGCTTCTCCTGAGGGGAGGAAGAAGAAACGTGAAAAACCGCTGGTAGCTAAACTATTGGCTCGAGCTCCCCGTTCTTAATCCTGTAAATCCTGTTTATCTTCTTCATCCCGGTTCTCCAGTCCCTGCTCAGCTCGACGAGAATATCAAAGCGGTCGAAGGTCTTCTCGTCTATTCCGAGCCAGTGCATAACTTCGGCCTTCAGGTCGTCGCTCATCGCCAGCGAGGTGACTATGAAAGCGTAGTCGTCTATCAGCTCATCGAGAATCCTCGGGACGCTGACGGTGTGGAGGGTGTCTATCACGACGTAGTCCGGGTTGAGCTTCTTCAGCTTCTCAATAACCTCGTCGGTCCTCTCTTTCGTCGGGCGCTGGTCGAAGGCGGTATCTATGACCTCGATATTTGGTTTGAAGGGCTTGAACTCGCCGTAGGCAGTAACAACGGCCACCTTCCAGTCGTCGGGGACGTAGTGTAGTAGCGCCTCCACGAGCTTCGTCTTTCCGCTCCTGCTCGTTCCGACGATTAGTATGTCCTTCTTTCCAAGGACCTCCTCCTTCAGGAGCTCCATCTGCTCTGGCCGTGCCGAGCCGTAGCGTATCAAATCCTCGGGCTTGAAGATGTAGACGCCCATTCGGTTCACCGTAAGTATTTCTCGCCGGGGGTTATAACGGTATCTTTTGATGGGCTAAAGCTTCTCCACCTCCCTCAGCCTCTCGAAGTCCCCGCGCCTTATCATCTCGACGGCGAAGGCGTAGAGGCCAAGCCTCTGGAGGTTTTCGGGCGTGAGCTCCCCCTCGGAAAGCTCGGCAATCCGCGTGGAGAGCTTTTCGACTGCCTTTCGCTTAGCTTCCTCCGAGAAGCCTGCAAATTCCAGCCCGTTGAGGATTGAGAGGATTTCGAGCTTTTCCCGGAGAAGGGCGGTGGAATCCCGGCGCCCTCCACTTTCTTTCGCTCGATTGGTTCCCTCGTGCTCTTCAACGGTTGGTTCCTCTACCGCCTTCTTCTTGGGGGATTTCGGCGCCGGTTGCTCCTGCTCGGTTTGCTTCTGCGCCTTCTTCTCCACTGGGCGGAGGTAGAATTCTTCTCTCATTAGTGTATCTAGGTATCTCGTCAGTTTCTCGAGCTGGGCAAGTTCCTCGGGTTTTACCAGTGCTTTACCGTCTTCTCCAAGGAATTCCGCGACCTCCTCTGCTGCATCCATGGCGAGCTGGAGGTACTTCTCCATCTTCTCGCCATATCTGCTTTTTGGCATCTCGTGGGCTTCCAGAAAGATGTCTATGAACTTCTTCCGAAATTCGGGGTCCTTTTTTAGCTTCTCAAAGGGTGGGAGCAACTTTCCCTCTCTTGGATCATAGGGCGGCAGAACGATGTATTTTCTGCGCGGCACGTCGTCCTCCATTCTGTAGTAGAACACGGGTTCTCCGTGCTCTTCTTCCAGCGCCTGAAGGATGCGCTCGGTTCTCTTTCCCACGTCTTTTAGATCTGTTCTCTTATACTTTACTGCGGGCAGGATCGTTAGAAGCTGAAACAGGATGTTCCATTTTTGGGCGTCCTGCTTGCTCTGGTGGATGTGCCCGTATCTCTTTGAAATCAGAAAGTGGTCGTGTGTGTGTTATTGCTTTTGAGAGCGCCTTGCTCACTTCCTCTTCTTCCTCCCGCCTGCCCGGGAGCTTGCCGTATCGCTCCCGGATCGTCCTCTTGAGCTCACCTATGATTCTTCCGAGTGTGTGTGTCCTCGATCTCGTCCGCAATTATAACTTCAGCACTCTTTGATTTCAGGAACCCTTCCTTTTTCTTGTGGATCTTGCCCGTTCGCTTCACCAAGTACTCTATCATAGTTATCACCGCGGGCAGTTACTAGGGCGGCTTTGGAGATAAGGCTTTCGAAGTCTCCCAAATCCCATACAAGCCAGCCTTCTTTCCTCGGCTCCTCTTTTTCCTCAACACTCTTAGCCACAAGTCCATAGAACCTCTCCCAATCGTCCAACCCTACAAGCTCCGCCTTCCGTTCCAAGTCCTTCAAAACTCCCCGCGCTTCCTTTTTGCTCAGTTCCTTCCACTTAACCTCAACTAAGAGCACTTTCTTCTCGCGTTCGTTCAAAGCGACCAAATCAATCTCCTCACCCTTCCGCCACCATCTGCCGATTTTTGTGAACTTAAAGGGCAGTTTTCCAGCCCTGTTCAGCTCCATGAGGAACTGCCTGGCAATATCCTCGAAAACCCAGCCGAGATAGCGGTTGAAGTTCCTCTCGAAGTGCTCCAGCGCTTCATTAGGCATTCCAATCTCTATCCCTTCCTTGAACGGGTAAACAAACGTGTAGTAGAAGGCGAAGTAATTGTCCCGTATGAAATACCGCGAGTTCCTTGCCCGTTTCTTCGGCTTTTCCGTAACGGGGGCTTCCCTGCCAACGATACCGAGGTTCATGAGTATGCTGAGGTAGCGCGTCAGCTTCGAGCCGTCGAGCCCCGTCGCGTTCTTCAGCTCGTTGAACGAGCGGTGGCCGTAGCTTATCGCCTCCAGAATCGTGTTGTATGTGCTGAGGTCTCGGAGCTCGTAGCGGAGCAGGTATTCCGCTTCATCGTAGAGGAAGCCCCTCCCGAAGAACTCCTCCCGCGCGTTCTCCTCCGGGGAAAGAGACGGGTCGAGACGGAGCAGGTACTCCGGGATTCCATCCACCATGCCATAGACCTTGACGAGGTCTTCGAGGCTGTAGTTCGGAAAGAACTCGCCGATGTGGCGGAACTTCAGGGGCTCAACCTTGAGCGAGAGGGTTCTCCTCCCGTAGATTGGACTGCCGTAGGAAACGAGCTCCTCCATCATCGAGACGCTCGAACCGCAGAGGACGATGCTCCCGCTTCCCCTGAAGTCAAGGTGCTCCTGAAGGACGCCGAGGATTCTGGGGTGGTTTTTTGCTAAAATCTGAAACTCATCGAAAATAACCACGACGTCCTCCGGCAGTCTCTCAAAGAACTCGTCAAACGAGCGTACTGGGTGTCTCAGCAGTGATTCATCGCCCGTGAGCGAGAAGAGCTTCGCGTTGAGCGTTCTCAGGGTCTCACTAACTTCTTCCTCCTTGCAGAGATGATAGAGGGTTTTAAATCCCTTGGAAGCCTCGACGAGGAGTCTCGTCTTCCCCACTCTTCTCCTGCCGTAGACGATAATCAGCGCGCCCTTTTTGAAGGCTTTCCGTAGGGTCGTTAACTCCTCCTTCCTGTCAACGAACTTTTGTGTAATCATAATTATATAATCGCAATTATACTATTTAAAGGTTTTTCATTGTTCCAATTAGGGAAACTCCTCCAAGTCCCATACAAGCCAGCTCTCCTTCCTCAGCCCTTCTTTCTCCTCAACGTTCTTTGCCACCAGCCCATAGAACCTTTCCCAATCGTCCAACCCTACTAACTCTGCCTTCCGCTCTAAATCCTTCAAAATCCCTCTCGCTTCCCTTTCGCTCAGTTCCTTCCACTTCACCTCAACGAAGAGAGCCTTCCTCTTGCGTTCGTTTAAGGCAACCAAATCAATCTCCTCGCCCTTCCGCCACCAGCGACCGATTTTTGTAAAGTGGAACGGCAGTTTTCCAGCTTTGTTCAGCTCCATGAGGAACTGCCTGGCAATATCCTCAAAGGCTTTCCCCACATAGGTGTTGAAGGCGTCCCAATCCATCTCGAACGTTCCGAGCTCTATCTTTCCCCTGTTTGGCTTCACGAAGCGAAACCAGAAGGCGAAGAAGTTGTCGTTGAGGTAGTAGCGCGCCTTTTTGCTCCTCTCCGGCTCGGTAACAGGAACCTCGCGCCTCACGAGTTCGAGGGAGATTAGGGTTCTCAGGTACTTCGGCATGTCCTTCGCCTCGATTCCCGCGAAGCTGGCAATCTCGCTGACCCTGTGCTTTCCGAGGGCAATCGCCTCAAGAATCAGGTAGTGGCGGTGGACGTCGCCGAGCTCTTCCCTCAAAATGAACTCTGGCTCCTCGTAGAGGATTGACATCGGCGAAAAGGCCACCTTGAGGAGCTCTTCCTCGAAGTTTCTCCCCTCAAAGAGCCTAAAGTACATGGGAACACCGCCGGTAACAGAGTATATCTTCACGACAGTCTCAATCGGTGAGTTTTTGAAGTACTCGCGGACGTGGAAGAAGTTGAGGGGCTTAAGCTTGAGCTGTGCCGTTCTCCTGCCGTAGAGGGGGTTGCCGTACTCCATAAGTCCCTCCATCAGGCCGATTATCGACCCGCTCAGGATTAGGAAGAACCCATCGTCAATGATTTCGTCTATAACGTGCTGAAAAACCGCCGGGGTGTTCTTATCGGTGAGCAAAAGGTATGAAAACTCGTCTATAACGACGACGAGCCTTTCGGGAGCCTTGAGCTTCATGAGTTCAAAGGCCTCTCTGAAGTCCCTGACTTCAACCTTTGGCAGGTCAAGAACCTCTGCGGCTTCTCTGTAAAACCTCTTCGCGTTTGACTCTAGCCCGTCCCTATCGGCCAAAAAGTAAACGGCCTTTTTCCCTTCAATGAACCTTTTCACGAGCTCGGTCTTCCCAACGCGCCTGCGCCCGTAGAGAATCAGGACCTCCTTTTTTCCTGAGCGGTAGAGTGAGTCAAGGAACCTCAGCTCATCTTTTCAGTTGACAAACATTATCTTCACCAGGATAATCTTGAGCAGGATAATAATTTAAGCCTTTCTCCCGTCTCCGGTGGTTGGTGTACAAACAATCTGCCAATAAATCCAAGAAAATTTGTTTAATATCTAAAATAACTCGAAAATTCATGTCAAAATTTGACTTTCATCCCAAAATTTCTGCACAAAGGCAATAAACCCGAAGGCACTCTGACGAAAACTGGGTGATTGATATGAACGCTCTCCAAATTGTAAGCAGAAAAATTGACCCAATTGCCGAGGTTCAGACGAGGGCAGTAGCTTACCTCACGGGCGAGCTGTCCAAGAAAGGCTTTCGCTGGCTGCTCCCGATAGTGCTCAGCTCGATAACCGACCCCCTCTGGCCGGACCCCGCCGCCGAAGAGGCATTAAGGCCACCTGAGGTCGAGGTCTATGGGGAAAGGCTCAGGCTGACGCACAGCATGATACTCCACAAGCAGATGGCCGTTGCGATGGGAATAGATAAGCTCTTCGTCCTCTCGCCCAACATAAGGCTTGAAGGTAAAGAGGCGGACGATGGAAGGCACGCCTACGAGTTCACCCAGCTCGACATAGAGATTGCCGGCGCGAGCATGGACGACGTTATGGGCCTAATCGAGGAGCTGATAGTTGGACTCTTCCGCGAGTTGAGACCAGTAGTCTGGGAGTCCTTCGAGAGGGCGCTTCCAAAGCCCAAGAGACCCTTCAAACGGTTCACCATCGAGGAAATCCGCGAGGAGTTCGGGAGTGAGGAAGAGGCAAGCAGAGCCCTTGAGGAGCCATTCTGGATAACTGGAATCCCCGAGGGAGTTCTACGACAGGGAAGTTGACGGAATCTGGAGGAACTACGACCTCTACCTCCCGGGGGGCTACGGTGAGGTCTCGAGCGGTGGAGAGAGGGAGTGGGAGTACGAGAAGATACTGGTCAAGATACGCTCGGCCGGTCTGAGCGAAGAAGCCTTCAGGCCCTACCTTGAGGTGGCCAAGGCCGGTCTCCTGCGTCCGAGCGCCGGGGCTGGAATAGGAATCGAGAGGCTAATCCGCTACATCGTTGGAGCTAAGCACATAGCCGAAGTCCAGCCCTTCCCGAGGATTCCGGGCGTTCCGGCTGTTATCTGAACACTTCGAAATTGATTTAAGCTCTTTTCATATTATCCCTCCGGCGATGCCCATGATGCGGAACCTCTTTCCGGCCCTTGAGAAATTTAAGGCCTACATCAACACCGCGAGCACTGGACTTATGCCCTCGACGGCCCTTCTCGAGGCGACGAAGCTCCTGAGCGACGTGATAGAGTTCAACGGGGAAGTGAATTCCGTTGCCTACATGGACGAAGTTGTTCTAAAGCCCCTCCAGAGGGAAGCGGGCAGGCTCATGAAGGTGAGGCCCGAGAACGTCGGCCTCTCGATTCAAACCACCGAGGGGCTGAGGAGAATCCTGCTGGCCCTCGAGCCTAAGAGGGGGGCAGAACATAGTTTCCCTCGACACCGAGTTCCCCACGATTCCGGCACTGCTCAAGAGCTACGCGAGACGATTCGGCCTCGAGCTCCGCGTCGTTGAGAACAGGAACGGCCTCCACAGCCTTGAAGATATCGAGAAGGCCATAGACGATAACACCTTCGCGGTCGTTCTCAGCTCCGTGAACTGGGTCATCGGCGAGCGGATTGACCTGAGCGAACTTTCAAGAATCGCCCACGAGCACGGTGCGTGGCTGATAGTTGATGCCGTTCAGCACCTCGGCTCGCTGAGGCTCTTTCCGGAGAAGGAAGGTGTAGATGCCCTTTCAGCCGGCTCGGAGAAGTGGCTCATCAGCCCTGACACCGGGGCTGGGCTAATTTACGCCTCTGACGAACTCCTTGAGGAGGCCAAGCCGATATCTGGGCTCCTCAACAACGAACCGCCAACTGGAGACTGGGGCAGCTGGTGGGGTCTGCCGGAGAAGGACCCCTGGGGAGAGCTGAGGCCCGCGAAAGGAATCAGAAAGCTCGACTTCGGCGGAGGGCCGCCCTATCTAATAGCCTCTGCACTTCTCGCGTCGCTCAGGCTGATTAACGGGCTGGGCATTGATAGAATAGAGCGCCACAACACCAAGCTCGCAAAGATTGTCGTCAACGAGGTTAGGGCCCTTGGCCTCGACGTCTTTTCAGCGGACTCATCGATAGTGACGATAAAGACCGGGCTAGAACTACAACACTGAAGAGGAGCTCTACCAGAGGCTCGTTGCCGAGGGAATTTCCGTCAGCCACAGGGGAGTTCTTGGCCACTACGGGATAAGGGTTTCCCCGCACCTCTACAACGAGAGGGAGGACGTGGAGCTGTTCCTCGAGGCGCTCTCTCGGGCCATTGAGATGCGATAAAACTCCGGCCCCTTATGCGTTTTAACGTTTCCTTTTGTTCGTCCTTTCATTTCTGGAGCCAGTTTACGCCGGTCTGGGGATTGCACTTTCCTGTCAAAAGCATTAACGTTTGTTTTTCAATTTAAACACGCACCAGCCATGAGAGTTTCAGGGTTCATTGAATCTCCCCTTGGAATGCAGAAAAGTATTTTACCTTCTTCATTACAGAATTCATAGGGGGTTGTGATGAGGGTCACCGTATCGGAACTGATGAACCTTATTGCACCCGGTGAAACCGTGTTGGTTGAGTACACGACCTCTTACGTACCTGAGTTTGCCTTAAAGTTGCTGGCGGATTATACTAAGGGGGAGGGAATGCCCTTTGTGATAGACGACAACTTTGACAGCCTTTACACGATTCTTGAGCACTGCAACATACTCGGTCTCGACGTTGACCTCGACCATGCGGTTGTTTTTAAAACCGGGGGAAGGAGGTTGGTTGGAGGAACCGTTAGGAAGGTTGATTTCCATCCGGACCCGAGGGTTCTACTGAGGAACTACGAGAAGGTCTTCACGAACGAGTTCGGAACTCTTGAAAAGCCTGCAGTAAACCTGACACTCGGCGTTGAGAATCTCCTCTATTTTGTCAGGGACGTCCGAGACTTCTACCGCTTCCTTCTCGGCCTTCAGCGCTACGTGGGTGATAGGCGGAGGAAAGCCATTTACCTCGTTCACAGGGGGCTCGTTGGAGCACTACCCCCTTACATAATGCCGGAGATGAAACGCCTTGCCACGAGCGTTTGGGTGTTGCAGAGCTATTCCACCGGCGTGCTCGCCTCGATAGTTAAGAGCCCTTCCTTTGAACTCATTGGCAGGGAGTTCACGATTGACGTTGGGGGTGTCTTCGGTGGAGGGACCTAACCTGGGAAAGGTAACGCTTGAGAGCCTTATCGCTACGATGGATAAGGTCCGGTTTGGAGACATAACACTGATTGAGAACTACTCATCGATTGGCGCCGAGTTGTCCCTGTATTTCGTCGTGAAGTACGCCCTTGGAAAAGGCCTACCAGTTCTCGTTGAGGACGTGTTTGACGCATTTCCAGGGTATATGAAGCACTTGGAGTTCATGGGTATCGACTTTCCAATCGATGGCGTTGGCGTCGTGAAAATAGGGGGTGCGGAAGAGTACGGACATGTTGTCGAGAAGGTGCAGTTTGAGGCCGACCCGGCGCTCTACCTTGGCAAGAAGGAGAGGGCCATCTCAAGGGCCATGGGTGATGACAGGTACGTTCATGTGGTCGTCGGCTTTGAGCGTCTCTTTGGGTTCTTAAAGGACGTCAAGGACGTTCATGTTGTGGCAAATCACCTGCGCGAGCTCCTCGGCAACGAGTCGAGAATGGTATTCCACATAATAGACGGAAACGTTATCGAGAGCTTTCCGACGAACCCATTGCCCCTCCTTGAGACCGTGGCCACCTCGGTCGTAGCTATCCACGACCACGGCGATATGCTCCGCCTTCGTTTCAGGAAGTCCGTATTCACTTTCCTCGAAGGGAGGAATGAGGTCCTTCTACAACCCGCCGACATAGCGACATGGTTATAAAGTCAGGAAAAAAGCCCCAGCGGCGAGTAGCCTTCCATCACCCTCTCCATTTTCAGCTCCATTCCGAGGGCGTTGGTGACCGTTCCGCCCTTCTCGGCCCACCTGCCTGCAGGAATAACGAGGGTCTCGCCGGACAGCTCAACGGGTTCGTTCGAAACGACCACGTAGCGTTCTGCCTTCGGTATTCCAGTTACACCGGCCCTTATCAGACCCTCAGCGTTCGCTCCCTTCCTGAGTATCAGCGCCGGGACGTTCAAGACTTCTCCGTCCTCAGTTACGGCCAGCTCGTAGTTCTCCTCAACGATTTCCTTGCCCCTCAGTAGTATCTTGAGGAGCGGGAACTTCTCGGGGTCTGCCCTGAGCAGGACGCGCCTGGCTTTCCTGACGTCGTCGAGGGTCGCCGTCGATGGGCTTCCGCTCACGGTCGAGCCTATCGGAACGCCCTTACGCTCGGCGAAGGCCTTGAGGGCTTCTATCTCCTCGTTGGTCAGGCCGGGCGTTAGAACAAGGGCATAGCTTTCGCTCTCGATGAACTTCTTCGCCTCTTCCCAGCTTACCGGCTTTCCGTTGAGGAGCGGTCCGCTGAGGGTCTTCTCCCAGGGCCTCTCGAAGCGACAGACGTCGCAGAGGTACCTGTTCCACGAGTCCTCGACGCTCGAAGCCCTCACGAGAAGCCCGGCGTAGGTTTCGACGGCCATCTCGCAGGCGAGGGAACAGCCGTTGCAGACGGTTTTGATTTTCTCGGTCTTCCACGGGCCGGGCTTCGTGAGCGGTGGCCTCTCCACTATCACGCCGACGGGACAGACGTCGGCCAGCTCGCCGATGAACTTCCCTTCAACGTCGGCTATGGTGTCGCCGAGCGGTGGCCCAATCCTCGTGTCGTAGCCCCTGAATAGGTAGTCTATCACGCCCTCTTCGGCAATCTCGTGGGTGAAGCGAACGCAGAGGCCACAGAGGACGCACTTGTTGGGGTCGAGCGTAATCCTCGGGTGGCTCTCGTCAATCTCAAAGCGCTTTTCGCCCCTTCCGAGTTCGGGCTTTACGCCGTACAGCGTCGCGTACTCCCTCAGCTTGCAGTCGAAGACAGCCAGGCAACCACAGCTCATGCACCGCGAAGCCTCGCTCCTCGCTTCGCCCTCGCTCAGCGTTTTCTCGACCTCCTCGAAGCCCTTCGCCCTCTCCTCCGGGTCGAGGAGCTTCGGCCTGACCCTCGGCCTCCTCGGCGTCTCGCGGTAGTCCTCCTCCGTAACGTCCCTCCAGTGGTTGTAGGGTCTCAGGTCGAGCAGGAGTTCGTAGAGCTCTCTATCCTCGGTCAGCTCTCTGATGTGCTTCTCGGGTTTGCGAGGACTTCTCTGGCCTTCTCAAGCCTGCCCCTGAGGTAGAGGTCTATCATCAGTGCGCCCCTTCTCCCGGTTGCTATGCTCTCTATTACTGTTGACGGCCCGAGAACGAGGTCTCCGCCCGCGAAGACGCCGGGAACGTTGGTCTGAAGTGTAATCTCGTCAACAACGGCCCTTCCGCGCCTCGCCTCTATCCCAAGGCTCTTCAGGAACTCCTCATCGCAGTACTGGCCGATAGCCAGAATCACGTTGTCGGCCTTAACCCTGAATTCCGAGCCTTCAACTGGCACAGGCCTTCTCCTTCCGCTTGAATCCGGCTCGCCGAGGCGCATCCTGACGAGTTCCACCTCCTCGACCCTGCCGTCGCCGATAATCCTCACCGGGTTGGCCAGGAAGAGGAACTCAACGCCTTCCTCGATTGCTTCTTCCACTTCGCGCTCGTTGGCGGGCATCTCGGCCTTTGAACGGCGGTAGACGACGGTGACCTTCGCGCCGAGCCTTAGAGCAGTCCTCGCGACGTCCATCGCCGTGTTCCCACCGCCGACCACTATAACGCGCTCGCCAAGTTTCACTTCCTCGCCCGTGTTCACCTTCCTCAGGAACTCTATGCCGTGCATCACTCCCTCCAAATCCTCTCCGGGAATCCCCATCTTCCTGCTCTTCCAAGCTCCAACTGCCAGGAAAACGGCGTCGTACTTCTCGCGCAGCTCCTCAAGGGAAACGTCCCTGCCGAGGGCGGTGTTGGTTCTCACCTCGATGCCCGTGTTTATCACGGTCGCTATGTCCTTGTCTAAGACGTCCCTCGGAAGCCTGTACTCCGGAATGCCGTAGCGGGTCATTCCGCCGAGTTCGGGCATCGCCTCGAAGATTGTAACCTCGTGGCCCTTCAGCCTCAGGTAGTAGGCGCACGCCAGTCCTGCAGGCCCTCCTCCGACGACGGCAACGCGCTTCCCGGTCGACGGCGGTATCTCGAGCATCCATGGGCCGTTCTCGAGGTCGTAATCGGCGGCGAAGCGCTTCGCGAGCCTTATGCCGACCGGCTCATCGACGAGGTTCCTCCGGCAGGCCTCCTCACAGAAGGCCGGGCAGACCCTTCCGAGAACGGCAGGCAGGATGTACTTTTCTTTCATCAGCTTGACGGCCTCGTGGTACTTGCCCATCGCTATCAGCGCGAGGTAGCCCTGTATGTCCGCGTGAGCCGGACAGGCGTCCTGGCACGGGCCGATGCAGTCACCGTAGTGGCTCGAAAGGAGAAGCTCGAGGGCAGTCTTCCTCATCTCGATGACCCTATCGCTCAGGGTCTCGACTTTGAGGCCCTCCCTGGGCTTCAGCGTACAGGCTGTCGTTACTCCCCTCTCGGTCTCGACGAGGCAGAGCCTGCACGAGCCGTAGGGTTCGAGCTCTTCGGTGTAGCAGAAGCCGGGAACGTGGCCAATCTCGCGCAGGAACTCTATGAGGGGCTTATCCGCCGGAGCGTCAACTTCCTTTCCGTCAACGATGAGCCTGACCATCTCACTCACCCCCGGTAACGATTTCTATCGCGTTGAACCGGCACACCTCGTAGCAGGTTCCGCACTTGATGCAGGCAGATTGGTCAATCTCGTGGGGTTTGAGCTTCTCGCCGGTTATCGCGTTGGCCGGGCAGAAGATTGCGCAGGCGGTGCAGCCCGTGCACTTCTCTGGGATTATGACGTACCTTATGAGGGGCTTGCAGACCTTGGCCGGGCACTTCCCCTCGATATGGGCGAGGTATTCGTCCCTGAAGTAGCGGAGCGTCGTTAAGACGGGGTTCGGTGCCGTCTGCCCGAGACCGCAGAGTGAACCTGCCTTGACTTGGTGGGCGAGCTTCTCGAGCCTCTCAAGGTCCTCCTCGGTGGCTTTTCCCTCGGTGAACCGCTCGAGGATTTCGAACATCCTCTTCGTCCCGACCCTGCAGAAGGTGCACTTACCGCAGGACTCCTTGACGGTGAAGTCAAGGAAGAACTTGGCGACATCAACCATACAGGTGTCCTCGTCCATGACGACCATTCCGCCGCTCCCCATTATCGCGCCGGTCGCGTTCACGCTTTCATAATCTACCGGCGTGTCGAAGAGGTACTCCGGAATGCAACCGCCAGAAGGTCCGCCGAGCTGAACTGCTTTAATCCTCTTCCCTGTCTTCGTTCCACCGCCTATCTCGTAGAGTATCTCCCTCAGCGTCGTTCCCATCGGCACCTCGACGTTTCCGCCGTGCTTTATCTTGCCCGACAGCGCGAAGACTTTCGTTCCTTTGCTCTTCTCGGTTCCGAGCGAGGCAAAGGCCTTCCAGCCGTGCCTTATTATCCACGGCACGTTCGCCCACGTTTCGACGTTGTTTATGTTGGTCGGCTTTCCGAAGAGGCCCTTCTGGGCCGGATACGGTGGCCTCGGCCTCGGCATCCCGCGTTTGCCCTCTATCGAGGCTATCAAAGCGGTTTCCTCACCGCAAACGAACGCTCCAGCGCCTTCCTTAATCTCGATGTCGAAGGAGAAACCGCTTCCGAGGATGTTTTCCCGCAGAAAGCCCCTCTCCTTAGCCTGCTTCAGCGCTATCCTCAGCCTCCTTATGGCCAGTGGATACTCAGCGCGAACGTAGATGAAGCCCTTCGTAGCTCCAATCGCATAGGCCCCTATTATCATGCCCTCTATAACGCGGTGGGGGTCGCCCTCAAGGACGTTCCTGTCCATAAACGCTCCGGGGTCGCCCTCGTCGGCGTTGCAGATGATGTACTTCTCGTCGCCCTCCGCTTCCCTCGTGAACTTCCACTTCAGGCCGGTCGGGAAGCCCGCACCGCCCCTCCCGCGAAGCCCGGATTTCATAATGATATCTATGATTTCCTCCGGCTCCATCCTGAGGGCCTTTTTGAGGGCTTCATAACCACCGACGGCTATGTACTCGTCTATGTTCTCGGGGTCTATGTAGCCGGAATTTTCAAGGACTATCTTCACCTGCTTGGAGAAATAGTTGTCAACGTCCCACGTCTTCCTCTCGCCGTTCTCCCACCAGTCGCGCTTGACTATCCACTCCTCGACCGGCTTCCCGTTTACCACGTGCTCATCTATAATCCTCGGAACCTTCTTCGGGTCAACGTGGCCGTAGGTGATAATCTCGTCCTCGGTGATTATGTCAACGAGGGGCTCGCGGTAGCACATGCCAACGCAACCGACTATCTTGAGCTTCACGTCGAGGTTTCTCCTCTCAAGCTCGGCCTTTATCGCCTCGTAGGTTTCTCTCGCGCCTGCGGCAATCCCGCAGGAGTTCATGCCGACCGCTATGGCCTTTATCTCAGACATCGAGCTTCCCCTCCTTGAGCTTCTTCATGAGCTTCCTAACCCCGTCCGGCGTGAGCTTGCCGAACACCTTGTCGTTTATCATGACCACCGGTGCCAAACTGCAGCAGCCGAGGCAGGCCACCCTTTCGAGGGTTATCAGCCCGTCCTCCGTCGTCTGGCCCTCCTCTATGCCGAGCTCCTCCGTTATCGCCTGGGCAATGGTTACCGCCCCGTTCACGTGGCAGGCCGTTCCGTGGCAGATTTTGACGACGTACTTTCCGAGGGGCTCGAACCTGAACTGCGCGTAGAATGTTGCAACGCCGTAGACCCTGCTCAGGGGAATTCCGAGGTAGTCGGCGATTCTCTCAAGGACTTCCCTTGGAAGGTAGCCGAAGCGCTCCTGAGTCCGCTGGAGAAGGGGGATTAGCGAGCTCGGCTCGGGGGGATACGAGGTCAGGTAATCGACTTCCGCCTCCATGAGCACCACCACTTATGGGCGATAGTTGGTTTGCCGTGCTTATAAATGTGCATTGAAGCACAAGTTTGTAACAAAAGGTTCCCAACCTCCGGTTTGAAAAATCCTTAAGGGAATCTTTACAAACTTAAAATTATAGCCCGATAGGGGCGTGGTCGAGTTGAGATATGTAAAGCTACCCTCCGGGAACTTTGAGGACTTCTTCAATTCCCTGAAGGGGATAGGCCAAATCTACGGGCCGGTTAAAGAGGGGAAGACCCACCACTTCCGAAGGGTCGAGGAAGCCGGTCAGATGGACCTGAAATACACCAGAACGATGCTCCCTCCCAAGAAGTTCTTCGTCAGGCCGAGGGAGAGGCTCTTCAGCCTCGAGGACGGCTGGTGGCGAAAGGAAGGGGACGGAAAGCCCTTCGTGCTCTTCGGCGTCCATTCATGCGACGTTCACGCCCTCAAAATCCTCGACAGGGTTTACCTCTCCGAGCCGGTTGACCCCTACTACGCAGAAAGAAGGAAGAGCGCTTTCATCGTCGGCATAAGCTGTCTCCCCGACGAGCTGTGCTTCTGCAAGAGCCTCGGAACGCACTTCGCGATGGACGGCTTCGACCTTTTCCTCCACGAGCTTCCCGATGGATGGCTCGTCAGGATAGGGAGTGTGAGGGGACACGAGGTGGTCTGGGAGAACGCGAGGCTATTCGACGAGGTGAGCGACGAGGACATAGCCAACTTCAAGGCCTTCGAGGAGAGGCGCGCTGAAGCGTTCAAGAGGGAGCTACGCTCGGAGGGTCTCGCAGACACGCTCGATTTGGCCTACAACAGCCCGGTCTGGAAGGAGTACGCCGAGAAGTGCCTCGCCTGCGGGAACTGCAACCTCGTCTGTCCGACGTGCCGTTGCTACGAGGTCTGCGACCGCTGGGTCGATGCCTACAGGGCCGTTCGTGAGAGGCGCTACGATTCCTGCTTCATGGAGAGCCACGGCCTCGTCGCGGGCGGTCATAACTTCAGGCCAACGCGCTTGGACCGCTTCAGGCACCGCTACTACTGCAAGAGCTACTTCGACCCCTCGGCCGGCTTCAACTGCGTCGGCTGCGGCCGGTGCGACGAGTTCTGTCCCGCTGGCATAGAGCACGTTAAGGTTCTCGACGAGATAAGGGGGTCGCTGGAATGAATCCCTACGAGAGCCATCCGGCGAGAATCCTTGAGGTTAAGGACCTGACCCCGAGGGAGACGCTCTTTACACTCCGCTTCCTCGACGAGGAGCTCAACGAGGAGTTCACCTTCCGGCCGGGACAGTTCGTCATAGTGGACGTTCCCGGCTTCGGTGAGTTCCCTATAAGCCTCTGCTCGTCCCCAACGAGGAGTCCAATCCAGCTCTGCATAAGAAAGGCCGGCAGGATGACGAAGTTCATACACGGAATGAAGGAAGGCTCGGTCGTTGGAATCCGCGGGCCGTACGGCAACGGCTTCCCGATGGAGGACATGGAGGGCTCGAACCTAATCCTCGTGGCCGGCGGCCTTGGAATGGCGCCCCTGCGCTCGGTTCTCTGGTACGCCCTCGACACCGGCAAGTACGAGCACGTCTGGCTCTTCTACGGCACGAAGGCCTACGAGGATATACTCTTCCGCGACGAGGTTCTTCACCTCCTCAAGCACGGGAGTGCGATGAACTGCACCGTCAAGCTCGCCTACGAAATCGAGAGTCCCTCGTGCATCTACCTGGAGCAGGGCTTTTCCGACAGGGTCTGCAGGGGAGTGGTTACCGACCTCTTCAGGGGCGAGAACTTCGACGTCGAGAACTCCTACGCCCTAATCTGCGGTCCGCCAATCATGTACCGCTTCGTCATAAGGGAGCTCCTCAACAGGAAGCTCTCGCCGGGGAGAATCTACATGACCCTCGAGAGGCGCATGCGCTGTGGAGTCGGCAAGTGTGGCCATTGCGTCGTTGGAACGAGCGTCTCGATGAAGTACATCTGCCAGGATGGCCCGGTTTTCACCTACTGGGACGCCCTCTCGACGAGGGGGTTGATATGATGAAGCTCGGCGTGTTTGAGCTTACCGACTGCGGTGGTTGTGCCCTCAACTTCCTGTTCCTCTACGAGAGGCTTTTCGACGTTCTTGAGTTCTACGAGATAGAGGAGTTCCACATGGCGACCAGTCTCGAGGGGAAGCACTTCGACGTTGGCCTCGTTACTGGAACGGTCTCAAGCCACCGCGACCTTGAGGTTCTTAGAGAGGCCAGAAACCGCTCCGACTACCTCATAGCCCTCGGAACCTGCGCCACCCACGGTTGCCTTCAGGCGAGCGTCGAGCTTCCGCTCAAGGAGAAGCTGAAGGCCGTTTACGGCGACGAGGGAAACCCTATGAGGGCGCTCGACCCAAAGCCCATCGTCGAGTACGTTACCGTCGACCTCGCCATACCCGGCTGTCCCTACGACAAGAACGAGCTCTTCCAGGCGCTTATTGACATAGCGAAGGGCATCGAGCCGGTGAGGCCTGATTATCCAGTCTGCCTCGAGTGCAAGCTGAACGAGTACGAGTGCGTTCTGGTCAAGAAGGGTCTCCCATGCCTCGGCCCGATAACGCTCGGAGGCTGCAACGCTGCCTGCCCGCGCTCCGGACTCGGTTGTATCGGCTGTCGCGGACCCTTGCCCGGTGAGGTGAACCTGGCTGGAGAGTTCGAAGTTCTCAAGGGCCTCGGCTACGACGAGGAGTACATCATGAGGAAGTTCAAGACCTTCGCGAGGTGGGGGCAATGATAATCGAGACGAGGGAGTTCACCCGCGTCGAGGGGAACGGGAAAGCCGAGATAGTCATCGAGGAAAACGAGGTCAAGGACGTCAGGGTCAAAATCGTCGAGGGGCCGAGGTTCTTTGAGCTCCTCACCCTCGGAAGGGACTTCTGGGATGTTCCCGACCTCGAGGCAAGGATATGCGCCATCTGCTACCTCTCTCACAGCGTCGCTTCCGTTCTGGCCATAGAGCGGGCCCTCGGCGTTGAGGTTCCGGAGAAGACGAGGCTCCTAAGGGAGCTCGGCCTCATAGGGGAGCTCATCGAGAGCCACTCTCTTCACCTATACCTTCTCGTCGCGCCAGACCTCTTCGGCTATCCCGACGCGATAAGGCTCGCGACGAAGCACGGCGAGCTCGTTAAGGAGGGCATAGCGCTCAAGGCCTTCGGGAACAGGATTAGGGACCTCATCGGCGGGAGGGAAATCCACGGCATAAACGTTAAACCCGGTGGCTTCGGAAGGTGGCCGGGGCGGGAAGAGCTTGAGGCGATAGAACGGGAGGCGAAGGCACTCCTCACGGTGGCGAAGCGCGCGGTGAGGCTCTTCTCGGGAATCGGGGAGTACGGCGGAAAAGCGGAGCTGTTCGTCGCCACCGACGGCTACCTCACCGGCGACTCGCTCATCTCGAACGTCGAGCGGAACTTCCAGTACTTCGAGCGCATCGAGGAGCGCCCCCCTGTCTACAGCTTCGCGAAGCAGAGCCTCTACAACGGAAAGCCCTTCCTCGTCGGCTCGCTGGCGAGGCTCCTGCTCAAGGCTGAATCGCTGACCCCCACAGCTAAGAGACTCTTCGAGGAGAACCGGGAGAGGCTTGAAGCCGGATGGGTGAGCTACAACAACCTCGCCCAGGCGATAGAACTGGTTTACGCCCTCGAACGGGCGGGGGAAATAGCGAAAACCCTTCTCGACAAAGGCTTTGAGCCCGAGAACGTTCCGGTCGAGGCCGGGGACGGGGAGGGGATAGGTTATGTAGAAGCCCCGAGGGGAGTTCTCGTGCACCACTACAGAATAGCCGGCGGAAAAATCGAGCACTCCAACATAATAACGCCCACGGCCTTCAACCACGCCATGATGGAGGGCGCCCTCCTGTGGGAGGCGAGAAACCTCTACGGGAACGCGCCGGAGGATGAGCTCCTCAGAAGGCTCGAGGAAACCGTCCGTGCCTTCGACCCATGCATCTCCTGCTCGGTGCACTTCGTCAGGGGATAAGCTTTTCTCCTTTCTTTCCCACTCCCTTCGGTGGGAGCATGGGTCTGTTCGACTTTCTGAGAAGGTCGAGGGAAGGTGAATCCGGAGAGTTCATAGCGTCGAGGAAACCGGTCGCGAAGTTCAGGGTGGAACAGGTCCTTAACGTCCTCGGCAGGGAAACGCTGATTGGAACCGTTGAGGGGATAATCTACCCCGGCTACAAGGTCAAGGGAAGGAACATCGCCCTAATCCGGGAAATCCAGAGGGAGCGAAAGAGAGTTGACTTCGCAGTTGACGGCGACAGGGTCGCGCTCATCCTTGAGGGGAAGACAAACGCTAAAAAAGGCGACGTCCTCGAAATCTACCAGTCGTGAGGTGGGAGCATGATAATCCTCGACAATCATTTCCACGTTGACCCCTTCAAGGGTCTATTCCTCGAGGCGGTTAAGCAGTTCCACAGAGCGGGCGGGACGCACCTGATGGTGGTATACAAGACGGCCCACGACTACGGCTTCCCGGGCCTCAAGGCTGAGGACTTCATAAAGGCCATGGACTTCCATGTTGAGCTGGTCGAGAGGATAAACCGCGAGACGCCAGTTAAAGCCTTCGCCGTCGTCGGCGTCCACCCGGCGGAGTTCGTCTATCTGGCCGAGCAGAAGGGCCTTGAATACGCGAGAAACGAGGTCATGAAGGCCCTGGAATACGCGCAAAAGCTGTGCCTTGAGGGCAAGGCCGTTGCGATAGGCGAGATAGGAAGGCCGCACTACGAGGTGAGCGAGGAAGTCTGGAACGCCAGCATAGAGCTGATGAAGTACGGCATGAGCCTCGCCAAAGATGCCGACTGCGCGGTTCAGCTCCACACCGAGAGCTTCGACGAGGAGAAGTTCCGAGAGCTTGGAAGATACGTGAGGGAAGTCGGCATAAAGCCCTACCGCGTTGTCAAGCACTTCTCGCCGCCGCTGGTGAAGGTTGCTGAAGAGGTCGGTGTCTTTCCGAGCATAATAGCGAGCAGGAGGAACATAGAAGAGGCAATAAAGCAGGGCAACCGCTTCATGATGGAGACCGACTACATAGACGACAAGAGGAGACCCGGAGCGGTTCTCGGCCCGAAAACAGTTCCCAGGAGAACGAAGGCCTTCCTCCAGAACGGCCTGTTTACGGAGGAGGACGTCTATAAAATCCACGTCGAGAACCCTGAGAAGGTCTACGGGGTGGAGATGGAGGGGTAAAGCTTAGGGGATGTCTGCGAGGCAGAAGGTCACCCCTTTTTATCTACCTTTTCAGATGAGAATGTTAGTGTCAATCAAAAATCCCTCTCCCATTCCTCCCTCAGCTCCCTGAGGCTCTTCTCAAGGTTCTTCCTGTCCTTATAAATACCCCTGTATTTCGACGGGTCGAAGAACTCGCCCTTAACTTTCTCCCAAAGTTCTGGCGGTATTATCACACCTTTAATCCGCCCATGCTCGTCGTAAATGTACTCGACACCTTCCATTCTCCCACCATCTTTACTAAGAACTGGGACCTATTTAACCCCTTCGTCAGACCTCCGCCTTCCTCACCACCCTCACAACCCCCGGCTCTCCGATTTCTCCCTCGACCTCGAAGGTTTTGCCCAAAAACCGCTCCACGACCCAGACATTGGTGACGAGGTGGTTCGTGATTTCTGCAACGCCTATCTCTCCGCCCGCGAAGGCCAGGAACGGTATCAGCTGGTCGCCGAGGAACCTGTCAACGGCCTTCCTTGGCGTCAGTTGCTCAATCAGTTCTTCAGCGGCCTCCCTGCCGACCACCTCTGCCGGCTTTCCGCGCTTTCCGAGGGCGTCCCCAGCTAACCTAAGCGAGTCCGTCTCGGCCCAGACGACTATTCCGCTTCCCGGCCCGAGGGAGCGCGAGACCTCCCTTTCAATCTCGACCGGGACGCTGTAGAGGCTCCTCAGCTTCTCCTCCGCCGACTTCGCCTGTCTCTCCGCGACGTGGGCCGGCAAATTCGTCGCGTGGCTTATTCCCGCGAAGCGCTCTATCTTACGCCACTCGAGGGCAACGAGGGGCTTTCTCTCCTCCCACCGCTCGACCCTTCCGAGGACGAGCCCACCGCCCTTTGGATAGTGGCCCCTCCTCTTGAGCTCAATTTCTGCCCTCAGCCCCATCTTTTCGAGCGCGAAGAGCGTAATGTTCCTCAGGTAGTCCACAGGCGGGCTCCAGGGCACGTCGGTTCCGCCGGTTACCTCGAAGCTTCCCCTCACGAAGGCCATCGCTGGCAATAACGCCTGGAGGACGAGCGTTATGCTCCCGGCCGTTTTTATCGGGACTTTGATGTGTTTCGGCTCGGCCCTTCCGGGGACGAACTCAAGAACCGTAGAGCCGACTTTTGCCCCTTTAACCCTCGCGTTGCTCAGCTCCTTCAAAGCGAGAATACCGTGCAGGTGCTGGGGTCTTAGTCCGGGGTTCGGACGGTTTGCCCTTATTCTATGAATCCTCACAGGTTTTCCTGTGATTACCGACAGGGCAACGGCCGTTCTGAGTATCTGGCCCCCTCCCTCGCCGTACGAGCCGTCTATCTCGACCCACTCCATTCTCCCACCGTGGGGGAATTTCCCGCGAAGCCTAAAAACCTGACGAAAGGCTTTTAGGTGGGCCGAATAAGGTAACATGGTGAGAGTATGGACGAGCTTGAGTTCTGCGTGAAGAGCCTGAGTTACCCCCTCGGAACCCTCCTCGAGACGCTGAAGAGAAAACCCGGTGAGAGGGTCGAGATTGACGGGGTGCACCTAATCCTTCCGGAGCTCCCCTTCGCGGTTAAGTGCTATCTGACCGCCAGGGCGCTCTTCGAGAGCCTCGACCTCGTTGACCGGAAGAGGCTCGGCGACGAGGTGGCGTACGTTGAGGAGTTCATCGCGAGGGTTCTGTCTTCTCCGCTTGGAGAGAAAATCCGGCCGTACCTTGAGAAGGCCAGTGAAATTTCCATAAGGGGCAGGCTCAACGTGGACTGGCTTGAGTTTGAGAGGCGGAGCGAGAAGCTGAGGCCCCTCCTGGAGCGGATTCTGGCGGGAGAAGAGCCCCAGGAAGTCTCTAACCTTTCAGTTGACGAGTGCCTCCTCCTCAGCTATCTCGCGGGCGAGCGAAAGAAGCGTGAAAGAGTTAATGCTGTCCTTGGAAAGCTCAATCCCGCCTTCAGGGAGGCTGTTAAGGCCTACTTCAGGGCCCTGAAGAGTTGAGCTCGACTGCGATTTTCAGAGCTTCTTCCCTCTCAAACCCTTTCCTCACGAGGGCCTCGACGAGTTTGGCCAGTTTTTCGACGTTGCGCAGGTTTAGCCTGTTCTCGGGGAGGGAAATCAAGCTCACCGGAACGTTGAAGCCGAGCCTCGCCGAGAGCTCGACGGCGAACTCCTCTCTGCTCAGGGGAGGAATCCTCACGAAGGCTGAGAAATCGAGGTTCCGATACCTGCCCGCGTCCTTCGTCTCGACGATTATCGGCCCGTCCCGCTCCCCGTTCAGGAGCTCCGCAACGGTCTCAACGCTCGGCTCGTGAAGGATTAGCGCGTTCGCCGGAACGAGCTCGGACAAATCAACTCCCCTCAGGTTCTCGACGAGCGTATCGACGCCGAGCGAGAGAACTTCCCGCCAGCCAAGGGTTTTTTCCTCTTTTTCCCGCCTTTCCGAGGTGACCCTTTCGTAGAGGACCTCGCTGACGAGGGTTATCTGGTAGACCTCTTCGATGTCCTCGAGGGTCAGGATTCCGTTGGAGAGTAACTTAAGGCCGAGCCTCGCGAGGGAAGAACTGAGCTCCTCCTCGCTCCTCGTCGTTATGGCCTTCTTTCCGGAAACGTTTTCCAGACCACGGCTCACGAGCCTGTAATCGGTGGGGAAGAGTCCCTTGGCGTTGAAGAACTCCTCCAGCGTTTCCTTGGCTTTTTCCTCGCTGACGGCGTATACCTTCACGAACTCGACGTTTCCAGCCCTATCAACGCCGATGAAGACCACCGCGTCCCTCCTCTCGGCCGGCGTCAGTATGTCCATCGGCTCACCTCATACGCTCATAGCCCCCAACAGCTCGCCGGTCTCGATGTTGAAAATCTCCACAACCCTCTTCCTCGTGTCGAGTAAAGCAACGCTCTTGACGCCGGTTAAATAACCGCAGACCTCGCCGGGGTTGACGAGTATCGTCCTGCCCACCTCTCTAATCTCGTAGCGGTGGGTGTGGCCGACTATAACCACGTCGTAGAGCTTGCTGTAGGCCAGAGCCTTAACGAGGACCTCGTTCGTCCCGTGCGTCACCGCTATCTTCATTCCGTCCGCCTCGACCTCGATGAGCTCGTCCTCTATCCCTAACGCCTTCCTCAATCCACTCCTCTCGCCGTCGTTGTTGCCGAAGACGCCCCTCAGCGGGGCCTTGAGCTTTCCGAGCTCCCGTGCGACGAAGGGGGCGATGTAGTCACCCGCGTGGATTACGAGGTCAACGTTCCTCTCGTTGAAGAACTCGACGGCCTTCCTAATTGCCGGAAGGTTATCGTGGGTGTCGCTCATTATTCCAATCAGCATTACTACTCACCTTAACGGGACTGCTCGTTCAGGTTTAAAGGGTTATCGAGGCCAAAAGCGTCCTCCTGCTCATCTGTGCTCATGAATGCATTCGAGTGGAAATCGAACTGGCATAACTCCGCGCAACACCGTTCTAAGCTGTTCCGACAAGGTTTATTAGCCGAAGACCTTAGGTCGTTCAAGGTGGTGGTATGTTCACCGGCAGGGCGCTCATCGCTGTAAAGGTGTTAAAGCCCTTCTCTGACTGGAATCAGGGCGACATCGTCCTAATCGAGGACTGGAAGGCGAGGGAACTCTGGGAAGCGGGAGTGGTTGAGATTGTGGACGAAACTGACAAGGTAATCGGCGAGATAGACAAGGCCATCGCCGGCGAGAGAGAAAGCGAGCCGTTAACGGCACTCCCGGCCGGGCTCTACGAGAGGGCCGAGTTCTACCTGTATTACCTCGAAAACTACGTCCGCCTCAATCCGGGCGAGAGCGTCGAGACGATAAACGTCAAGCTGACGAAGCTTGCCAACCTCAAGAAGAAGCTCCGTGACCTGAAGATGATACGCTTCAACAAAATCCTCAAAGCGGTCATGCTGAGGCCCAACAGCCTTGAACTGCTCTCGCGCCTCTCGCCGGAGGAGAGACGGCTCTACCTCCAGATGTCCAAGATAAGGAACGAGTGGCTCGGTGATGCCTGATGGACAGGGAGGAAATGATTTCGCGCTTCGCAAAGTTCCTCCGCGAGTACGTTGACGACGACGGCAACGAGGTCTACATAAACCGCCTCAAGGACCTCCTTACGGTAACGCCGAAGCGCTCCTTGGCCATAGACTGGGCGCACCTCAACTCCTTCGACCCCGAGCTGGCTGAGGAGCTCCTCAACAACCCGGAAGAGGCGATAGCGAGCTGTGAGGACGCGATTCAGATTATCCTCCGCGAGCCCCCGCTCCTCGTTGAAAGGGATTTGAAGGTTCACGCGCGCTTTTACAACCTCCCTCACACGATACTCGTCAAGGAACTGGGGAGCGAGCACATAAACAGGCTGATTCAGGTCGAGGGAATCATCACGCGCGTCAGCGAGGTCAAACCCTTCGTCCAGAGGGCGGTTTTTGTCTGCAAGGACTGCGGAAACGAGATGATTCGCCTCCAGAGGCCCTACGAGAACCTCGTCAAGCCGGCCAAGTGCGACGCCTGTGGTTCAAGAAACGTCGAACTCGACGTGGAAAAAAGTAGGTTCATCAACTTCCAGAGCTTCCGCCTTCAGGACAGGCCCGAGAGCCTCAAAGGTGGCCAGATGCCCCGCTTCGTCGACGCGATTCTGCTCGACGACCTCGTCGACACAGCTCTGCCCGGCGACCGTGTTCTCGTGACCGGAATCCTGCGCGTCATCCTCGAGCAGAGGGACAAGAGGCCGATTTTTAAGAAGGTTCTGGAGGTCAACCACATCGAACAGCTCAGCAAGGAGATTGAAGAACTTGAGATTTCGCCGGAGGACGAGCAGAAGATTCGCGAGCTGGCGAAGAGGAAGGATATCGTTGACGCGATAGTGGACTCGATAGCTCCGGCCATCTGGGGCCACAGGATAGTCAAGAAGGGAATTGCTTTGGCCCTCTTCGGCGGTGTGCAGAGGGTTTTGCCTGATGGAACGAAGTTAAGGGGAGAAAGCCACGTTTTGCTGGTTGGTGACCCGGGTGTTGCTAAGTGCGTTGATTACCACACGAAGGTTCTCCTAGCCGATGGAAGCCTGAAGGAGATTGGTGAGATAGTTGACGAGGCCATCGAGAAGGCAAAAGCCGAAGGAAACCTCGGAAGGGTTGACGATGGCTTCTACGCGCCGATTGACCTCGAACTCTACGCCCTCGACGCGAAAACGCTGAAGGTCAGGAGAGTTAAGGCGAACATCGCCTGGAAGAGAACTGCTCCGGAAAAGATGTTCAGGATAAAGACCGCGAGCGGAAGGGAGATTCGCGTTACCCCAACTCACCCGTTCTTCACCTTCGAAAACGGCCAGTTCAGGACGAGGAAAGCCGGGGAGCTGAGGGTTGGGGACTTTATCGCAACGCCAAAGCGCGACACCGAGCCGAAAGTGGTTCCTGAAACGGAAGACGAAAGCCTGCGGAAGCTCCTCGAAGAGTCTGACATCTTCTGGGACAGGGTTGTCGAAATTGAAGAGTACAAACCCGAGCACGAGTGGGTCTACGACCTCCAGATTCCGGAGCACCACAACTTCATAGCCAACGACATCTTTGTCCACAACAGCCAGCTCCTCCGCTACGTGGCCAACTTAGCCCCAAGGGCGATTTATACGAGCGGTAAGAGCAGTTCGGCGGCCGGTCTCTGCGTTGCTCCGGATTCACTCGTGTTTTCGGATTCAGGGATTCACCAAATCGGTTCGCTCACTGAGAGCTGGATAAGAGACGTTGGCTCAATTAGGTACTCCGACGGCATCGATTATTCCCCCTATCTTGGTGAGAGCCTATCCGCAGAAGGTGGCAAGGTAAAGACCGCTCCGCTGAGCAGGGTCTGGAGACTCAAAGCGCCCAAGGAGCTTGTGAAAATCAAAACAATCACCGGCAAAGAGCTGACACTAACCCCCGAGACGAGACTTTTGACGATTCAGGACGGTGAACCGAAGTGGGTTGAGGCGAGGAATCTTACCAAGAAAGATTACGTTGCAACCCTGAGAAGGCTGACAGTCGAGGAGAAAAAAGTTCCCCTCTTGGAGCTTCTCAACGACCTCGATGACCTCGTTGTGTACGGAATCAAGGGGCAGGTCAAAGAACTCATTGAAGAAGTCACCAAAAAGCTTGGAATAAGCAAGAGAGAGCTTGCGAAGATGCTCGGGGTAAGTGAGAGCACCCTCTACTACAACTGGACGAATCCTAAGGCAAGGGGCAACATAAGAATGAAACACCTCCGCAGGCTCGTTGAGCTGGCCGGCTGGGGCTGGGAAAGGATAGAGGCAGAGGCCGTTTCAATTCAGGCGGGAACGAAGCTTAAGCTCCCCAAGTACCTTGACGAGAGGCTGGCCTACTTTGCCGGACTGGTAGCGGGCGATGGTAGTGTCTCAAAGGCTGGCTGGGGTGTGGCGATAAGGTTCTCAAACAAGAACCCCGAACTGAGACGCAGGTTTGAAGGGCTTGCAAAGGAACTCTTCGGAATTGAAGCTGCGGAGCAGGTTAAAGATGGAGTTCCATCGCTTCGTTTCCACTCAAAGGTTGTGGCACATCTGCTTGAGAAACTGGGCGTTCCTCAGTCTCCGAAGTCCAGCAAGCTCGATATTTCGAACGAACTCTTCACTTCCCCAAAGAGCGTCCTTGCCTCGTACATCAGAGGGCTGTTTGACTGCGACGGCACGGTGGTTATACGGGAAAACGGCTCTTCATACGTTGAGTTCGACACTGTCAGTGAGGGACTCGCCAAGAAGCTCCAGCTCGCCTTGCTCAGGTTTGGAATAGTGGCGCACCTCAGGAGGAGAAAGCGGGCAGGGTACACCTCAAAGTTTGGGAACAGGGAGATAACGTCAAGGCACGACAGGTGGGAGCTTAAAATCTACGGCGAGAACGTTCTGAAGTTCGCGACTGAGATTAGCTTTGAACACCCGGAGAAGGCGAGGAAGCTGGAGGCTCTCATGGAGAGAATGCAGGGGCAGAAGTACGACACCAACGTAGACGTTGTGCCTGGTGTTGGAAAGCTGATAAAGGAGATTAGAACGTTCTACGGCCTAAGCGTCGAGAAAGTCTACGGCTCGAACTTTGGAGCGCTCGTGGAGAAAGGAAAACCCATATCAAGGAAAGCCCTTCTCAGGGTCGTTGAGAACCTTTCAAAGGCAAAACTAGAGGAGTCTCCCGTTGGGCTTTCCGAAGAGCTCAGGAGTGCGATTGGAAAAGCGTTGAAACCAGAGGAGCTGGGAATGGATTACAAGGAATTCTACGAGCTGTTCCTCAGAAAGAGACCGCGCAGGCTTAAGTTTGGGCTTCTCGTCAAGGTGGCAAGGGTTCTTGAAAGCAGAGACAAATCTCTGTACTCCAAACTTGCTTGGCTTCTCAGTGAACATTATGCAAGGGAAGAGAACGTCAAGGCAAAGCTTGAGAAGTTAAAAGAACTTGCTACCTCGGACTACCTGTGGGAGAAAGTCAGGGAAGTAGAAATGATAAAATCGCAGTATGACCACGTCTACGACCTAACGGTAGAGGGCTCTCACAGCTTCATTGCCAATGGTTTTGTCGTCCACAACACGGCCGCCGCAGTCAGGGACGAGTTCACGGGCTCGTGGGTGTTGGAAGCTGGTGTTCTCGTGCTGGCAGATGGCGGGTTCGCTTGCCTCCACCCGGATTCACGGGTTCTTGTAGATGGAAAATACCAGAGAATCGAAGACCTCTTCGAGCTTGAGAAGTCATACAAGGCGCTCTCCGACGGCCAAATCGTGGACATTCAGGAGAAGGAGATGGAGGTTACTGCCCTCGACCTCGGAAGCATGAGGACGAAAACTTCCAAGGCCACGATAATCCGCAGGAAGCCCTGGAAGGGGGAGCTGTTAAAGCTCAAGTTCCGCTCGGGCAACGAGGTAACCCTAACTCCCGACCACCTTCTCATAGACGGCCAGACCCTTGAGTGGAAGGAGGCGGAGAAGTTTAAGGTTGGCGATATGATGGTTGCTCCGCTGAAGCTTCCATCAGTGGGGAGAAGAGTGTATCTGCTCGATATTTTGCCCCCGGACTGGAAGGTTAAGCTAACCCCCGAAGAAAAGAACGAACTGAAGCGAGAAATCCTCAGGAGATTCAAGAGCCTCGCGGAGTTCAACAGGGAGTATGGCGTTTCAAAGGACTTCCTCTCTGGAAAGGGTTCTATCCGCGTCGGGAAGTTCAGGGAGATACTGCGTGAGCTGGGACTCTACGAGAAGTGGCGTGAGAGGCCTCTAACCTATGGTCCGAACTACCGCAGGGAGCGCCTTAAAGTGGCCTACATAACACCGGAGCTTGCGTACTTCCTCGGATTCCTCTACGGCGACGGGTGGATAAAGAGGAACGGATCTAAGGTTCACGTTCGCATCGTGCAGTCGAAGGTTCACAAAGACCAGATTAGGGCCATCAGGAGGGCATTTGAGAGCTTCTACGATGGACCATTGAGAGAGTACGAGAGAACCACGAGGAGCGAGCTTGCTGGCAATAAAATAGAGAGCGACGCGATAACGTTCCATGTTAGCTCGCCACTGCTCGCCTACCTGTACGAGTATCTCACCGAAGACAACCTGAAAAACGCATTCTCTCTGGACGATGAGGCGCTGAAAGCGTTTATCGCGGGTGCTCTCGATTCGGACGGCTGTGTCTCAGTCAAGAAGAGCAAGAGGGGAAGCGTGGTTCACATAGAATTCCTGCTCTCAAATGATTTGGAAAGAGACAAGGCCTTCTCACTGCTCCTCAGGAGGTTTGACGTGTACGCCCGTGTGATTCCAGGGAAAGGCGTGAACAGGATTAGAGTAACTGGAAGGGAGGACGTCATAAACCTCCTCAACGCGGTTAAGGATTACAGCGTTAAGGTCAAGGAGATACCCATCAAAAAGCATCTCGTCTCGGCGAGGAGCGACAAAGTGCCGGCAGAACCCGTTAGGAAAATTGCTAGGGCCATCATCGAGAGCGTTCCTGCCAAAGTACTGCAGGAGAGAGGACTCTGGAGTACCGTTTATTCTTACGCCAAGGGCAAGTATCAGCCCGGCAGGATTCAGCTCAGAAAACTCATCGAGAGGCTTAGCGATGTCCTGAGTCCAGAAATCAAGATTAAGCTCGAAGTTCTTGCCACAAGGGATTATCTCCTTGACGAAATAGTCTCCATCGAGCGCGTTCCCTACGAGGGCTACGTTTACGACCTCTACGTGCCGGGTGAGCACAACTTCCTGGCCGAGGGAATCATAGTTCACAACTGCATTGACGAGTTCGACAAGATGAGTGACCGTGACAGGAGCGCGATTCACGAAGCGCTGGAACAGCAGAGCTACCACCACGACTTTGAGCTTCTCCTCGCTGACGGCAGGAAGGTGAAGATAGGCGAGCTGGTGAATTCCCTAATTGAGGCCAACCGCGATAAGGTGATACTCGGCAGGGACACCGAGATACTGCCCGTTGATGACATAGAGCTCCTCGCGTACGACCTCGAGCGGAAGAAAATCGTAAAGGTTAAAGCGGACCGCGTGAGCAGGCACAGAGCGCCGGATAAGTTCATACGGCTGAGGTTCTCGAACGGCAGGGAGATAACCGTAACCCCAGAGCACCCGATTATGGTGTGGGAGGACGGCGAAATAAGGGAGAAGCCGGCGGAGGAAATCAACCCGAGGGACATCGTCCTCGGGGTTGCCCGCTATCCCATCGAACTGCTCCCAGTTGAGGGAGAGCTTTTCAGGGACCCCAAAGACGCCGAGGCCAAAGCGGACTATCTCTACTCTCAGGGAAGGGTTGCGAGGGTGAAGCGCACTCGTGGAGGGTACATTGTGGAAGAGATAGAGAAGGCTTTTCCCCGCCCACTGATTAGACATTTAACCAAAGCTGGCAGAATCCTTGGCGTTGTTCAGCTCCCCGCGGAAAGGAGGAGGTTTGCCATTCCGCTAATCAGGGAGAGCTTCATTAGGCCCTACCTGGAGAGGGTCCTGTCGAGGATTGAGGAGTTAAGAACTCTCTCCGAAAATGACCCGTCAAAGGCCGTGGATTTGCTATCTCGCTCAAAGATATACTCTTACACGGGGGTTACGGCCGATAAATTGAAGAAACGCGCCGAACTTGGTGACCGCTGGGCAATTTCGGCTATAAAAACGTTAGCCGAGGGCACAATCAGGAAAGCCGAAAAAGAACTTGAGAGTTTCCTCAGCTACTGGAACGGCAACATCAACTTCCTCAGGGTTACGAAGGTCGAGGAAATCCCCAACGACCGCTGGGAGTGGGTCTACGACGTGACCGTTGAGCCGTACCACCTCTTCGTCTCCCACGGGCTGGTTCTCCACAACACGATAAGCATCTCCAAGGCCGGCATTACAGCCACCCTCAACGCGAGGACGACCGTTATAGCCGCCGCCAACCCGAAGTTCGGTCGCTTTAACAGGCACAAGTCCCTCCCCGAACAGCTCGACCTTCCGCCGACCCTGCTGAGCCGTTTTGACCTCATATTCCTCCTGCTCGACGAGCCGGACGAGAAGGTCGACGCGAGCATCGCCGAGCACATACTCAAGGTTCGCAGGGGGGAGGCAGAGGTTGTTACGCCGAAGATACCCTACGACCTCCTCAAGAAGTACATAGCCTACGCGAGGAAGAACGTCCACCCGGTCCTGAGCAGGGAAGCGATGGAGGAAATCAAGCGCTACTACGTCAAGATGAGGAAGGGCCTGAAGAGGGGCGACGAGGAGGGCGTCCAGCCGATTCCGATAACCGCGAGACAGCTTGAGGCCCTCATACGTCTCAGTGAGGCCCACGCGAGGATGAGACTGAGCGAGACGGTAACGCGCGAAGATGCGAGAGCGGCGATAGAGCTCATCGAGGCTATGATGAGGACGATAGCAGTTGACGAGGAGGGCAACATAGACGTCTCAATCCTTGAGATAGGCAAGAGCTCCAAGAAGCTTAACAAGATAGAGAAACTGGTCGATATAATCAAGAACCTCGAAGGGGAAGGCGACTACGGAGCGCCGGCAGAGAAGGTAATCGAGGCCGCGAAGCAGGCCGGGGTTGGTAGTAAGCGCGAGGTCGAGAAGCTCATCGAGGAGCTCAAGGCAGACGGCAGAATCTACGAGCCGAGGGCGGGCTTTTACAGGGTGCTCTAACAAAGGTTATAAAGCGAAGGGGAAACCTATGAGGGGGTGAGAAGATGAGCGAGAGCATTGACTTTTACGACTTCGAGAAGCTCCTCGATAAGGCTTACGAGGAGTTGCCCGAGAACGTGAAGTCCCACAAGTCCCGTTTCGAGGTTCCGCCGGCGGTCGTTACAATAGCCGGTAACAGGACGATAATCGAGAACTTCGTTGACATTGCCGAGGCCATGAATCGCGACCCGAACCATCTCCTGAAGTTCATCCTACGCGAGGTTGCAACGGCAGGAACGCTCGAGGGCAGGCGCGTAATCCTCCAGGGACGCTTCACTCCGTACTTAATAGCCAACAAGATGAAGAAGTACCTCAAGGAGTACGTCATCTGTCCGGTCTGTGGAAGTCCAGATACCAAGATTATCAAGCGTGGACGCTTCCACTTCCTCAAGTGTGAGGCCTGTGGTGCCGAAACGCCAATCCAGCACCTCTGAGGTCTTCCTTCTTTTTTCCCAGCCATTGGACAAATTATCCACTCTTGGATGAATTTCGCTCCTCAAAAACCCTTTTAAACTTTACAAACTACAACCCCCAAGAAATCAAGGGGGTTACTCTCATGGGCATGGAGGAGAAGCTCAACGAGCTTTACGAGAGGAGGGAAAAGATTCTCGCCATGGGCGGGGAGAAGGCCGTCGAGAAACAGCACGCCAAGGGCAAGCTCACCGCCCGCGAGAGGATTGAGAAGCTCCTTGACCCCGGAAGCTTCGTGGAAATCGGCATGTTCGTCAAGCACAGGGGGACTGAGTTCGGCCTCGACAAGAAGGAACTGCCCGCGGACGGCGTCGTTACTGGCTACGGAACCATCGATGGCAGGCTCGTTTTCGTCTACGCGCAGGACTTCACCGTCATGGGCGGTTCGCTCGGTGAGATGCACGCGATGAAGATAAAGCGCGTCATGGAGCTGGCCCTTGAAGCCGGTGCCCCTGTCATAGGCCTCAACGACTCAGGAGGAGCGAGGATTCAGGAGGGTGTTGACGCGCTCAAGGGCTACGGCGAGATTTTCAAGATGAACACGATTCTCAGCGGTGTGGTTCCGCAGATTACCGCGATAATGGGTCCCTGTGCCGGCGGAGCCGTTTACAGCCCTGCTATCGGAGACTTCATTCTCATGGTGGACAACCCGGCGAGCTTCATGTTCATCACCGGGCCTCAGGTCGTCAAAGCGGTTACCGGCGTTGAGGTTACTCCAGTTCAGCTCGGCGGAGCGATGGTTCACGCGCAGAGGGCCGGTCAGGCCCACCTCATAGGCAAGAGCGACGAGGAAGTTCTGGCTTTGATAAGGCGCCTCGTTGGCTACCTGCCGTCCAACAACATGGAGAAGCCTCCAAAGGTCAAGACGAGCGATTTACCCTTCAGGAAGAGCGAGAGGCTCTATGAGATTGTCCCGGACGACCCGAACAAGCCCTACGACGTCAGGGAGGTCATCTATGAGATAGTTGACCGCGACGAGAACGGTAACCCCGACTTCCTTGAGATACTCCCCTACTTCGCCCCGAACGCCGTCGTCGGCTTTGGAAGGATGAACGGCCAGACCGTTGGAATCATCGCCAACAATCCCAAGTACTTCGCTGGAGTTCTCGACATAGACAGCTCGGACAAGATTGCCAGGTTTGTTAGAACCTGCGACGCCTTCAACATCCCGATAGTCACGCTCGTGGACGTCCCCGGTTACCTGCCCGGCGTTGACCAGGAAAGCAGGGGAATAATCAGGCACGGCGCGAAGGTTCTCTACGCCTACGCCGAGGCGACGGTTCCGATGGTGACCGTTATCCTCAGAAAGGCCTACGGTGGGGCTTACCTCGCGATGGGAAGCAAGCACCTCGGGGCCGACTTCGTCTTCGCCTGGCCGACAGCGGAGATAGCTGTCATGGGCCCTGAGGGAGCGGCGAACATCATATTCAGGAAAGAAATCGCAGCGGCCGAGAACCCGGAGGAAGTTAGAGGGCAGAAGATAGCCGAGTACCGCGAGAAGTTCGCCAACCCGTACGTAGCAGCGGCCAGAGGTTACATCGACGACGTCATCGACCCTGCTGAAACGAGGGGCAAGGTGATTATGGCGCTTGAGGCCCTCGAGAGCAAGCGCGTCAAGCTCCCGCCGAAGAAGCACGGCAACATACCGCTGTGAGGTGAAAGCATGAGCCAGCTCACCGAAGGCGGATGGATTACCGTCATAGGAATCACCGTTGTCTTCGCCATACTCACCATTTTGGCCATCATCCTCTACGCCATAGGCGCCTTCGAGCGCGGTATGACTGGAAGGGCCAAGAAGGCCGAGGAAAAGGCCGCTGAGGAGACTGAGGAGAAGCCTGAGGTTGTCGAGAAAACTGAAGAAATTCCCCCGAGGGATTTGGCCATCATCACTGCCTCAATCCTCGCCTACCTCGCGAAGAAGGCCGAGGTTGCCAGGCCATTGCCCTTTAAGAGGAAAGTTTCCGATGCGTGGCGCCTCTACGGTTTACAGAGTGGTATGGATGAGGTTGAGAACTTCAACTACGAGATGAGGAAGTGGTGAAGATGAAGGTTAAGGTCATCATCGATGGAAGGGAGTACGAGGTTGAGGTTGAAGAGCTCGCCGGCGGGAAGTTCAAGGTCAGATTCGAGGGCAAGAGCTACGAGGTCAAGGCCGAAGGGCTGGGAATAGCGCTCCCAAGCGTTCCCGAAACTGCCAGCACTCCCTCGGCGGTTTCTGCCCCAGCCCCCGCATCAATCCCTGCTCCTGCTCCGGTTAGTGCCCCGGCTCCTTCGCCTGCTCCTGCGAGTGCTTCGCCGAATACTGTTACTGCTCCGATGCCTGGGAAGATTTTGAGGGTTCTCGTGAGTGAGGGGCAGGAGGTTAGGACTGGTCAGGGTTTGGTTGTGCTTGAGGCTATGAAGATGGAGAACGAAATCCCCGCTCCGAAAGACGGGATTGTAAAGAAAATCTACGTGAAGGAAGGCGACACCGTAAACACCGGCGACCCACTCATAGAACTCGGGTGATTGCCATGACGAGCTTCGTGGACTTCCTGAGCACAATGGGCCTGCTTCACCTCACGGTAGGAAACCTCATCATGATTGCAGTGGGCCTGACGCTCGTCTACCTCGCGATACGCTACAAGATGGAGCCGCTGCTTCTGCTCCCGATAGGCATCACGGCAGTTCTCGTCAACCTCCCCCTCAACGGCATAGCAAACTGCCCGACCACGGGGCCTCTCTGCTCCCACCCCGGCCTTTTCGACATAATCTACCACTACCTCATCAAGACGGAGATAGTGCCGCTCCTCATATTCTTCGGCCTAGGGGCGATGACCGACTTCGGGCCGCTCATAGCTGACCCAAAGACCGCTCTCCTCGGCGCGGCGGCGCAGGTTGGCGTCTTCGTTGCCATGCTTACCGCTCTCGCGCTGGGCTTCAACATCCATGAGGCCGCTTCAATAGGAATAATCGGCGGCGCGGACGGGCCGACGACGATATACCTCACCACAAAGCTCGCGCCCCAGATACTCGCCGCGACCGCGGTAGCAGCCTACAGTTACATGAGCCTCGTCCCATTGATTCAGCCGCCCATCATAAAGGCCCTCACCACCCCCGAGGAGAGGCGCATAAGGATGGAGCAGTTGAGACCCGTTTCAAAGCGCGAGAAAATCCTCTTCCCGATAGTCACGATGATAGTCATCGGCCTGCTCGTTCCCAGCGCGGCGCCGCTGATAGGAATGCTCATGATGGGCAACCTCTTCCGCGAGAGCGGCGTCGTTCCAAGGCTCACCAAGGCTGCACAGGAGGAACTCATGAACATCGTGACGATATTCCTCGGGCTCGGTGTCGGCTCAACCATGAGGGCCCAGAGCTTCCTCACGCCCCAGACCCTGGAGATACTGGGACTCGGCATCGTCGCCTTCGCCAGCGCAACCGCTGGAGGAGTGCTCTTCGGAAAGCTCATGAGCAAGCTCTCAGGTGGCAAGATAAACCCGATGATAGGCGCTGCGGGAGTTTCGGCGGTGCCTATGAGCGCGCGCGTCGTGCAGAGACTGGCCAGTGAGGAGGACCCGGGCAACTTCATCCTCATGCACGCAATGGGTCCGAACGTCGCCGGTGTTATTGGAACCGCCGTTGTCGCGGGTGTTTTCCTCGCGCTCCTCGGCTGACGTTCCGTCCATTTTCTTTTCTAAAACCTTAAATAGGGGGGCACCGTCTTAGGTTAAGCGGTGGTAGAACATGAGGGTAAAGACCCTGATGACAAAGGACCCAGTGGTAATTCAGTTGCCGGCGACAAGGGAGTACGCCCTCGAGCTCTTCAGAAAATACAACGTTCGCTCGTTTCCGGTCGTTAACAGGGAAGGCAAGCTCGTCGGGATAATCAGCATCAAGAACGTCCTCATAAATCCGGACGAGGACCAGTTGGCAATGCTCGTGAAGCGGGACGTTCCAATTGTCAAGGCCAACGACGACCTCAAAAAGGCAGTTAGGAGAATGCTCGACACTGACTACCGGCGCGTCGTTGTCGTTGATGACGAGGAGAAGCCAATAGGAATCCTGACGGTAGGCGACATCGTTAGGCGCTACCTGGCCAAGAACGAGAAGCTAAAGGACATAACGATTGAGCCATACTATCAGAAGTACGTCAGTGCGGTGTGGCGTGGGACCCCCCTCAAGGCGGCCTTGAAGGCTTTACTCCTGTGCAACGCGATGGCGATTCCGGTTATAGATGACGACGGAAACCTAATAGGAATGGTTGATGAGACCGACCTGCTCAAGGACAGTGAGGTAGTCAGGGTCATGAAGCAGACGGCCCTTTCGGCCTCAAGCGAGGAGGACTGGATTCTTGAGAGCAATCCGACGCTTCTCTTTGAGAAGGCCGAGCTCCAGCTTCCAAAGAAGCCCGTTGAGGATATAATGAACCCCAACGTCGTCGTGGCAACGCCTCACATGAGCGTCTACGAGGTCGCCCAGAAGATGGTTGAGTATCACATAGAACAGTTGCCAGTCATCAAAGGGGAAGGAGAGCTCGTCGGCATAGTTAGGGACATGGACATAATCAAGGTAATCCTCAACAAGTGATTTAAGCCCTTCCCCCTTTTCTATTCCGGTGATGGGATGGAGGTGAAGGTTGGGCTCTTCGGCTTCGGCAACGTTGGCAGAGCCGTTGCGCGGGTTCTGATTGAGAAGGAGCGCTTCTTCCGGGAGAGGTACGGTTTATCCTTCAGGGTCGTCAGCATTTCAGACACGAGCGGGATGATTTGGCTTCCAGAGGGAATTGACCTGAGGGAGGCTCTGCTCGTCAAGGAGAACTTTGGAAAGCTCAGTAAATGGACCAACGACTACGAGGTTTATAACTTCTCGCCGGCCGAGGCTGTGAGGGAGATTGAGGCCGATGTTGTGATTGACGTGACCAACGATAGAAACGCCCACGAATGGCACCTTGAGGCGCTGAGGGACGGAAAGGCCGTCGTTACGAGCAACAAGCCACCACTGGCGTTCCACTACGCGGAGCTTACTGGTGAAGCCGAGCGGAGAGGCCTGCCGTACCTCTTCGAGGCTACGGTTATGGCCGGGACGCCAATCATCGGGCTCCTCCGCGAGAACATGCTCGGCGACTCGGTAAGGAGAATAAAGGCCGTCCTGAACGCGACTACCACATTCATACTCTCAAGGATGGAGCAGGGGATTGACTTCGAGAAGGCGGTAAAGCAGGCGCAGGAGCTTGGCATAGCCGAGAGGGACCCGAGCGGAGACGTCCTCGGAATTGACGCCGGCTACAAGGCGACTATACTCCACTGCGTTGCCTTTAAGCCAATTACCTTCGACGAGATTGCCGTCAAGGGCATCGCGGAGGTTACGGTTGACGAGGTTAAGAGGGCTCTTGCAAAGGGGAAGAGGATTAGGCTCGTCGCGACAATCGAGGAAAAGGACGTTAGGGTCGCCCCGGAAGAGGTTTCAGGCCCGCTCGCGGTTTCGAGCAACGAGAACGTGGCGTTAATAGAGAGCGACCTTCTGGGAGAGCTTTTCATTAAAGGGGCCGGCGCCGGGCTGAAGGAGACGGCGAGCGGGGTTGTGAGCGACCTCGTGAAGGCTTCATTTGAACTTGAGAAGGTTAGAGAGCTTGATTATTTATTTAATCCATCCAAATATTTTTAAGTATGTACTCCACTAATTTAATAGGTGATGCATAAATGAGTTGGAACTGTAATTCTATTTGTGGATTCTGGGGATACAAAGGCCCTATGCTAAAAAGTGCGGCAGTATTTCTTCTCATTGGAGGCAAGGACGAAACAGGCAATATGTACGTTATAGTAGCAGACTTACCGTCCGAAGCTATGTTGAGTGCACCGATAAGTACGAGTGGCGGAAACGCGGAGTTAGTATATGCTACTTTAAAAAAAGAGCTAAGTAATCGTTGTTCTAAAGATGACACTTCTAATATTAAATGGTTTAGTTGGACAAAGAGTCGCATTGATGAAGTTATAGAAAAAGATAATGGTGAACTAGAGTATAAAACACCAAGTTATGAAATACGTTCGATTCTCCGGAAACTTGTAGAAGAGTGTCCCTGGGCGAGGATTTTGACAGAAAAATATAACTACAAATTATAGTTATATTCTTCCTTTACAAGCTTAGAAATCGGTGAAAGCATGGAGCACGTCATAGCGCTCCACCAGGTTTACGCCGAGCTGATATTCAGGGGCCTCAAAACGGTCGAGGTCAGGAAGAGGAAGGCCTTCGACGAGGGTGACCTGGTGTTCCTCTACATAGCGCGGGGAAACCCCTACGAGCTGAGGGACACGCTGAGGAGGCTCAACCTTCACGAGGAGCAGACGCTAACCCAGAGGGGAACAATAGCTGGAGGCTTCGAGGTTGGTGAGGTGATAAAGGCCGACCTTGAGACCCTCTGGGAGATGGCGAAGGATACGAGCGGTTTAACTCTTGTCCACGGCGAGAACGGGAAGAACTGGCTGGCCAACTACATCAAGGACTACGGCTACGTCTTCACCATCGAGAGGCCGTTTCTCTTCAAGGAACCCATGAGCAGGGAGGAGATGAAGGAGCGCTACGGAATCCACGTCGAGGGCATAATCCACCTCTCAAGGAAGACGAGGAAGCCGTGGGTCAGGGCCCTGATTGAGGACCTGCTCGCGAGGGACTACTTCTACCCCTGACGATTTTAGGGCTTCCTAACGCGCCTGCAAACCTTTTTAAGCTCCTCTCCCCCAGTTCTTGACTACCAGCAAAGTGGATGTGTTCTGAATGAAGTTTGGGATTAGATACGTTCTGGCGTTTCTTCTCGTGGGACTCGTTCTCGCGGGAAGCGGGTGTATGAGCTCCGGGACGAGCAGTTCAACGCCGTCCGCGACCGATACCTTCTCAGAGAAAAGTTCCGAGAAAACTCCGACCGAGACTACCGAAGACGTCAAGCTCAACGCCGACCTGCCGGTCACACTCAAGTTCGACACGATGAGGGTCGTTGTATCGGACGTTGACGAGCCCTTCATCGATGTCATAACGAGCGAAACCGGGAGCACCGATGCGGTCGTGGTCGTTCCAGAGGACTCCTATAATGTTCTCGAAACCGACGACGGCTACGTCGTTAAAATCGACTACTCAGACGGCTACTACATCAACATTGACTACTCATACAGCGACGACGAACCCCTCAAGACGTTCTATTACCTTGAAACCGACGATGACTACCTCGTAGTCAAATCGCGCGACTATTTTGGCGTGGTTGACGACACCGACCTGGGTGGCGACATCGAAAATGCAGTGGAGATGTCCAAGAGCGCGGACAACCTCGGTGAGTACACACTCATGGTGGCCGAGCCCAACGGCAGGCACATGACCTTCAACCCGGACAGCGATGACGTTGACGTTATAACTGGCAACGTTTACATGGCCGACGAGGACGTCGCGAAGGTGGGCAGGCCCTACGTTTTCATTCAAATCGTTGACAACGGCGGTTCGCTCGACGTGAGCGACGTCACCAAGGGCGTCGCCGGCGACATGGCCTTCGGAATGCCCTTCATACTTGAATACTCCAACTACGTGAACGGCGACGACGTCTTCAGCGTCATCGCGGTAAGCATGGATGACTATAAGAAACTCGCGAACGGGGAAGCTGAGCTAAACTTCGACGGAAGAAACGTGGAGGTAAATGGAATCGAGGACAAGGTCTTCGTCCTCATTTCTCACTGAGCTCTTTCCCCTCTTTTTTGGTTTCTTCTGGGTTTTTACCGCCTTCCCCGGCTTCTTCTTGCCCCTCAAGCTCCTCCGGGTTGACTATCTGGTACGGCCCGAGGCTCAGCTTCTGGATTTCCTCCTCGGTTAGGAGCCTGCTCCTGACCTTCTCGCCTATGAGCGCGCTGTTGCCCAGAGGGTCAGCTATCCTCACCGTCAGAGGTTTCTTCCCTTCCTTGACGTCCTCGATGTACTGGAGTATCTCGTCGGCCTTCTTTACCGCTTCCTCGTCGCCCTCCTGCTTCCTGAACTCCCTCGCCATTAGCAGGGTTTCGCGAACCCTCTCAAGAACGCCCTCAACGTTCGTGATGAAGCCTTCAGATGCCGGCCCAGGTTCAATCTTGACGCCTATCTCCTCCAGCTCTATCGTCCCGCTCTTGCTCCTGACGACGCGCGTGAATAAATCTTTCTCGTTCTCGACCTTAACCGTGTAAAGCTTCGGTGGCCTGTCTTCGAGTATCATGACGTCAGCGTTTCTATAACCACACTTCTCACAGATTATCGTGCTCTCCATGACCTTGCCGAAGTAGGGAATCTCGTGGATGTGCTGAATGGCCTTGAGCGTTCCCTTTCCACCGCAGATGGGACAGTCACCGAGGCTTACGACCTGAACCTCACCGAGCTCGGGGTCAACCTTCACCCTTTCACTCCTCTTTTCCTCCTTACTCATGAGCATCACCGAGAAGAGAACCGAGGTGGTGTTTATAAAGACGAGGTTTGAAAAAGGAAAGCCTCACTTGACAATCTTTATGTCGTTCGGCAGGAGGATAAGCTTAACCTCGGTCTTGCATATCTTGGCCGCCTGCCCTCCGAGCGCTCCAACCATACCCTTGAGCTGCTCCGCGACCTTTTCTAGGACATCCGGTCTCTTTTCAAGCGGTGTCAGGTCAACTATAACGATGTTACCCTCGTGGAGCTCGTTGGAAATTCTCTCTAGGTCGGAGTAGCTGGTCACGGTTATCTTCTTCAAGTAGCGAACCTGGGGCTTGACGAGCTCCTTAGCAAGAACATCCTCCTCAATCGGTACGACATCGATGTCATGCCTGGGAGCAACTTCCTTCTTAACGCTCGCGGGAGGCTTCATTTTAGGCTTGCTTTCTTTCTTTTTGAGGCTGTCGAACAATCCCATGAGGGTTCCCCCCGGTTAATCGTAAAGCCGTTTAGTTTTATGCCTTTTCCTTTATAGCTCTTTCCCAAACTCCTTGGGGTTTTCCCCGCGGAGCTCGAAGAGCCCGAGAAGAGAGAGTGCAAAGGCAACCATTCCGGACACAATAACTAGGAGATTAGACGTCCTCCACCCCTTGTCGTTGGCTATGTACAGCCCCCAAACCAAGAGGGCCAGTCCCCACATGGCGGTTGTAAGGAGTAAATCTTTCTTTCTCTCTTCCCGTAGGAGAAGGTAAAGGGTCCTAACGGCGAAGCCCGCGAATATTATTGCGGCGATGATGTTCATCACGTCCATGTTTATCACCGAAAAGAGGGAAAGGGTCAGGCCTTCTCAACGGCCTCGAGGACGATTTTTCTAAGTTCCTCGGCCTTCTTGAAGGCCGTGTCGACGGCGTACATGACTTCCTCGAGCTTAAAGCTTCCTCCCTCGCCCTTTTGGGCGGCCGAGATGTGGCCGTTCTCGTCGGTGGTTATCGTAATCCTGCCGTCCATGACGCGCTCCTCGTCGAGGTTCGGGTCTACTACCATCGTGCTGCCGATTTTCGCGAAGGTGACCGGTATCGGGACGCTCTTAACCGGCAGGGGCTCGTACTCGTCGAGTATCTTTACCTCTCCGCTCTCCTCGTCGTACTCAATCTTCGGAATCTTGGTGCTCATCAGGGCCGCTATGGCGCCTATTCCGCTCGCGTCGAGCAGGTTGCCGTCGTGGTCGAGGACGTGAACGTCGATGAAGATAACCCTGACGAGCTTGCCGGGAACGATGACGAGCTTCTCGAGCTCAACGGCCCCGCTCTCCCTTATTCCCCTGTCCACAACACGGGCAAGCTCGATGGCGTTCTCGTCCGGAGGACCGGGCTCGAAGGTCGGCGAGGCAAGGGGAACGAGCTCGACGTTGGTCGTCATGACTCCCTTCTCCGGCAAATCCGGGAACGGCTCGCCGAGGTCAACCTTTATTCCGACGAGGACCTGCGTGTTACCGAGCCTGACCCATGCAGAACCTTCGGCCTTCTCTATGACGTTGACCTTGACCTCGAGGTCGCGGTAGTCCTCAAAGGAGCGACCGTCAATCCTCTTGCCCTCCCTGAGGAGGTTTATGATGTGGTCGCGCATTATGCTGGCCATGACTTCCATCTCACTCATTGCCCGCCACCTCCTGCGCTATGCGGAGGTATTTTTCTTTGAGGGCCTCCCTCTGCTTCTGGTAAACCGCCTTGGCTCCCTTTATCGCGAGCTTCACTGCCTCGACGAACTCCTCCCTCGTCAGGTAGCCGTCCATCTGAAGGAGCGTTATGTCGTTCTTGAGGGGCATTATTGCAACGGGAACGTCCGCCTCACCGTAGTTGTCCTCGTCCTTGTTGAGGTCGAGGACTATCTCGCCGTCAATCTTTCCGGCGGCGCACGCGGCAACGAGGTCCCTCATTGGTATTCCGGCGTCCGCGAGGGCAAGCGAGGCCGCGGTTATTCCGGCAACCCTCGTTCCTGCGTCGGCCTGGAGGACCTCTATGAAAACGTCTATCGCCGTTCTCGGAAACATCTCGAGGATTAGGGCCGGCTCAAGCGCGCCCCTTATGACCTTGCTTATCTCGACGCTTCTCCTGTCCGGTCCGGGCTTTTTCCTTTCCTCAACGCTGAATGGCGCCATGTTGTAGCGGACGCGCAGAATTGCCCTGTCCGGCCTCTGGAGGTGCTTGGGATGAATCTCCCTTGGGCCGTAGACAGCGGCCATTATCTTGTTCTTGCCCCACTCGACGTAGGCCGAGCCGTCGGCGTTCTTGAGGATTCCAACTTCCATTTTAATGGGCCTAAGCTCGTACTTCTTCCTGCCGTCAACCCTTCTACCGTTCTCGTCGATGAGCTTTAAACCCTCAGGCCTGCCCATCATCTTTCTCACCTTCCTTTTCCTCAAGCTGGGGGATTTCCTCAATAACTCCCTGCTCCTTGAGCTCCCTGAGCCTCGAAAGCAGGTACTCCTTGACCCTGTCGGTCAGTCCCTGCGTGTGGCTCTCGCGGTCGACCTTGAGTATCGCCTCTATCGCGAGCTTCTCGAGCTCGTCGTTCTTTCCGCTCACCCAGACCCAGCCGTTCTGGCCCACTATGATTCTCGTTCTGGTGAGCTTCTTAATCATGTTAATCATCGAACCGCCCTTGCCGATGAGCCTCGGCACCTTGGAAGGCGTTATCGTGACGAGCTGTCCTCCCCTGAGCGGGCCACCCTTGAAGGGCATTCCCTTCGTTGTGAGGTCAATCTGGTTTATCTCGTTGAAGGCCTTCACCTTGGCGTAGATTATGTCGCCTATGTCGTAAATCTTCCTCAGGTCGGTCTTGAGCAGGTCTATGCGCTCCTCAACAGCGTCCTGAACGCGTAAATTGGCCTGGTACGGTGCCCCTATGTCAACGGTCCAGTTGGAGAACTTGACGTCCACTATCTTTCCGAGGACGTTGTCCCCGACCTCTGGAATGTAGGGCCCTTCAAGCGGAATGACCCTTATGAGGTCTCCCCTTATCTCGACGAGTCCTATCACCGTTGAGTAAATCCTGTTGCCTTCCCTGAAGGTTCCCCTTCCGTTCTTAAACGGTCCCTGGGCCAGCAAAGTGCCCGGGACCACCAGTTCCCTTGGTTTTACAAAAATCCGCCTCATAGTCCCTTCCTCTCTACAAGTTTAGTAAGAGCGGTGCCCTTCGTCAGGGCGTTGAGCTTCTCATAAAACTCCTCCTCGATTCCTCCGGGAATCTCGATGAGGAACATCCACGAGCCGTCGCTGGCCCACTCCTCGCGCTTTATCGTTCCGAACTTTCTAACCTCACCGTAGGCTCTTCCAACGTAGTCGCTCGGTATCTTCACCGCTATGACCTTGACCTCGAGCTTTATCGGGAGCAAAGGTCTAATCGCCTTGATGACCTTCGGAACCTGCGCCTCCGCGTCCTTGAAAAGGTCAACGTGGACTCCGGCCTCTTCCATTGCCTTCAGGATTCTGTCAACGGGGTGAGGATAGCCGGTCCTCGGGTCAACCGCGTGTCTGTGGATTATCGTCGCTATGTAGCGCTTCTTCTCCTCGAGCATCTGCCTCCTCTGCTCCGCGGTGAGCTGGACCTCGCCCTTCTGGAGGATTATTTTGGCCACCTCATAGGGGTCGCTGGTTCCGAAGATTTTCTCCATCTCGTGCTCGCTCGCCTTGTCGCCCTTGTGGGCGTCCTTGAAAACGTAAGGAGTTGCGAGGATTTCCTCTATGGGAACCTCCTTGCCCTCCTTGAAGTCCCTCGCGAGGTAGGGGTCAACGAGTATCTCGAAGGTCTCGCCGTGCGTCTTCAGACGGGCGATTACCGCTTTGTCAACGCTAATGGGCATCGCCCGTCACCTCAGTAGTTCTGGTCGAGTTCTGAATAGTCCTCGGCCTTCTCCTCAACCTCTTCCTCTTTAATCTCCTCCAGGACCTCGTTGAGGTACTTCTCAAGCTCTTCCCTTGGGAGCTTCTTCCAGCGCTTGTCCTCGGTGGTTATGTAGGCCACCTCTATCGAGTCGGCGGTTGGCTCTTCGAGGGTCTTGGACAGGGCGAGTATTGCAAGCTTTATGGCACCGTCCCTGTCGAGGTTCTCGTCGTAGTGCTCTTCGAAGATGGCCATCGCCACGTTCCTTCCGCTTCCTATCGCTACCGCCTTCCACTCGAAGTAGGCACCGCTCGGGTCGGTCTCGTAGAGCTCGGGCTTCTCGTTAACGCCCGCCATGAGCAAAGCGGCACCGAAGGGCCTCACACCGCCGTACTGGGTGTGGGCCTGCTTGAGGTCGCAGATTTTCTTCACCAGAACGGTGAGCGGAACGGGTTCGCCGTAGGTGAGGCGGTAAATCTGGGCCTCCAGCCTGGCCCTGTCAACGAGAACCCTTGCGTCAGCGATGATACCACTCGGAGCGGCCGCTATGTGGTCGTCAATCTGGAAAATCTTCTCGTAGCTCCTCGGCTCAATGAGCCTGCTCGTGATTCTCTTCTCAACGGCCAAAACGACTCCGTCCTTCCACTTAACTCCTACAGCCGTTGCGCCTCTTTTTACAGCTTCCCTCGCGTAGTTTACCTGAAACAGCCTTCCGTCCGGGCTGAAAACGGTTATCGCCCGGTCGTAGCCGGCCTGCGGTGGTACAAACGCCATTCTACATCACCCCTGTTTCTCACTCCTTTTCGATAGTTGCCGGGTTTTCTATTAAGCTTTTCTATCCTCCCCGGAAGGCTATAATCGCCATCTTCCTCGCGGTTCTCTTCGCCATCTCGAGCGGTATGAAAGCCAGCGCGAAGACGACGAGACCGATGTAGAGGGACGCCTTTCCGATGGGCTTGAATATCAGCAACGCAAAGCCGAGCAGGAGCAACAGCAGTCCAACCGAGAGGAATTTTTTGTGGAGTTTCTGGAGCGATTCAAGCGACTCCTCCATGCCACCACCGGGAGCTTTTTTAGGCGGGAGGATTTTAAGCCTTTGGTGTTGCCGATGGAGTGCCCCTTCTGCAGACCGCCGAGGGAACAGCTCCTCTACGAGGATAGCCTAACAAGAATCCTGCTCGACGCTTACCCGGCCAGCAGGGGACACCTCCTCGTCGTTCCAAGGAGACATGTCGAGCGCTGGGAAGATTTGACGAGAGAAGAAAAGCTCGCCCTGATACGGGGCATGGAGCTTGCGATGGAAGTCCTACGGGAGACGCTGAAGCCGGACGCCTTCAACGTCGGCATGAACCTCGGAAAGGAAGCCGGTCAAACCGTCCCCCACCTGCACCTCCACGTCATTCCGCGCTGGAGGGGCGACAGCAAAAACCCGAGGGGAGGAGTTAGAAAGGCCGTCCTCGATTTAGAGGACGAGAACTTAAGTTTGAAGGAGCGGTGGGTGAAGAACCGGCTGGACGGGGAAGAGAGGAAAGCCCTCCAAGAGGCCTTCAGTAAACGTGGCTCTCGCTCTCCCTGAGGAGTTCGAGGGTCTTCAGGAGTCTCTCAACTTCTTCCCTCGGGTAATGCTCCTCGACGTCGCTCTCAGGGTCGAGTTTCTCAAGCTCTGCCCTGAGCTTTTCCAGGTCCTTCAAATCCTCCTGAATCTCGACGGCCCTCTGGGCGAACTCGTAGCTCGTGTATGGGCTCTCAAAAATCCTTTGCTGGTTTGTCACGAGAGCTATCCTGAGGTGGCCTATCGTTTCCTCCAAAAGCTCGAGAAGTTCTTTGACCTTCATGAATCTTCCTCTACGTCACGGTATATAAGCCTTGGTTCGAAAATCTTTCGAAATCCCTGCCTGGCTGGTGAAGGCAGAGTTTTAACCTCCTGCGTCAATCCACTACGGTGGTGACATGGAGGCGGTTAAGGCTTACCCTTCTGATTCGGCCGAGGTGAAAGGTGAGAGGCGAGAGAAGAAGCTTCTCATGGGAAACGAGGCGATAGCCTACGGCGCCCTTGAGAGCGGTGTCGTTTTCGCCACAGGCTACCCCGGAACGCCTTCAACCGAGGTCATTGAGACGATAGCGAGGCTCAAGCCTGAAGTTTTTGCCGAGTGGGCGCCCAACGAGAAGGTCGCCCTTGAGGAAGCCGCTGGAGTTGCCTACACGGGCTTGAGGGCGCTCGTGACCATGAAGTGCGTCGGTTTGAACGTGGCGGCGGACCCACTTATGAGCCTCGCTTACTCCGGTGTTGAAGGCGGTCTCGTAATCCTCGTGGCGGACGACCCGGGACCGCATACCTCTCAAACGGAGCAGGACGACCGCTATTATGGAAAGCTCTCGCTCCTCCCCGTCCTTGAACCTACTGACCCGCAGGAGGCCCACGACCTGATTAAGTACGCCTACGAGCTGAGCGAGCGCTATAAGGTCCCCGTCATCTTCAGGACAACGACTAGGGTTAACCACACAACCGCCGACGTGGAGGTCGGCGAGTTCATCGAGCTCGATAGAAAGCCCGTCTTCAAGAAGGACATCGAGCGCTACGTGCGCGCGAGCATGGAAGGCAACAGGAAGAGGCATAAATGGCTCAACGAGACCCTGGCGAAGATTGAGGAGGAGTTCAACTCGATGCCCTTCAACTGGGTCGAGGGGGACGGTAGAATCGGAATAATCGTCGAGGGCGCGCCCTACAACTACGTGAAGGAGGTTCTTCCGAAAATCGGGGAGGACTTCAAGGTTCTCAAGCTCTCAACGCCCCACCCGCTCCCGAGGAAGCTCGTCGTTGATTTCCTCAAAACCGTTGATTTCGCGATTGTAATCGAGGACGGCGCGCCGTTCCTCGAGGAGGAAGTCAAGATAGCCGCTTACGAGGCCGGCTTGAACGTTCCGATATACGGCAAGAGAACCGGCCATCTGCCCCTTGAGGGCGAACTAACCCCGAGCCTCGTCAGAAACGCCCTCCTCAGGCTAATCGGTGAAAGCGAGGAAACCTACGAGAAGCCGGAGGAGGTAAAGCTCGCCGAAAGCCTCGCCCCGAAGAGACCGCCGGTAATGTGCCCCGGCTGTCCGCACAGGGGAAGCTATAGGGCCGCTTTAGATGCCCTCAGAGACCTCAAGCTCGGTCGCTATTCTGTCCCGATACACGGCGACATAGGCTGTTATGCCCTATCACTCCTCCCACCGCTCGAGGCCATCTGGACTGAATACGTCATGGGCGCGAGCATTAGTTTAGCGAATGGCCAGAGCGTGGTAATGGACAAGAAGATAATCGCGACAATCGGTGACTCAACGTTCTTCCACAACGGAATTCAGCCCCTCGTTGATGCCGTCTACAAGAACCTGAACGTTCTGGTGATGATACTCGACAACAGGACGACTGCAATGACCGGCCACCAGCCTCATCCGGGAACCGGTGGAAGTGAAACCGGCAGGAAGTTCAACGAGATTGACATCGAGGCCCTGGTCAAGGCGCTTGGCGTCAAGTACGTCAAGACCGTCGACCCATACGACCTCAAGGCCACGAGGGAGGCTATAAAGGAGGCCATGAATGTGGAAGGGCCGGCCGTCATAATAGCGAAGCGCGAGTGCGTCATTCCGGTAATAAGGCGCGGTGAGATAGGTGAGATACCGCTCGTCGTCGAGGACAAGTGCACCGGCTGTAAGGCGTGCATACTCCTGACCGGCTGTCCGGCGCTCGTCTACGACCCGGAGACCAACAAGGTGCGCATAGACAGCCTGCTCTGTACGGGCTGCGGCGTCTGCAACCAGACGTGCCCCTTCGACGCCATAAAGTTCCCGAGCGAACTGGAGAAGGGGGCTTAACCCCCTCACTCCCTCCAAACCTCAAGAACCATGAAGCGCCTCACGAGCGGGTTTGGATACAGCTCCCAGCTGATTCCCTCTGTTTCTGCTTCAATTTCCCCGAAGAGACCGCCCTCGCGCGGGTCGAGGCTTTCTCCGTAGATTTTTCCGGGCCTTATCTCGACTTTCATGTAGCGCGGGAGGCCGACGATGGCTTTCCTTTCCTTCCTCGCGTACTCGATGGCCCACTTCGCCGTGTACAAGCCAGCGTAGATTTCCGCTATTCTAACCGGGACGCTCGACTTGCCGATGGCGATTATCTCTATCCCCGTCTCCTCCCAGAACTTCTTCGCCAGCGGCTGGAGGTCCTTCGCGAGGTCTTTCCATACCTCCTTTCCGCGGTCGGTTATCGTTAAGGCATCAATGGTCGGCTCGTCGAGCTTTCTCACCTCTATCCCGCCGATTGTCGAGTCGAGATGGATAACGTCCGGTTTGACCTCCCTTGCAAGCTCCACCGCGAGGAACGCCTCGTCCCTGATGGCCTGCCTTCCGCTCATGTCGTAGTCGAAGGGGTCCGCGTAGCGAACCCTGCTGAGCGTCGCGGTTCTGTAGGGCTTCTCAACCAGCACCGCCGCCGTTGCAATGAGTCCTATCGGCTCGTAGTCCTCCGTTAGTAGGGCTCCACCCGTGTCGGCTGAAACAATCCTCATGGCAACCACCGTTAACGACCAATTACCGATATACTCTCAAGTTCAAATACGTATGGTGAGACCGATGGAGAGGACAGTTTATGAAGCTTTGGGAAAGTACGTTGACAGCTTATCAAACTCCCTGTACCTTGGGACGACCAAGGGCAGGGTTTACCTTGAGGGCGAGCCCGTAACTCCGGGGGAGATAAGGCTCTCACTCTTCTTCTCCGGAAAATCAATAGAGATAAGCTCCCTGTGGGGCAGGGAAAAGCACGGAGCGCTCTACTTGAGGGGTTCTCCAAAGGTTCGCTTCCGCTCTGGAAAGATTGAGCTGCTCTTCCTTACGAGACTGGGTCACGTTCTCGTCCAGCTTAGGGCGGGCAGGGGCTTTGCCAGAGTTCTCGCGAACACTGCCTCCCAGTGTAGCGGAGGTATAGGCTCCCTCTGGGTCAGGGGCTGAGTCTCGTCACCGCTCGGAACTCGGCAAACTCATCATCCCCTTCAGTTCTTCCAGCTCCTCCCTTAAAGCTCTTGCCGTTTCCTCACTTCCCGTGAGGGAGGAATACTTTCTCAGGGCCTCCTCGAGCTCAGGCCATTTTCCGAGGAAACCTCCGAGCCTCTCGGCCGGAACGAGCATTCCGGTTTCCCTGTAAACCACCAGCGCGCCGAGCGTTTTTAGGGCGTCGAGAAGGGCCTCAAAAGCCTCACCGTATCTGCCCTCGTTCATCAGCCTCTCGCCTCTCTCAAGGTATGAGCTGAACCTCTCAACCAGCGCCTCCTCCATACGACCACCGGCGGGTTTTTATAGTCGGGGCTAATAAACCCTTGGGATGAAGGCCGAGGAACTCGTATGGGGCGCGGTCGTAGCAATAATCCTCTACGTAACCTGGAGGGTAGTCAATCCACTCGTGACGCCCATATTCTTCGGGTTCGTTCTGGCCTACGCCTCATATCCACTTCAGCGCAGGCTCTCCGTGCGGCTCGGAAGGAAGCGCTCCGCCCTCGTGATAAGCCTTTCAATGCTCGTCTTTGGCGGAGCACTGACGCTGGAACTCCTCCTCGTCTCGGTTCAGGTCCTCATGTCATTCTACGAGGGCATCGTGAACGTCTTCAACTGGCTCCTGACCCTTCCTCTTCCTCCGGATGTCCTCAACTTCCTCCAGCACTTCCAGGACCAGGCCGTCCCCAAGATAGCCGATTACCTCTCAAGGCAGGCGTTCTCCCTGCCTTCCTACCTCCTCCAGCTCTTCGTCTTCTTCTTCACCTACTACTACGCCCTCGCCTACGGGGAGGAAATCCGGGCCCAGATATACGCCCTCCTGCCCGAGAAGAACCGCGAACTCGGCGAAGAAATCTTGCGGAGCGTGAACAAAACCCTCTCCGCCCTCGTTAGGGCATGGCTCCTCCTCAACGTGGCCAAGGGAATCCTGATGACACTCGGCTTCATAATCTTCCGCGTTTCAGACCTCTACACGGCCATAGTCGCCGGTTTCCTGACGTTCGCCTTTTCCTTCGTCCCCCTCTTCGAGGGCTGGATGATTTGGCTCGCGGCGGCGATATACTTTGCGGTCAAAGGCGCTTATCTACACGCCCTCGGAATAGCTCTCTACGGCTTCTTCCTCGTCTCCCCAATGCCCGACTACACGATAAGGCCCATGCTCGTGGCGAGAGACACGGAGCTCGACGAGACCCTCGTGTTCATAGGAATGATTGGAGGAACCTGGGCGATGGGGCTGAAGGGCCTTATAATAGGGCCAATCGTTTTAAACCTGCTCCTCGTCCTACTAAAAGAATGGAAAAGGCTCACAGAATCTTCACGCCAGCCTTCTCAAGCTCCTCAAGAGCTTTCTTCTCGTCCTTCAGGTTGATGCCCTTTACCGCGTCGCTCAGGAGATAGACCTCGAAGCCGTGCTTCACGGCGTCTAATGCCGTTGCCCTGACGCAGTACTCCGTCGCGACACCGCAGACGTAAACCCTCTTAACGCCCTTCTCTCTGAGTATCTCTGCCAGGTTCGTTCCCTCGAAGCCGGAGTAGGCTTCCTTGTCCGGTTCGGTGGCCTTGGAGATTATCACCGCGTCCTCGGGTAGCTCGACAACGAACTCCGCCCCCTCGGTTCCCTGAACGCAGTGCTTCGGCCACGGCCCGCCCTGTTCCTTGAAGCTGATGTGGTTTTCCGGGTGCCAGTCGCGCGTCGCCACTATCAGCGCTCCCTTCTCCCCGAACTTCCTGATGTACTCGTTGACCTTCGGAATTATCTTGTCGCCCTCGGGAACCGGCAACGCTCCGCCGGGCATGAAATCCCTCTGCATGTCCACGACGATGAGGGCCTCCTCGGGCATGGGCTTCACCAATTACAGAATCGGGGTGGAGGTTAATAAGGGTTAATCAGACGTCAATCCTGTCCCTGAACTTCGACATGTCAACGCCCTTCTCAAGGCCGAAGAGGTAAGCTAAAATCCGCTCGTCCAGGTCGCCGTAGCGCTCGCGCAGTGCCTTTATCCCCTCCATCACCTCAAGCTCGCTCCACCCGAGGGTCCTCGCTATATGAACAACCATCTCCCCGAGCAGGTTTTCAGGCTTCTCGGCCTCTTCAAGGGCCTCAATCCTCGCGTGGAGCTTTCCCTCGCGCTCCTCCAGGAGACCTTCCTTAATCCACTCCTCTATCAGCTCCTTTGCCTCACTAACCGAAAAGCGCCGCAGGCGAAAGCTCAGGATTCCGACCAGCTCGCTCCTCGTGAACTCGGTTGAGCCCTTGACCTGGACTGCCTCCTCCAGCGGGTGCATAGGCATCAAGCTTTTTATGCCGAGGGGATAGATAAACTTTTGGTGTGGGAAATGGAGCAGAGGACGCACAGGCTTACCTCTGGGAGACTCGTCGGAAGGCCGCTGAAAATCGAGCCCGGGAAAGCCGAGGTCGAGCTTTTAACCACTGAGGAGATGGCGGTTGATGAGTACGGCCTCGTTCACGGCGGCTTTACCTTTGGACTGGCAGACTACGCGGCTATGCTCGCCGTGAACGAGCCGACCGTCGTCCTCGGAAAGGCCGAGGTTAAGTTCCTCAAGCCCGTTAAGGCCGGTGAAAGGCTGATAGCTAAGGCCGAGGTAATCGAAGACCTTGGGCGTAAAAAGATTGTCAAAGCCGAGGTTTTCAACGAGAAAAACGAGAAGGTCTTCGAGGGAACGTTCCACTGCTACGTCCTTGAAAGGCACGTGCTTGAATAGCCGTCCAGCTTCCTGAGGTAGTACTCCACGACCTCCCTCTGGATTACGGGGATGAAGGGTATTTTCACGAGGATGCCCTTGATTCCGCCTTCCTCGTAGACGAGGAGAGACTCCCGGGAGTCCCTGACGAAGAGGCCTTTCACGACGTAGCGCTCCCCTGTGGAGAAGAGGGCCCTTGCAACTGCCTCCATGAAGTCCCTCGGCTCACCTTCGAGGACCTTTGAGAGGGGGAGGTAGTAAACATCTCCCAGTTCCTCAAGTCTGCTCTCACGGAAGGCCTTCCTCGTGAGTATGAGGATTTTTGGAGTTATTCCTCTCTCCTTCGCCCTCTCAAAGGCCCTCCTGAACTTCAGGACGAGGGCAGGTTCCATAAACGTCGCCACGAACTCTTCTTTGGTTTCTTCAGCGAGCTCCTCGGCGCGGCTCCTAACGCTCCACTCACCCTGGAGGTACCACACGGGGAGCCACTCCTCCTGCCTGTCCCTCTGGCGGCTCTTGAGCATTATTATCGCCTCCTCCGCTGAGCGAATGTAGTCGTCCCTGAGCGACGCTATCACCTTCTCGGGCTCAACCGCCCTGAAGTACGCCGGACTGCCCTCGCTGACCTCAACGAAGCCCCTCTCGTGGAGCCTCTTCAGGACGTCGTAGACCCTGGGCCTCGGGACGCCGCTCTCTTTGGCTATCTCGCTCGCCTTCGCGGGCCCGGTGATGACGAGGGCCGCATAGACCCTCGCCTCGTACTCCTTCAGACCAAGCCTCATCAGCCTCTCAACGAGCTCCTCCATGGGACCACCCTTTAAAATTTGTAACTCTTTCAGTTACAACATCCTTATATCCCTTTTCCCGGAGGTGAACCCGGTGGTGGCGATGCCCGCCCTCGTTGTTAAGGAGCTCAGGAAGAGCTACGGGGACTTTGAGGCCGTCAGGGGGCTCTCCTTCGAGGTTGAACGGGGAGAGATATTCGGTCTCATCGGGCCGAACGGGGCAGGAAAGACGACAACGATAAAGACAATAGTCGGGCTTCTGAAGCCGGATTCCGGCGAAATCGAACTTTTAGGCAGGAAAATGCCGGACAAAGAAGTTTTGGCCAGGGTCGGCTACATGCCGCAGGAGCTGGCCCTCTACCTGAACCTCACCATCGAGGAGAACCTGTGGTTCTACTCCCGCCTCTACGACATCCCCCGAGAGGAGTTCGAGAGGAAGAAGGAGGAGGTGCTGAGGTTCGTGGGGCTTGAGAAGTTTCGGGAGAGGCTTGTCGCAGAGCTCAGCGGCGGGATGCAGAGGAGGGCCTCCCTCGCCTGCGCGCTGGTGCACGAACCCGAGTTCCTAATCCTCGATGAACCCACCGTGGGGGTTGACCCAGGGCTGAGGGCAAGCTTCTGGAGGTACTTCCGCGAGCTGACAGACGAGGGTGCTTCAATCCTTATAACGACGCACTACATGGACGAGGCCGTGAACTGCGACCGCGTTGCGATTGTGATTGCCGGAAGGGTCCTCGTCACGGCGACTCCTGAGGAGATTATGGAGGAGACGGGCTCGGCAACGCTCGAAGAGGCCGTTCTAAAGCTCACGGGGGTGAAAGGATGAACTCGGGAAGGGTTTTGGCCGTGGCAAGGAGGAGCCTGCTGGAGCTGAGGCACGATAAGAGGCTCCTGAGCTACGCCCTAATCACGCCGATTGTCCTCATGGTGCTCTTCGGCCTGGCCTTCGGCGGCCACGTCCACGACGTTAAGGTGGTCGTCGTCAACGACGACGGAAGCTTCGGTTCCGAGTTCATTGGGAACCTCAACGCGAGCACGTTCTCTGTTTCGAGGGCGGAAACCCTGGGGGACGCCTTGAAAGAGCTGAGAGAGGGGAAGTGCTGGGCCGTCATCTACTTCCCGGAAAATCCCGGGGAAATCAGGGTCTACCTCGACAGGAGCAACACCTACATAGCCGACGCCGTCGTTTCGGGCATCAACGGTGCGCTCATGAGGACCCTCGAGGAAAACGGCCTCAGACTGCCGGTCAGGGTCAGCTACAATGCCGTGTACGGAAGGAACGCCAAGTTCATGGACACGTTCCTGCCGGGGGTCATGTCGCTCGCGGTGTTCCTAATCTCGACGGTGCTCTCAATCCTGTCCTTCATAGGTGAGAGGAACCTCGGAACGCTCGATAGGGCCCTGGCGAGCCCATTGAGTGAGGGGGAGGTAGTCCTTGGCTACTCGATAGCTTCGGGTGTAATAGGGACAATCCAGGCGGCGATAATGCTCGCCATAGCGGTCTTCGGCTTCGGAGTGAACGTTGAGGGGAGCCTCCTCTTGGCCTTCGCCCTCGTAGCGCTCTTGGCAATCGTCGGCGTCAACCTCGGGATACTCCTCTCCAACCTCGCCCGGAACGAGGCGCAGGCGGTCCAGTTCGTCCCGATGATAGTCGTCCCCACGTTTCTGCTGTCGGGCATCTTCTGGCCGGTGGAGGCCATACCGAAGTACCTCCGGCCGTTCTCCTATCTGCTCCCCCCGACGTACGCGGTGGATTCCCTCAGGTCGGTCATGATTCGCGGCTGGGGGCTTGATAAGATACGGGGTGACGTGGCAGTTCTTCTCGGCTTTGGGGTCCTCTTCCTCGGCCTGGCGGTGCTCAACATGAAGCGCCGCCGCTGAGCCAAAATTTTTTATACCCAAATATCGCATCTCGATATCGGTGTTCGATATGAAGTACCGCGACTTCTTAGCTCTCCACGTCCTCCACCACGCGAGGGAAGGCGTCACAGGCAGCTTCATGATGGAAGAACTTAGGAGGCACGGTTACAGACTCAGTCCCGGCACGATTTATCCCCTCCTCCACGAGCTCGAGCTGAAGGGCCTTCTCACGAGCAGGGAAGAAGTCCGGAACGGGAGGAGGGTCAGGGTTTACACGATAACGGAAAATGGCCTTAGGGCCCTTGAAGAGGGAAAAGAAAAGCTGAGGGAGCTCTGTGAGGAGCTTCTGGAGGAATGAAGATGGATGAGAAAGAAAAGAGGGTCTTCGGAATCAGCTGGAACGTCTTTCTCCTCGGCATCGTCAGCTTCCTCAACGACATGAGCAGCGAGATGATAGCGCCGATAGTTCCTGCTTACCTGACCGAGGTTCTCAAAGTCGGGAAGCTCGCTGGCGGTTCGATAATGGGCCTCATCGAGAGCGCGAGTTCGCTCTTCAAGGTCCTCTTCGGCTACTTCAGCGACCGTTTTAGAAAGCGTAAGGCCTTCGTGTTCACAGGCTACGCGCTCTCGACGCTCTCCAAGGGTCTGCTTGCCTTCTCGCGCGGTCCGCTCGACTTCCTCGCGCTTAGACTGCTCGACAGAACTGGGAAGGGAATACGAACGGCCCCGCGCGACGCGCTCATTGCCGAATCGAGCAACGGAAAAACCGGAAAGTCCTTCGGCTTTCACAGGATGATGGACACCCTTGGGGCCGTCGCAGGTCCTCTCGTGGCGGTTCTGCTAATCGGGCTCCTCTCATACCTGCCGAGGGAAACCCTCTACCGGAGGATTTTCCTCCTCTCCGCCGTCCCCGGTCTTCTGTCGCTCCTCATAATAGCGCTCTTCGTCGGGGACAGGGGCGGGGAAGTTAAGAGGAAGATAGCCGCCGTCTCGTCGCTGAGGAGCCGTTCCCTTCAGCTCTTCCTCGCGGTCGTTGCCATCGGAACCCTCGGAAGGTACAGCTACGCCTTCACCCTCTGGAAGGCCGAGGAGCTCGGCTACACGGTTCTTCAGGGCTCCGCCTTCTACGCGCTCTTCAACCTCATCTACGCCCTCTCAGCCTACCCGATAGGCGTTTACTCGGACAGGGTGAGCAAGAAAGCCCTAATCGGCGTTGGCTTCCTCCTCTCGGCCCTTGCAAGCCTGTGCTTTGCCTTCGCGAGGGACCTGGCGGTTCTTCTCCTCGCCTTCGTCCTCTACGGCCTCTACATGGCGGTGATTGACACGGTTCCGAGGGCGTACATGGCTGAGCTGGCAGGGGAGGGCGAGAAGGGAACTGTTATAGGTGCCTACCACACTGTGGTTGGAGTATTCGCCTTTCCTGCCTCGCTGATTGCCGGCTACCTCTGGAGCGCCTACTCGTTAACCTACAGCTTCCTCTTCGCTTCCGCCATGGCCTTCCTGGCCTTCGTCCTGCTCCAGTTCGATTGACATTTTGTCAATTTTTTCTGTCCTTTTTTGTTCATTCCCAGTCAAAAAGACTAAAAACTGTGGGGCATACTCGGCACGGTGGTGGGAGTGAGGATTCTAATAATCGGCACCGGCGGGACGATAGCGAGCGCGAAGACCGAGAAGGGTTACAAAGCCACGCTGAGCGTCGGCGAGATACTGGAGCTGGCCGGAATAAGGGGCGACGGCGTTGAGATAGAGGCGAAGGACATACTCAACCTCGACAGCACGCTGATTCAGCCCGAGGACTGGATAACGATTGGAAAGGCCGTTTTTGAGAGCCTGAACGACTACGATGGAATCGTCATAACCCACGGAACAGATACGCTCGCCTACACCTCCTCGGCTTTAAGTTTCATGCTGAGGAACGTTCCGATTCCTGTAGTTCTGACGGGCTCGATGCTCCCCATAACGGAACCCAACAGCGACGCGCCGAGGAACCTGAAAACGGCCCTAACCTTCGCGATGAAGGGCTTTCCCGGGATATACGTCGCCTTCATGGACAAGATAATGCTCGGCACGCGCGTTTCGAAGGTGCACTCCCTTGGCTTGAACGCCTTCCAGAGCATAAACTATCCCGACATCGCCTACGTCAAAGGCGAGGAAGTCGTTGTACGGCACAGGCCTGAGCTCCCGGCCCGGGAGCCGTCCTTCGACCCGAGGATAGACCCGAACGTTGCCTACCTTCGCCTAACGCCGGGCCTTTCTCCGGAGGTCTTTCTCGCGGTTGCGGAGAGGGTTCACGGCATAGTTCTTGAAGGCTACGGCGCCGGGGGAATTCCCTACCGCGGGCGGAACCTCCTCGAGGCCGTTTCAAAGGTCGCCCGCGAAAAACCCGTGGTCATGACGACGCAGGCCCTCTACGGTGGCGTTGATTTGACGCGCTACGAAGTTGGCAGGAGGGCCCTCGAGGCCGGCGTTATTCCGGCTGGAGACATGACGAAAGAAGCAACGCTCGTCAAGCTCATGTACACCCTCGGCAGGACGAGGGAGGTTGAAGAAGTGAGGAGGATAATGGAGAAAAACCTCGCCGGGGAGCTCAGCTCAGCTTTTTGAGCTCCTCGTCGCCTATTATGAGCGGTCTCTCTGCCTCTATGACGTAGCTCAGCTTCCACTCAACCTCTCCCTTGTTCATGAGCTCGGCGTAGCGCTTTGCCTTCTCCTCCGCCTCCTCAAGCGAGGAAGCCTCGACTATTCTCCTGACGTACCACTTTCTGTCTCCAAATCTGAGCTTGAACTCGGCCATGAACATGGGCATCACCATGGAAAATTGATGTGGCGGTATAAAAAATCTAAGGTTCAGCAGCCAGATATTTCCCGTCCCGTTCAAACGCCTCGAAGACCTTTCCTCCTTCTTTCGTTTTCAGCTCGACTAGGACCTTTTTGGGAACCTGTTCGACATCAACCTCAACCCTCTGATTGCTCAGGACTTGAATGAACGCATCACCGAGTCTCTCAAATTCGAAAACAAGGTTTTCGTCTTCCCATTTAGTACTGCGGAAGTTCACTCCGCCCATTCTAAAAGTTACCTCAAGAACTACCTTCAAAGCTTTCACCAGGATAAATAGTGGAGGGGGGTTAAAAGGGTTTCCTCGACAATGCGGTACTGGCCGTTACATTTTTCTTTTGAAAGCCTCGCCCTTTAGGGCGGGGAGGAGGTCAGAGGGACCTCGGAGTAAAGCACTAGCCTTAAGATGCTTTCAGCAATTGCCGAAAGGCTTATAACCCATTACGGGTAGTAACGTTCATGCTGGAGAAAGAGAAGGAAGCGCTCGCAAAGCGTATTGCAGGTGAGATAACACTCTCTTCTGACCCCGGAAAGACTATGCGGAAGTGGCGTGAAATCTTTGGAATAAGCCAAACTGAGCTGGCCGAGCATCTAGGGGTTTCTTCCTCGGTTATCAGCGATTACGAGGGGGGAAGACGAAAGAGCCCCGGTGCCTCCACGATAAGGAAGTTCGTTGAGGCCCTCCTGGAGATAGACGAAAAGCGCGGCGGGAACGTCATCAAGGCCTTCAGCAAAACGATAGAGGGCGAGCTCCCCACCAGTGCAATCCTCGACATAAGGGAGTTTGCAATTCCAGTAAAGATTTCGGACGTCGTCGAGGCCGTTCGGGGAGAGGTCGTTGCCAATCCACATCTCCTCGACAGACGCATCTACGGCTACACCGTCGTTGACAGCATAAGAGCCATCCTTGAGATGAGCAGTGAGGAGTTCCTCAAGCTCTACGGCTGGACTACGGAAAGGGCCCTCGTCTTCACGAAGGTGACTACCGGGAGAAGCCCTATGATAGCCGTTCGCGTTCAGGGGTTGAAGCCGGCTGTGATAATCCTCCACGGCGTCGAGAGACTTGATGAGCTGGCGGTCAAGCTTGCGGAGCGCGAAGGTGTTCCCCTCGTTGTGTCAAAGGCATCGGGAGAAACCGAACTTATAAACTCCCTCAGAAAACTTGTTGAAAAAACGGAAAAGGAATTTTAAATCTCCTTCTTCCTCCATACTCCCCCTTCCGCGAGCTTGGTTAGCCTGTCCCTTATGTGCACTAGAACGTCGCTCAGCGTTTTCCCGTTGTCGTATGACTCCACAATTCTCTCAAGCTCTTCCCTCGGAAGGTCCTTCATCTCGTTCGCCAGCTCTATCATCCTCGGATACGCCCTGACGATGTTATCGACTATCGTCACGTCCGCCATCCTCGCGCTCCTCGAGAGGGGGTTCAGGTCAACCGTAACCACGAACTTGCCCATCCTCACGAGCGCCTCCGTCCTGTCGCCGTCCTCGAGCGGGACGAGAACGACGTCGGCTCTCCAGATGCCGTTTTCGTCGACCTTCCCGCGCTCGTGCTCAAGGCCCGGAATCCTCTTCGTCGGGTTTATCCCGAGTATTTCCATCTCAGGGTCGTACTTCCGGAGCTCCCTCTCTATGGCCCTAACGCGCTCCTCGGTCCGGTAGAAGAGGTTTATCTCGAGCCTCGCGTTGAGGGTCTTCGCCAGCTCAATCGTCTCCTTTGGAACGAGCGCCGCGACGTTGCCGTTCACCGAGATTACGGGCCACTCCGCAAGTAGGAACTTGGCAACCGCCGCCCTCATAGCCCTTTCAGCCGGCTCTATCGTCTTCTCCCCGATGAGGTAGTCAAAGGCCTCCCCACGTCCGTGGGCGATTAGACCTGCTTTGGCAGTCATTCCCTTCTCCATACCCTCGATGATTTTCTCGCGGTAGTAAAGGCTCCAGTAGCGTGGATGGCTCTTGGGAATCTTGACCATTCCAACCACCGGGGGCTTTTCTCCCGAACCCTAATAAACCTGTCCCAACCTGCCCCACAGAAAAAGCCGGCTCGTTCCTCCTTTTGGCCTGAAAAGGGTTCTAAACCTTTGGTTCAAGAAAACCGTATAAACCCTTGGTTCAGAACGTTTGGTGAACAAAAGTGTTCCCGTGAACGGGGGTGTTCATCTTGGGGTACAAGATTACCGCGAAGGAGGACCTGAGTCCGATAGACTATTTCGTCGAAGTGGAGGCCCCTCACGTCGCCAGGGCCTGGAAACCGGGCCAGTTCGTGGTGTTCATCCTCCACGAGAGGGGCGAAAGGGTTCCGATGTCCGTCTACAAGGCGGAGGATGGAAAGGTGGGGATGTTCATAAGGAAGCTCGGAAAGACAAGCCTTCAGCTCTACCATGAGTACAAGCCCGGAGACGAGCTCTGGAGCTTTGTTGGGCCTCTTGGAAAGCCGATTAAGGTCAAGGACTACGGCAGGGTGGCCTTTGTTTCAGATGCGGTCTGCGGTCAGGCCGAGAACTACGCGACGCTCAAGGCGATGCGCGAGGCCGGTAACTACACGATTTCCGTCCAGACCTTTGAGGACAGGGAGAGGGTCTACCCGATGCGCTTCCTCGCGAGGGAAGTGGCGGACGAGTACTACCTTACAACCCTCGACGGTTCGGTAGGCATAAAGGGCCACTACCTCGACGTCGTGAAGGAGCTCATCGAGAAGGACAAGGTCGACATAATCTTCGCCGGCGGAAAGCTCGGCTCTCTCGCCAAGCTCGCAGAGCTCACGAGGCCCTACGGAATCCCAACATACGCAACGGTGAGGCAGATTATGGTGGACGGAACCGGCATGTGCGGTTCGTGCAGGGTCCTCTACGACGGGGAAGTAAAGTTCGCCTGCAGGGACGGGCCGGTCTTCGACGCCCACAAGATTGACTGGGAGGACGCGATTAGGAGGAACGCGGAGCGCTTTGCAGAGCAGGAGAGGCTTGCCAAGGAGCGCTATCTTGAATATCTCCGCGCCAAGGGGGTGATTTGAATGCCGAAGCTCATCAAGGAGAGGGTTCCAACCCCTGAGAGGCCCGTTGAGGAGAGGGTTAAGGACTTCGGTGAGGTTAACCTCGGTTACACCTTCGAACTTGCCGTTAAGGAAGCTGAGCGCTGTCTTCAGTGTCCCGAGAACTACGCGCCCTGTATAAAGGGCTGTCCGGTCCACATCAACATTCCTGCCTTCATAGCCAAGATTAAGGAGGGCGACATCAAGGGCGCCCTGAGGATAATCTGGAACGACAACACGCTCCCGGCTATAACCGGTCGCGTCTGCCCGCAGGAGGACCAGTGTGAGGGTGCATGTGTCGTCGGAAAAGTGGGCCAGGCGGTAAACATCGGAAAGCTTGAGCGCTTCGTTGCCGATTACGCGAGGAAGCATGGCATAGAGGAGGAGCTCCTCTGCGAGTTCGAGGAGAAGTGCACCGGGGAGCTTGGAAAGGTGGCCGTCGTGGGAGCAGGACCAGCGGGCCTGACCTGCGCTGGCGAGCTCGCGAAGATGGGCTACAAGGTGACAGTCTTCGAGGCCCTCCACAAGCCCGGTGGAGTCCTCATCTACGGAATCCCCGAGTTCAGGCTTCCGAAGGAGATACTCGACCACGAGCTGGCCAAGCTCAAGCGCCTTGGAGTCGAGATAAAGACGGACCACGTCGTTGGAAAGACGGTCACCCTTGAAGAGCTTCTCCAGGAGTACGACGCCGTCTTCATAGGAACCGGCGCAGGAACGCCGAAGCTCCTCAACATTCCGGGAATCCTGCTCGACAGGATTTACTCGGCCAACGAGTTCCTCACGAGGATTAACCTGATGAAGGCCTATGAGTTCCCCGAGTACGACACGCCGATAGCCGTCGGGAAGAAGGTAATCGTCATCGGCGCCGGAAACACTGCAATGGACGCGGCGCGCTCCGCACTGAGGCTTGGTTGCGACGTGACGATAGCATACAGGCGTGGCGAGGAGGACGTGACGGCGAGGATTGAGGAAGTCGAACACGCGAAGGAGGAGGGCGTGAAGTTCCTTTACTTCGTCCAGCCGGTTGAGTTCATCGGCGACGAGAAGGGCAAGGTTAAAGCTGTAAAGTTCGAGAAGATGGAGCCGCTGGAGGAGAGGGACTCAAGGGGGAAGAGAAAGATACGGCCGACCGGCGAGTACGTCACCGTCGAGGCCGACACGGTGATAATAGCAATCGGCCTTGAACCCAACAGGATTATCAGCGAGGAAGCCGGGATAAAGACCAACCCCAACGGGACGCTCGTCGTCGATGAGAACCTCATGACGAGCGTTCCCGGAGTCTTCGCCGGCGGAGACGCGATAAGGGGAGAGGCGACTGTTATCCTCGCGATGGGCGACGGAAAGAAGGCGGCGAAGGCGATAGACGAGTACATCAGGGCGAAGAAAGCCAGCGCATGACTTCTCTTCACCATTCCCTTTTTCTTGAGCCGAAGAAGAGGCCCTTTTTGAGGTAGTCCATGAACTCACTGTTTATGAAGATTTTAGCGAACTCCATCGTCTCTTCCGGCGAGAGCCACTCTATGTCCTCGGGGACCCCTTCAACCCAGAGGTACACGAGCTCGTTCTCCTTCCTCGCTATGAGCAGGGTGAAGATTTTAACGCCGAGCTCCTGCGCGAGCTTGACCTCCCTTCCAACGAGGGACGTGAACTTCCCGAGGGGGGCTACCGCTACGAGGTACTCGGCTTCCTTAATCCTGTCGCTCGTGTCCCTCATGCCGTACTTCGAGGGCACGAGGATGTTGTTGGAGTTCAGCTTCTCCTCAATGATTTCGAGGATTGCCTTCTCTGTTTTTGTGTGGTAGAGGAAGGTGGGCTCCGTCAGGTAAACGAAGGGCCCGTAGGTTTTCTTCCTCCTCAAAAAGCCCAGCATTGGACCACCTCGGGTGGGGATAATGTCATCATCTCGACATCAGGAGGGATGACACTCCTCATCGGTTCACAACCCAAATGGGTCTCTTTTGAACGGTAACGTTGGCGGTGCTTATCTCGAGGAAACATTGTGGGGGTAGGGTTATAAGTTTTCCGAGCCTAAGAGAGAAGTACATACTTCCACAAACTATGACCCTCACATGATACGACGGAGGCACCGCTTATGGGGCTCATAAAACCGGCACTCCGCATGACCGCGGTGTTTGTTGTGTTTTTGCTCTTGTTCAGCAACGCCATCGTATGGCATTTTGAGGGATTCGGGGCAAACGGCGGGGTAAAGGGTTTCCTGACCGCGCCAGTTAAAGTAATCGAGTACCGCCTTCACCATAGTGGGCCACCAAGGATAGAAAACCATGTGAGCAAAGAGGTGCCTCCCTGGAGACCTTTTTCCCCTGAGAAACTCCTCAGGGACATCAACAGCCCTCCCGTTAGGGAGTACATTGACAAACTGGTAAATGAGAGCATTCTAAGGATTAGGGCCTCAGGGTATCCCATAGAACCCTCCCTCGTTCGGGGAACAGCGTACTCACTCCTCTTAGAGCGTGTTGTATACACCTACCATCCCGGATGGAACCTTCCGTCCGAGACCATATCCAAAGGAGGAGTCTGTAGGGACTGGGCGCTTGTTGATTACGCCCTCATAAGGGCTGTGAACATGAGGTTTAACATCTCAGCGGATTACTACCTCGTCATAGCGTACCCTATAGTGGGGGATGGCCATGCATTTCTCGCGGTTTATTATCCGAAAACAAAAACGTGGGAGCTCTACGATTGGTTTGCGACTCCTTACCTAGAATCCCCCTATGAGAATTCAAAGTTCAAGGTCGTGAAGCTTGGTAAAAATACGTACCTGGCTGGATGGTTCCCGGCGGGAGTGGCGCGAGCCAACTCATTCTCCTCAATTGAAGAGGCTCTGAGCGTCTACTCTCTGGCAGGGGGCTTTATACAGAGTGGTTACAATGTTACGCTCTACAGGCTTCCAGGGTTTGAGAAGGAGTTTAGCTTTCCAAGTTTCAGTGTGCTGAAATCGGCAGAGAAGAGGCTCTCAGAGATAAAGATAAGGTTTGGAAACTACGGAAAAACTTACACAATAAGGATAACCCCAATAGGGAACCTGAGCGTGAGGCTGAGCAACGTAACCTTGTACGGAAACTTCCTTCGCCTAAACTTAAGCTTTGCAAAGCTCAACCCCCCGGTTGAGCTTGTGGCATCACTCGGAGGAGAGATTATATTCCCCCGAGCGGACCTCAAGATTATAAAGTGGAGGGGATTATCCTACGTTGAAGGATACCCTGCGTACAAGTACCTGCTACTCAGAAACAGTCTAAAAAGCGTTACACTGCTCGTCGAGCGAAACCGGGAGTATTTACCCTTAATCTCGGCGTTCGAGGTCACGGTCCAGGAGTATCTCGGGGGACGGGGCTTTATGATAGAAATTTCAAGCTGGTGAGCCAAATGAGAATCGTCCCGCTCGCCTCCGAAAGCCTCGGCGTTAGGAGTCTGGCGACGTTCGTGGAGGCCGGGGGGATAAAAATCCTCATCGACCCCGGCGTCGCCCTTGGACCCAAGCGCTACGGTCTCCCGCCGGCAAAAATCGAGCTCGAGACCCTTCAAAAGATGAGGAGGAAAATACAGGGCTACGCGAGGAAGGCAGAGGTCGTGACGATTTCCCACTACCACTACGACCACCACACCCCTTTCTTCGAGGGCCTTTACGAGAGCTCCAGCGAAACCTTTGCGAGGGAAATCTACGAGGGGAAGCAACTCTTCATAAAGCATCCCACCGAGAACATCAACTTCAGCCAGAGGAAGCGCGCCTGGGCCTTCCTCAAGAAGGCAGAGCCGATAGCGAAGAAGGTTGAGTTCTCTGACGGGAGGAGCTTTGACCTCGGCGGCGTTACACTGGAGTTCTCGCCGGCGGTTCCGCACGGCAGCGAGGGCTCAAGGCTCGGCTTCGTGGTTATGGTCCTCATCGACGACGGAACCAGGCTAATCCACGCCAGCGACATTCAGCTCCTCAACAGGAAGGCCGTCGGGTGGATAATTGAGAAGAACCCCGACGTCCTCATAACAGGCGGACCGCCAACTTACCTCGGAAAGCGCGCTGAGGGGAGCTGGGAAACGGGAATTAAAAACCTCAACGAGATAATCCGCGAGACGAACGCCCAAATAATCCTCGACCACCACATCGTCAGGGACAGGAACTACCCGCGCTTCTTCGACGAGCTCGAGAAGAGGCCGAGGACCTTCGCTGGATTTCTGAAGGTCGAGGACAGACCGCTGGAGGCCTACAGGCGGGAGCTCCACAGGATAGAGGAGGGGGAAAGGGTGGAGGTGCCGTTCCACGTTTAGGTTTCCCTGAACAATAAAAGATACACCGTGACGTCCTCGCTGCCGCTGTAGAGCCTGAAAGATACCTCGCCGAAATTGCCACATCCACCCTTTCCGTACTGCAACCAGCCGCCGGAGGCGATTAGGGTGAGGTCTCCTACGGTGGCGTAGGGTGCGCTGAGGGTTGTGGGGTCGGAGAAATAAACTTTGCAGAGTTCATTGTTCGGCGTCCTGACTCTCACGGCGTAGGTTGTGTATGGAATTCCGGTGTAAGTTCTGGTCCCATTCGTGAAGTTTGGTGGAAGACGTTGAATGTGCAATCCGCTGACGTTGATGGACTCTGGTCTAAAATTTATCCCGCAGCGTTCCTCGTGGAGAAAAAGGAGAACGTATCCATAGGTTTCGTTTCCCACCTGCATCGCGGTTTCGTTTATCATCCTTGAATCCGAAAGAAAGAGCCTTGTGAAGTTCGAGAATCTCTCCAGTTCTGAACCGTTTTTCTCTTCAATCGTCCGGTAGATTTCTTTTGCCCTCCCCAGCTCTTTCTCCATGAGCTCAACGGCGACTTTGTAAGTTGAACTGTTCGCGGTGATGTTGTCGGCGCCGTTCAGGACCGTAACGTTTCCTCGGTTTGGGCAGGCAACAGGGGTTATCGAGAACGTCGATGCCTTCTCATGCCCGGAGATACAGCCGGATGTGAAAACAAGTGCGATAATAAGGAGGGGCATCACAATATTAACGTTCATTTTGGACACCTATCACTAACACTATGTGCGATGTAGTATAATTACTTTTCGGCCACCTCGAGCCGTGAGAACACATCTGTGCGCGGACTCCTTCGGAAACCCTTAAATCCAACCGCGGGAAGTTTGTTTCAGGTGAGACCTATGGGGAACTTCTACATCGCCCACGAGGATGATATAAAGGCTGGAAAGACGACGGACGTCTACTTCATCAGGACGAAGAAAGTACTGACCGAGAAGGGGATTCACAGGAAAGTCTTCGCAGACGTCACGACGACGAGCCTCCCCCACGGCTGGAAGTGGGGCGTTCTCGCGGGAATTGAGGAGGTCGCGAAGCTCCTTGAGGGCCTTCCCGTGAACGTCTACGCGATGAGAGAGGGCACGATATTCCACCCCTACGAGCCGGTTCTCCAGATTGAGGGCTACTACGAGGAGTTCGGGATCTACGAGACGGCATTGCTTGGAATGCTCAGCCAGGCGAGCGGAATAGCGACGGCCGCCTTGAGGGTCAAGATTGCCGCGAACTTCAAGCCGGTTTACTCCTTCGGAATAAGGCACATGCACCCGGCAATAGCGCCGATGATAGATCGCTCGGCGTTCATAGGCGGCTGCGACGGCGTGAGCGGCGTCCTCGGAGCGGAGATGATGGGGGAGAAGCCCGTCGGCACGATGCCCCACGCGTTAATACTCACAGTTGGCGACCAGGTGAAGGCCTGGAAGTATTTCGACGAGGTTGTCGAGCCTGAAGTTCCGAGGACGGCCCTCGTTGACACGCTCTGCGACGAGAAGTTCGAGGCGCTGATGGCGGCCGAGGCTCTAGGCGAGAGATTAACTGCGGTTAGGCTCGACACGCCGGGCTCGAGGAGGGGGAACTTCAGGAAGATAATCGAGGAGGTCCGCTGGGAGCTTAACTTAAGGGGCTACGACTGGGTGAAGATTTTCGTGAGCGGTGGGCTGGATGAGGAGAGCATAAGGGAGATAGTGGACGTTGCGGACGCCTTCGGCGTCGGCTCGGCCATAGCGAGCGCAAAGCCGATAGACTTCTCGCTCGACATCGTTGAGGTTGAAGGGAAGCCGATAACGAAGCGCGGGAAGCTGAGCGGGCGCAAACAGGTCTACCGCTGTGAGAACGGCCACTACCACCGCGTTCCTGCAGATAAAAAGCTCGAACGCTGTCCCGTCTGCGGAGCTAAAGTAGAGCCGCTCCTCCAGCCCCTTATCGAGAACGGCGAGATAGTGGCCGAGCTCCCGAAGGCGAGGGAGATAAGGGAGTACGTCCTCGAGCAGGCCGAGAGGTTCAAGCTGAGCCTCGAATGAGCTCTTCTTAATTTTTTATATTGTCCTCAGAAAAGCCCAACAAGGAATAGGAAAGAGAGGCCTTCAGGCCTCCTCAATGCTGATAGCGCTAACAGGGCAGGCCTCCATGGCCTCCTGAGCGCAGTTGTAGAGGTTCTCGTCCTCAATAACCTCGACGACCGGCTGAGCCTTGCCCTCGTCGTTCATCTCGAAAACGTCCGGGCAGAGGCTAGCACAGATGGCATCACCAATGCAGGTGTCCTGGTCGACGGTAACCTTCCACGCCATGGCACATCACCGGGCTTAGGTGGAGTTTGACGAATATAAACTTTTCGTTCCTAAAACCGAGGGTTTGAAACGATAATCTGTGGAAAGGGAAGCGGAAGAAAGCTAAGATGAACAGAAAAAGACAAGATGGGTCAGTAAAGGCCCAGCTTCTTCTTGTACTCCGGGCTGATTCTGTCCGGCGTCCATGGTGGGTCGAAGGTAAGCTCAATCTCGGCATCCTTAACGCCCGGAATCTCAAGGATTTTGTCCTCAACGGCGCGAAGAATCCACATGGTCAGCGGACAGCCGGGGGTTGTCATCGTCATCTTGACGTAAACAGTGTTGTCGGGATTGACCTTCAGGTCGTAGATGAGGCCTAGGTTGACTACGTCAATGCCAATCTCGGGGTCTATGACCTCCTTGAGCTTCTCAAGGACCATCTCCTCGGTTATCTTGACGTCTCCAGCTTCCTTCACTTCCCTCTCGCGGTTGATGGTTATCAAGCCGACTCCCTCGAGCTTTCCGAGCTCGGAGTGGAGCTTTATGAGAACGTTGTCTATATCGGGAGTATCCTTTGCAAGGGTAACCGTGACGTTGCCCTTCTCGTCAACCTCGATTGAGCGGATGAACTTCTCGTCAACGACCGATTTCACGACCTTCTCAACCTCTTCCTTCGTAACCATACTCACCACCGCTCCAACTTAAGAACTACACATTTAAACCTTTTGGGTCAAAGTTGGGAACTAACGGAGGAGGACGTCCCTCATCAGCTCGACGGCCATCTCCGGGCTCAACGCCCGAGCGCGCGTCTCCCGCAGGATCCTCTGAAGGGCCAAACGCTTCGTCGAAGGGGCCCGCCTAAAGAGCTCCCAGAGAAGGGGACAGCCGAAACTTAACTCGTATTCTCCACCGATTATCTCAATAATCTCCCCCTTGTCGAGGGCAAGGAACGCCGGAAAGTTAAGGATAACGATGCCGTTCTTCTCGTAAATCGAAATCAAACCTGAACTCAGCATATCCCCCGTCGCAAGGATTCTCACGCCAAGCTCCCTCGCCTTCCGTTCAACCGCTTCCATGACCATTGAGTGACAGCGACCGCATATCGGCGCGCCCTTTTCGATGAGTTCCCTCATAACCTCCTCGTAACCCGGCACCTCAACCAGCACCGCATTCTCTGAGCGAACCTTTTGGAGGGTTTTTTCGTCCATCTGGGGCAGCTTCGCGGTTACTGGAACGACGTCAAAGCCTGCCCAGCGAAGGATTTTCAGCGTTGCGGTGCTGTCGGAGCCAGCGGAGAAGGCAACCGCTATCTTAACGCCCGTTGGTGTTCTCTCAAACTCCCTTCCCTTGAGGCGGAAGAGGAGGAGCTTCCTTAGCCGGGAATACGCGCTCTCACCTATCGCCTCCCTCACGCGCTCGAGGGCCTCAAGGTTGTAGCGGAGGCGGTAGCGCTTGACCGGGTCGTTGACGGGGGCGAGCATGGAGAATGGTGGAGGTTTTCCTTTTAAAAGCCCTCGGGAAAACCTTAAAAGAGGCCTTACCCAACCCCGTTCACGAACCAAAAATGCTTCTGGAGGGATTCGAGATGAGGGAGATAATCGAGAGGGTTAAGGCCAGAACGAGCATTCCCGTTTACGAGAGGACGATAGAGAACGTTCTTTCGGCGATTCAGGCCAGCAGTGACGTGTGGCGCATCGTTGACCTCAGCGAGGAACCGCTCCCGCTCGTTGTGGCGGTTCTTGAGGCGCTCCACGAGCTCGGCCACATCGCCTTTGAGGGTTCGAATGTTATCCTCACCGAGAGCGGTAAACAGCTCGTCGAGAAGTACGGAATCGGGCCAAGGAGGGACTACACCTGCTCCCACTGCCAGGGCAGAACCGTTGAGCTTTCCGCCTTCAGCGACCTGCTCGAGCAGTTCAAGGAGATAGTCAAAGACCGCCCACAGCCGAAGCACGACTTCGACCAGGCCTACGTCACCCCGGAGACGACCGTCGCGAGAGTCGCTCTGATGCACAGCAGGGGCGACCTTGAGAACAAGGAGGTCTTTGTTCTGGGCGACGACGACCTCACGAGCGTTGCTCTGATGCTCAGCGGTCTGCCCAAGAGGATAGCGGTCCTCGACATTGACGAGAGGCTCATGAAGTTCATCGAGAAGACGGCTGACGAGCTCGGCTACTCCGACATCGAGATATTCACCTTCGACCTTCGCGAGCCCCTTCCGGACTACGCGCTCCACAAGTTCGACACCTTCATCACCGACCCGCCCGAGACCGTTCCGGCCATAAGGGCCTTCGTCGGCAGGGGAATCGCAACGCTGAAGGGTCCGGGTTGCGCCGGCTACTTCGGCATAACGAGGCGCGAGAGCTCCCTCGACAAGTGGCGCGAGATTCAGCGCCTGCTCCTCAACGAGTTCGGCGTCGTCATAACCGACATCATCAGGAACTTCAACGAGTACGTCAACTGGGGCTACGAGGAGGAGACGCGCGCCTGGAAGCTCCTCCCCGTCAAGGTCAAGCCGTCCTACAACTGGTACAAGAGCTACATGTTCAGGATTCAGACGCTTGAGGGCTCAAGGGGATTTGAAGAAAAAATAGAAGTCGGAGATGAGCTCTACAACGATGAGGAAGCCTCCACGACCTGACCTGTGCTCAGCGACTTCGTTTTCCTTTTCTCTTCATCAGTGTAGCGTATTCAAACGCTCCCGCGAAAAGGACAACGGCCACGCAGTACACGACATAGAGTTTGTTGCCCTCTTTCTGGTGCCACATCTCGGTCAGCGGTTTTTTCCAGGGGTTTTTTGCCCTGAAGCCCGTCACCGGAACCGCGCTCACGGTTAGGGGATGGGTAGATGGGTACACGACAACGTAGCCCTCGAGACCATTGACGCACACCCTCTCGGTGGTATTCCCGTAGAAAATCCCGTTCTTTATCAAGAGGAACGTTGCGTTCTTTAGCTCAACGACGCTTCCCGTGCTGGTCGGTTGGGGGATATCCGCGTACAATGACCGCCTGATGAACTCGTACCCTTTTCTGTACATCTCTGTATTGGAGAGGCCCGTTTCTAAAAGAGCCCCGAGGACTTCAGCTGTCGTTTTAATGTTGTCTGGTGATTCCGCGTTGTAGCCCCACCCACCGCTTGGATGTTGATGACGTTTGAGTATCGTGAGGGTCCTGTTTAGGGCCTTTTTCATCCCGAACCTACCGAAGTCCACCAGGGCATAAGCGTAGTAGTAGTTTGGGTAGTCGTCCCTAACGTTTGAGGTGAGCCAGTTGAGAACGGGGGTGTAGTTCATCGTGATGTTGAGCGCTGAGAGAACCCAGACTATGTAGGCTGTGTCGTAGAAGTTGCCCCAGTGATTGCCCTCTTCGCTGTCCAGGAGGTAGCTAATCTCCCTCTCGTATGGCTTTCCGAGGTCGTGGTTAAGCCTCGCAATCTCCGCGACCATCCAGGGTTTCAGCTTCTGGAGATGGATTTCGGACAGGTCAATGCTGTGGTTGCACTCAACGTAGTATCTGGCGAGCACGACTTTCTCCCACTCGAACCTTGGCCGAACCTTGAGCATGTACGGGCATGCAATCGGCTTGAGGTCGTAGAACCCTGGAAGCGTTGCGGCTTCGAGGAGGTCAGGGGGTTGGTATCTGAGAACGCCCCAAAAGCCGAAGTGGAGGGAGTTCAACAACTCCTTCTCGTATAGCTTCTCCCCCGTTGCATACAGCAGGAGCGCGAGGGATGCAGGGTCCCGGAGAGGGGAGCTTATTTGAACGTTCTCACCGGTGAGGTACGCTATTGCAAACGCTTTGTATAGTGCGTTCACACCACTCGCCTCAACTTTGCGCAGGTCCTTCACGTCCCCGAGGGCCATGTAGCCGAATATCTGCCCCATCGTTGTTCCCGGCGTGTGGGTCTGGAGGTAGTAGATGCCGTTCGTTATGGCCTTTTTGACAGGGAGCCAAGAGTAAGCGAAGTCCTCATACTCACGGAGGGCAACCACCGCCAGGGCCGTGTCGGTGTAGTCCCCAAAGGAGCCATCCTTCCTCTGCTTGTACAGGAGCCAGTAAACACCCGCGTGAATGGTCTTATTGAAAAGTCCCCGGGCTATTGACTCCCCCCGCATGAGGGCCATCAGGGCGAGCGCCGTATACTTGGCCTGGGGTGCCATACCGTACTGGTACGCCCATGCGCCCTGGGGGGTTCTCAGCTTCATCAGCCAGACGTCGGCCTCCAGAACGTACTGGTATTCATGGGCTTTGTAGAGGGCAACGGCGGCCAAGGCAGTGGCAGGAATCGTGGGAGTGTAAACATATGGAACCAACTCAGCTCTTGCAGGGATCGAGCCCACTGGTAAAAAGAGCATTGCAACGAGCAGTAGCACCGCTGTTTTCCTCATTTAAACACCTCCAAAAAGTAAAAGGAAAGAGGCATCAGCCGTAGTATATCTTAACTGTTAGTTTGTAGCTGGCGGTCCAGTAGTACGTGTCGTACGCGTACACCAGGAAGTACCATGTTCCTGGCTGTGGGTTGCTGTAGCTCACGTGTTCATCTGAACCAGGATTGGTAGAGCTTGTTACGAGGTTCTGGTTCGGGTCGTAGAGGTAAAGGTCGAGGTCGTCGTAGCTGCTTCCATGGAGGAACCCTTCAATCTTTGTGGCGCCGCTACGAACGGTGACTGTGTCGACAACGTAGCTTCCGTACTCAACGGTTCCGGTGAAGTTCTTGACGACGACGTTGGGGGAGGGACTTGGGGACGGGTTTGGACTCGGATTGGGGTTCGGGCTAGGTGATGTTCCCTTCTTCACGGTTCCACCTTCGTCGAGAACCTCGAGGTGATAGTTGCCGCTTCCCTTGTAACTGTTGATTACGAAGTACCAAGTTCCCGGGGTCGGGTTCCGATAGGCGACCTTTTCGAAGCCGTAGTAGCCTGTGGTTGAGGAGTCTACGAGCTGACCGTTCGGGTCGTACATATAAAGGTCAAAGTCCGCGTTCTTGTTATCCCATGTAAGGAGTGCCGCAAGCCTCTTGGTTCCCTGACTGACAACAACGCTCATCGTGACGTTCTTCTTGTTTTCCAGGTATCCCGTGAAATCAACCTTTGAATCCTGGTCGTACTTGAGGGCTTCGTAGACGTTTATTCTGCCGGCACCGTAGGCGACACCGGCAATCTGGCTTGGAGCCACGACATCGGCCGTTATCTCAAGGACGTACTTTATCTTGTCCGGGCTCCAGTCGGGGTGAGCTTGCCTGAGGAGGGCAACGGCACCGCTGACGTGCGGAGTGGCCATGCTGGTTCCGGAGGCGGCGACGTAGTACTGACCGACGAGCTCATTGGTGAGCTCGGTTCCGGCAGCTCTGTCGGAGATAATCCAGTTGCCCGGAGCAACGACCTCCGGCTTGAGCCTGCCGTCCGCGGTCGGGCCCCTGCTGGAGAAGCTGGTGATGACATCGTTCTTGTCAACGGCACCGACGGTGATGACGTCCGGGGCGGCGGCGGGTGAGCCTATGGTGTAGGTGTCCGGTCCGCTGTTTCCAGCGGCAACACAGACGACTATTCCGTCCTCCCAGGCCTTGTCAACTTCCTGGCTGAGGGCGTCGGTTCCGTCGGAGCTCTGGCTTGAGCCGAGCGAGAGGTTTATCACCTTTATGTGATATTTGTCCTTGTTCTTTATAACCCAATCAACTCCCGCTATGATGGTTGAGACTGAACCGCTACCCTCGGCGTTAAGGACCTTAACACCGACGAGCTTGGCCCCCGGTGCAACACCCCTGTACTTACCGTTGCTCGCGGCACCGGTGCTAGCGATTATTCCAGAAACATGGGTTCCGTGACCGTTGTCATCGTAGGGATAATCCTTACCGTTTACAAGGTCCTTCCATCCCACAACTTTACCCTTCAAATCGGGGTGAGAGGCGTCGATACCAGTGTCAATGACCGCTACAACGATGCCGTTTCCGTTGTATCCGACGTTCCATACCTCGGGTGCGGATATCTGAGCCGTGGACTCGTCGAGACCCTCGAGGTCAGCATCAACCTTCACTTTGTAGTCATCCTGAATGAACTGGATGCCCTGGATATCGAGTCCCTGAATGGCCCCCACGTCTGCCAAACCTGCTAGTGCAAGGAGGTATTCGACTTTTATCTTGACCGCTAGCGCGGGTATTGCGTAGTAATTGTACTTTATTTTCGCTCCGAGGAACTTAAGGAGAGGTATGGCTGCCCTCTTGTCCCTTTGGTTGTCGAACATTATGATTGTTGAGATTTCCCTGCTTGGATCCATACCTTGAACTTTCTCAAAGAGCGTCGGCGTTAGGAGGCCGTAGTCTTTGGTGGTTTTATGGGCCATTGGCTGGCCAGTTGATGGCGAAATAGCCGCCGCAAAACCAAACGTCATGCCCACTAAGAGTACGGCAAGTACAAATGCCTTGAGCTCTTTCATTGGGTACACCCCTTGAAAGGTTTTAGTCATCGGGTATAGTAACCCTCATCGAGGAACATCTCTGAACAGTAGGGATATATAAACATTTCGATTTTCTTCCAAGGTATTGGATAATTTCCCATAATAAATGGATTTCTGCAATTATTTGCATAGGCTATTACATAAAGCCTAGAATTCACCAATACATTGAAACGCAGGTTGGATGATGTCACATAAAACAAGTTGCTTTGAACGGATAATATAAAAAGAAAACCTTCAAAGCTCCTCCAGGCCGAGCTCCTTGAGCTTCTCCTCGGGTATCCTGCCGTCCTCAGTCCATCCTCTGAGGGCGTAATACCTCGGAAGCATCAGGTGGAGTCTGACGACGTGGCCCTTGTTCGGTCCGTTCTTAACAGGCTCCTCGAGGAGCCTCTTCGGCAGGGTGTCCTCCTTGAGCGGGTCGAGACCGGCGCGGAGGTTGAAGAGCCTCTCGGCGTTCCAGATGCGCTCGCCTATCTTCATGTACTCCTCGGTCGAGAGGTTCCAGCCGAGGGCCGCGTTCAGCATGTCGCGGTAGTCGTCGGCACCGAGACCGAATGTCGTGAAGACACACAGTCCAGCGGCGTCGATGAGCGCGGTAAGGTCCTGGAACGTAATGACCATCTTGACCTTCTCGTCGCTTATATCGTGCGGGTCCATCTTGTACGGGTATCCGAGAATCTCGGGGCTAATCATGTACTGCTTGATGTGACAGCCACCGCGGTTGTTGGTGGCGTAACCGAGACCGTGACCTTCGGCACCACGCGGGTCGTAAGCTGGAAGCTCCTGCTTCTTGACGCCCATGAAGTACTCGACGCCGTTGTACATCTCGGCCAGGCGGTAGCCACCTTCGGCAAGCTTGTCACCGAAGCCCTCGCGCTTGGCAATCTTCTCGATGTAGTAGTGGAGCACTTCGGTGTTGCCCCACCTGAAGGGCGGAGCGTCCTCGCCGAGGTCCTCCTGCTTGAGCAGGCCCTTCTCGTAGAGCTCCATGGCAGTTGCCAAAGTTCCACCGAGGCTTATGGTGTCCATACCGTACTCATCGGCGAGGTGGTTGGCCTCGATGATGCTCGCGAGGTCGTTTATGCCGTTGTGAGCTCCCAAAGCCCAGATGCTCTCGTACTCCGGTCCCTCGGTGATGCCGAGCGTTGGAAGCCTGTTAACCCTTCCACATCCAATTGGACAGGCGTAACAGGGCTTGTTCCTGACGAGGTACTTGGCGGCCATGGCCTCACCGCTCTGCTCCTCCGCGTACTCGAACTGGCTGTACTGGAAGTTCCTCGTCGGGTAAAGGCCGTTCTGGTTGATTATGTTGACGAGAACAGCGGTTCCGTACTTGGGCAGTCCACCGCCGGCAGTCGGGTCGTTCCTGAGCTTGTCGGTCTTCTCCTTGACTACCGATGTGAACTTCGCCCTGTCTGCAACTTCAACGCGCTTGTGGCCTCTGACCACTATCGCTTTAAGCTTCTTGCTTCCCATAACCGCTCCAACACCGCCCCTACCCGCGGCGCGGTGCTCGTCGTTCATAATGGCCGCGAAGCGGACGAGGTTCTCACCAGCGGGTCCGATGAGTGCAACCCTTATGCGCTTGTCCCCTATCTCCTCCTTGAGGGCCTCCTCGGTCTCGGTTGAGGTCTTGCCCCAGAGGTGGCTCGCGTCCCTAAGCTCAACGCTCTCGTCGTTTATGTACAGATAAACCGGGTGGTCGGAAGCGCCCTCGACTATTATCGCGTCCCAGCCCGCGAACTTGAGCTCCGCTCCGAAGAAGCCACCGGAGTTTGCCATTGCAATGTAGCCGGTCAGCGGGCTCTTGGTTATCACCATGTACCTTCCGCCCGTTGGAGCGGTGGTTCCGGTCAGCGGACCGGTGGCAAAAATCATCTTGTTCTCCGGACTCAGCGGGTCAACGGTCGGGTCCATCTCCTTGAGGAGGTAGTATATGCCAAATCCCCTCGTGCCAAGCCACTTCTTGGCAAACTTCTCGTCGAAGTGCTCTTCCTTTATTGAACCGTCCGTAAGGTTCACTCTCAGAATCTTACCCCAGTAGGCGTACATACTTCGATGCCTCCAGCTGTTGTGCGAATCATTTTTGTACATTGATGCTAATAAACTTGACGAAAGCAAAAAAAGGGAACAAGAATGAACATCGAAAGCACATCTGTTTAACTACCAGAAGCCCTTCATACCCTTCTCCGGAATCGGGCAGAGGACTATCCTCCTAGCCCAAAGACAGTCTGCACAGCTCGGCGTGTTGCCCCAGCAGTCGTAGTTCGTATCCTGCACAAAGGAGCAGGACTCGTTCAGCGGGCAGTCAGTACAGCTCGGGTAGAGGGAGTTCTTGACAACGTAGCGGAACCAGCTGTATTCCCTGCTCGTCCATATCTCGGCCAGACTCTTCTCGCGGACGTTGCCAAAGGAGTGCGCGTAGACCTTTTTCTCCCTGCCGAGGACTATCTCGGGGTAGGTGTGCAGGAAGCGGTAGCAGGGAGCAACTTCGCCGTCCCACCTAACGACCGCCACCTTCTTGTCAACGAACTCGCACTTTCTCTCCGTCCTCAGGGAGAACTCCGCTATCTTGTGAAGGTAGCCGTGGTAAATCGCCTCAAGTTTATCAACAATGGGCTTCATGTCAACGGAACCGTCGTAGACTATCAGCTCCGCGTGCTCTTTGGTGATTGGAATCAGGTTCGAGATGAGCAAAGTGTCAACGCCGAGGGAGCCGACGTAGTGCGCTATCTCCGGCAGTTCCTTGTAGTTCTCCTTGGTTGCAACCACCTCGACGCCGATGTGGGGAACGTCGCTTCCGAGCTTCTTCTTTACCTCCTGAATCTTCCTTATGCGCGAGCTGGTGTAGTCTGGCCTTATGTGGCCGATGTCAACCGGCTGAGTCGGCACGGAGTCAATGGAGAAGTATATGAGGTCGAGGCCGAGCTTTACGAGCTCTTCGATGCGCCTGTCGGTGAGGAGGAAGCCGTTGGTGCTTATTCCAAGGGCAAAACCGCGCTTTTTAACCTCCTTCGCCATGTCCATGAAGCGTGGGTGAACGGTCGGTTCGCCGATTCCGCCGAAGTAAACCATCTCCAGCTCTGGAAGCTCTTCGGCGTCGTCGAGAATCTTGAGGAACAGCTCCCAGTCCATGTCGCCCTCGGGGTCGTCCCAGTACTGCTTGAAGCACATCTCACAGCGAAGGTTACAGCGGTTGGTTATCTCTATGTAAAGGTAGTGGATGTCCGGCTTCTTGGGGATTAGAACCTTGTAGTCCGACAAATCGAAAAGGTGGTGGTCCTCCATATTCGACACCTAAGGGAGGGGTTAAGCGGAACCGCTTATAACGGTTGGTGGGCAGAAGTGGGTAAGGAGCAAAGCTTATAAGGGCTCCCCCAGTTATCCCGTCGGGATGGGCCGGTAGCTCAGCCTGGTTAGAGCGCGGGGCTTTTAACCCCGTGGCCGCGGGTTCGAATCCCGCCCGGCCCGCCATAGAAACTTTTGCCAAGCAAAAGTTTCATCAAAGTTGGTAGCTCCTTTTGGAAAGCTATTTTGAGTGATTTTCTTATTGAATGGCCAATTTAAGTGTGAGAACTTTTCAAATTGCTCCTTGCTTATGGGTTTAACCTTTAAATCGACGCCCGATGGGCGTCAAGAAGAGAGCAAACCCCGTTTGTAGGTGTTCTTTGGATGTGTTCTCTATTGAGGATGCGCGATTTTGTGAGCAAAATCTCTACCATTCGAGCCCTTAAGTGAGAGCTACGAGCTTTTGGTGAAGCTTTTGGAAAAAGCTTCCTGCGCAAGGGCTGGAAGGGGGTGTGGGGGCGTTAGCCCCCCAGCAAGCTTTTAGAAAAAGCTTGACCAAAATGGTTTAACTGTCTAGAAGGGCAGAGGGAAAGTTGCATGCGTTATTAAACAGTCAATGGATTCCGGGTTTACGCTCACAATGGTGCGTGGGAGAAAAGTTTTTAGTTTTAAACAGCGCCCGGAAGGCGCTACCGGGAAGAAAACACATTCAAAACTGGCAGGTTTGGAAGTAAACCCTCCTGAGAACAAGCCATTCAAGAGGCATGCCAACTTTGATGAAACTTTTGCTTGGCAAAAGTTTCCTTGCAAAAAAATTACACACATCCAACCACGAAAAAGGGTTGCAGGGTTCGAAAGTCTTTTAAATAGTCTCCATAAGCTCCCTTCAGCGCGTTGGGGTTAGGGAGGACAGTGGGGGCGAAATATGGCTTGGCACGTCTTCATTCCCGATTCCCTCCTTGAGGAAACCGACGACCCGAAAATCAGGACGTACAAGGTTGGGCAGGTTGCGAGGGCCTGCGCAATCTTCGGCGTCGAGCACATCTGGATTTACAGGGCGGGCGGAAGGGACGGGAGGTTCATAAAAACGGTCCTTGAGTACATGGAGACCCCCCAGTACCTCAGGAAGAGGCTGTTTCCCCTGATGCCCGAGCTCAAGTACGTGGGCGTCGTTCCTCCGCTCAGGACGCCACATCACAAGCTCAAGGGAAAACCAAAGGTCGGGGAAATCCGCGAGGGCTACGCCTTCCGGAAGGGAAGGAGAATCTACGCGGACATCGGGCTCGACGAGCTGGCAATTGTTGAGGGGAACGTCGAAGGCAGGGCAACGTTCAGAATCGTGTCAACGAGACCCCTCAAGGTCGTCCCGGCGAAGCCAACTGAATACTGGGGGTACAAAGTTCACCTGAGCGGGAAGCCCCTGGCGAAAACACTTAAAAAGGCTCACCTGGATTTGGCAATCGCGACCTCGAGGAAGGGTCGCGACGTGAGAAAGGTCAACCTTCCCCCGCTCGAAGGGGAGGTTGGTATCGCCTTTGGCTCGCCGAGGAAGGGCGTCATGGAGCTCCTCGGCGGCGAGTACGAGTTCGACTTCGTGCTCAACATGATTCCAAATCAGAAAACTAAAACCGTCCGCACCGAGGAGGCGCTCCTCGCCACGCTGGCGATATTCAATCTCATGAGGAGGGATTGAGATGGGAAAGGTTCACAGACCAAGGAGAGGTTCACTCGCCTTCAGCCCAAGGAAAAGGGCTAGGAGTGTAGTCCCGAGAATCAAGAAGTGGCCAAAGGACAGTGAGGTCAGGATGCTGGGCTTTGCTGGCTACAAGGCCGGAATGACCCACATCCTCATGATAGACGACAGCCCCGGGCTCACCAAGGGCAAGGAGATATTCGTGCCCGTGACCATAGTTGAGGTTCCGCCTCTCTTCGTCTACGGAATCAGGGCCTACAAGCAGGGCTACCTTGGCCTTGAGACCGCCACCGAAGTTTGGTTCCACGAGCTCAATGACAACGTCAAGAGGCGTATAAAGACCCTGCCGAAGAACTACGACGAGGAGGCCTTCAAGGCCAAGCTCGGTCAGCTTGAGGACCTCGTCAACGACGGAGAGATTGTCGACGTCAGGCTTCTCGTCCACACCCAGCCCTGGCTCATCAAGCTCAAGAAGAAGCCCGAGGTTATGGAGTACGCCATCGGTGGCGACGACGTCAAGGCCAAGTTCGACTACGCCAAGGAGAAGATAGGCAAGGAGCTCCGCGCGAGCGAGGTTCTCCACGAGGGTGAGCTCCTCGACGTCATAGCGGTCACCAAGGGTAAGGGCACCCAGGGCCCGGTCAAGCGCTGGGGAGTCAAGGTCCAGTTCCACAAGGCCCAGAGGGCCGGAAAGGGCAGGCACATCGGTAACCTCGGTCCCTGGCACCCCGCTCGCGTCATGTGGACCGTTCCGCAGGCTGGTCAGATGGGCTTCCACCACAGGACCGAGTTCAACAAGAGGCTCATAGCGATAGGCGAGAACGGAAAGCTCGTGCTCAACGGCAACGAGATTGAGATAACCCCGAAGGGTGGCTTCCCGCACTACGGAATCGTCAGGAGCGACTTCCTTATGATTGAGGGTAGCGTTCCGGGTTCGTTCAAGAGGATAATCCGCGTTAGGCCTGCTATAAGGCCACCCAAGAAGAAGCCACCCGTTGAGAGGCCCCAGATAACCTACGTCAGTAGGGAGTCCAAGCAGTGAGGTGAGATAAATGAAGGTTAAGGTCTTCAACCTCGAAGGCGAGCCCGTTGAGGAGATAGAGCTCCCCAAGGTGTTCAGCACTCCCTTCAGGCCCGACCTCATCAGGAGAGCTGTCATCGCTTCCTGGACCCACAGGATACAGCCCCAGGGAAGGGATCCGCAGGCGGGTAAGAGAAGGGTCACTGAGAACATCGGTAAGGGCCACGGAATGGCGAGGGTCGAGAGGATAAAGACCCCGCCGAGGTTCGCGGCATTCGTTCCGTTCGCTCGCGGTGGAAGGAGAACCCACCCGCCGAAGGTCGAGAAGATAATCTGGGAGGACATCAACAAGAAGGAGCGCAGGTTGGCCATAATGAGCGCCATAGCCGCAACAGCCAACCCGGACCTCGTGAGGGCGAGGGGGCACGTTACGGACAACGTTCCGGCCTTTCCGCTGGTCGTCGTCGATGACCTTCAGGGCATCTTCAAGACCGCCCAGACCAGGGAGATATTCAAGAAGCTCGGCGTTTGGGACGACATCGAGAGGGCCAAGAGGAACACCAAGATAAGGGCCGGTAAGGGTAAGATGCGCGGAAGGCGCTACAAGAAGGCCAAGGGCCCGCTCATCGTCGTTGCCAAGAACGAGGGAATCGTCCAGGGAGCGAGGAACCACCCGGGTGTTGACGTCGTTACCGTTGACAACCTCGGCGTTGAGCTTCTCGCGCCCGGAACTCACCCCGGAAGGCTTACGGTCTGGACTAAGGGCGCTATAGAGAGGCTTAGGGAAATCTACGGGTGATGAGAGATGGACCCCTATAAGGTTATCATAAGGCCGCTCGTTACCGAAAAGGCCGTTTCGCTCATAGAGAGGGAGAACAAGCTCACCTTCATAGTGGACAGAAGAGCTACCAAGGCCGACATCAAGAGGGCCGTGGAAGAGATGTTCAACGTCAAGGTCGAGAAGGTCAACACCCTCATAACCATGAGGGGCGAGAAAAAAGCTTACGTCAAGCTCAAGCCCGAATACGACGCGAGTGAGATTGCCGCAAGGTTGGGATTGTTCTGAGGTGATGTGAGATGGGAAAGAGTCTCATACAGCAGAGGAGGGGTAAGGGCACTACCACCTTCCGCGCTCCTTCCCACAGGTACAGGGGAGCCGTTAAGTACGTTCCTCTTAGCGTGACTAAGGAGAAGACCCTCAGGGGAATCGTTGAGGAAATCCTCCACGACCCGGGAAGGACCGCCCCGGTCGCGAGGGTCAAGTTCGAGGACGGGACCAAGAAGCTCATCCTCGCTCCGGAAGGAGTCCTCGTCGGCCAGGAAATCTACATCGGTCCCGAGGCCCCGGTGGCGATAGGCAACACCCTTCCGCTCGCCAAGATACCGGAGGGAACCTACGTTTACAACATCGAGGGCATTCCGGGCGACGGCGGAAAGTACGTCAGGGCTGGAGGAACCTACGCCCTCGTCGTCAGCAGGGAGAAGGGCAAGGTCATCGTTCAGCTTCCGAGCGGTGAGCTCAAGCAGTTCAAGCCCGAGTGCAGGGCAACCATCGGTGTCGTTGCCGGCGGTGGAAGGCTCGAGAAGCCCATAGTCAAGGCCGGTAAGGCCTACTACATCGCCAAAGCTCGCAACAGGTTCTGGCCCAAGCCGAGGGGTGTCAAGATGAACGCCGTCAACCACCCGCACGGTGGTAAGGAGCACCACATAGGCAGGCCGAGCACCGTTTCGAGGCGCGCTCCGCCCGGAAGGAAGGTCGGTCACATAGCCGCGAGAAGAACTGGTAGGAGGAAGTGAAGATGGCGAGAAAGAAGGAGTTTAAGTATAGGGGTTACACGCTCGATGAACTGCTCAACATGTCCCTTGAGGAGTTCGCCAAGCTCCTTCCGGCCAGGCAGAGGAGGAGCCTCAAGAGGGGCCTTAGCCCGGAGCAGAAGAAGCTCCTCAGGAAGATTCGCCTGGCCAAGAAGGGCAAGTACAGCAAGCCCATAAGGACCCACAGCAGGGACATGATAGTCCTCCCTGAGATGGTCGGCATTACCATTCACGTCTACAACGGCAAGGAGTTCGTCCCGATTGAGATAAAGGAGGAGATGATAGGCCACTACCTCGGTGAGTTCGCCCTCACGAGGAAGATAGTCCAGCACGGCTCACCGGGTGTTGGAGCCACCAGGTCATCGATGTTCGTGGCAATCAAGTGAGGTGGTTTAGATGAGCAGGGGCAGATTTTCCTACTCATTCCAAAATTTTGACCCTGAAAGAATGGCTCGCGCGAGCGGAAGGGACCTCAGGATTTCACCCAAGCACAGCGTCGAGCTCCTCAGGGAGATAAGGGGCATGATGCTCAACGACGCCCTCAGGTACCTTGACGACGTTATAAACCTCAGAAGGCCCGTTCCTATGAAGCGCTTCAACGACAGCCAGGGCCACAAGCCGGGCAAGGGCTTCGGTCCAGGTCGCTACCCCGTCAAGGTCGCCAAGGCCGTCAAGAAGATACTCCTCAACGCCAAGAACAACGCCGAGCAGAAGGGCCTCGACGTCGACAGGCTCAAGATAATCCACGCGGCAGCGCACAGAGGCCCGGTCCTCAGGGGCTACATCCCGAGGGCCTTTGGAAGGGCCACCCCGTTCAACGAGGAGACGACCCACATAGAGATAGTCGTCGAGGAGATTAGGAGGTGAGACCTTTGGCTATCGAGAGGTACTTCATCAAGGAAGGCGTTAAGGAGATGCTCATCGACGAGTACCTTGAGAAAGAACTTAGAAGGGGCGGTTACGGAGGCCTTGACATCAAGAAGACTCCCCTTGGAACCAAGGTCATAATCTTTGCCGCGAGCCCCGGTTACGTCATCGGCAGGGGTGGAAGGAGGATAAGGCAGCTCACGAGAATCCTCGAGACCCAGTTCGGCCTTGAGAACCCGCAGATTGAGGTCGAGGAAATCAAGAACCCCTACCTCAACGCCAAGGTCCAGGCGGTAAGGCTTGCCCAGGCCCTCGAGAGGGGAATCCACTTCAGGAGGGCCGCTTACTCAGCAATCAGGGCCATCATGAGGAACGGAGCGAGGGGCGTTGAGATTAGGCTCAGCGGAAAGCTCACCGGTGAGAGGGCTAAAAGCGTCAGGTTCTACCAGGGTTACCTCGCCAAGGTCGGCAACCCGGCCGAGACCCTCGTCAGCAAGGGCTACGCCCAGGCCCTGCTCAAGCTCGGTGTTATAGGAGTTAAGGTTGCCATCATGCCTCCCGACGCAAGGCTTCCGGATGAGATTGAGGTCAAAGAGGTAGTCGAGGAAGAGGTGAGCGCCGATGAAGCCCAGTGAGATTAGGGAGATGAGCATCGAGGAGATAGACAAGAAGATAAGGGAACTCCGCCTCGAGCTTGCCAAGGAGAGGGGCGTGCTCACCATGGGGGCGTCCATGGAGAACCCCATGGTCATCCGCAACCTCAGGCGCGACATCGCGCGCCTGCTTACCATAAAGAAGGAGAAGCTTAGGGAGAAAAGGTGAGGTTAGGTGCCGAGGATTGTGAACCCTCTGGATGAGATGCTCTTTAAGGAGGTCCTGAAGGAACAGCAGAGGATTAGGGTCTACATTGAGAGGGCCCGCTACGGAAAGCTTAAGACCATAATCGAGGGCATAGACGAGAAGGAGTTCGACCTCGAGGACATAGCAAAGAAGCTGAAGGCGAAGCTGGCATGTGGCGGAACCGTAAAGAAGGGAAGGATAGAGCTCCAGGGCGACCACAGGGACCGTATCAAGAAGTTGCTCGGAGACCTTGGATTTTCCGAGGAGCTCATCGAGGTCGAGTGACGCGGAAAAACATAGTCTGGCACGAGCTCATAGGCCTCAAAGCAAAGATTATAAGGGCATCTCATCCAGAGCTGGTCGGCATCGAGGGCTACGTCCTTGACGAGACGAGGAACACCCTCACCATAGGTGGGGAGAGGGTTTGGGTCGTTCCAAAGGACGTGGTCGAGATTGAGTTCGACCTCGGCGATGAGAAAATCCGAATCAACGGTCGTGATTTGATTGGAAGGCCCGAGATGAGACTCAAGAAGAGGTGGCGGAAATGAGAGAGATTGGATTGAGGGTTCAGCCTCCCGCTGAGGTGTGTAACGACCCCAAGTGCCCCTGGCACGGGAACCTCAAGATACACGGGAGATACGTTGAGGGTATAGTCGTCAGTGACAAGGGTAAGAAGACCGTCGTCGTTGAGAGGCAGTACTACCACTACCTCAAGAAATACGAGCGTTACGAGCTCAGGAGGAGCAAGGTTCACGCCCACAACCCGGAGTGCATCAACGCCAAGACCGGCGACAAAGTCCTCATAGCCGAGACCAGGCCGATAAGCAAGACCAAGAGCTGGGTAGTTGTGGCCGTCCTTGAGAGGGCCGAGAGGAAGGAGGGGGTGTGAGGCAATGGCCAAGAAGGGTGCCGGTGCGACGAGGGGAATCAGCCCCGTTAGGCCCACCCGCGCGCTCCCGATTGGGGCCTACCTCAAGGTCGCCGACAACAGCGGTGCCAAGGTCATCCAGATAATCGGCGTCGTTGGCTACAAGGGAACCAGGAGGAGGCTTGCCAGCGCTGGAGTCGGTGACATGGTCGTTGCAACCGTCAAGAAGGGAAGGCCCGACATAAGGCACCAGGTCGTCAGGGCTGTCGTCGTCAGGCAGAGGAAGGAGTACAGAAGGCTCGATGGCATGCGCGTCAAGTTCGAGGACAACGCGGCCGCGATAGTTACCCCCGAAGGCGTCCCGAGGGGAACCGAAATCAGGGGTGCCATAGCCAGAGAGGCCGCCGAGAGGTGGGTCAGGCTCGGTAGCATAGCGAGCATAGTGCTGTGAGGTGAGAGTTATGAAGCTTGATATGAAACAGCCGAGAAAGCAGAGGAAGTTCCTCTACAACGCTCCCCTTCACCTTAGGAACAAGATAATGAGCGCGACCCTCAGCGAGGACCTCAGGGAGAAGTACGGCGTCAGGAACCTCCCGATTAGGGTTGGCGACAAGGTCAAGGTCATGCGCGGAGACTTCAAGGGTAAGGAGGGAAAGGTCGTCGAGGTCGACCTCAAGAGGTACAGGATTCACGTTGAGGGAGTTACCCAGAAGAAGACCGACGGAACCGAGGTTTACTACCCACTCCACCCCTCGAACGTGATGATTGTTGACCTCAACCTCGACGATGAGAGGAGAGAGAAGATAATTAAGAGGAGGGCTGAGTGATGGCGAGAAAGGGTCCGAAGAGGCACCTTAAGAGGCTTGCCGCTCCAACCGCGTGGTACATACACAGGAAGGCCTACAAGTGGGCGGTCAGGCCGAGTCCGGGTCCGCACAGCATGAAGACTTCCATACCGCTCCTCTACATAGTCAGGGACTACCTCGGCTACGCCAAGACCGCTCGTGAGGCCAGGAAGATACTCAACGAGGGCAAGATACTCGTTGATGGTAGGGTTAGGAAGGACTACAAGTTCCCCGTTGGAATCATGGACGTCGTCTCGATTCCCGAGACCGGTGAGCACTACAGGGTCCTGCCCAACAGGATTGGCAAGCTCATCCTCCACCCGATAAGCGAGGAAGAGGCAAAGCTCAAGCCCTTCAGGATTGACAACAAGAGGATGGTCAAGGGCGCGAAGGTCCAGCTCAACCTCCACGACGGAAGCAACCACCTCGTGGGCCTCGCCGAGAAAGATGCTTACAAGACCTCCTACACCGTCATCATGAAGGTTCCGGAGAGGCAGATAGTCAAGATACTGCCCTTCGAGGTCGGTGCCTACGTCTTCGTTACCCAGGGTAAGAACGTCGCGAGGAAGGGTAAGATAGTCGAGGTCAGGCACTTCCCGATGGGCTGGCCCGACGTCGTCACCATCGAGGACGAGAACGGCGAGCTCTTCGACACCCTGAAGGAGTACGCCTTCGTCGTTGGTAAGGAGGAGCCGGAGATTTCCCTTCCGTGAGGTGAGAGACGATGCAGATTAACAGGGAGGCTATCCTTGCAGACTGGGAAGCTCACCCGATGAGGAAGCCGAGGATTGCGAAGCTTACCATAAACATCGGTGTTGGCGAGAGCGGTGAGAGGCTTACCAAGGCCGAGAAGATGCTCCAGGACCTCGTCGGTCAGAAGCCGATAAGGAGGCGCGCGAAGCAGACCAACAAGGACTTCGGAATAAGGCGCGGTGAGCCGATAGCGGTTAAGGTCACCCTCCGTGGAAAGAAGGCCTACGAGATGCTTGACAGGCTCCTTGAGGCCGTTGACAGGAAGCTCAGCGTCGGCAACTTCGACGAGCACGGGAACTTCTGCTTTGGAATCCAGGAGCACATCAACATACCTGGCGTCGAGTACGACCCCGAGATAGGTATCTTCGGTATGGACGTCTGCGTCACCCTTGAGAGGCCCGGCTTTAGGGTCGCCAAGAGGAAGAGGCAGAGGAGGAAGATACCGGCCAAGCACAAGCTGACGAAGGAAGAGGGTATAGTCTTCGCTATTGAGGAGTTCAAGGTCAACGTGGAGGGATTGTGAGATGGCGAAGGCTGATTACAACAAGAGGAAGCCGAGAAAGTTTGGTAAGGGAGCGAGAAGGTGCATGCGCTGCGGCCAGTATGGCCCGATAATCAGGATACACGGCCTTATGCTCTGCAGGCACTGCTTCCGCGAGGTCGCTCCAAAGCTCGGCTTCAAGAAGTATGAGTGAGGTGAGAAGCGATGACTCTGCTTGACCCGCTTGCGAACGCTCTCTCCCACATGACCAACAGCGAGAGGGTTGGAAAGAAGGAGGTCTACATAAAGCCCGCCTCGAAGCTCATCGGTGAGGTTCTCAGGGTTATGCAGGAGAACGGCTACATCGGCGAGTTCGAGTTCATAGACGACGGAAGGGCAGGCATCTACCGCGTTCAGCTCATCGGCAAGATAAACAAGGCCGGCGCGATTAAGCCGAGGTTCCCGGTCAAGGCCAGGGACTACGAGTACTGGGAGAAGAGGTTCCTTCCGGCCTTCGAGTTCGGAATCCTCATAGTGTCCACCTCCCAGGGCGTTATGACCCACAAGGAGGCCCGTGAGAAGGGCATCGGCGGAAGGCTGATAGCCTACGTCTACTGAGGTGAGAGCGATGCCGATAGACGCGTGGATAAGGGAAGAGGTTGAGATTCCCGAGGGAGTCGAGGTCACCGTTGAGAAGGACGTCGTCAAGGTCAAGGGTCCCAAGGGCGAGCTCCAGAGGGAGCTCAAGTACCCGGGCTTTAAGATATTCACCGAGGACGGCAAGGTTGTCATATACAAGGAGTTCCCGAGGAAGAAGGACATTGCCATCGCGAGAACCTTCAAGGCCCACATAGCCAACATGATTAAGGGCGTCACCGAGGGCTTCACCTACAAGCTCAAGGTCGTTTACAGCCACTTCCCGGTCACCGTCAAGGTCCAGGGCGACGAGGTCGTTATCGAGAACTTCCTCGGTGAGAAGAACCCGAGGAGGGCCAAAATCCTCCCTGGCGTTACCGTCAAGGTTCGCGGTCAGGAGATACTCGTCGAGGGCATAGACAAGGAAGCCGTTGGCCAGACCGCGGCCAACATCGAGCAGGCCACGAGGATAACGAAGTGGGACAGGCGTGTCTTCCAGGATGGTATTTACATAGTTGAGAAGGCTGGCAAGCCGATAAAGTTCTGAGGTGTGAGAAATGGACGAGAAGGCGAGACTCCTTAGGGTGAGGGCCAGGCTCAAGAGGAAGAAGCCCAAGTTCCTCCGTCAGGAGTGGTGGAGGTACCCGAAGTTCAAGAACAACCCCAAGTGGCGCAGGCCCAAGGGAATCGACAGCAAGATGAGACTCAAGAAGAAGGGCAAGCCCCGCTCACCCAGCATAGGCTGGAGCTCACCGAAGGCCGTTCGCGGGCTTCACCCGAGCGGTTACGAGGAAGTCCTCGTTCACAACGTCAAGGAACTCGAGGCAATAGACCCGACCAGGCAGGCCGCGAGGATAGCTGGAACCGTCGGCGCGAGGAAGAGGGAGCTTATAATCGCGAGGGCCAAGGAGCTCGGAATTAAGGTCCTCAACGCGAGGTGATGCTCATGCTTAAGATGCAGAGAAGGATTGCCGCTGACATTTTGAAGTGCGGTGAGAACAGGGTTTGGATTGACCCCGAGAGGATTGACGACGTTGCCGCGGCAATAACGAGGGAGGACATAAAGAGGCTCATCCACGACGGCGTCATCAAGAAGAAGCCCATCAAGGGCCAGAGCAGGGCCAGGGCGAGGGCCTTCCACGAGGCGAGGAAGAAGGGACGCCACAGGGGTCCCGGAAGCAGGAAGGGCAAGAAGACCGCCAGGATGGGCAAGAAGGAGCGCTGGATGATGACCATAAGGGCACTCAGGAAGGAGCTCAGAAAGCTCAAGGCCGAGGGCAAGATTGACGCCCACACCTACAGGAGGCTCTACATCAGGGCCAAGGGTGGCCAGTTCAAGAACAAGAGGCAGCTCTACCTGTTCATGCAGGAGCACGGCATCTTGAAGGAGTGAGGTGAGATAAATGGCGAGAGGACCAAGGTATAGGGTTCCCTTCAGGAGGAGGAGAGAGGGTAAGACCAACTACCACAAGAGGCTCAAGCTCCTCAAGAGCAAGAAGCCGAGGCTCGTCGTGAGGAAGACCCTCAACCACCACATAGCTCAGATTATAGTCTACGACCCGAAGGGCGACAGGACTATAGTTTCCGCCCACACCAGGGAGCTTATCAGGGACTTTGGATGGAAGGGCCACACCGGAAACACCCCGAGCGCCTACCTCCTCGGACTGCTCATCGGGTACAAGGCAAAGAAGGCCGGCGTTGAGGAGGCCATACTTGACATAGGCCTTCACCCGCCGACGAGGGGCAGTTCAATCTTCGCCGTCCTCAAGGGAGCCGTTGACGCTGGCTTGAACGTTCCGCACAGCGAGGAGATATTCCCGGAGGACTACAGGATAAGGGGCGAGCACGTGGCGGAATACGCCAAGGCCCTCAAGGAGGAGGACGAGGCCCTTTACAGGAAGCAGTTTGGTGGCTACCTCGTCAAGGGCCTTGAGCCCGAGAAGCTCCCCGAGCACTTTGAAGAGGTTAAGGCCAAGATAATCGAGAAGTTTGAGGGGGCGAGAGAATGAGCGACCCGAGAGAGATTGCCCAGAGGGTTCTTGAGGAGTGGGAGCCGAGGACCAAGCTCGGCATGCTCGTCAAGGAGGGTCAGATAACTGACATTCACGAAATATTCAGGAAGGGTTACCAGATAAAGGAGCCCGAGATAGTGGACGTCCTCCTTCCCGAGACCAACCTCAGGGAGAACCAGGAAGTGCTCGACATCGCTCTCACCGTCAGAATGACCGACAGCGGTAGGAGGATTCGCTTCCGCGTTCTTGCCGCCGTTGGCAACAGGGACGGCTACGTCGGCCTCGGAATTGGCCACGGAAGGGAAGTCGGTATAGCCATCAGGAAGGCCATCAGCTACGCCAAGATGAACATCATCGAAATCAAGCGCGGTTGCGGTTCATGGGAGTGCAGGTGCAGGAGGCCACACTCGATTCCGTTCGCCGTCGAGGGCAAAGAAGGTAGCGTCCGCGTCAAGCTCATGCCCGGACCGCGTGGCCTTGGACTGGTCATCGGTGACGTCGGCAAGAAGATACTGAGCCTCGCCGGCGTTCAGGACGTCTGGTCTCAGACCCTCGGTGAGACGAGGACCACCGTCAACTTCGCCAAGGCAGTTTTCAATGCCCTCTACAACACCAACCGCGTCGCTATACAGCCCGGTATGGAGGAGAAGTACGGTATCGTCGTTGGCAGGGCGATGCCTCAGAGCTTCACCCTTGAGTGAGGTGAGAGAAGATGGCAAAGCTCGCACTCATAAGGCTTAGGAGCGGGATTAGGGCGAGGGGAGAAGTGAGGGACACCCTCGCCATGCTTCGCCTTCACAGGATTAACCACCTCGTCATAGTCGACGACAACCCGAGCTACCGCGGAATGATACAGAAGGTCAAGGACTACATTACCTGGGGCGAAATAGACAAGGAGACCCTCGTCAAGCTCCTCAGGAAGAGGGGTAGGCTCGTCGGCAACAAGCCGATAACCGACGAGTACGTCCGGGAGAAGCTTGGAATGACCATCGAGGAGTTCGCCGAGAAGGTCATCAACGGCGAGATGAAGCTCAGGGACTTACCCAACATCAAGCCCGTCTTCAGGCTCCACCCGCCGAGGGGAGGACTGAAGGGAAGCAAGAAGCGCACCTTCAAGGAAGGTGGAGCTCTGGGCTACAGGGGCGAGAAGATTAACGAGCTCATTGAGAGAATGCTCTGAGGTGGCGAGAGATGATTAGGAGGAGGAAGAAGGTTAGGAAGTTCCGCGGAAGTCACACTCACGGGTGGGGGTGCAAGAAGAAGCACAGAGGAGGAGGAAGCAAGGGCGGTCGCGGTATGGCCGGTACCGGTAAGAGGAAGGACCAGAAGTTCACCTGGACCATCAAGTACGCCCCCGACCGCCTTGGCAAGCGCGGATTCCACAGGCCCAAGGCCGTTCAGTACGTCCCCAAGGTCATCAACCTGAGCGACATCGACGAGAACTTCGAGCTCTTCAAGGACATGGGCATCATCTACGAGGAGGAAGGAAAGCTCGTCTTCGACGCCACCCAGCTCGGCGTTGACAAGGTTCTCGGTACAGGAAAGCTCACCCGCGCCATCGTCGTCAAGGCCTACTACGTTACCCCCAAGGCCGAGGAGAAGATTAAGGCCGCTGGTGGCGAGGTCATCCTCGCCTGATTTCTTTCAACTTTTGGCGGGTGTCGGCTATGGGAAAGGTAAGGGACATTGTATACGCCATAGAGCGCTACTTCCCCGAGGTTGAGAGGCCGAAGAGGCACGTTCCCCTCAAGGAAAAGTTCATGTGGACCGGAATAGTTCTACTGCTCTACTTCATACTCGCTGAAATCCCGTTGTATGGAATCCCACCCAAGGTTCAGGATTACTTTGCAACGCTTCGTTTCGTGCTTGCGGGTAGGAGTGGCTCCCTGTTAACGCTGGGTATCGGTCCCATCGTTACCGCGAGTATAATCATGCAGCTCCTCGTCGGTTCCGAGATTGTTCACCTTGACCTTTCAAATCCGGAGGATAGGAGATTCTACCAGGCCGCCCAGAAGCTGTTTTCGGTATTCATGAGCTTCTTCGAGGCTGCCATCTACGTCTTCGCGGGAGCGTTTGGTAAGGTTAGCACCGGAATTGGCGCCTTTCAAACTGTCACAAGTCCCGAGGGGGTAATCTACATAGGCCTGGGACTGGCCATCCTGATAGTCCTTCAGCTTGGCTTTGCCTCGACGATGCTCATACTACTCGATGAGCTCGTCAGTAAGTGGGGAATCGGTAGCGGTATCAGCCTCTTCATCGCCGCGGGGGTTTCGCAGACGGTCATCTACAAGGCCCTTGCTCCCATTCCGAGCAAGGAGTACATCGACCCACTCACGGGAAAACCTGCCATAGTAGGTGCCATTCCCGCCTTCATACAGCACCTAATTCACGGTGATATCAGCGGCGCCTTCTACCGTGGACCAACGTTGCCCGATATGGTTAAGCTACTTGGAACCATAGCCGTTTTCCTCATCGTCGTCTACCTTGAGAGCATGCGCGTTGAGATTCCGCTCAGCTACGGTCGTGTAACCGTCCGCGGAAGGTACCCGATAAGGTTCATGTACGTCAGCAACATTCCGATAATCCTCACCATGGCCCTTTACGCCAACATCCAGCTCTGGGCCAGGCTCCTCAACAACTACGGCATAACTTGGCTAGGAACCTTCGACCAGAACGGCTACCCTGCGAGCGGTTTCGTAACTTACCTCTATCCGCCGAGGGACATCTTCCACGTCATATCAGACCCGTGGAGAGCCTTTGTCTACGCCATAATGACCATATTCTGGTCACTGATATTTGGTTTCCTCTGGGTTGAGCTGACAGGACTTGACGCGAAGAGCATAGCAAGACAGCTCCAGCAGGCTGGACTCCAGATTCCGGGCTTCAGACGCGACCCGAGAATCCTTGAGAGGGTTCTCCAGCGTTACATTCCGTACGTTACGTTCTGGGGGTCCTTTACACTGGCGCTGGTGGCAGTGCTGGCAAACTTCCTCGGAGCACTCGGTACGGGTACGGGAATTCTGCTGACGGTTGGTATACTCTACAGGTTCTACGAGGAAATAGCAAGGGAACAGGCAACGGAGATGTTCCCGGCCCTGAGGAGATTCTTCTCCAAGTGACCCTTTCCTTTTCGCAAAACCTTTTAAGGTCGTTTTTCATTACCCAACCAGAACTCCCTGGGTGAGAGAGCTATGCCGTTTGTGGTCATGATTACAGGCATTCCAGGAGTTGGCAAAAGCACTATTACAAGACTTGCCCTTAAGAGAACCCGGGCTAGGTTCAGGCTCGTCAACTTCGGCGACCTGATGTTCGAGGAGGCCGTTAAGGCGGGCCTCGTTGAACACAGGGATGAGATGAGGAAACTTGACCCGAAGACGCAGAGGGAGCTCCAGCTTAAAGCCGCCCAGAAGATAGTCGAGATGGCCCGTGAGGAGCCGGTACTGCTCGACACCCATGCGACCATTAGAACTCCCGTCGGCTACCTACTCGGCTTTCCCAGGGAGGTTATCGAGGTCATAAACCCCAACTTCATAGTGATAATCGAGGCAACGCCGAGTGAAATACTCGGAAGGCGCCTCCGCGACCTCAAGAGGGACAGGGACGTTGAGACCGAGGAGCAGATTGAGAGGCACCAGGACCTCAACAGGGCCGCGGCGGTGAGCTACGCCATGCACTCAAACGCGCTCATAAAGATAATCGAGAATCACGAGGATAAGGGTCTTGAAGAGGCCGTTAACGAACTCGTTCAAGTACTGGACCTGGCGGTGAGTGAGTATGATTGAGGGGATTTACCAGTTTCTTGACAACGTTTTCGGGCCCTTTATGAAGAACTACCACCCCCTGTGGGTTATAACGTTCATGGGCTTCATAATCGGAGGATTCTACACGCTAATCTATTACTTCTTCACTGACATAGAGAAGCAGAAGAAACTCCAGAAGCTCGCCAAGGAAGTCCAGAAGGAGATGAGGGAAGCCCAGCAGAGCGGGGATGAGAAGAAGCTCAGGAAGGCCCAGCAGAAGCAGTTGGAGCTCATGAAGATGCAGGGTGAACTCATGAAGCAGCAGATGATTCCGATGTTCCTCACCATGCCGATATTTTGGATATTCTTTAGATGGCTGCAGAGATGGTACGTTGAGGTTGCGATAGTTAAGGCCCCCTTCAACTTCTTCGTCTTCGATTGGTTCCACAAGATGTATCACTCTGCCCTCTCGGGAAGCGAACTCGGCTACTTCGGCTGGTACATCCTTTCGAGCTACGTCATTGGTATGGTGCTCAGAAAGCTCCTTGACATGGGATAAATTTAAAAACGCTCCGCTGAAAGGGGTTGCGAGGTGAGAGTAATGAAGCCGATGTACCGCTCAAGGTCATGGAGGAGGAAGTACGTTAGGACTCCCGGAGGAAGAACCGTAATCCACTTTGAGAGGAGGAAGCCCAAGGTTGCCCACTGCGCCCTCTGCGGCAGACCCCTCAACGGTGTTCCGCGCGGAAGGCCGAGCGAGCTTAGGAAGCTCCCGAAGACCGCAAAGAGGCCTGAGAGACCCTACCCGAACCTCTGCCCGAGCTGCATGAGGAAGGTTATGAAGGCCCAGGTTAGGGCTTCCCTCAGCTGAGGTGCGCCTATGCCGAAGGGCTGCCTCGTCATAACCGTCAGTGGTCTTGCCGGTTCCGGAACTACTACTCTCTGCCGGAACCTCGCCAAGCACTACGGCTTCAAGCACATCTACGCCGGGTTGATATTCCGGCAGATGGCGAAGGAAAGGGGAATGACCCTGGAGGAATTCCAGAAGTACGTCGAGCTTCACCCGGAGATAGACAGGGAAGTTGACCGGAGGCAGGTCGAGGCAGCCAAGGAGTGTAACGTTGTCATTGAGGGTAGGCTCGCCGGATGGATGGTCAAGAACGCGGACCTTAAGATATGGCTCGACGCTCCAATAATGGAGCGTGCCAAGAGGGTTGCAAGAAGGGAAGGCGTCTCCGTCGAGGAGGCCTTCGTCCAGATTGCCGAGAGGGAGAAGGGGAACAGGAAAAGGTATTTAAACCTCTACGGTATCGACATCGAGGACAAGTCGATTTACGATTTAATCATAAACACTGCCAAATGGGGTCCCGATGGGGTCTTCGCGATTGTGAAGGCCGCCATCGACCACCTTTACCCCGACGGCGACGCGGGGTCGGGTTCAAGCCCGGAAAACAAAAAGAAGGAGGTGGGATGAATGCCAGCTATTGAGGTCGGAAGGATTGCCGTCGTTATTGCCGGAAGGAGGGCCGGACAGAAGGTCGTCGTTGCCGACATAATCGACAGGAACTTCGTCCTCGTCACCGGCGCTGGCCTCAACAAGGTCAAGCGCAGGAGGATGAACGTCAAGCACCTCGAGCCCCTTCCGGAGAAGGTCAACATCGAGCGCGGTGCCTCCGACGAGGAGATAAAGAAGGCCCTCGAAGAGGCCGGCATAAGCCTTGAGTGAGGGCTTTCCCTCACTCTTCTTCCAACAAGTTTCTTAACGCTTCTCTCGTTAATTCCTTGGGGATTGACATGATTGCACTCGTTACCGGCGCAACCGGTGGAATCGGAAGGCTTCTTGTGAAGGCGTTGCTTGATGAAGGTTACAGGGTTGTTGGCGTGGGAAGGAGACGGGAGAAGCTCGAGGAGCTGAAGGCCCTCGGTAACTTTGACTACATCGTCGAGGACCTGAGCGAGCCAAACAGTACAGAAAGAATAGCGAAAGCCCTAAGGGAGCTTGGAATAGGGGAACTCGACCTCCTCGTGAACAACGCCGGCTATGCACTCCGGAAGCCCCTCCTCGAACATAGCGACGAAGAACTCGAGAGGCTCTTCAAGGTTAACGCGTTGGTTCCCATTGAGCTCACACGGGAGCTGTTGCCCCTCTTTAGGCCCGGCTCAACGGTCGTCTTCGTAATCAGCGGGGTCGCCTTCGTGAACGTTCCCGAGCTCCCGTCTTACTGCGCCGCCAAGGGAGCACTGCACTACCTCGCGGTGAACCTCGAGCGGGAGCTGAAGGGTAAGAGAATCCGCGTTATGCGCGTCTATCCAAAGCAGGTCAAGACGGAGTTCTTCACCCGGAACAACGTGCCCTACCCGAAGGGTTCAATAGAGCCCGAAGACGTCGTTAGGGCAATAATGAAGGGACTGAAGAAGGGTAAACGGGAAGTCTTCGTCCCCGGCTACCTCAAACTGGTCAAATACCTCCCCAACTGGCCGGTTTTCACGTATCGCTTTAAGTATTAGGTGGGTTTATTAAGTCTGGTCTCAAACTCTATGGGGGTGAGTGAGGTGCAACTCCACGCCGTCATCTGGGAGGAAGAGGGCGTTTACGTCATTCGGGAGGTCTTCACGGGGGTTACGACTCAGGGAGATACAATAGAGGAGGCAATTGAGAACCTCAAAGAGGCCGTTGAGCTGTACCTTGAGGAGTTCCCTGAGCTGAGAAATGAACTGGAGAAGGTAAAGTTCGTGGGCGATTTTCATGTCGAAGTTGCCAAGGCTCTCGGGTGAAGCGGTCGTTAGAGTGCTTACCAAAAAGTTCGGCTTCCAGGTGTCCCGCCAGAAGGGTAGCCACGTTGTCCTCGTTAAATACGTTGACGGCAGGAAAATAGGAACCGTGGTCCCGCTTCACAAAGAGTTAAAAGCCGATATGTTGATTGGAGTCCTGAGACTTGCTCAAATAAGCAGGGAGGACTTTATCAAAGCGTTGGAAGACCCGTAGGTGATGCTCATGGCGAGGGACGAAGTGAGGAGAATCCTTCCAGCGGATATAAAGCGAGAGGTCCTGATTAAGGACGAGAAGGCCGAGACGAACCCGAAGTGGGGCTTTCCGCCGGAGAAGAGGCCGATGGAGATGCACATGCAGTTCGGCATAATCAACCTCGACAAACCACCGGGGCCGACGAGCCACGAAGTTGTCGCGTGGATTAAGAAGCTCTTCAACCTGAGCAAGGCAGGTCACGGCGGAACCCTCGACCCCAAGGTCAGCGGTGTTTTACCGGTTGCCCTTGAGAGGGCCACGAGGGTCGTTCAGGCGCTCCTTCCTGCAGGTAAGGAGTACGTAGCTTTGATGCACCTTCACGGTGACGTTCCCGAGGACAAAATCCTCGCAGTCATGAGGGAGTTCCAGGGCGAGATAATCCAGAGGCCACCGCTGAGGAGTGCTGTGAAGAGGCGCCTGAGGACGAGGAAAGTCTACTACATCGACGTGCTCGAGATAGACGGCAGAGACGTGCTCTTCCGCGTTGGCGTCGAGGCGGGAACGTACATACGTTCGCTGATTCACCACATCGGCCTTGCCCTCGGCGTTGGAGCTCACATGGCCGAGTTGCGCCGTACCAGAAGCGGTCCCTTCAAGGAGGACGAGACGCTGGTGACGCTCCACGATTTGGTGGACTACTACCACTTCTGGAAAGAGGACGGCATTGAGGAGTACTTCAGGAAGGCGATACAGCCGATGGAGAAGGCGGTTGAGCATCTGCCCAAGGTGTGGATAAGGGATTCTGCCGTTGCTGCGGTAACGCACGGTGCCGATTTGGCCGTTCCGGGAATAGTCAAGCTCCACAAGGGCATAAAGAAGGGCGACCTCGTTGCGATAATGACCCTCAAGGACGAGCTTGTCGCTTTAGGAAAGGCCACGATGACGAGCGGGGAGATGCTCCAGAGGAGTAAGGGCATAGCGGTTGACGTTGACAAGGTCTTCATGCCAAGGGACTGGTATCCGAAGCTGTGGTAGAAACTTTGCCAAGCAAAGTTTCATCAAAGTTGATAGCTCTCTGAAGAGCTAAGTTTTGAATTATTTTCTCCTCAATGGGTTGTTTTGAGAGCGAGAACTTTCTCAGCTTGCTCATTATGTAGGGGTTTAACTTTAAAATCGACGCCCGAAGGGCGTCAAAAGAGAGTAAACCCTTTTGTATGGGTTGTTTTAGTTGGGTTCTCTCTTGTAAAGCTCGATTTTCCTAGTAAAATCTGTCTCCTTTGAGTCTTTGATGAGGAGCTACTAACTTTTGGTGAAGCTTTTTTTCCAAAAGCTTCCTGTACTCTCAAACCCCCGTAGTGGGGCTTCGCCCCACGTTAAGAAACTTTGCTGGGCAAAGTTTCATCAAAGCCGGCATGCCTCTTGAATGGCTTGTTCTCAGGGGGTTTACTTCCAAACCTGCCAGTTTTGAACGTGTTTTCCTCCCGTTAGCGCCCGAAGGGCGCTGTTTAAAACTAAACACTTTCCTCCACACGCCATCATGAGCGTAAACCCTGAATCCATTGACTGTTTGATAACGCATGCAACTTTCTTTTTGCCCTTTTTGACAGTTAAAGCATTTTGGTCAAGCTTTGCGCAAGCAAAGCTTGCTGGGGGGCTAACGCCCCTACACCCCCGAAGCATCATGCCTTAATTCCATATTCTGTTAATCTTCTAGTTTCCTTAGTTTCTTTTTCTGTGTGTCTGCTGTTGAAAATATCCTTGATTTCGGACTCTGAAAAAGGAGGTTCATAAAACTCTACTATTGTTGTATGCGGGTCGATTAATGCCAAACCCAATTGGTTTGCTTCTATCTCTTTTATTCTCTGCTTGAATGTTTGGAACTTTTTGGGAATGCCTTGAGGAGGGATTCCTATGTATGTGTACGTTTGATATGGCAGTAGTCTGTTCTTATAGTCTGAAGTTTGAATGGTTCCTCTATGTGTTAATCTTTGTTTAACTTCAATCCCAATCTTGTGGTGGCCTATTAGGGGGTCCCCCCCTCTAATAATCCCTAAAACATCAATCTTCTGAGTTCCAGTTTTTGATGGGATTGGGTATTGACATAGTACTCTGTGCCCCCTATCTGTTAAAAACTCCCAAAGTGCATGCTCTATTACCAGTTCTCTTTCTTTATGGAGATATTGTGAAATTTTTTCTAAACTATCATTATCGCTCTTTTCCATGAATTCTCTGAGAACTGTTTCGAGATTTTCTGGTTGATATTCACAAATGTATCCTTCTCCAAATGCTTCCGCAACACATGAATTTAGATTTGCTTTAAGCACATTGCTATCCAACCTTAATGTTAAATCATCGGTTACGGATATCAGCCCAATTATCACAGATTCAAAAAAGAGCTCTGCACGTAGTTGTGTTTTTTGCTGGGCGTCAGAAAGTGAATATCTGAGGGTCATATCCTGGTTGAGTATGTACTTTATATCGGCCTTCATAAAAGGAGCAGGTACACCATATAACTCCGTGGGCACCCAAAAAGTCAATAGGGGTATATTTAATTTATCGAGAATTGTTGTATATTCGCTTATCTGACGTAAATCGCTATCGCTTAATCTCTTTTTGCATTTAACTTCAATTCCTATGGCTTGGTTCCCTTTAACTGCAATCAAATCTATGCGCTTGTGGCGGTTAATAAATTGTTCGGGATATACTTCAAAACCTAATTTAGCTAGTTTATCCCAAAGAAGATGAACAACAGTCTGTTCTATAATTTTTTCTTCTGCTTTTTTGCTTCTAATCGGAGGGAATCCATCAAAAGCGGGGCTTGATGTGGCAGTTGGTTTTTTGGGAGGGCCTCCTGGTGGAGAGCCTGCCGAAGAAAGTAATCTTTGGCTAGATTTTTTGTAGGATACAAGATTATACTTCATGTGTATCCCAGTTATAGACTCTTTTTGTTCCACTTTTAATAGTTTTGTTTATTGCTAATGAGTGATGCACATTGGTTGGAATCATAATGTCTAAGTTTATAAATCTAGTCTATTATCTCTGCACATGAGCCACTACTACTCCGAGGAGCCGAACGTCCCGCTGAAGACGAAGACGATAGAGGTCTGCCTTAGGGGCCACTGCTTCAAGTTCATAACTGCCAGCGGTGTCTTCTCCTTCGGGAAGCTCGACAGGGGAACAGAGTTGCTCATAGAGAACATGGTTCTCGATAGGAACTGGCGCGTCCTCGATTTGGGCTGTGGCTACGGGGCAATCGGGATAGTTGCATCGCGCTTCGTTGACTACGTCGTCATGACCGACGTGAACAGGAGAGCGATTAGCATAGCGAGGAAAAACTTAAAAATCAACGGCGTTAGAAACGCCGAGGTCAGGTGGGGAAGCCTCTACGAGCCCGTTAAGGGCGAAAAATTCGACTCAATCATCACCAATCCCCCCGTGCACGCGGGAAAGGAAGTCCTGAGGGAAATAGTTATAAACGCTCCCCGGCATCTCAACGATGGTGGCCTCCTGCAACTGGTGATTAAGACGAAGCAGGGGGCAAAGTATATTAAGGCCCTCATGGATGAGCACTTCACCGAAGTGAGAGAGCTTGCAAAGGGGAGCGGTTACCGCGTGTACGCCGGGATTGCCTAGCCTGGGAAGGCGCGGGCCTTGAGAGCCCGTGGGCGTTTGCCCGCCGGGGTTCAAATCCCCGTCCCGGCGCCAAAATCCCTTTGATTCCCAAGAGGGATGGGAGGTGTATTCGTAATGACCGAGAACTTCAGGCACATAGTCCGCGTTGCGGGCGTTGATTTGGATGGACACAAGCAGTTGAGATGGGCACTGACAGGGATTAAGGGAATAGGAATAAACTTCGCCACAATGGTGCTCAGGGTTGCAGGACTCGACCCCTACATGAAGGCCGGTTACCTCACCGACGAGCAGGTCAAGCTGATAGAGAAAATCCTCGAGGATCCCGTTGCCCACGGAATCCCGGCCTGGGCCGTCAACAGGCCGAAGGACTACGAGACCGGCAAGGACATGCACCTCATTACCGCCAAGCTCGTTATGGCCTGGCGCGAGGACGTCAACAGGCTCAGGAGAATACGCGCTTACCGCGGTATAAGGCACGAGCTCGGCCTGCCACTCCGCGGTCAGAGGACCAGGTCGAACTTCAGGCACGGAACTACGGTCGGCGTTAGCAGGAGGAAGAAGTGAGGTGGTGTAAATGGGAGACCCGAAGAGGCAGAGGAAGAAGTACGAGACTCCCTCTCACCCCTGGATTAAGGAGAGACTCGACCGCGAGAGGGTTCTGAAGAGAAAGTACGCCCTCAAGAACAAGAAGGAGCTCTGGCGCCACGAGACCCAGCTCAAGGAGTTCAGGCGTAGGGCGAGGCGCCTTCTCGCCGCCCGCGGTAAGCAGGCCGAAATCGAGAGGCAGCAGCTCCTCCAGAGGCTCCACAGGCTCGGCCTTCTCCCGGCCGATGCAGTTCTCGATGACGTTCTCTCGCTCACCGTCGAGGACGTCCTCGAGAGAAGACTCCAGACCATCGTCTACAAGAAGGGACTCGCCAGGACCATCAAGCAGGCCAGACAGCTCATAGTCCACGGCCACATCGAGGTCAACGGCCAGATAATCCGCTCACCCGGCTACCTCGTCCTCCGCGAGGAGGAGGACACCATTACCTACTCCAAGAACTCTCCCTTCGCGAAGGAATCTCACCCGGAGAGAATGGTTATCGAACAGGCCAAGCAGGGTGGTGAGGCATGAGCGAGGAAACCCAGCAGCAGGTTAACCTTAAGAAGAAGGAGAAGTGGGGAGTTGCCCACATTTACTCCTCCTACAACAACACCATCATCCACATCACCGACCTCACCGGGGCCGAGACCGTCTCCAGGTGGAGCGGTGGTATGGTCGTCAAGGCCGACAGGGACGAGCCCTCTCCTTACGCGGCCATGATTGCCGCCAAGAGGGCCGCTGAAGAGGCTATGGAGAAGGGCTTCGTCGGTGTTCACATCAAGGTTCGCGCCCCCGGAGGAAGCAAGAGCAAGACCCCTGGACCCGGTGCTCAGGCGGCAATCAGGGCCCTCGCGAGGGCTGGCCTCAGAATCGGCAGGGTGGAAGACGTTACCCCGATACCGCACGACGGAACCAGGCCTAAGGGCGGTAGGCGCGGTAGGCGCGTCTGACCTTTACAACTTCTTTTTTGGTGATGCAAATGGAGCCGAAGTTTGAAATTCTTGAAAAGAGGGAGGACTCAATAAAGTTCATCGTCAGTGGCATAGACGTTGCCTTTGCCAACGCCCTTAGAAGGACTATTTTGGCTGACGTTCCGACCTTTGCCGTTGACGAGGTCGAGTTCTTCGAGAACGACTCCGCTTTATTCGACGAGATAATCGCCCATAGGTTGGCTATGATTCCTCTCACGACACCCGTTGAGAGGTTCTCTCTCGACGCACTTGAACTCGACGACTACACCGTTACCCTCTCACTTGAGGCCGAGGGGCCGGGCATGGTTTACTCCGGCGACCTCAAGAGCAGTGACGAGGGAATCAAACCCGCGAACCCGAACATTCCGATAGTCAAGCTCGCCGAGGGGCAGAAACTCACGCTCAACGCCTACGCCAAGCTCGGGCGTGGAAAGGACCACGCCAAGTGGCAGCCGGGCTTCGTCTACTACAAGTACCTGACGAAAATCCACGTTAGCAAGGACGTTCCCGACTGGGAAGAGCTCAAGGAGCTCGCCGAGAGGCGCGGTTTACCTGTTGAGGAGAAGAAGGACGAGATAGTCATAACCACCACCAAGGCCTTCTACCTGCCGAGGAAGTTCGAGGCCTACGAGGGCGAGAAGATTAGGGAAGAGGTAGTGCCTGGAACGTTCGTCTTTACAGTGGAAACAAACGGAGAGCTCCCCGTTGAGGAAATCGTGAGCATAGCGCTCAAGATACTCATGAGGAAGAGCGATAGATTTATAAACGAACTCCATAAATTAGCCGACTGACGCGGGGGTAGCCGAGCCTGGCCAAAGGCGCGGGATTCAGGGTCCCGTCCCGTAGGGGTTCCGGGGTTCAAATCCCCGCCCCCGCACCATAACGCTCACCCCGTCCACCTGTCGGTTTCCCTGCGAGAGCGTTGAGGAGGTATGTTCATGGTCAAGAGAACCGGTCCCACCGACATCAACCTGAGAAGGCTCATTCGGGCACTCAGGAAGAAGTCGAACGAAGAGGGAGTTAAGATTTGGAAGGACATCGCTTGGCGCCTTGAGAGGCCGAGGAGGCAGAGGGCTGAAGTCAACGTCAGCAAGATAAACCGCTACACCAAGGAGGGCGACACCGTAATCGTTCCGGGAAGCGTCCTCGGAGCAGGAAAGCTCGAGCACAAGGTCACCGTTGCCGCTTGGAAGTTCAGCGAGACCGCTAAGAAGAAGATTGTCGAGGCCGGTGGCGAGGTCATAACCATCGAGGAGCTTATGGAGAGAAACCCGAAGGGTAGTGGAGTAATCATAATGGAGTGATGGGCCATGAGGATTATTAACGCTGAAGGACTCATACTCGGAAGGCTCGCCTCGAAGGTTGCCAAGATGCTCCTCGAGGGCGAAGAGGTCGTTATCGTTAACGCCGAGAAGGCCATCATCACCGGAAACCGCGAGGATATCTTCGCCAAGTACAAGCAGAGGACTGAACTCAGAACCAGAACCAACCCGAGGAGGGGCCCCTTCTATCCGAAGAGGAGCGACGAGATAGTCAGGAGAACCGTTAGGGGCATGCTCCCCTGGAAGACCGACCGCGGAAGGAAGGCCTTCAGAAGGCTCAAGGTCTACGTCGGCGTTCCCAAGGAGTTCGAGGGCAAGGAGCTTGAGACCATAAGCGAGGCCCACATGTCGAGGCTTGCCACGCCGAAGTACGTCACCGTTGGTGAAGTGGCCAAGTTCCTCGGTGGAAAGTTCTGAGGTGAGAAAGATGAGGGTCATCCAGACTGCTGGAAAGAGGAAAACCGCCATAGCGAGGGCCACCATAAGGGAAGGAAAGGGAAGGGTGAGAATCAACCACAAGCCCGTCGAGATAATCGAGCCCGAGATAGCGCGCTTCACCATTATGGAACCGCTCATCCTTGCCGGCGAGGAGATTGTCAGCAAGGTTGACATCGACGTCAAGGTCGAGGGCGGAGGCTTCATGGGTCAGGCCGAGGCCGCACGCGTTGCCATAGCAAGGGCCCTCGTCGAGTGGACCAACGACATGAACCTCAAGGAAAAGTTTATGAAGTACGACAGGACTATGCTCGTTGGCGACAGCAGGAGGACCGAGCCCCACAAGCCCAACCGCTCGACCAAGGGTCCGAGGGCCAAGAGGCAGAAGTCCTACCGTTGATGCCTTCCCTTTAACAATTTGAGGTGTGGGAAATGATAGTCCCCGTCAGGTGCTTCACCTGCGGAAAGGTGCTGGCAGACAAGTACTACGAGTTCAAGAAGAGGGTTGAGGCCGGGGAAGACCCGGGTAAGGTTCTCGACGACCTCGGCGTCGAGAGGTACTGCTGCAGGAGAACGCTCCTCAGCCACGTGGAGCTCATCGACCAGGTAATGGTTTATAAAGTCTACTAAAAACCGCAATTCTGGGCGGGGCCGTGGGGTAGCTTGGTCTATCCTCCCGGCTTGGGGTGCCGGAGACCCGGGTTCAAATCCCGGCGGCCCCACCAACATTCCGTTCACTGAAAAAAACCTCTCTTGAAGGTGTGGAAGGAAGGGGTGGTAAGTATGTTCAAGTACACCCGCTTTGAGAAGGCCCGCATCATCGGTGCGAGGGCTCTGCAGATAGCGATGGGCGCCCCCGTGCTGATAGACGTTCCCGAGGGAATAACTCCCCTTCAAGCTGCCTTAATGGAGTTCGAGAAGGGAATAATCCCGCTCACCGTAATAAGGCCGAGCTGATGAGCGATGACTGTGATAGAGAACGTAATCGGCAGGGTTGCAGTGCTCAGGGGTGGGAAGTACTCCGTCGAGGTAGACGTCATAACCAGCTCGGGCTTTGGGCGGTTTGCCTCGCCGATAGACGAGAACCCGAGCCTCTACATAGCCGAGGCTCATCGCGCTGTGAGCGAGGTTGACGAGATAATCGGGCCCGAGCTGATAGGCTTTGACGCAACCGAGCAGGAGCTTATAGACAGCTACCTCTGGGAGATAGACGGGACCGAGAACTTCGGACACATTGGAGCTAACACCGCGCTGGCGGTTTCGATAGCCACCGCAAAGGCAGCCGCGAGCGAGAAGAACCTTCCCCTCTACAGCTACCTCGGGGGAACCTTCACCACCGAGTTGCCCGTCCCAATCCTTGAGCTCGGTCGCGGTGAGGAGTTCGACTACTACGTCATGGTCCGTGATTTGATGGAGATTACCGACGTCGTTGACGCTTTCAACAGCGTCCTTGAGAACGTTGAGGGCAACACCGTTGAGGCCTACTCGAAGGCCACCGAAAAGGCCACCGACGAGCTCGGCCTTGAGGTTGCCCTCGGGCTCGTCCAGAAGAAGGAGCTCGATATAGAGACCGTCCTCTCGACGGTTGAGGACAACAACGTCGCCTACATAAAACCCATTGGCGGTGAGGAGCTCTTCCTTGAGCTCATAGCCGGAACCCACGGGGTCTTCGTTGACGGTGAGTACCTCTTCCGCGAGAAGGACATACTCGACAGGCGCTACTATAACGCGCTCTCCATAAAACCCATAAACCTGGGCACGCTCACCGACTTGTACAACCTCATAAACGACGCCAAGTCGGAGAGAATCGTTCCAATCCTCTCGGAGGCTCGCTACGAGTCCTCCGATGAGGCCCTTGCCCACCTCGCGGTGGGCTTCCGTTGCCCGGCGATGGTGCTCCACTCGAACTCCATCGCCAGGCTGAACGAGCTGATAAGAATAGCTGAGGATTTGGGTGAAAGGGGCAGGATAATAACCTTTGAAGGATGAGGAGGTGTGAAGGAAATGGAGGAGTATCTCGTTCCACTCGACCAGTATCTGGCAGCGGGTGTCCACATCGGCACCCAGCAGAAGACCCAGGACATGAAGAAGTTCATATACCGCGTCAGGCAGGACGGCCTCTACGTCCTCGACGTTAGGAAGACCGACGAGAGGCTCAAGGTCGCTGGCAAGTTCCTGGCCAAGTTCGACCCAGAGAGCATCCTCGCTGTCAGCGTCAGGCTCTACGGCCAGAAGCCCGTCAAGAAGTTCGGCGAGGTTACCGGGGCCAGGGCCATTCCGGGCCGTTTCCTCCCGGGAACCATGACCAACCCGCAGGTCAAGAACTTCTTCGAGCCGGACGTCATCATCGTCACCGACCCGAGGGCTGACCACCAGGCCATGAAGGAGGCCGTTGAGATTGGAATACCGATAGTTGCCCTCGTTGACACCGAGAACTTCCTCAGCTACGTTGACCTCGCAATCCCGACCAACAACAAGGGTAGAAAAGCCCTCGCGCTCATCTACTGGATACTCGCAAGGGAGATACTCTACAACAGGAAGGAAATCGAGAGCAGGGAGGACTTCAAGGTCCCCGTTGAGGACTTCGAGATGAGGATTGTGAGGACCTGAGGGGAAGGTTTTTAACTTTCCCCCTGTATTTCCCCTCGCGCGGGGGTGCCCGAGCCTGGCCAAAGGGGCCGGACTTAAGATCCGGTGCCGCAGGGCTTCGCGGGTTCAAATCCCGTCCCCCGCACCAAACCTTTAAAAGTTCCCCGTTGAACGAAACCCGTCAAGGTCATTTGAGGTGGTTGAGATGGCGAGATTCCCCGAGGCTGAAGCAAGAATCTTCAGGAAGCTTATCTGCATGCGCTGTGGCGCCACCAACCCGTGGGGCGCAAAGAAGTGCAGAAAGTGTGGTTACAAGGGGCTTCGCCCCAAGGCTAGAGAACCGCGCGGTGGCGGACGCTGATTAGGTTTTCTTCAACTTTTTCAGCGTTTCTTCCAGAAACTCTATTCCCTCTTTTAGCAGTTCCTCGCCCTTCGGCGTGAGCTTGTAATACTTTCTGGCCGGTTTTCCCGTTTCGCTCTCCTGCCACTCGGCGGTAACGTAGCCGTCCTTCTCCAGCTTGTACAGGACGACGTACGAGCTGACGGTGGCTGGCTCGAAGTCGAAGGCCTCTTTTATGCGCTCCTTGAGCTCGTAGGCGTACATCGGCCTCTCCTCGAGGAGCCGGAGTATGTAGAGCCAGAGCACCTCTTTCGTAACCTTATTCCTCAACCTCTCTATCGGCGTCGTCATGCTCCCACCTGTTTTACGTCTTGTAAATATTTTGGATGCGTGTAATTTAAGCCTTTTGGGGAAAGGTTTTATACGTTCGCTTCCTAAGGAACCTTGGTGGTGATTATGGATTTCAACGTTAGTGGCATGTTTGGCGATGTCGGTGTTGGTGCCATCGTTGGCTTTATCACAGGGTACGCCCTCAAAAAACTCATGAAGATAGCGATGGCTATAATCGGTGCCTACGTCCTCAGTCTCTTCTACCTTCAAAAGAAGGGCGTAATAACGATAAACACCGACAAGCTCTTCAATCTGACCGGTAGCCTAACTCAGCAGGTAGTCAGCCTTGGTCAAAAAGTCGTTGGAATCCTCCCCGGAACCAGCGCATTCGTTGCGGGCTTTTACCTCGGCTTCAAAAAAGGATGAAGAATTAAACCTTCCCGCGGTAGAGAATCTTGATGAGCTCCTCGGGAAGGCCTTCCCTCTTGATTTTCTCTTCGACGAGCTTCTTCTCTTTCTCGTAGTCAACCTCGATGAACTTGGCGTGGAGCGTGTCAACGTCAACTAGCGCGAAGGTTGCCTTGTGGTTCTTGTCCGGCGGATAGCCTATGCTTCCGGGGCAGATTACCCTTCCGTACCTGGTCATTGCGTTGACCGGGTACTTCGGCGACGCCACGAAGAGTATCTCGTAGTCCTTGACGGGCCTCATTATGGCCTCGTAGTAGCTCGTCGGCTGGTCGGGAAGAACCTGTCCCTCGAACGGGTTGAGCGGGCTTCCATAGACGCCGAAGATATCGTTTTTGCCTATCTTGTCCACGAGGTAAATCGGCAGGTCCCTGATGAACTCTCTGCCCTCGTGTCTGAGCTTCTCCCATGTGTACTCCAGGGCCTTCTTGATGTAGGGCGGGTAGTTCAGCTTGTCGATGTAATCAGGTCCCTCCGCGTGCGGGTCGCTTGCCGCTATGACTTGGTCGAACTCACCGCGGATGACCTTGACGACGTTGTTCCTGATGAGGTCGTCGAGCGTGTCAAGGACCTCCCTCGGGTACGGGAAGAGACCGACGACGTTTCCAAGGACGTAGTACTTCTCAATCTCATACCCTTCTTCCTTGAGGGCCTCAATCTTCTCGAGGGCCTTCGCCAGGGCGGGGAGATTTCCGTTTATGTTCGCCAGAACCGCTACATATACCATGGTACCACCCCCATTTTTTCTTACCTGAAGAAACTAAAAGTCCCAAGGTATTTAAACGTTTCGGGATATCCGGGAGTTAGGGGGGAGTTGGGAAAGAGTTGAAGGCATCAGAAGGGGAGCGTTCTTTCTTTTCTTGGTCGCCTCGCTCTGTGCATGCTCGAGATATGAAGTAACTCCCGTTACAATGGGAGTCCAAAAGGGAATCACGAACCCTGGTCAAACTTCGCGCACAGCCTTTGAGAAAGGCTGGCGAAAGAAACGCCCTTCTCATCAGTGGGCAAAAGTCAGTCGTGCGCTAACCAAGTGCAACTTTGGTGGGGTTTGACATTAAATGAAGCCTTCCAGTAATTTCAACTCATTTTTAGCGCCCGAAAGGCACCTTTTAGAATGAAACACTCATCAAAAAACAAGTTGAGCAAAACCCCTTTCAAAACTTGCATTACTAAAAAAGCACAAACTCTTCCGCCAGCACTGAAGCTTTTGAAAAAAGCTTCACCAAAAGTTAGTAGCTCCTCACCAAAGGCTCAGAGGAAATAAATTTTGCTTATAACCTCGTGGTTTCTAAAGGAGAACACACCCAAATGGCACTCTTAGAGGGGTTTACTCTCTTTTGACGCCTTTGGGCGTCGATTCTAAAAGTAACCCTCTGCAAAAAGGAGCAATTGGAGAGGTTCTCACACTCAAAACGACAAGTCAATGAGAAAATCACCCAAAATTTAGCCTTCCAGAAGGAGCTACAAACTTTGATGAAACTTTGCCCTCGCAAAGTTTCGATGGCGCCCCGGCGGGGATTTGAACCCCGGACCTCGAGGTCCGCAGCCTCGCGCCCTATCCAGACTAGGCCACCGGGGCACTGCCCGCTAACCCTTCTCGGAAACGCTTTATAAATTTAACCTTTTCCTAAGACCGAAAAATTTATAAATGCTCCCCAGATGAGTTAGTATCGGGCCTGTGCGGTGGTAGTCTAGCCTGGCTAGGACAGCGGCCTGCCACGCCGCTGGCCCGGGTTCAAATCCCGGCCACCGCACCACAAACTTCTTCTGGGGCTTCATCTCAAAACAAGTTCTCTCTGTCTGCTCTCTTGATACATAAGAAAAGAACATCAGGTTAGTTCTCACTGGAGTTTCCAACGCTTTTTCCAAGCTCAAATAACTCTCTGGAAATCCTTCTCAGCCGTTCGTCGCCTTTTTTCTTGGCCTCCTCGAGCATCTCAAAGGCGAGGAACTTCAGAATCCTGCCCCTCTTCCATTCGTCCGTTGCCCATATCAGCGCATTTCGTAGGAACTCCGTGTCAACTCCCCTCTCCTTGGTAACCTCATAAGCCACCATCAGCCTCGTTGCGGGGTTATGGGTCTTTTCGAGGTACTTCAAAACGAGTTCCGGCCTGTCGAGGTTTTTCTTGGCCAAGAGTGACCCTAGAACATCCGAAACTTCAAGCTCCCGAAATATTTCCTCCGCCCTGGTCGTGTCTCCCGTTTCAAGGAGCTTCACGCCAATTTCCTCAAGGTAAAAGCTCCTGAAGGGCTCTGGAAGCCCCTTTGCGAGCTTCTCGGCTTTTTCAAGCTCACCCTCCTCAATGAGCTTTCTGATGTACTCGAACACGTAGTCCTCGGGTTCTGACTCCTCGCTTTCAAAAACCGGTTTAGGTGGTTCCCTCTTCGGCCCCTCCGCCGATCTGTCCACTACCCCGCTCATGACCTTCCCCTTAATCCGGTGGAGCACCGAGCCGGGCATCAGCTTGCCGTCCTTGTAAACGATTCCGTAGGGGAGGGGTTTGAGGTCCTCAAGGTCCCTCTCATCGAGTTTCAGGTCGCTCAGCCGAATCTCAATGCCCTTGGTCGCAATGGCCCTCGCCAGGAAGTTGCTAACCGCTCGAAAGGCTTTCTTTCTCAGGAACGAGTTCCCAATCTTTCTCGCGGTTTCCAGGGCCTCTTTGAACTTCTCGTTCTTGGAAAAAACGTAGGCCAGGGAGCGAAGCGCCTCATCCCTAACCGAGGGTTCTTCAATGGACAGTGCCACCTCGAGGGCCCTCCCCGGTTCACCCGCGAGGGCTTCTGCGACCCATCTTAGTGCATAGGAGCGCCAGTATGGGTCTTCTATCTTCCTTGCTTCCTCCTCTGCCCCTGCAACGTCCCCTTCACTGAGGAGTTGCCTGACGAGTAACAGCCTCTCGTCCATCTCAACCCCTCAGCCCGGGGAACCATACCTTCTTTCCTTTCCTCTCCTTCTCCTCGTCCCACTCGGCGAGTATCTTCACGGCCTCGCTTGCCACCATCGCGGCTTCCTTCTCACCGGCCTTTCCGAACTCGTTCGTAACGCGGTTCGCAAACACTGCACAGACGCAACCGGCCCTAAGTCCGTAGATGTTGGCGAGGGTGTAGAGCGTGGCCGCTTCCATCTCGAAGTTCGTGACCCTCGCCTGTCTGAGGTCATCGAGGATGTTCCTCGCGAAGCTCGGGAAGTAGCCGTTCAGACCCGGCCTGCCCTGGCCAAGGTAGAAGCTGTCCGTCGAGGCCGTGATGCCGATGTGGTATCTAACGCCAAGGGTTTCGGCAGCCTCGATTAGAGCCAGCGTTACCTCAAGGTCCGCAACGGCCGGATACTCGACGCGGACGTACTGCTTTGAGGTTCCTTCAAGCCTCACAGCGGCCTTGGCTATAATCAGGTCGCCTATCTCCATTCCCGGCTGGATTGCGCCGGTGGAGCCGACCCTTATGAAGGTATCAGCTCCTATCGCCGCGAGCTCCTCGATGGCGATAGCGGTCGAAGGCCCGCCTATTCCCGTCGAGGTGACGCTTATTGGAACGCCCTTGTATTTGCCGGTGTGCGTTCTGTATTCCCTGTGGAAGGCTATCTCCCTCGCTTCGTCCCATAGGGAGCTTATCTTCGGCACTCTCTCCGGGTCGCCCGGCAGGAGAACGTAGCGCGCAACGTCACCGGGCTTGCAGGCTATGTGGTACTGGTAGCCTTCCTCGGTCTGTGGCCTTTCGGCTGAAATGAACTTCTCACCCATAGCAACCACCTTTTTAAGTTTCGATGTCCTTTATTCAACACCATCCCTAAAAAAGGTGATGCTATGCTGCGCTGTTCCCGTTGCGGGAGAACTTATCCAGAAATCTTTCGCCTTACCTGCGACTGCGGGGGAACGCTTCTCGTTGAGCGGGACTTAGATGCATTCACACCGGAGCCGTTCCTTGATGTTAGGCGCTACCGCAGGCATCTGCCCGTTAACGAGGAAGTTGCCCCAGTTCCAGCGGTTACACCTGTAAGCGGGCTCGAAATCAACGGCGTTAGGACCTTCTTTAAGCTCGAATACCTCCAGCCGAGCGGTTCTTTCAAGGACAGGGGAACTTGGGTCACGGTTTCAAAGTTGCTCGACGAGGGCATTACCGAGGTCGTTCTCGACAGCTCTGGCAACGCCGCGCTGAGCTTCGCGCTCTACGGCCTTGCAAACGGAATCCGCGTTCATGCCTTCGTCTCCTACGATACGAGTCCCGGCAAGCTCTCGCTCCTTCAGGGGCTCGGTGCTGTTGTTCACTACGTTGACGGCGACAGAATGGCCGTCCACGAGCGCACGGTCGAGTTCTCCGAACGGAGCGGAGTTACCTACGTCTCCCACTGGCTCAACCCCTACTTCCTGGAGGGCACCAAGACGGTGGCCTTTGAAATCTACGAGCAACTCGGAGTTCCCGACTGGGTTCTTGCCCCGACCGGAAGCGGAACCCTCTTTCTCGGCCTTTGGAAGGGTTTTTCCGAGTTAAAAGCGATGGGTGAGATTGATAGACTTCCGAGGCTCGTCGCGGTCCAGGCTTCCGGCTACGAGAGCCTCTGCGAGCGCTCGGCAGTGAAAAACACCCTCGCTGAGGGGATAGCCATTCCCGAACCGCCGAGGTTCTATGAGATGAGAAAGGCGCTGAAAGAGACGAGTGGGCTCTGTGTGAGCGTTGGCGAGCTTGAAACGATGGGCGCGCTCAGCTGGCTTAAGAGACATGGCTTTTTAGTTGAGCCGACGTCCGCCGTTGTTCTCTCCGCGCTGTGGAAGCTCATTGAAATGGGCCGGGTTGAAAAAGGCGAGCTCGCCGTTCTGCCTCTGACGGGGTCGGGGCTTAAAGGGACGATTTAGTGTTTTATCCCAGTTCTGTTAAAGTTTCCACCGGGGTGTTGATTTGCAGTGTGTACACTCCGTACTTTGAAATAACACTTAAGTAATTTCATAACCCACTACCCTCGGCGGTATTTCACGCTGGAATATCGCAAGTGCATGGATGGAGGCCTGTACATGAGAAAGCTATACTTTGGCGTGGTGTTGCTGGTCCTTCTCTTGGTGGCCGTGGTGTCCTTCTGGGGACATCAAGCCGAGCGAACTGGGCACGAGGGAAGTACTGCCGTGAGCCATTCCAGCACCCAGTCTAGTACCGTACTGAACAAGTACAACTCCTCAAATGCCTCGAGGGGGCAAAACACGTCGAAACAACCGCGGAACGCAACAACGGTGATTTACGCATCCAGTCTTCCGCTGGTTAATGCTTCCACAACGAACTGGAGGGAGCTTCTGAGCTCGTTTGAAAACAAGACTGCCCTCCTAGCAAACGTTACAGTCACTTTCAACTTACTGTACAACGGCACGTTCAACGCCACAAAGCGCATTGTCCTTCGAGGAAACGGTACTACCACACGCGTTCTTATCCTAGAAGGGAATTACATAAAAGTCCGGACTCTCACAGTGACAAAGGGAAAACTGCTCAATGCAACCCGCGTATCTCTTGGGGACAATGGAACCGGTATTGTAATAGACATTGCGATGGTGGGTGGAACTGCGGAGTTTGCCGTTAATTACACTGGAACCGTTTCCGACCCCGGAATCACATGGGTCAGTAACTACTTCCAGCATGGGGTCAATGCCGTTGATACGGAGCTCGTTCCAACGTACTTTCTCGTGGACGGCATACCAACGAATCACGCCGTTGAGTCTCTAGTAATAAACCTGCCTGATGAACTCTCGGGCAGCACGGGCATGGCGATGGACCTCAGGAGCCGTAACACATTCAATCTGAGCAAAAACGGTTCAACTCGGCTGATTTTTACATTCTCTGGCTCGCGGCTTCCCCTTCCTTTCGTTGCGATAGGGCAGTATCGCGTTCTCCACGATGAGTTCAGCGTTGGGGGCAGGGAAATCAAAGCCAGCTTTTACGTTCCCAAGATTTATCCCTCGAGCTACGAGGATCTTCTTGTAAACACAACCGAGAACATCGTTAGAACGTACTCGCACTGGTACGGGGAGTACCCATACGATTCCCTCAACATCGTTTTGACTCAGAACTTCTTGTACCATGGCATAAATCTGTTTCACGGCAACATCTTCATAACGTATAGTGAGTACCTTGCACGGGCCGATTATCCGATTGACTTTCAGGTCCTGGCGCACGAACTGGCCCACACTTGGTACGGAGATTATTCGCTCGGCAGTTCCCTTATGTCAGAGAGTTTCGCCACGTATTCTCAGATAACCTACATGGGAATCTTCTTCCACGTGCACCCAGAGGTTGCCCTCATGTTCTACAACACGAAGGATTACTTGGAGTGGCTTAACTCGTGGGAGAAATACGTCGTTAAGTACTCATCGTTACCCATCACCCTAGCCCAAACGTATGGTGAATGGATATCCGACATCAATGAGAGGGAGGCAATCATGTACTTTAAGGGGGCCTTTGTTTTGAGGTCCCTTCAGTTTACTCTAGGCAACGAGACGTTCCATGCAGGGATGAGGCGGGTATTTGAGACCTGTCACTCATCCAACTGCACCCTCTCAACTGTTCTTAGAATCTTCGATGATGTAAGCGGACGGAACCTCACGTGGTTCTACTCGGAGTGGTTTAACTCGACGAGCCTGCCGAACTACACCGTTCGGAATTTAGGGTTGTTGAAAACTGGCGATGGGTACACCCTGAACTTCACCATAGATGATGGAAGCGGCTTCAAAATGCCCCTTCAGGTCGAGGTCGTGACGGCAAACGGAAGCATTACAAAGACAGTATGGGTCAACGGAACTACAAGAGTGTCTCTTAAACTGAAAGAAAAGCCCGAGAAGATAATCCTCGACCCCAACGAATGGATTGCGAACTTCAACAGGGTCGAGACTGTCAACGGGGTTCGGGTCGTGGTGAACTGAACCCCTCTCTTTTACCATTTCCAACTGTTAAACTAACCCAAGGTATTTAAACTCTCGCGCCAACTAACTCCGGGGGTGGTGACGATGATAAGGTACCCTGCAGTCGCGGGAAGCTTCTATCCATCTGACGAAGCGCTCATCGAGATGTTAGAGGAGTTCTTCAGGGACCTCGGCGAGGCGGGGAGCGAGAGAAGGATAACCGCCGGAGTCGCTCCGCACGCGGGCTACGTCTTTTCGGGCTACACGGCATCGAGAACGTACAAGGCCATCTTCGAGGACGGCCTGCCGGAGACCTTCGTAATCCTCGGGCCGAACCACACGGGACTCGGCTCGCCGATAGCGGTCTATCCCGAGGGAGAGTGGCTCACCCCGCTCGGGAGCATCGAGGTTGATGCAGAGATGGCCAAGGCGATAGCGAAGCTCTCTGGCATAGCGGATTTGGATGAATTGGCTCATAGGTACGAGCATTCCATCGAGGTTCAGCTTCCCTTCATTCAGTATCTGGCAGAGCTCGCCGGGAAGAAAGTGAGAATCGTCCCCATAACCCTCGGCATTCAGGACGAAGACGTTTCGAGGGCCCTCGGAAAGGCGATATTCGAGGCGAGCGAGGAACTCGGCAGGGACGTCGTGGTCATAGCGAGCACCGACTTCATGCACTACGGGGCTATGTACGGCTACGTGCCCTTCAGAGCCAGGGCCGACGAGCTCCCGCACAGGATAAAGGAGTGGGACTTCAGGCTGATAAGGAGAATCCTCGACTTCGACGTTGACGGTCTCTTCAAGGAGCTCCGCGAGATGAGGCACACGATGTGCGGACCAGGGGCCGTGGGAACTGCCATCGTTTACTCCCGCCTCGCAGGGGCGCTTGAGGCTGAGCTTTTACACTACACGACGAGCTACGAGGTCAGCAAGAGCACCGAGGCTGTCGTTGGCTATGCGAGCATCGTGATGAGGAGGTGAAGTTTTAATAGTTCCCTTCCTATTTTCTACCATGAACATCAACGATGCCGTGAGAAAAATCCTCCAGCTCGGCGGTGACCGGGTGAAGTTCATCATCCTCTTCGGCTCCCGCGCGAGAGGCGAGGTGAGGAAGGACAGCGACGTCGATTTGTGCGTCTACTACGAGGGCACTCCCAGGGAGGCCTTTGAGTTCAGAATGCGGGTTCTTGGAGTTCTTCCGGAGGAATACGACGTCCAGATTTTCCAGCTCCTCCCAGTCTATCTCAGGAAGGAGTGCCTCAGGGGAAAGGTCCTCTTCTGCAGGGACGAGACTTTCCTCTACGACCTCGCCTACGAGACGCTGAAGGAGTGGGAAGACTTCAAGCGCTACTACTACGACTACCTCGGCCTGGAGGCGATAGAATGAGGGTTGAGCTCATACGCTCAAAGCTTGAGGAGATAATGGAGAGCTTAAGGCTCGTTGAGGAGAACCTGCCCGATGACTTTGGGACCTTTGAGTCCCTTGGGCTCATCAAGGATGGGATATACAAGAGGATTGAGTTCGCAATCCAGAACGTCATCGATATCTGCGCGATAATAAACTCCGACCTGAGGCTCGCGATGCCCGAAAGGGAGGAGGACGTTTTTGAGGGGCTGGTAAGGGCGGGAATAATCCCTCGAGAAATGGCCGAGAAGCTCAGGCTCATGAAGGGCTTTCAAAACATCCTCATCCACAGATACGGGCGAATAAACGATGAGCTTGCCTTCGAGGTCCTTCACGAGCACCTGGATGACATTCACGAATTCGTAGAGTTCATTGAGAGACTCATCGAAAATGAGAAAAAGATGTGAAAATCAGAAGGCCGCCTTGTGGCGCTCGTGCTTGACCTCCCAGCTGAAGAACTTGTAGGCAGCCCTCTTGGTGATGTCCTCGATGAAGAACCACACTATGCAGTAGAGCCAGACGAAGCCCGCGTACTTCCAGCCGATTGCGGTGACTCCCCATCCGTAGACCGTTATCAGCGTCGCTATGAGCTTTGTTCCAACGGCGCTCCAGAGGAGCCACTTGCCGGGCATTATGCTCCAGAACGGCCCTCTCGTTCTCGTGACGAATATCGTCAGGTGACCCGCGACGGCGAGCTTCAGGAAGATGATGCTCTGGAGCAGTGCCAGGCCCGTCGCTGTGTCCGGTGAGATGTTGAAGTAGTTTATCATTATCCAGAGCAGGAGGAAGGTCTCTATAACGCCCATGCTTCCGATGATTGTCGATACCGTCAGGATTTCGCGGATGTTCCACTTCTCGGGCCAGCGGTTGATTTTGACGTTGTCGTAGGCGATGGTGATTATGGGCAGGTCGTTGAGCAGAGCTAAGAGGATTATCATTACTGCCGTCACTGGATAGAAGTTGTACGCGAGTATGCTGAGCGTTATGAAGAACAGGACGCGAATCGTTTCCGTGATGCGGTAGACGACGTAGCTGTACATCCTCTGGAATATCTTCCTCGCCTCGACGATGGCGTTCTTAATGACGCTTATACCCGGCGCGAGGAGCACTATGTCGGCTGCCGCCCTTGCCGCGTCCGTCGCTCCCGAAACTGCGATTCCGACGTCGGCCTGCTTCAGAGCCGGAGCATCGTTGACTCCGTCGCCGGTCATCGCAACCTTGTGGCCGGCCTCCTGAAGGGCCTTGACTATCTTGAACTTGTGCTCGGGGTAGACCTGCGCGAAGCCATCTGCCTCTTCGCAGAGCTGGATGAGCTCGTGTCCCTTGGCCTTCTCAAGTTCATCGGCCGTATGTATCTTCGTTCCGATGCCGAGAATCTTGGCTATCTGCTTGGCAATCGCGATGTGGTCGCCGGTAATCATCTTCACGCGGATTCCATTCCTCTTGAGGAACTTGACGGTCTCGGCCGAGTCGTCGCGCGGCGGGTCAAACAGCGGTATCAGCCCGACGAACTTCCAGCCGTCGCCGAAGTCAACCGCGACGCCGAGTGTTCTATAGCCCTTCCTCGCGAGCTCCTCCACTTTCTCCATGACCTCTTTGGTGAGCTTCTCGTCGGCGTTAGCCATCTGTAGTATGACCTGCGGGGCGCCCTTGGCCGTCCTGAAGCGCTTTCCGCCCTCGCACTCGACCTCCGCCTCGGTGTGCTTTATAACCGGGTCGAAGGGAACGAACTTCACCTGCCGGCACTTTCCGAGCTTCTCCTTGTTCACCTCGCGGAGTATTGCCAGGTCAATGGGGTCCTTGTTCTCCTCCTTGCTCGCCAGCGCCGCGTAGAAGAGCATCTCCTCAACCGTGAAGCCGTCCCAGGCTATCGGGTTGTCGACCGTCAGCTGGTTCTTGGTGAGCGTTCCTGTCTTGTCGGCGCAGAGCGTGTCGACGGCGGCAAGCTCCTCAATCGCCACAAGCTTCGTCACTATCGCCTGCCTCTTGGCCAGCTCGTAGGCTCCTATGGCCATCGTTATGCTCATGACAGCGGGCAACGCCGCGGGAATGGCCGCCACCGTCAGGACGAGGGCGAAGCGCAGGAGTTCGATGAAGGGCTTGCCTCTGTGGAGCTCGACGAGGAACATTATGGCAATCATTATGACGCTAAGCACAATGAGGTAATTTCCGATGTTGATGACGAGCTTCTGGTACTCGCTGGTCGTCTTGGCGGTCTGGACGAGCTGGACGGTCCTTCCGAAGTAGGTGTGCAGGCCGGTTGCGATAACGACTCCCGTCATCTCACCGCGCTTGACGATTGTTCCGCTGTAAACCACGTCACCGACCTTCTTCGTCACCGGAACGCTCTCACCGGTCAGCGCCGACTCGTCCACCGTCAGGAAGTCGCCGTCTATGAGCTTTATGTCGGCTGGGATTATGTCGCCCATGCGGAGCCTCACTATGTCGCCTGGCACGAGCTCCCTCGCCGGAATAGTCTTCCACTGGCCGTCTCTGAGAACCCTGACCTCCAGAGCGAGCTTCTGCTTGAGGTACTCCATGATGTTCTCCGCCTTGTGCTCCTGCCAGAAGCCGACGACGCCGTTGATTATCAGCAGGCTGACTATTATGGCGAAGTCCTCCCAGTGGTGGACTATCGCCGATAGAATGGCCGCCGCTTCAATCATCCACGGAATCGGGCCCCAGAAGTAGGACAGGAACTTTATCAGCGGATGCACCTTCTTCTCGGGAATCTCGTTGGGGCCGACCTCCTGAAGGCGACGCCTCGCTTCCTCACTGCTGAGACCCTTTGTTGGGTCTACTTCAAGAAACTTCAGAACTTCCTCGATGCTCATGTGCTTTGCCTTCTGGGCTATCTTCTGGAGTTTGCTCTCTGGCATTATATCACCTCCGGTGTATTTTTTCCATTTTGTTACTATAATCTCGTAGATACAACCCCGTATAAATTTTACGTCAAAAAGTGTCGCACATCACCGTTATTTTATGATAAATGTTTAGCTATTCAGAAGTTAAACCGATAATCTTTTACTTTAGCCTTTCAACTTCAAGAGTCCCAAAGTTTTTTAGGGCTTTAGTTTAGACCAATTGGGTGGTGGCATGAGAGTTCTGGCTTCGGCCCCCGCTAAAATTATCCTCTTCGGCGAGCACAGCGTTGTTTACGGCAAACCTGCCATCGCGGCCGCGATAAACCTGAGAACCTACGTATGGGCTGAGTTCAACGAGAGCGGGGCAATAAAGATAGAGGCCAAGGACATACGCGTCCCCGGGTTAACTGTTTCATTCTCAGAAGACGAGATTTACTTCGAGAGCGATTACGGTAAGGCCGCTGAGGTGTTGAGTTACGTCCGCCAGGCAATAGAACTCGTGAAGGAGGAGGCCGATGCGAACGGAAAGGGCATTACAGTCTCGATAACTTCCCAGATTCCCGTTGGAGCTGGCCTCGGCTCCTCGGCAGCGGTAGCCGTTGCCACAATCGGCGCGGTTTCAAAGCTCCTCGGCCTCGAGCTGACCAACGAGGAAATCGGAAAGCTCGGCCACAGGGTTGAACTCCTCGTTCAGGGAGCATCGAGCGGCATCGACCCGACGGTCTCGGCGATAGGAGGATTCATTCACTACGAAAAGGGCAATTTCGAGCACCTTCCATTCACGGAGCTTCCGATAGTTGTCGGCTACACCGGCTCGAGTGGCTCAACGAAGGAGCTCGTCGCAATGGTGAGAAGAACCTACGAGGAGATGCCTGAGATAGTCGAGCCCGTCCTCGTTGCGATGGGCAAGATAGTGGAGAAGGCCCGGGAAGTTCTCCTTTCAGACCTCGATGAAGAGGTCCGCTTCGAGAGGCTTGGAAAGCTGATGAACATCAACCACGGCCTCCTCGATGCACTCGGTGTTTCGACGAAAAAACTCAGCGAGCTGGTCTATGCAGCCAGAACTGCCGGAGCCTTGGGGGCCAAGATAACTGGAGCCGGTGGCGGCGGCTGTATGTACGCCCTTGCACCTGAGAAGCAGAGCGAGGTCGCGACGGCCATAACGATAGCAGGTGGAACGCCGATGATAACCGAGATAAGCAGGGAAGGCCTCAGGATAGAGGAGGTGATTCCGTGATAATCGTCAAGGTCGGGGGCAGTGTCTTCAGCGACAAAAAGGGAGAGCCAGAAAACTTCCGTAGGGACGTCGTTGCCCGCATAGCCGGGGAAATCTCGGAGTTCTACCCTGAGAAGGATTTCATAATCGTCCACGGTGGAGGAAGCTTCGGGCACCCGTACGCCATGAGGTACGGCATAAGGGACGGCATTCCCGACGACTGGAAAACCGCGAGGTTTAGGATGGTGGGCTTTTCGGAGACCCATCAGGCGATGCTCAGGGCCAACTCGGCGTTCATTAGGGAATTCCTTCAGAGGGGCCTTCCAGCGTTTTCGGTTTCAACCTCCTCGGTTTTCATGACCGAGAACGGTGACGTTGCCTACGGGGACCTTGAGATAATCAAGAGGCTGGTTGAGCTCAGATTTATCCCCGTCCTCTTTGGAGACGTTTCCCTCGACTTGGCCAAGGGTATCGACATTCTCTCCGGTGACCAGATTATAACTTACCTCGCCAAGATGCTCAAGCCCGAGAAGGTTATCTTCCTCATGGACGTTGACGGCGTCTACGACGGCGACCCGGGCGAGGGTAACCTCATCCAAGCCCTCGGCCGAGATGAAATAGAAAGCCTCCTCTCAAAGCTCAACTGCTCCGGTGGCGATGTAACTGGAGGGATATGCAACAAGCTGAGGGAAGCCAAGAAGATAGCGAAGCACTCTGAGGTGTGGTTCGTCAACGGCCTCGCCCCGGGCAGGCTGAGCGGGGCCATCAGGGGAGACGGTTTCGGTACGAGGATTCCGAAAGCATAATAATCTCCCTGAGAAGTTTAGGCGGTGGTCATGATGGAGGCTTTTGATAAGGAAGAGCTCACTATCATCAGGAAGTTCGAGCACATAGAGCACTGCCTAAAGCGTAACGTGCAGGCCCACGTGAGCAACGGTTTTGAGGATGTGCACTTCGTCCACATGAGCCTGCCCGAGATAGACAAGGATGAAATCGATTTAAGCGTCGAGTTCCTCGGGAGGCGCTTTGATTACCCGATTTTCATAGCGGGAATGACCGGGGGAACGAAGGGTTCTCAGCTCGCCGGAAGGATAAACAAAACTTTAGCGAAGGCGGCGCAGGAGCTCAACATACCGATGGGCGTCGGCAGTCAGAGGGCGATGATAAGGAAGCCGGAAACCTGGGAGAGCTACTACGTTAGAGATGTAGCTCCGGACATCTTCCTCGTCGGCAACCTCGGGGCACCGCAGTTCTCCGAAACCATTCCGGAGCGCTACGGCATCGAGGAGGCCCTGAAGGCTGTCGAAACGATTCAGGCGGACGCTCTGGCGATACACATGAACCCCCTGCAGGAGAGCGTCCAGCCCGAGGGGGACACTCAGTACAGGGGCGTTCTCAAAGCTCTGGCGGAGCTCAAGGCGGAGTTTCCATACCCGATAATAGCAAAGGAAACAGGAGCGGGGGTTTCCAAGGAGGTCGCGGTCAGGCTTGAGAGCATTGGGATTGACGCGATAGATGTCGGCGGTCTCGGCGGGACGAGCTGGAGCGGCGTCGAGTACTACCGCGCGAAGGATGAGTTCGGTAGAAACCTTGCCCTCAGGTTCTGGGACTGGGGAATAAAGACCGCCATAAGCGTCGCCGAGGTTCGCTACGCCACCGACCTGCCGATTATAGCCACCGGCGGAATGCGCGACGGGATAACGATGGCCAAAGCCCTCGCTATGGGCGCGACCTTTGCTGGCGTCGCCCTGCCGTTGCTCAAACCTGCTGTAAAGGGCGACGTCGAGGGCGTCATCAGAATCCTGAGGCGCTACATCGAGGAGATAAGGAACGCGATGTTCCTCGTCGGTGCCAGAAACGTCGAGGAGCTTAGAAGGGTCCCGCTCGTTATCACGGGCTTCACGAGGGAGTGGCTCGAGCAGAGGATTGACCTTCCCGGCTATCTGCGCGCCCGGTGAGAACGGTGAGGCGTCTCTTTTCCCGCACATTTTCCTTCCTTGAAGGCTTCCTCATAGTGATAACGCCCCTGACGGCGGTTGCCGGCATAATCCTCTCCTTTCTGGCCTCGCTGTTCACGGTCTGGGAGCCCGGAAAAGACGGGCCAGCTTTTCTGCTCGGGGCCGTATCGGGCTCGACCGTTGCCCTCTCGCTCTGGGGGAGGGGCTGGTTCTCACTCTGGGGTTCCCTGGGGCTGATTCCTCTGGCCTTCGTCCTGGCGGTTTTTGCCGGGTCGGTGCTCTCGCTGAAGTCGCCAAGATAATGCACACCTTTTTAAACCCTCGTTCAGAGTAATGCCCAACGCAGCCCCGCGCCTCAGGAGGGGCCCGGGGCGGGAGGATGATTGAGATGATAAAGGTCTACACAATCAGCGGTTACGAGGAAGTCGGCAAGAACATGACAGCCGTTGGCTACTCCGACGGCAGGAAGGAGGAAGTCGTGATAATCGACATGGGCATAATGCTCGACAGGGTGATGATTCACGAGGACACGAGCATTCAGAAGTTCTCCGATAAGGAGCTTCAGAAGCTCGGCGCGATTCCGGACGACAGAATACTGTGGAAGAGCCGGAACAAGAAGGTCGTCGCGATTACGCTCACCCACGGCCACCTTGACCATATCGGCGCGATAGCCAAGCTCGCCCCTCACTACCCGGATACGCCCGTTTACGGGACGCCCTACACGATTAAGCTCGCCAAGGGAGAGGTCAAGAGTGAGGAGTACTTCGAGGTCAAGAACCCGATGTACGAGACGAACTACGGCGAGATAGTCCAGGTGAGCGAGAACCTCGCGATTGAGTTCATTCGCATGACCCACTCGATTCCGCAGGCTTCCATGGTAGCGATACACACACCGGAAGGCGTCGTTCTCCACACTGGCGACTTCAAGTTCGACAACAACAACCCGCTCGGCGAGAGGCCCGACTACAAAAGGCTGAAGGAACTCGGGAAGGAGGGCGTCAAGGTTCTCATCGCCGAATCGACGCGCGTTGCGGAGCCTACGAAGACGCCGAGCGAGGCCGTTGCTCAGATGCTCCTCGAGGACTTCTTCCTCTACGAGGGCATGGACGAGAAGGGATTGATAGCGACGACCTTTGCGAGCCACATCTTCCGCCTTCAGGAGCTAATCTGGATAGCCAACAAGATGGGCAGGCAGGCCGTTTTGGTTGGCCGCTCCCTGGCAAAGTACACGGGCATAGCAAAACAGCTCGGCCTCATAAAAATGAAGGGAGCAAGGGCCGTCAGGAGCCCCAACGCCGTCAGGAAGGTCCTCAAAGAGGTCTCTCAGGCGAGGGAGAACTATCTACTCATAGTTACCGGCCATCAGGGCGAACCCGGGGCCGTTCTTACCAGAATGGCGGACGGCGAGCTCTACGACATCGGAAAGGACGATACCGTCGTCTTTTCAGCTGGAACGATACCCAACCCCCTCAACTACGCCCAGCGCTACAAGCTCGAGACCAAGCTCAAGATGCGTGGCGTGAGAATGATTAAGGACCTCCACGTTTCCGGTCACGCGAGCAGGGAGGACCACCGCTACCTCATAAGGATGCTCAACCCTGAGAACATCGTCCCGGCCCACGGCGAGTTCAGGATGCTCACCCACTACGCCGAGCTGGCCGAGGAAGAGGGTTACATGATTGGAAAGGACGTCTTCGTGTCGAGGAACGGCTACATCGTTGAGATTCCGTGAAGGGCAAAGCTGATAAAGACTTGCCCCATTTTTCCTTTGATTGCTTTCATCACTCACGGGGTGGTAGCATGGGGAAGTATGATGCACTCTTCAGCAGGGTTAAAACCAAGGCCAAGGTCGTTGACGAGAAAATCTTCGAGCTCATCCCTGAGAGGGAGCCCAAAAACCTCTACGACGCGGCGAGGCATTACCCACTCGCCGGTGGCAAGAGGGTTCGTCCCTTCGTCGTTCTCCGGGCAACGGAGGCCGTTGGCGGCAACCCTGAGAAGGCGCTCTATCCAGCGGCCGCGGTTGAGTTCATCCACAACTACTCCCTCGTCCACGACGACATAATGGACATGGACGAGCTGAGGCGCGGAAGGCCGACAGTCCACAAGGTCTGGGGCGTCAACATGGCCATCTTAGCTGGCGATTTGTTGTTCTCAAAGGCCTTCGAGGCAGTAGCCAGGGCTGAGGTAAGCCCCGAGAAGAAGGCGAGAATCCTTGAGGTTCTCGTAAAGACCTCCAACGAGCTCTGCGAGGGTCAGGCGCTCGACATAGAGTTCGAGACGAGGGACGAGGTAACGGTTGATGAGTACCTCAGGATGATTAGCGGAAAGACGGGGGCGCTCTTCGACGGCTCGGCAACGATAGGCGCAATCGTCGGGACTGAGGACGAGGAGTACATAAAGGCCCTCTCGAAGTGGGGAAGGAACGTGGGAATAGCCTTCCAGATATGGGACGACGTTCTTGATTTGATTGCCGACGAGGAGAAGCTTGGAAAGCCCGTCGGAAGCGACATAAGGAAGGGCAAGAAGACGCTCATAGTCAGTCACTTCTTCCAGCACGCGAGCGAGGAGGACAAGGCCGAGTTCATGAAGGTCTTCGGCAAGTACGCCGGCGACGCCAAGGGGGACGCCCTCATTCACGACGAGAAGGTGAAGGAGGAAGTTGCCAAAGCCATCGAGCTCCTCAGGGAGTACGGTAGCATCGACTACGCCGCTCAGTACGCCAAGAACCTCGTGAGGGAAGCCAACGAGGCGCTGAAGGTTCTCCCCAAGAGCGAGGCGAGGAAAGACCTTGAACTCCTCGCCGAGTTCCTGGTGGAGAGGGAGTTTTGAGACTGGAGCCCTTTATCCATTTTACCTCCCTCTCGTCCGTCTACATGTTTTGTCGTCTTTCTCCTGAGGGCCGCTCCGGTGTGAGGTCCCGCCAGCCGTTCAATCGATACTTTTAAATTATGTAAGTATTAGTACGTTATTGGTGAGAAAACATGCATGACGCTCAGAAAGTTGCTGGATTGTCCCTTTTGATAGTGCTCTTGTCGTTTTTGGCAGGCTTCCTTCTCGGGATTGATGCTGGGGGGCTCCTTCCGCTTGCACTCTACTTAACAGGACTCCTACTGGGCTCACTTTTTGTTGCATTCGTTGCCTTCAGGCTTGGCGTTGGACCAAGAGAACTCACAAAAACGGCCTTGATGGCAGTTCCGGTCGTCCTCGCTGCTGTGTTGGCACTGATAAGGTTCGCGGCTTCCTTCGTTGAAGCGCCGGCGTCGGGCCCCACCGAGGGCGACGGTTTCATGATAGTGCTGCTCTTCCTCCTGCTCCCATCCATTCTGCTGGGCCTCCTGGGGAGTCTTTTTGAGCTTTCCCTGTGGAGGCGGGACGGCAACCTCTCGGCCTGATGTTTCTGGTTTTCTCTTTTCAGCGCTTTGCAATCAGCCACCCAACTGGGGGATGCTCCGCCCCAGCCTTCCACTTTTCATAGGCTCTCTCCCACCTTCTCAAAAGCTCGGCGCGCTTTTCCTCGTCTTTTATCCTCTCCACGTATTCCCTCGGAATGTAAGCGAGATAGTGTGGCAACTTGGGCTCGAAGGTCCCGCTCTCGATTACCTCTCCTTCCGCCCGCTCAACGAGTTTGGTGAGCTTCTCAATCGTTGGGTAGTGGAGGTCGTCTTTCTCGCCGAAGAGGGCCTCGAAGATTTCCTCGCGGAGGTTGTAGAGTTCGAGGTGTGCTCCCTGTCGCTCGTTTTTCGCCACAGGGAGGCTCTCCGCGATGAATACCCGCTCCGAGACCTGGAGCATTTCAGAGATGACCATAATCATAGTTTCTTCGTTTTTCAGGCTCCTGACTCCGTGGACGAGAACCGCCAAGTCGAAGGTTCTGAACGGGAACGGCAACTCCCGCGCGTCGAGCTTGAGCGGGATTATCCTGTGCTTTACGCCGGCTGAGGAAGTTACCTCCTCGAAGAAGCGCCAGCGGGAGCGGTCAACGGCAACAACACGGCCTGTCTCACCGACGAGATAAGCGAGGGGAACGGTGGTTAGTGCGTGCGCCCCGCAACCGATTTCAAGGACGTTCATTCCCTCTTTGATGGGTGCGAACCTAAGGACGCGGAAGCGTTCGAGCATTTCTGTATGGAGCCAATCAGAAGGGAGCGGTGGCTCGTTCCGGGGCGGGATTTTTGAAAGAACTTCTCTCTTAAACGTTTCTTCGCTAACAGGCATGGACAACACCGAAAAGGGCTAAAGACGCTCTCTTTAAGGCATTTTCGGAGAAAAGGTTTTATAAGTTGGGGGTGAATTGATAGCAGGGCTAGATTTTAGTATGTAACAAAAAAGAAGGATTATAAGGAGTTCTTCTTAGGATAGTTATGGTGATTAAGATGAATGAAGTGCTAATGAAATCGGGCATATTGATAACGATAGTGGAGGCCTTTAGAAGCATTAAAGATACTTTAACTGAAACTTTGCCTGATCCCTTTGGGATGATTCTATTTGTTCTCATAGCGATATTTTTCGTGATTATCTTATTTAATGTGGGTACGAATGTTCTCTTGATATTAAAACAAATTTTAAACCAGCAAGGAGATAAATTTCCAAGAAGATAAAGAGAAGTCAAAGCATCACTCCACAAACACAGCGGGCTTCAACGGCATCGCCTGCTTCTTCTTTCCTCCCCTGTCCTCCTCGGGGTTGATTGTCAGCTCGACGCCAAGTTCCTTCTCTATGAAGTCTTTGGCCTCCCTCAGCGCCTTTTCCTCGTCTATTCTCTTGACCTCGAAGGCCCTCTCCTTTATAAGGCGCTGTATCAGCTTGCTTATCTCCTTGCCGTGCTTCCGCATCTCCGGGTCCTTCATCAGCTCCCCCATCGCCGACTTGAAGTCCCTCTTCTCGGCAACGACCTCAACGACCCTCCACTTCCACTCCGGGGCGGTGTAGACGTAGACCCTGCTCGGGTTCTCTATCTTCGCAACGCGGATTATCTCCTTGACGTCCTCGATGAAGGCCTTGACGAACTCCTCTTCCGCCTCAACCGTCTCGTCCCACCACTCGGGGACGGGCTCTGGCCAGGGAGCGAGGCTGACGAAGCCCTCTCCTCCAAGCTTCTCCCAGAGTTCTTCGCTGATGTGTGGCGTAAACGGTGCCATCAGCCTAACCCAGACGTCGGCGAGCTTTCTCAGCACGTAGCGCTTGGCCTTGTCGTCCCTTCCCTCGGTTCTGCGCATGTACCAGCGCAGGTCGTTGAGAACGGTGTAGAACGCCCACTGGACGGCGGTCCTCGTCCTGAACTCCTCAAGGGCTTTCGTTGCCCCCTCGATGGCCTTGTTGAGCCTGTGGAGCATCCAGCGGTCGATGTTCTTGAGCTCTGTCTCCTCGGCCTCGTAGCTTGAGAACTCGCTTATCAGCTCGTAGAACCTCTCGACCTGCCTGCGGAGCTTTCCGACCTCCTTCCTGCGCCAGTCGAAGTCGCTGTCGTGCTCGGCGAGACCCATTATGTAGAGCCTGACGACGTCTGCCCCGTTCTCCTCGATTGCGTCAATGAAGTTCAGCACGTTGCCTTTGCTTTTGCTCATCTTCTGGCCCTCGAGCGTTCCGAAGCCGTTTACGGCGATTCCCCTCGGCCAGTGCTCGCGCCTGAATATAGCCGTGTGGTTGAAGATGAAAAAGCTCAGGTGGTTCGGAATGAGGTCCTTAGCTGAACAGCGCCAGTCGAGCGGGTACCAGTACTCGAACTCCTCCTTCATCTCGTGGATTGTCTCCGCCGGGATTCCGGTCTTCTCCTCGAGCTCCTTCTCGCGCTCCTCGCTGAAGTCCTCGCGGAAGATGTAGTCGAAGAACTCCCTCGTGAGCTTCTCGGGGTTGAGCCTGCCTTCCTCGCGGAGCTTGTTTATGTGTCTGCTTATCGTGTAGTAGGCCATGTAGATGGTTGAGTCGCTCAGGCTCTCGATGACCCACTCCGGGTCCCAGGGCAGGGGCGTTCCGAGGCCGACCTTTCTGGCACAGGCCTTCTTGTCGAGCCAGTCTATTACGGCTTCGAACTGGGCTCTTCTACTCTCGGGGTAAATCGTCATGTTTGCCAAAGCCTCGCGAGCTTTCTCCTTCCACTCGGGGTTTCCGTAGTCTATGAACCACTGGTCGTGGATTATCTTGATGACCGCCTGGTTGCCGAAGCGCGAGATGACGGGCTTCTCCGCGAACTCGTACATTATCTCGGCAATGCCCTTCTCCATCAGCTCCTTGGCGATGAGGTCTTTTACCTCCTGGACGGGCCTGCCTTTGTAAGGCTCAATCTTGAAGCGCCCCTTGTGGTACTCGGCCTTGTAGATGTTCTTCGTCGCTTCCTCGAGCTTTTCTTTGTCCTTCTGGCTCTTCACGCCGAGCCTCTCTGCCTCCTCAACGGCCGGGAACTCTCCGTAGCCCTCAAGCTCTATCAGCGAGATGTAGGTGATGTCCTCCAAGACGCGCGGGTCTATGTCGAACTTGAGGAGCAGTTCGGTTTCCTTCTTCAGGTCCTCCAGGGCTATGTGGTCGAAGGGGGCATGTGCCGGAACGCTCATCACCACTCCAGTCGCGTTGTCGGGGTCGACGAACTCCGCGGGCAGGATAATGACCTCGTCGCCCGTTACCGGGTTCTTCACGTACTTGCCGATGAGCCTCTCGCCCTTGAACTCCTCGATGACCTCTATCTCCCTATCTTGGAAGGAGAGCTTGTAGGCCGCTTCCTTGCTGATTATCCAGGTCTCTTCCCTATCACCGCGCCTGACCCTGGCTTTGACGTACGTGGCGTTGGGGTTGAGCCACATGTTGGTTACTCCATAGACGGTCTCCGGTCTGAGCGTCGCGGCCGGGAGGTAGATTTTCTCGCCGTTCTCCTCGAGGATGAACTTGATTATCACGTATTCGAGAATCTGGACGTCCTCACCTTCCATTATGTCGTGGTCGCCGAGGGGAGTTCCAACGACGGGGTCCCAGCGGACGCGGTGGGCACCCTTAACCACCAGCCCCATATCTTTGAGCGTCCAGAACTGCCACTCTATGAACTTGCTGAAGGGCGGGAAGAGACTGGTGGTGTGGAACTCTCGCGTCCAGTCCACGCTGAAGCCGGCCCTTATGAAGGTCTCCTTCGCGGCCTTCATGAAGTATTTAACGATTTCCTTGGGGTCCTCAAACTTCCAGAGAATGTCCTCGGGAACCTTGTAGACGTCGCGGTAGATGTGTATGGTCTTGGGGTCGCGGTTCTTTATGCGCTCGGCGATTCCGACTATCGGCGCGCCGGTGATGTGCCACGCCATCGGGAAGAGCACGTTGTAGCCCTGCATCCTCTTGAAGCGTGCTATGACGTCCGGAATCGTGTAGGTCCTCGCGTGGCCGACGTGAAGGTGGCCCGAGAGATAGGGAAAGGCGACGGTTATGTAGAACTTCTTCTCCTTGGGCTTCGCGTTTCTGTCGGGTTCGAAAACCCTCTCCTCAAGCCAGCGCTTCTGCCACTTCTCCTCAATAGCCTTGAAGTCAACTTTCATGTCCAAAACCTCCTCAAGGTTTTTCCAAAAGAGCGGGAGTCAAGAATAGGGGGGTTATCGATGAAATCAGGCACCGGTGTGATTCCAGCGGAGAAGACACTCCCCCCTCATCGGCATCGGTGCGAGTAACGGCTTTGAGTATTTAAGGTTTTTGGGCTTTTTGGCGGGAAACGTTAAATAGGCCCGCGTGATATCCAACCACATGAGGGGGTTTTTGGACGCCGAGGTTCTCATGCTCGCGGTCAGCCTCGCAACGTTCGGCTATCTGACGCTTCGCGCCCTTTGGGAGAAGTCCAGAACGCTTTTTTCGGCCTCCGCCGGTTGGGCGTTCCTCTGCGTTCACGTTGTCCTGAGGATACTTGGCCATCCCTCCTTCGCAGAGGTGTTTCTGTACTTTTTCGCCCTTGGGGTTTCCCTCTACGTAGTCCTCCTCGTCATCGAGATGCACCCATCTAAGACGTCCCTCTTCGCCCTCTACCTCCTTGTTCCCGTCTCTCACGTGGTCTATCGTATCATTGGGGTTCTGGGTTACAAAGTTCCCAAGGGTGTCGGCGGGATAGCGAGCGACTCCGGGGTCATGCTCCTAATAACTGCGTACGTGGCGTATCGCGTCTTCAAGCGTCCTTGGCTTTCTCTTTCAATGATTCCGGTGGCAGTTGTTTTTCTCGGCTACAAGGTTCTAAGGGGAACTTTCTTGGGTCTCTCACTCATGGCCGTTGGTGCCGTCGTTTTCTCGATTGCGACGATTCGTGTTACCCGCGAGGGGCTCTTCAAGGGTGGGAAGGCTCCGGAAGTCGAAACGAAGGGGCTCGTGCTCGTTGAAGGGAGAAATCTAAAGTCCATCCTCGACAAGTACCGGGACTCGCCCGTCCTGCTCCTCACCCGTGAGGAAGGCGAATTTCCGGAGAACTGGTCTGTGTTCCGAGTTTCAACGGTTCCCTTCGAGAACTCCATCCCCCCAACGGCCCTTGAAAAGATAAGGCACTTGATAGTTCAGTATCTCCTTGAGGCAAAGAAGAGCGGGTTCAGGGGACTCGTGGTAATCGACTGCCTCGATTTTCTGCTCCTCTACAACGATAAACTCGCGGTGTTGAAGTTCCTCGGGGATGTACGGGACCATGCGATGGTAAACGACGGGGTGGTATTTGTGGGTCTCAGCGAGTCAGTAGACGAGCACACGAGGCGGCTCATTGAAAAGCTGAGCGATGAAAGGCTGTAGCACAACCCTTTTATACGTCGTGCCTTTGTACCTTCTGGTGAGATGTTATGAGAAAATTCGCGGTGCTTTTGATGATTATCCTCATGACTCTGCAAAGTGTTAACGCGTGGGTGCTCGTCGAACGGGCCCAGCCTGGCAACGGGACTGTCGTGCTCTCAGTTTCTGCTGGGTACTCGTGCAATACACAGCGGGGCTGTTCTCCGCTCCGTCCCCTTTACGTTCTCTACGACGGAACCTCCTTCAGGATGTTGCCCCCGTCCGTTGGGGATTTTTCAATCGTCGGCTACATCAATGGGAGTTGGATTCTCCTCGGAGGCAACGAGCGCAGGTACTGCCTCGCCTACAACGGCAGTGGCTTTAAGGTCCTGTTCTCCGTGAAAACAATTGATTATATGCCCGTGTGGGCAAAGGTACTTGGAAAAAGGCTCTACGTCTACGTTGAGCGCCTTCCCAACGCCACGAGGGGAACCGCCGTCACTTCCGTCTACGAAGTTTCCCTGAACGGGAGTTCTACGTTTCTGGGAAGCGTCGAGGGAGAACCGAGCGGGATAGCATTCAGGGATTTCCTCTTCGTGCGGACCGTTCCGTTGAGATTCACCTGGCGCCGCTACAACTACTACGTCTTTTTCAATGGAAGTTTTCGGTGGCTTGCAAGCGGAAAGGTGTGGCTCGACTACTTCAACGGCACCCTCCTACTCCTGGAGTGGGGAAGAACCGAGCTCAATGAAACGCTAATCAATGCCCTCGGCTTCAGGGTGGATGCCCTGAAGGTCAAGACCCCAGAGATGAGCCTCGGCTGGAACGGAACCTGGTACATCTACCCGAACACGACCTTCGCGCTCAGCGAGGTCCTCTTCAAAGGGCGCCCCCTGAGACTCTACTCTCCCAACGGCTCCCTCCTCGGCGAGTACTACGTCTCGGCTCCTGGAGCCGGCGAGGTCTACATCGCGAACCCGAGAGGTTTCGTGAGGCTTAACGGCCTCTCGTGGTACACCGACAGGGACACCGGTGAGTGGTTGCCCCTCTCCGGCTACGAGAGCTTTGGGTGGCCCGTTGCGTTCGATGGGAGGCACGTCTACCTGTACTGGAACGACACCCTCTACATCTGGGAGAGGGGCACTGGCGAGAGGCGCTCGCTCGAAGTTGGAAAGCCCTACCTCCAGCTGACGCCGGCTGGGAGATTTCTCTTACTCTACAGGGGTGAGATGGGCGCTGACGGCGGCGTGTCAAACGCCCTCTACGTGTACTCCAACGGCTCACTGAGGAGCGTTCTCGACCAGCTTGAAGGTCTGTTCAGCTCGAACGAGAGTGCCCCCAGGGCCGAGGTTACCGCCCTCTTCTCAAACGGCACCTCGGCGTTCGTTGCCATCCAGATTGGGAACGGTACCTACCTCTACACTTTCAACGGAACGTTTAGGTACGCTGGTCCCTATTACCCGGTCTCGTGGATGGGTGTCGCCCTGCTCAAGGGCAGGGACGGCTACTACGTCTTCAACGGGAGCTGTGTTAAACCCGTGGGGCTCAACATCTACCGGGCAGCCGGAAGGTACGTCCTTGTTAAGAGTGGAAGCAAGAACTGGACCCTCTACTTCTACAACGGCGGCTTCCTAAGGCTCGGCTCCTTTAGGGGATGGGTCTACTTCCGCCCGGCACCCGGCGGGGTTCTCCTGCGGAACAACGAAACGTACTACCTGGCAATCAACGGACGGCTGTATCGGCTTCCCCTGAAGGGCGACTTTGAGCACTACGTTTCCGTCGCCTGCAACTCCAGCGGTGAAACCTGCTTCATCGCCTACAACTTCGAGCCGAGGCCGGGGTTCTTCAACGCCACCCTCTACCTCTGGAAGCCCGGCGAGCTCAAGAAAGCCGGAACGGTCAACGGCCGTACGGAGGTCCTCGGCCTCACGCCCTCCGGCTGGGTTCTCAGGTCTTCTCACTTCGGGAACGAGACGGCGACGGTTTACCTCTACGACGGCAGGCTGAGGCCGATTATCGAGACAGACTTGTTAACGGAAGCGTACGTTGTTGGGAACTACCTCGTGGTTTCGAACCTCAGCCTCCCCGTGCGTCCGGAGCAGATAGTCTACCTCCTGAAGAACGGCGTTGAGTACGTTGGAACCTTCCAGTCAAACGGAACCTCGTACCTCTCGGTGGACGGCAGACTTCTGATAGGCGATAACGGACGGATTCTCACCGTGCCGGGGAACGCGACGGTGCCCATCAACGGGACAGTGTACCACATGGTTCACTTAAAGAACGGGGTGATGATAAGCACGGATTCTAGCCTGTACCTCTATCAAAATGGACGGCTCATCGAGTACAGTTTGCCGGAGAAGCGTCCCGTTGAGGGAGTCCCTCTCTGCAGGAAAACCGAGAAACGGAAGAACGGAGGGACCGAAACCAGGCCGGCTGAAACCACGACACAGTCGTTTGAAAAACCCACGGAACCTACACCTTCGACCAGCGGAACCGGCGGGACTCCGTGGGGTGTCCTCTCCGTTGCGGCGATTGTCACAGCCGTGGTTCTCTTTGTGCTCTGGAGGAGGCGCTAAACCGAAATCAGCTCCCGCTCAGCCTTCGTCAGCCTCCTCCCCCTTCCCTCCACGACCACGTCGTCCTCTATTCTCACCCCGCCGAGCCCCGGGACGTAGATTCCGGGCTCTATCGTGAATGTCATTCCGTTCTCGAGGACGACCTCTCCGTCGGGCCCGATGTAGGGCTCCTCGTGGACATCTAAGCCCAATCCGTGACCGGTTCTGTGGGTGAAGTACTTCCCGTAGCCGGCCTCCTCTATGGTTCTCCTCGCGGTTCCGTCGATTTCCTTCGCCTTCGCGCCCTCCCTGACAGCCTGGAAGGCCCTCTCCTGCGCCTCCCAAACAACCTCGTAAATCTTTACAAGCCTCTCGTCGGGCTCGCCGAGGGCTATCGTTCTCGTTATGTCGGAGCAGTAGCCCTTCCACCTCGCCCCGTAGTCGAGTATCACCATGTCACCTTTCCTCAGCTTCCTCTCGCCCGGCTCGTGGTGGGGATTGGCGCCGTTCTCACCGGAAGCGACTATCGGCTCGAAGGAAATCCCATCCGAGCGCTCCCTTATCGCGAGCTCTATCTTTAAAGCCAGCTCCCTCTCGGTCATTCCAACCAAATCCCAGCCCAGAATCTCCTCGAAGACGTCATCAACGACTTTGGCGGCCCTCTCCATGAGCCTTATCTCCTCTGGGTCCTTCCTCATCCTGAGCTCCCTAATCACAACGCTCAGAGGATAGGGCCTCATCCGAACGGTTCTGTTAATCTCTATGAGCCAGTCGGCGCGCATGGTGTTCTCGATGAGGATTTTGCCGTCGCTTATGCCGAGCTCGTGGGCAATCGTCGCGAGCTTCGCGTAGGGGTTCTCGCCGTCGCGCCAGAAGGTAACGGGCACGTCACCTATGACGTTCTCGTAGAGGCTCGGAACGAGGAGGTGAAACTCCCCGTCGGCGTTTAAAGCCAGAATTGTCGGCCTTTCACCGGCCTCGTGGATTCTGATTCCGGTCAGGTAGTAGAAGTTCGAGCCCGGACTGACGAGCGCCCCATCAAATCCCCTCTCCTTCATCAGCTTTGCGAGCTTTCCGATTCTCATACCACCACCGGGGTTTATTTTTCCTGCCCGCCTTAAACCCTTTTCTCAATTCTCACCGCGACGAGAGCCACGAGGAAGCCCGCTACCGCATCCCAGACCCAGTGTTCACCGAGGAGAACCGTCGAGATTGGGACGAGCGCGAGGAAAACTGCGAGCGGGACGGTTTCCTTCCTCCTAACTTCCAGAACCGAGAGCAGGCCGATGAAGGCCAGCGTGCAGTGCGGAGAGGGGAGAACGAACTCGGGCCGAGCGGTCCAGTCGTTGGGCGCGTAGCGCTCCGGAAGGGTGTAAACGACGTGGGGCGCGTGAACGTGGAATACCAGAAAAGAGAGGGCCAGGATTCCGAAGCCAAGGGCGAACCTGAAGGCGAGCCTCTTCGCCCGCTCCGGGTCGGCGAATGTGAAGTAGAGGGCCGGGAGCCAGAAGCTACCCGCGAAGCCGGCCCTATAAACCGCCCTCATAAGCGCGTGGAGGCAATGATGGGAGACCGTCCAGCTCACGAGGGAGTACTCGAAGCTGTAGGACGTTAGTGGAAGGTTGAGGAGGGAACGGGTAACGTCTGCGCTCCAGCGCCCTACGAAGGGGTAGACTAAGGCGTAGGCGTCCCAGGAGAGGTAGACTACGAGGAAGAGTAGGATGAGCCCCAACCGTTTTCCCGTCATCGACGTTAGTCCTCCGCAACCCTTAAAAACCAATCCTCGAAACTCGACCGACTAGGCGGGTTCGCCCGCGGGATGTTCCGCTCTGCGGAGAACCACAAACGTGGGAGGGAGAAAGATGGGAATGTACAAGTATATAAGGGAAGCCTGGAAGAGCCCCAAGAAGAGCTACGTGGGAGAGCTCCTCAAGAAGAGGATGGTCAAGTGGAGGAGAGAGCCGGTCGTCGTTCGCGTCGAGAGGCCGACGAGGCTTGACCGCGCTCGCTCGCTCGGCTACCAGGCCAAGCAGGGCTACGTCGTCGTTCGCGTTCGCGTCAGGCGCGGTGGAAGGAAGAGGCCCAGGTGGAAGGGCGGAAGGAAGCCGAGCAAGATGGGTATGGTCAAGTACTCACCGAAGAAGAGCCTCCAGTGGATAGCCGAGGAGAAGGCCGCGAGAAAGTTCCCGAACCTTGAGGTTCTCAACTCCTACTGGGTCGGCGAGGACGGAATGTACAAGTGGTTCGAGGTCATAATGGTCGACCCGCACCACCCGGTCATAAAGAGCGACCCGAAGATAGCCTGGATTGCCCTCAAGCCCCACAAGGGTCGCGTCTTCCGCGGTCTCACGAGCGCCGGCAAGAAGGGCCGTGGTCTGAGGAACAAGGGTAAGGGCGCCGAGAAGGTCAGGCCCAGCGTGAGGGCCAACAAGGGCAAGACCAAGTGATTTCCTTCCCTTTTCTCTTCAGTTTAACAGTTCTCAATAAACTGTTACTGCCGTTTCTGGGAGATAACGAGAGGGTGACTGCACTCACCTTTTTAAATCCCTCCTCCAAAGGAGTTCGGGTGAGAGAAGATGACGCTCAGGGCGCACCACGTCAGGCTTACAACCTTCATTCACGCGACCGAGGACGAGGACAAGGTCTTAGAGGCGATAGGAACCTTCATTCCCGAGGAGATAGACGACGAGGACGTTCACTTTGATATCGAGGAAACCACTGGCTTCTTCGGCAACCCGATTAAGGTCGTCAACGTCGAGATAAAGAGGAGCCGGGCAGTGAGAACTTTTCTCAAGCACTTCAAAGGGCTCCTCGACGAGAACGCGAGGCGCTACATCCTTGAAAACCTCGACGAGAAGGTCGACGACGAGGGAACGCTCTACGTCCGCTTCAACAAGCAGAAGGCTTACCTCGGTGAGGTAGAGGTTGACGAGGGAGGCGACACGATCCAGGTTAAGATAAAGGTCAAGGCCTTCCCGATGAGGAAAGAGGCCGTTGTGAAATCCGTGAGGGAGTGGCTGGAGGAGGAGTGATGAGGGACTACTTCATCGAGATGGACGTCAGGAGCGTGGAGGCCTACGAGTTAGCTAATGAGTGGTTCGACGAGGTAGTCTTCACGAAGAAGCTCGTTCTCGACAATGAGCCGGACTGGGACTCGCTTAAGGAGGAACTCCGAGAGCTCAGAAGGATCTACGGGAAGGTCGCGGTTCTGCTCGTAACGAGAAAGCCGAGCCTGATAAGGGCTTTCAAGGCCAGGAACCTCAGAGCTCTGCTCTACGTTCAGGGAGGCGACATGAGGGTCAACAGAATGGCAATCGAGGCAAAGGTTGACGCTCTGATAAGCCCCTGGCTCGGGAGGAAGGACTACGGCTTCGACCACACGTTAGCGGGAATGGCCGGCAGGAGGGGCGTCGCGATAGGGTTTTCCCTCTCACCGCTCTTGAGGGCGAACCCCTACGAGAGGGCCCTAACGCTCCGCTTCATGGCCAAGGTTTGGGAGCTAACGAGGAAATACCGCGTTCCGCGCTTCATCACGAGCTCCGCCGAAAGTAAATGGGAGGTTCGTTCTCCTAGGGACTTGATGAGCCTCGGGATAAACATCGGGATGGAGATTCCAGAGGCGAGGGCAAGCCTGAACTTCCACCCGCGTTCAATTCTCTCGCACCTTTGACGCATTTTAGTATTTCTACCGGAAACTACACCAATTTTTTAACAGATTTGTGTTGAAAAACGTCCCATTTTAAAGCCTTTTCAGGCCTTAACTGTAACCACTCAAAGTTGTATAACTAGCGAGAATATTTAATGCCAAAAAATATGTCGAAAATTATATAAACGTCGGCTTCCAGCCACCGACGGTGGTGACATGAGACCCCTCCACGAGCCGGTGTACATCACTGTCGCCTTCGCGCAGTACGGCGAGGCCGGGAAGTCGGACCGGGGATTCGACCTGAAGTACAGCAGGGAGGAGAACCCGACCGTCAGGGTGCTTGAGAGGAACCTCTCGGCCCTCGAGGGCGGGAGGGAGGCTTTGGCCTTCAACAGCGGCATGGCGGCGATAAGCTGCCTCTACCTCTCACAGCTCTCCGCCGGGGACGAGGTGGTCCTGCCGATGGAGGCCTACGGGACGACGGTTCAGCTCGCAGAGGAGCTGGGGAAGTTCGGGGTGAGCGTTAAGCTCGCCTACCCGAGCGCCGAGTCCATCGTCGAGGCGATTGATGAAGGAACTTCCCTCGTGCTCCTTGAAACGGTGACCAACCCGACGCTCAAGGTGATAGACGTCCCGGAGGTCGTGAAGGGGGCGAGGGAGGTCGGGGCGAGGGTCGTCGTGGACAACACGTTTTCCCCGCTCGTCTTCCGTCCCCTCAAGGCCGGGGCCGATGCGGTGGTTCACAGCCTCACCAAGTACATCGCCGGCCACAACGACGTTCTCGGCGGGGCCGTAATCCTCGGGGACCTCGACGTTTCAGGGCTCTGGCACTGGAGGCGGAGGCTCGGCTCGATAATCCAGCCCGTCGAGGCGTGGCTCGTCTGGAGGGGCATGAAGACCCTTGAACTCCGCTTTGAGAGGCAGAGCAGGAGCGCCCTCGCTATAGCGGAGTTCCTGAGCGAGCATCCGAAGGTTAGGAACGTGCACTACCCGGGGCTGAGGGACGACCCCCACCACGAGACCGCGCGCAGGCTCTTTGAGAGGGACCTCTACGGCGGCGTCGTCAGCTTCGAGCACGCCGGGGGTAAATCCGGGGCCTTAAGCTTCCTCCGTTCGCTGAGGAGAATCTTCCCGTCGCCCTCTCTCGGGGGTGTCGAGAGCATAGCCTCCTACCCGGCGAAGAGCGCCGCGAAAGTGATGCCGCCCGAGAGAAGGAAGCTCCTCGGAATCACGGACGGCCTGATACGCCTCTCTGTCGGCCTTGAGGACGAGGATGAGTTAATCGAGGACCTCGACAGGGCCCTGGGGGGTGGTGGCGATTAGGGTCTACTCCTGCCCCAAGAGGCTTCTCAACGGGCCCTGCGGCGGGGCCCTTGAGGGTGCCTGCGAGGTGGACGGGAGGCACTGCCCGTGGACCGGCCTGATAGAGCGCGTTCCACTGGAACCGTGGATGCTCTTTGAGGAGCACCCCCTGCTCGCGGAGCTCGAGGGGCTCGTCGAGTCCGACTCGGTGCCGAGGAGTTCCGCCTTCTGGAGAAAGCTCACGAGGGGGAAGGCCTTCACCGTCGAGTTCCCTGTGAAGGTAGTCCGCTCCAGCGAGGACCTCCTCCGGGTCCTCCGGACGCTTGAGGCTGACCTCGTGACGGTTCCAGACAATCCCCTCGGCTACCCCCACTTCGACCCCGTGGCCTTCGCGACGAGGCTGAAGGACGTTGGCGTGAGGGCCGGCGTCATGCCCCACGTGACCGCGAAGGACAGGAACCTCTCGGCACTCGCCTCGGAGCTCAGGACCGCGCAGCTCTTCGGCTTCGAGGCCGTGCTTCTGACGACCGGGGACTGGCCCGGGCTCTCGATGCCGAGCAGGCCGGTCTTCGACCTCGACTCCCCGAACCTACTCAGGCTTGCGAGGCTCGTATTCGCCGGCGTGATGCCGCCGGGTCAAAGGGTTCAGGTCGAGAGCCGCCCGAGGGTTGCTGGGACTATGAACCCACATTACCGGCCGAGGGTGGAGGCGAGGAGAACAATCAGAAAGCTCGTGGCCGGAGCGGAGGTTCTCTTCACCAGGTGGTTGCGAGGCGGGAGAGCGTCCTCTCAATCCGAGAGGTACTGATGGAGGTTGAAGATAAGACCGGGGCGGAGGTCCCGGTTGTCGTCTCGCTGCTCTACCCCCTGAGGGACGAGCTCAAGCCCTTCCTCAAGCGGATGGGTATACCAACGGGGGATGAGGGCTTTGGAGAGCTCCTTGAGGAGGTGAAATCCCTCGACGCGAAGGGCGGCGTTAACCTGATTCTACTCGCTGAAACCCTCGGGGAGTGGCTCTCTCTGTGGGGTGAGGTGAAAGAACTCGTGAGGGAGGTGTTTGGATGATAGTTCCGGCTCTAATAGGCAGCCTTCCAAGGCCTGTTTCGCTGGCCAAGAAGATTGAGCAGTATTCAATAGGGAGACTGAGCGAGGAAAAGCTCGAAGAGGCCTACAGGGAGCACACGAAGCGGACGTTCGTGAAGCTGAGGGAGGCAGGCATAAGGGTAATCACCGACGGCCTCTATCGCTGGGACGACATATTCAACCCGCTGATAAGGTTCATAGACGGCGTGGAGGTCAACGGCCTCTTCAAGTTCTACGAGAACAACTTCTTCTACCGCTCCCCAGTTGTTAAGGGGGAGCTCTCGCTGAGGGAGAACCCAATCCCGGAGTGGCTCAACATCGCGCTCGAGATAAAGGAGGAGGTTTACCCGGGAGCGACGCTAAAGGCTGTTCTGCCGGGCCCGGTCACACTGGCATACCACTCCATAAACGAGGCCTATAGAAGCCTTGACGAGTTGGCGGAGGCCTACGCCGGCGTTCTGGCGGAGCTCATAAAGGACCTTCCCGTCGGTCTCGTGGAGCTTCAGGAGCCGGCCTTAGCCGCGGAGCTCTCGAGGGCCACGAGGGAGACGAGCGACGCCGTTTCGCCGAAGACGGCGAAGGGGCTCATAGAGGACCTCGCGAGGGTGAAGGAGCTCTGGGTGGTTACTTACTTCGGCACCCCGAGGGTTCTTCCCGAGGGGGTTATAATGAACTTCGACCTCATCGAGGGCTCGGTTCCGGAGAAATACTCGGGAAGGCTCGGTCTCGGTATAGTGAACGCGAGGGAGACGAAGATGGAGAGGCGCGACAGGCTCGTGGACAGGCTCAGGCCATTCCTGAGGAGGTACAGGGACCTCTACGTCACTCCGAACACGCTACTCGACTTCCTCCCTGAGAGTGTCGCGTGGAGGAAACTGAAGCTCCTTGGAAGGCTCGGGGGTGAGTGAGGTGGAGCTTCGAATCCTTCCCACAAGCGTCATAGGGAGCTATCCAAAACCGAGGTGGCTCCTGCGGGCGTACAACCTCTACTCCCTGGGCAGGCTCCCGGAGGAGGACTTCAGGGAGGCCGTGAGGGACGCGAGCGTGGCCGTTCTCAGGGAGCACGAGAGGGCAGGTATAGACATCCCCTGGGACGGCGAGATGGGCAGGAGCGAGATGACCGAGCACTTCACGGCGAAGATAAAGGGCTTCCGCTTCTACGGCCCGGTGAGGGTGTGGGGGAACGCCTACTTCAACAAGGCGGCGGCTGTTTCAAAGCTCGAGTACAGCGAGCCCCTCGTGCTCGACGAGTTCCTGTGGGTTAAGGCCAACACGACCCGTGGGGTGGTGAAGGTCCCGGTAACGGGTCCCTACACCATAGCCGAGTGGAGCTTCAACGAGTACTACCCGAGCAAGGAGGAGCTCGCCTTTGAGCTGGCCAAAATCCTCAACAGGGAGTTCAAGCTCCTCGAGAAAGAAGGAGCGAACTTCATCCAACTCGACGAACCCGCGATGCTCAACCACCCGGACGAGGTTCCCATAGCGGTGGAGGCCATCAACAGGGCGGTGAAGGGGGTCCGGGTGAAGTTCGGCCTCCACGTCTGCTACTCCAACTACCACCTCCTCGCTGACCACTTCGACGAGCTGAAGGTTTCCCAGTTCGCCCTCGAGTTCGCCAACAGGAACTTCCGCGACATGGACTTCCTCAAAAAGCTTACCCACGGGGAGCTCGGCTTCGGTGCCGTGGATGTTCACAACCCGCGCGTCGAGAGCCCGGAGGAGGTCGCGAGGGCGATAAGGAAGGTGATGAACTACGTCGAGCCGGAGAGGCTCTACGTCAACCCGGACTGCGGCCTGAAGCTCCTCGACAGGAGGATAGCCTACCAGAAGCTCGTGAACATGGTCAGGGGTGTTGATATTGTCAGGAGGGAGCTCGCGAGAGAAGGAAAGGAGACCATACCATTCAGGAGGTCCGCCTGATGCTCTGCCCGGGGAGGAGGTTCGTCGTCAAGTTCGGCGGGAGCTCTGTCAGGAACCACTTCGATTCGGCGGTGTCCTTCGCCAGTCGTCTCTGGGACGCCGGAGAAGTCGCCGTCGTCGTCTCGGCAATAAAAGGGGTTACAGACGCCCTGCTGAGGCTCGCAGAGACAAGGGACGGCATCGAGGGCATAGAAGCGCTCCACAGGGACTTCGCGCTCAGGCATGGCCTCGACCCCTCAATCTTTTCACGCCTCCTCGGGGAGCTTGAGAGGAGCGTTGAGTCGAGGGCATCGTTTCCGTCCGAAATGGCCTTCAGGGACCACGTCGTTTCGTTCGGCGAACTGCTGTCGGCGAGGGCATTCGCCGAGGCCCTGTCCGCGATGGGAGTCCCCGTCGTGCTCTTCGACCCCTGGGAGGTCATAGCGACCGACGGCAACTTTGGGAACGCGGAGGTCAACCTCAGGGAGACGCTGAGGGGGAGTGCACCGGTCAGGGAGGCCATCGAGGAGGGCTTCGTGGTCGTTGTCCCGGGCTTCGTAGGCGGCTACCTCGGCCTCAGGACGACCCTCGGGAGGAACGGGAGCGACTACACGGCCGCGGTCCTCGGGGATGCTATCGGCGCAGACGCCGTTCTGATAATGGGGGGTGTCGATGGAGTCTACACCGCTGACCCGAGGAGGGTTCCCTTCGCGAGGCCGGTTCCCTTCATCTCGCGGGAGAGGGTGAAGGTGGCCTCGCTCCTCGGTATGAATGCCCTTCATCCAAAGGCCACCGAGTTCGAGGTCCCAATCCTCATAGGCAGGACCGACGACTGGGCCTTCTCGACGGTCGTCGGTGAAGCGGACTCGGGGACGCCGGTAATCACCCACAGGAGGGAGGGGGAACTCTTCAGGGTCTCTGTGGTGGGCGTTGACTCGGTTCCCGGCTACGAGGGTGAGAGCCGGGAGTTCAACGGCGTTAGAGTGGTCTCCTTCTGGGTCGAGCGCCACTCCCTCAGGGGCTTCCTCAACTCTCTCCACTGGGCCCTCTTCGGGAGGCGTAGAACGGCGCCCCTCGCGGTGGTCTCATGATGACCATTTCTTCAAATTTTTTCCTCGATTACTTCACATTTCGTCAATTTTTCAACTCACGTCTTGAAAAATATTTAACCCCGGTTCCTCCTACCGTTGGGGGTGAACCTCGATGGGTGGTGGGGAAACTCACCGTTGTGAAATTCGGGGGGACTCCCTGAGGTTCTTGATGGAAGGAGCAACGGGCCTCGTTGCCATGTTGCGTGAGGACTCCAACGTCCTCGTCGTTTCTGCGCTTTCGGGCATTATCGACGCTTTGCTGAGGCTCGCAGAGACAGGGGACCCGGGGCTTCTTGAGAGGGTATTGGCCGAGCACTCCGCCCTGGCAGACTCCCTCGGCGCCGACGTTTCGGGGCTCCTGTCCGGGCTTGAGAGGGCAGTTGGGAGGCGCCGCTACGACCCAGTGTGGAGGAACTACATCCTCTCCTCCGGGGAGAGGCTTTCCGCGGTGCTCTTTGCCAGGACCCTCGAAAACGAGGGGATTTCGCTGGTACTCGGCAGGACCGAGGACTGGCGCCTTGGAACCCTTGTCGCTGAGTTCGGCGACGACTGGCCGATAGTCGTTCACGGCCTTGAGGGGAAAACCGCAAGAATAGCCGTCATCGGCGTCGAAGAGCTCCCCGGCTGGGAGGGGGTTAGGGGGAACGGCTATTTCTCCCTCGCCGCTGAGAGGGGGAGCTCACTCTGGTTCTCAGGGAAATACACGGGGTGATTTTCGATGAGAGTTCGGGTTCACGCTACCATAGCGAACTTCGGGCCAGGGTTTGACGTCTTCGGTGTCGGTATAGGCGAACCCTACGACGAGCTGACCTTCAGGGAGGCGGACGAGTGGGGGATACGTGTGAAGGGGCACGACGTGCCTATGGATGAAAGAAACGTCGCGGTGGTTGCCGCGAAGGCCCTCGCCGGGATGCTCGGTGAAGATGTAGCCCTGAGGATGAAGCTGAAGAAGGGGATAAGGCCAAAGAGCGGGCTCGGGAGCTCGGGGGCTTCATCGCTCGCGGGGGCGCTCGCCATGGCGAGGGTTCTTGGCGTGGAGGACGAGGGGCTCATACTCCGTGCGGCGATGGAGGGTGAAAAAGCCGCTTCCGGCAGCGTCCACGGGGACAACGTGGTTCCGGCTTACTACGGCGACTTCACCGTCATAGAGTCCAGCGAGCCGCTGAGGGTCTGGCGCCTTCCGGTGGACTTCGAGGTGGTGGCAGTTCTCCCGTCCGTGGAGATTCCGACGAGCGAGGCGAGGCGCGTCCTTCCGCCAAAAATCCCGCGGGGGGACGCGGTCAGGAACCTCGCGCTCGCGTCATCCCTCGTCCTCGCGCTGAGGGAGAACGACCTCCCGGCGGTTGGAAGGCTCCTCGACGACAGGATAGCTCTACCCTACAGGAAGAGCCTCATGCCGTGGTACGAGACGGTGAGAAAGGCCGCCCTCGAGGCCGGCGCCTACGGGTTCTCCGTGTCAGGCTCGGGTCCTGCGGTCTTCGCCCTCGGTGAGGACGTGGCTCAAATAGGGAAGGCCATCGCCGAGGCCTTCAACGGGATTGGTATCGAGGCCGATGTCTACGTCACAAAGGCTGGAAGGGGTGCCCTATGGTTTTGAGGTGTATCGAGTGCGGGAGGGAGTACGACGAGAAGGAGCTCCGCTACCGCTGCGACTGCGGCGGTCTGTTCGAGAGCGTGAGCGACGAGGAGATACTCCGCGCCCAGCACCTCCTCGCGAGCAGGGAGGGGCTCTTCGTCGAACCGGTCTCTGCAGTGCCGTTAGCGGGCCTCATGAGGCTCCTCGAGAGCGGGGAGCTGGGGAGGGGCAAGAGCTACGTTATCATAACGACGGGACACGGGCTCAAGGACCCGAACGTCGTTGTAAACCGCTTCGCCCTTCCCGAACCGATAGAACCGACGCTGGAAGCCTTCAGGGAGGTGATGGGATGAAGGTTGCCGTTCTTGGAGCGACTGGAATGGTGGGGAGAACGTTCGTGAGGCTCCTCGAAAACCACCCGTGGTTCAAACTCGGGGCCCTCGTCGCGTCGGAGCGCACCGCCGGGAAGCGTTACGGTGAGCTCGTGGAGGACGCACCGGAGGAGTTCCGGGACATGGAAATCGTCCCTCTTGGCGAGTTCCTCAAAGAACCCGACGTTGACCTCGTCTTCAACGCCCTCCCCGCCTCAATCTCGCGGGAGGTGGAGGAGAGGCTTGCGGAGCAAATCCCGGTCTTCACCAACGCGAGGGCCCACCGCTACGACGATGACGTGCCGATACTCGTCCCCGAGGTGAACCCGGAGCATCTTAAGCTCATCAAGATTCAGCGAGAAAATCGGGGCTGGGACGGCTTCATAGTCACGAACCCGAACTGTTCGACAGCGGTTCTAACCGTTTCCCTCGCCCCGCTGAGGAGGTTTGGAATCAAGAGGCTTCACGTGGCGACGATGCAGGCCATCAGCGGCGCAGGTTTCTCGGGCCTTTCCGCGCTCGCGATACAGGACAACGTGATTCCGCTCATCGAGGGCGAGGAGTGGAAGATTGAAAACGAGAGCAGGAAAATCCTCGGGCGCCTCGACGGGGGAAGAATAATCCCGGCGCCCTTCGAGGTGTCCGCGATAGCGACGCGCGTTCCTGTCCTCCACGGTCACACCGAGGCAATCTTCATAGAGCTCGAGCGCGGAAGTGTGGAGGAAATCAGAGAGGCCTTCGAGGCTTTCGACCCGCTGAAAGAGCTTGGCCTGCCGAGCTACGAGAGGCCTCTCGTTTACGCCGACGTTCCCCAGCCGAGGCTCCACAGAGACAGGGGGAAAGGTTTAACGGTGACCGCCGGGAGGCTGGAGAAGAGCGGTTCGGCCTTCAAGTACGTCGTCACCGGGCACAATCTCGTCCGTGGGGCCGCGGGGGGCTCACTCCTCAACGCGGAGCTCGCCAGAAGGATGGGATACATCTAAAAAGAAAGGGAGTCACCTAAGGGCCGGGAAGTAGTCCGGCTCATAATCTTCGAGCTTCCCGTCCAAGTAGTCCTCGTAGCCCTTCAGGTCGAGTAGGCCGTGGCCACTCAGGTTGAAGAGTATGACCTCCTCCTTTCCTTCTTCCTTCGCTTTCAAAGCTCTGTCTATGACGCCCTTTATCGCGTGGGCGCTCTCAGGCGCTGGGATTATGCCCTCGGTCTTCGCGAACAGCTCCGCCGCCTGGAAGACCTCGTTCTGATGGTAAGCTACTGGCTTGACGATGCCATGGTTTATGAGAACGCTCAGCGTCGGAGCTAAACCGTGGTAGCGTAGGCCGCCTGCGTGTATCGGTGGGACGTAGTAAGTGTGGCCGAGTGTGTGCATTTTCATCTTCGGGGTGTATCCTCCGGAGTCGCCGAAGTCGTATTTGTAAACCCCGCGCGTCATGCTCGGAGCTGCTTTCGGTTCGACCGCTATGAACTCGTATTCGTTTTTACCGCTCAGGACGTCCCTTACGAAGGGATACGCTAACCCAGCGAAGTTGCTTCCGCCGCCGACGCACCCGACTATAACGTCCGGCTCCTCGAACTCCTTCATCTGCTCCTGGGCTTCGAGGCCAATAACTGTTTGATGCATGAGCACGTGGTTGAGAACGCTCCCGAGGGCGTAGCGGGCTTTTTCGTCCCTTAAAACGTCTTCAATCGCCTCGCTTATCGCTATTCCAAGGCCTCCGGGATGGTTCGGGTCCTCGCTCAGGAACTTCCGTCCGATTTCCGTCCTGTCGCTTGGACTGGGGTAGATTTCGGCACCGTAGAGGCGCATTATCGTCTTCCTGTACGGTTTCTGGAAGTAGCTGGCGCGCGCCATGTAAACGCGAACCTTCAGGCCGAGCAGGGCACCGGCCAGGCTCAAGGCAGTCCCCCACTGTCCTGCTCCGGTCTCTGTAACGAGCCTTTCTATCCCCTGCTCTTTCGCGTAGTAGGCCTGGGCCAAGGCGGTGTTTATCTTGTGACTCCCCGTTACCGTTGTCCCCTCGTACTTGAAGTAAATCCTCGCCGGCGTGCCAAGGGCCTTTTCAAGGTTCGTCGCCCTGAAGAGCGGTGTTGGGCGACCTATCTTGGCGTAGAGCTCGCGGACCTTCTTTGGAATCTCGATGTACCTTTCCGTGCTCATCTCCTGCTTTACAAGCTCCTCCGCGAAAATCCTCAACAGCTTCTCCGGTCTCATAGGCTCGTCGGTTTCCGGGTCGAGGGGTGGAGCTAACGGCTCCGGGAGGTCGGGCAGTATGTTGTACCACCTCTTCGGTATCTTCGAATCGGGCAGAACGGCTTTCATTCTAACACCTCCTCCGGTTCCTTTAATCCGTTCGAGAAAGGTCCCAAAGGGTGAGGGAATAAGAGCGTGAGAACTAAACCAGAGAGTTTAAGTGACAGAACTGCGCGGCCAAAAGCAATCCCTCCTCAGCTCAGCGCCAAAAACAATCCCGCCTAACCGCTATGCCAAGGTTTGAGAAGCGACATTCAAAACCAAAAACAATCACTCCTAACCATCATGGTGCATCGAGGTAAGGAAACTGCATTTCCTTAAGTTCTTTTCGGTTGCTTTATTGACGATAAGACGAATTGTACGTCTTTGGCTTCCCCTTTAACTGCCACAGCGACGAAGTATCCTCTGCGTTCGAGGCAAATGGAAGTCGTCCTCGGGAGTCAGCCCTTTAACTTCTCGGCCGTTCCGCAGGCCGCAGGGTGAAAGCTCCTCCGCCGAGTTTTTCACTTCTGTAGTTTTCCCGCTCAGAACGAGGATTTCCTTCCCCTTAAGGGCAACGTAATGAGACCCTTCATTCCTTACCCGGAGGGACCACCTGCAGTCCCCGCTTTTTCCCTCCATCAACTTGACGTATCCGGTTCCCTTGAGCTCGATTTCTATGGCTTTGTAGGTGTTCCTTACCCACTCGCCGGGCCAGTCCGATAGGTCGAGCTTTCCAACCCTGACGCCCCCGTTTGAGCTCCAGTTGAAGAGGTATTCTCTAAAAATCGGCGGCTCGCTCGCGTTCCAGAGGTAGTCGTCGTGCCAGCGGAGCGCAAACCCCTTGATGCCCCTGCAGGGGCCCCGCGCCGAGATAACTGCGAGGCCACCGCCGAGAATCCTCGTCTCGGCCAAGTATACGCACTCCCCGCCCCTGGCAAAGAGGGCATCTCTCATGATGTGAGAGTACGTCCCGTAGTTCTCCACAATCCTTAGGTAGCCCTCCGATTCAACGCGTTTTGCGGCCTCACGGTAGGCGTTATCAGCCTTCTCACGTGGTTCATAGAGGGTTACGGAACGGCCAAGGACGGGAAGTCTGACCATTGAGGACTTCCAAGCGACCCCGCTGACGAGAATCGTCGAGTACGCAACCGTTTTGTTGCAGGAGTAGGTAAGCTCCCCACTACCCAGTGGCCAAGTATCGGCCTGTCGTCCCCAGCAGCCCGTAACAAAGTGGAGGCCGAACTCGACGTTCGGGCCCGTGACTGGAGGGGGCATTAAGAGGAGCATCAGGATGAGTGATGTTGCCAGAAACGGTGCCAGCTGGAGGAGCCTTTTGCTGTAGTAGTTCCTGAAAACCACTGGGGGTACGATAACCGCGGAAATGAAGAGGAGGACTCCGAGGAGGTGGTTGAGCTGGAGGATTATCCACGCGAGGGATGAGAGCAACGCCGAGACGGCAACGGAAGCAATCAGTTTGCCCGCCATGGGTCCTCCTCAGTTGTTACGTCTCAGGGAATATAACCTTTGTCATGGTTTCAAATTGTTTTTGAATCGTTCTGGACGGTTGATAAATTATGAAGAAAAGTCAGGTCGCTGGTTCCTGGATTATCTCAACCACTCTGTTCACGTCCGCTTTTCTTCCCTTCAGAACAATGAGGACCGTGTAGTCCCCGGCATCGCTAACAAGGAACCTCAGTCCCCTGTCCTTTTTCTTCATGAGGTACTCGGCGTACTTAACCTGGGTGTCGCTCGAGTAAACGAGGATGAGCACTTCAACGCCGTCCCCTATCTCTGCCTCAAACGAGAGCTTGGCGAGGTACCAGTCCGGTAGGGGTCCCGTCCAGTTGGTCCTGCTAACGGTAATGTTGTTCTTCATGAATTTGGTTCCCAAGGCTAGAGCCTCGGATTCTGCGAGCTTCCATGGGCTCGGCGACGGTAGCGGGCTTGCATCGAGGGGTTTTCCACATAGCCAATGCTCCTCGCTTGCGTTCAGAACCGCGTTTGGTGCACCTCTGATGGCCAGAAACCTCGTTCCGTTGTACGCGATATAATAAGCCTTCTTCCGGTTGTTCCAGTAGCTCCACTGGCACTTTATGCTACTCCAGTTTCCGGAAACCATGGAGTACCCGATTTTTGATAGTTCGCCGATGACCTCGCCGTACACTTCACTTGCGTTCTTCAGGGTTGCGTTGATTATCTCGACCCCTCCGCTCTTCTCCCAGCTCATGTTAACGAGGCTTGGGGGGTCGGTGTAGCCCCAAATTTTGGGTTTCGGCACCGGCGCTACGTAGTAGTACTCCCAGTAGACCAGTCCGGCGAGGAGGGAAACGGCGAGGATGATTCCAGCGACCGCCTTCTTCATCTCCATCACCCGCAGGAGGCTCCTCTTGTATCGGCAACGCTCTCAATCGAATCGTAGGCCCTGGAGATATCCCCCGCAGGGCCGTCGAGTACCACAAGCGCACGATAACTGAGGGCGGAGATGCAGAGCATTTTTCCCTCCAGGAGCGACCTCGCGTACTCAAGCTGTTCGTCCGTTGCGTAGATTAGAATCAGGATTCTCACCTTCCCCGCCTCTACACTGTAGTTGGCGAGGTTCCAGGGGATTTTTCCGTTCCACTCTGAGGGAACGACGATTACGCCGTCTTTCTCCAGTGCGTCGCCTATAAGTGAGGCCGTGTAGGAGAGGGCTTTTTGAGGACTGGGACCGATGACAGTCGTTTTCCATCCGGGCTTTCCGCACTTTGAAGTTTCGTTCACCCACTCGACGACCGCCTTCAGGTCTCCGCGTGCCACTAAAACGCCCTCCTCCGTTTCCCCAACGTAGTAAGCTTTCCTCCCGTTCCAGATTGTCCACCTGCAGTCGCTCCAGTTGGCGTAGACGGGGTAGTAGCCGAGGGGCCTGAGCTGGTAGTCGAGCTTTTCCTCGACGTCCCCGGAAAGCGTCGTCACCTCGATGTTCCCTTCCATCTCCCAGCTTACGGTTTGGAGAACCGGCGGGTCGGTGAGGTTCCAGAGGACGGGTTTTTTCGCCGGACTAACACTTTCTTCCCCGCCTTCCCCGTTCCTAGGCAGGTAGTTTACGACGCCAACGGCTATGAGCGCGATAACTATGATTGCCAGAACCCTGTGCGTTCCCTTCATTCCAACACCTCACGCGACCTCGGTTTGCTCGTAGGGGCTCCTTCCCTGCCTGTGCTTCACGAGGAGCGAGTAGAAGAACTCCTTCAGCTCGGGCGACATGCCGTCGTCGAGGAGTATGTCGGCTTTTCCCGAGTAGTTCTTCTCGGCCTTCGTCACGAGCAGGGCAATCTTCGGGGTCAGGTGTTCGAGCAGGGCCTTACCGACCTCCGCATATTCCTCGTCGTCGAGCTCCTCGTCACTCTCGATTGCTATGTAGACGATGAACCCCTTCATCTGAACCGCCAGCACGGTTTCAGTTTCGGTCACCTCGAAGAAGGAGAAGTTGTAGCCCTCCCTCTCGGCCCTCGCTATGAGGAGGCCCTTTATTGAGAGCGTAACCGGTTTCTCCCCAATCTCGAAGATTAAATCCTCCGCGAACTCCCTTCGCGCTATCGAGTAAAGCTCGTCCCTCATGCTCGAACCTACTCCGGTTCGGATAAAAGACTTTTGGAACAGATTTATAACTTCCGTGCCATCATCTCACTTGGTGGTGTTATGAAGGTGGTTCGTTTCGGCGTCTCCGTACCGGAAGAGCTCCTCGAAAAGTTCGACAGGATAATCGATGAGAAGGGCTACGTCAACAGGAGCGAGGCGATAAGGGACCTCATGAGGGACTTCATAATCAGGCACGAGTGGGAGACCGGCGATACCGAAGTCGCGGGGACGATAACGATGCTCTACAACCACGACGAGGCGGACGTCGTCAAGGAACTCCTCGACCTGCAACACGAGTACCTTGAGGAAATCGTCTCCAGCATTCACGTCCACATGGACGAGCACAACTGCCTCGAGGTCGTCATCGTCAAGGGAAAGGCGAGCAGGATAAAGGAGATAGCGGACAGGCTACTGAGCCTCAAGGGAGTGAAGCACGGCAAGCTCGTCATGACAGGAACCGGGAAGGAGCTGGTTTAACCGACCACCTCCACTATTTCTCCCCCTCCCGGAGGCAGAATCGCGTTCAAATCCTCCTCGCGAACCTTGTAGCCCCACTTCTCGAGGATTCCACGTATTTTCTTGACGAGCTCGCCCTTCTTGAGCCTGCCTGGCCTTATGACGATGTACCTGTTTGTGTGGGCCTTAATCGCGTCAACGGGCGCGCAGACGACGTAGTCTTCCCCTTCGTAGTTTATAACCCCCACAGCCAGCTTGAGCGGAAGCCCTCTCAGCCAGTTCCTCTTCCCGTAGACCATGAACGCTCCTTTGCCGAGGTACTCACCGCTGGGAGCTTGCTTCGTCACCTGATTTGGATAGGCCCAGTAGGCGTCCGTTCCATACAGCCCCTGACTCCATGCTCTGCTCATCGAGACCGCGAACTGGCAGGCCTCGAAGATGGTCTTTTCCCCGGCTTTCTGCCCGTCCTTGATGACGACGTGGGGAGCGCCGTAAACGTCGGCGTGGCAGTAGAGGTCGTTCTCGGTCATGTGCTTCTTTATGAGAACCTCGTTCGTTCCCGCGTCCTTTCCTGCCAGGACGAGAAAGCCCTCACTTGAAACGAACCAGCGGAACTTCTCGAACCACTTCTTCTTTCTCCTCTCGATTCTCTTGACGTTCAGTTCCTTCTTCATCTCCTCCTCGATGAGCTTCTCGACCTCGTCGAGCTTTCTCTTCGTGTCCTTGTAGGCCTTCAAGGCACCCTCGTACTTGTGCCTGAACTTCTTGGCCTTCTCGTAGTAGAGCTCGGCGTTCTCGCCTATGCTTTTGTTGAGGTAGAGTTTGACCTTCTTTCCTTCCAGCTCAATCGTTACGGCCTTCTCCTTCGGGTCGATGGCCTTCACCATGAGGGCTACCTTGTTCCCCGCCCTCTTGCCCTCTTCTATCCTCTTCTTGAACTCATCCCAGCCGAGCTTTTCGGTGGCCTTCCTGAACTCGTCCAAAAGCCGTTCAACCATCGCGTAGTTCGCGTATATTAAATCCCCTATCTCCTGGTTCTCGTTCATGGCCTTCTCGAAGCCCTTCAGCATCTCCTCCTGCTTCCTCAGCGTCGCCAAAAGCCCTTTCTTCCTGTTTTCGAGCTTCTTCGTCCTCTCGATTTTGGCTTTCTCGATTGTGAGCTTACCGAAGTACTCATCGAGGGCCTCGCTGAAGGTTGGGAAATAGCGCTTCTCAAGTCCCTCGTAGATTCTCAGCTCGATTGGGACGACGTCGTGCATGTTGCCGTCCTTGTAGACGATGTTCGACCTCGGCTCGTCGTTGAAGGTTCCCATCATGGCCTCGTAGACCTTCCTCAAATCCTCATCGCTCAGCTCCTTCACCGGCGTCGTCTTCTCGAAGCCTGCCCTTATTGAAATCTCTTCCGCGTACATCCCACCCATGTTGAGCTTCCTCGCCAAAGCTCTAACGAGCTCAAGCTCCTCTTCCTCCCTCATCAGCTCAAGGAAGCGCTCGAAGGAAACCTCCAGCGGGTTTTCACGAGCCGGCGGGAACCTGTATTCTGCCTTCGGCTTTATCGCCCTGTCCTTGTACTCCTCGTAGCGAAGGGCGGCGACAATGCGGTTCTCAGAGTCCACGAGGATTATGTTCCCCCTCCTAAAGAGCTCGCCGATGAGCGTGTAGTCGCCAACCCTAATCTTGACAATCCTGTCGAACTGGTGCTGCTCTATCGCGTCTATGAAGCCCCCGCTCAGGTGCTTTCTGAGGAGCATCGTGAAGCTTGAAGGCTGTTTCGGCGCTTCTTTAACGTAGCTCGTGAGGTGGAACCTCTTCCCCGCCTGGAGGATTAAATCGGCCCTGCCCTCTTTCGTGCGGAGCTTAATCCTAATCTCGTCGCCGTCGTGGTAGACCTTGTCAACGCGAGAGCCAACGAGCCACTTGAGTTCTCTCACAACGTAGCGTATGTCAACGGAACTCATCTCTTCCTTCATTCTCTCACCCGAAAAGAGTAGAGGGCGGGGGTTAAAAGGTTAAAGCCTGAGCGCGAGCAGAACGAGCGCCCCCGCAATCGCGAGGGAGGCCCTTACCGCGTCGCTCTTGTCCCCTTCGACGGCCTCACTCAGCAGTCCAAAGGATAGCCCCACTAGGCCGATGTCGTATAGGACGTAGGCCAGCCTTGTGAAGTCCCTAATGGGCATGGAGAGAATCGAGATTATAGCCCCAAGAAGAACCACCGCGAGGGCCCCTGCGATGAAGCCGCTCTCCGTCCCCGTGAGCTCGTCCAACCTCATGGTATCACCGAACTTCCTACGGGTTCGGAAATAAAACGTTTTCCATGCACATTACTGGTCACGGTGACAGGTCTGTTCCGAATAAGGTTAAATACGATGAGGCTTAAACACCACCGGTGATACCATGAGGGGCTACCTAACCTTCGTCCTTCACACTCACCTTCCCTACGTCAGGAAGCACGGCAAGTGGCCCTTCGGCGAGGAGTGGCTCTACGAGGCGATGAGCGAGAGCTACCTGCCCCTGCTCATGGAGTTCGAGCGCCTAAGGGACTCGGGAGTTCGCTTCCAGCTCGTGGTAAACATAACGCCCGTCCTGATGGAACAGCTGGCCGACGACTACGTCAAGGCCGAGTTTGAGAAGTATCTCTTGAGGAAAATCGAGAGGACGAGAGAGAACCTCGAATCTGGAAAGTATCCTGAGAAGTCCGTTAGAGAAGTCCTCCGTCACTTCGAGCGTGTTTACTCCTACTGGAAGGCCATAAACGGAGACGTAATCGGCAGGTTCCGGGAGCTTCAGGAGGGGGGCTACCTTGAAATCATAACCTCCCCCGCGACACACGCCTACCTGCCCCTCCTCTGGAGGGAGGAGTCAATACGCTCCCAGATAGCCAACGGAATAGCAACCTACGAGAAGCACTTCGGGAGGAGACCTCGGGGAATGTGGGTTTCCGAGTGCGCCTACCGGCAGAGTGGCGAGTGGGAGCTCCCGGGCGGAAGAACCGTCGAGAGGAAGGGGGTAGAGAAGTTCCTTGAGGAGTTTGGAATTGAGTACTTCTTCGTCGAGAGCAACCTCATTGACAGCGGACCGGTCAGCGACTCCTACGGCGCCCCGGTTCCTACCGGTTCTCTTGCGACGCTCAGGCCCTACTGGGTCAAGGGGTCAAACGTTGCGGTCTTCGCGAGGAACCGCGAGACGGGTCATCAGGTCTGGAGCGCACACTACGGCTACCCAGGGGACTACTGGTACAGGGAGTTCCACAGGAAGGCCGAACACAGCGGCAACCAGTACTGGCGCGTGACGGGTAAGGACGTTGATTTGGGCGATAAGGACTTCTACGACCCCGAGAAGGCCCTTGAGCGGGTTGAAGTGCACGCGAGGCACTTCGTCTGGCTCGTCGAGACCCTACTGGGTGAGTTCGAGGAGGAAACCGGTGAGAAGGGGATAATCGTTGCCCCCTACGACACCGAGCTCTTCGGTCACTGGTGGTACGAGGGTGTCAGATGGCTCGGCCGCGTCCTCGAGCTTCTTGCCGAGAGGGGAATCAAAACGACGACGCTTTCAGCCTTCCTCTCTAACTACTCCGGCGATAGGCTTGAGGTCGAGCTGCCCGAAGGCTCGTGGGGCGCCAACGCGGACCACTCGACCTGGTGGAATCCGGAAACGGAGTGGACGTGGGAGGAAATCTACCGCGCGGAGGACAGAATGGTGGCAATAGCGAGCCGCTTTTACGGGAAGGATAAGCTCGGCGACAGGGCGATAGAACAGCTCGCGAGGGAGCTTCTAATCCTCGAGGCGAGCGACTGGCAGTTCCTCATAACGACGGGTCAGGCGAAGGCCTACGCCGAGAGGCGCGTTCTGCTCCATAGTCGGGACTTCCACAGGCTTGCCAACGAAGTTGTCAGGTACTTCAAGACCGGCGAGATGGACGTTTCACTCCTCGAGGGCCTTGAGGAGCGCGACAACCCCTTCAGGCCGGTGATAGTTGCCCACTACGTCAGCGACAATCCACCTGAGCTTGAGGAGTACGTGGAGCCTCCTGAGGTGCCACCAGAGGGGAGAGGTAGAACGGAGGAAGTGGGAGGAACGTTCGTTGAGGCGGAAGCCGAGCTCGGTGAGAGCGTCTTCGAGGGTTCCGATGGGAGGTTCTACGCGAGTTCGCTCGCCTTCGTAAAGAGGAGGAAGCCGAAGGTTCCCCTCGCGAGGAGGATTGACACGAGGCTGACAAAGAGGGTCGAGAGGATTGGAACGCCCAGGAAGCTGAAGGCCGAGAAGAAACGCCCACGGTTGAAGCGCCTCATAGACGTCAGGGGCATTGGGCCCAAAACTCTTGCGAAGCTTAATAAAGCGGGGATAAACACACCCGAGGACCTTCTTCATGCGGACCTTGAGGAGCTCACAAGGAAAACGAGGATTTCAATAAAAAGGTTGAGAAGGTTCGTGGAGCAACTTTAGAGGAACGCGTGGCGGTGCCTGTAGAGCAGGTAGAGGCCGTACACGATGAGGTACAGCTCGACGGCGCTGAGGACGACCATGAATATCAGCCAGCCCTTGACGAACTCCGGGCTCTTGTTGAAGGTCTCCGCTATTTTTTCTATGGCACCGGGCGTCGTCAGCTGCCTCCAGCCGTAGGTCAGTCCCATGACACCCTGGATTATCGGGATTGGAGCCGCTGAGTATGCCAGGAGAAGGCCAGTGTAGCCCCTCCTCTGGAGGGAGAGCATCGATAGTATTATCGGGAGCGCCAGGATTAGGGCTGTTACGGCCATCACCTGACTCATGTAAACACCGACGAGTAAGAAAAACGCAGTCATGCCGAATATGTAGGTGCGGTAGGCCTTCTTCAGTTCCCTGAGCATCTCCGGGTCGAAGTCGTAAACGGCCGACTTGGAGTAGAGGTTCATCTTCTTTACCCGCTCGATGTACTTCTTCTTGCCCTCGCGCTCAATCCCCTTGTCCGTGCTGAGGTTCTTCAGCTCCTTCGCCTTCTTGAAGAAGAACTCCGCCAGCTGAACGTTGTCGTTCTTGACGTTCTTTGACAGCCGTCTGAAGTTCTCGGCGGCCTCCTTTATGAGCTTGATGACCTTCCTCTTCTCCTTCTCGCTCAGAACCGTGAGCCTTTCAACGCGAGGTATCGTCGTTTCCAGAACCTCGGCAGTGTCCTCAAGAATCCCCGGACTTTTCACGTCTATCCCTCCAAAACTAAAAAAAGAAGGGGGTTTAAGACCCTTGCCCCTGCTTCTCCGCCTCGAGGAGCTTCCCTATGCTCCAGAACATCAGGGCGAAGATTACGAACCACGCGAAGAGCATGTAGATTACCCAGCTTCCCATTGCCATCACCTCAGACCTTTATGAGCACCTCGTTCTTCGCTATCTCCTCGCCGTACTTCCTCTTGATGGCGAAGTAGGTTTCGATGGCTCCGATGATGAACATCACTATAATCACTGCACCCACAGTCGGCGGAATTCCGCCGCTAACGAAGCCCTTGAAGGTTCCGACCAGCGGAATCAGCAGGAATATTGGCGCCACTATGAGGGTAATCCACTTGTAGAACGTTGGAATCTTGACGTAGGCTCCCTTGTGGAGCTCCTCCCAAAAGTTGTCGGGCTTGAAGAGGTACACTGCGACTATGATGTCCAGCAGGGCCAGCAGGGTGAGCTGGAAGCTAATCCAGTTGTCGAGCGGTGTAACGTAGTTGTCGAGGCCGATGTAGATAACTGGCAGTCCGAGCACGAAGTATATCAGCAGGACGAGCCAGGTGCCCATGCTCCTCTTGATTCCGAGGTCCTCCTCGAAGAGGGCCACGAGGTAGTTGTACATCGCTATAGCCGAGGTCCAACCAGCGAACCAGAGCAGGAGGAACCAGAGTGCACCGAAGAACCTTCCGACCTCGCCCATGCTGACGAAGACGTTGGGCAAGCTCGTGTAGGCGAAACCGAGACCGAATTTGTGACCAATCCAGGCGAGGGCGGCGCTCTTGCCCTGGTCCAGGACATTTGCCGGAACAATCTTCGGGGCGTAGGCGGTCGCCAGAGGAATTGCGAGCGAGCCACCAAGGACAACCTCGGCGAACTCGTTGAGTGAAACGGTGGCTATACCGGAGAGAGCGACGTCATCGTTGGGACCGAGGTAACTGGCGTAGTTCTGAATGATACCCATACCGAGCGACAGGGTGAAGAATATCTGTCCCGCGGCCGCAAGCATGACCGTCGAGAAGTGCGCCTTGAGGTAGGCCCAGTTCGGGGTCCAGATGAAGGCGAATCCATCGAGCGTGCTCCAGTTCGGGTCGATTGGGGAACCGAGGACAAAGACGTAGCCGACCATTATGATGGCGAAGACGTAGAGCAACGGCATCATCACCTTGACCCATTTCTCGATACCCTTGCTGACACCCCTTCCGACGGCTATGGCGATGGTGACTATGGTTATGCCCCAGAAGAGGAGCACCTCGCCGTGGTTGCTGAGGTAGTTGCTGAAAAACGTTCCTGTGTTTTTGCCGAAGTAGGCTCCGGTTATGCTGAACCAGGTGTACGCGGCTGACCAGCCGATGAGGTGCAGGTAGTAACTGTTGAGCAGGGTGACTCCAGCAAAAGCCACCATACCGCTGATGACACCCATTATGAGGGCGCTTCTCGGCTTGAGGCTCTCCCTGGCCATGAGGTAGTAGCTCGGGCCGATGGTTCCGTGGCCGTACTTGCCCCCGTACCTTCCGGCGACCCATTCAACCCACATTATTGGTATTCCGAGGAGGAACAACGCTAGGAAGTAGGGCACCATGAAGGCGCCGCCACCGTTCTGGGCGACCTGGGTTGGGAACCTCACAAAGTTACCAAGGCCAACCGCGTTTCCGGCCATGGCCAAAATTAAACCAATCTTGGTCGCCCATTGGTCCCTCTGCTGTTCCATTTTCAGCCACCTCCATACTTAAATGTATTGTAGCTTATACCAATGCCCACCTCGGGGGCACTATGTATAAAGGCTTTCATCGTATAAAAAGCTTTTTGGGGGCCCCTTTCGACGAAAGACGATTTACTTTCCCGTAAAATAACTCGGGGGCGGTTTGTTGTCATTTTTCCAAATTTTAAACAGAGAAACGTGCGTTCTGTGTCCATATGACAAGTACTCGTTAAAATATTTGTCATTTTTTCAACAAAATGGCGTGGACAATCGTTTTATACTTTCTCCTCAAACTCACATTGCCCGATGATTGGAAAGAGAGTGAGCTGATTGTGTGATGACCGACTTCTCGCTGAGGGCCCTTTTCACATCTCTTCATTGTTGAATTTTGATGTCCATTGATGTTCATAAAATCTTGGATGTACATCCCTCTTTTTGGCTAAAAATTTCGAGAGAACTTTTTATTTCTTCGAAAATTTGAGATGCTAACTTTTTGTTGCAAACTAAGCTTTCTCCTGCCTCCTTTTCCGAAAGGTTTATATATGCAAAGGTCGTAGGGGATATCGCAGATTACCGAAACTGAGGTGGTAGCTATGGTCGAGATTGACCCGTTTGAGATGGCCGTTAAGCAGCTCGAGAGAGCTGCCCAGTACATGGACATAAGTGAGGAGGCCCTTGAGTGGCTCAAGAGGCCCATGAGGATTGTTGAAGTTAGCGTTCCCATCGAGATGGACGACGGTTCTGTTAAAGTCTTCACTGGATTCCGCGTTCAGCACAACTGGGCCCGTGGTCCGACCAAGGGTGGTATAAGGTGGCACCCTGCCGAGACCCTCAGCACCGTTAAGGCCCTCGCCACCTGGATGACCTGGAAAGTTGCCGTTGTTGACCTCCCCTACGGTGGCGGTAAGGGTGGTATCATCGTTGACCCGAAGAAGCTCTCCGAGAGGGAGCAGGAGAGGCTCGCTCGCGCTTACATAAGGGCCATCTACGACGTCATCGGCCCGTGGACCGACATTCCCGCCCCGGACGTTTACACCAACCCCAAGATAATGGGCTGGATGATGGACGAGTACGAGACCATAATGAGGCGCAAGGGCCCGGCCTTCGGTGTCATAACCGGCAAGCCGCTCAGCATCGGCGGTTCCCTCGGAAGGGGCACCGCCACCGCCCAGGGTGCCATCTTCACCATTAGAGAGGCCGCCAAGGCTCTTAACATGGACCTCAAGGGCAAGACTATCGCCGTCCAGGGCTACGGTAACGCCGGTTACTACACCGCCAAGCTCGCCAAGGAGCAGCTCGGCATGAAGGTCGTCGCCGTCAGCGACAGCAAGGGCGGTATATACAACCCGGACGGCCTCGACCCGGACGAGGTTCTCAAGTGGAAGCAGGAGCACGGCTCAGTTAAAGACTTCCCAGGCGCGACCAACATCACCAACGAGGAGCTCCTCGAGCTCGATGTTGACGTCCTTGCTCCGGCTGCCATCGAGGAGGTCATTACCGAGAAGAACGCCGACAACATCAAGGCCAAGATTGTCGCTGAGGTTGCCAACGGTCCGGTTACCCCTGAGGCCGACGACATACTCCGCGAGAAGGGCATCCTCCAGATTCCGGACTTCCTCTGTAACGCCGGTGGTGTCACCGTCAGCTACTTCGAGTGGGTCCAGAACATCAACGGCTACTACTGGACCGAGGAGGAAGTCCGCGAGAAGCTCGACAAGAAGATGACCAAGGCCTTCTGGGAAGTCTACAACACCGCCAAGGAGAAGAACATCCACATGCGCGATGGTGCCTACGTCGTCGCTGTCCAGAGGGTCTACCAGGCCATGAAGGACCGCGGATGGGTCAAGAAGTGATTTCTTCTCCATTCCTTTCCTTCTCAATTCTCCCGACAGGTTCTTGAAAGCAGGTTTGTTAGGGTAAGAAAGACTAAAAGAAAAGTCAGCCCTTCGTCCAGTAGTCCTTCTCCTCCACCATTGCCCTTATCATCTCGTCCTCGTCCTTGAACATCGTCCGCCTTGACGGGTTCTGCATGCCGTAGAACTCCATGAACGGGCTGGGCCTCCTCTTGAAGGGGTAATAGAGGTATATCGCCGCGAGCGTACGGTAAGCTTCGGCCATCTCGCTGACGACTCCCGCTGAAACGCCCTCGGCGTAGTGGTAGACCGCTATGGCCCTGCTGACATCGACGAGGTTGAAGTCCCTCTCAACGAGCTGTCTCCTCAGTATTTCCGTTGCCTGCTCTATGTCCCCCCTTTCGAGCTCATCAACCTCGTTCCCGTCGAGGAGGTGCTTTATCCTGATTTTCTTCACGTTTGGGTTCTTGGCGACCTGGTTGTCGTACTCAGCTACGACCCACCAGTCGTCCAGGGCACCGGGGTCGAGAACGGTAAAGTGCTCGCTCAGCTTGTCGTAGAAGCCCCTGACGCGGTGGTAGTACTCCTCCTCGTGGCCGGTCATCGGGTAGCTGAGGTAGACGAGGGGCTTCTCCTTCTCCCTGACCAGCAGGTCGAGGAAGACCTCCGGTGGGTGCCTTATGCCGAACTGGAGGACGTAGCGGACGTTTATTCCCTCCTTCTTGAGCTCGTGGACAAGGGTCTTCACGTGGTTTATGGCATCCTCGCGCCACATGACGAGGGTCGTCAGCTTTATGTTGTCCGGGTCGTTGCCGAAGCGCTCGAACCACTCGGGGTCGTTGATTATCCTCCTCCTGACCGAGAGCACGTCGTCGAGGACAATGATGACTCTGTCAGGTTTGAGGAGCTTGAGGTTGCTGAGGGTGAAGCCTATAACGCTCCCGCTCCCCCAGCGGAAGAGGCTCGGCGTCGAAACGAGGTGGAACCTTTTGTCGCTCTCGTCTATCTCCCGCCTTATTCTCTCGAAGGCCTCGTCGCGAATCTCGTTCATCAGGTCTTGGTGGTTTATCGCGAAGTCAAGGACGTTCTTGCGGGTTATCTTAACACCCCTCTCCTTTCCGACATCGCGGAGGTAGTCGAAGACGTGGTAGTATGCGTAGCTCTCTCCGCTGGCCTTTTCAAGGGCATCACTCAGGTATTCGTCGCGCCCGTTGAGGGGCGGGCCGGTTAGAAGGATTACCTCCTTTGCCATGACAACCACCCAAGGGAGTGGGGCGAAACCTTTAAATACTCTTTCTCTAAGCGGGGTTCAGAGGTTCTTCTATTCTAAAAACCAACTCCAGGGGTGTTGTAGTTGACTGAGAACCTAAAGGGAACCACTACCGTCGGCGTAGTTTGCAAGGACGGTGTAGTTTTAGCGGCAGACAGAAGGGCATCGCTCGGCAACATGGTGCTTTCTGAGGGAGTCACGAAGGTCTTCCAGATAGACGAGCACCTCGCCCTGGCAGGAGCGGGGAGCGTTGGCGACATACTGAGCCTCGTCAGACTTCTAAGAGCTGAGGCAAAGCTTTACCGCGCGAGGGTCGGCAGGGAGATGAGCGTCAGAGCCCTTGCAACCCTCACGTCGAACATCCTTCACGGAAACCGCTTCATGCCCTATTTCGGCTGGTTTCTGATTGCCGGCTACGACGAGAAGCCGGGCCTTTACTCGATAGACATGGCCGGTGGCGTCACGGAGGACAAGTTCACCGCCGCCGGTTCAGGAATGGAGTTCGCCTTCTCAATCCTTGAGGAGAACTACCGCGATGACCTCTCACTGGGGGATGGAATAAGGCTCGCCCTGAAGGCGATAAAGGCTTCCACCCGCAGGGACGTTTTCACCGGGGGTGGGGTTACACTCGTGACGGTAACGGAGGACGGCTACCGCGAGTGGAGCGAGGAGGAGCTCAAAGCGCTGTTCTGAGGTGGTGGCGTTGATTCGGAGGGAAACCTACGTTGACGAGATACTCAAGGAGATTCGCGAGGTCATAGCCCAGATGGTTCCGCCGAACGCGAGGATAACCGACGTCGAGTTCGAGGGGCCGGAGCTCGTCATCTACACCAAGAACCCGGAGGCGATAATGAAGGACGGCGACCTCATCAGGAACCTTGCGAAGGTTCTGAAGAAGAGGATAAGCGTCCGCCCGGACCCGGACATCCTAATCCCGCCTGAGAAGGCCGAGGAGATGATTAAGGAGCTCGTCCCGAAGGAGGCGGAGATAACCAACATCAGCTTCGACCCCTCCGTCGGCGAGGTTCTCATAGAGGCCAAGAAGCCCGGCCTCGTCATCGGAAAGAACGGCGAGACGCTTCGTCTAATCACGCAGAAGGTCCACTGGGCGCCGAGGGTCGTCAGGACCCCACCGCTCCAGAGCCAGACGATTTACTCGATAAGGCAGATTCTCCAGACCGAGAGCAAGGACAGGAGGAAGTTCCTCAGGCAGGTCGGCAGGAACATCTACCGCAAGTCCGAGTACAAGAGCAGGTGGATTAGGATTACCGGCCTGGGTGGCTTCCGCGAGGTTGGAAGGAGCGCGCTCTTGGTTCAGACCGATGAGAGCTACGTTCTCGTTGACTTCGGTGTGAACATAGCCTCGATGAGGGACCCGCTCAAAGCGTTTCCGCACTTCGACGCTCCAGAATTTCGCTACGTCCTCGACGAGGGCCTTCTCGACGCGATAATCATAACCCACGCCCACCTCGACCACAGCGGAATGCTCCCGTACCTCTTCCGCTACAAGCTCTTCGACGGGCCGATTTACACGACCCCGCCGACGAGGGACTTGATGACCCTCCTCCAGCAGGACTTCATCGAGATTCAGCACATGAACGGCGTCGAGCCCCTGTACAGGCCGAGGGACATAAAGGAGGTCATAAAGCACACCATAACCCTCGACTACGGCGAAGTCCGCGACATAGCCCCGGACATAAGGCTGACCCTCCACAACGCCGGGCATATACTCGGTTCGGCGATAGTCCACCTCCACATAGGCAACGGACTCCACAACATAGCGGTAACCGGCGATTTCAAGTTCATTCCGACCAGGCTCTTCGAGCCAGCAGTGAACCGGTTCCCGCGCCTTGAGACCCTCGTCATGGAGTCCACCTACGGTGGAAGCAACGACTACCAGATGCCGAGGGAAGAGGCGGAGAAGAAGCTCATAGAGGTCATAAGGGAAACAATCAAGCGCGGTGGAAAGGTGCTCATCCCGGCGATGGCCGTTGGAAGGGCCCAGGAGATAATGATGGTCCTCGAGGAGTACGCGCGCGTCGGAGGAATAGAGGTTCCGATTTACCTCGACGGAATGATTTGGGAGGCAACGGCAATTCACACAGCCTACCCGGAGTACCTCAGCAAGAGCCTCCGCGAGCAGATATTCCACGAGGGCTACAACCCGTTCCTCAACCCGATATTCAAGAGCGTCGCCAACTCGCGCGAGAGGCAGGATATCATAGACTCCGGAGAGCCGGCCATAATCATAGCCACCTCTGGCATGCTCGTCGGCGGACCGAGCGTCGAGTACTTCAAACAGCTCGCCCCCGACCCGAAGAACAGCATCATCTTCGTCAGCTACCAGGCCGAGGGCACGCTCGGAAGGCAGGTGCAGAGAGGTTTACGCGAGATACCGCTCATCGGCGAGGACGGCAGGACAGAGGTCGTTCAGGTCAACATGGAGGTCCACACGATAGACGGATTCTCCGGTCACGCCGACAGGAGAGAACTTATAAGCTACGTCGCCCGCGTCAGGCCGAGGCCAGAGCGTATAATCACCGTCCACGGCGAGGCCCACAAGTGCCTCGACCTCAGCTCCAGCATACACAGGAAGTTCGGTATATCAACGCGCGCGCCCAACAACCTCGACGCCATAAGGCTCAAGTGATGGGCTCGCTGAGCCCTTCCTCTTTTCGATAACGTTTTAAATCTCTCCCACAAGAGCCCCTTAGGTGGGAGGACGTGAAGATAGAGTACAAGTTCTCGTTCGCGGTTTACATATGGGGCATTATCACCGGGGTAATCAGCGGACTGCTGGCGTACTACAACAGGAGCGCCTGGATAATCGGCTTCCTGCTCTACTTCCTCGTGGACAAGTTCGTGATGGCGCTGATTAAGGAACTCCCGCCGGACGTTCCGGACGAGAGGGCTATACTTAGGAAGGCTTTCTGGGGCTGGCTGTTGTTCTGGCTATACTTCACGATGCTGACGTACTCGGTGGCCATCAACTTCCAGCCAGTCTGCTACTCTAACCAGAGCCTCCTTTACCAGGTCGCCCACAACGGAACGGCCGGGATTAAATGCGTGTTTAACGTGACGGGGTGATTTCATGAACGTTGAGGAAATGAAGAAGGCCGTCGCCAAGGAGGCCCTCAACCTCATCGAGGACGAGATGGTCATTGGCCTCGGTACCGGCTCTACGACCGCTTACTTCATCCGCTACCTCGGGAAGCTCATCATGGATGGTGAACTTGAGGAGGTCTACGGTGTCCCTACCTCATACCAGGCGAGGCTTTTGGCCCTTGAAGCCGGTGTTCCGGTTGTGAGCCTCGACGAGGTTGACGCGATAGACATAGCGGTTGATGGAGCCGACGAGGTTGACCCGCAGATGAACCTCATCAAGGGGCGTGGCGGGGCCCTCACCATGGAGAAAATCATCGAGTACAGGGCCGGAATGTTCGTTGTCCTCGTTGACGAGACGAAGCTCGTCGAGTGGCTCGGTCAGAAGATGCCCGTTCCCATCGAGGTGATTCCGGTTGCATGGCGCGCAATCGCGGAGGAAATAGAGGTCTTCAACGCCACCGCTGAACTGAGGATGGCCGAAAAGAAGGACGGGCCCGTCGTTACGGACAACGGCAACTTCATACTCGACGCCAAGTTCCACCGCATAGATGACCCACTCGACCTTGAGATAGAGCTCAACAACATCCCCGGCGTCGTCGAGAACGGCATCTTCGCGGACATAGCAGACCTCGTTCTCGTCGGCACGAAGGACGGGGTCAAGAGGATGGAGCGCTGAGAAAGAAGGATTCTTTACTTTTCAATCCCATATTTCTCCCTAATGTGCTTCAGGAACTCTCCGGCGGTGAGGATGTAGAACCAATGCCTCTTGAGCTGGAACCTGAGCGTCTTTTCGTTCCTCAGCTTAACTAAGTGTGCTGTGTTCATGCTGATGAGGTAGCGAGCTTTGGAAGCGTAAACCACATTGAGGAACTTAACATCGTCGAGGTGACCTACGGCATTAACTATCTTGGGGTCATCTTCAAACTTCACGCGGGGAGAAACTTTCTTGGTGTGGTTTTGAACGAGGTTGTAAATGGCCCTGGCCTTCTCTGGTTTCCCAATAAGGAGTCCGATGACTGCAAGGGTTTCCTTCATCTCCTGCAGGGTCTCCTTGGAACCATAGTTCTGGAGTGTTGATTCCTTGAGAAGCTCAAGAATCCTGATGGTAGGACTTCGAGAAGGGTCTTTAGTCTTAAGAGCGCTGATTAGAATTGATGTGTCGAGGACAACCTTGAGCCGAGCCATTCAAATCACTCCGAGCTTTTTCAGCTTCCCCTCGATGCGGTGAAACTTCTTAAGCTCCTCTCTCGCGAGTTCAAGAAGCTCCATGGTGCTTAAGTTTGCGGTTCTCTTGTCTTTCAAGATTATTCTCCAGGCCTTTTCGTCGCCCATGGGTTTGTCCATCTCGTTCATTAACTCTCTCACCTGGAAGAACCAGACAATATCCTCTGGCTTTTCTTTTGTGGCCTTGGCGAGGCCGTCAATTACCGACTCGAAGACTCGCCTATCAACGGCTTTTACCGCCATGCTCTCACCGGATTATAGTCGGTGAGAGGCTAGATTAACTTTGTGGTGTTTTTCTTAGGTTCTTCACAATGTTGAGTATGGAGCGCTGAAGCAAGGTTTATAAACTCAGCCCTTTTTCACTTCTTCGGGAGTCCCGCGAGCGCGGGGGTTGCCGAGCCTGGTCAAAGGCGGTGGACTCAAGATCCACTCCCGTAGGGGTTCCGGGGTTCAAATCCCCGCCCCCGCACCACACAAACTTCGCCTGCGCGAAGTTTGACCAAGGTTCGTGATTCTTCTCCGAGGACGCAATTCTAGGAAGTTTGCACTCTTAAGTGGTGGTACTCCAAGGGAATTCACTCCAAGGGACCCTTTGAAATGGGTTTCTCCGAGAGGCGCTCCTTCGGAGCGCAAGAAAAAGCAAACCCACACGAAAAAACTTCCAAAATCGAGGAATTCACAACCCACAAAAGCCATTAAGGCGCAAACACTCCAAAAGAAACCCTTGAGGAAAGAATCACGAACTTTGATGAAACTTCGCGCTCAGCCTTTGGGAAAGGCTGGCGAAAAGAGCGCCTTTCTCACCAAAGACCAGAAAAACAGTCGTGCACTAATCAACTGTAACATTAGAACGGGGTTAATCCCTCAAACAAACATTTTTCAGGCAGTTTCACATTTTATCGGCGCCCAAAGGGCGCCTTCTTGGAGTAAAACACCAAAAGTTAAGCAAGTTCGACGGAAAACCCATCTAGAACTTGCACTTTTAAAAAGGCACAACACTTTCCGCCAGCGCTTTCGTCAGAAAGGGCTGTAATGGAGCCCCGGGCGGGGTTTGAACCCGCGACCTGCCGCTTACCAAGCGGCCGCTCCACCAGGCTGAGCCACCGGGGCGCTGTTGACGTTGATACGATGGAGGGAGCCTTTATAAATTTTTCCCCCCGAGCTTCTCGACAAGACCCTCAAGGACGTCCTTGAACGCTGAAGCGTCAATCCACTTGATGCCCATCTTCTGCGCCCACGTCAGGATTCCAACGTCCGCAGAAACTATCGTCGCGTCCAGCTCCTTGGCGAGAAGGATTAGCTCGAAGTCCTCCTTGCTGTCAACGATTCCCTCTCGAAGGGCCTTGCGGTAGTTCCTCCGGAGCTTCTGGATTATCTTGTCCACGTTGTCCGTCTCGACGACGCTTTCTCGGACGGCCTTCTCGGCAACTCTAAGCCCCTTGTCAACCCGTCTCCTTATGTCGTCTATGAGCTCGTAAACGACGAAGGCCGGAATCTTGAGGTCGTGCAGGTTTGGAGGCTTCTTGATGATGTAGAGCTCTATCTCCGGCTTCAGCTCCTCGTCAACGAAGTGCATGACCTCGCGGTAGATGCCCGGTGGCATGTAGAACTCTACCTTCCCGAAGAGCTTCTCGGCGTAGCCCAGAAAGGTCCTCATGGCCTCGGTTGGGTTATCGCCGAAGTCCTTCCGGATTTCGGGGTTGACGAATATGCTCGTGTCGAGGACGAACCTCAGCGTCATCGGCCACCACAAGGTTATTTAGGGTCGGGGCTTTAAAAGGTTGGGTGGAAGCATGAAGGTTGGCGTTGCCTTTGGTCTTAGCGAACTCGCGAATCCTAAATTGTTTGAGAAGAAGGCCTCCGAGTTCCTCACGGCTCTCTCCGGGGACTTCGACGTCGTCGGTGGCTTCATGCTGAGCTCAAAGGCAGACTTTCGGGAGGCCAAAGAGGAGCTCAACTTCAACGATGTTGACGCCATAATCCTCTACCCCTTGACGGGTGGAACCGAGGGATTCCTCAAAGAGTTCTTCGTCTTCAGAAGGCCCACCGTAATCTTCGGCGACCCCTTCAACAACTCCCTCGCCGCTGGAATTGAAATCAGGGAGTTCCTGCGTGAAAGGCTTGTCCCATCGACGCTCGTCAAGGACATGAACGAGCTTAAAGCTGCCCTTCTCGCCTACGAGGACTCCCTCGAAACCCTTGAGCCATTCCTCAGGGCCAGGCTTGGCCTCATCGGCAGAGTTTCTCCCTGGCTCGTCAACGAGAAGTTTGAGCTCCCCTACACGAGGATTAGCCTTAAGAAGTTCTACGAGTACTACGATAGGGTAAGCGATGAGGACGGCTGGAAGGTCGTTGAGGAAATCTTCGAGCAGGCAAGCGAGGTGAAGGAACCCGGAAAAGATGTATTAGCGAAGGCTGGAAGGATATACCTTGCAATCAAGGAAATCCTGCACGATTACAGGCTCGATGGCTTCACGATAGGCTGTTTCGACCTTATAGGCAAGCTCAACGCCACGCCATGTCTGGCCCTCGCAATGTTCAATGCAGAAGGGATTCCTGCCGGTTGTGAGGGTGAGCTGAACTCTCTCCTCGGCATGTACATTGTGAGGAAGTACTTCGATAAGCCCGCCTTCATGGGCAACGTCGCGGACTTTGGGGAAAACCACGTTGTAATAGCCCACTGCACCGCGCCCCTGCTCTGGCGCTATCGCCTCAGGAGCCACTTCGAGAGCGGTATCGGCGTTGGCGTTGACGTCGAGTTCCCCAGGGGAAAGGCGAGCCTCTTCAAGCTCCGCGGGAGGCGTGCGGTTGTTGCTGGGGTGGAGGTTGTTGGAAACGAGCACCTTGAAAACAGGTGCAGGACGCAGGTGAAGCTCAGAATCGATGACGCCCCCGAGTTCCTCGATGGAACGCTCGGAAACCACCACCTGCTGGCCTACGTTGAGGGCGAAGAGCTTGCCGATTTGCTCAGCGAGTTGGGCTTTGAGGTTATGCTTTACTGATTTTCTCTTCGATTTCCTTACCAAAAGGTTATAACCTCGAACATCTTAGTTCTGATTGGAGGTGAGGGTATGAGACCTGCTCAGGCTGCAATAGAGTACCTCTTCATGATTGCACTTGCGCTCACCATGGTGCTCATCGCTATACGTTTAATGAAACAGAGTGCTCAGCAGGCATCTAGAAACATAGACAGTGCCAACAGGGAAATAATTGAAACCCTTCAGAACATGACGAGTGGGGGATGACAAACCTTTTTATTTCTGCTCCCTTTAAGTGGCCCGGTGGAAGCCATGAAGGTCATCATGACCACGAAAATCGACAGGGCTTCGATGAACATAATGGAGAAGCTCATCGAGAACTTCGGGTTCAAGGAAACCGACATGGTCTTCGACGGTAACCCCGTTTACAGGAGCGGGGAAACTCTGATACTCACGACCAACGACGAGATGATTTACTACGACAACCTCGACAAGGCCATAGAGGCTCAGCTCGGTTTTATGCCCGAGGTGATAGCCTTCGCCTCCAGGCATTCGAGCAAGCAGAAGTTGCCTGCCCTGACGACCCACGTGACGGGCAACTGGGGAAAGGCCATGTACGGCGGAAGGGACGAGAGTCTAGCGATAGCGTTGCCGAGCGCCATGAAGCTTGCCCTCCTCAAGATGAACGAGCTGAACGACCTCGGCTGGACCGTCTGCTACGAGGCAACACACCACGGGCCGAGCGAGCTCGAAGTTCCGAGCTTCTTCATAGAGATTGGCTCCAGCGAGGAGGAGTGGGCCAACGACAGGGCGGGTGAGATAATAGCTGAAACTATTGTCTACGTCCTCGAGAACTACGAAAAGGCCAGGTTCAAGGTTGCCATCGGAATAGGTGGCGGTCACTATGCGCCGAAGCAGACAAAGCGCGCTCTTGAGACGGATATAGCCTTTGGTCACATAGCGCCGAAGTACGCGCACCCCCTTCCAAGGGAGATGTTTCTGAGGGCCATTGAGAGAACCGCTGAGAGGGTCGAGGCGATATACGTTGACTGGAAGGGAAGCAGAGGTGAGACGAGACAGCTCGCAAGGTCGCTGGCGGGGGAGCTCGGCCTTGAGTTCATCCGGGACTGAGCCGAAACCTTTAAAGAGAGGATCAGCCAGTTAAGTTCAGTTTCGGGTTAGCTAAGTTTATATACCACTCCCCCACAAACTCCAAAGGGTGTTAAACTCTTCGGAGGGTGAAAAGATGCTGAAGCTGATTGAGGACGCCATTGAGAGGACCTCGGCGGCCCAGCCCAAGGCCGTTCCTGAGGTTCAGCCCCAGTCGGACATAGATGAGGAGCTTAAGAAGCTCCTTGAGCAGATTCAGGCCAAGATATACGTCGTCGGTGTTGGTGGTGCCGGCTGTAACACCGTTAACAGGATGATGCAGGTTGGAATCCAGGGAGCTAAGATAATTGCAGTTAATACCGATGCCCAAGATTTGCTTAAGATTCGGGCCCACAGAAAGATACTCATTGGAAAAGAACTCACCAGGGGTCTTGGGGCAGGCAACAACCCTAAGATGGGTGAGGAAGCCGCAAAGGAGAGCGAGAGGGAAATCAGAGAGGCCCTTGAAGGCGCGGATATGGTCTTCATTACCTGCGGTCTCGGTGGAGGGACTGGAACCGGCGCCGCGCCGGTCGTAGCCGAGATAGCCAAGAAGATGGGGGCCCTCACCGTTGCCGTCGTCACGCTCCCGTTTACCGTTGAGGGTATCAGGCGCATAAAGAACGCCGAGTACGGTCTCGAGAGGCTCAGGAAGAACACCGACACCGTCATCGTCATCCCGAACGACAAGCTCATGGAAGTTGCCCCGAACCTGCCGATTCACATGGCCTTCAAGGTCGCCGACGAGATACTCGTCCAGGCCGTCAAGGGCATCACCGAGCTCATCACCAAGCCCGGACTGGTTAACCTCGACTTCAACGATGTCCGTGCCGTTATGAAGGACGGTGGCGTCGCCATGATCGGTATCGGCGAGAGTGACAGCGAAAAGAGGGCCCTGGAGGCTGCCCAGCAGGCTTTGAACAGCCCGCTCCTTGACGTTGACATCAGCGGTGCCAAGGGTGCTCTGATAAGCATCAGCGGAAGCGACGTCAAGCTCGAGGAGGCCCAGCAGATTATCGAACTCGTCACGAGCAAGCTCGACCCTGAGGCGCAGGTTATCTGGGGTATCCAGCTCGACGAGGAGCTCGGCAAGATGATTAGAATCCTCCTCGTTGTCACCGGTGTCAGCTCGCCGTACGCCGTTCAGGAGGAGGAAGAGAAGCCGTACTTTGGTGAGGAAGGGGAGCGCAAGACGATAAAGCTCGACCTTGACGAGCTCTGAAGTACTTCGGGGGGTATACAATGGCCAGCGTGGTAGAGAAAATCCGTGGCTTCCTCTCTGAATCCAAAAGGGTACTGCTTGTCACAAGGAAGCCAGGAATGAAAGAGTTCAAGCTTGCCGTGAAGATTACGGGGCTTGGAATGATTATCATTGGGCTAATCGGCATGGTAATTAGGATGATTGGCTACTTCATCACCGGTTCGTGAGCCAGGGGTGGAAGCGATGGCAGAGGGCAAGATATTCACCGTTAGCGTTACTGTAGGTCAGGAAACAACGACGGCCAATCTGGTATATAGCAAAGCCAAAACCTACAACATCCCCATCCAGGCTATACTTGCGCCAAGTAAGGTCAAAGGTTACATATTCATCGAGGCTTCAAGCAAGAGTGTCGTCAACGAGGCGATAAGTGGAATCCGCCACGCGAAGCGCGTTCTCCCTGGCGAGATTCCCTTCCATGAGATAGAGCACTTCCTCGAGGAGAAGCCAGCGGTTAGTGGCTTCGAGCCCGGCGACATCGTCGAACTCATAGCCGGCCCGTTCAAGGGCGAGAAGGCCAAGGTCGTCAGGGTTGACGAGAGCAAGGACGAAATCGTTGTGGAGCTCATTGGCTCAATCGTCCCGATACCGGTCACGGTGAGGGGCGAATACGTTAGACTTATAAGCAAACGCCAGAAGGAGTGACAGGCCCGAGACAAAAGTAAAGGTGGTGAGATGAATGCCACAGGTTGTCGAAGTCCTCGTTGAAGGTGGAAAGGCCACACCCGGACCCCCGCTCGGTCCGGCCATCGGTCCCCTCGGACTGAACGTTAAGCAGGTCGTTGACGAGATAAACAAGGCCACCAAGGAATTCGAGGGAATGCAGGTTCCCGTCAAGATTATCGTTGAAGACCCCAAGAAGAAGACCTTCAGGATTGAGGTCGGTATTCCCCCGACCAGCCAGCTCATCAAGAAAGAGCTCGGCATTCCGAAGGGCTCGAGCGAGCCCGTCCACAACCCGGTCGGGAACCTCACCATGGAGCAGGTCGTCAAGATAGCCAAGATGAAGATTGACCAGATGCTCGCTCCGACCATCAAGGCAGCGGCGAAGGAGGTCATCGGAACGGCTCTCAGCATGGGCGTTACAGTTGAAGGCAAGGACCCGAGGGAAGTTCAGAGGGAGATTGACGAAGGACTCTACGACGAGATTTTTGAGAAAGCCGAGGAGTGAGGGAAAACTTTAAAAATCCCTCCTTTTAGGCATCTTTGACTTTTTCGGCTCAAATCGAAAACGAAAGGGAGGGCTGTAAATGGCCTTCGACAGGCAGAAACTCGTGGAAGCGGTGAAGGAGGCGAAGGCCCGGGCTAAGCCGCGCAACTTCACACAGACCGTCGAGATAGCAGTCAACCTCAAGGATATAGACCTCCGCAAGCCGGAGAACAGGTTTAAGCTTGAGGTTGTACTGCCCCACGGTCGTGGGAAGGAGCCAAAAATCGCGGTCATCGCTGATGGTGCCGTGGCTGAGGCGGCTAAAAAGCTCGGGCTTGATGTGATTAGTGGAGAACAGCTTGAGGAGATAGCGAAGAGCCCGAGGGAAGCGAGGAAATTAGCGAAGCGCTACGACTTCTTCATTGCCGCGGCTCCGCTGATGCCCAAGATAGGTAAGTACCTCGGTAGGTACCTCGGTCCGAGGAACAAGATGCCGCAGGTTGTTCCACCGACCATGACCAACCTCGAGCCGATAGTTGCGAGGCTCAAGAGAACCGTCAGAATACAGCTCAAGAACAACCCGGTTGTCCATGCCCCGATAGGCACCGAGGACATGGACGACGAGAAGCTCGCTGAGAACGCCGAGGCAGTTCTCAACGCCATCATCAACAAGCTCGAGCGCGGAGAGAACCAGGTGAAGTCAGTGTACGTGAAGACCACAATGGGCCCGGCCGTTAAGGTTGAGAGGTGAGGGAGATGGCCCACGTAGCCGAGTGGAAGAAGAAGGAAGTTGAGGAACTCACCAAGATTATCAAGAGCCACCCAGTGATTGCCCTCGTTGACGTGGCCGGTGTCCCCGCTTATCCGCTCAGCAAGATGCGTGACAAGCTTCGCGGGAAGGCCCTTCTCAGGGTCAGCAGGAACACCCTCATTGAGCTGGCCATAAAGAGGGCCGCCCAGGAGCTTAACAAGCCGGACCTGGAGAAGCTCGCCGACTACATCGAGGGAGGAGCTGCTATACTCGCCACAGAGATGAACCCCTTCAAGCTCTACAAGCTCCTCGAGGAGAGCAAGACTCCGGCCCCTGCCAAGCCCGGAGCAGTCGTTCCCAAGGACGTCGTTATTCCAGCCGGACCGACCTCGATTCCACCGGGCCCGCTCGTCGGTGAGATGCAGGCCCTTGGAATCCCCGCGAGGATTGAGAAGGGTAAGGTTAGCATTCAGAAGGACTACACCGTTCTCAAGGCGGGTGAGGTTATAACCGAACAGCTCGCGAGAATCCTCAACGCCCTTGGTATCGAGCCCCTTGAGGTCGGTCTCAACCTGCTCGCCGCTTACGAGGACGGCATCGTTTACACTCCTGACGTCCTTGCGATAGACGAGCAGGAGTACATCAACATGCTCCAGCAGGCGTACATGCACGCCTTCAACCTGTCGGTTAACACCTCCTATCCGACCAAGGAGACCATCGAGGCTATCATCCAGAAGGCCTACCTCGGAGCCAAGAACGTTGCAGTTGAGGCCGGCTACATCACGCCTGAGACCGTCGAGGAGGTCTTTGGCAGGGCTCTCCGTGCCGTCCTGCTCATAGCGCAGAACCTGCCCGAGGAGTTGCTCGACGAGAAGACCAAAGAGCTTTTAAACGCTCAGGCCCAAGTGGCCGTTGCCGCGGCTCCTCAGCCAACAGAGGAGAAGGTTGAGGAGGCCGAGGAGGAAGAGGAAGAAGAGGAGGCATCCGAGGAGGATGCGCTCGCCGGACTGGGCGCCCTCTTCGGCTGAATTACTTTCCCTCGCACATGTGTGAATAAAGGAATGAAGATGATTGGAGGTGTGAAAAAATGGAGTACGTGTATGCCGCTCTGCTGCTCCACGCCGCTGGTAAGGAGATAAACGAGGAGAACCTCAAGAAGGTGCTCGAGGCCGCCGGAGTTACTCCGGATGAGGCCAGGATAAAGGCCCTCGTCGCCGCTCTCGAGGGCGTCAACATCGACGAGGTCATCGAGAAGGCTGCCATGCCGGTCGCCGCTCCGGTCGCGGTTGCCGCCGCTCCGGCTCCCGCTGAGGGCGGTGCCGAGCAGGCCCAGGAAGAGGAAGAGGAGGAAGAGGAAGAGGTCAGCGAGGAGGACGCCCTCGCCGGCCTCGGCGCCCTCTTCGGCTGAATTCCTCTTCCCTTTTGTCCGCCTTCGGGCGGGCCTTTCAAAACTTTTCTCAGCGCTTCCTGAAGACGACAACCATCTTCCACGTCCTTCTGTACCCCTCTGGGTTGAGCTTTCTCCTCAGCAGTTCCATAAATGCCACATAAGCTACAAAGAAGACGATGGAAACGGTGACCTTTTCGACGATGTCCCTGAGGCCGTTGAGTGTGTTTATCCAGGCTACACCGAAGGTTCCAAGCATCAGGAATTCCAGGGTCTCGTACAGGGCAACGTTTCTCGGAAGGCTCTCAAACTTTCTGAGTGTTACCCCGACAACTAAAGTGATTAGGCCGAGAAGTCCTAAAACCACAGTTGTTGTATCCACTGCACTTGCTCCATATCTCTGTGCCAGCAGAAGGTAAAGGGGAAGCGCTGGTGCAAGTGCGAAAAAGCCCGCGATGGCGACCCCACTTACGACGAGCACTTTTGTGCTTCTTCTCATTCCTTTCTCCTAATTAACATTAGCCGAGGTAACCTAAAAGGTTTTCGCGAACCGCAAGGTTTATGTTTAACCCATCGGAACCATCAGGGGGTGGGCCGGTGGCCTAGCCTGGATGGGGCGTCGGCCTTCGGAGCCGAAGGTCGCGGGTTCAAATCCCGCCCGGCCCGCCATTCAAACTTCGCCTGCGCGAAGTTTGACCAAGGTTGGTGATTCTTTTCTAAAAACGCAACTCTAAGAAGTTGCACTCTTAAATGGCAGTACTCTCAGGAGAATTATCTTTAAGGAACCTTTTCGAAGGGGTTTCTCTAAGAAGCGCTCCAAAGGAGCGCGGGAAAATGTAAACCCAAGCGAGGAAACTCCCAAAATTTAGGAATTCGCATTCTATAAGAGTCCATTAAAAGCGCAAACACTCCAAAAGAAACCCTTGATGGAAGAATCACAAACTTTTGGTGAAGCTTTGTTCAAAAGCTTCCTTCGCAAGCGCTGGCGGGAAACTTTTCTTGATGAAAAGTTTCATCAAAGTGAGGCATGCGTTTTGAATGGGCTCATTTTCAAAGGGTTTACTTCCAAACTTGCCATTCTCGAGCGTGTTTCCTCCCGTTAGCGCCCTTCGGGCGCCTTCTTCGAGCGAATAGGAAAGCTTGACCAAAGAGTTAAACCCCCAGAGAGGACACCGGGAGAGTTGCATGCCTCTTAATCCGCTGGTTTTGGGTTTACGTTCATGTTAACTTTGAGGTGAAGTGTTTAACTTGGGACCCCCAAGGGTGCTGATATTGAAATTAAAACCACTTGGAGGGCTTTATTTTAGTGTTAAACCCCAATCAGAGTTGCACTTGGTTAGTGCATTACAATTTTGCTTGCTGGTGAGACGGGTGCTCTTTGCCCGGTTCCTTAAAGCCTGTCATGGGCGTTCCAACGTGTTTGGTGTCTAGAGAGTAGTGCTGGTGTTCTCTTGAGCTTGAGAATAAATTATTTAAACTCATTTCGACCATTGTCTTGTTACTTTTCGACACAGTAAAATTTATAAAGTTCTTGGATTAATCCATAGTGACGGAAGTGCAGGCGGGGGATACTTCGCTAATCCTGTGCCGGCAGGAGGGCCGGTGGGGGTTCGCCCCCCTTCCCCCGCCGATTTTCTCCGCCGGGGTGATATTGTGAAGTTCAACAGGAGGGCTGAGCTTCTCAACTTCGAAGGTGGGAAAACCTACCGCCCGAGCCCGGAGCTCGAGCTCTTTCTCAGGGCCGCGAGCAACCTCGTGAGGGAACCGAGGTTCTACACCGGGGCTGAAGAGGGTTTTCAGGAACTCCTGGATGCGTTTGAGAGGGCGATACTGATAAACCCAGAGTTCGTTGCCAAGCTCGTCGTTTACGCCCGCGAGGAACTCTTGCTCCGCTCCCTCCCAACTCTCGGAACGGTTATCCTCGCCAACCACGAGAGGTACAAGGGCACCGGCATACCCCGGAAGGTCGGCGAGAGAGTCTTCACAAGGCCGGATATGCTCACCGAGGCCCTCGCCATCCAGTTCGCCCTCTTCGGAAAGCCGATACCCAACAGCCTCAAGAAGGCCATAAGGAACAGCTTCACCCGCTTCGACAGCTACCAGCTCGCCAAGTACCGTTGCGACCGCTGTCAGGTCAAGCTTAAGGATGTCATTCTGCTTACTCATCCAAAACCAAGGGACGAGGAACAGGAAAAAGCCTTCCGGGAGCTCATCGAGGGCGGGCTCAAGAACACCCGCACGTGGGAGGCCAAGGTCTCCAAGGAAGGCTCAACCGCTGAAACATGGGATGAGGTCCTCGAGGAGTTCATCAGGTACAAGCAGGTCTTCGCGCTCCTCAGGAACCTTAGGAACCTCATAGAGCACGAGGTTGATACCAAGAAGTTCAGGAGGGCCATGGAGATACTTGCAGACCCGAAGGAGATGCGCAGGGCGAAGGTATACCCATACCGCTACCTGAGCGCCTACTTCGCCCTAAAGGGGATGAAAATTGACTCCCCCACACAGGCCGAGCTTAGAGATATCGCCCTCCGGGCCCTTCGAAAAGCCATAGAGGAGAGCATCGTTATGCTCCCCAACTTCGATGGCAGAAACCTTGTCCTCGTCGACGTCAGCGGCTCGATGGATTTCCCCCTCAGCAGGAGGAGCAGGGTAACCCTGAAGATGGTCTCCGCCTTCTACGGCGCGATACTAGCCAAGAAGTACGACACGGCGATAGTAGCATTCGCAGACGAATACCGCTGGATACCAAAGGGAGATAGCATCTTTGAAACTGCGGAGGACGTCTTGAGGAGTAGGGTCGGCTACGCTACCTACGCCTACAAACCTATGGGGGAAGTCCTGCGGAAGGGAGAGTACTTCGACAGGATTTTCGTGCTCACGGATATGGTCGTCTACTCCGAGAACTACGGCGACGACGCGTTCCAGCGCGCCATGAGGCAATACCGGAAGACTATTAACCCTGAGATGAGGCTCATCACGTGGGATTTGGCCGGCTACGGCCAGGTCTACCTTGAGGAGCACGACGTCAGGAACATCTACATCGGCGGCTTCACCGAGAGGGTCTTCGACCTCGTGAAGTACCTCGAAGAGGGAAACAAAATAGTTGAGGTAATAAACGAAAGGGTTTCGCTTTAAATGCCCCTTTGTTCTTCCATCATGTTCTCAGCTTCGCCAGCGCGTCCTCGGCCGCCTGGAGTATCTGATAGCCGACGGGCGAGGCCGTGAGGAGTGGATGAGTCGCTATCTGGAGGGTGTAGAGCTCGCTCGCCGTAAGTCTCTTCTGTATCGCAAGGGCGAGGATGTTTATCATCTCGCCGACGCTTTTGCCACCGGCTATCTGGGCTCCAAGTATCGCACCCCTGTCGCGGGAGAAGATGAGCTTCACTGTCACCATCGAGGTATCGGGGAACTTCGCCGGGTGCCTGTCCGGACCCCTGCCGTAGCCCACGATGACCTCAAATCCCTCCTTCTTTGCCTGCTCCTCCGTCAAACCGGCCGCCGCGAGGGTGAGGCCCACTATGTGTGTCGAGTAGGCACCTATCGTCCTTCTGTTCTCCCTGACAATCTGGAGCTTGAAGAGATTCGCCCCTGCAATCCTCGCCTCGAAGGTGGCCGTCGAGGCGAGCATAAGCTGGTAGGGCTTGCCCGTGAAGAAGTCCCTGTGCTCCACGCAGTCTCCAACTGCGAAGATGTCGGGGTGAGACGTCCTCATGTACTCGTCGGTCCAGATACCATAGCGCGTAACCTTGAGGCCGGCCTTAACGGCCAGCTCGACGTTGGGCCTGTAGCCGGTGGAGAGGATTACCAAATCGGCCGGGATTTCTCCTCCGTCAAGGAGCTTGACTTTCTCCACCTTCCCGTTCCCAGCGAAGCCCTCAACCTGTCCGTATGTAATGTTTATCCCTGCTTCCTTCAGCCTCTCCTCGACCATCTCGCTGAACTCCGGGTCAAAGGAGCTCCTCAGAAGCCTGCTTCTGACGACTAAAGTCACGTCCTTGCCGAGCTTCCTTATCTCGTCGCCAACTTCAAGGGCTATGAAACCACCGCCGACGATGACGATTTTCTCGGCTTCCTCTACCTTCTCGCGGAGCTTCTTGAGGTACTCGTAGTCCTTGGGAACGGTGTATATCCCATCAAGGTCAATGCCCGGAAAGTCCGGCTTTGCAGGCTTCGAGCCTGTCGCCAGGACCAGCTTCTCCCAGGCTATCTCCTTTCCGGACTTGGTCCTGACGACCTTCCTCTTGGGGTCGATGTCTGTAACTTCGTCCGTCAGGATATCGACGCCGAGGGGCTCCAGGAACTTCTCAACAGGCAGTACGTCATCGTCAACGCTTTTCAGCGTTCCGAAGATGTAGGGAATTCCACAGGGAATCATGCCCACCTTTTCCCTCTTGATGACAAGAACGCTCCTGTCGGGGTAGAACTTCTTGGCCGAGATGGCAGTTGTGATACCTCCCGCGGAGGCCCCGATAATCACGACGTCGTACTTCATTCGCACCACCGGAAGAATTAGGCCTCCCTACTATTAAACACTTTCTTTAACCTTCGGTTCTCAACGTAAGCACTTTTCGGGGGAGAAATGGAGGAAAGAGAACATCACTCGCCCGTTGCGCCCTTGAGGGCATCCTTGCACGGACAGCGACGCTCCTTGGGAACGTGCTCCACGGCCTTCATGAGGAGGAGCTTTATCTCTTCGCCCTTCTTCGCCATGAGCTCGACGACCTCGGTGTGGGTGAGCTTCTCCTTGCTGATTCCCGCGGCGTAGTTGGTAACTATGGCAACGCTCGCGTAGCACATCTCGAGCTCCCTCGCGAGAACAGCTTCCGGGCACTGGGTCATGCCAACGACGTCGGCGCCGAGTATCTTGAGCGCCCTTATCTCGGCCCTCGTCTCGAAGCGCGGTCCCTCCATGCAGCCATAGGTTCCGGTGGGATGATAGGTAAAGCCGAGCTCCTTGGCGGCTGTAATAAGGGCCTTCCTGAGCTCGGGGCAGTAGGGGTCGGTGAAATCCACGTGGGCGACGAACTTCCTGTCGTGGGGGCTCTCCTCACCGTCGTAGAAGGTGTAGTGCCTCGTCTTCGTGAAGTCCATGAGCTGGTCGAGGATTACGAAGTCGCCGGGCTTCATGTCGAGGTTGAGGGAGCCAACAGCAGAGGTTGCTAAAATTCTCTCGACGCCCAGTTCGTGTAGTGCCCAGATGTTGGCGTGATAGTTTATTTTGTGGGGCGGAACGCTGTGCTTCTCCCCGTGCCTCGGCAGGAACGCTATCTCCTCACCCTTGTAAGTCCCTATCTTGACCCTTACCGTTCCGTAGGGAGTCTCAACGGTTTCCTCCCTTACGTTCTCAAGCAGTTTCGGGTCGTAGACTCCGGAGCCTCCAATGATGGCTATCCTCGGCATGGTATCACCTGAAAAGAGAATTGAGGGGAGGGCTTTAAAACGTTAGCTTCCTTCCCAGAGTTTGCGCTGTGCTTCGGCGCGCTCCTCGATGTCCTCTTTTAACTCGCCGCCGGTCTGAACCTCAAGGATTTTGGCGATAATTTCACTGAGGAGCCAAGAGCCCCAGCGCGGGTCCTTCACCTCAAGGGAGGCATCGATGGCCCCGTCAACATCGTTCTCTTTGAGCTTCTCAACGGCGATGCTTCCAAAGGCCAGCGAGCGGAGGTACGGGTTGGTTAATTTTGATGCCAGCTCCCAGGCGTCATCGTAGGCGTGGAGCTTCGAGAGGTAGCGGACGGCCTTAACGATTATCCTCTCGCTGTCGGTTTCTGAGCCAATTCTCCTCACGAGCTCGTAGTACTCGTAGTTTGGCTGTCTCTCGAGGAGGGCATCGAGGATTGAGCTCATGACGAGTTCCTTCTCATCACCGATGAGCCGGTCAATTAGTCTCTCCAGGAGCTTTGGCCTGTCAAGAACTGCCAAGACTATCGACCTCAGGAGTTCGGGGCGGAGCTCTCTGGGAACCTTTGAGAGAACTCCTATTACGAAGTCTATCTCTCCCTGGGCCGCAACGCCAATAAGGAAGGACATTAGAACCTCAAAGCCAACACTGGAGGATATCCCGAGTGCAACATCCACGAACTTCTCGTACGTTCCCTCCGGAACGTTGGCTTTCTTCAAGTGGACCGCCACGGCCTTCATCGCCTCACCGAGCCAGTACTCGCTCTTGAACTCCGAGAGGACCTTAATGGCACTTCCAAACTCTTCCCTCTTCAGGTGCTCCTTAAGAACTTCGTAGGCCGCTATCGAGTGCCACGGTTCGTCTTCTATAAGTTCGAGGATTAGCCGCGCTTTTCTTAGATTGCCCTTTCCTATGTAGTTGTGGAGAACCCTTAAGAGGGCGTCGTTGCGCTTTACACTGTTCTCGATTTCCCTTGCGTAGAAGAAGGCGTCGTCAATTCTGCCGAGCTCAAGGAGTCTGTGAACGAGTTCTTCAAGCATCTCATCTCTGAGCGGCTGAGGAAACGTTTTGATTGACTCGTAGGCCTGGGTAAACGTTTTGCTCGCGCCCTTCGACCCAGTCTTCCCAAGGAAAGTCGCGACTTCGATTAGCGCTTTTACGAGAAGAAGGGGATTATCTATCGAGGCAACGGCCTTGAGGGCCCTTGTAAAGGCCTCCCCATAGCGTGGGTTCTTAGCCCTGTGCATGTAGTAGCCGATTCTAGCGTACGTTATCGCCCTGAGGTAAGGGTCGTTGATACTCCGAGTTAGGTAAAGGGCTTCATTGTAAAGGTCAACCGGCATGCTCCCACCAAGTCAGGTAAACAAGAAACCTATTTATGGTTTCCGGCTGGCGTCAGAATTAGGTAAGGCAAAAGACGAAATCACCCGAGGTCGTCGTAAACGACCCCAACCACCTCTCCATCGTCAAGTGAAACGAAACTCACCCTGGTTTTCTTTCCGGTTTTGGGGTCAACTACAAGGAAATCTGGCTGGAGAAGGTATTTGCTTGACGGCATTTTCCAGACATCGCCGTAGTGAACCTTCATCTCCCTTAAGAACCTGGTGGGGTCACGCTTAATAACCGTGGGCATCTTTCATCACCACTATTACCTACAACTTCAAAGTATAAAAGGTTTTCTGATAGACATTCGTTAAAAATAATATCGACAATCAGCGAAGTACGGGGTTGAGGCAGAGGAGGGAACCCATTGGAACACCAATTTCTCTCGCGATTGCTGAGCACTTGGCCTTGAGCAGGAAGAAAACCCTCGAATCATTGAGCTCGCTGAGGGTTTCGAAGTTGGCCTGTCCCTTCGCAATGACGACGTCCGCCGAGCGGAAAACCTCAAGGAACTCCTCGGAAACGTAGTCAAGCGGAGTGCCGGGCAATCTTGAGCCCGTCGAGATTACCTCCACGATTTCCCCAAACCCGGCCTCGAGGAGGTCTTCAACGGTCGCGTCGTTTATTATTGGGCCGTCTTTGCCTGTGACGATTATTTTAAGGTCGGGGAACTCCTCCCTCAGCTTCTCGATGAAGAGCCTGTCGAAGTATATCTCCCCGCAGTTGTCAACGAGGTAGAGGAGTGTCCCAGCGCGCTTCAGCCTCTCAAAGAGTTCCTCGCTGTGGTCTATGAGAAGGCTCTCATCGAGAACTCTTCTTATATCCTCCTCCAGTCTTTTGGGGTCGTAACCGACGGAGAAGTCCACGACGTTCCCGGCTATTGCGAGTTTTAGTGCGGTTTTAAGGTCGGAGTTCTCGAAGTGACCGGCGAGTTCTTTTGCTATCTCGTTTGAAACCCGCTTGTATTCTCTGAAAGGGTCCTCGTTTCCAATGAACTCGTAGAGGTCAAGGAAAAGCAGTCCACCGACAACGGCGGGGATTGAGTCCTCTGAGAACAGTTCCGATGCACGCTTGAGTGAGAACAGCATCGCATTCCTGCGGGGACTTTCATCGGATAAGCTCATCTCGACGATTTTCTGACACTGGTTTATCGCACAGGCGACGCACTCGTGGTGAATCTTCATAGCACCACCGGGAGAAATAGAAAGGACGCAGGCTTATAAAGCTCACCTGAGCATCTCAACGTACTCGAGCTCCTCCGGAATGCGCCTTTTCTTCTCCCTCTCGCGCATGAGCATGTACTCGTACATGGCTATCGGCCATATCATCTCTCTCACCTCCTTTTCTTTCTCTCCGGTATTTATTGGGACTGTTTGGGTTTAAAAAGATTTTCAGCTCCGATTTCAGCAAGAATGCCACGTTTGGCTCTATACTCGCTCAAAAAATGCCTTAGGACGGATTTTGGACTTTAATGAACACTTTTGTTCAAAGAAAACGGTTGTAACATCGCCGTTTTTGAAAAATGCATGCATTTATACAGGGCTTCCATACCCAACCGTTTATAAACTCCCCAGCCCTCATAGTAACGGTGGTGAGATGGCGTTAGAAAAACTTGGGAAGGCCCTTAACAACGCCCTCAGGAAGCTCGCGCGCTCTGGAACCGTTGACGAGGCGACGATAAAGGAGGTAGTTAGGGACATCCAGAGGGCGCTCCTGCAGGCGGACGTCAACGTCAAGCTCGTTCTTCAGCTCACGAAAACAATACAGAAGAGGGCCCTCGAGGAGGAACCGCCGGCGGGCGTCAGCAGAAAGGAGCACATAATCAAGATAGTCTACGAAGAGCTCACAAAGTTCCTCGGAACCGAGGCGAAGCCCCTCGAGATAAAGGAGAAGCCGACCGTTTTGCTCACCGTTGGTATTCAGGGTTCTGGAAAGACGACGAGCGTAGCAAAGCTGGCGAGGCATCTTCAGAAGAGGGGCTACAAGGTCGGCGTCGTCTGTTCCGATACCTGGCGTCCTGGAGCGTACCACCAGCTCAGACAGCTCCTCGACCCCTACGGCATAGAGGTCTTCGGCGACCCCAACGAGAAGGACGCGGTCAAGCTCGCGAGGGAAGGGGTTGAGCACTTCCGCGAGAAGGGCGTTGACGTCATAATCGTGGACTCCGCCGGAAGGCACAAGGAGGAGAGAGGTCTCATCGAGGAGATGAGGCAGATAAGCGAGGCGATAAAGCCCCACGAGGTTATACTCGTCATAGACGGAACCATCGGCCAGCAGGCCTACAACCAGGCGCTGGCCTTCAAAGAAGCCACTCCAATAGGCTCGATAATAGTCACGAAGCTCGACGGTTCGGCCAAGGGTGGTGGAGCGCTTTCCGCCGTTGCCGCAACGGGGGCGCCGATTAAGTTCATAGGTGTCGGTGAGAGGATAGAAGATTTGGAGCCCTTCGACCCCAAGCGCTTCGTTTCAAGGCTCCTCGGCCTCGGAGATATCCAGGGTCTCCTTGAGAAAATTGAAGAGCTCCAGAAGCAGCAGGAATTCAAGGAAGAGGACGTTGAGAAGTTCCTCAAGGGCAAGTTCAACCTCAAGGACATGTACGCCCAGCTTGAGGCGATGCAGAAGATGGGCCCGCTCAAGCAGATACTCCAGATGATTCCAGGCCTCGGCTACTCTCTCCCGGACGACGCGATTAAGGTTGGGGAAGAGAAGCTCAAGAGGTACCGCGTTATAATGGACTCGATGACGGAGGAGGAACTCGAGCACCCGGAGATAATCAACTACTCCCGCATAAAGAGGATTGCCAGGGGTTCGGGAACCAGCACCGCTGAAGTCAGAGAGCTTTTAAACCAGTACAATCAAATGAAGAAGATGTTCAAGAGCATGAACAAAAGGAAGCTAGCCAAGATGGCCAAGAAGTTCAACTTAGGGGGGTTCGGGGTATGATTGAGGCCTTCGTGTTGGTGGTCGTGAAGCCCGGAAACGAGGAGAAAGTCTACGAGATGCTTAGGAAGGACCCGCGCGTTAAGGAGGACTACAGAGTTTACGGGGAGTACGACATAATACTCCGCGTGGAGGTCTCGACGATAGACGAACTGGACAAGTTCCACGATGAGGTCCTCAGGAGGATTCCCGAGATAGAGATGACCGAGACGCTGATAGCGAGCACCTACCGGGGGTGAAGGGGTGAAGCGGTGGGTCGCGACGATTGACCTTGAAACTCTTGAGGTCGAGTCCGACCCATCCTTCAAATTTAAGTGCGTTGAAAACTGTGGGAGGTGCTGTGAGGAGCTTGAAATTCCCCTTCGGGATGAAGACATTGCCAAGATTGAGGAGCTGGGTTATAACGCCTGGGAGTTCGTGGACTACGAGAAGCTCTTCTACCGGGGGGATAAGTTCCTCGGCTACGCGCTGAAGAAGCGGCCCTTCGATGAGGCCTGCGTTTTCTTAGACCCGGAGACTAAGAAGTGCAGGATTTACAATCACCGCCCACTCGCGTGCAGGCTTTATCCGTTCATCTTTGTCAAGCACGGAAAGAAGATGGAGATTTACGTAAAGGAGGACTCCTTCTGTCCCGGCATAAATCACCCGGAGGGGGAGCCGGTCACAAAGGAGTTCCTCATGAGGGAGTACTGGGACGTCATAGAGGAGTATCGGCGAAAGGTCCTCGAGTGACCGAAACGTATTTATACATTTTCTTGTTAAACAACGGGCACGCGGAGGTGATAGTGTGAGTCAGCTGAAGTCCGTCCAGGAGAAGCTCAGACTCATCAGGGTGTTGAGGCTCCTCAAGAAAAGCTACACGTACGAGGAGCTCTCAAAGATAACGGGACTGCCGATAACCGTCCTAAACCGGTATGTTCGCGGGAAGGTCCTGCCAAGTGCCGAGAGAACGAGAGAACTGCTCGAACTTCTCCTTCCCTACATAAACCTTGAGGAAGAGGTAAAGAAGAGGATAAAGTTCGACGAGAGGGGCTTCTTCGACAACATGCCCGTCCTCAGCGACACCGCCTTGATGAGCCTCGTGGCAGAGGAGGTTGCAGGGAGATACCTCGACAAGGACGTGGACAAGGTTCTAACTGCCGCGACCGATGGGATTGCACTCGGTGTTCACATAGCCAAAGAGCTCGGCGTGGATATAGTTTACGCGAAGAAAAAGAAGGAAGTTGGAGTTGAGAAGTTCTACGAAGTCAGCTACGTTCCCAGTGCCTCTGGAACCGTTATGACCCTGTACCTCCCCCAGTGGGCGCTCAAAAAAGGCGAGAACGTCCTCATAGTGGACGACGTGATAAGGAGCGGGGAAACCCAGAGGGCCCTCGTCGAGATGACGAAGCAGGCCGGAGCAAAGCCGATAGGAATGTTCTTCCTCGTGAGCGTCGGTGACATCGTTGAGAAACTCCAGGAGGAATACGAGTTCCCGGTTGAAAGCCTCATAAGGTTGGATTGATATGAAGGGGTTCATCTACAATGCCGAGGGGCTGAGCCTGCCGATAGAGTTCGCCCCCGGCGTTCCCTTCAAGTTTGAGTGCAGTGAGGAGGACTGTGGAAAGAGGGTCGTCATAGAAGGTGTCGTCGTCGAGGTTGACAGCGATGAGTTCACTAGGGTCCTTGAAAGAACCGTCGAGAACAGCCCGGACTTCAAAAAAATCCGGGAGATAACCGCGAGGCGCTACGTTTTCCGAGGGAAGGTCAACGGAAGGGAAGTTGAGCTCCCAGTTGAGAGCTTCGAGGACTTTGCAAAGCGCTTCCTCGACGAGGTGTTAGTCTTCAAGGGCTAACCTTGGCTCCTCCTTCACAACCTGCATGGCCACGCTCGTGTTCGTTTTCTCAACCCCATCCAGGGATAGAAGCCACTTCACGAAGCGGTTCATGTCCTCCCTGTCCTTAAACTTCGCTATGACGAAGATGTCAAACTCGCCCGTTATGTCGTAGACCATCATCGCCCGGGTTTTCTCGGCTATCTTTCTTTCTATCTCCGCTATCTTCCGCCCCTGCGCCTTGATTCCGATGAGGGCCGTCAGTCCAAAGCCAAGCTTCTCGTAGTCGAGAACGGGGGTGTAGCCCCTGATAACGCCCTCCTCCTCGAGTTTCTTGATTCGGTTGTAGACAGTGCCAACGGCAACGTCGAGCTCCCTCGCTATCTCCCTAAACGAGAGGCGGGCGTTCCTCTGGAGGAGCGAGATTATCTTGAGGTCCAGCTCGTCAACCATGCCCTTCACCGGATAGAGTAAACCGTAAACTTTAAATACTCTTCTCCGGGAGGGAATAGCGGGCAGTGGACCGGTAGCCTAGCCAGGATAGGGCGGCGGCCTCCTAAGCCGCAGGTCCGGGGTTCGAAGCCCCGCCGGTCCGCCACAACTCGTTTGGGTTCTTGATAAAAACAGTGATGGATTTCTCTGGTTCCGTTGCAGCATCCCCAAACATCACGGTTGCTTCAGGGATGTTTCAATTCTCTTAGAGTCTTATTGCAACATACTCGTCGAGCTTAACTGAGCGCTCGACGAGAGTCTTTCAATTCTCTTAGAGTCTTTTGCAACCTCTCATGCTGACGTGGATGTACAGGAAAGCGGTGAACTTTCAATTCTCCTAGAGTCTTATTGCAACAAAGCCTCGCTCAGCTTCTGCTCTTCATCATTATCACTTTCAATTCTCCTAGAGTCTTATTGCAACATGCCTATACCGACAGCAAAGAAGCCATCGAGTTCACTTTCAATTCTCCTAGAGTCTTATTGCAACCCTTGAGAAAGAGATTCTTGAGATTGCAAAGGCCTGCTTTCAATTCTCCTAGAGTCTTATTGCAATCGTCATCAAGTACCATCACAGCACTCACCCGGTTCCTTTCAATTCTCCTAGAGTCTTATTGCAATCTAAGTAGCAACAAAATGCTAAGCATTGCCGAAATCCAACTTTCAATTCTCCTAGAGTCTTATTGCAATTAGTAACAGGTGCGGAGATAAAAAAATGATTGCGAACTTTCAATTCTCCTAGAGTCTTATTGCAATTTTGTTATTTTTGCACTTGTTAGCAACGGTTTAATGTCTTTCAATTCTCCTAGAGTCTTATTGCAATCGGGCGGGAAATCCGCTCGTTTGCCCGTTAGAGGGATATAATCCCTTGAATATTTAAGTTTTTCTGAAAACCTGCCTAAAAAGCGCCTCTTGTGTCCTCAGTGTGCACTCTCCCTCGCGGCTTATGTTCCCGGAAAGGGCCTTGCAGAACTGCATTCCTTTGAGCCCGTAAAAATGTCCACGTAATGCGCGGCGCTAAGTGGGTTTAGAATCGGCTGAAAAATCGTGTCTGGCGTTCTAACTGAAAAAGGCCGAGTTTTCATGGGGTGTCGCGGTATTACTATCCAACCCCGCCCCCATTCATTTTTTTGAAAATATTTCGTTATATTGTCTGTGTGTATATGTGACCAAAAGTTCCATTTAAAAATCAGTGAGAATCGATTTTCCAGGACAAGAAAAGGGCCGGTTTGGGTTTTCTACCCACTTCAATGACGCTTTTCGAGAGATGAGGGGTTTTTATCGTGATACGCCGCAAGCGTTAAATCCAGAGGCTCCCAAAATGATACGGTGGTCTGATGTACATCATCGTGGTCTACGACGTGAACGTCAAGCGCGTCAACCACGTGAAGAAGTTTCTCCGCCAGCACCTCCACTGGGTCCAAAACAGCGTTTTCGAGGGCGAAGTCACGAGGGCAGAGTACGAGAGGATTAAAGCCGGACTGAGGGGGATAATAGATGAAAGCGAGGATTCGGTGGTAATCTACCGCCTCCGCTCCCAGCCACTGCGCGACGTCCTCGGAACGGAGAAGAACCCGATGGAGGACATCATTTGACCTTTAGCTCCTCCCTGTCAATCTCGGCGCAAATCGGCCTGTAGGGACAGCGGTTGCACACCCAGTCCTTTCTCCCGACCGTCGATATCCAGCGCGGGAACTTCCCGCTTTCCAGTTCCTCAACGGCATCTATAACCCTCTCGGCCCTTCCCAGGAACCTCCTGAAAAGGTTCTCGTCGAATTCGACAGGGAATACCCGGAAGTCGAGCCCGTTCCTGTCGAAGATGTAGATGTAGCCTTTCTCCTTCCCGAGAATCCCCATGTAGGCGTTAATCTGCTCGACCCACTCCCGCGACGGCTCCGCGTGCTCAAGGTCGTGAGCCTTACCCTGCATTCCCCCAGAGTTACCCTCGAAGCCCTTGAACTTAAACTCAAGGACGTAGGGGCCCTTAACGGCATCGGCCCTTCCGACGAGCTTCCACCCGTCTTTTACCGGATACTCGACCTGAACCTCGAACTCCGCGCTCCCGACGACCTCCGCCAGCCAGCCGTGGAGGGCGGAGCCTATCTTTGCCCCCCAGCTACGCGAGGGGTTGTACGCGTTGAGGTATATGTCGAGGGCGGCCCTTCTGAGGCAGTAGCTCAGAGAGGTCACCCATATTCTCCTCTCGGGCCTGTGGTTGCCGTTTATGGCGTTCCTAATCTTCTCGTTGAAGGATTCGATTTCCTCCGGGAGGTTCATTCAGACCACCCCAATCATTCCGAAGCCGTGAGAGTTTCGCATTCCGAGCCCCATATCCCAGGCAACGCGGAGGAGTTCCTCATCGCCCCTCAGTCTAAAGTGGAACTCCCAGGCGCGGACTTGAGTGTATCTTCCGGTTCTGTTATCGCGTTTAATCCTGAACATCTTACTCCTCGCGTTTTCCGGGAAAACCTCAATCTCGAAATCTCCTTCAAAAGGCTCTCCGTGAACCATGAGGTATTTCTCGCGGAGGTTTCTGGAGACCAGCTCCTTCCACACGGCTGGCTCGTTCTCAAAGGGGCTGTTTGGCTGGCCCACCGGCGAGAGGTCCCACTGCCTGAAACCGTTGGGCGGGCTGTTGTGGTAAACACTGACGGGTGAGAGAGTTCCAAGCTTCCGTCCGGAGAGGCGTTTAGGGGTCTCAACCTGCTTAACTTCCACATCAAGAAGGCGTTTCTGGAGTATATGGACCTGACCAATACCAAAGGCAAGGCCGTTGGCAATGGCCTCCAGAACTGGCCACGCGGGGGAGCCCACGAAGAGCTTGACCCTTCCGGACTTTACGAGCAGGCCTTTATCGGTTTTTTCGGCACTTCCTACCGGGAACAACTTGGAGGCAACGAACTTGATGTCCTTTTTGTTGCCGTGTACGCGCTTCGCTATCATTGGGTCTCCCAGCTTTATCGCATGGATTAAAAACGAATAGAGCGGGCGGGGGTAGTTGTAGGGGACGAGAAAAGGCTCTTCAAAGTGGAGCAAGAGTTCAAGTCTCATTGCACCCCTCCCCCATCAGTTTAATGTACGTTCTACCGGCCTGTGTGATTTGATAGCGCGGGGCCCGCCCATCTGGACGTTCGCTCTTTATTAGGTAGTAATCTGCCATCTTCCTCAACTCGTTGCTTATTGTTGCGGGGGAAACACCAAGCTCCTCCGCTATTGTTCTGACGCTCTTCCCTTTCATCAAGCCACACAAAATCCTCGCCCATCTCCTGCTGTGCGGGGCCAGAAACGAACCAAGCTCAAGGGATATATAACCGGAGAGGTTCTCAAAGTCACTCTCAACGATGACCCGAACGCTCTCTAGACTTGTGAGTGCCAGCAAAGTTCCAACGACAAGGGGTCTCATTCCTCCGGAGAGAACGGCGAGGAGGATCCGGTCTCTGGTCAAGCTGTCTTCCACGCTTCGTTTTATTGTGGCCACCATTTCATCTCCGGTTGAAGGAACCTCCAAGTGAATGATATTCTCCTTTCCGACTATCGGTCCGATTATACTTTCTATAGCATTTAGGGCATTCAACGTCCTCTGTTCATTCCTATAGCCCTCTGGCAGAATGGCAATGAGCTTATCCCCTCTGATGAGACCATCTACATCTTCCCTTCTTCTCATCAGTGCCCTGACTATGAACTTCTCATCAAATCCCACCGGGAAGACAACCAGCAAGGTCCTACCCCCTTTATTTTGTCCCACAGTCGAATCGTATCCAGTGAAGCAATCTGGTACTGATACTTTCTACGACTTCACGACCAAGGGTGCTTCCCTTTCCGCCTCTGTTAATGGCAGCGGCGTAGTTGTCCGCAATCACAATCGGCAGGAGGAGGGAGTAAACTGCCCGGAGGTTACTCTGGAGGGTTTTCTCGACGCGGGAGTATTCCTCAACGGGTTCGCTCCAGGGTATTTTATCGGGAACTTCGAGGCCTGAAAGCACCTGTATTAGTCCGGGGCACTCCTCAGCCAGCCTCAAACTTGGAGGTCTTTTGACAATTGTTTTCCGTATCCAGTCGTGGTGATGGAGTAGAATTGCGACGGAAGCAACATTCCCGGCTTCTCCAAAGCCTGCCAGGACTTTTCGCGCCACGAGGTAGGAGTAGAACTCGTGGTAGCCAAAGCCTCCCCTCCTGTTCTGAAACGTCTCAAGGCACTTCCCCATATCGTGTAGAACGTACGCCTTTCTCAAAAGGTCCTCTGCGGTGGTGGGGTCAAGTTCAAGGAGCCTTCCGAGGAAGACTCCGTAGTTCCTCGCAAGATAAAGACCATCAATCAGCTCGAGACCCCGCTTTATATGGGCCTCCATCGTTTCGATGCACTTTCCGTTGCTGAAGTAAGCGCAGGGAATCATGCTATACCACGCTCCCGGTCATAGTCTCCAATGTAGATAACCTCAACGTCTTCACCAAGTGCAACCGCCTTCGCAACGCGGTAGGCATCGCCGATTCCGCGTAGCTCAAATTCAACCCCATTCAGCTTCACGAGGCCCCGGGAATAAAGTTCGAGGAGCTTCTTCGGGCTTACGAGCACGACCTCACCATCAACCGAGAGCGGAATGAGGAAATCCCTCATGACCGGAATTCCCTGCTGGATAAGCCTCTCGATTTCTCCAAGAACCTGTGGAGCCCTTTTGGAGGGGTCAGCCATGAACCTGACGAGTTTTCCGCCCAACGACCTGTTGATTAGCCGTGTAACGGACACAAGACTCGAGCCGTGAACCTCGTTTACTATCTCCTCGTACGTCGTGGGGACCCTCGGATGAATACCATCCGCCTTTAGCAGGCTCACGGTGCGCTCAACCTTCTCCGGCGGGTACGGCCCAGTGGGAGCGTCTTCCATAATAACAACCTGGCCTTTCCTGTCCCCGGCGTGCCTAACGAGCCTTCCAAGGCGCTGGAGGAGGGAGTTGATGGGCGCCCGGTCGGTAACCATCACATCGCTCGAAAAATCAACGCCGGCCTCAACTGCCTGAGTCCCAATCAGGAGGAACTCCTCATTTCTGAGCCTTCTGAGGCGGCCAATTAAGGCCCTCTTATGGCTCGGCTTCATCCTGCCATGAATCAGGATTATCCTGTCCCTCTCAAACCCGGCATCCCCGCCAATGGCTCTATTGTAAAGCTCAACGGCCCTTTCAACGGTGTTAACTATGACGGCATTTCTCTTCCCGGGTTCAACGAACTCAAGCGGGTTGCCACTACCAAACGCCATTGAGATGTCCTTCTGGAGTTCCCTCTTTATGAATGGATCGTTTTCATCGGGTTTAAGTATTTCAAACTCGTAACCGTTTTTTCCCGCATGCTTTTCAAAGAACCTAACGTGGCCACGGGAAAGGGTGGCGGTCATCACGACAATCGGGACACCCTGAGAAGTCAGGAATTCAACGACTGCACTGAAGGCCGTCGCCATGGACTCCTCATCAAGCAGAAAGTGGGCCTCGTCAAAGATAACGAGGGACGTTAAAATCGAAGCCTGGGTGAGGTAGTCGTAACCGAATTCCCGTCCGGACTTAACGAGGTGCCTCCTCTTGGTGTTCAGCTTAAGGAGGTCCCACGTGAACGTGTCGGCGGTTGTGATGTTCAGAGGAAAGAGGTGCATGAACTCGCCACTTGAGCCCATCATCTTCGTCCTTGAGAATCCAAATGCCTGCTCCGCGGTTCTCTGAACGTCCTCTATGATTGACCTCATTGGGAGGACGTGAATGACCCTGTCAAAAATGGAAGCGTCAGAAAGCGAGTGTAAGGCGAGGGCGTAGCTGAGGAGGGTTTTGCCGTAGCCGGTGGGAGCGTTCAGGATGAGAAACGGCTTTGGAGAAGAGGTTAAAAAGTCAAATGCCCTCTCAAGGAGGGGCCTTCTCTCCGGAGCAAACCCCTTAACCTCGGCAAGTCGTTCAAGGGCGCCTCTGTAGCCCCTCACAGGAACACCTCCACGTGGGGTTTCCACATGAAAGCCTTCAGAACCTTCCTCAGCTCGCCGCTTGCCCTCGCGTTCCCATCAAGCAAAGCCCTGCCCTGACGGAGGAGCCTGAAGACCGAGTCCTGAATGAGCCTTTTGTTCCCGCTGTTGATTGCCCGGTAGAGGTCTTTGACGAAGATGTAAGCCAGCATCTCGCCATCTCCGTTGAGGCCTTTTTTGAGCTCCTTCTCGGCGACGTCCACGAGGGCCCACAGCGGGTATTTGTGGACCGTGGCCTTCCCTTCCTTCAGCTCCACGGTTAAGGGAACCCCACCCGCGCTCAGGGCCCTGATGCGTCCCATGTAGGAATTCAGGTATCTGCTAAGGCTTGAAAGGTCAAGCTGAAGGGTCTTGAGTTCTGTGTACACCTGCCCCTCAAGGCTGATGAGGTGTAACGTCAGGGGATAAACTTCCCCCGGGACGTTCCGGCTTTCCTCAGCAAGCTTCATTGCAAGCTTCATTTCGTAGAGTTCCTCCGTGCTCAGCGAGAGCCTCCCGTGGATTCCTGCCTCCGTTATCGGCAACAATCCCTGAACAACCATGTCTTCGACCTCGTACGGCCAGAACCCCTCTATCCCGGGCTTTGTCATCAGGTAATACCTGCCGCCGACAAAGCCGGCAAAACCGGTAAAGAACCCAAGGGCGACGAAAGAGAACCACAGCGGGTCGAGGCGTATCTGGGCCTTCTGGCCGGTAGTCGGGACAAGGAACCCACTCTGGCGCTCGTAGTATTCCGGTTGCTTGATTATTGCAGGCAATATGGCGTAGTGGTCAGCGTTGAGCTTCTTTCCCGGGACATTGGAGGCTTTTCCATCATACTCAATGCCAAGGTACGTTCCGTTTTTGTCCACCCGAACTGCTGTCAGGGATGTCCGGGGGTCGATAGTGCCGTCCCTGAGGAGTTTAACAGTTTCGGTGACGACCAGCTCAAAAAGCTCTCCGTAGGTTTCGGGGGCGCTCCTGTTGAACCAGGTCTTGAGAACCTTATCAAAGGAGCTCCTGTCGTTCCTGCCCATCTTGGAGGTGTGGGCCTTGGCTCTATCGCCGAGTGAGCGGAGGGCACCTTCAAGGGAATCCGCCAGCTCGTTTGCGTCGGGTTCAAGGGTTCCTGTGTTCATAACTGCCCACGACATCCCGAGGGAGAGGAGCTCCCTTGTCAGGCCCTCGTAGGGATAGTTTACAATTGCCTCAAGGAGCAAGGACAACCGTCTCACCTCCTACGGTGGCAACCTTAAGTTTTCCCCGGACACTAACGGTACCCTCTGGGTAAAATACCACGATGCGCTTCGCGCTGGAGTAGTCTCCAATCCCCGAGCGCCAGTCCACTACAGACTGGAGCGTGCCCCTTCCACTGACCTCAAATCCCTTGAAGGGGAACGCGTATGATGTCTCAGCGCTACAGGCCTCGGATATCTCAGCTTTACCCGTCTCAACGTTCTCAACGCTGACAACGGACTCCCTTGAACCGAGCCTCGTTATTCCCCACGCCGCCCGTTCGAGGTCTTTCATCGTATAAGGCCCCTTGGAGAGCTCCTCCCCGTTCACGAGGTAGACCGCGGTTATTGTGGAGTCCCCTGAACCGTACATCACCGCGAAGGGAAATGACGTGACAGCACTCTGGGCCTTTCCACGGTAAACTGTGTTAATCTTCAGCAACGCACCGTAGAGCCTTGGCTTTCCAATGGTTTTAACAGTCACCCACTCAAACAGGTTCTTAACCCCATCAGCGGTGCTTTTGAACGTTTTCCGGTCGTATACCGTCTCGGCCCTGTTCCCTGAGACGTGCTGGAGTGGATACGCGATTGCCCCAATAAGCGTCGTCGGGGGGACGTAGCGGAGTGCCGTTCTCATTTTGCTCTGTGGCAGGGCACGGAGGGCCACTATGCCCGTCGGTCTCATCGTGACCTTCAAAAAGAAAGTCAAGGGAACCACCTCAGAACGCTCCCTGTTCTCTGAGGTAGTCCATCGCCTCCTTCAGGGCCTCCTCGGGAACCTTCTCACCAGTCGCGACGGTGAAAAGGTAGTTCTCCCCAAGGTCCTCGAGGACCTTTAGCCTCCGTTCCGTTCTGGCAATGTAATCGTCGTAAATTGGCGATGTGACGACGAACGGATGTTCTGTGACGACCACCGCCGCCTCAGTTATGCCTCCCACCGGGAAGAAACGGGAGAGCTTTGCCCCGAATTGTGCGGAGGAGAGCATCCTGAAGAGGGCCCTCAGAGCGGCTTCACGCCTGGCCTTTATCTCATTCTCGTCAAGAATTGGCTCCGAGGTTATGGCGCTCACGCCAATTGCGTCGAGGTCGAGGTTAAACGTGAAGCTGTAGAGCGCCGTACCTGTCTCCACGTAGTATATCATCTGCTCGGAGGCGTTGCCCTTCTTGCTTGACGCGTCCATCTGGGCGTGCCTCGCGTGGAGCTGGGGTTCCGAGGTTGCAAAGAGGGCAACGGACTTGACGGGCAGGGCGTAGCTGACCTGGAAGGCCGAGCTCCTCCTGACAGGGGGCTTCTCCGCATAGAGGAACCCGCCAATGTCTTCAACAACGCAGGACTTCACTATAGCAAGTTCAATATCCCTCGGGTTGTCGGGAATCGGGTCGACCTTCTTCTGGAGGTGAACCTTGTTCATGGACTTGTAGAACTCGTTCCTCCTGCAGTCATCGCAGACTGGCAGGCTCAGACCGATGGCTTCCCTCACAAGGTGCTCCTGGTAGGCATGGGCGAGGCTCTCACCGCTCAGCGCGGGAACGTAAACCGTCTTGAGCCTGCCGTCTTCTTCGACGAGATAGGGAACGCGCCTGTGCTTGCTGTAGTTTCCGGCCGTTTCAACCATGTTCAGGGCCTCGACGTTTGCCTCAAACCTGACCCCAACGCTCAAAAACATCACTCATCACCTCCGGATTCTTTCTGTGAGGGATATGCAAGGGCGAGGGTCGCAACGCGCTTTGCAACGCCGATATCGGAGTGCACTTCATCAAGAAACGCCTTAACTTCTTCCTCTGAGGGAATACCCAGAACGGGAATCTTCTTCCCGTCCTTCTCCACGTACCTCCGTCCATTTTCATCAACGGGTGCGCTTTCGCGTATTGACCTAAAGGCCCTCAGTGCCTCGTGGAGCGTTACTTCCACGGGCTCCGGATTGAGTGCATTTCCAATCCTGTCCACATAGCTGAAGTTCTTCGTCTGTACGAAGAACCTCAGCATTTTTACTATTCCTTCATATTCAGGCATGTGACCACCTCAGAATTAGTACGAGCGTTACTCCTATTTAAAGTTTACGTCTGATTTTTGTTCAACAGGATATACAAAATGTTTAGAAAAAACTAAACACAAGGGAGGAAATTGGCGAGTGGTGAGGCCGCTGGACTGCCCCCATAGCCCTTCCAAAACAATTTTCCCAGATGTTCAGTCATCCCCAAACACCTCAGAACCACGCCACCAGTGGCTCGTACTCCTTCACCCCAACGAGGTGCTTGATGAGCTTGTAAGCCTCAAGGCGAATTAGCCGTTTCTTCGTGACGTTCCTCTTCAGTTCGGGGTGTTTAACGCTCTTCGTGAGCTCCTTCTCGTACTCCGAAAGGACCTTCTTCATCCCCTCCTTCGTCAGGAGGACACCGTTGAGCTCCTCCCTGAAGTGCCCCTTTGAGAGCATTCTCTTGGTTACGAGCCTCGTCGCGAGCCTGTCCGCTACAATCGGCTTGAAAATCTCGCTCAGGTCGAGGGCAAGGGAGAACCTCCTTTCCTCGGGCTCGTGGAGGTAGCTGACGGTAGGGACAAGCTGGGTGTTGTAGAGCTCGCTCACAATGGTCGCGTAGAGCCTTGAGTTGAGGAAGCTTATCAGGGCGTTCATCTCGTTCTCCGGCGGCCTGCGCGTGCGCTTAACTATTTTGAAGCCTTCGGGAAGGTGGTCGTCCCACCTTGAGTAATAGGCCTCGCGAATCCTCGCCTCGACGTTCATGACCTCCGTTATTTTCCCCGCCCCTTCAAGCTCTTCGAACAGCTCTTTCAGCATCTCGGAAAACCCGTCGGTGACCTTCCAGCGCTTTAAGTTACGCTCCATGTTGAGGGCGCTTCCCCTAACGAAGAGCCTCGCCAGTTTGAGGCGCTTTTCTCCGTCGAGGTAGTGCTCCGCCTGCCTGATGACCAAATCTCCCGAGTTAAGGCTCTCCCTCGGGTAAAAGCTCCCGTCGTAGTAACCGTAGTGGTTGAAGAAGTGAACCGCTATCCCCCTCTGCGCCAGATAGTGGAGGGCCTGCGACGTTATCGTTACGTGGCCGTAGATATAGAGGTCATAGATTCCCTCGACCGCGAGCGGCTTCTTTCCCCTTTCGTTCTCGAAGTAGAGAGTGTTCTCCCGTCTGAAAAGCGTTCCGTCCGAGAGCAGGGTTATGGAGCGCTTTCTCATCTTTCACACCCAGCAGAGTTCGTAGTAGGCGCATTTGAGGCACTTCTTTGATTTAACGGGCTTCGGTGGAGCCGGGAGAGATTTAACCCGCTCAACCTCTTTTATCGCCTTCTCGATTTCACCCTCCCTGCCGTCGAGAGTTACCTCTTTTGTCTCGTTGAGCTTCGGGTAGTGGAGGACGGCCTTTGCCTTTATGCCAAGCTTTTTGAGGTAATAGAGGTAGTAGAGCGCCTGCATTTCGTGGGCCTTCTCCATGCTTTTCCCGAGCTTGACCTCGTGGATCTCTATGATGTCTCCCCGGCGAATGAAGTCAATCTTTATGCTCCCGACTTGAACTTCCTTCTCCTCGTTGGCGTAGCGCTGCTCGTGGAGGAACCTGCCGAGGTCGACCCACTCGCTCTCCTGCTCCATCGTGATGCCCCTCGCAAAGTACCAGAGCTTCGTCGGGCAGATGAAGAGGTAGTTGATTTCTGTGCCGGTGATGAGGAGGTCGGTTAGGGGGTATTCCTTCATCCTTCAACCCCCACTTATCTTAAGTATCCAGAGCTCAAAGAGGGGATTTTCCACCAGATATTTTCCGTTTTCCCGCACTATCAGCTCCTTTTCTTTAAGGGCTTTCAACGCCGCTTGGACCGTTGAAGCCCTTTCAAAACCGTATCGGTTAAGGAAGTCCCTCGAGTAAAGGTCGCTCTCGTTCCGTGCTATCGCAACGAGGAGCCTCCGCTGGTTTATCGTTAAAGAGCCCCATATTTCCTCAAAGAACTCCGCGGTTTCGTTGAGTATCTCTTCAAGAGCCTTCTCAAGGTCTTTTTCGGATATATCGTTCCTCTCCGAGAGGAGGGCGTTTAACCACAGCCGGTGGCATATCATCTGCGTGTAGTGGGGGTGTCCCTTAGTTACCTCCAGCACGGAGTCTATCAGCCCGTCATCGACCTCAAGCCCGCTCTCTCTGAATTTGTTTTTAATGAATGGCCCGAACTTTTCCTTCGGAATTCTCCTGAGAACCATGTGCATCCCAAAGTTGTAGAAGGGACTGCTGGGGGACTGAAATATCTCGCGCATCATCCCCTGCTTGCTTCCCACGAAGACGTAGGTTACTTCCCTGTGTTTCTGGAACTCGGCGCGCATCTTCGGGAGAACGTCCCTTCTGAGGTTGCTAACCTCCTGAAACTCGTCGAAAACGACCACGACCCTCTTCCCCGCGACTTCAGCGAGACGCTTTGGCAACTTTAGAGCCTCCTCGAAGGCGGCGTTTTCCTCCCCCACGACGAACTCCACTCCGAGTCTTTTCCCGACGGTGATTCTGGGCGTGGTTGTTTTGAACAGCTTCCTAAGGAACTCCTCAACCCGCCCCCTCCACGTTCTTATAGCTGCCGAGCTTATTCTCTCGGCGAGCTCCCTCTTGGTGAGGACTCCAGAGCAGTCGACTTCTATCGGATACACTCTCTCTCCAAGTTCCTCCAAGGCGATGCTCACGAGGGAGCTCTTTCCATAGCGCCTCGGGGAGTACACGATAACGTTCTGACCGCTCATCATGGCTATTTTGAGTTTCTCAACCTCTTCCTCCCTGTCCGCAAAGTGTTCCCTCCCCACTTTCCTCCCATAGACAAAGGGTGGCTTCATTACACCTTCACCTGTAACAGTGGTATATGTAGTGATTTTTATAGTTTTTGTTGTAGTTCACAGTATCTCCCCTCCTTCCCCCGGTTCCCGCTGGAGGCCCAGTTCCGGGCTGTACTCGAGCTCCGCGACAAGCACATACTTCCCCGGCCCCCTGTCTGAGAGCCTGTGGAATGCGTCGCTTTCACCCAGGTAGAGCCACATCGGAACCGGCACGAGGTAGCGGTGGACCTCGATTGACCGCCCGTGGTTAATCAGCTCCAAAACCCTGTCCTGATAGACCCCGGGAACCACCTCAAGGCCGTGGAACATCTCGTAGAATCTCCTCTCGCTCTCCCCGCCCTTCAGAGGCTTTAGGCTCCTGAACAGTTCGAGGGCCTGCTCTCTGTACGTTAACACCTCCTCTGTAAGCTTCTTCGCCAGCGGTTCATACGCACGGGTAACGAGTTCTGGAACCAAGGATTCGAGGAGGGGTTTTCCGTTGAGCTCCTCAAGGAGTTTGAGGCTCTCCTTCACGACCCCCATCGGGTATATCTTTTTGTCTCCGTCTCCACCTTTCGTCAGGATATGGACGTCCCGCGGTTCTCCAAATCCCCTCCTGTTCACCCTGCCGAAGCGCTGAATGAGTGCATCGAGGGGAGCAGGCTCGGTGATTATCGTCGAGAAGCTTATGTCGAGCGAGACTTCAACTACCTGTGTGGCAACAACGACATCGTAGTTGTTCAGGTTTGCGAGGAGATTCCTCTCCTTTTCCTCCCTGTCTCCATAGGTGAACCTGCTGTGGAGGAGCATGGCGTTGTAGTCCTCGCTCAGGCGGGAATAAACCTCCATCGCCCTCGATACGGTGTTGCAGGCAATTAAAACGGGACCATCCGCCGGAACTTCGGCGAGCAGTTCTTCAACCTCGTCCATTGAGCCGTCTATAACGTTCACGCGGTGCCTCGTGAATCTGTCAGCATCTTCAGGAGGAGCGGTTAACAGTTTGGGGTTGAGAGCTTCGCGTAAGAGCTCCTCAAGGAACTCGGGCAGGGTTGCGCTCATCACGAGGGTTCTGGTCTTTCTCTCCTTCAGCAGTTCGAGCATCGCGAGGATTATTCCGAGGACGTTCGGCTCGTAGGCGTGAATCTCATCGAAGATTAGGAGCGAACCGGTTAGCTCCGTCAGGCCCATCTCAGGGAAGCCGACGCCGAAGAAGGGCTTCATGAGCTGGAAAGGTGTCGTGACCTTGAGGGGCGTGTAAATCTTCCGGTAAAGCGAGGAGAGGCGCCTGTATTCAAGCTCTGAGGAGTAGAGGTAGAAGGCCGAAGAGCTGTGCAGAAGGCCAACGAGTTCGGGCTCGCGGAAGAGCGCCAAAAGGCGCGAGTGCATGGCGTTTATGCTGGCCCTGTAGGGGAGGACGTAGAAGATTCTGCTCGCCACTCCCTTCTTGGTTCGGAAGGCGTTCCTGTCGGCCCAGAGGAGGGAAGCCTCGGTTTTACCGTAGCCCGTGGGTGCTCGGAGGATTAAGTTGCCCTCGGTTTCTCCCGCCCGCCTCTGGAGGGGCCTCCAGCGCTCGGGTGGAACCCTTGCCTCAACGGCAGTCCTTATGTCAGACAGCAGGCGAACGGCAAGCTCACCGGCCGAGGCGAGGTGGTCTGAAGCGTTGAGGATTCCGCGGAGGAAGACGAGCTTGTTCCAGTACTTTTGGGAGTTCCGCTCATACCAAGTTAGCAGGGAGTCGAAGTCGTAGTCCCTGATTCGCTCGGCCCAGTCTTCCGGAGGGTTGAAAACACCCTTTCGCTTTCCGAAAAAGTACAGCTCCCAGTAGGGAACCCGCTCGAAGAAAATCTCCTCAATGTAGTCCCTGTTCTGGAGGAGTTCCTCGACTTTCTCCCCGAACTCCCCTGGGTGTTCCCTGCTTGGCAGTAATTCCTCAAGCTCGTTGAGGGTCCTGTGGTGGGTGAGGATTGCGAGTGCAATGAGGTTTCTCTCGTCCTCGGAAAGGTCGAGGAAGGCCGTGAACGGTGCCGAGAGTATCTCGTGACGGTAGCCCCACTTTCTCGGGTCCTTTTGGAAACCGCTCGCACACTTGCCGAGGTCGTGGAGAAGAACGGAGTAAAAGGAAAGCTCCCAGACGCGCGGAAAGAACTCCTCAAACCACTTGAACACCCCTTTCATGCTCTTCAGCACGTTTATCGCGTCGTTGGTGTGGCACTCAAGGAAGTCATGAGGTAGGAACTTGGCGTAGCAGACCCTCATTCCCGCCACCTGTGGAGGTAAACGCCGACCCCAAGTTCCTCGTCGTAGGGGAGCTTCAGCCTTGGCGCTTTGCCCTTTGGAAACGGCAGGACGACGAAGGGCCTGACGAGCCTCGCCTTCCTCGGCGTTACCGAATAGTCGTACTCGACGACGAGGGCGTGAACGACGCCGGGAACTCCGAGACTCACTGGAAGAACGGTTCCGCCGACTGGGGCTTCCCTTTCCTCCAGGCTAACCTCTTTTATCTCCTCAACCGTCGCCACGTCACTCGAACGGCCGAGGAGGAGCTGATACCTTGGCCTTCTGAAGTGCTCCGCCCACTCATCCGGGAGGTAGAGGTAAAGCTCGGCGTTGTAGAGGAATTCGCGCCTCATTATGTCCGTCTCGACCTTTCCGAGGGCGTAGATTTTTTCGAGGTCAAGGCCTTTGCCCTCGCTCCTGAAGACGTAGCCGACGTAAGGAAGCTCGGTCAAATAGACAGGCTCACCCTTCGCCGCGGAGAGGATTCCCTGAATCGTTGAGGGCGGAGGAACCGGTAGCGTCGGCTGATGGCCCGATTGAAAGGTGGGATAGCGGAAGGAAGCGGTCCACGCCCTCAATTTGACCCGTATCATGGGCTCACCCGTAGTAGGCCTCGATTTCCTTAGCGAACTCCTCTATCGCCTCTCCGATGGTGCCCGTGAAGACATTAATACCGGCTTTCTCCAGTGTCTTGGCAATTTCATTGACGTCCCAGCCGAGGGAGCGGACGAAACCTTCGTCGTAGCCGATGTAGAGCCTCGCGGTCTTGGGGATTACATCTTTGAGGTCTTTGAGCCTCTTCGCGAGTGCCTCGTCGTCAAAGCGGATTTCACCCCTCTCCTCGAAGACGAGGTCGCTTATGAAGGGGTTTATGCCGGCATCTACGTTGAGGAGCAGGACGAACTTTGGAGTTACGTCAGTGTGGTACTGGCTCTGCTTGGCCCCGCCGGTCAGGAGGCGAAGGGCCTTGATGGCCTCGGTGGCGCGCTTCTTCCGGATTTCAGGGGGCATAACCCACTCCCTGTCCCTCTTCTCGACGCCGAGTTCTTCAGCTATGCGCTCCATCTCTTTGATTTCATTGACAACGTCCTCGGCGCCCTTCTTTGGGTTGCCCTTCTTGTCCTTTGGAACGTCGTCCCAAGTGAGGAGGTTCTTGAAGCCGGCCTTGCTAATGATTGTGAACCTCCCAACGGAGTCGAGGTCGAGCGAGAAGGCCCCTTTGAAAACCGTTGAGTAGAACTCCTGGCTGTATGGGACGGGGTCTCCCTCGTGCCTTGAGGCGTAGCCCTCGTCAACCGTCACGGAGCTTCTATCTGGCAGTATTGAAATCAGGGGCGTGTTCTTGAGGGGCGAGACCCTCGTGACTGTGACGTTAACCCCGCCCTTCTTGAAGGCCCTCATGTAGCCGAAGACGTCGTCGTCCGGGTACTTGAGCGGGTTCGCCGCGGTGAAGACCTGCTTCTGCTCGCGGTAGAGAGGGGAAAGCTCCCAGTTGAAGTGCTCCTTGAGTGTAAAGCGCCACCAGTAGCGCCAGGCCTGTGGCGAGACGTAGGGGTAGCGCTTTCCCCCCTTCTGAAGGTCTTAACCCTCGTGACGTTCCTGTCGGCGAGGCTCTCATCGATTCCGAGCATGTTCAAAGCCGAGTGCGGTGCGTCAATCAGCACCATTCCGGTTGCAAACCTCATTCTTCCACCTCCCCAAGGCCGTAAACCCCAACGTCCTCAATTTCTTCAGCTTCTCCGGCCTCCTCAACCTCTTCTGAGGCCTTCATCAGGCGGTCGTGGAGCTTCTCATAGACTCTGAAGAGGAGCAGGTGCTTGACGGTCCTCCACGAGACGTTAAGGTCCTCGCCGTAGGAGGTGAGAACCGTCGCGAACTCGTCAAAGGTCATAAGGGGCTTCTCTATCCCAAGCCTCTGGCGGAGCTTTTCGAGGTTCACGAAGAAGGCCTCGAACTGGTAGAGCTTCTCCGCCTTCTCCAGCTCCCTGACGCGCCTCGAAAGCTGGTTGTCGGGGAGCTTCTCCAGCGTTTCGACAATCCTGTCGCCAACATCTCTGATAAACTCCAGAGCTTCCTTATCCAAACCCAACACCTCCGAACAGTAGAAAGACAAAAGCGACCATTTCGCGTTCGCACGGCGGTTTTTAACGTCGATGAAATAGGGCAAAATGCTCTCTTCGGCCAAGAGCCTGGCGTAAACCTCGTTGGCGTAGCTCCTCTCGTACTTCTCAAACTCCTCTTCGCTCGGCCTCTTTCTCCACCCCATAGCCACAATCCTCTTCCAGCCCCTTGGGTCCTCCCTGCTTGCGTGGGCGATGAAGCGTAGGACGGGCGTTGGAACGTGGATTATCGTAACGTCTGGGCTTTTGTTATTAACAACGAAATAGTAAAGCGTTATTGACGCGTTGGCCCAGAGGTCGTCACGCTCCGTCTTCCTCGTCAGCTCCCCAAAGAGGCGGAAGAGGAAGTTCTCCGGTCTCTTGAAGTCCCTCGCGTTCGAGGCAAGGAAGTTTTTCCTGACGTCGTTTAAGGCTTCTCTATGGAGCTCGAGCATGAGCTCGTAGGGGTAAGTGTGCATCACGAGAACCCTTCCCCCGACCTTGTAGGCGACCAGTGGAAGGAACTGCACGAGGAAGAGGCAGTGAGAGCAGACGTTGAGGCCGTCCTTGGCGGAAGGGAAGTAGTTGGGGACTCCTCCAGTGCCGACCAGCGGGAAGTCGGAGCGGTAGACCGGCTTTGGACGGGAGTGCCTCCTACCGCAGATTTCGCAGATTGGCGCGTTAGGGTCTTCAGACTCCTTGAGGAGACCCCTGAGGTTTTTGGCTATTGCTTCGGGTGTTCTCTTCTTCGCCATGCTCGGGTTGGCCATCAGGATTCCGCTGTTGGGGAGCATCATCGCGTGAATGTAGCCGGAACTCCACTCCTTGCGCGCGTAGAGCTTTGAGGCAAAGTCTATTGCCTTCTCGATGTCCTCTTCTGTGAGTTCTTCCGGAGAGTTCTTTCTGTTTATGAGGAGCAGTGCAACGAGGCCGGCATCCACAAAGGGGTGTCCAGTCCAATAGAAGCGAGAATTTTGTTTTCCTTTGGTGTCTGTTGAAACGTTTAACTTAGCTTGCCTTTTAAAGAATTCATCCAATGATTTTTCCTTTTTAATTTTTCTCACCTCCTTCTAACCACATATCATTGTCAACATCCGCACCGAAAAAGAGTGTCCTCTCACTATGCCGGTGTTTCCAGTTAACCCAACGCGCTTAGACCCCGCTGAATCATCGCACAAATTGATAAGGGACACCAATGGAGCCCCCGCTAGTGTTCCATAGTTTTATGAATGATGGCACTAATAAAATTTTCTGTGATGAAGAACAGCATCTTAACAATCGGGTAAGGAAAAAGAAAAATTACTCAGCCCGCTTTAGTTTTACAACCTCCTTTGCGAACTCCTCAAGCACCTCCTTGCGCATGCCCTCGAAGAATTTGATTGATCCCGCGTAGCTGTGGCCTCCTCCTTCAATTCCAGCTGAAGGCAGTCTCTCCTGGAGCCTTGGGATTATCTCGTTGAGGTCGAAGTTGTAGGCGGACATTCCGTCGCTGGCCCTAACCACGGCGAAGTCCGGTCCATAAGCCAGCGTTAGGATTGGACTGTCTTCACCGTACTTCTCCTTGAAGTGGTCGTGGATTAAGCCGCTCAGCTTGCCCGGGGAAGGATAGCTGAACTTCGGCGCGAACAGCTCCACGTCTATCGTGTTGAACCTTATCCCGTTCGGCAGGACGACGCTCTTGACGTGCGGTAACGATGCCTTCAGCGCTTTCTCCTGCTTCTCTTTCACTTCGGGGTAAATCGCGTTTATCAGCTCGCGGTGCCTCTGCAGGTTGCCGGTGAGGAGGAGAATCTCGTCTATTATTCCGTGCCCGTCCATGAACTTCCAGTAGAAGGCCTCGTGGTCTATGACCTCGGCAATCTTCTTCAGGTCTTCCTCGGTGAGGCCCTTCGCCTTCTTGGCAATCTCAAGGTACTGGTAGAACTCCGGTGCCTTGCTCCTGTCGCCGGTTCCAGCGATGGCAGGCAGGTGCTTAATCTTGTCCTCAACGTCGGGGTTGACGAAACGGGCCACCTCGGTGGCCAGCATTCCGGCAGTTAGTTCGTAGTAACCGCGCTTGACGTGGTGAGGATTGACGTGGACATCAACGTACTCGTCAACCTTCGCTTTATCCTCGCTCACCCACTCGCGCGGGTCGTGGTGGTCTATGACCACTATTGGAACCCCGTAGGCCTTTATCCTCTTGTAGGCCGGAATGTCCTCGCTCGTTCCCCCGTTGTCCACTATGACAACGAGCGGAAGTGGGTCGCCGAACTTCTCGTGGTCCTCGACCATGAATATTATGTCCTTGAGCACATCTTCCAGCTCGTAGAAGGGAGCCCTGCTCGGTCTGCGCTTGAAGAGCTTCCACCTCGCCCCCGGGTCCGGCGAGATGCTCTCTATCAGCGGGACTATCGCGTATTCAAGGGCCAGGCCTGAGGTGTAGCCGTCGGTATCCGAATGGTGCCTCAGGAGAATAGGCCTGCCCTCGAAGATGGCCCTGCGTATCATAAAGGCGGCCTTCATAATCTTCGGCTTGAGCTTCTCCAAGACCTCGCTCTGGACGAGGAAGCTCACGTCCTTCGGCTGGGCGCGCTTGTCGAGCTCGGCCTCTATCTGTTGCTTCACCCTCGCTGCATCGGGCCCCCAGAGCCTTGCCATGTCGCTGACTTCAATCTGAATCTCGCCAGAATGGAAGGCTATCTTGCCTATGACCTCGACGATGTCGCCGACGTTTATGTTCGGGTAGGCCCTCACTCCCGGCGCCTCGAAGGCGGCCGCCCAGGTTATCCCCGTTCCGTCGGTTATCGTGAAGACCGTCGGCCCCCCGGTGACCTGTATCTGGGTGACCCTTCCCTGTATCCTCACGGTCTTTCCGGCCATGTCCTTGCTGAGCTCGGCTATCGGCGTTACGGGGAGTTCCTTCTTGACGACGACGGTCTTGTAGTGCCTCTGTGGCGACTCGATGAGGTCTATCTCCCTCTTGTCTGGCCTGACGTCGAGAACCTGAACTATTATCTCCTGTCCCGGCAGGTACTCCCTTCCGCCGAGGAGGTCCTTTCTCTTGATTAGACCAACGACGTGCGGGTTGAGCCTGACGAAAACTCCGAAGCGCTCGACCCTGTCAATCGTTCCCTTGTAGAGACTGCCGATTTCCACATCTTCGTAGTCGCAGGTTTTGTCGAGTATGAAGACTACCTTGTACTTCCTGAGGCAGTCCGGGCAGACCCACGTCGTTTCCATTCCCGGCTCCCAGGGCTCCTTTACCTTGCCACAGATGTCGCAGACGAGCACCTTGCCCGTTCCGCCACAGGTGGGACAGGTGTCGTAAACCGGGACGGTTCCCTTGCCGTGGCACTCCGGGCAGGGTATCTCATCAACCTCGTCCTCAACGCCGAGGTGGTCGAGGTTCCTGTAACCTTTCAGCTTGTCACCTATCTTGAAATCAGCCGGAACGTAGCCCCAGCCCTCGCAAACGGGGCACTCCTTCTCGCCGACCTTCACCTTTCCCGTTCCGTGGCACTCTGGACAGTCCTTAACCGCCATTCTCTCACCCCGCTTAGGTTACGGCTTTGGCTTAAAAACGTTAGCAGGTTCTCGCTTCTCCTGCCTCCATTTCGTGGTTCGAACCTACATGATGTCCTACACAAATCGCTTAAAAGGGCTAATTGGAAGATTTTTTCATGGTAAAAATGACGGAATGAGCGAATGGAGGGGAAGGCTTTGAGATTCAGGCAGAAGCTCTACCTGGTCCTCATCGGAACCGTCATAGTCATAATGTTACTTATGGCAACCGCTCAATTGAGGGGTATAGAGCGCATGGGCAACACCATGGAAAAGACCATGGGACCCACTATCACTGAACAAGCGGAGAAGATTGCCCTTCTCGAAAGCGAGAAGTACGCGATAACGATAGACGAAAAGCTCCGCCCCCTTCAGCTCGTGGCTGACTCTTACGCACACTCCATAGCGAGTGAGTACGCCATAGACAACTATTTACCTGGCTACACTCAGAGTCCCAACTTCTGGAACACCGTCGAGAAGAAGCTAACGGAGCTGAGGGGCTCCGAGGGAGACATAATCAACGCTTACTACGCGGACCACACGGGGAGAATAAAAATAGTACCTCCAGCGAAGCTTCCCTCCGGCTTCAACGCCACCAAATCAACTTGGTACCGAAGGGCCGCTGAGAACGGCTCGTTCTGGATGGAGCCTTACAGGGACGTAATCACGAACAGAACCGTTATAAGCTACATAACCCCAGTCGTTTACAACGGAACCGTTGAGGGCGTTCTCGGGATAGATGTTGATTTCTCATCCCTTTTCAACGAGATTATCTCAACGAGGATTGGAAAAACCGGCTACCTCTTCGTTCTGAGCCCCAACGGGACCGTCATAATACACCCCAACAAGGCCCTGATTCACAGGGTAAACGTCTTCACGAACGAGAGCTACGCGCCCCTTGCCAGTGCCATGAAGCGCGAGGGGAAGGGCGTCGTCGAGATGAAGCTCAACGGGAGACTCATGGTCCTCGCCTTCGCGAGGAGCAGGGTTACCAACTGGACTGTGGTTGCGATTGCACCGAAGGACGAGCTGATAGGCTCCCTCGTTAGTTCTCTCAACACCGCAAAGGCAGACGCGTCCAGAAACCTCCTCTTCAGCCTACTGGCTGCCTCGGTGATAGCGGTCGTCCTCGTCATAGCGGGGATTCAGTACCTCAGAAAAGCGTTGAAGCCGATAGAGGAACTCACTAACGCGGCGGAGCTGATAGCGGAGGGCAGACTCGAGGAAGCCAAAAAGGTCGTTGGTTCCATAGAATATCCATACCGTGACGATGAGATTGGGAAGCTCCTTACCGCCTTCGAAGCAATCTCTCGCGATGTTATTGGAACCCTCAACGGCGTCATCCAGAAGCTTGAACGCCTCGCCGAGGGCGACCTGAGCAATGGTTTGAGCGTCGAGGCCAGGGGAGACCTGAGGAACATAATAAGCGCCCTCCGCGAAACGTCGGCCAAGATGAGAACGCTCATAGGGAACATAAGGCGCATAGGCCTTCTCCTCGACCAGCAGGCGGGGGAGCTAGCGCAGATTGCTGAGAACGTCCGCGGCTCGATGGACCAAGTGAGCGAGGCCATAGAGCAGGTCAGCGTCGAAGCCCAGAGACAGCAGGAGAGCATCAACGAGATTACCGAGGGAATGCGCCTCGTTGCCCAGGTCACCGAAGAAACTTCAAGCATAATGGAGGAGTTTGAGAGGGCCGTTGAGGAGGTAACGAGGACGGCATCCGAGGGTGGACGGAAGGGAGACGAGGCCATACGGGACGTTGAGAGCATCAAGCGCTCGATGGACTTCATTGACGAGGCGGTGAGGGCCGTAAGTGAGATGAGCAAGAGGATAGGTGAGATAACCCAGACGATAGGGAACATCGCCGAGCAGACGAATTTGCTCGCGTTGAACGCCGCGATAGAGGCGGCACGTGCCGGGGACGCAGGAAAGGGCTTCGCGGTGGTTGCCCAGGAAATCCGCGGTCTGGCCGAGGAGAGCAAGGAGGCCGCGGAAAAGATACGCGAAATCATAGCCGAGATGGACGAGAAGGTCAGGAGGGCCGTTGAGGAAACGAAGAAGGGCGTTGACACGGTTTCAAACTCGACCGAGACTCTCAAGGAGAGCCTTGGCTACCTTGGATACATAGCGGAGATGATTGGCTCGATAGGCGAAAGGGTATCCGAGGTGAAGGAGCAGGCCGAGAGGACGAAGGAAGAAGTTGAGAAGGCCCTTAGAGCCCTTGAGAACCTCGCCGCGAGCGCTGAAGAGACAACGGCCTCTGCCGAGGAAGTCAGCTCGGCGATGCAGGAGCAGAGGGCTGAGATAGAGGCCCTAAGCGAAGAGGCCAGGAAGCTCAAGGAGATAGCGCGGGAGCTCCGCGAAAACGTGGAGCAGTTCCGCCTCTAATCCTCTTTTTTGAAGGTTTCCCAAAAGACCGCCATCGAAAGCGAGTAAAGTAGAGCCGTTATGAAGAAGGGCCATGTTAGTGAGACGTCGAAGATGAAACCTCCGATGAACTGGCCCACTCCAAAGGTGGCCGTCCAGGAGAGGTTGTTGAGCGCCATTGCGGTTGAGCGCTCCTCCTCGCTGAAGAAGCCCATCATGAAGGAGCTCCATATCGGGTTGACGATGTTCATCAGGATTGTCCTGACGGTGTAGAGGAGCGCCGCGACCGGGAAGCTTGGGGAGAGGGGCATCAGGGCAATTAAAGCGCTCGCGCTACCGTTGAAGGCCACGATGGTCTTCACACTGCCCATCCTGTCCGCGATGATTGGGAGGAGGAACGTGCCGAGACCCATTATGAACTGCTGAACCGCGAAGAGCCAGCCGATGCTCTCAAGGCTCGTCCCAAAGCGCTGATTGAACCACAGCCCAACGTAGGGTATTGCTATTCCGGCTCCGAGACCGATTAACGCCTGCGGAACCGCGAACTTCGCGATTCTCCTGAGGATTTCTCCCCGGAGCTTTATCCTCCTTCCGCCGTTGAGTACTGGTCTCGTGGGAAGGATTACCAGAAAGCGGAGGGGAATGACAAGCAGGACAAGGGCGAACGTTTCCCGGTACGTCAGCCACCGGGGGAGAACTCCGGCGATGATTAGCCCAATCGCCGAGCCGATGGTTCCGAGGGCCGAGGACAGGCTGAACAGGTAGTGCCTCTTCTCGTCGCTCACCTCTCCGCTTAGGAGGGAGGTGAAGGACGGGCTCTCAAAGGCGAGACCTATTCCAACGAGGGCACCGCCGATGGCCAGGGGCAGGAGGGAAGGAAATGCCACCTGGATAGCTCTCCCTGAGAACATCAGCCCCAGTCCGAGGAGGATTGAGCGCTTGTAGCCAAGCTTAGCGCTCAGGGGGCCTGAGAAGAGGAGTGCCAGCGCCTGTGCGAGTGTTGATGCCGAGAACACCACACCGACGTCACCGTAGGTGTAGCCGAGGGACTTCATGTAGAAGGGCAGGATGAACCACGCTATGTTCCCGCCCAGCCATGATATGAACGAGTAAACCACCAGCAACCACGCGTCCCTGGAAAAGCCCCTGTACTTCTGTAGAGACATAAACGTTTAGATGGCCGTCGAGTATATAAAGCTTGTGAGGGAAGGTAGCCGAAGGTTAAAATGGCAACGGGAAGCTGACGGCAAAGAGGAGAAAGACAAAAATCAGCCGAGAGACCTCATGAACTCCTCAACGGCCTTCGCGGTTTCGCGGTAGGTCTTCCCCGCCAGTATGACGACGTAGTAGTTCGGGTTGTATGGGTTCTTGAGCTTGGCCACTATGTAGCCCTTGCTCATGAGCTCGTTCTTGAGCTCTTTGATTTCGTCCGCGCCGTACGCCCTCTCAAGAACCTCCCAGGCCTTGTTGCTAACCCACCCTCCGATTATCACGACGTTTTTGTCCTTCGGAAGGCCGTTGTCGAGGATGTATGTGTCGTTGACTATGAGGGAGTTTACATCATTCGTCGCCGTTACCGTCGGGGCTGTCACTGAGACAGTTCTGGTAACGTACGTTGTTCTGATGAAGCGGTAGCCTTCTATCCCAACGACGTTCCCGTTGTCATCTTTTTTGTAGACGGCGGTGAACTTTAAGTTCCATCCCGGAATGGGGATGTTGATGGACGTTCCGGGCTGAAGGTAGACCTCGGGGAACTTGGGATTGCTTGCGTTCACGTGGAGGTAAATGGAGTACGTCTTCTCCTCGCTGTTAATGTGCCAGACCCACTGTCCACTGTAGACATCGCCGCTTCTGTGGGTCTCCTTCAGATGATAGTACCAGTACCGGTATATGACCGCCTTGGAGCCGCTTATCCCCGTGAAGAACTCCAAGGGATTTATGACAACGACCTCTTGAACTCCAGACTGCAGGAGGGTTTCAACTTCCTCCTTGGGAAAGGAGTCGTAGGACTTAAAGACGTCCTCGCCCGCTTCGTGGCATATCAGATAGTATTTGCCCTCGTCCATGACCTCAAGAAAAACCCCATCTGGGTAGTGGACGTCAACGAGCATCTCGTTCGTCTGCTCGTTCATGTCGTGAAAGTACAGCCAAATGCTTCCAAGGTACAGGCTAGTGCCGATATCGCTTGAGTTCTGAGTGACGTTTACGAGCCTATAAATGTACAGCGTGTTCACGTTATCGAGCTTTGTGTAAACTAAGACGTTGTACTGGTTTGAGCCAAGCGGTACCAGGCTCTGGTTGAACGTTACACTTATGCTCCCGTCCCCGAGCTCGGCGGTTCCCGAGTTGGGGTTGTAGGCTATCTTGGAGAAGTTCACAGCCAGGACTATGCCTCCGTTGCTGAGGTTTTTGGTCAGGGGCAACCCGAGGTCCGGCATGTCCCTGCTCGTAAGGATGTAGTACTGGTTCTCGTCCGGTATCACCACGCTGTGGTACTCCACGGGCACGACAACGCTCTTTGTGTACGTTTTCTCGCTTATCCCCTTTAAAACTAGAAAAGCACCGAGTCTCGCCCCAGCTATTGCATCCTCATTTATGTGGAGGGGAACTTTATTGACCACCTTCGTGGTGGGCAACACGATTATCGTGTTCGCTGAGTTGAACGAGGCTCCCGCCGTTGTTCCCAAGGTGACAACCAGCATCAGCAAAAGCCCGAGGAGCATCGAGGCTCTCTTGTGTCCCATCTCACCCACCATCACGGTTTCCACCTTCAACCTTTATTAACCCTTCCCGGAACTTTGAAGTGCGATGATGAGTGAATCCAATGCTGACGGGATGATGAGCCCCGAACCTGAGCGTGAGGTGGTGGAACTGGAGAAACTTCGAAAGAGCGTTGATGAGCTCACGAGACAGGTTGCTAAGCTCGAGGAAAAGAAAAAGCCCGACTCCCTCGGCTGGGACGACGTTGCCCAGGAGATAATTGGGGCAATAACCTTTGCGCTCCCCTTCATCTTTACAGGCGAGGTCTGGGACGTGGCAAAGGACATCTCGGTCGAGCGCTCTCTGGCGATTTTCCTAATGACGATGGGATTAGCCTACCTGTTCCTCACGAAGGCCCAGCTCGGAAACCTGAAGCGCGAGGAAATCTTCCACGTCCCCAAGAGGCTCATAACCGTCGCCCTCATCTCCTACGCCGTTTCAGCTCTCTTAATCTACCTCTTCGGCATAGACTACATAGCGCGCTTCTCCCCGCTCCAGTACTTCAACGCGACGGTCATAATAAGCACCTTCGCGGTCATAGGAGCTATAGCGGTCGACATGGTGAGGTGAATGAAAGTAGTAACCGGAAAGCGCTGGGAGGCCTTCGCCGATGAGAATACCATCCTTTTTCCCGAGTACCAAAAGAACCGAGACGAGCTGATTAACTTCGTGAACTCGCTGAAGGGCGACGAGACCATCGTCACAGCCAGTTTAGAGCTGGTAGACCTGATAGCGAACCGCTTTAGGAAGGGCGAGGAGAACGTTCTAATCTACTCGGACACCGGGAGGAGCATAACGCTCAAGGAGACCTACGAGCTGAGGAAATACCTCGACTTCGACGTTCGTGGGGGTTTCTCGGGGGAAAATGCCAAGGCGAGCGTACTCTTCGTCGAGGGGAAGACCGACGCCAAGTTCTTCAAGGCCGTCTTCAAGAAGCTCTTCGAGTTCAGGGAGAGCCGAAAGGCTCCGTACCAGTTCCGCTTCATAGAGCGCGTCTTTGAGCGCGACAACTTCGACCTCCTCGGACGGGAATCTGATGGGGTTTACCTCGCCGTTATCCCGAGCGAGGGCAACTCCGGGGTAATTAGAAACCTTGGAAACTTCCTGAAGGCCATGGATGTCTTTGATTTCAGCGTTGAAAGGCTCGGCGTTGCGGTTGACATAGACGAGAGCAGGGAAAGCGCCCTCGCCTCGATAGCGGGGAAGCTCTCGGGCTTTGAACACGGGACGACGGCGAGGGGCTACCTCGTCGGAAAAACCGAGGTGATTCCGCTCGTCATTGGACTGCCCTTCGAGGACGAGCTAATAGAGTGGAAGAAACCGACGGTTGAGGATTTGATGCTCCACCTCATCGAGCGAGAGGGACTGCTCGAGAAGGTTAGACCTGGCCTTAAAGCGCTAAACGAGAGCCTTGGGAGGAAGCTCAAGCCCAAGGAAGTGATGTACCTCGCTCTATCTGCCTACGGCCACTGGGGCAACCTTGAGGGCTTCTACGAGCTGTTCGTCATGCGCTCCCGGTTCAGGAACCTCAAGGCCGTTCTTAGGGAAGCCGGGCTCATGGAGGGCCTCAGATACCTCGCATTCTCAGAGCGCTGAATTTTATGAAATAATTTTGTTACTTCATTAATTTGATTAATTTTACCCTACTCTTTCACTTATAACTGTGGTATTATGTTAATATTTAGCCACTTATTTGGATTAAATGGAATATAATTTGCCAAATAATAGGATATTTAGAGTTACTATTTTGTAATTTTATCACATTTGTCCCCGACCGAAAAATACTTAAGTGTTGCGACATAATAGTACATTGAGTAAACAATATTACTTAAAAACATTGTAAATAGGGGTGTATGCATGGCAGAGGTAGTCAAAAGTGCGTATGTTACGGAGGAGTACGAGAACAAGGGAAGGACAATTGTAGTTCTGCGCGGTCCGGCTATGATTCCACTTGACATTGAGACGTTTGTGGATACCCTCGACGAATGGCTTGGAGAGTTCAGTGACCCAAAAAACGAGATTCTTGAGGCAGTGTACAACGCGTTAGCTAAGGGGTTCATACTTCTGGCGTATGAAGAGGGCGAACTCGCCGGGATAGCGGTGGTATCAAGGATATGCTTTGAAACTTTCTTCCCGAGGTACCACCTCTCGTACATAGCAACAAAGCCGGAGTTCAGGGGAAGAGGAATTGGAACGATGCTCCTTGAAAAGGTGAAGGAAGTAACCGGGGGTGATTTTTCACTCCACGTTGACGTTAAGAACACCAATGCCATCAGGCTCTACGAGAAGGTTGGAATGAAAAAGAAGTACTACAGAATGCTTTATCGCGGGGGAACCACCGAATGAGTGAGTATCCCCGCCTGGTTGTAAACTTGAGAAAAATCAAAGAGAACACACGAACCATTGTTCAGCTCGCCAAAAGACATGGAATGAGCGTTGCAGGTGTTACAAAGGGGGTCTGCGGAAGCCCGGAAGTTGGGAAGGCCATGTTGGAGGGAGGAGCCTCATTTCTGGCGGATTCAAGGATTGAAAACGTCAAAAGGCTTCGAGAGGCCGGTATAAATGCCCCCATCCTGCTTCTTAGACCCCCAATGATTAGCGAAGTGGACGACGTCGTTGAGTACACTGACATGTCCTTAAACACCGAGCTCAAGACCCTCCGTAAGCTTTCAGAAGTCGCGCTCGAACAGGGAACGACTCATAACGTGGTTCTTCTGGTCGAGATGGGCGAGAGGCGCGATGGAATCTGCAGGAATGACCTTGAGAACTTCATTGACACTGCCACAAGCTATGATGGCATTGAGATAAAGGGACTGGCCATGAACCTGGCGTGTCTGACAGGGGTTATACCGACTGAGGACAAGATACACGAATTTGACTCGATAGTGAATCGAATTGAAGATAAATTTGGAATAAGGTTTGAGCTAATCAGCGGGGGAAACTCCGCAAACATACCCCTCCTGCTGGATGAACATCCGGATTCGAGGATAAACAACCTCCGTATCGGGGAAGCAATCTTGCTCGGGCACGACGCCGTTTATCGACGTCGGATTCCCGGAACTCATAGTGATGCATTTGTCTTAGAGGCAGAGGCAATCGAGGTTCGAAGGAAACCGTCCCTACCACAGGGGCAACTCGGAGAGAACGCATTCGGTGAAACACCGAAATTCAAAAATCTCGGCACGATTAGAAGGGCAATCCTCGCGGTGGGACGGCAGGACGTTGACCCAGAAGGCCTAAAGTCACCAGATGAAGTGAAGATCCTGTGGAGTAGCAGTGACCATATGGTTGTCTATAACATCCCCAGAAAGTCCAGTGTAGGAGACAGGTTTGCATTTGTAATACGGAGTTATGGTGCACTATTACGTGCGTTTACAAGTCCATACGTGAGGAAGGAATTTGTACATTGAGCTATATCTATAGAGTGTATCGTCCTTTTGACTTGCATTTCTTTTTGTTTTGGTCCTTCTGACTATCCTAATTTATGTATATCACAAAAGAACTTTAAACCACGTATGTTGTACTATGGGGAGGTGATAAAGGTGAAGCTCGTCTCATTCGACGTCTGGAACACCCTCCTCGACATAGAGGTCATGCTCGACGCCCTCACGGTGGAGCTGACGAAGCTCATGGGGGCATGCATACTCGACGTGGCAGAGGGAATAATGCTGACGCGCGAGAGGATAAAGGCCATGCGCGCCAGGGGAGAGGGCGACCCGAGGCGAGCCTTAGAGGAGAGCCAGGAGATGCTTGCTGAGCTTCTCGGAATAGACGTCGAGCTGGTGAAGAGAGCAGGGGCGAGAGCGGTTCTCAGGGTCGATGAGGCGATAGTGCTCCCCGGAGCCAAAAAGGCTCTTGAGGGCGTCAAGCGGAAGGGCCTGAAGGTCACCGTCACGGGCAACGTGATGTTCTGGCCGGGTTCCTACACAAGGCTTCTCCTTGAGCGCTTCGGGCTCATGAACTACATCGACAAAACCTTCTTCGCCGACGAGGTTCTCGCTTACAAACCCCTGCCCGAGATGTTCAGAAAACCGCTGGAGACCTTCAACGTGAAGCCTGAGGAGGCCATACACATCGGCGACACGAAGGCGGAGGACTTTGAGGGAGCTCTAAAAGCGGGCCTCTGGGCTGTCTGGATTAATCCAGAAGCTGAAGGCGTGAGGAGAATCCACGAGAGGGGCTTCGAGGTGCCGAGCGTCGAGGGGATTTTAGAGGTTCTGGAGAATATCTGTTGTATTTATACAAAAACATCATGTAACATTAACTATCGAAAACCTTAAATTTCTCTTTCTCCATAGTTTTTACTAAACTCCAAATATGTGTACTCTCAGCTTCATAAGAACTAAGACTGAAAGGTGTTGCATGATGAGAAAAGGTTGGAGATTAGGAGAACTTTCTAAAAATCTCGAAGAAATACTAAAAATTAGGGAACTACGTGATCAATACACTGGGGTCAGTGATCCCGAGTACGAAGAATTTAGAAAAGAAGAACCTACAGACACTGGAGGGGTAGTTGCTGAGTTTTTGGCAGAGCCGGGGAGTGCTGGTAATATAATAGACTTTAGAGGAAGCAGTAATGATAGAATTTATTTTTTCTCTGATGGTTCTGTAAGAACTAAAAAGGTTAAGGAGTTCAACTATATTGATCGAGCAGGATTTGTCAATGTAGTTCCAATCGTTCTCGGACAAGTGGGCATGGCTATAGTTGAAATCCGCCACTATCCCCGGACTGTTTATCAAGAAACAAGATTCGTAATTCTTGCCCCATTCAGACTAATGTACACTGAAAAAGAATACAAACGGCTATTGGATAGCTATGGCGCAGACTATGATTCCAATTGCGTGTTTAAGTCAGCTAGTATCCCCCTAGAGAAGCTCGGATATGAAGCACATAAAATAAAGTTGGACTTAATAGACAACACTGTGGGAACAGATAGAGACAAAATACCTCCCCAAGCTGGAAGTGGTGAGTGTATCTATTATGATCTCTCCAATGCCGAAGTCACTTTAGAAAAATTACGAGCTCTCTCCTCTAGAAAAGCGAAGTATCGCATGAACAAACTAGAATGGGAGGGAATAGTAAACTTTCTTCACTCATATCTTTCTGACGGCCAGGTATTGCCCAAATATTCTCTGGCAAAAGATGGTACATTGTTTGATATAATCAAATCCCGACCATCAAATATAAATTACCTAAGATACTTAGTTGGAATTAGCAAATCGTTTTCATTGCGTCCAATCTATGAAATACGACAAAAATATAACGTCCCAATGATGAGGGTGTTGCAAAATCTCAAAGAAGGCCAGAGAACTAGAGCATTTATACTTAATATCGACAGAGATTTTGTAATATTTTGGTATATGCGACTTAGAGAGCCTATAGGTCGCAATGCTGAATTGATTTCAGTAGGTGACCGATTCAATGGCTTGGTAAAAGTAGAGATATACCTTCCTGAGGCCAAAATTGAAGAGGTGAGAAAGAACAAGTCAATTACTAAATTATACAATATTATCTCTGCAAGGGTATACAACTCACGATTCCCGATTCCTTACAGAGATCGGCGGTGGCTTTCATCATTGTATCCAACATTTTTATGTGAGGAGGTCATCAAATCCGCATTTCTCTCTAACTTTTCATTAGCTCAAATTCTCGAAAACATATTTAGGGGGTTGTAAGGGATGGAGACAAAAGAAACTGCCCATGTGGGAATTGAAGAAAAGAAAAATATAAAGAAGAAACTCAAAGAGCCCACTGGAGTTGATAACAAAGAAAAACCGATTGGAAGAGTTTCTGCTACCGAGACTGACCCGAATACCTCGGATGACTTTAAGTTTTGGTTAGATCCAGATGTGGAGATATCTCCCACAGACATTGTTGAAGTCAGAACTGAGACAGGAAAAGTATTCGGCATTATAGACAATATCTCCCAATATTCTGACAGCAAACACCATATAGAAAATTTCGTATCCAGCAATTTTGGAGATACAGGCCAACTAGGAAATGAGATGAGACTACAAACTAATGTTGCTCATGCACTAGTCCTAAAAAGCACAAGTAATAGATATATGCCAGTTCCTTTACATGCCCCAGTACATTTCATATCGCCTGACAGTATAGATGTAGCTTTAGGAATTGATGAAATTAAGAGCGAAAAGCCAGAGAAGATAATACCTGCCGGGATTATTGAACTCTCTACTGGCCAAAAATTCCCGGCACATATTGACGTTGAATACCTATTAGGTCCAGAAGGCGCTCACTTGAACATTACAGGAATTTCCGGATTGGCTACCAAAACCTCGTACTTAATGTTTCTACTAAAAGTCTTACAAGAAAAACTTGAAGATGAAAATGTTGCATTCATAGTGTTTAACGTGAAAGAAAAAGATCTTCTTCACATAGACGAACCCCCAACGAATCTAAGTGACCAAGATCGTGAAATGTACAGCATACTAGAAATCTCCTCAACACCATTTAGAAATGTAACATACTTCGTTCCATATGGATATTTCTCTGCGAGTAGATCCCAGCGATCTTCCTTAGGGTACAACATTCTGTCCGATTCATCTAATCGTAGACCCAACACATTTGAACAAAGTGTAAGTTTCCACCAAAAACCAAATGTGAAGTATTATAGCTACACATTAGAGGCACTATGGCAGAGATTCGAGTATGTCTTTAGCCTCTTAGATTTAAATGAATCTGATGCTTTATTTAACTTAATACGTGATGTAAAAGAAGACATTGAACCCCCATCTTACTCTAACCCACGTAGACCGTCACTAAATATAAAAGATAAACAAAATAATAGAACAGTAACTAATACTTTTCCGGTCAACACCTTTAATGATTTACTCTCCGCAATATACAATGCGTGTAATTCATCCCACGGGCAACCATACAGAGGGTATGATCGTAGAACATTATGTAGATTCATGAGATATTTACGACAGTATCTCGTTGTCAGGAATACCGGCATATTCACAGACAATCCGACAGTTAAGGAATTCAACTTAAGAGATTATGTTTATGCTATTAGACCAAAAGATGTCTATGTTATTGACATAGCAAAACTTGCAGATCACGAAAAGGCTGTTGTCGTTGGTGATGTGATATCTTCAATATACCAGTTATTCTCAGGGGAGATTACCTACAGGGACATTTCTCCAAGAGTAAAAGAGGAAAAAATGAGTGATTTTGGAATAGAATCTGAAGAGGAACCTGTAGATGAACCTATCAGACCCTCAAAGGTCGTCATAGTAATTGACGAGTTGAACAAATATGCTCCAAAATCAGGAAGAGGGTCTCCTGTGCTAGGACATTTACTAGAAATATCCGAAAGAGGAAGATCTCTGGGGATAATCCTCTTTGGGGCTGAACAATTTGCAAGTCAGATTCATCCGAGAATTCTAGGGAACGCGGCAAACAGAATAATAGGAAGAACTGACACAACAGAATTAAAAGATGAAGCGTATAGATTCTTGCCCCAAGGCATAAAGAATCTAATCCCTAGACTTGAAAAAGGGGAGCTGATATTGCACCATCCCTTATACAGGCAGCCAGTAAAGATTAAGTTCCCGCGACCCCCGTATAAACAGAGGTAATAAATACTGTTCCGTTCCTCTTTTTTCTTTCTTAAACTACCACATAGTGGGGTGATACCAATGGAAAGTCTGAGTCGCGAAGATATGGTTGATAAACGGTTAGAAATTGCATATTCTATTATAGTCAGAGAATTCGAGGAAACTTTTACTCCTTTATTAGTTGAAATCAACGAGTTACCCAAGACACTAGGTATATCATTTGAAGAACTAGACCTTTTAAAGTCTAAACATCAAATAAGATATGTTCTAAACACCACAAAGGTGCTATTACAACCAAAAGAACCCCCAAAACTAAAAGTTGATAAGACGGCTAAAATAAGGAGATTAAAAAAATTAAATCATCTATTATCTAATATTTCAAAACTTTCTCTTGATGAAAAGGTAGAAATATCCCTTAAAATCATCAGGAAGTCTCTTGCCTATTCAAAAAATCCTGCAGTTGCATTTAGCGGAGGAAAAGATAGTATTGTCGTGCTTCATTTAGTGAGACAATTAATGCCAAATATTCTTGTGATATTTGATAATACAGGTGTTGAATTTCCTGAGACAATTAGATACATAAAAACCTTAGCCAAAGACTGGAACCTAAATCTAGTAGAAGTTAGACCAGACACAAGTTTTTGGAAAATAATTTCCAAAAAAGGGTATCCAATTGGAGGCAGAGGGAGTCAATTTTTCATGAAGAAGATGCAAGAAGATACAGGGATAAAAATTGGGAATAAATGTTGCTATGAATTAAAAGAAAAACCAGTAAAAAGACTAGTTAAAGAAAAGGAAATAGATCTTATATTTGTTGGGAATCGCGTTCATGAAAGTGTGATGAGAAAGTTTAACTTAGCGGATTTTGGAGCTATCCGTTTTTCTTCGGTATATAATACGGTGATAAGTTGGCCAATATTCTTCTTCACTGAAAAAGATGTGTGGGAATATATAAAAAGGCACGACCTTCCTATAAATCCGCTTTATAATATGGGATATAAGCGAGTTGGATGTTGGGCTTGTATGCAGGATATATTCCACAAGGATAGTCGTATCTTAGATCTAAGGAAGAACCACTACAAGCTATACATGTATCTGATTAGAAACTATGGGGAGGATATTATAACCATCTTAAAATACAAAACTGGGCCAGACAATCCTGTGGTGAAACTATTAGAAAGCGATCTAAACAATATAAAAAAGTATAAAAATAGTAGGAGCAAAGATGATTCTTAAAGTTTAATTTACCTTCAGCCACGCGCCCAAGCCGACCTGCTTCGTCTTCTGATACCTTAAGTCTTCCTTCCGGTAGCCGAAGGCCTTTAGAATCCTCTCGACAGCGGGAAGAACCTGGTTCTCGATGTAGTACTCCGCATCGTAGCGGTGCTTCGTCGGGTCGAACTCGTCGAAGGGAATCGCCCTGTCGCCTATCCTTCCAGAGCCCTTTAGGACGATGTAGCTTATCACCGTGCCGGGTCGGATTTTCACTCCACGCGCCGCGAGCCTCTTCGCCACGGCAACGTGCGGACCTGTTGCCTTGTATTCCCTCAAATCGCGCGTTATCTGCTCGTGGATTACCAGCTTCTCGGGCGGAACCTCGTACTTGCTCAGCTTTTCCGTCACTTCCTTGACTATCCTGACGGCTTCTTCAACGTCACCGTGCTTGAGTATCGCCTCGAGAACTCTCGCCTGCGTCTCCTTCGCTATCTCGCTCCAGTCGCGCCTTACAATCTCCAGCCCGCGCGTTGTTATCTTGCCCTCCTCGTCTATCACAGCGTACTTCTTCTTCGTGACGAAGAACCCCCTCACGTAGAAGCCTTCGTACTCAAGTTCGAGCAGGCCGGGCAGTTTCGCGTTGATGTACTTGAGGAACTCCTTGGCCTTCTTCTTCACGGTCTCGGCGTCGGCTCCGGGGATTGTTGCAAAAAATCCATCTGTGTCCGCGTAGAGCACTTTAAAGCCGAATTTCTCCTCTATTTCGCGGATGGTGGTTTCTATGTACTCCCTTCCCCATGCCGTAACGCTCTCAGCGCACTCCCTGCAGTACCACCGGGCCTTGGCGTAGCCGTAGTAGCCGTAGTAACTGTTGTGCGCGTAGAGGAGTCCAAAGCCAGCCAAAAAGTTCTCGTCTTCCTCAACGCTCAGGTCGTAGACGTGGCCCTCATAGTGCCTCTTTTTGACTTCCACGACCTTGTCTAGGACGATGTCCCCATTGATTAGCCATTCTATTCTCTTGGCCTTCTCCCCGTCGAGTCTTCCGTCATCAACGAGCTCCCGGAACTTTTCGTAGCTCATGTTCTTCTGGAAGACCTTACCGAACGTTTCCTCAAGCACTTCCTTCGGAATAACGTGGGAATAATAGGTGTTCTTTTTCTTTTTGTAGTCCGTGAACGGAAGCTCCTCGTTCACATAGACCCTGTAAACTCCGCTGTCGTATCTAAGCTTGATGGCAGAGACGCCGAGGGAGTTGAGGAGAAGGACCAGGCCGTTCGCTAGGAGCTCGCTCTTTGTCGAAAGGCGAACCCTCTTGTCCGGGTGAACGTCGCCGTCACCGATGAAGTATCCCTCAAGGAATGCCCAGCGCACGCTTTCGGGGGAGGTGAAAATTACCTCTGGAACCCGCTTGTTCTCCGCTAAAGTCCCGCAGAGAGCCTCAAAGATAATGCACGCCATTTTCTTTGGAATCTCGACGTAGTTCTTCCCACGTCTCACCTTTCCAAAGAACCTTTCTGAGAGACGCTCCATGTCGTCGAGAACGCTCTCATCGTTGTTGTAAAGCTTAACGGAATAACTCCAGCCGTTCTTCTGGTTCCTCTGCTTGCCCGCGTAGCCCTCGCTCACGTAGTAGCCAAGGAGCTTTGCGAAGTTCTCATCGACCTCTATAAACGGGCTCATCCTAAAGCCGTTTCTGGTTCCAATTTTCCACTCCTTCAGCTCCTCCTCAGGCATGAGCGCTATAACGTCTCTAACGGCGTTGAATTCGATGAGATACTCCCTTCTATTGCGGTTGTATCTGACAGCTTCCACCAAGCCCTCGTAGAGAGCCCTGTACTTTTTGAGCCCTTCCCCGTCGATGATTTCGTAGCCAATTTTCCTGAGTTTTACGTATCCGAGCTTCTCCAGGTGCTTCAAGTAGCGCCTCGCAGTTCTCGGCCTCTTTTCCTCGCCGAAAATCCAGCGGAGGGTTCTGAGCATTCCCTTGAAGAAGTTCTTTCTGCCTCTCGTCGGAATCGTCAGTACTATGTCCCCCGTTTCTTCCTCCGGCAGTTCGAGAAGTAGTTGGACAATGTTCAACGTTTCCTTTCTTTCGGGCAGGTGCACGCGCTTTGGAACCGCGAGGAGGTCTCCGGCTCTGATTTCCCCTCCAGTTACTTCGGCCAGCTTTCCATTCCTGTAGGCAAAGAGGCTGTGGCCCTCTGTTACGGTTATTCTCCTGCCTGAGCTTAGGGTTATCTCGTAGACGTTTCCAGAATAGCGATGCCTTATCAGGGCTTTCACGGGCATTAGGCGGGCTCTCTTCGTCTTCCTGTCAAATGAAACCACACGAATTCCGCTAATTTCAAGAACCTCAGTGTCCCCGTCTTTTTTGACCCTCTCTTCCTCGCCTTCCACAAGTCCATCCACGAACTCACCAATCCTAACGAGCTTGACCCTCCCCTTCTCAACTACAGGAATCCACTCTTCTGGCAGGAGGCTGTTGGCCAGGATTTTGATAGCGCGTTGCCTGTAATCGAGGAGCTTCTTCTCCAGCGGGTCAACCGTTGCCTTCATCTTCCGCTTTATCTTCTGCCTCTCCTCGAGCAAATCTCCCAGGAGGCTCGGTATGAAGCCGGGGAAGTCCTTACAGAACTTGTGTCCAACCTCAGGGGCGACGTCGTACTCTTTACAGCCCTCGCGGTTGAGGGTATCCGGCGAGACGTTGTGGGTTATGATTATTGAGGGGTACAGGCTCATGAAATCCAAATACACAATATTGTCCCATAATCCTCGCTCTGGTTCTTTAACGTATCCCCCCGCGTAGCCCCCGCGCCGTCTCGCGAGCTCCCTCTCGTCGGGCTTGTTTGGGGCCAGTTCGTTCCTCTCGTAGGCCTTCCGCAGGAGGAACCACTCAACTAAATTTCCGGTGCTCGAGCGCGAGACGTCCCAGAGGCTCTGACCTATAAGGCGGGAGAGCTGAGCTTCCATCGGGAAGAACTCCCTTCCCAGCTCGTAGGTTACTTTCGCGTCCTCCATCGAGTATTTTGCAACCCTTTCAAGGCCCTCCCCGCTCTCCCAGGCCTGCGCTATCTCTTCGGCGTAAACCTTCTCCTTTGGGGTGCCAAAGACAGCCTCGTAAACGGCCTCAAGGGTGTAGGTCGGGAGGTTTATGGTGTGCCTTATGACGGGATAGAGGTCGAAGTGAATCCTGCCCTTCACCTCGACGGCAAAGCGGTCGCCCATTCGCTGTATCTTCGGCTCGCTCCCGTCCCTGCCGAGTGTGAACTTTATTCCAAGCTTCTCACAGCGCTTCTTCAGGTAGGCGAAGTCGAAGTTGTCGCCGTTGTAGGTGATGAGCACGTCGGGGTCCTTCTCCCTGACGACGCGGAGGAAGCGCTTAATCATCTCCTTCTCGGTCGAGACGACGTCCACATAAGGCAGGTCAATCTTCTTCCAGGTTATGACCCTCGCCCCGTTCTCGTCGGCGTAGCTTATCATGAGGATCGGGCCCTCGGCGAACTCCTCGCCTTCGTGATAGAGCGTTTCGATGTCGAAGGCGAGCATCGTGAGCTCCTCGTCGCCCTCCATCGGGATTAAGCCTTTGTCGATGAGGTAGCGCTTGGCGAAGGGTATGTCGTACTCGTAGATATCAACGACGGCGGGGTGGGCGCGTATCTTGTCTCGAATCGCCGGGACGTCCTGAGGATGGTTGAAGTAGAGCTTCCAGACCTCTATCGGCCTGCCGAGGAACTTCTTCTGCACCTTCTCGGCGCGCTTCACCCTGACGACCGTCCCGTGCCTCTTTGCCGTTACTTTCTTAACGTCCTCTATCACCGAATCGTCCTTCAGAAGGGCGTAGAAGTAGGGCTCGAAGGTTCTGTCGTACTCGATTTTAAACTCGCCTTTCTCCTTCTTGAAGACCCTTATCACGGGCTTCCCGTTCTCGGTGATGTAGTCGGTATCGAGAATCATGACAACTCACCACGCAGGTTGTTCAAAATCCAGTGGGCGCTCTCACGCTCAAGCCTCGCCTCCTCCTCATCGAGAAGGGAGTACTCAACGCCTAACTTGTCGAGGAGAAATGCAAGTTCATCTAACCTCATATCGAGCAACTCTGCGGCTTTCTCAAACGTTATCTGGTGGCTTACGAGCAGTCTAATCACCTTTAGGAAGCGCTCTTTCTCACGGTAATCTTTGAACAGGGGAAAGTTGAAGACGAGCCTGTCAACCTCTTCCATGCTCCCACCGTTATGAAATTGCACTCGGAACTAATAAACCTCACCGCCACCTTTTTAAAGCGCCCCGCGAAGGGCCGAGCATGGAGCTGTTTTACAGGGTGAGCTTTCAGGAGGTCGTTGCGGACGCTTTGAGCTTAGTTGAGGAGCGTGAGCTCTCCTCCAAGCACGCCCTTGAGCGGGTCTTCCGGAAGGTTGCCGGAAAGGACAGGGAGAAGGCTCGCGGACTGGCTCACGCCTACGTCTTCGAGATTGAGAAGTGGAGGGGGAAAATAGACTTCATCATAAACTCCGTGCTGAAGGGTTCGAGGGTGGAAGACCTTGACCCCTATCTCGCTAATCTCCTCCGAATTGGAACCTTTGAAATCCACTTCCGGAAGGTCCCTCCCGCCATAGCTACCGACTCCGTCGTGAGGGTCGTCAAGGAGCGCTTTGACTTCAGCCGGGCGAAGTTCGTCAACGCGCTGATGCACTCGATAGAGAAGTTCGACGTGGAGAGGGCCTTGAGACGGCTCAAGGAGAGGGATAGGATTGAGTGGCTCTCGGTTCGCTTCTCCCACCCGCGCTGGTACGTTGAGTACGTGATAGAGCTTTTAGGCTACGACGAAGCCGTTCGCTTACTCCTCAGCAACAACAGGCCTCAGAGATACTACGTTCGCGCGAACACGCTCAAGACCGACGTAGATTCCCTCCGCGATTACCTTGAGGAGAACGGTGTGAGGACGGCCCTAACACCAGTTCCGGACGTTCTGAAGGTCCTCGACTACAAGACGCCGGTGACGAGGCTTGGCTGGTATAAAGAGGGGAAGTTCGTCATTCAGGATTTAGCGAGCGCTTACGTCGCCCACGTTCTCAGTCCGAAGCCGGGTGAGAGGGTTCTTGATTTGGCCGCCGCCCCAGGTTCAAAAACCTTCCACGCCGCCGCATTAATGGAAAACAAAGGCGAGATAGTCGCAGTGGACTACTCCTATGACAGGCTCATGCGCATGAAGGAGAAGATGAAGCTTTTAGGAATCAAAAACGTCAAGCTGGTTCACGCGGACGGGCAGAGCTTTAGGGATAAGGCCAAGTTCGATAAGATAATCCTCGACGCCCCGTGCTCAAGCTCCGGAACCTACCGGCAGTTCCCTGAAGTGAAGTGGCGCTTCGACGGGAACAAGATTAAGCGCATAATAAGCGTCCAGAGGAACATGCTCCGCAACGCCTATGAGAACCTGCGCGACGGCGGTGAGATGACCTACTCGACGTGCTCGATTAGGATTGATGAAGACGAGGAGAACGTCCTCTTCGCCGTCGAGAGGGTTGGACTGGAGGTAATCCCCTACGATTTCAGCTGGGGCGATAAAGGCTTCCTCGAAATCGGCGACAAGGTCTTCCGCGCGTGGACGCACAGGCACGACTGCAACAGCTTCTTCATAGCGAAGATGAGAAAGGGTTAAACCAACGGCTTCCTCCTCACCGGTCCCCTCGGGTACTCCTCCTCGAAAATCTCAGCGGTGAAGCGGTAGACCTTCGTGCCCGGGTCGAGCCAGCAGTCCGGTGGAAGACCGGCCTTCCAGCAGGTTTGAGCTAAGAACTCCTCCTCGTCCCAGCCCCACTCTATGGGCACCTGCGGGAGCAGTAAGCCCGAGTATATGCCCTTCTCGATTATTAGACCATCTCTGCCGACCTTTATCTTCCCCGGCCTCTCCTTGGGTGGACCCTCCACCGGCTCCGGCGGAGTCAGGACGCTGACCTCCACCACCAAATCGTCAAGTTCGCTCTCCCTAACCGGCGGGAAGCGCGGGTCTTCCACAGCCGCGTGGATTGCCGCCTTAATCGTCGCCTCGACCAGCGGGTAAATCGGCAGGGGGAAGCCTATGCATCCGCGAAGCGCCATCTGTGGCGGGGCGTTGTAGCGGTTGAGGGTCACGAAGACGCCCATTTTTTCCCAGAGCTCTGGTGGGGTGTCCTCTGGAGGTTCGATGACCCTTCTGTTCCTCACATACTCCTCGATTGCTTTCCTCGCGAGCTTAACCAAGAACTCGCCCCACTCGTCCTTAATCCTGTACATGGTTCCCACCCGTTAAAATTACCTCTCGTTAGTTTATTAACCTATCGCAACCCTTAAATTACTTCGTGAGGAGATTAAGGCGGTGTCGGGAATGGTCATCGTCGAGTTCGTGGTGGTTCCCCTTGGGGAAAAGAGCCTGAGCAGGTACGTCGCCGAGGTGATAAAGCTTTTAGAGAGGAAGGGCGTTAAATATCAGTTGACCCCGATGGCCACAATCATCGAGACTGACACCGTTGGGAAGGCTTTTGAAATAATCGAAGAGGCCCACGAGCTCATGTTCAAGCTCGGCGCTGAGAGAGTCTCGACGACGGTGAGAATAGACGACAGACGCGATAAAGAGCGGCACATGGAGGACAAGGTCAAATCCGTCCTCGAAAAGGTTGGAGAGGTGCGAGGATGAGGATTCTCGTTCTGGCGATAGACAGGGACGATGACTTTGGCAAGAAGGCGGGCGTTAAGGGTCCTGTCATAGGGCGAGAGGCCTGTATAGACGCCGCCCTGAAGCTCAGCCTGGCCGACCCGGAGGACAGCGACGCGAACGTCGTTTACGCGGCCGTTAAGCTACGGGATGAGCTCGAGAAGAAGGGGGAATTCGACGAGGTTGAGGTTGCGATAATAACCGGCCACCCGAAGGTTGGGTTAAAGAGTGATATGGAGCTCGCGAGACAGCTTGAGGAGGTTCTCAAGGTCTTTCCAGCCGATGGAGTTATCCCCGTTACCGATGGGGCCGAGGACGAGCAGATTTTCCCGATTATCACCTCGAAGGTCCCAATCATAACCTCCCACCGCGTCGTAGTCAAGCAGAGCCCTGGGATAGAGACAACATGGTACATCATCGTCAAGTACATGAAGGAAATCCTGAGCGACCCTGAGGTCGCGCGCGTCGTCTTCGGAATCCCCGGCTTGATGGCGCTGTCGTATGGAATAGCCAAGCTCGTGGGCGTGTGGTATCCCGAGAGCGAGAAGATAGTCTCAACCGTCATCTGGGGGACCATCCTGCTCATAATCGGCGGGATATTCTTTACAAAGGGCTTTAACTTCAGCCTCGGACGGTTTCTTGCGTCCATACGGAGGGCCGTCGTCGAGCAGTTCATAGTTGTCCTGTCCGTCATCGCTGGAATCCTTGTCATAGCGAGCGGTGCGATAAACGCTTACCTCAACTTGGAGAGTTATTCGCTCAAGCTAATCGGTAGCTACCCGGGAACGTCACTCTTGGCGACCCTGATTTATCTCAACGCCCTGGCAGGCTCGATTGCCTTGGGCATAGCGGTCATGATGGCTGGGAGGGTTATACAAGCTTACCTCAAGAAGGACCACCACATCTGGTACTACACGTCTGCCCTTCTCATGACGCCTGCCCTCTGGGTTACTATTGACCTCACCACCCGCTACGCCCTCGCGATACTGACGATTTCGGACATAGACGTCTTCCAGAAACTGCTCTTCGCGATTGCCGACGTTGCGCTTGCCGTTGTTGTTGGTGTTTACCTTCGTGGAAAAGTTAAGGGATGGATGAAGGTTGAGACTGGAGGAAGCGATACGGGAGTACGAGCTGAGGCGTGAGGAAGGCCTGAAAAAGGCCGAAAAGCTCAGAAAGAAGTACAACAAGTGGCTCGGCAAGAAGAAAAAGGAACTTCTCAAGGCCGTTGGGAAGCTGGAGAAGGCTAAACCCCCCAAGAACGTGGACGAGAGGCTCCTCCAGATAGTTGAGGCCGACAGGAGGAACTACGTAAGTGCGATGAGGCACGCCCTTGAGGGAATTCAGAGTATCGATGACCTTGGAAAGCGTCTTCCAGACCTTGCGAAAGTCCACGTCGACTACGGAAAGCACGTCATGATTCTCTTCGAGAAAGAGGTCTACGCGGTTAATTCTCTTCTCAAGGAGCTCAGCGAAGGTTACACAGAGTTCAGGGAAGAGCTCGAAAAAAGCGTCCCGCCCGAGATTGACGTCGTGGAGAAGCTTGAGGAGCTCAGAAAGGCTCAGCGTGAATTCCAGGCCAAGAGGGATGCACTTTCAAAGCTTGCCCGCGAGCTCGAGGAGGAAAGGAAAAAACTCGAGTCTCTCCTTTCATCGGAGGAGTTCGCGAAGGTTGAGAGGCAAATTCGCGAAATTTCTTCTAAGATTCGTTCAATCGAGCTTGAACTCCGTTCGAAGGTCTCAAAGCTCCAGAAACCGCTGAAGAGGATGCGTCTCGGCGGAATAGCCGATGAGGTTGCCCGGGACAGCGGGGTTGCCATTGAGAGGTCCGATGAGTTTCTCTCACTCCTCCTCAAGGTCTATCCAAGGTTGGATGGAAAGGCAAAGAAGGCCGCGGAGTGGTTGATGGAAAACCTCGACGATAAGCTGTCCGAGCTGAGTGGACTTCGTAGGGAGCTGGAAGGGCTTGAGGCACAGCGGGAAGAGCTCCTGAGAAGCGTTAAGCCCGTTCAGGATGAACTCCTTGCCATAGAACGGGAATTATCCCTGCTGGCGGACGACGTTAAGAAACTCGAGAGAAAACTTCTGAGAATCGAGGCCGAGCTCAAGGAGGAGTTGAAGAAGCTGGAGGACTACCTTGGGGAGAAGGTGGAGGTAAGTTTTTAAGTTAGGCTTCCCTAATCAAACCGGTGAGAGGGATGTTCAAAGTAGACAGGTTGCGTTTCGGAACCGCTGGAATACCGCTCTCAACGCCAAAGCGCTCAACGATAGACGGCATCATCCACGTGAGAAACCTTGGGCTGGACGCGATGGAGCTTGAATTCGTCAGAGGCGTCAATCTAAAGCCCGAACTCGCGAAGAAAATCAAGTACGTCGCCAAAAAGCACGACGTCCTGCTCACGGCGCACGCCCCTTACTACATCAACCTCAACGCGAACGAGAAGGCAAAGGTCGAGGCAAGCAAGAGGAGGATAATCCAGAGCGCCGAGAGGCTTTATCAGGCGGGTGGCTGGAGCGTCGTCTTTCACGCGGGCTACTACCTCAAGCAGGACCCGGCGAAGGTCTACAACAGAATCAGGGACGCGCTGAAGGAGATTGAGAGGGAGCTCCTGGACAGGGGCGTCAAAGTCTGGCTCAGGCCTGAGCTGACCGGAAAACCGACCCAGTTCGGCGACCTTAAGGAGATAGTGAAGCTCAGCGAGGAGCTTGAGACGGTTCTTCCGACGATAGACTTTGCTCACGCCCACGCGAGGAACAAAGGTAGGTGCAACTCCGTTGAAGAGTGGCGCGAGATGCTGGCATTTATCGAGGACAGGCTTGGTAGAGAGGCTCTGGACAACATGCACATCCACATGAGCGGTATCGAGTACACCGAAAAGGGGGAGAAGAGACACCTCCCGCTCCGGGAGAGCGACATGAACTGGGAGGACCTGCTTCGCGTTCTCAAGGAGTTCCGCGTCAAGGGCGTTGTCATAAGCGAGAGCCCCAACATCGAGGAGGACGCACTCCTGATGAAGAAGAAGTACGAGGAGATAAAGGATTAGTAGGCCTCGGCGAGGCTTGGCTGGTCGTACCACCTGTGCTCCTCGACCTCGATGTGCAAATCGAGCGGCTCGAGGGGTTTCACTTCATAGCCCTTCTTCTTGCCCCATTTCTCTATCTGCCTGAGGACAACCCTCACACCGAAGCGCGCCAGAGGATAGAAAGGAATCAGGAAGGGATTTCCGCGGAGCAACTGCGGCAGTCCCCTAACGACTTCCTTCCCGAGGTGCTTCCATGCATAGTAGAGGTGCAGGAACTGGCCGTAGGTTATCATGTCCTCGATGCGGTAAAACTCCTGGTCCTTTAAGAGTCCCATTGGCACGAAGGCGAGGGGTGTAACCGTAAAGTGGGCCCTGCTGCCGAGTTTGTTCTCGAGCTCCCTCTCCATCGTGATTATTAGCCTGGCGGTTTCTATTTCATACTCGTCGGTGTCGCCGGGCAAGCCGAGTATCGTGGTGTACGCCGGGAACCAGTAGTTCTTGTTGAATACGTAAGTTCCGTTGAGCAGAACCCACGGCCACTCCTCCGGCGAGAACGGCTTCATCTTGTTGTTCATGTACTTCCCAATGAGCTCCGGCGCCGCGGTCTCGAAACCTACCTGTATTCCAATCCAGTGGTTTGGACCGGCGTCAACGATGCCCGAGATAACCTCTATCATGCCGGGTGCGGCCAGCGCCGCCGCAACGGTTCCGTGGGTGGGGTTCACGTTCCCCGTGTACTTCCTGGCGGTCTCAAAGAGCTCAACGACTGCATCGACGTTGGGGTAGAAGGTTTTCCTGTCCTCGACCCTGTAGAGGAAAATATCCTCACTGTGGAGCCATGCGTGGTCTATCCCTGCCCTGACGTTGAGCTTTATTTCCTCCTCAATTCTCTCAAGCGGCATAAAGCGGGCGACCCTCAGGTTTGGCTCGCAAAAGCGGCAGCCCCTTCCACAGCCCCGCATGACCTCGACGAGCCCCTTATAGGAGGGGGCGACTATCGTTGGAATCTGCTCAACCCTCGGCCATCCCTTAACCATCACGGTCTCGTCAGCCGTTCCAGATTCTATCTCCCGAAAGAGCTCTCCGGCGATGTGGTCAACCTCTCCGATGACAACGTGGTCTATTCCGAGCCTCTCGCGCTCTTCCCTTCTAAATTCAAGCTGCCACGCCCCCGGGCCACCGACGATGAGCTTAAAATTGAGTCTTCTCCTTTCCCTGACCGCGTTTATTCTCTCCACGAGCTCTATGAACTTGACGCTGGTGTAGTTCTTCCACTGTCCCCCGTTTGTGAACATCATGCTCACTGGACCGAGACCCAGGGGGTCCATCTCGTAGAGCGCCACTACGGTGGTATCCTCTCCTATGAACTTCTCGACCTTCCGCGGGTGGGCAACTACGACCTCGCTCCGCTTAAACCCGTCCCTCAGCAGGGCAGCCTCAACCTTCCTGAGGCCGTAGGGGGCCTGCGTTAGAACGCCGTCCCTGTCGGGGAGCTGGGAGTCCATCACCCTGAAGACCCATTTGGGGAGTTTGTCGTAGGGAGCACAGCCCAGGAAGTCGAGCAGTGGGACGTCGTGGTATGTGCTCGTCAGAGTCTCGTCGGCCGTTAACACTATCCGCGTCAAGTTCATCACCCCCGATTATGAAGAAAAAATTGCATATTTAAGAATTTCTATCTTCCATTACAATTTAAGTGTTAATTTTGAATGTTCTATATTTTAACTACAAAACAAAGTATTTCTCACATGGAACATGAATAGAGAAACCAAGCAGACCGTACACAACGTTTCTGCGCTTTTGAACTGGGAGCGTTTTGAGCGAAATTATGGTAATAAAAATACAACATATTGTCCCGTTATATCGAGTCTTATCTATTTCGATGTTGCCAACTATTAAATATAACAACCTGGCATAAATAGATGAAATACTTTTTATATTTATGTTAAATTACTTTATTTTACAAAAAATTTAAATATGTTGATGTAGAATAAACCAATGCCCTCTCTGGGAGGGCAGGTGTGTACCTTACGGAGGGTGTGACATGAGGGTGCCGAGGGTGCTCGGCCTCCTCTTGATAGGGGGCCTGCTCCTTGGGGGACTCGGAGCTTACCATTGGGTTACGGCGGCGAGCGCGACAAAAACCTCCTGCTGGACGCCGTGGGATGATGACGTGGATGAGAAGAGCTGGAGCGCCACTACCTTTGTGTGGGCAGGTGTTCAGGCGAAAGTCCTCGTCTGCAACGGCCACTTCGTGCAGATAATCCCCGACCCCAACCACAAACCCCCATCACCCAACTTCGTGACAGAAGCACAAGGAGTCAGAGTGCTTGGTAAGTACAAGGGAATTGCTCCAGACTATAGCAAGGCATATGCCGAAGTTGATTATGTAGACCCAAGTACAAGAAACCCAGCCAAAGTACGTGCAGAGATTCCCCACTTCTGGCATTGACCGTAGGAGGTGGACCCGTGGAACTTCGAACTCTTTCACTTCCCTTTTTAATTTTCCTTCTCTTAACCCCCGCCGTTAGTGCGTTCACTCCACCCTCCTGGTTTAAGAACGGGACGTACGTGACTTATGCCATCCTTCCGGGGAAGGAAATGTACAGAGGGTACTCCAACAGTTTTGCATATATTCCCTCGGAACTTCCAAGGAGGAACTGGAACGCACTCATTGAGGCCCTGCAATCTTCTAATTCCAGGGGATGCCTTAACTTCACGAGGGAGATTGATGGTGGTAACTACACATCCTGTCTCTGGCCGTTGGAGGTGTATGGTTCAATGTTTTTAACTTTCAGGATAACTAACGTTACTAATGCCTCCGCTGTGGTTGAGGTAGTGCTTGTTATGGAGAACGTTTCCCCTCATTTGGGCTGTACCCTTTCAAGACTTACCTTTGAGGGGACCCTTATACTTAACATTACAAGTGGCTACTATTATATCAATGGGACTAAACTTGGCCCTCCTTCTTTCTTTGTACTCCCGTACGAACTTCCCAGTAAGAAGGCACTAATTTTCAGGTCCTCCCTTTTCAGGAGATATGGGGTTTTATGCAATGATATCTATGTTCGTAATGTCTCGTTTGATGATAAAAAATCAGTCAACACATTCGTTAGAAGGTTTTATCCCCCAATAATACAAGTTGCATCAACGTCTTCACCATTTCGATATTCTAAATGTGGCTACCTCTCAACATCTCTGAACATGGTTATCACCTATGATTTTGACACTGGAATCGCCATTGGAACCACCCTTTCTGGTTTCTGGCCCGAGCTTTATGCCCTCGGGATAATGGCCGCCGATATATTCAATTACCACTCAGCTGAAATAAATAAAAAGCTCGATACTTCTCGCGAGTTCTGGCCGTACGGGTTCGTTCTCTATAAAACGAACATTCAGTTCCCGAGGGAGGAAGCTGGGAGAGCCCCGGATACTGTGTTAAAGTACTACTTGATACTCGGGCTCCTCCTTCTCACAGCATCAGCATTACGGAGGTGGTGGAAGTGAAGAGATTGTTTCTGATAGGGCTCCTCGTCCTGGGACTCCTTCCTGGTGTTACTGCCTACGAACACGCTCCGAACTACGGTGTTTTGACCATCACTGGCAGCGTGGAGAAAGTCAGCATTCCCGGGGTTGGAGTCTTCCAAACTCCAGTGACGCTCATCCTTCCTGCCGGGAACTACACAGTGCTGGCGGATGGCCACGTCAAGCTTGAAGCGAGGGTGTTCCTGAACTCGTCCAAACACATAATTATTGAGTTACAAGATGCAGAACCAGGCAGGCTCGTTAACGGGAACCTCACGATCCTTGGCGTTAAAGTGACCTACGACTCGCGGAAGAACTACCCCAAATTCAACGGCACGCCAAGCCTCGGGTTAATAGGCGGATGCGGAGGAAGTTGGAGCCCATTCTATTACACTGACAAACCCCTCCCCCTGACCCTTGAGGATGTTTGGGATGATGTTGCAAAGCTTGAAATCAACGGCACGGTGATGCCCTGTTATCTTCGGGGTACTAGGGAGGATATAAGTGGAAAATTAGAGTACATCTTCTACGAGATTATTGGATCCTTCGGAACTAGTGGGCTGGCGCTCAAGAATGCGAGCTTTATAACGCCTCTTTCTGAAGTCAGTGTTTTGTCTGACTTGGAGTACGTTCAGGGGTACGTGTTCAACGTCAGTGCCTCCTCGATGGTCACGCCCTTCAAGTTAATTCTCCCGGTTATTCCTCGAGACGTTTACAACGTGAGGGGAGTGAGTGAGGAGGGCGATGTTATAACGATTAAGCACATTCCAAAAATTGACACTTACAACCTCAGCGTTGGGATCAACCACACTCTCTTAACCGCCGTCATTAAACTCGCCCCCCACGAGAGGTACTCCATCCACTACAACCTCAAACCCGCGGTGGGCCTTATACAAGTCACGGAGGAGCCCGTTGAGCTTTACAAACTCACCATCACCACGAAACCCGAGGGCGCCAAGTTCGTAATCACGAACGGCACCCTGAGAGTGGAGGGAACAAGCCCCACAACCCTCTACCTCCCCGGGGGCAAATACACGATTACCGCGTTTGCCAACGGCAGCGGTGCCGTTGAAAGCTTCTCAATCCCCGGGACGGGAAGGCTCAACCTCACGCTGAAGCCCCTGCCGGCGAGGCTTACTTTTAACGTGAGTCCTGAGAACGCTTCCATTCTCGTGAACGGAAAGCCCGTTGAGAACAAGAGCGTTGAACTTCCGCCTGGGGAGTACGTGATTAACGTTACGGCGGCTGGTTACGTGCCGGAGAGTGTTAGAGTGGTTCTCGCGCCTAACGAGAGTAAAACCCTCGCCGTGGTCTTAAAGCATTTGCCCGTGCTTTTTGTTAGGACGAAACCGGGTGGGGCTTTTGTTATCGTTGGGAACAGGACGTGTCGGAGTCCTTGTAAGGTCACTATGCTCCCGGGCAAGTACCTTGTCAGGGCATCGTTGAAAGGTTATGAGAACGGTACTGCGGTGGTTTATCTTGAGGATGGTGATGTTAAAAACGTCACCGTGACCCTTGAACCTATTGTGGAGAGGGCTGGGAATGTTTCAACCTCTACGCAGGTAATGACTGCGACTTTGGTTCCTGGTTCTCAGGGCAGAACGGAGACGTCCTCCTGGGGGGCGGAAGCGGGTTCCGCGCGCGGGGATTCGGTCCTTCCAAAGGCGCTCGCCCTCGCGGGGGTGGTTGTGGTGGTTTCAATCGTCCTCAAACGGAGGTGATTGGATGAGGACCGTGAGGAAACAGCTGGTGTGGGAGCTTGAGGACCCCTATATCTCCCTAATCTTCATATTCAGCTTTATCCTGCTCGCGGTAACGTTCTACACGGAGCTCTTTAAAATCAACACTGCATTCATGCCGATGGGTCTCAATCGGGCTACCGTTGATTACTACGGGGCTAAAACCCTTGCGACGCTTTTCCCGGGACTTTCAAAGGAGGCCTTTGTCGTATTCTCCTTTACTGGGGTCATTCTTGCGTCCTTCCTCATGAGGTATGACCGGGACACTGGTGTGGCGAGGAGCGTGTACTCGCTTCCTATGAGGAACTACGAGGGTGTTCTCGCCAAGTTCCTCGCCGTTTTCATAGTGCTCTTCATTTCAGCTTTCTCAGCCGCGTTCTTTGCGTACCTCTACGCTTATGGTGACAGTCCGAGGATGATTGTGCGGGGCCTCTTTGGTCAGCGCTACTTTCTCCTTCACCTGCTCTACTGGTTTGAGGCAACGTTTTACGTCTCCTCCGTCTCGTCGCTTATAGCTCTTCTTTGTCCTACGACGTTTGCTGCCATTCTTGGGGGGATTGCGGTTATGTACGTTCCCGGTGTTTTGGGTTGGGGTTTTCTTCCGCCGGATGTTCTTAACAGTGCACTTATAAAGGCGTATTTTCTTTTTGGTGGGCCGGGTGAGAGGGTTAGCACTTTCTTCAACAGAACGTTTTACGCGGGTCTGTTCCTTCCGCTCGTGGCCATTTCTCTCGCTCTCATTATCAGTGAGTGGAGGGATGTTGCATGAGGCTTGTGAGGGCGTTTCTTCTTGCGGTTCTTTTGTTTACTCTCCTTTCGTTTCCCCTTCAGGAGAGGGCTCTGAAAACGCCGACGTCGGGAGTTGCCGGTAGGGAGCACGGTTTTATCCTGCCTTCTGCTGGAATACTCCGTGTGACGACTAATGCTGGGAGGGGCACCAACTACTCGGTTGCCTTCTACGACCCGGAGGAGGGGAGGTTTCTCCTGAATGAGCACCCCAACGGGCAGCTTAATGGGTATCTGAGGATAAGGCACGCGGGTTTTTACTTTGTCTGGGTTAAGAGTGAGGTTGCTCCGGTGATTCTTGCCTACAGGATGACGTCGAAGTACTCTTCGAGGGGAATCCTTGAGATAAAGTACTTCGTGGGTGGAACCTCAGCGATACTTCTTGCAGTTTTGTTGCTGAAGGGGGGAAGGAGATGATAGTTGCTGAGAACCTTACGAAGCGTTTCGGAAAGCTGGTTGCTTTGGAGGGCGTGAATGTGGAAATTGGGAGGGGCTTCACCCTTATCTTGGGTCCGAATGGGGGTGGGAAGAGTACCTTCTTGAACCTGTGCGCGGGCCTTTATAGGCCGAGTTCTGGGAGGATTAAGGTACTTGGTGAGTCTCCGTGGAGTAACAGGCGCGTTAAGGGTAGGCTTGGGGTTTCGTTCGACCCGCCGGCGTTGCCAAAGCACAGGACTGGGAGGGAGTGGCTTGAGTACGTTGCCCGGTTCAGGGGGAGCGACAACGTGGATGAGGTGGCGGAGCTCTTTTCCGTGAAGGAGTTCTTGGACAGGAGGATAGGTGAATACTCGGCTGGAATGAGGAAGAGGCTTTCTCTGGCACAGGCGTTTCTTGGGGGACCTGAGCTGGTTCTGCTTGATGAGCCCCTCGCAAACCTCGATTTCAGGGGCATCCGTGAGGTTGCTGGGGTTTTGGAGGAGCTTAAGGAGGAGGGCCTCAACATCGTTGCGGTTTCGCATGTGTGGCGTCCTTTGGTGGGGTTTGCTGATGAAGTCATCGTCATCGCCGCGGGGAAGGTGGCATCACAGGGAACTCCAGAAGAAATAATCCCACAAATAGAGGAGATTTAATGGGAAAGCCTCCCATACCTTTCCATTATCTCGAGCAGTTTCTCGACCGGCAGGGCGTACCTCACGTGGCCGTTGCCCTCGACGGTTTTCGCCCCCAGGAGGGCGTTGATTATGGCCTCTTCCGTCGCCTCAGCCGTTGCCTTGAAGAGCCGGCTGAGGGCGCTGTCGGGCAGGAAGCTTATCGGGTGTGGCTCCTTATCGACGGGGACAGTCTGGGCAGTCGAAAAAGCTAAAACGACGTCGCCACTGCCGTGATAAGCGTAGCCACCCGTCCTCGCGAGGCCAACAACTGCCCTCTTTGCGAGCCTATTCAGTTGCCTCGCCGTTAGCGGAGCGTCTGTCGCTATTACCATCGAGATGCTACCCTTTCCCACCGTTCCCCTTCCAGGGTAGTCCTTCAGCTCGAGGCCGACTGGAACGCCGGCGATGGTCAGGTCTTCCCTCTTCCCGAAGTTCGCGAGGACGAGCGAGGCGACCGTATAGCTTTCGCCACCTATCTCGACGACCCGTGAAGACGAGCCTATTCCTCCCTTGAACTCGAAGGCGCTCATTCCGGTTCCAGCTCCAACCGCTCCTTCCTCGAAGTCCAGCGAGGCGTTTTTGAGTGCCTCGAAGTAGTGCTCCTCCCTAACCGCCATCTTCCTGACGTTGTTGAGGTAAGCGTCGTTGCACTCCATAACTACTGGGGAAACGCTCTTCAAATCGGGATTCAGCTCAATCATGTGCTTCACCACCGCGCTCGCGACCGTGTAGACGCTCAGCGTGTTCGTCAGGGCTATCGGAGTCTCGATGTATCCAAGCTCGTCAACCTGAACGAAGCCTATCGGCTTGGAAAAGCCGTTCATGACGAAAGTGGCCGAGAAGAGCCTCTCTTTGTAGGGGTTCTTGACCGGCGGTAAGAGAACCGTCACGCCAGTTCTCACGTCCTCCCCTTCGATGAGCGTCGCGTGGCCGACTTTAACGCCCAAATCCGCTATCGAGTTCCTCTTTCCGTGCTCGTAAACGCCGATTTTGATTCCCAGCTCTGGGGCCTTCATGGTATCACCGGTGATAGATATCACACTGGATTTAACAAACTTGCCCAATCAACGCTTATAAAGAGGCAAAACCGAGTTTTGGCCATGAGGTTCAGGCCGAGCTACCTACTCATAGCCTTCCCGCTGGCCTTCCTGCTGGTCTTCTTCTACCTGCCTATGGTGCATATTCTAAAGCTGGGCCTCTGGGACAACGGCCCGACGCTGAAGTTCCTCTCGGCAGTCCTCGGCAACTCCTACCACCGCTGGGTTATACGCTTTACAATCGGCCAGGCGCTCGCCTCGACCGTCCTTACGCTCATTATTGGCCTCCCCGGGGCGTACATCTTTGCCAAGTACGACTTTCCGGGCAAGAGGGTAATCCGGGCCATTCTGACAGTCCCCTTCGTAATGCCTGGTATAATGGTCGCCCTCGGCTTCATCCTCCTCTTCGGAAAGGACGGCTTCATAGCCCACCTCATCGGACGCGACCCGGGGATAATCTACACTTGGAAGGCCATACTCCTCGCCCACGCCTTCTACAACTTCCCGATAGTGGTTAGAATGGTCTCGTCGCTCTGGCAACGGGTCAACCCGCACTACGAGGAGATGGCCAAAACGCTCGGTGCGCGGGGCTTCAGGCTCTTCTGGAAGGTGACCCTGCCCCTAATTTCGCCCGCAATCTTTGCCTCGGCGATGCTCACCTTCGTCTTCTGCTTCCTGAGCTTCTCAATCCCTCTAATCCTCGGTGGCTACCGCTACGTGACCATGGAGGTGGACATCTTCTCGACCGTCATGACCCTCCTTGACTTCCGGACCGGCTCCGCTCTGGCGGTGATTCAGATAACCCTGAGTGCCATCTTCATGTACCTCTACCTCCGCTCCCTTGAGGCGTACTCTAGGAGGGAGGAGCAGAGGGTTCTTCAGAGGCCCCAGAAGCTCGGGCCGAGGGATTTCCTCAGCATCAAGGGGCTGGGCGTGGTCCTTTATTCGGTTCTCGTGTTCGTCTTCATCGTTGCCCCACTGCTGGCAATAGTTTACGACTCCCTTCTCTTCAACGGTCACCTCAGCCTTGAGAACTACCGCAGGGTCTTCTCGCCGGAGTACAACCCGATGTTCGGCGTCTCGACCCTTGGTGCGATAAAGAACTCCCTCCTCTTCGGTTTCACGACCGTTGTAATCTCGATTCTTGTCGCGCTCCCGCTCGCTTATCTCCTGAACCGCTGGGACTTCCGGGGAAAGCGCGTTCTCGACGTTCTCGTCATGCTACCCCTTGCGAGTTCCCCAGTAACGGTCGCGCTCGGATACATAATGCTCTTCCAGTCAACGCCCCTCTACTACACCTTCTGGATTGTGGCTATAGCCCACTCCGTCATAGCTTACCCCTTCGTCTTCCGCTCCCTCTCAACCGGGCTGGCCAAGATAAAGCGGAACCTGCGCGAGGCCGCCTTGACGCTCGGAGCCAACGAGTGGAAGGCCTTCCTGAGGGTGGAACTGCCACTGGCCTTTGGGAGCCTCATCGTCGGGGCAATCTTCGCCTTCGCGATGAGCATAGCCGAGCTGGGAGCGACCTACATGCTCGCCCCGCCGGAGTACACCACGATGAGCCTCGCCGTTTACAAGTTCCTTGGCGCGAGGCACTTTGGGAGCGCTTCCGCCCTCTCGGTCATCCTGATGGTGGTGTCTGCAGTAGGATTCCTAATAATAGAAAAGGTCGGTGAGGAGGTATGGTGAGCGTTGAGCTCAGGAACGTAAGCAAGCGCTGGGACGGTTTTGAGCTTCGCGTTGACCTCTCGGTGAAGGACGGCGAGTTCCTGACGTTGCTCGGCCCGAGTGGCTGTGGAAAAACGACGACGCTGAGGATTATAGCGGGCCTTGAAAAGCCTGACTCAGGGAGGGTTCTCTTTGGCGGTACCGACGTTACGGGCCTTGAGCCCAACGAGAGGAACATCGGCATAGTCTTTCAGGACTACGCGCTCTTTCCCCACATGACGGTCTTCAAGAACATCGCGTTCGGACTGGAGATGAGGAAGCTCCCGAGGGCGGAGGTAGAGAGAAGGGTTCGGTGGGCCCTTGAGCTCGTCGGGCTGGAGGGCCTCGAAAACCGCTATCCGGAGCAGTTGAGTGGCGGACAGCAACAGCGCGTTGCCCTCGCGAGAGCTCTTGTCATTGAGCCGGAAGTTCTGCTCCTGGACGAGCCCCTCAGCAACCTCGACGCGAAGATAAGGGAGCGCCTCCGCTCCGAGATAAGGCGGATTCAGCGGGAGCTGGGAATAACGACGGTCTACGTCACCCACGACCAGGAGGAGGCGATGGTGGTTAGCGATAGGATTGCCGTCATGAACGTCGGAAGAGTTGAACAGATTGGGGAGCCACTTGAGCTCTACTACAAACCCAGAACAGAGTTCGTGGCGCGGTTCCTTGGGACGAGCAACATCCTTGAGCTCGAAGCTGAGAACGGCGTGGCGAGGCTTGGAAACCTTGAGTTCTCTGTTGGTGTTGATGAAAAAGTTAAGGTGTTCTTCAGGCCTGAAAGTGTGTTGATAACGGAAGGTGAAGACGCCACTGTTACCGGTTACGAGCTCCTTCCAGGGAGGATGAGGCTTTACCTCGACGTTGAGGGCCATACCATCATAGCGGAGCGCCCACTGCCGGACTTGCCCTTTGAGCCAAACCGCGTTCCTCCGCGGGTGGGCATCTTAGTAAGGTCTTTCTCCCTTCTCACTTTATAACAGATTTATGTCAAAAAAAGTTTTATAAGTCCGTTTTATCGCCGTTTCTATGTCAAATCTTGGGGGGAAGGTCATGGAGTGGTTCGAGAGGTACTTCGAGTTTGACAGGTACGGAACCAACATGAAGACCGAGGTTCTCGCTGGAATAACAACGTTCATGACGATGGCGTACATACTCTTTGTGAATCCCCAGATACTCAGTGTTGCCATGGGTAAGGGGGCCTTTGATTCCCTCGTCACGGTTACGGCGCTCTCAGCGGGTATAACAACGATTATAATGGCCCTCTATGCCAAGAAGCCATTTGCCCTTGCTCCCGGAATGGGGCTGAACGGTTACTTTACGTACAGCGTCGTCAAGGGAATGGGCTACGACTGGCGGGTGGCCCTTGCGGCCGTTTTCGTTGAAGGCATCATCTTCATAATACTCACCCTGACGAAGGTCAGAAGCGCCATCATACACGCCATCCCAATGAGCCAGAAGTACGCTGTTGGTGCTGGAATCGGCCTCTTCCTTACGTTCATAGGCCTCAACGATGTGGGCCTCATAACCGCCGCGACTCACAATGGGGTTCTCGATTTCACTGGGATGCACTACGCGGCCCTCGCAACCAAGGCTGGGGTGCTGTTCTTCTTCGGTCTCTTTCTCACGGGAGTGCTCATAGCGATGCGCATTAAGGGTGCCCTGCTAATCTCTATACTGACGACGAGCATTTTAGGATGGATTACCGGGGCGGCGCCGTGGCCACACCACCTCTTCTCGGCTCCAACGGTGAGCTACACGTTCATGAAACTCGACTTCAGGGGTCTGTTAAACGTCGGTGCAATCGGCGTCGTCTTCGCGTTCTTCATGGTGGACTTCTTCGACACCATAGGAACCGTTACGGGACTCAGCGCAAAGGCTGGCTACCTGACCAAGGACGGTAAAATCCCGGACGTTGAGAAGGTCCTCCTCACCGATGCCATAGGAACAACGCTCGGTGCGGTTCTCGGCACCTCAACGGTCACCACGTACATTGAGAGCGCCGCGGGAATAGAGGAGGGCGGAAGGACGGGCATGACTTCACTCGTCACCGGCCTGCTCTTTCTGGGCATCGGCCTCTTCATCGCCCCGCTAGCCCAGGCCATACCGAGCTTTGCAACCGCCCCTGCCCTCGTCATAGTCGGCTACTATATGATAAGCGCCATCAAGAACGTGGACTTCAGCGACGCCACCGAGGCACTGCCGGCTTTCCTCGTGCTGATGGCGATACCGTTTACGTACTCAATATCAATAGGCATAGGGCTTGGATTCATAAGCTACGTCGTCCTCAAGGTCTTCAGCGGGCGCTGGAAGGAAGTACACCCAATAATGTACGCGCTAGCGGTAATCTTCGTGGCTTACTTCGCCTACCTTGCAGGCGTCTTGTGAGCAAAGTGTGAAAGAAGAGTTCATTCCTCCAACTTTTCTTTTAAAAACTGCTTGAGGACGTACGGGCACTGCTCCTGGATGAACTTCGCGAACTCCTTCATCCTCTTGACGGTTACCTCGCTGACGTAGTGCTCGAACTGGCAGGCGTCGTGCTCCGCTATCTCCGGTGGGATGCCGAGTATGTCCACGAAGAACTTCGTCAGGAAGACGTGCTTTGAGTAAGTTTCCTCGGCTATCCTCCTGCCTTCATCGGTCAGGAGAATCCTGTCGTACTTCTCGTACTCGACGAGACCCTTCTCGGCGAGCTTTTTGAGGGCATCAACGACGCTTGGGGGCTTGACGTTCATTATCTTGGCTATGTCCTTAACCCTGATTACACCCTTGTTCTTATGGAGAATGTACATAGCCTCCAGGTACTCCTCCTCCCTCTTGCTGACCTGCACGGCCCTCACCGGGTTAGGTTCGCCAAAAACCTTTAAGTAGTTTTCCCAAAACTTAAAAGTTTTAGGGCAATCCTGCATCGGTGGTGGGAATGGCGCTCTACTTCATAGGGCTCGGACTCTACGATGAGAAGGACATAACGCTCAAGGGCCTCGAAACGGCCAGGAAGTGCGATAAGGTCTTTGCGGAGTTCTACACATCGCTCCTCGCGGGAACGACGATAGAGGGGGTGGAAGAGCTCATAGGTAAGCCGATAGTCAGGCTGAGCAGGGAAGACGTTGAGCTCAACTTCGAGAAAATCGTCCTTCCGGAGGCGAAGGAGAAGGACGTGGCGTTTCTCACCGCTGGAGACCCGATGGTAGCGACGACGCACTCCGACCTGCGAATCCGGGCGAAGAAAGCCGGCGTTGAGAGCTACGTGATTCACGCCCCGAGCATCTACTCCGCGGTGGCCGTAACCGGGCTTCAGATTTACAAGTTCGGAAAGAGTGCCACCGTTGCATATCCTGAGAAGAACTGGTTCCCGACGAGCCACTACGACGTAATCAGGGAGAACAGGGAGCGCGGTCTTCACACACTCCTCTTCCTCGACATAAAGGCCGAGCGGAACCGCTACATGACGGCGAACGAGGCGATGGAGATACTCTTACAGGTAGAGAAGATGAAGAAAAAAGGAGTCTTCACGCCCGAGACCCTCGTCGTTGTTCTGGCAAGGGCCGGCTCGCTGAACCCGACGATAAGGGCAGGCTACGTGAAGGACATGATTAACGAGGACTTTGGAAGGCAACCCCACGTTCTCATAGTTCCAGGAAGGCTTCACATCGTCGAGGCGGAGTATCTGGTTGAGTTCGCGGGTGCACCTGAGGAGATTTTGAAGGATGTTTAGCGAAAGCTTTATATTTTTGCCCGCTCTCCATACTCCGGGCGGGCCCGTGGTCTAGTCTGGTTATGACGCCGCCCTCACGAGGCGGAGGTCCGGGGTTCGAAGCCCCGCGGGCCCACCAGTTACAAACTTCGCCTGCGCGAAGTTTGACCAAGGTCGGCGATTCTTTTCTAAAAACGCAACTCTAAGAAGTTTGCACTTTCAAATGACAGTACTCTCAAGGAATTCTCTTTGAGGACTCTCTGGAAGGGGTTTCTCTAAGAGGCGCTCCCCTGGAGCGCGAGAAAAAAGCAAACCCAAGCGGAGAAGCTCCAAAATCGGAGAATTCACATTTCAAAAAGCCGTTAAAAGCGCAAACACTCCAAAAGAAACCCTTGATAGAGGAATCACGAACTTTGATGAAACTTTGCCGAGCAAAGTTTCAGCGCTGGCGGAAAAGTAGGTGCTTTTTTGAGCTTCAACAATTTGTAAGAGTTTCTTTTTGACTTGCTCTTTCAAGAGTGTTTCATCCCTCCAAACGGCGTCCGAAGGACGCCAAAACTAAGTTGAAACTAATTCTCAAGGTATCTTTGAAGTTAAACTCGTTTTAAAATCGCGCCTTAATTAGTGCACAACTGTCTTTTTGCCCGTTGGTGAGATAGGGCACTTTTTTTTGGTCAAGCTTTCTTAAAGCTTGCTCGCCAGCCTTTCCCAAAGGCTGTTGTAAAGTTTCATCAAAGTTAGTAGCTCCCTCTGAAATGCTAAATCTTGAGTGATTTTCTTTTTGATTGGCCATTCTTGGTTGTGAGAACTTGTCGAGTTGCTCCTTTACTGCGGGTTTGCTTTTAAATTGACACCTCTCGGGCGTCAGAGAATAGTAAACCCCTTGGAAAGGCTGTTTTTGGTGTGTTTTCCTTTTGAAAAATAGGGTTTTGTGAGTGAAATCTACTTCCTTTGAACCCTTTGCAGGAGCTACTAGCTTTTGGGCAATCTTTTCCCAAAAGCTTGCTTGTGAGTGTTTCTCTCTTTAAAGGTGCTTCGGACGCCGATGACAAAGTTAAACTACTTAGGAGGTTTTATTTTGGTGTTAAACCCCTTCCAAAGTTACAGTTGATTAGTGCACGGCTGACTTTTGCTCCTCTGGATGGGAAGGGCATTGTTTTGGTCAAACTTTGCTAAGCAAAGTTTGTTCGCCTGCGCGAAGTTTCATCAAAGTTTGTAGTCCCTTCTGAGAGTTACATTTTGGGAGATTTTCTCTTTGATTGACGACTATGTTTCACTTAAGAGCTTTTATCCAATTGCCTGTTCTCGTTGGATTTAACTTTAGAATTGACACCTTGTCAGTGTTTGTAGTGATTTTAGAAGAAGAGCACGCCCCCAATAAGTCGTTCAGGCGTGTCCTTGCTGAGGGTGTAACTGTTGTGAAGTAAACTTTGGGTGGAATTTCAGCGTTGTACGACCTTCAGCTAGTCGTGAAGACGGTCCAGCTCTGGTAGTCCGCCTCGAGGAGGACCTCAATGATGTCTTCCTCTCCGTAGCGTATCTCCCTTACTGTTATCTCCTTCTTCACGCGCCCCTTCACTACGGCCTTGTGGACTTCTTTTGGGAGCTCTTCCGTGACCGGGATTATTCCGTCCTTCACGTATATCCCGGTTAGCTTGCCCCTCTGAAGCAGGAAGCCCCTCACTGGGACCACGTATTCATCAAACCCAACATCGTATCCGGTGCTTTCAAGGCGTCCGACCCCAACTGTCATACGAATCACCCATGTGTAAGTTTTCTATTACATATTTTCCCTTTAACTTTAAAAACCTTTCTGGGCAAAAATGGGTAGAAAAGGGCAGTTCAGTAGTCCACTTCGCCCTTCTCCTTCAGCTCAAGGTACATCCTCCAGCTGAGGACGGGCTTTTTAGCGGCAAGAACGTCGTCAACACGCCTCACGGCGGTGTTGTGGGGAGCGCCCTTGACGACCTCGGGGTTGCCGTAGGCTTCCTCGCTTATCCTCTTCAGCGCCTCGACGTACGCGTCGAGCTCCTCTCTGCTGACCGTCTCGGTCGGCTCAATCATCAGGGCCTCATGCACAATCAGCGGGAAGTAAACCGTTGGCGCGTGCAGTCCAAAGTCGAGCAACCTCTTCGCCACGTCCATCGCGGTAACGCCGGTTTCCTTCTTCATCGGCTCTGCACTGAAGACTGTCTCGTGCTTCCTAAGCTTTTTGCCGGGCAACTCGTAGCCCTTCGTTCCCAAAAGCTTCCTCGTCAGGTAGTTGGCGTTGAGAACGGCCATCTCGCTCGCGTTCTTCAGCCCGTCCCTACCCATGACCTTGAGGTAAACGAGGGCCCGCACCATGACCGCGAAGTTGCCGTAGAGTTCCTTCACCTTTCCTATGCTCTTGGGCACGTCGTAGTCGAGGTAGTAGCGGTCGTTCTCCTCGTCGTAGCCCATCAGCGGAACGGGCAGGTAGTCCTTGAGGAAGTCCTTAACTCCAACGGGCCCGCTTCCAGGCCCGCCTCCGCCGTGCGGTGTCGAGAACGTTTTGTGCAGGTTGAGGTGAACGACGTCGAAGCCCATATCCCCTGGTCTGACCTTTCCGAGGACGGCGTTTAAGTTGGCACCATCGTAGTAGAGAAGTCCTCCTGCTTTGTGGACTATCTTCGCTATCTCGAGTATCTCGTCCTCGAAGATGCCGAGGGTGTTGGGGTTGGTGAGCATCAATCCAGCCGTCCTCTCGCCCACAGCGTTCTCAAGGGCCTCCAGGTTCATCGTCCCCTCTTCCGTCGAGGGAATCTCGATGACCTTGAAGCCGGCCATCGCCGCACTGGCCGGATTCGTTCCGTGGGCGGAATCGGCAACGAGCATCTCGTCCCTCTGCGGTTCGCCGTTGTCAAGGTGGTAAGCCCTTATTATTGAAACACCTGTAAACTCGCCGTTCGCTCCCGCTGCCGGCTGTAAAGTAAAGCGGTCCATGCCGGTTATCTCTTTGAGCCACTGCTCCAGCTCCCACATTATCCTAAGCGCGCCCTGAACGGTTCTCTCGTCCTGGTAGGGGTGGACGTAGGCGACTCCTGGGTGACCGGCGATTTCCTCGTTTATCTTGGGGTTATACTTCATGGTGCACGAGCCGAGCGGATAGATGCCGGAATCGACGCCGTAGTTCATCTCGCTCAAACGCGTGTAGTGCTTCACTATCTCAGGCTCGCTTAGCTCTGGAAGGTTAAGTTTGCTCTTCCTCCTGAGCTTCTCGGGAATTTCGACATCCAAATCTTCAATCGGCTTCGGCAACGTATAGCCGACCCTTCCCTCTCTCGAAAGCTCGAAGATGAGGGGTTCGTCCCACTTAGCCTGGCGGAACATTCAGGCCACCTCCTTGAGGGCCTCGATTAGGGCATCTACCCATTCCTTTCTCGTCGTTTCAGTTGCTGAGAAGAGCGCTGTCTCGCCAAGCTCCGGGAAGTGCTCTCCGATGTAGTAGCCACCGTGTATTCCCCTCTCGAGGAGGGCCTCGTGTATCTCGCTGTATGGCCTTTCGAAGCGAGCGGGAACGTCCTTGAAGTAAAGGCCTTCGAAGGGAATCTCGGCAACCTCGCTCAGCCTTCTCTTCAAGTACGCGGTGTTTTTGAGTATGACCTCGCCGAGCTCCTTCAGGCCCTTCGGTCCGAGGCTGGCCAGGTGTATGGCGGAAGCAACGGCAACGAGTGCCTCGTTGGAGCAGATGTTCGACGTAGCTTTAGCGCGCCTGATGTGCTGTTCCCTCGTCTGGAGTGTCATGACGAAAGCCCTCTTTCCATCAGCATCTTTCGTCATTCCGATTATCCTGCCCGGCATCTGGCGGATGAGCTTCTTGTCGTCCCTCACCGTGAAAACCCCTGCCCTCGGCCCGCCGAAGTTCATGGGATTGCCGAGGTATGAAGCCTCGCCGACCGCTATATCGGCTCCAAGCTCGCCCGGCGCCTCGAAGATTCCGAGCATCGTCGGGTCGGCCCCAACGACGAAGTAGGCTCCGGCTTCCTTGGCTATCTCGCCTATCTCCCTCACGTTCTCCTCGACGAGACCGAAGAAGTTGGTCATCTCGACGTAAACTCCGGCCGCGTTTTCAACGGCTTCCTTGAGCCTCTCGACGTCGAGTTGGCCGTTCTCATCCCAGGGAACCTCGACTATCTCAAGGTTCGCACCGCGCGTGTAGGTCTCGATGACGGCCTTCTTCTCCGGGCTTATCGCCTTCGGAATCACGAAGCGCTTCCTCCTGCCCCTGTGGAGTCTGACGGTCATCAAAGCGGCTTCCGCTATGGCAGTTCCCCAGTCGTACATCGAGGAGTTGACGACCGGCAGGCCGTAGAGCTCGGCCATCATACTCTGGTACTCAAAGAGAGCCTGGAGCATCCCCTGGCTTATCTCGGGCTGGTAGGGGGTGTAAGCGGTGAGGAACTCGCTCCTCTCGATGAGGTACTTAACATGAGCCGGGACGTAGTGGAAGTAAGTTCCAGCTCCGAGGAAGCTCGGCATCTCGAGGATGGTTTTGTTCTTCGAGAGAACCTCGTTGAGCTCGAGGAAGACCTCGTACTCGCTCTTTCCCTCCGGGAGGTTGAACTCCTTCACCATTCCCTCGGGGACGTCCGAGAAGAGCTCGTCAATCGAGTTAAAGCCGATTTCCTTCAGCATTTCATCCCTCTGGGCGAGGTTGGGAAGGTAGTGCTTTCCCATGGCAATCACCTCGAAAGGTTAAGACGGTCGTTTGAAGTACTCCCCTGAGATTATATGCCTTGTGCTCCCGTACATTAGTACAGCTATGTACATCGAAAGCCTTAAAGCCGGCCCGAGAACTTCGTGAGGGATGGGCATGATAATTGGCTTCGACTTCGACGGAACGCTCGTGGACAGCTACTCCTGCATAGAGGAGGCCTTCAAAAGAGCCCTTGAGAAGCGCTACCGCTGGCTCCCGGGGAAGGCGCTGTGGGCGAAGCTGTTGACCAAAATCGAGCTCCAGTTCGAGAGGCCGAGCCTTGGGGGTCATAAAAAGACCCACAAACCGCCGTTCTTCCTCCGGACGAAGTTCTTCGAGACGTGGTTCATCGAGAGGGCGAAGCTTAGTCGGCCCATAGACGACGCTCCCGAGCTCCTGAAAAAGCTCAAGGAAGAGGGCCACACGGTCATCTCCTTCTCGGCAGAGGACTTCATAGACGGCATGAAGGTTAAACGCCTGAAGATGGCCGGCCTCTACGACCTCTTCGACGACGTCATCGTCTTTGGTAGGAAGATGACGCTCGACGAGGCCTTTCAGCTCATTCGGGAGAAATACGGGAACGAGACCTTCATCTGGGTGGACGACAAGCCCTGGCGCTTCATCGGCAGGGGCGACGAGAACACGGAGTTCGTGTGGTACTACTTTCCGTTTACCGCCAGATTCATCGAGAAAAATCGAGAAAAACTGGCCTTGATTCCGCACCTTCACGTCATAAGGGACCTTTGGAGCCTGCTCGATGTGATTGAGAACGTCAAAAAGGGAAAACATCCAGAACGATAAAATATTTTTAGGATGTCCTCCAACTACCTTTGGAGGATGCCCATGAAGAGCCCCTTCAAGAGCAGGGTCACGATTGTGTCCCTCGTGGCGTTTATCGTTATCATAGCCCTCTCCATTGGTCCTTGGTGGAAGGATCTCATGGGGGGCATACAGCCAACTCCCCCCAACGTGAGTGCCGTTTACCTTGGAACTTCCCCACCGAATGGAAGCTGGCAGTTCATCGTTGATGACAGGCTCATCGGAGACTGCTCCGTTGCGTACGTTTACAACTTCACCCCCACAGGCGTTTTAACGATTTATGAGATAGATTCCGGCACGCTCAAAGCCCTTGGTCTCGGAGGGAACTCGAGCAACTGCACGGGAGGTCTAACCTACGGTTACCTCGCCGTTAACTTCACTCAGAAGCTTGATACGCTCTCAATAGTCGTTTGGACGAGCAGGAGCTCCTCAAACGGCAACGAGGTGTACTTTCAGGAAATAGGAAGCTGGAAGTTCGTGAACGGCTCCTACATCGGCTACATAGCGCCTCCGATGGACAAGAACTACATGCTCCTGAACCTTGGAGCGGTGAAAATGATGATAAACCAGACTGGAATTCATTACATCAATCGCCGCTGAGGTACTCTAGGGTATCCTCCACAAACTCGTCCCAGTCCTCGTCGCTTACCTCTTCGATTTTGATGCTGAATTCTCGCCCAAGGTTCCACCTGACCGCTATTTTCCCTTTATCGGTTTCCGCGATGACGAGCCCGAAGGGGACATCACCCATCCAGTGGTGCTTTGAGAACTCAACGCCGAAGCCCCTTTTCTTGAGTTCTTCGAGGATTAATTCGTAGGTCTTCGCAGGTCCATAGGGGCTCCTTGCAAACCCAATGTAGGCCATTTTTACTCACCATTGCCACCTTAGTGAACGGACTTAAAACCTTTTCGGTTCTCCTAACAAAGTTTAAAAGCCTTCAAACGAACCAAGAACCATGAAACCAGAGCCCCTTACGGAGAAGGCCCTGCTCCTTGGGAGGAACCTCATCATAGCCGACCTGCACCTCGGCTACGAGATAGCGATGGCCAGGGAGGGGTTCTACCTCCCCAGGGTTTTCCACGAAATTGTAGGGGATTTAAAAGGCCTGATAGAGCGCGAAAGGCCGAAGAGGCTAATCATAAACGGCGACCTGAAGCACTCTTTCATTCCCGAATGGCGCGAGAGGGCGGAGCTCAGGTCGTTTTTCGAGGAGATAGGGCCGCTCGTTGAGGAGATAGTCCTTGTCAGGGGAAACCACGATGTTGGAACGCTCTGGCTCCGGGAGCTCGGCGTTGAGGTCGTTGATGAACTTGAGCTCGGAAGGTGGAAGCTCGTTCACGGGCACAAGGTCGTTGAAGGCGAGCGCTTCATAATCGGCCACGAGCACCCTGCGATAAGGCTCAGGGACGAGGTTGGTGCCATTGTCAAGGTTCCGGCCTTCCTCCTCGGCGAGAAACTCATCGTCCTGCCCGCGTTCAGTCCCTGGGCCTACGGCAACGACGTTCTCAGGGAGATTGTATCCCCGTTCCTCCGGTTTTACCCCGAGGACTTCCGCGTTCTGGTCCCCGTTGGGGACGAACTCCTAGACTTCGGCAGACTGTCCCGGCTTCGGGAGGCCCTCTCGCGGCTGTGACGAAAAGTTTAAACCCCCTGGCGGTTACCCTTATGGGTGATAGCGATGAACGTGCTGACGGCGCTCTTGTTCTTTGCCTACGCTCCGGCACTCGCGATACTATGGTACTTCTATCATAAGGATAGATACGAGCCAGAACCGAAGCGCTACGTCATAGCTACGTTCCTTCTAGGTGCAACGCTCTCAGTGGGCATAGCGTACGTTCTCGAGAGCATCCTTACAATAGGCGGCATGATTAAGCCCCTTCTACCAACGACGGCCTTCTACGTTGCCCTCGTTGCAGGTTTCGTCGAGGAGCCGGCCAAGGCTCTCGCGGTCAGGTTCCCCTACAAGGCCGGCCAGATGGACGGCATAATGGACGGCCTCGTCTACGGAGTCGCCGCCGGTCTCGGCTTTGCCGCCACCGAGAACTTCCTCTACGGGCTCGGCTGGGGTGTCGCGGTAACGCTGACGAGGGCTTTCCTGACGCCATTTGCCCACGGCACCTGGACGGCCATAGTCGGCGTTGGCTACGGTCTGAAGGCTGAGGGCAAAGTTTACTCCCTCGCCCCATTCTACGCCCTCGCGATATTCCTCCACTTTACATGGGACTACTTTGCCTTCCTGAGCGCGACCGTCCCCGCTTACAACATAATGCTGATACTACTCCTCCTCGTGAATCTCTCAATCCTCCGCTACTTCCTCATTCTGGGGGAGGAAGAAGACAGGCAGAGGTTCTGGTATTACCTCGTCAGGAGGGGATGGCGGTGAACGCGGAACGGCTTGAACGGGCCCTTTTTGAAGCCCGTCCTTACGTGGAGTACTGGGAGAGGCTGGAGAATCTCGTCAGGGAGCTCTGGAACGAGGCAACCGATGAGAAGAACTTTCTCCAGCTTTTAAACGAGGAGTTTCAGCGCGCCGAGGAGCCCTTTAGGACGGACTTGAAGATTTTCCTCCAGAAGTTCGAGTCCCTTTGAATTTTATTTTGGGGCAAAGTTTTTATGATGTTGTGGTAATATATATTGGGGGGACCATGAAGCGGTACGTAGGGGAAGTTGTAGTGCTCATCCTTCTCGTTTCGGTTCTGGTCTTCTGGGTTAGCAACGCAGGTGGGGGCGGTTCCGCTCCGACGGTGGGAAGCGTCCTGAGTCACGTTGGGAACACGACGTCCTTCTGCTGGAGGGTCGAGCTTTCGGGGAGCACTAACACCACGATTCTTGCGTGCATCAACTACGATAACAAGACCGCTGTGTGGAGGAGCAGGGGGAGAAACGGCGTCTACGCTCTCTCCGCAGTCCCGGGAGGCAAGTTCTACGAAATAAACTGGGACCTCGCCACGAGAAGCCACGGTGTTGAGTGGAACGTCATGAACTTCATTGCCTGGCTGTTTAGGAATGGAAACGTCAGCGGTCCTGCTCGCGTGGCAGAGGGGGAGTACGCGTTCAACGTTACCTACTCGTGGACCGAGAGCTACGCCATTGGGACGATTGAGAACGGCACCCCCTTTGAGGCCAAAAACCTAATCAGGGCAATCGTTAGGGTAGACCGGGACGGCAACCCGCTTGGTGGTACCTTCACGTGGGTCCGGTACGTTATATACCTCAACGAAAACAGAACCCTTCGTGAGAAGACCAAGGGAAGCTTTGAGGTGCTCGGTCCCTGGGGTAGCTTAAAGGGTTGAACCACGAAGGTTTTTATTGGAATAACTGATGAAATCAAGGGGATGCGGGTGAAAGGAAGGGTTGTAATCGTTGCCATTATCGTAGTACTCCTGGTCGCGATTGGGGCTTACGTTTACCATGGGAAGAGCAGTGGTTCCACGGGGGTTCCCTACAAGGCGTTCATACTCTCAAACCTCGGCTCGCTGAACTGCTACTCGTACACCGAGAACGCAACTGTGGTTAGGGACGGCAAGACGCTTCACATCTCAATGAAGGGTGGCTACTTTAACGGCACGTACTACTTCCACGGAAAGCGCTCCGGCCTCGAGTGGTACATCGTGCTCAAGAACACGACCGCTAAGGAAATCGTCATAATGAACGGTACGAAGAAGAAGTTCACCGCGACGTTAACGCTCGACGAGACCGCCAGAACCGAGGCCTACGACCCGGTCAAGGTCGCACTCCAGGCCATTGGCGCGGGTACCGAAATCAAAAGGGACTCCGACAGCGTCACCTACAGGTTCCTCATCACGGTTTCTCCAAGTAATGACCTCAAAATGAACGGAACAATTACGGTTAAGCTCAAAGACAAGGTCCCAACGGGCTTCGTAATCGACGCCGACCTGCTCCTGGGCGGTAAGAAGGTTGAGCACCGTAGTATAACGGCAGTTTTAAGCAGGGGTTGCTCCCTTCCAGAGTGGGTAAAAGAGCTGGAGGGCTAAGCTCCCCTCGTCGCCACTATTTTTATTCCCTCCCACTCCGCAACCGTTTCTCCGACCTTCACCGGTGCTTTGAGCCTGAGCTTCGTCAGAAACTTCATGAGCTCCGGTATCTTCTCCTTAGGCACCGGCTCGGCTGTCTTGACGCTCACCGTGGGCAGGGACCCTCCTTCAACCGGCACGACGCTCATCACGACCCTCTTCGGGTTCGTAACCTCCTGAATAGCCCACTCCTTCCCGCGCGGACAGGTGCAACCGCGAACTTCCTTGACCTTTCCGTCCTCCATCTCGACCTCGATTGAACACCCGAGGGGACATACGATGCATGTGAAGCGGTAAATCATGCCTTCACCACCTCCACGGTGAGCTTGCTGGCCTTCCCGATTTCTCCTGCCTTCAGTTTTATCCTCAGCATCTCGGCCGGCTTGACAACCGGGAGCTTCATTCTCCTGCCTATCTCCGGAATTCTGAGCTCGACGTCCTCCATGGGCTTAGCCACGCGCAGGTAGAGGTAGACGTCTCTATCTCCACTGAGGTAGTGCGGGACCAGCAGACGGACGTTTTCACCCTTCTCCACCTTAACCCACTTCCTGCTCTCGATTCCCCCGTTCTCGATGAACTCCTTAGCCCCTTCCGCTGCCAGCTCGCCCTGTTCCGCGACGTAGTCAACGAGGTCGTTTATCAGGAGCGAGTTCCCGGCAACGAATATTCCCGGGACGCTGGTTTCCAGCCTGTCGTTCACGACCGGTCCGCCCGTCGCAGGGTCAATCTCAACGCCTATGGCCTTCAATTTTTTAACGCTCGGGACGAGGCCGGCCGATATTATCAACGTATCCGCCTCAATCCAGAACTCCTCTCCCGTTTCGTTGAGGTTCTCATCAACCCTGACAACCTTTACCCGCTCAACGCGGCCCTTTCCGCGGACTTCCACGACCTTGTGGCTCAAGTAGAGGGGAATGTCAAAGTCCCTGAGAATCATCACGTTTCTCGCCAGTCCTCCTGGATAGGGCATCAGCTCGACGACTGCCTTGACCTTCGCGCCTTCAAGGGCGAACCGGCGCGCCATTATCAAGCCAACGTCGCCGGAACCCACGATGACTATCTCCTTACCGGGCATTATCCCGTAGATGTCCATCAGCGTCTGGGCCTCCCCTGCTGTGTAGATTCCCGAAACCCTGTCGCCGACGATTCCAATCTCGAAGGCGTGCCTCTCCCTCGCTCCCGCGGCGTAGATTACGGCCTTTGCCCAAACCTGATAAGCCCCGCTCGGCGACGTGAAGATTACGACCTTCTCGAGGTCGGAGTAGTTTTTAATCTCGAGAACCCTCGCGGCCGTTCTGTACTCCACCCCAAGCTCGACCAGCCTCTTCGCGAGGCGCGAGGCAAACTCGGGCCCTGTCAGCTCTTCTTTGTAATAGTGCAGGCCAAAGCCGGGGTGAATGCACTGGGGAAGTATTCCTCCAAGGTAGTCGTTCTCGTCGAGGAGCAGGACGTTTAAACCCAGCTCCTTGGCCCTAATCGCGGCCGCCATTCCCGCAGGACCGCCACCGACCACAACGACGTCGTAGCTCAGCATCGGAATCCTCGGGAACATCAGGCATCCCCCCTGAGGAGAACCTTGACGTCTCCTATTCCAATCTCGCTTCCCTTACCCTTCAGCGTAACCTCCCACGGCTCTACTCCGTATTCCTTCGCCAAAAGCTGGACAATCTTCGGCCTGCAGAAGCTTCCCTGGCAGGTTCCTGTTGTGGCTTTGGTTCTGAACTTGACGGAATCAACGCTCGGCGTTTTAACGCCTATAAACTTCATTCTCTCTATGGCCTCAAGGATGTCGCCCTCGCTGACGTTGTTGCACCTGCAGACTATCTTTCCATAGGATGGATTCTTCTTCACGGCTTCGTTCACCTGCTCGGGCGTCATCATGAAGAAGTGGCTGATTTCCTTCCTGTAGGGGTTCCACTTCTCCTTTTCCTTCAGCTCGATTCCGAGGTCGCGCTCGATTATTTCAGCAACCTCATAGGCTATCGCAGGGGCGCTCGTCAGGCCGGGTGAGCGTATTCCAGCGACGTTGATGAAGCCCCAGACCTCTTCCTCCGCTTTAATTATGAAGTCCCCTCCCGTCGGTTCGGGCCTTAGGCCGGCAAAGGTTCTGATTACCTTGCTCCTCGGGGGCAGTTGTGGCCAGAGCTTCTTGGCACCTTCCCAGACCTGCTCAAGACCTTCCTTGGTTGTGGCGAGGTTCTCCTTCTCCTCAGGCGGTAGGTCCTGGGCGTTCGGTCCTATCATCAGATGGCCGGAAATCTCGGTGGTTACAACTATTCCCTTGCTTATCGGCGTCGGCGTCGGGAAGAGGACGCGCCTCGGCCCGGGGACGTCGTCGTCAAAAATCCAGTACTCACCTTTCCTCGGGTGGATTTCGAAGTAGTCTATGCCTGCCATTCTCGCTATCTTGTCCGCGTAGAGACCCGCTGCATTGATAACGATGTCCGCCTCGATGAAGCCGTCCTTTGTTTCAACGCCTTTAACCTCGCCGTTCTCGACCTTTATCCCCGTAACCTCAGTCTCAAGGTGCGTCTTCACGCCGTTCGCAACGGCGTTCTCGGTTATCGCGATAACGGCCGGAATCGGCCCAATCTGACCCACTATTGGAACCCATAGAGCCCCTATTGCCTCCCTCGTGAGGTTGGGCTCAAGGTGGAAGAGCTCTTCTTTATCAACGATTCTCATCTCGGGAACGCCGTTCTTCCTTCCGCGCTCCAAGAGTCTCTCAAGCTCGTCGAAGTCCTCATCCTTCGTTGCGACTATCAGGGCCCCGTTCCAGACGTGCGGAATCTCAAGCTCCTTGACCCACTGGTGCCAGAGCCTGTTTCCCCTTATGCACAGCTTTGCCCTCGTCGGGTACTTCTCGGGGTCGTCGTCGTAACCACCGTGAATTAACGCTGTGTTGGCCTTGCTCACTCCCCAGCCGACGTCTGGAGCTTTTTCTATCAAGTGGACTTCGAGGTTCTCGTACCTGCTGAGAACCCTCGCTATGCTTGCCCCGCTAATTCCTGCCCCTATTATAGCGACTTTCGTCTTCATAACCTTCACCTCGATTTAACTTGAGAAAGGGTTTTGGATGTTTTAAAGCTTTCCTTAACCTTTAGTTTGGCGAAAAGGCGAGGAAAGAACTCTTTGGGGCATTAGAAAAAAGGACAGGGCAGGACAGGATTTGAATGGACGGAGATGTTCATTCATCATGGCAGGGTCTCAATGTTTGGAACCTTCTTAAAATCAGAGTCGAAGGTGGCAATCCTCTTAATCCCGTACTGAATACATGAGGCGAGAATCATCGCGTCGTTGGGAAGCAGGTTGTGTTCCTCAATTAATCTCCGTGCAATTTCCACGGTTCTTTCCGTTATCTCAACCACTTCAAGCTCGGGAAGTGCACTAAAGAACTCATCGACCACGTTGATGGCTTCTTTAATTTCTCCGACTTTTTCTCTTATGCCGTAGGTTGAGTACCTTCCATGCTTTTTCACGTACTCGTTAGCCATGAGCTGAAACCAGACCTCACCAATGACTGTTGGGTTGATGTAGAACCTTGTTCCTTCGTCAATCATTTTTTCAAGCGCAACCACGGCCTTCTCTTCTCCAAAAAGGAAGTTCAAGATGAAAGAGGTATCAAGGAAGACCCTTTCCCCTGTGGAGAACGTACTCATGATAAGCCTCCTCCAGCTCCTCAACACTAACAGCTCTCTTAACACTTCCCGCAAGTTTCAGGACGTCCCGCTTTATGACAACGGTTACTTTCTCACCTTCCTTGAGATTCACCCGTTTTAGGGGTTTTAGAACACCGTTCTCGTAGACGGCCTCGACTGTCTCCATGTTCCCACCTGAAAATAATTGGAGGAAACAGTAATAACCCTTTCGTCAGACCCCAACGACCTTCGCCCAACCCATGGCCCTCTTCACCGCCTCCTTCCAGCCGTGGTAGAGCTTTCTCCTCGTTTCCTCATCCATTCCCGGCTCGAACACCTTCTCCGCCTTCCAGAGGCTCTCTATCTCCTCAAGGCTCTCCCAGTAATCGACGGCCAGTCCAGCCAGATACGCCGCGCCGAGCGCGGTGGTTTCCTTGACGACGGGCCTGACGACGCGCCTGTTCAGTATGTCCGCCTGGAACTGCATCAGGAAGTCGTTCGCCGTTGCCCCGCCGTCAACGCGGAGCTCCTTTATCCCGACAAGCTTCTCCATCTCCTCTATGACGTCGCGCGTCAGGTAGGCTATTGCCTCCAGAGTTGCCCTCGCGAGGTGCTCCCTGCCGGTTCCGCGCGTTATGCCGATTATCAGCCCCCTCGCGAACTGGTCCCAGTACGGTGCTCCAAGGCCGACGAAGGCCGGGACAAAATAAACTCCTTCGTTGCTCTCGAGCTTCCTTGCGAGTTCTTCCGTTTCGGAGGCGTGTTTGATAATCTTTATCCCGTCGCGGAGCCACTGAACCGCTGCCCCGGTTATGAAAACGCTCCCCTCAAGGGCGTAGCTGACCTTTCCATTGAGTCCCCAGGCTATCGTCGTGAGCAGGTTGTTGGAGTAGCGGACTGTTTTTCCCGTGTTGGCCAGGATGAAGCTTCCCGTTCCGTAGGTGGCCTTCACCATTCCGGTCTCGAAGCCTGCCTGACCGAACAGAGCCGCCTGCTGGTCGCCTGCGTCTCCACTTACCGGAATCTCTGCCCCAAGGAGTTCCCTCTTCGTGTAGCCGTAGACCTCGCTCGACTCCCGCACCTCGGGTAGAACCTCCTCAGGAATCCCGAAGATTTCGAGCAACTCGTCGTCCCAGTCGAGCCTCTTTATGTTGAAGAGCATCGTCCTTGAGGCGTTGGAGTAATCGGTTACGTGCTCTCCGGTGAGGCGGTAGATTAGGAACGTATCAACGGTTCCAAAGAGGACTTCGCCCTTCTCCCCCTTCTCCCTTAAGCCTGGAACGTTGTCGAGGAGCCACTTGAGCTTGCTCGCGGAGAAGTAAGCATCGGGAACGAGGCCGGTCTTCTCCTTTATCACGTCCCCGTATTCGCGCTTTATCTCCTCCACCATCTCGGCCGTTCTCCTGCACTGCCAGACTATCGCGTTGTAGAGCGGTTTTCCGTCGCGGTCAAAGACTATTGTAGTTTCTCTCTGGTTCGTAACGCCTATCGCCGCTATCTGGTCCGGCTCCACCTTTGCCCGTTCAAGGGCGGTTTTGATGGCCCTGAACTGCGCGTCCCAGATTTCCTCCGGATTGTGCTCCACCCAGCCGGGCTTGGGATAGTGCTGGGGGAACTCGTACTGTCCGATTCCTATTACGTTGCTCTCCCTGTCGAAGATTATCGCCCTGGCTGAGGTAGTTCCCTCATCCAGTGATAGGACGTAGCGCTCCATACGACCACCGAGGTTGAACCTCTGCACTGGAGGTATTAACGGTTTCGTTCGTCTCCTGTGATGCTAGTGAGGATGCAACCGAGACCGAGGAAAACTCCAACGAACGCCAGCTTTGAGGAGAGGTCATGGTAGGCCTCCGGTGAGGCAGTGTATGGAAGATAAACCAAGATTACCAGCTGAGCCCGGTCGTACATGGCTGTTCTTAGGTTTTTAATGGCCTGCTGGTTTTCTCGAATGACTTCCCTCAGCACTTCCCTGCTTTCCGGGGATACCTCGTTTAGGTATTCCTCGATTATCTTGTCTTCAAGCTCGTATTTCCTTATGAACTCTTCATAAAAATGGCTTTCATTGTCGACTAAGAGATAGCCAACCCTTCCGGAAGCGTTTTTAAAAGCCCCCAGCTCCCGAAGAGGCAGTGTTCCGTCGAGCCTGAGGGTTTTGGGTCCGTCCCGTCTGACCCGGACGCTAACGTTGAACTCTTTGAGAAGCTCCGCGAGTTTTCTCGCCTTTTCGGGGTCGTTGAGTGTAACATGGAGAAAGACCAAGTTGCTCGAATCTTTTAGGGTTGCGTTGCTCTGGTTGAGCGCTTCGATTATTGAAATGGCCTTCTCTGAATTCCACTGAACCCACGAATCGTGGACGTAGGTGCCAACGAAAATTATCGAGAGGGCAATGAGGGCACCGAAGACGAGCTTTTTGTCCCTGCTCCTGCTTAAGATAACCCCAACAAGGGCTAAAACTCCCGCACCGGCCCAGAGGAGGGCCATGAACGGAACGTTGCTCTCGGGCTTTGGATAGTTTATATTGACGGTGGCGAGGGTGATGTTGCAGGGTTTGCCCTTGCTCCGCAGGCCGAGGGCATACTCCAGGGTAATGGTTAGGTCAACGGTTTTGTTGTGGATAACTGCCCTTTCCTCCGGGTCTTGAATAACGCTCTCAAGCTCCTTAAAGGCCTGAAGTTCCCTCCTGAGTTTCTCCTGCTCCTCCCTGCTGAAGGCGACTCTCGTTTCCTTGTAGTCTGTGATAATGCAATTTCGGGGAAGCCGTTTCTCAAATCCGGTTTCGTTGGTGAGTAAAACATTGAACGAGCCCCCATCCCAGGCGTACAGGGCGATGTTATTGTGAGGTAGACTTTCGAAGAACGACAGCGTCCCGTTGAGCTCATCATTGGTGTAGGCCCTGCACTCGACTGTCATCAAGGCCCGGGGGGTGCAGTTCCAGAGACTCGTGGTGTTGAACGAGCGGAGGACTTCATTGAATTCACCGTTGGTGGGAATGAAACGGTCGCCTGGGCCGGAGTACCTCTCCGGTGGAATGGCTGTCGCGAGCACCATGAACAGAAGGACAACGATGCAGATGAAGATGGTCTTATCGTGTTTCATCGCCCCGGCGCCTCCCCAGCGCGAGCCCCACAAACACGGCAACGAGGGCGAATTTGGCCAGGAAATCGGAGTGGCCCCCGTAGTCTGGAATTATCGCCTCGGGGTTAGTGGCAAAAACTGCTATGCATAAGTTCTTCTGGTCTCTATCTTGGTGAAGTGTCTCGTTTAGGTCGGCCATATAATCCTCGACGGCTTTCCTCTCGTCAGGGGTTAGGTACGGCAGATATTTTTCAAGCGTCGTTAGTGTCTCGTTTATCTCCTGTGTCCCGTGTCTCTCTTCAAGGAGGGCATTGAGGGATTCAGAGTCAATCACCGAGGTCTCCCAGCCCCTCTCTTTAAACGCCTCAATGATTCTCATGTAATTGCTACTATTCACCTTAACGTGGATTCTCAGGACCGTGTCCTCCCATCTGACCGAACTCACAGTTGCGTTGTTCTCCTTTACTGTTTTGAGGAACCAGTTGACATCTTCGCGGGAGCTGAAATCTCCCTGAGCGCCCCCTATCTCGGTGCACCATCCGCTGGTGGAGTTCAGGGTCAGTAGCTCGTTAAACGCCTCCGCCGTTCCGGAGATTTTTCTCTCCATTTGAATGTACTCCTCGAAGAAGATGGCGCTCAGAATAACCGTGATAAGGAAGACCGCGAGAAGGGATTTGCTCCGCCTATAGCTCACGAGGGCTCCCGCAATACCAACAATCAGAACCCCCAACCAGGTTATCACGAACGGTAGCTTCACGGGCTTCATCATGCCAGTGAAAAAGACCGTAACCGCAACCCGCGTCACGTTGACGGGAGTTTCCGGGGAACCCACAAAGCCAAAGAACGGCTCAAGCTTTTCGTAGTCTGGCGTGCCGGCGGTTAAGTTCTTGAGCCTCTCCGACGCCCTGTAAAGTTTATCGTCGTAATTGAGTGAGTTCCGCCCGAGGACGTAGCACCCCGAGGGTATCTCCTCAAAAAATCTGCTCCAGTTCCTCACGAGAACCGTTGTTTTGAACATCCCTGGTTTGGAGACGCCGTAGCCGTGCGGGTATTTCAGCGTCCAGTTCACTACGTAGCTGTAGTAGGAACTCGTGTCCGCGGTGCACTCAACGTAGCCGACCCACCCCGGTGGTCCATCATAAGTGTTGATGGTGCTCCCGAAGAAGCCCGCGTAAGGTGGGGAGTACGTGTAAGAGGGAATCGTGAAGGAAACCGTGAGAAGTGCTGTGATTATAAGGAGTAGCCAATAGGCCTTCTTCACTCCCTCCACCAAGAAAAGTAAAATAAAAAACCTTAAAAAGTTTACCTGAGTCCAGCGTCCTTGAGGTAGGAGAGCATCCTCTCGACGTCGTTCGCTATCACGACCTCGAAGAGCCCCCTGAGCTTCAGCAGGTTGTCGTCCTTGTAAAACAGCTCGTCGTTTGCCGTCCAGAGGACGACCTTGAGCCCGAGGGAGCGGGCCCAGCCGATGGCCTGAACCGTCTTCTCGAAGCCGAGCAGGGGTATGGCCTCCATCGGAATGTTGATTGACCAGAGGTTGAGCTCCTCCTTGAGCTTTGGAACCATTGGCAGAACGTCTTCCCTATCAATCAAAAGCCCCATTCTAGTTTCCTCATCGAACCTGCGGTATCCTCTGAGGGCTTCAACGTCAAAGGACGATATTAACACCCTCTCCGGGTTGTTCTCCTTCACGATTTTAGCGACTTCCTTAACGGCGTCCCCATCCTTGAGCTCAACGTTGATGAGGGCATCCCTGGGAAGGACTTCAAAAACCTCCTCCAGCGTTGGAATCCTCTCGCCAAGCCCTATGTCGGCCCTTTTGAGCTCCTCCAATGTCATGTCCTTCTGTCTTCCGCTCATGTCGCTGGTCCTGTCTATGGTCTCGTCGTGCATAACGATGACCTTACTGTCCTTGGTTAGCCACACATCGAGCTCTACGCCGTCTGCCCCGGCCTCGACGGCCTTCTTAAAGGCAAGCAGGCTGTTTTCAGGGAGCTTTCCCATGCAGCCCCTATGGCCAAGGACGATAACCCTATCTCTTTCCCACATTCTGACCGCCTCCGGTGTTGCCCCGGTTGAACTTTAACGATAAAAACCTTTTCAGCCTTCCCGGGTCGTCGGAAATAACCGCATCCGCAAGGGGGACAAGGCGTGGAATCCATTCCAGCTCGTTCATTCTGTAGTTCCAGAGCCAGACCCTTAGACCTTTCCTATGATAAAGCCGAAGGAGGATTTCAAGCCCCCGCGCTCCAATGTATCGGGCGACGTCTATGGGAACGTGGACCGAGTAGAGGCCCCTCTTAGTCAGGACCCTCACTGGGCTCGTCGGGGTCGTGATAGATAGGCCAATCCTGCAGTTCGGGCATTCTCTAACTGCTCTCATGGCGAGTTTCGGGTCGTCTGTTGAGACAACGACCCTTCCCAGGAGGTTTTTCCGCTCAAGCTCCTTGAGCAGGGGTGGAAGCGCGTTCGGGTCCTTAAGGTCGGCATTCATGACCGCTGGTGAGAGCTCCAAAACCCTGTTGAGGGTTGGGACGAGTTTTCCGAGGGGGTGCAGGCGTAGGAGTTCCCTGTATGTTACCGTTTCCACCCTGTAGTTTCTCCCGTCTGCCTTGAACTCCCCGTCGTGAAGCGCCACGAGCCTTCCGTCCGCGGTCACCCTGACGTCGAACTCTATTCCATCTGCGTATTTTAACGCCCTTTTAAAAGCCGGTAGTGTGTTTTCTAAGTGTCCCCTAAATCCCCTGTGCCCTAGGATGAGTTGAAACTCATTGTTCGGGGATGTCATCTTTACTACCGCCCAGAAATGAACTCACAAGGCTTAAAAGTTTCCGGAGGGTACAAAGGGATATCGAGCTAAACCGGGGGATGCAGATGGTGGAAGGAAAGGAGAGGTTGAGCCTCGGGACGGTTCTCGGCCTTGCCCTTCTGGGCTTCAGCATGAGCACTGGATGGGGCTTAAACAAGGGAATATCCTTTAAACTGCTTCAAAACGGCTACACCAACTCGGCCTTTGTAATAGGCGCCGTCCTCTCACTTCAGGGTTTAATGGGAATCTTCGTGCCCATCTTAATGGGTTACTACAGTGACCTCAGGCGTTCCGGCAGGGGGAGGAGGACACCCTTCATTCTCGCCGGGGGTATCTTCGCGGGTCTTGTCATACTCGGGGTGTATCTGAGTTACGTAGCCGGTGCACCGTTGCTTGCCTTTGCAACTATGCTGGCCCTGTTTTACTTCGCCATGTACTTCTACGTGGCCCAGTACCGTTCCCTTATGCCCGACGTTGTCCCCAGCGGAGAGCGAGGAAGGGCAAGCGGAATAATAACGCTGTTCGAGTGGGCCGGCAACCTGTTCATCTTCGGAATACTCGCCCTTTTGATAGTCAGGGCCTCGAAGCTAACGGGTCTTGATAACGAGATTAACGCCCTCATAAAGGCCGGCTACATGTGGATTCCGTTCACGCTGGTTGCGGGTCTTCTGATGGTCTCGGCGCTTGTCGTGTACTTCAAGGTTAGGGAGCCTGACTTTCCTGAGGAACTGCCTGAGGAGGGTCTCACCGACTACCTGCGCTCCATCGTCGCCGACAGGGACTTTCTCAAGTTCTACTCCGCCCAGATACTCTGGTGGATGAGCTTCGAGTTCGTTGCCGTCTTCATGTTCGGAATTCTGGAGTCGGTCCTTGGAACCAAGGACGTCACCGCCCTCGGGAACGCGATAATGGCCCTCTTCAACGTCACGGTGCTCGTGGGAGCGGTCGTAGGAGGTCCTCTCTACGACAGAATGGGGAGGAGGAAGTCGATAGTCCTCGGCGGCGTGATATTCCTTCTGCCCTTCCTCGCCGGCTGGTTCATTCACACCAAACTTCAGATAACGGCCCTCATCGGTTTTGCGGGCATTGGATGGGGAATGCTGATGGCAACGTCTTGGCCCGTTATCGGCGACCTGCTCACCAAATACGAGCGTGAAGCCTTCAACGGCCGCTATTACGGCTTCTTTGAGGCCACCAAGGCGTTTCCCGTCCTCGTTGCTGGGCTGTTGGGTGGAGGCATAGTCCAGCTCGCAGGGGGCAACTACAAGGTTCTGTTTCCGGTGGGTGCGATATTTATTTTAATAGCCCTCCCGCTGATATGGGGAATGAAGAACCTCGATGAACTGTCTGGAGGGAAGCCCAAAGTCGAGGCAATAGAAGAAACAGAGGTGGGGGTATGAGGTGTGCTCTGGGCCGTTTTGATTTTTCTCCTCGTTCTGTTCCTGGCTTTTTCAGCATTCGTCGCATACAAGATGGTAAAACCGCCCCGCTTCCTTGGAGACTGGACGCCGAAGGACCTCGGCTACGATTACGAGGACGTCACCATCGAGACGAGGGACGGTTTGAAGCTCAGCGCCTGGTGGGTTCCCAACGAGGGCCCCGTCGTGATGCCCCTCCACGGCTACACGAGGAGCAGGTGGGATAGGGTTTACCTGAAGCAGACCACCGAGTTCCTTCTCAACGAGGGCTACAGTGTCCTCGTCTTCGACTTCCGCGCCCACGGAAAGAGCGAGGGGAAGTTTACCACGGTCGGCGACAGGGAGCTGATTGATGTTCTCTCGGCAGTTGACTGGCTGAAGAAGAACCACCCCGAGAAGGCCGAGAAGATAGGGCTCGTTGGGTTTTCAATGGGGGCCGTCGTGACAATAAGGGCCCTCGCCGAAGATGACAGAATCACCTGCGGCGTCGCGGATTCGCCTCCGATTTACCTCGACAAGACCGGCGCGAGGGGACTCAAATACTTCGCGAACCTCCCGGAGTGGCTTTACACCTTCGTCAAGCCGTTTACCGTTCTCTTCAGCGGGGCTAAGGAGCTCAACATGCTTGAGTACGCGGACAAAGTTAGAAAGCCGCTCCTCCTCATCGCCGGCGAGAAGGACCCCCTCGTAAGGCCTGAGGAAGTGAGGGAGTTCTACGAGCGGAACAGGAAGGTAAACCCGAACGTTGAGCTGTGGGTCACGGATGCACCGCACGTCAGGACGCTGAAGTTCCACCCTGAGGCGTGGAAAGCGAAGGTCGGGGACTTTCTCAGGAAACACCTTTAGAAAGATTTTTACGTATCCTTCCCCTCTTTCTTCGATGAAGAGACTGCTCAAGTTTACGGTAACTGTGGGAGTCATGTTTCTCGTTCTTCTCTCTTCCAGTTCACTATTCAGTCCCGCATACCTCCCAAGCTTCGGGCGCTTTGCAATCCTCCTCCACGACGTCAGCCCCGGCTACCTTCCCCAGTTGAGACAGATAACGGCCGTTATCGATGAGTACGGCTTCCAGAACGAGACTTACCTTTTCGTAATTCCTGACCACGGCGGGAAGATGCCGATGTGGAGGTATAAGGGTTTCATAGCGTTCCTTGAGGAGCTCAAGCGCGAGGGCTACCACGTCGAGCTACACGGCTACACCCACATCGGCGACGAGTTCAACTGCAACGCGACTGTCGCCGAGAGAAAGCTTGAGTTGGGCCTGAGGGCGCTCTCCTACCTTAACGTCACGCCGGAATACTTCATCGCCCCGCGCTACACCCTCTCAAATGCCGCGCTGGAGGTTCTGCTCAAACACAACATCACCGTCATCGGCGAGGACTTCATTTACTTCCCGAACGGAACCGTCGAGCCGATTTACAATCACGAGTACACATGGTACATGCCGTCTTTTCTGCTTCCCTACGAGCTGACGAGCGCTGAGAGCGTTTACGCGAACATAAACGGGACGTTCTTCCTCTCAATCCACCCGAAGGCCGTTAACAACAGAGCAGGAATGGAGTTCTTGAGGGAGCTTTTGAGGTTCGTGAAAAAAGAAAGGGCTCATTCGAGCCGTTTAACGGCCCAGCCGTAAACCGCGACCGCAACCGCGAGGGTACCCAGGCTGACCGCGGCGAGGGGAAGCAGGTCCCCGACAACGCTGCCCGGGGAGACGTGGTAGATTTCCAGCAGGCGGAAGTCCTTCAGGGCCCTTCCAATTGGGAAGTAGTTCACGAAGGGCATCGCCCAGCTCGGGAGCGTGCTCGGAGGAACCACTATTCCGGCTAAAAACATTATCGGCCACGAGACGAGGTTTATGGCCGCGCTCGTGGCTCTTATGCTCCTCGTGAGCATCGCTATCGCCAGACCGAGCCCCATTGAAAACGCCCCCGCCGTCAGCAGTAGCGCCCATCCGAGCGGGCTTGGAACTATCGTCGCCCCGAAGGCAACCCGGGAAAAGATTATCAGCGCAACTATGCTCCCGAAGATTACGACCGTCGTCGAGAGAAGCTTTCCAAGGAGAAAGTCCCATGCCGTCGCCGGGGAAGCCGCGATGCGCCTGAGCGTTCCCTTTTCAATCTCCCTGAGCGTGCCGTTGCCGATTAGGCTCATAGTCGCGAAGAGGAACTGGATTCCCATAACCCCCGCGAGGAAGAAGAGCACCGGTTTGCTTTTTTCTCCGCTCACGGCCTTCTCCTCAACCGTCAAGGGGTTCGCCGTCCCCCAGATGAGCGGGGTGAGCCTCTTGGAGGCCTTCCCGGGGAGCAGTCTCTCGACTACGGCCGTCAGGTTGCCGGCCCTCCGAACCGCGAGCTCCCTTGAAAAGCCCGAGAAGAAGCCCTCGATTGCACCCTTTGCTATCTGGTACTCCTGCGGGTCGCTCTCGTCGTAGTAGACGATGACGTTTGCGGGAAGGCCCGAGCTGAGGTTCTCGCCGAAACCCTTGGGGAATACTATTACCGCGTCGAGCTTACCGGACTTGAGGGCGCTCAGGGCTTTCCCGGCGCTCCCGAATTCCTCGACCTTAAAGAGGTGCCGTCCGTCAATTGTTATGTTCGACATGTACACGATGACGCTTCCGGCATCTCCTCCAACGACGCCGACCTTCACCGTCACCGGGGGGCTTGTGTGGCCCCAGATTCCGCCCATGACGAGGAGCCACATCATTGGGAAGACGATAATCCAGAAGACCGTCATCTTCTCCCTGCCTATCTCGCGCAAATCCTTGACGAGGATTCCCTTGACTGCCCGGACTTTCATTCCAGCCCCCTCCCGGTCAGCTTTACGAAGACGTCTTCGAGCGTCGGCTCCTCGACCTTAACGAGCCTGATTTCGCTTCCGGCCCGCACTAGGGCCTCGATGATTCCCGGCAGTTCCCTTCTCGGGTCCTCGACCTTGAGCCTGAGCGGGTTTTCGCTGAGAACCCCAACGCCCTCGGGGAGTCCCTCAATCCTCAGCTCGCCCTCGATGTGAACGACGCTCCCCTCACCGACGAGACGCTTCAGCTCGTCAACCGTTCCGACCGCGATTACCTTACCTTCGTTGATTATCGCCACCCTGTCGGCCAGCTTCTCCGCCTCCTCCATGTAGTGGGTCGCTATGATTACGGTCTTTCCCTCCCGCCTGAAGCGCCGGATTATCTCCCAGAGCTCCCTCCTTGCCGGAACGTCGAGGCCGTTAGAGGGCTCGTCGAGTATCAGGGTTCTCGGCTCGTGGAGAAGCGCTATAGCTAAGTTCAGCTTCTTCCTCTGTCCTCCGCTCAGTTCCTTGGCCTTTTTGTTTGCTGGAAGGCCGAACTCCTCGATTAGCTCATCAATCCTCCCCCTTGGCGCGTCGTAGAGGTCCGCGTAGAAGCCCAGATTCTCCCTCACCGTCAGGATGTCGTAGGCTATGCTCTCCTGCGGAACGTAGCCAATCAGCCGGGCCGTTTCCTTCGAGAGGGGCTTTCCGAAGACGAGAACCTCCCCAGAGTCGTAGCGGAGCCCTTCCGCAAGAATCCTTATCAGCGTCGTCTTTCCTGCCCCGTTGGGTCCGAGCAGTGCGAAGACCTCACCCTCCTCTACCTCTAAGTTTATCCCCTTGAGGGCAAGGAAGTTCCCGTAGCCCTTCCGGAGGTTTCTCACAACTAACGCCTTCATTCTCTCACCGGTTTAAGAAAGGGTGGGGAGGATTTAAAACCCCCCGAAACTCTGGGATTCAGAGTAAATCTCACCGGCGATTCTTTTGTTAGGGCGCCTGAATACGAGAACCTCGGAAACCCCGGCAATGCCGTGTTCCTCGGGCGTTATCAGCTCCTCTTTTCTGAAGAAAATCCTCCCCAGTGCGAGCTGTGATGCTAAATCCCATGGCCTTAACTTCATCCCCGCTATCCTCTCAAACCCCGGCAGCTTGTAGTAGCCCCTCTCCTCCATCCCCCTCCTGACGTCGTAGCCCTCGTGGAGGGAAACCACGGCGTAATCGCGGGCCTTCTGCTCCACTAAGAAATGCCTGTAAGCGGAGCCGTAGAGGAACCGCTTTATCCTGTCGGTTTCTTCGACGAGGAAAACTCCGTCCTCACCCAGAACCAAGGCGACTCCGGAGAAGAGCCTAACCGCCTGGAACGGGTCGAAATGCGGCATCGTGTGTCCCCAGAGAACCGCGAGGTCGTGTTCCTCCACCAGCGAAGGAAGCTCCAGCACGTTCCCGGTGACGAGTCTGAGCTCAGGGTTTATGCCAGCAACCTCAAGCCACTTCTTAGCCTTCTCTAAGTCCTTCCCTCTCGCCTCCACCAGTGTCAGCCTCGAGGCGGAGAGGGCCTTCGCGGCCGCCACACCGGCGATACCCGTTCCGGCGCAGACGTCGAGGACGCTTGACGCATCAACTTCCTGCCCCTCAAAAAAGCGGACTATTGCTTCGAATCTCCTCAGGGCCCTCCCATCCTCCGGGTCCATCCACCATCTGAGGTGGCGGTAGAACTCTTCAAGCGACATCAGACCACCGGGGGCACTACGGCACGGGTCTTAAAACGCTTAGGCCTCGGCTAACCCTCTTCTCATCACCGTCAGCGTGGCTAACGCTCGTCATCGGCCGTCATAGGTTGTCCACAGGGTTTAAAAAGGCACTGGAGAATTGAACCGGGGGATGACGAGCGTTTACCGGTCTGAATGCTACCGAATGATGAGACTGGCACTGGCCGACCCAACCGAAAGACGTAAAAACTGTTCTCTTTAAAATTTAACCGGTGGTGAACGTGGATTCCGCTCTGTTCATGGAGCGATACGGGTACAAGATTCTCCTCGTGGTTTTGTTTGGCGGGGCCTTTGCCTTTGTCCTCGGTGCATTGGGCTACGGCCTCCACAGGATGGGGCACTACTCACTGGGCGAGACTGGGTTTTTCATCGGCCTGCTCGTGATCGCCTCTGTAATCGTTGCCATCACCCGGGGAAGATAGTAAAAACCAGAGGGGTTCAGGGGACCTTCACAGGCTCCCCAAAGGCCCTATCCCCCGCGTCTCCGAGGCCCGGCAGGATGTAGCCCTTGTCGTTCAGCTCCCTGTCGACCTTGGCAACGAACACCTCGACCTCGGGGTGCCTACTTTTTATCCTCTCTATTCCTTCGGGAGCCGCCAGCACTCCAACGACAACCAGGCGCTTCGGCTTCCCGTAGCGCTTGACCTCGTCGAGAACCTTAATCAGCGTCGAGCCGGTCGCTATCATCGGGTCGGCGACTATAACAGTATCCTCGGGCCTTATCTCCGGAATCTTGACGTAGTTCATCTCAATCTCGAACTTTGGGGCCTTTCCGCGCGATGCCGAGACGATGCCGACGCGCGCGTGGTCGAGCACCTTGATGAGGCCTTCCATCAGCGGAATCGCCGCGCGGAGAACGGTTATTATGACCACGTTTCGTCTGTCCCTGACGATTACGCCCTCGGTTTCTTCAAGTGGGGTCTTGACGGGAACCCTCTCGGTTTCCATGGTTTTCGTCAGCTCGTAGGCCATGTAACGGCCGAGCTTGACGAGGCCCTTCCTGAAGGCTATCGGCCCTGTTCTCTCATCGCGAAGCTCCGTTAGAATCTCCATCAAAAACGGGCTGTCCTCGAAGGAGTAAACGCCTTCCCACATTTCGGCCTTCATGCTCTCACCGCCCGCCACTCGGGGCGAGCCTTTATTAGCCTTCCGGATGTCTAACCCGGCCTGACTTTTCACTCTCTTTGGGCGTTTTTTCGATTATCGCCTTCATCCAGCTGCCGCGGAGGAACCAGGCGAGGGCTATCAGCGCGCCGATGAAGTTGCTCAGTCCCATGCCGAAGAAAACGCCTTTGCTCGTGAAGTCGAACAGCTCCGCCAGCGGAATCGTCAGTCCGAGGAGCGTTATCGCGCCGACGTAGCCGAAGGCGTAGCTCAGCGGAATCCTGAGACCCCACAGGCGGATTATGCCGAGGAGCATCGTCTTCTTCGTGTGTCCGGCCGAGCTGAAGGTCCTGTTAACGACTATGAAGATTCCGTTGAAGAAGGGCACAGAGATTAGGAAGTACTCGAGGACGATTTTGCTCTCCGCTATGACCTTCGGGTCGTCGAGGAAGACCCGGAAGATGGGAACGCGGAAGATTCCGATAATTAGAACGGCTAAACTAGCTATCGTGAAGTTGACGAGCATCGTTCTCTCCGCTATTTTCTTCGCCCTCTCGAACTTGCCCGCTCCAACGTTCTGGGCTATCATCGTTCCCATCGCCATGCTTATACCGCGCGAGATGCTCGTCAGGAAGTTGACGAGGCGGGTTGTTATGACGTAGGCCGCGTAAGTGACATCGCCGAAGCCCATTATAATCCTTGTGAGAATAACGAAGCCGAAGCTGTTCGCTGACTGGCCGATGCTCGACGGCAATCCAACGCGGAAGAGTCTCTTGTAGAACTCAAAGTCGGGCTTAAGGCTTTCAAAGCTGAGCTTTAACGCCACCCTGCCGGAGAACATCAGATAGGCCCCGGTAATCGCTCCAATGGCGTTCGCTATGACCGTAGCAAGAGCGGCCCCCGCCACACCAAGCTTTGGAAAAGGCCCAACTCCAAAAATGAAGAGCGGGTCGAGGACTATGTTTACAAGCACCGTCACGAGGGTTATCTTCATCGGTGTTTTGGTGTCACCGCTTGCCCTCATAAGGGCCGAGAAGGCCATGTACGCGAAGGACAGGGGCAAGCCAGCGAAAACTATGCTCGCGTAGGTTTTGGCATAGGGGTAAAGGCCCGGCGTTACCTTCATGAAGTGGAGCGCCTGGGGGAGGATTGCAAGGCTTATCAAGGCAGTGGCCGTTGAGAAGAACAGCATCAGGGAGTAGAGTGCCCCAGCGGAGCGGTAGGCCTTTTTGAATTCCCCCGCCCCTATGTACTGACCGACGAAGGCAAAGCCCGCCATGGTAAATCCCATGCCGAGGCTCATCAGCGTTCCGATGATTGGCCACACCACTCCTGGAGCGGACAGAGCTTCCCTCCCGAGCTTTCCGAGCCAGAACGTGTCGGTTATGTTGTAAACGACCTGAACGAGGTTGTTGACTATGAGGGGTCCCGCTAACTTAAGGAGGGTTCTTTCAATCGGCCCGTTGAGTATCTCCTCGCGCATCTCCTGGAGTCTTCGATTCCCCCTCATTGGCAGAACTTCCCCTCATCAGTCTATAATCCTTTCCATCCATCCTCCCCTGAGGAACCAGGCGAGCGCTATTACTGCCGAAAGGATGTTGCTCAGCCCCATTCCAAGGTAGACACCCCAGCTCGCACCGACGGCCAATCCCAAAAGGTAACTCAGTGGAATCCTTAAGCCCCAGAGTCTTATCAGACCGAGCACCATGCTCGTTTTAGTCTTCCCAGCCGTCTGGAAGACACCCGTGGCTACGGAGAATATGCCGAAGAACGGGAGGGAGGTCAGGAAGTACTTGGCAACGAGCGAGGCCTCATGGAGGATCTCGGGGTCGTTTATGAACGCCTTGAAGACGGGCTGGTTGAAGATTACTATGAAAGCCGTTCCCGCCGTTAGAACACCGAAGTTTATGAGCATCGTCCTCTCGGCTATCCTCTTCGCCCTCTCAAAGTTCTTGGCCCCTATGTTCTGGCCGACCATCGTTCCCATCGCCTGCGCTATGCCGTTGGCTATCGCGAACATGAAGTTAGTGAGCCTGTTGGCTATCGCATAAGCGGCAAACGCCACCGTCCCGTACTGGAAGATTATTCTCGTCAAAATCATGAAGCCGAAGGAGTTGAGGGACTGACCAACCGCGGAGGGAAGGCCGACCCTGAAAATCCTTCTGTAAAAGTCCCAGTCAGGCTTCAGGTCGTCGAGGGTGAACTTTATCCCCTTCTTGCCCGTTGCCAGGTAGTAGGCACCTATGACCGAACCAACGCTGTTGGAGAACATCGTCGCTATCGCCGCTCCAACAACACCGAGTTCTGGAAACGGCCCGAGGCCGAAGATTAAGACGGGGTCAAGGACCATGTTGAGGCCAACCGTGAAGAAGCTAATAACCATCGGCGTCTTCGTGTCCCCGACTGCCCTCAGGAGGAACGTGAAGGCATAGTACGTGAAGGCGAAGGGAATTCCAATGAATATGACGAGGGTGTATTTAATCGCGTACGGATAAACCGAACTCGAGACGTCCATCAGCTTGAGGATGTAGGGGGTAGAGACTGCCCCGATTATGGCAACGCCAATCGAGAACAGCAGGCTCAGCGAGTAAAGAGCACCCGCCGAGCGGTTCGCCCTCTTGAAGTCCCTCGCTCCTATGTACTGCGTCACGAAGGCGAAGCCCGCAACCGCGAAGCCCATTCCAAGGCTCATGAGGGTCGCTATGAAGGGCCAGCTGGCGCCCGGTGCCGAGAGCTGGTTCCTGCCGAGTTTCCCGAGCCAGAAGGTATCTGCCAGGTTGTAGAGAACCTGAACCATGTTGCTGACTATCAGAGGGCCCGCTAACCTGAAGAGCGTTCTCTCAATCGGCCCGTTCAGAATCTCCTCCCTGGCTCGCTCGACGGACATAACAATCAGATTGCTATCGAAACGTTAGTATAAAAGCTTTAGGGTGGATAAAAGGGCCACACCTCGAAAACGACCTGCTCCAGAATTACAATAAAAATCGGGGGAATAGAAAAGGGGAGAAAACCTCACTCGAGGGCCTTCCTCGCGGCCTCGAGTTTGATTCTCTGCTCCTCGCGGTAGACGGTCTTCCTGATGAGCTCGACCGCGTCCGGGTTGGCCGAGACGCTGTCGATGCCCATCCTGACGAGAAGCCTGACCATCTTCGGGTCGCTTCCGGCCTGTCCGCAGATGCTGGTCTCGACGCCGTACTTCTTGCAGACCTTGATGACGTTCTCGATGAGCTTGAGAACGGCCGGGTGCTTCTCGTCGTAGAGCTTGAAGACCCTCTCGTTGTCCCTGTCGATGGCGAGGGTGTACTGAGTGAGGTCGTTGGTTCCGAAGCTGACGAAGTCGATGCCCTCCTTGATGAGGTCCTCGATGATGAGCGCGCTGGCCGGGGTCTCAATCATGACGCCCCACTCGACATCCTTGTGCGGCTCGAGGCCAACGCTCCTGGCTATCTCCTTGGCCTTCCTTATCTGCTCAGGGTGGCTGACGAGCGGGAGCATGACGCCGATGTTGTCGTATCCCTCGTCGACGAGCTTCTTGATGGCCTTGAACTCGGCCCTGAGGAGCTCCGGCTGGTCGAGACCGCGCCTGATTCCGCGCCAGCCGAGCATCGGGTTCCTCTCGACCGGCTCGTCCTCTCCGCCCGGAAGCTCGCGGAACTCGTTGGTCGGGGCGTCGAGGGTCCTGTACCAGACACGCCTCGGGTAGAAGGCCTCAACGACCTTCCTGATACCCTCGGCGAGCTTCTCGACGAGCTCCTCCTCCTTGCCCTCCTTGATGAACTTGACCGGGTGGGCGCCGATTCCGAGTATCATGTGCTCGGCCCTGAGAAGTCCAACGCCGTCGGCGCCGGTGGCGGCGGCCCTCTCGGCGACCTCGGGCATGGAAACGTTGACCTTGACCTCGGTGGCGGTGATGAGCGGGGCACCGGCAACGACGACCTTGCCGCCCTCGGCCTTCTCCTCCTTCTCCTTCTTGACGAGGCTCTTGACTATACCCTTGTAGACGACACCGCGGGTTCCGTCGACGGTGACGAGCATGCCGTCCTTGAGCTTCTTGGTGGCCTCCTTAGTACCGACGACGGTCGGGATACCGAGCTCCCTACCGACGATGGCCGCGTGGCAGGTCCTTCCACCCTCGTCGGTGACGATGGCGCTGGCCCTCTTCATGGCCGGAACCATGTCCGGGTTGGTCATGGTGGTGACGAGGACGTCGCCCTCCTTGACCTTGTCGATGTCCTTGACGTCGAGGACTATGACGACCTTACCGGCACCGACGCCTGGAGAGGCTCCGAGACCCTTGAGGATAACCTCCATCTCCTCGGTCTCCTCGAGTTCCTCGCCCTCGGCCGGGGCCTCCTTGAGGGTGGTTATCGGCCTGCTCTGGACGATGTAGAGCTTGCCGTCGTCGGCGTCGTAGGCCCACTCGATGTCCTGTGGGTACTGGTAGTGCTCCTCAATCTTGGCGCCCATCTTGGCGACCTCGATTATCTGCTCCTCGGTGAGAACCTGCTTCTCAACGTACTCGGGTCCGAGGTAGTCGGCAACCTTGACGAGAACGGTTCCCTTGCCGGTCTCGGGGTTCCTGACGTACATGACCTCCTTCTTGGCGATGTACTTCTCCTTTATCTTCCAGGTGCCCTTCTCGACGATGTACTCGTCCGGGGTAACGGCACCGCTGACGACGGCCTCACCGAGGCCCCAGGCGGCGTTAATCATTATCTCGTTCCTGTTGTTGGTGACCGGGTTGGCGGTGAACATGACACCGCTGGTCTTGCTGTTGACCATCTTCTGGACGACGGCGCTGAGGTAGACCTTCCTGTGGTCGAAGCCCTGCTTGGCCCTGTAGAAGGTGGCCCTCGCGGTCCAGAGTGAGGCCCAGCACTTCCTGACGTTCTCGAGGAGGTCCTCGTCTCCTATAACATCGAGGTAGGTCTCCTGCTGGCCGGCGAAGCTGGCCTCGGGGAGGTCCTCGGCGGTAGCGGAGGAGCGGACGGCGACGTAAACGAACTCGCCCTTCTCCGGGTCCTTGTTGAAGCGCTTGCAGAGCTTGTGGTAGGCGTCGAGAACCTCATCCGCTATCTCCTTGGGCATTGGCATGGCGAGAATGAGCTCCCTGATGACAGCGGTGTTGTCCATAAGCTCCCTGCTGTCGTCAACGTTGGTCCTCTCAACGATGTCCATAATCCAGTCCTGGAGCGGCCTGGCCTCGTCCGGGGCGTTGGCAAGAACCTCGGCGAGGACGCCCTTCTCGGCCTTCTCGCCCATGACCTTCTTTATGTCCTCCTTAGAAACCTTGACGTTGTTCACGAAGTACTTGTAGGCCTCAGCGGTAACACAGAATCCGGGCGGAACGGGTATTCCAGCGTTGGTAAGCTCACCGAGGTTGGCACCCTTGCCTCCAACGAGGGGGACGTCCTCCCTTCCGAGCTCCTCGAACCACCTTATAAACTTGTATTCGCTCATGGCAATTCCCTCCGTTTAATTACTGCGGGTGATATATCGAGCGGCCGCTTTTAAAATTAACTATCCAAGACTGTTCCTCAGTGTATAAGGTTGAAAAAGAGAGGAAATGTGTTCATTTGGTGATAGGGCGCCCTAATTTCATTTTTGACAACTCTAACGCCTTATAAAGATTTTGAACAGTCCGTCGTAGAACTCCCTCACCAGCTTGTACCTCCCACTAGTGAGTACGTTGAGGTACTCTTTGGAGTTCTTGATGATGATTACGTCGTAGTAGCCCCCGCTTATCTTCCCCTCAACGCTCTTACGGTTGAGCATCATATCAACCTTGGCGCCCGGATAATAGAAGCCCGCTTTAGTGTACAGGGAGGGGGATACAAGAAGTGCCCTGGCAGGATAGTGCTCACTCGCGTACCTGAGAACGTGGGAGTCGTACTTACCAGTTATGTTCCACCGGTCCTTGAGATGGAACGCACTCTGGCCAACGGGGACGAGGAGGAGAAGGGCGAGGCTTATTGTGAGTGCCTTCTTCCACGGCTTTATCGGCCTCCCCGCGAGCTCAAAGGCTTTTTCAATCCCGTCCACGATTAGGGAAACCCCTTCCACGGCCAGGATTCCCATTACAGGGGCGAGGAACGTTATGAAGCGGGTCTCCTTGTGGGTGACGGTCATTATCATGGCGAACCCGATGAGGGCCCAGCTTATCAGGAGCCATCCCTTTTCGTCCTGCTTCTGCCTAACGAACCCGAGGAGTGCAAGGGCAGGGAGTACAGCTCCGATGTCATCAACAAGCCATTTGAGAAACGTCAAAACCGAAACCGGCCTGTCGAGAGTCACAACACGGCTGGCTATCTTGAAGGGCCTCAGAGCGCCCCCGTAATGGAGGTGTCCCAGGTAGAGCCAGGGGCTCAGCGTGAGGAACAGAAGTGCGAAACCAACGAGGTACTCCCTCTTTTTGACCCATTCCCAGTATTCCGTAAGCCACAGGTAGGCGACGAAGACTGCTATTATCGAGAGCCCTGTGTAGCGCGTTAGTATTGCCAGGCCCGCGGAGACGAAGGCGAGGTACATCCTCACCGCACTGCCCCTCTTTCTCCCGGTGTAGAGTAAATAAACGGCGAGGGTGTAGAAGAGGGTGAACTCGCTGTGAACGAGCTCCCTCATCCCCATCGTGAAGGCGAGCGCGTTGAAGATGAAGAACGCCGAGGCGAGGACCCCCTTGACTGCCCTTTCAAAGAGCTCCACCGTGAGCAGGTACACGAGCACCGCCGTCAGGGCGAACGACACGGCTGAAACGAGCCTTGCGACCGTCAGCTGGCTTAGGGGGTTGTGGACGAAGTGGTAGAATAACGACAGCGTGTAGGGGTAGAGCGGTGGGCGGTACATCATGTAAACTCCCTGATAGGTGAAACTCGTCGGGTTCACCGCTAGGTTCCTCGCTATGTCGATGTACAGAGCACCGTCGTAGGTTAGGGTGTCCCACGGGGGAAACGTGGCCAGTTGAATTCCAAGTGCGAACAGAAAAACCGCTACGGGGATTGCCTTTTTGATGCGCTCCATATCCCTCCCTCCGTACACTGTGCGAGGCATGCGAGGTACAGGATTGCAGCCAGGAACGTTCCCTCGATGCCTATGTCCATCATCAGGATTGCAACCGTGAACGCGAACGTCCCCGTGAACCCGTTCTTGGAGGCCGTTCTGAGGGCGGTGCCGAGGATGATTGCCTCAATCAGACCGAGGACCCCGAAGTCGTAGACCGGCTGACCGAAGAGCGTGTACGTGTAGCCGACCTTTTTCCCGAAGAGCCTCCCGACGTAGCCCGTTGGGTCCGGGGTGAACAGGAGCTCGTGATTCCCGAGTGGCATTCCCATGTGGAAGAGCCGCTCGTAAACCGTGTACGAGGATGCAGGCCTGTAAATCAGCGTCCCGAAGAAACCAAGCCTCCAGCCGGGGTACTCCTTGATGGTAACGTGGTACCTTGCCGCGAAGACGGCGAGGGTCAGCAGGACCACCGTTAGAATTACGTACTTCCTCCTCCTGGTCTCTTCCACCGTTAGCTTGCCGTCGTACGCCAGTCTGAGCAGGTACGCAACCGCGACACCGAGCCCAACCGTCCTTGAGGCCCCCACTATGGCTATCACTTCCCCGACTAAGAGAAATCCCAGCGAGGGTCTGGCGGCGATGACGCCAATCATTATGTCGCCGGCCACGAGGAAAGGAACGCTCGCACTGGTGTACCTGAGGGACGGCTTCAGCAGGGGAATCCCCCAGTGAAGCGAGGCGGCCACCACGAGGCCAATCGAGACGACCGTTGCCGGGACCGTTCCCCGAATGAGCTTGTCCCTCGACATGAGGTGTCTTAGAATCCCGAGGGCAACCAACCCCCCGAGGACGTACTGAATGCCCAGGGGGATTAAAAGGAGCATGGCGCCGAGCCCAAAGGCCCAGGCTGGGATTCCTGCGTCGATGCGGTACGAGAGGTATAGAATGACCAGAAACAAGACGGCGTAGGTGGCAGGGGCTATCTCTAGGCGCCCGAGGGTTGATGAGTAGAGCACCTTGCCGAGCCAGGCCGTTCCAACGTAGGCCCCCACGAGCAGGGCGAAGAACTCACCGGGCTTCACTTCGTCTCCTCACCTTCCATCCCTTGTATAGGATGTACGCCCCAAGCAGGAACAGCGCGTAGACGGGCAGGTCGAGGATTCCGGTCTCAACCCCAACTATCCCGTAGGCGAGCGTCGAGTAGTAGAGGGTCTTCGTCGTCGGGTGCTTCGCGTTCATTATCATGCCGTAGTAGAGGCCCAGGAGGAAGCCCTCGACTATCGCGAAGACCCCGAAATCGAGGTACATTCCCCCCAGGAGCGTCGCCGTTATCGTTGCACCCGTGTGGACGTAGAGGAACTTGGCTATCAGCCCTCTAGGGGAGTAGCCGCCGTGGATGTACGAGACGACGCCTGCCCACTGCAAATGACCCCCGTACGTCCCGCTCCAGTCGCCACGCCAGACTATGACATCGAGGGCGGAGACTGTGCTCTGAAAGCGAACCCAGAGGCTCGAGAGGGCGTTTCCGCGGAGGAAGGTTATCATGAGGAAGAGGAGTGCTCCACCGCCGAGGATTCCGCCGAGCTTTTTGACGTCGAGGCTTTTCTCCCTCGTCCCTTCGTAGTAGGCGATTGCTACCGCCAGCACGGAAACGAGCACGGGGGTCCTGTATGCGTACAGCGACACTACCACAGGATAGAGCAGTGAGTACTTCTTCCCCCGTATGAACAGGTAAACGCTCGACGGAACTCCCAGGAAATACGTGAGCGCGGTTAGCCTTGGGTTCAGATGGGTCCTTATCGTGGGGTGGAGAAGGGGGACGTTCCCGAGCCGTATGATTTGATAGGCTATAATCGCGAGCGCCAGCCAGAACGCCCAGTTTATGTACTTCTCTTCTATTTTGAGTCCCCCGTCGTTCCACTCCACACTCTTGCCCCTCCTGATTCCCAGGAGTATTGCAACCGCGAAGGCGAGGCTCACGGCTATCGTCTTTGGCTCGGCCAGTCCAACGGCAACGTAGGCCATGAAGAGGATTGGTATTAGGACCGGAAGGTCCCTCATGGACTTCTCACCTCAATGAGCTTCAGGGGCAGGTTCCTTTCGTCCGAGTTCACGTAGAGGAGCCCGTAGGTGTAGACGGTGTAGTTGCCGAGGTACTCGAGGAGGTACTGGACGGGGACCATGTTGGCGGTTATTATGGCTCCATTGGGTCCAAGGTGGTTGATTGTTATCGAACCGTAGGTCTTGTAGTCTGCCTGGTACTTCAGCTTGCCTATCTGGATGGGGGTTATGGCGTCGCCGATGTAGATTTTACCGGAGTAGCGAACGGAATAGTACTGCTTCGGCAGGAGCTTGGAGAAGACCTCTTTGCCCTTTCCCTCCATCGGAGAAACCTCGTAGAGGTAGACCTTCCCGTGGTAGATGACCCTTATCATCTTGGCCTTTATATCCTCCCTCGTTGCTTCAGGGCCACCGACAGTGTACGTCGTTCCGTTGGTCACGATTGAGATTGTTGAGCCCCTCACGCTCAGGAGGGTCCCGTTCACGGTTCGTCCATCGACGGTCTTCACGACGATTGTGACGTTGAAACCCCTCACGAGAAGGCCGTAGGCGTGGTTCGCGGCCTCGTAGATTTCCCCTCCTTGGTAGTGCTGAACATGCGAGTTGAGGACGAGGCCCACGATGGCGAGGGCTATTATTATGATTAGGTACTTCCTCATGATTTCCCCCCATTGTAGTAGGGGCCTCCACTTTTATGTCTTTCTGAGGAGGCTCTCTCCTGTTCACAATAGCCTGTTTTGTTTTATGATTTTCCGGGTTAGTTCCTGATACTTCAAATGGTGCAACGGCTGGTTACATTTTTTCCCTTCAAATCCATGCCAACATCTTCATGTCTTGACCTGTCCATTTGCGAACGAAATATTTATATCACGGCACTAACTAAAGGGTGGATGACTACATAATCGGAGGTGTTTGGATGAATCGAAAGGCGTTGAGCCTTTTAATCGTGGTAGCGATGGTGCTTGCAGTAGTTCCTGCAGGGCTTGCAACGACAGCTGTAGCGCCGAAAGTTCCCGTTTCAATTCAGTCCCAGCATGTTCTTTCAGTTGCAGAAGCAAATCCAATGCCGCATGGAACTGGTTTAAAGTGGATATCACCCTCTGAGTATAGTAAGGTTACCGGAATCCACTTTAAGCCGCTAACTGCTAAGGTTTTTGAGAGAGCCATTGAGAACGCTCCATTCTACCCCGGAAGAGGTGCTCCACTTCCATCAAGTTCAGTAACGTCTGAACTTACGACCCTACCAAGCCACGTCCTCAATACCATGTATCTACCACCAATTGGAAACCAGGGTTACGTCGGTTCATGTGTCGCCTGGAGTTCTACTTACTACGTCTGGACATACATGCTCAACTGGTGGAGGAACAACCCGTTCCCGAGCTCGCCGAGCGATATAATGAACCCCACGTTTGTGTACAACCTCATTAACGGTGGGGCAGACAACGGCTCGTACTTCGGTGACGCAATGAACATTATCTCAACTATTGGAGCAGTACCCATGAATGACTTCCCGCTCTATGTCCTTGGCCCTTATGGGGACCCAAGCGACTACGCGTGGGTCTGGCCTAACCTCACCCAGTGGATGATTGCTCCACACAACAAGGCCAACTATTACGACTATCTAGCGGGTGAATACGGAATAAACATTCCTGGAAACTGGTACATCGTTGATTTGTCCAATGCCACCCAGTGGGAGTACCTCAAGCGTCTCCTTGCCGAGGGTTATGTCGTTCAGACAGGTATCATGGTGTATAACAACTTCTTTGACTACGCGAATGCATCTGCTATCGTAAATCACTTAGAGACGTACTTAGAATGGACCGCTCCGTATATATCGGAGTACTGGGAGAACCAGAGCTTTGCCAATGGGACTTATGTGAACAAGACAGTGAAGTACCTTCTTGAGACTGCAATAGAAGATTACAAGGCATACGCTGGTAGCCTTTCTGCCCAGTTCAACGCCTCTATCGCCCTCTTCGAGAAGGTCCTCGAGAGCTACAACATAAGCCTTAACGATACTATCTCCGTGGCGTACCAAAAGTTCGAGCAGGGGGTCAAAGTTAAGTACATAGACAACCAGAGCTGGTGGAACAACGCGACGTTCTACATGTCCACTTACTCTCTAAAAGGTACGGAGTGGGCATTCAACCATGGTTACCAGGACATCTGGGCCATACACAACTTCGAGCTGATGGTCCACCACATTCCACTTGGTGATTACATAAAGACTTCATGGGGCTCCCCAGTCTCGGAGCTTAACTTCTACACATACTATCAGCCCGGTGGACACGGTGTGACCATCATTGGATACGACGATAACAGGGAAACCCCCGACGGAAAAGGAGCCTTCGTGATGGTTAACTCTTGGGGCACCGACTGGGGATACAGGGGCTACTGGTACTTCTCATATGATGCCGCGAAGGGAACCCCAGCAGTGATGACCGTGGATGGCGTGTTGCAGATGCCGATATTCCTTGGACAGGGTTATGCTTACGTTTACGTTCCGAAGGCTGCCCACTACACGCCCAAGTTGATGGCCGTTGTTGGCATAAACGATACCCTGAGAGGAGAGACCTTTGATGGGATCGTAGTAACAAATGGTAGCCCCTATGGTCCAATCCTCAGTGTGCCACTCAACGGAGGAATTGCAGTGGGGGTTATCCCCGGTGGTAGCGACTACCAGTTTAACATAACGTTCTTCGACTTGGCCAATAACTACCTGTGGATACCCTACCAGTGGTTGCCCTCGAACGTGAACATAAGCAACACTACCCAGGTAGAGATAGGTGTAGTCGAGTTGGCGGAAGCCGTGGCGGCATATTATAACATCTCGTATGCCCAGGCTCTTGACTTAATCGGGTTCCCGCAGACCCACCCCTATCCAAAGAGTCCAATGGCGTTTGACATTACGGATGATTTGGACTACCTTGCCCAGTACATTGAGGACACCAATGCAACCCCATTGAATGCGACGTTCTACATACAGCTCCACGATGCACTTCCTGATGGTATTACTGGAACTCTCTACAACTTCACGTTGCTCCTTAACATCAACGGACACTACCTCCCACTGGCGGCGATAGGCGAGAACATAACGATACCGGACGGTAAGAGCATAATGGTCCCCGTGACCGTCCCGCTGGTCAAGTACGAGAACGCCCCGAACAACGTGAGCCTTAACTTCGGTGCCTTCAACGTCAGCATCTTCAGCCTCATTCCGCTCAAGGGCGCGGAGATTATCATCGGTGGCAAGAGCTACCAGCTCAGTGCAGAGGAAGGTGGTTACTACTACTACGCAACTAACTTAGCCCAGAAGCTCAACCTCCACGCTGGAACTTACACCTACAAGGTCATCGTTACCTACCCGAACGGTAAGGAGGTCGCGCTCCCGCCGAGGACCGTCCACATCAAGGGTCCGCTCGTCTACGTGATATCTCCAGAACCCACCGTTTACAACACCTCACTCGTTCCTGTCAAGTTCAAGATAGTCGACGACAACAACGCGAGCGTTAAGGAGGTAACCGCGACCCTCAACGGTGAGAAGTTCAACCTCACCTACAACGCCACCACTGGTCTCTACACCGCCGAGCTCAACCTCACCAACGGCAAGTACACCTTAACGGTTACCGCAGTTGACGAGAAGAACGCCACCGGAAAGGCCACCGTTAACTTCGTTGTCAGCACGGAGGCCAAGGTCAAGACCGTCACCGTCAACAACGAGACCAACGTCACCGTCGGCGTCGTCGGAGGAAGCGCCAACGTTACGGCCGAGAACAACACCGTCGTTGCCAACGTCAGCACCTCAAAGGGAACCGTCACCGTTGAGGTCCCCGTGGTTAACAACGTCCAGAGCGTCGTCGTTAACGCAAGTGCAATCAACTCCGTTGCCACTGGCAAGAGCAACGCCAGCCTCGCCGCAGGATGGAATGCCAGCGTCAGCGTCACGACCACTGCCAAGTATGTTAAGACCGAGAACTACAAGAAGCTCTACTCCGTCACGATAAGGGCCAACGTCACCCTCGGTGAGAACGGTGTTGCCGTGGTCGCCCTCAGGGACATCAACATAAGCAAGATATACGTCTGGAAGAACGGTCAGAAGATACAGCTTACGACCGACAAGAGCAACCCGCTCGGATACTACTACAAGGAGGGCAACATCATCTTCGTCGTCCTCAAGGAAGACCCGGTCATAGAGGCCGACGGATACTTCGAGGTTCCTGTCCAGGTCAGCAGGAGCCACGGCGTGTCCTTAACGGCTCTCAACTTCCTCGCCTACCGCTGGTACAACATGTACCTCCAGGAGTTCAACGAGCTCTACCAGAAGGCCCTCCAGATGAACGTCAGCAACGAGACCCTCAAGCTCGCCCTCCAGTACAACGAGACCGCCGCCACGTACTACCAGAAGGCCCTCGAGCTCTCGAACAACAACATAATCCTCCACCTCGGTGACCTCCAGTTACTGGTGCCTCTCAGGAAGGCCTACCTTAACGAGGTCAAGGCTGTGGAGATACTCAAGGAGGCCCTGGAGAAGCTTGAGTCCCAGGGTAGCTAAACCCTTTTAACCTCTTTTCTCCCTTTTCTCCCGGTGGTGAAATGATATACGTCAAGGTCTACCGCGTCCAGGGAGAGGTTCTCCTCGCGGCGTGCGACGAGGAGCTAATCGGAAAGACCTTCCGCGAGGGCGAGCTCAAGCTCGAGGTCAAGGAGCGCTTTTACAGGGGCGAACTCGTTGAGGAGGAAAAGCTTGAGGAACTCCTCGACAGGGCAACGATAGCGAACTTAACCGGGGAGCGCTGCGTATCCAAAGCAATCGAGCTCGGCTACGTCGACCCCGAGAGGGTTCTCAGGATTCAGGGCGTCCCCCACGCGCAGATGGCGAAGCTCCTCTTCTGAGACTTTTTAAACCCTCGACCCAACTCGAAACGGGTGAGAGGGATGAGGTTCTGCTACCGCTGTGGGATAAGCGAGGAGGAAGGTGGTCCGCTCATCGAGGGCCTCTGTCAGGTCTGCTACCGCAAGGAGAATCCGGTCCTGCTCATAGGGGAGGAGGTGAACACGGAGCTCTGCCAGAACTGCGGGAGCTACAGGAAGAGGGGAGTGTGGGTTGACCCGAGGAGCTACGAGCTTAAGGAGCTCATCTTCGAGGTCGCCGAGAACGCCCTCCTCGAGGAGCTTGAGGATTCCTTCAGCGAGAAAATCAGGGAGTACGAGGTCGTTTCGCCCGAGGAGCTGGAGGAGATTGAGGATTTGCCCGTCGGCAGGGCAGTGGTTTCCTTCGAGCCCCTGGATTTCCACATCGAGCACTTTCCGGCGATAATCATCTACGAGGTTCGCGTTAAGGCCAGAACTCACGAACTCCAGAGGGAGCTCCACGATGAGCGGAAGCGCGTTACCGTCTACGTCCGCCAGACCGTCTGTCCCCGCTGTCAGAAGTTCCTCGGCGGTTACTTCGAGGCCATCCTTCAGGTTCGCGCCGAAGGCAGACCTTTGAGCGAGGAGGAGCGGAAGGCCATAGGAAAGCTCGTTGAGGAAAAAGTTGACGAGATAATGCGGAAGGACAGGATGGGCTTCATCCAAGATACCATAGAGAAGGAAGAGGGCCTCGACTTCTACATGGGCTCAACCAGTTCGGCGAGAAAGATAGCGCAGGCAATCCGCGAGAGGTTTGGGGGGACGATAAGCGAGGCCTATGAACTGGTGGGCCTCGACAGGCAGACGAGCAGGGAAGTCTACAGGACGAGCGTGAGCGTGAGGATTCCGAAGTTCAGGAAGGGGGACATCGTGGCCGACAGGAGGGGCAACGTCTACGAGGTCGAGCGCGTTGACGGCAAGGGCTTAACGCTCAAGAACCTAGAGAACTGGGAGAGCGAGCACCTCGACTGGAGGACTGCCAAGAGGGAGAGAGTTGACACCGTCGAGCACGAGGAGAGCGAGGCTATGGTGACGAGCGTTACCCTTGGTGAGGTTCAGCTGATGGACATGGAGAGCTACGAAACTTATGAACTCAACAGACCGCCCTTCGAGGTTGGCGAGGGAGAGGTTTATAGGATGGTGCGCGTTGGAAAGAGGAAGTATTTCCGGGGCAAGAAGTGATTTCCTCCACCAACCTTTTTAACCGAAGGTTTTGAACCCTTCTCGGTGATGGGAATGAAGAGGGTCGTTATCATCGGTGGCGGAGCGGCCGGAATGAGTACCGCCTCGCGCGTCAAGAGGCTCAAGCCCGAGTGGGACGTCAAGGTCTTTGAGGCAACTGAATGGGTCAGCCACGCCCCCTGCGGAATCCCGTACGTCGTCGAGGGAATCTCACCGACGGAAAAGCTCATGCATTACCCACCGGAGGTCTTCATCAAGAAGCGTGGCATAGACCTCCACCTCAAGGCCGAGGTCATCGAAGTCGGCCAGGGCTACGTTCGCGTTAGGGAAGGGGACGGCGAGCACACCTACGAGTGGGACTATTTGGTTTTCGCCAACGGGGCCTCGCCCAGGGTTCCCGCCGTTGAGGGGATAGACCTCCCGGGCGTCTTCAAAGCAGACCTACCGCCCGATGCCGTCGCCATCAGGGAGTACATGGAGAAGAACCGTGTTGAGGACGTCGTAATCATCGGAGGTGGCTACATAGGGGTTGAGATGGCCGAGGCCTTCTCAGCCCAGGGCAAGAAGGTCACCCTCATCGAGCGCGGGGAGAGGGTTATGAAGAAGGCCTTCGACAAGGAAATCACTGATATACTCGAGGAGGAGATGAGGAAGCGGATAAACCTCCGCACCGAGGAAATCCTCATGCGCATCGAGGGCAGGGAGAGAGTTGAGAAGGTAATCACAGACGCCGGCGAGTATAAGGCCGACATCGTGATTCTCGCCACTGGAATAAAACCCAACGTCGAGCTGGCCAAGGGGATAGGCGTCAGGATAGGCGAGACCGGGGCGATATGGACGAACGAGAGGATGCAGACGAGCGTCGAGAACGTCTATGCCGCCGGAGACGTCGCCGAGACGAAGCACCTCATAACCGGAAGGCGTGTCTGGATTCCGCTCGCTCCGGCAGGAAACAAGATGGGCTACGTCGCGGGAAGCAACATCGCTGGCAGGGAGCTCCACTTCCCCGGCGTGCTGGGAACGAGCGTCACCAAGTTCTTCGATGTTGAAATAGGCAAGACCGGCCTGACTGAGGCTGAGGCAATAAAAGAAGGCTACGACGTCAGGACGGCCTTCATAAAGGCGAGCACAAGGCCCCACTACTATCCGGGGGCAAGGCCGATATGGCTGAAGGGCGTTGTTGACAACGAGACCAACAGGCTCCTCGGCGTTCAGGCGGTGGGTGCTGAAATCCTTCCGAGGATTGATACGGCGGCGGCGATGCTAACGGCCGGCTTCACGACGAAGAACGCCTTCTTCACTGACCTTGCTTACGCACCGCCCTTCGCGCCGGTCTGGGACCCGCTGATAGTCCTCGCGAGGGTTTTAAAGTTCTGAACCTCTTCTCATTTTTTCCGCCAGCTCGACGAGCTTTCTTGCCCTCTCAAAGGAAACCTCGTTCTCGACCTTTCCATCGCGCTTGAGCCACGTGCCGACGATGAACCCATCGGCGTGCTTCCACAGCTCCGGCAGGTTGTCGTAGGTCGTTCCGGAGCCGACGACGACCGGAACTGGCGAGATTCTCTTCGCGAGGGCGAGCTTTTCCAAATCTACTGGCTTTCCTGTTGCCTTTCCGCTCACCACTATCGCATCGGCCAGACCGCGCTCAACGGTGTCCCTTACCGCGTCCTCGAAGTCGAAGAAGTGAACAGCGTGCTTGACATGAACGTCGGCGAAAACCTTGATTCCGCTCGGGAGAAGCTTCCTCAGCCTTGCAAGCTCGTGGGCGATACCCTCGATGATTCCCTGGTCAGTGTAGGCGACGCCACTCAGCACGTTCACCCTTATGAAGTCCGCTTTAATCGCGTAGGCTATCGAGTAGGCCGCTACCCCATCGTTCCTGAGGACGTTAATCCCGACCGGAACGCTCACCTCGTCCCTAACGGCCTTAGCTACCGCCGTGAAGGAAGCGACCGTCACCTTGTCAACTGTCTTGGGGAACGGGACGTCTCCGAAGTTCTCAATCATTATCGCGTCGAAGCCGGCACTTTCGAGGGTTTTGGCGTCCCTCAGGGCGAGCTCAGTAACGGTCTCAAGGTTGCCGTCGTAGAGGTACGAGCCGGGGAGGGGCCTGAGGTGAACCATGCCGATGAGCGGTTTCCTCTCGAAGTTCATACCAACACCTCCCAAACCGTAGGGGGCTTTTCCTTAAACGGTTTCCGGCAGGTTAATATATTCCACCGCCAAATTAGGTTAGGTGTTGTCCATGGGAGAGCCCGAACTTCCGAAGGCCCTCGGGAAGATTATTGAGCCCGGGGAGCGCGTCCTCTACTCGGTCAAGAAGAAGATGAGCCTTGAAAAGCCCAAGTGGCTTCTCGTTACGGACAGGAGGATTATCTACCTCGATGAGAAGATTCTCGGGAGGTACGACGTCAGGGCGTTGCCCTATCAGAAGCTCGAGAGGGTCACGGTCAAGCTCGGCATAATGAGCTCCGAGTTCATAATAGAGGGCGAGGAGAGCATAACGCTGAAGCTCGGCTGGATGGACAAAGAGGAGGCCAGAAAAACCATAAACGCCATTAAGGAAGCTCTCAACGCGATAGCGGTCGAGCCCGTGAGCATATCGGTTAAGAAGGGCCTCACCAGCGAGGAATGGGTTCTCAACAAGCCGAAGGAGCTCGTCACGAGAACTGCCCCCGTGTCGCACACTGCACCGGTTCAGGAGAAGAAGGAAGACCCGATGGACAGGCTGAAGAAGCTGAAGGAGCTCTACGATATGGGCGTCATAAGCCAGGAGGAGTACGAGGAAAAGCGGAAGAAACTGCTGGAAGAGATTTAGAGGATTACGACCTCCTTCCCGAGGAGTTCTCTCCTCGATGTTTTCACAACGCCTAGGATGTATCCCCTCTCCGTGGGGTAGAGCCCCAGGACGGTAGTCGCTATTTCCCTGAGGAGTGCTCCAAAACCCCCCGGCCTGGACTCAACGACGTCAGAGTTCATAAGGTAGAGTGCTATCCGGTCTTCCTTGCCGACGAAGCCTGCAACGTTTCTTATGAGCCTAAAGAGTTCCCTATCTGTAAGAACCATGAACAGCTTGTGAAAACCGATGACGGGGTTTATCATTACACCGTCCCTTACCTTGGAGTATACCATCTCATAGTACCTGAAATCTATAGAATGTCTGTCAACGTCCACGGTTCCTATAACGTTTCCAACGTTTTTGGAGCCCCCTATCTTTACCACCGGCAAATCCAAAAGGTTGGACACGTCAAAACCCAACGTTCTAAGTCTTGCTATGAACTCAGGGTACGTGTCGAGAACGTCATCCACCAGTATTGGTTTTCCTGCAGACGTTGCCCACTCGGCGATTAAGAGCAACAACAGCTCCACGGGAGAATCCGGGGAGTACTCGACGAGCACGGTCTCGCCGGGTCTAAGGGGCGACAGAAGCTCCTCAACACTGTTTGGCTCCATGGGTCATCCCCTACCAAAATTCGGCATGAAAGTATAAAAACGTTGTCAAACGAGCCTCCCCTCGACGATTGCCCTCGGTGAGAGAAAACTCGAAATTCTCTCAATCTCTTTTCCGGGTTTCAGCGTTCTGAGGAGCTCGAAGACGTTGCCGACGAGCATGTTGTCCTTGAACGGGTTTAGCTCGCCGTTCTCAACAACGTAGCCCAGCTCGACCGTCAGCGAGAAGTCGCCGCTTACCGGATTGGCCGTGTGCTCGCCGAAGACCCTCCTAACGATGACACCCTCGTAGTCCTCAAGGCTCTCATCCCCGGGTTCTATGATAAGGTTGCTCGTCCCGATGTACGGGACGCTCCTGAAGGTTCTCAGCGCGTTTCCTGTGCTCTCCATGCCGAGGAAAGAGGCGTAGGTGTTGTCGAGGAGGAAGTTCCTAACTATTCCGTCCCCGACGAGAACAGTTCTCTGGCCCGGAACGCCTTCCCCGTCGAAGGAATAGCTTCCAGGGAGAGCCGGTAGGGTCGAGTCGTCCACGAGCGTGAAGGAACCTACCTCGTCGCCGGGCTTCGAGAACCTGCTCCTGCCGTGGTAGACCTCATCGCCGTAGAGGTTGCTCAGGAAGACCTCTATGAGCGAAGCCAGAGCGTTGGGCTCCAGAACGAGCTCCCCGGAGTAGAGTTCGAGCTTTTTTGCTCTGGCGCTCAGCCTCGCCTCGTCAACCGCTTTCTCAACGGCGCGTTCAAGCTCCTCAACCGGCTGGAGGGAGGTGAAGCTCTGCCTGTAGGAGCCTGTTCCCGGAGGCTCGCTGAGCACCGCGTAGGCCGAAACGCCCATGTAAGTCGAACGCTCCTCAAGCTCGATTCCGTTGGAGTTGACGACCCCGCTCGTCCCGACCGCGAGGGAGAGCGAACCCGAAAGCGTCTCCTCGCCTTTCTTCTCCCGCATCAGCCCGGCGTATTCGAGGGCGAGCCTATGAGCATCCTCGAAGGGAATCTCATCTATCTCCCCGTCGTAGATTCCCTTGACACGGTTCACCCTTTCGCTGGTCGGAAAGCCCCTGAAGGGAACCTCACTTATCCTCGCCAGCTTTATTGCCCTCTCAACCAGCTTCTTAAGTTCTTCCTCGCTTGGATGGAGCCCCGTGATATAGGAGAAGCCGAGCCTGCCCTTTAACCCGACCCTGAGGCCTATTCCCGAGTAGAACTTCCTCTGGGAGCGCTCAAGGGTTTCCCTCTCGATTCTGAACGAGCCCGAGCGCCCGAACTGGTAAAATACCTCCCACTCGACGTTTTCGCTTTCAAGGAGCTTCACGAGCCTCTCAACGGCCTCAATCATCTCAATCCCCCCACGAGGGCCCTAGTGAGTATATGTGGCCCGCCGTCGTCAACCGGAACCCACTGGCCCTTTCCGCAGTAGCCCGGAAACTCAACGCGCGTGTCGTTTCCGATGGCCCTTATGTTCTTCAAAACGTCGAGGATTTTGCCTGAGAGTGCGACGTCGCGGACCGGTTCCTTAATCTCGCCGTTCTCCACGATGTAGCCGAGCTTCGCCCCGAAGGTGAACGTCCCGTTGGCTGTATCAACTTCGCCACCCTTGTCACCGAGCATGTAGAGGCCGTTCTTAACCTCCTCGAGGATTTCCTCGAAGGACCAGTCGCCGGGCTCGACGTAGGTGTTGCCCATCCTCACGAGGGGCTGATGGGAGTAGCTTTCAGCCCTCGCGTGGCCGTTGGGCTCAAGGCCGAAATACTCGGCCGTCTCCCTGTCGTTGAGGTAGCTGACGAGAACGCCGTCCTTGATAATCTCAACGCGTTTGGCTTTAATCCCCTCGTCGTCGTACGGGTAGCTTCCGAACTTGCCCGGCAAAGTTGGGTCGTCAACGACGTTCAAACCCTCGACAGCTATCTTATCCCCGAGCCTTCCAGCTAAGATGCTGTCGCCGTTCTTGACGGAGTCTGCCTCGACGGCGTGGCCAAGGGCTTCGTGAATGAAAACCCCTGTCAGCTCTGGGTCGGCTATGACGTCCATCTCTCCGGAGGGCGGTGAAGATGCCCTCAGAAGCTCAAGGGCCTTCTCCTTTACGTGGGCCGTCCAGTAGTAGAGGTCAATACCCTCAACCAGCTCCCAGCCGAGGGTTCCGCCGAAGCTCTTCCAGAAGTCCTGCATCTCGCCGTTTTCCTTGGCCGTTACTGAGAAGCCGAGCTGTATCCTCGGGACGACGGTTCTTATCTCACTCCCGAGGGAGTTGAAGTAGAGGGTTTCAACTATCGAATCGCCGTAGTTGACGGTCCTGCTGACGATTTTCTCGCCCCTTAGGAGGCTATCCACTTCCTTGACGAGCGAGAGCTTCTCCTCGATGTCAACTTCCGTGAAGGGCTTCTTAACCCTGAGCTTGACCTCGTCTCTCACCGGGTCGCCGAGGTAAATCCTCGCGTTCCCGCGAGAGAGCTTCGCTATCTTCATCGCCGTTTCTATTGCCTTCTCAAACCTCTCGCGGTCGTTGGCACTTGAAAAGCCCCATGTCCCGTTGAAGGCCCTCGCGCCGATGCCGAGCTCGGAGTTGCTCGAGAGTTCCCTCAGCTGGCCGTTGCTCATGACGAGCCTCCTTGAGGTGACCTTGACTAGTCTGATTTCATAGTAATCGAGGCCGTGTTTTCTCGCGAGTTCATCAGCTTTTTTAACCAACCATTCCATACTCCCACCGCAGGGCATAAAAGGGAAGACCTTATATTCCTTGCCATAGATGGATGAACCACAGGGTTTAAGGGTTGGGAGATGGAGCGGAGGAACGAGATACTGAACTACATCCGCAACAGGCCCGGTGTGACGTTCCGAGAGCTGGCAAGGGAGCTGGGACTGGGCATCGGCGACCTGCAGTACCACCTTGGGAAGCTTGAGAAAGAGGGGCAGGTGTTTTCAAGGAAAGTTGGCAGGAGACGTTACATCTTTCCGGCTGGCTTCGAGGAAGAGGCTCAGCGGCTGCTGATGGCCATCTCCACGGAAACCCGAAGGAGAATCCTGCTCCTGCTCATGGAAGGTTCAATGAGTCAGGGGGAGCTCGCCAGGGAGCTCGGAGTCAGTCAGCCAACGGTGAGCTACCACATGCGGGAACTCGAGAAACTCGGGGTCGTTCGGGCTAAAAGAGCCGGGAAGAGCGTCCTCTATGAGATAACCTACGATCCATCAACGCTGGCGCGTCTAATCAGGGAGTACCGGCCGAGTCTGTGGGAGAGGCTGGCAGATAGCCTTATAGACATCCTGACCGGAATGGGTGAGGGTGAATGATAGAGATGCTCCTAGGTTTGATAGCAATGGTGCTCGCAATGGGGCTGGTGGTAGTTTCATACATGGCCTACAGGAAGAGCCACCTGCGGGCGACGCTTTACCTTACACTGGCGTTCCTGCTCTTTGCGTTCAAGAAGGTTGTCGAGCTCTCTGCTGAGAGCAGGGCCATAAGACACGACATAAGCCTGATTGTTGATTCCTTGGAGGTTTTGGTTCTCCTGCTGTTCTTCCTGGCCCTGTGGAGGCGTTAAACTCTTGAACCACAAACGCTTTATTTTGCCTCTCTAATCCCTCCACGGGTGAAAGGATGAAGCGAGTGATGGCTTTAGTGGTGGCAATTTTCCTCCTACTTCCTTTAGCGACCCCAGTGGGTGCCCAGTGTCTCAGCGAGGGACACACGGTTGTGATACACGCACCCGCGGTTGCCAAGACCGCCACCGGCGGCTTGAAGGGTGTAGTCACGGAGTTCGTCATAACCGTAACCCCGGGTCACGGGCACGTCTACATAGAGACGTGGCCGCTGGCGCAGGTTGACATGCAGGCCAGCGCAAGGCTTGCAGCCCAAGTTGCGGGGCGGGTCCTTGGGGTTAACATGAGCCGCTACGACGTTTTTATCCAAGTTCGCGCGAACACCTCAATCATCGGAGGTCCCTCCGCTGGGGGAACCATGACCGTCGGTATAATAGCGGCCCTAAAGGGATGGAAGATTAACCCCAACGTTATGATGACTGGAATGATTAACCCGGACGGCAGTATCGGCCCGGTCGGCGGAATCCTTGAGAAGGCGGCCGCCGCGCACCAGGCCGGGGTTAAGCTCTTCCTTATCCCTGAAGGTCAGAGGATTCAGTACGTCCAGGAGACCCAGAAGAAAGAAGTTGGGGGAGTTATCGAAATCAACAGTGAAACCAAGCCCGTGGATGTCGTCAAATACGCCGAGCAAAGGTGGGGGCTCAAAGTTGTTGAGGTCAAGGACATCTATCAGGCGGTTTACTACTTCACAGGCCACAGGCTTCCGAGGCCAAAGGCCCCCGAGAACGTTAAGATTGACACATCGTTCCTCAAGAACGATGCCCTGAGCGACTACAAGAACACCACGGAGTACTACCAGAAGGTCATGAGGGAGCTCAAGGAGAGCAACGTTGGCTATGAAACCTACGAGACGCTCCTCGCGGCCCTTCAGAACGTTGGCCAGATTCTCAACCAGTCTAAGAGGTACATCGACGAGGGAATGTACTACACCGCCCTGAGCAAGGACTTCCAGGCCAGGATAGTGATAAGGCACGTGGACTGGTACCTCCAGACGAACACTCCGCAACAGGTTGAGGGGCTCCTAAAGAACACGAGCAAGGAGATAAAGCGCGTTGAGGCCTTTGTGGACAACCAGAGTATAAGGGGAGTGACCATGCTTCAGGCCGTTGCCGCGGCTCAGGAGCGCGTTGAAGACGCCAAGAGCAGTCTTGACCAGGCGTGGAAGTACTACTACTCCGGCGACTACTGGGACGCCATAGGAAAGGCGGCCTACGCCTACGAAAGGGCCCAAACGGCCGTGCTCTGGACGAACCTCGGAAAGCGCTTTGCGAAGGGCAATCCCATAAGCAAGGACGTTATAAAGACGACGGCAAGGGACTACATAGACGAGTCCGACCTGATAGTTGCCTACATCGAATCCATGTACGGCGACGTGATAGGGAACAGTCTAACGAACACGATAGAGAAGGCCCAGGAGTACTACGAGGATGGAAAGTACTCCGCGGCGCTGTTCACAGCCATGCAGGCGCGCGTTCAGGGTGAGGTCTTCCTCGACACTCTTGCGATAACTAACTGGTCTGTCCTGATGGACAAGCTCAACATGATTAAAGGGGACGCCAAAACCGCCATAGGCATCGCCGAGGAGAAGGGGATAACGCCGATACTGGCAATAGCCTACTACGAGTTTGCCCAGAGCTTCGAGGAACTCGCCAAGAAGAACCAAAGCGTCGACGACCTCCAGACGGCGATGACCTTCTACATGTACGCCAAGGAAACCGCGAACCTGTTCCTATCAACTCCGCTCAACCCGGTTCCGAGTGTCCCGGCCGAGAACGCCACGGTCCCCAACGTCACCCTTCCAAGCCAGACCGCCACTTCCGCCCCGGTAAAGACCAGCACCACCGGCGAGGCTGACTACGGACTCATGGGGCTCTTCGCGATAGTTGCCTTCGTCGTCGGTCTGGCCGTCGGAAGGAAGCTCTGAGGTAGGCCTTTATTCCCCTTTTCTTTAACAGCTCGACCTCCCATTCTGCTAAGCTTGGGCAAATGGTGCAGCCGAGCCTGTAAAAGCCCCCATAGTAGAGCGGGTGCAGTTTAAAGCCCCTTATGAGGATGAAGAGCTGAACCATGAACCCACTCCAGAACTTTATCGGCATGACCTCAAGGATTCTTCCGAAGTCCGTTTTCCTCTCAACGACCGGTGGCTTGAGCCTTCTCCTCGCGCTCTCACCATCCCTATCGCCGACGAGGAGAACGGGCTTCTCGAACTCCGAAACGACCGAATAAAGGGCCTCAACCTTCTTCCGCGTGCACCATCGGTTCCGATGGGTTGGCATGCCGTACTCCTCGATGGGCATCGAGACGTCGACGCGGAGGAGATTAACGCCGAGTCTTTTCGCAAGCTCTTCAACGTATTCGTCCGTCCCGGGCATCTCGTACTCCATTCTTACGTAGACCGCTGTAACCTCGTCGAAAACTTCCTTCGCTAAAATCAAGGTCGCGGTCGAGTCCTTTCCCCCGCTCCACGGAACGATGATGTCGTAGTCCTCAAAAGCCCTGAGGAAAGCCTTTGAAGCCCCTGCAAAGGCTTCTATGTAGTCCCGGTTGGCGGAGATAAGCGAGTCGAGCGAGACATCCTCGGTGCAGGGGCACTTCCAGAGGACCTCGGTCGGGAAGCCGAGCTTTTTACTCACCTCGGCCACCTTGTTCGGGCCGGAGTAATAGACCTCCTGGTTCATCGTCTTCCTCAGGACGAGCGAGTTCTCACCGAGCTCAACGTCGAGGAGCGAGTGCATGGCTTTTCTGAAGTCGTCGCCGATGGCCAGATAGATGTCGTAATCCGGATTAATTTCGATGCCGAAGGGGTTCTCGGGGTTGAGGGCGTAGGTTCCCCTCCACTCGATGCCGAGGCGAAAGTGGGCTTTTATATCCTCGATGTGTGAGTATAGCTCGTCAACGCGCATGTTTCTGACGCGCTTCGTCCTCAGAACCCTCGCGTAGAAGGGCTTTCCGGACTCCCTCAGAACCGGGAGGAGCTCCTCCATGAGGTCTTTCTCCTTCTCGCCGAGGAGGAGAAGGGGAATGTAGGGTCCTTCAAGGACTCTTTCAAGGTTCTCAAGGACCTCCTCCTTCTTCCTGCCTCCGCCAAGGCTCTCAACCCTTAGGAAGCCCCCGTAGTTCCTCTCGTTTATGTAGTTTAGAGCCTTCGCGTCCTTCCTTGCCCTCGCTATGAGCGCGAACATGGAAGGGGTTAAAAGGGGAGGCTTAAAAGTCTTCGTGCCGATGACGATAACTCCCTGCCCTGAGCTGTGATGAGACCGGCTTTCCCGAGGCTCAACAAACGTTTATATTAGCTTGCTTATTTTATTTAGCCAGGGTGATGCTCATGGGGAAGTACTTCGGCACGAGCGGAATCAGGGGTTTGTTCAACGAGTGCGTTACCCCCGAGCTGGCGTTGAAGGTTGGAAAGGCAGTCGGGACTTATCTCGGGGGAGGAAGGGTCGTCGTTGGAATGGACACGAGAACGAGCAGTGAGACCCTCAAGTCGGCTCTAATCAGCGGGCTTCTCAGCACGGGCGTCGAGGTGATAGACATAGGTCTGTCCCCAACGCCGCTCACGGGCTTTGCAATAAAGCTCTACGAAGCCGATGCGGGCGTTACGATAACCGCCTCCCACAATCCGCCGGAATACAACGGAATAAAGGTGTGGCAGTCCAACGGAATGGCCTACACTCCGGACATGGAGGCCGAGCTTGAGGGAATCCTAGAATCCGGGAACTTTAGAAAGGTCCCCTGGAACGAGATTGGGACGCTCAGGAGGGCCAATCCCAGGGATGAGTACATAAGGAAGGCCCTCGAGATGGTGAATCTCAACGATTCCTACACGGTTGTCGTCGATTCCGGCAACGGCGCCGGCTCAATCCTCAGCCCTTACCTCCAGCGTGAGCTGGGCAATAAAGTTATTTCGCTCAACTCCCACCCGAGCGGCTTCTTCGTGAGGGAGCTTGAGCCGAACGCGAGGAGCCTTTCGGGGCTGGCGAAAACCGTTAGGGTCATGAAAGCGGACGTTGGGATAGCGCACGACGGCGACGCCGACAGGATTGGGGTCGTTGACGACGGGGGAAACTTCGTCGAGTACGAGGTCATGCTCTCGCTCATAGCCGGCTACATGCTCAGGAAGTTCGGGAAGGGCAAGATAGTCACCACCGTTGATGCCGGCTTCGCCCTCGACGACTACGTCAGGCCCTTGGGCGGGGAAGTTATAAGGACGCGCGTTGGAGACGTAGCGGTTGCCGATGAACTGGCCAAACACGGCGGAATCTTCGGTGGCGAGCCGAGCGGGACGTGGATAATCCCCCAGTGGAACCTGACGCCGGACGGGATATTCGCGGGGGCGCTCGTCCTTGAGATGATAGACAGGCTCGGGCCAATAAGCGAGCTCGCAAAGGAGGTCCCGCGCTACGTAACGTTAAGGGCGAAGATACCCTGTCCCAACGAGAAGAAAGCTAAGGCGATGGAAATCATAGCGCGCGAGGCTTTGAAGAGCTTCGACTACGAGAGGCTCATAGACATTGACGGGGTAAGGATTGAGAACTCAGACTGGTGGATTCTGTTCAGGCCGAGCGGAACCGAGCCGATAATGCGCATAACCCTCGAGGCCCACACGGAGGAGAAGGCGAAGGAGCTGATGGGGAAGGCTGAGAGGCTCGTCAGGAGCGCGGTGGAGCGGGCTTGAGATGAAAACCTACATCATCTACGCCATCCTCTCGGCGTTTTTCGCTTCTCTCGTTCCAATATTTGGAAAAATAGGTCTCAGGGACGTCAACCCAACGCTCGCGACCGCCGTGAGGGCCGTCATAATGGCAGTCTTCCTCGTCGGCGTCGCCCTCGTGAGCGGTGTAACGCGGGAACCGCTGGGCGGAAGGGCGCTATTATTCATAGCGCTTTCAGGGATAGCGGGCGCGCTGTCGTGGCTCTTCTACTTCATGGCCGTTAAAGCCGGCCGTGTTCCAGCTGTAGTTGCGATAGACAAGACGAGCGTCGCGCTGGCAATCTTCCTCTCATGGCTCATCCTCGGGAGCAGGATGGACGTGAAAACAGCGGTCGGCGCGCTCCTCATAGTTCTCGGCGCGATTCTGGTTGCCCTTTAGGACTTCAGGGCCTTTCTGAACCTTTCAACGCTCTCCTCAACGTCGTCCTTGTCGAACTCTAAAAACTCCGCCTCCGGGAAGCGCTCCATGAGCTCCTCAAAGAGCAGTCCCGGCCCTTCCTTAACCTCAAAGCCAAATTTCTCAACGACTTTTCTGCTCTCCTCAAGCCTCTTCTCCTTGTCCATGTAGAAGAACGCAGGAATCAGGCCGTAGTCGAAGGAATCGGGGTCGTTCGAGGTCGTGTGGAAGACACCGCAGGTTGGGGAGCCTTTAACGCCGATAAAAATTACTCGCTCCGGCTTCTCCTCAGTTAGAACCCTCCCTATGAAGTCCGCTATGACCTGAACCCTCTCGCGCATGCCGAGTCTTTCAAAGCTCTCCCTTCCCATCGGGGGCCTCGGCCAGCCGATTAGCTCGAACTCGGGGCAGGGGTAGGCAAGAACCTGCCATTCCTCGCCGAGCTCTCCAATCAGCTTTCTCAGCTCTCTTGCCGTCAGGTATTCCTTCTCCTTCGGCCCGCGGTAGACGTAAAACGGACTCAATAGGCAGGGGGCTACTATTAGGAGGTTCATGGTAATCACCTGGTAACTTTTATCAGAGGAACCTTCTCGAAATCCGAGTCAAAGGTTAGAATGCTTTCAATTTCGTGTTCCGCGCAGGTTGCAACGATGAGGGCATCGTTGGGAAGCAGTTGATACTTCTCCCCAATCTCAGAGCGACTCATAGTATGCCTCCTTGAGGCGCTTGTAGTCGATTTTCTCGACCTTTCTGATGACCATGGAGTCGAGTATCTCGTCAATGTCGGGGGTTATCACTATCCTCACCCTCGCGTGCTCCGGCAGGTTGAGCTTCTTCAGGAGCTTCAGCACGCCGTTCTCGTAAACCGCCTCCACAACCTCCATGTCCCCACCAACTTCCCTTACTCCCAACTCCCTTTAAGCCTTGCTCAGCTCCTCGATAATCCGCTCCACCTTCTCCCTCAGCTCCTCAAGGGTTCCCTCGTTGACTATGACGTAGTCAGCCAGGCCCTTCAGCTCGCTCGTGTGGTAGATCCTCTCCTCGGCGTCGTCCATCTCCTTGAAGTCCTCGAATGTCTTGATTTCCCTGTCCTTCTCGGCTTTTCTCCTCATCAGGCGCTCGAACCTTGTCTCGGGTTTAGCCTCGACGTAGATGACTTTTCCGCCGAGCCTCTTTATCGCTTCGATTTCCTCCCGCGAGCGGACGCCGTCTATGACGATATTTTTGCAGTTCCTCTTTTTGTCAACGGCGAGGCGAATCAGTACGTCCCCGCCGTATTTGTCCTTCAGGTACTTTCCGAACTCTATGAGTTTCTCGCGCGTCGGTTCTGCCTTCCCCGGCAGTTCCGGAATCCACGAGTAGTCGGAAACGTTGTGGGTCAGCAGGTCAATCAGTGGCTCACTGCAGGAAACCCTGCAGAAGCCCTTCTCCTCGAAGAATTTAGCGATTGTCGTTTTTCCGGCGGCAATCTTTCCAACGACCCCGATTATCATCTCCTTCGCCTCCAGTAGCGCCATACAACCTTGGCCCCATCTGTTGACTCCATGAGGCCGTCGTAGGTGAGTTTAGCGACGAACTCCAAAAGAGCTTCTTTATCGACCATCGTAGGGAACTCGAAGCCAAAAAGGTACTTCAGCTCGAAGAAGCCGATGTGGAGAAGCCTGAAGGGGTTAAGAAGGTAAACTCCACCCTTCTCGCCCAGCGGGAACGGGAAATCCGCTAGGATAAGCTTTGCGCCCCTTTCCCCGGCGATTCTCACGAGCTTGTCCTCATTTGGGAAGAACAGCTCCCTAAGGTCGCCCTCAACGGCCTCGTATTCGAGCCTTGGAAAGGTGTGCCTCAGCCCGATTGCCCCGTAGGGGAGCTTGAGGGCTTTAGCGAAGCCAAGGAGCGGTTTGGCAGAGAAACTCAGGAAGACGAGCGTTTTCAGGTTTCCTCGAACTTCCGACCACTCCCTCGGCGGGAACCTACGCTCCGCCTCGATTATCGGCGTTAGGAACTCAAGCTCTTTGGGAAGGAGCCTTTCGGCCTCGTCCAGCTTTTTCCGCTTTACCTCGAGGTCGAGGTTTGAATAGACGGTAACCTGCCTGACTCCAAGCCTCTCGCGGAGCTTCCCGATGACGAGGCTGTTGCCGATGACGACGCTCTTGTCAGTTCTGTCGTGGGCTATGATGAAGAGCTTGTCCTCCTTCGGGTCGTAGCGGACCTCGTCTATCCTGAAGGGGCTCTCCGGAAGGCCGTGCTCAAGCCTTATCTCCCGAACGAGCTCTTCCAGCCTTTCCCTGCTCAACATTCGTATCCCATCAAACTACCCAGGACGGTTTTTGAACCTTCCGGGGTACTAATTGGGCTGTTCTATAAATGGTAACAAGCGAAACTTTTAGATATTTTTGGCACTAATCCTTTTTGGGTGCGAGCGATGAAGCTTTATCGAACTGGCGAAGTCGCAAAGAAGCTCGGAGTCTCCAAGATGACAATCCTCCGCTGGATTAAATCAGGCAAACTCAAAGCCCACAGAATCGGCAAAGAATACCGGGTCCCAGAAAGTGAAATCAAAAGAATTCTTGAAGGCAAAATCCCAGATAAAGTCGTAATTTACGCCAGAGTCTCAAGCCGAGACCAAAAAGAAGACTTGGAAAGACAAGTCGAATACCTCAAAAACTACTGCTCTTCCAGAGGTTACCAAGTGGCCAAAATCCTCACCGATATTTCCTCGATATTTCCTCAGGCCTGAACGAGAACAGGAAAGGGCTAAAACAACTCTTCAAACTCATCGAAAGCGGAGAAGTCACAAAAGTCGTCATAACTTACAGGGATAGACTCACCCGCTTCGGCTTCAAATATCTCGAACAATACTTCAACTCATACGGCGTCGAGATTGAAGTAATCTTTGACGATGAGGAAAAACTCCAGAAAAAGAGCTCGTGGAAGACCTGTTAGCAATCGTAACTTCCTTTGCTGGAAAGCTTTACGGGGCCCGTTCCCGCAAGAAAAAACGCCTTATCAAGGCGGTGAAGGATGCCCTCAGAGACGATTAAACTCACCGCTAAATTCAAGCTGAAAGAAACACCCAAAGGATTAGATGACCTCTTCCAAACTTATCGTGAAATCGTGAACTTCCTCATCACTCACGCTTTCGAGAACAACATCACCAGCTTCTACAGGCTGAAAAAGGAAACTTACAGGGGATTACGCAAAGAATACCCCGAACTCCCAAGTCACTACCTTTACACGGCCTGCCAGATGGCGACTGCGATATTCAAAAGCTTCAGGAGGAGGAAAAAGAAGGGCAAAGCGAGGGGGAGGCCAGTTTTCAAGAAAGAAGTTATTATGCTCGACGACCACCTGTTCAAACTCGACCTGGAGAATAAAACCGTAAAACTCTCCACTCCAAACGGACGAGTCCAGTTAGAGTTCTACCCTGCAAAATACCACGAGAAGTTCAAGGACTGGAAAGTCGGCCAAGCGTGGCTGGTTAGAACGCCGAAGGGCGTTTTTCTCAACACTGTTTTCTCGAAGGAAGTTGAAGTTAAAGAGCCCAAAACCTTCGTTGGTGTGGATTTGAACGAGAACAATATCACGCTCAGTCTTCCAAACGGGGAGTTTCTCCAAATCATCACCCACGAGCGGGAGATTAGGACTGGTTACTTCGTGAAGAGGAGAAGAATACAACAGACAATCAGGGCTGGAAAGAGACGGAGAGAACTTCTCGAAAAATACGGACAGAGGGAGAAGAACAGGCTCAACGACCTTTATCACAAGCTGGCTAATAAAATCGTTGAGTTAGCGGAGAAGTATGGTGGCCTTGTGTTAGAAGATTTGACTGAAATCAGGGATTCGATTAGGTATTCTGCTGAGATGAACGGTAGGCTTCATCGTTGGAGTTTCCGTAAGCTTCAGTCAATCATCGAATACAAGGCAAAGTTGAAGGGTGTTAGGGTTGTTTTTGTGAACCCTGCTTACACTTCTTCCCTGTGCCCGATATGTGGGGGGAAGTTAAGCCCGAATGGGCACAGGGTTTTGAAGTGTTTGAATTGTGGTTTTGTGGCCGATAGGGATGTGGTTGGGAGTTGGAATATTCGTTTGAGAGGCCTGAAGGTGTGGGGAGTTTCCGTTCCCCCTGAAAGCCCCACGATGAAACCACGAGTGGGGAAGGTTATCCGCTACGAGTGGTTCACAAGTTCCAAAAGTAGCGGATAACCAGAACGGAAACAATCAAAGTGCACCTGCTCACTTGAGTCCCTTAACCAGCTCCTCAAGGACCCCGAGGAACGTCTCAACCTCCTCAAGGCTGTTGTAGACGTGGAACGAAGCCCTCACCGTTCCGTTTATTCCCAGCTTCTTCATCACCGGCAGGGCGCAGTGGTGACCGGAGCGAACCATTATGTTGTGTTCGTCGAGTATCGCCGCGACGTCGTGCGGGTGGAGGGGCGGGACGTTGAAGCTAACGACTCCGGCGTGCTTATCGAGGTTTCTCGGCCCATACCAGGGAATCTCAAGCTCGTCAAGGCCTTCCGTAGTTCTCTTAACGAGCTTCCTCTCCTGCCTCTCGATTCTGTCTAACCCAATCCTCTCGATGTACCTTATTCCCGCGGCAAGGCCTATCGCACCGCCGATGTTGGGCGTTCCGGCCTCGAACCGCTCCGGTGGCTCGGTCAGCTTGTAGGAATCCAAATCAACGTCCTCAATCGTTCCGCCTCCGATTAGCGGCGGCTCGAAGACGTCAAAGAACTCCTCGTTGATGTAGAGAACTCCTATCCCCGTCGGTCCCATCGGCCCCTTGTGGCCGGAAAAGGCCAGGAAGTCCACGTGTAGTTTCCTAACGTCAACTTCCATGTGGCCTGCGCTCTGGGCGGCATCAACAACGAATATCGCTCCCTCCTCCTTCGCCATCTTTCCGAGCTCCTCGACCTCGTGGATAACCCCGAGGGCGTTCGAGACGTGCTGAACCGCGACGAGCTTCGCCCCCTTAATCTTCTTTTCCGCATCGCTCAAATCGAGGTTGCCCTCGTTGTCTCCGTCAATGAACTCGAGCCTAAGGTTGAGCTTTTTAGCTAACCTCTGCCAGGGGAGTAAATCCGAGTGGTGCTCGTACGGGGTCGTAACTATCTTGTCCCCGGGCTTGAAAATTCCCTCAAGGCCGAGGGCAACGAGGTTGAGGCTCTCGCTCGTGTTCTTGGTGAACGCTATCTCCTCGAACTTCGCGTTGATGAAGTCCGCAACCACTTTTCTGCTCTCCTCGTACTTGTGCGTCGCCATCTGGGAGAGCCTGTGCACACCGCGGTGGACGTTGGCCCTGTACTTAAGGTAGTACTCGTCCATGGCCTCTACAACCGGCTTCGGCGTGAGCGAGGTTGCCGTGTTGTCGAAGTAGATGACCTCGCTCGTCAGCGGTATGTCCTTTCTAACATCTTCCGGAATCCTCACGCTACCACCTCCAGAACCCCGGCGCAGTCGTAAACAATCCTCGCGATTTCCTCACCTTTCTTTGCATCCTCTAAGAGTTTGACGATTATCTTCCCGCTCGGGTAAACGCTGACCTCGTAGCCCTCCATCTCAGCGATGAGCATCATCCCGGGCAGGAGCTTCTTGATGGTGTGGCCCCTCTCCTTCAAACACTGGGCCGTTTTCGTCAGGTCGAGCTTTATTCTCTTCTCCCACGAGTAGGCCCCTATAACGACGCCCTTCATCGTGACGCAGGGTTTCGAGATAATCACCCTTCACCACCGTCCTTATTTTCGCGGGAGCATTTATACCGCTTTCCTGAACCTGAGGTTGGAAACAAGAATGAACCAAAGCCCTTATAAATCGTGCTACTTTTTTGCCCAATGGTGATACGAATGAAGGTTCTCGTGAGCGGTAAGGGCGGCTGTGGAAAGAGCACGATAAGCGCAATGCTCGGCAAGTATCTGGCCGGAAAAGGCTACCGCGTGCTAATAATAGATGCCGACGAGTCAAACCCAGGCCTCTACAGGATGCTTGGCCTCCCGAAGGTGAAAACCCTCGCCGAGCACCTCGGGGGGAAGAAAAGGGCCAAAATCCTCATGGCGGCTGAAGGTGAAGGCGAGCTCGACGAGGAGCTCTTTGACTGGACGCTCGACGAGATTCCGGAGGAGATTCTGGCCAGGAAGGGCAACCTCGCCGTTCTGACAATCGGGAAGATTGAGGAGGCTGAAGAGGGCTGTGCCTGCCCCTACGGATTCCTTGCCAGAAAGCTCCTCGAGGGCATAAAGCTGAAGGAGGACGAGGTCATCATCGTCGACACCGAGGCGGGCATAGAGCACTTCGGAAGGGGCGTTGACAAGTACGTTGACGTTGTCATCGACGTCGCAGAGCCATCGGCCGAGTCCATAGAGCTTTCGAAGAAGATAAAAGCGCTGAGCGAGAGCCTCGGTCTGAAGCACGTCCTCGTTCTCAACAAGGCTCTGCCCGGCGTCGAGGAGGAACTGCCGGTTAAGCCCGACGTGGTGATTCCCTTCGACCAGAACTTCATACTCGACAGCCTTAAGGGCAGGGAGGTTGAACCGATAGGGCAGATAGAGGAACTGTGGAGGATAATCAACGGATGAACACATTCGAAAAACCTTTGGCAGTCTGACGTTGCTTTCTCGTGTTTTTACACATTTTTGTAAACATTTGCGGGATTTTTTCGGAATCTTTTGGCGGTTCTTTGTCACTTGGGATTCCCCACATCCCTATTTCGACGAACGGCTATTCTGCTTTCGGCGTTCGGCTAATTAGCTTCCCCTAACTCTTTTTCGACTTTTGTCGGTTATCACTTTGACAATCAACGAAAGAATTTTAAGGTTTCCTAATTCTCATTTCTGAGAAGCGAGGTGGTAGCATGCAGATAGGCGAAGGATTTCTCAAGGAAAGGTACCTGCCGATGGAGGCCTTCAGGGAGGAGCACAGGAAGTCCATCGAGAACATCGAGGATTTCTGGGCCGAGCAGGCGAAAGTTTTGGACTGGTTCAAGACCTGGGAGAAGGTCCTCGACGACTCAAGGGCGCCCTTCTTCCGCTGGTTCGTCGGAGGCCAGCTCAACGCGAGCTACAACGCCCTTGACAGGCACGTTAAGGCGGGAAAGAGAAACCACGCCGCGATAATCTGGGAGAGCGAGCGCGGTGAGACGAGAACGCTCACCTACTACGAGCTATACCGCGAGGTGAACCGCTTTGCCTCGGCTCTGAAAAACCTCGGCGTCGAGAAGGGCGACAGGGTCGTCATTTACATGCCCCTCGTCCCGGAGGTTGTTATAGCCATGCTCGCCAGCGCGAGGATAGGGGCGGTTCACAGCGTTGTATTCTCGGGCTTCTCGGCGGAAGCATTAGCAACGAGAATCAACGACGCAAGGGCGAAGGTCGTAATAACGGCGGACTACCTCTACAGACGCGGTAAGAAGCTCAATCTCAAGGAGATAGTTGACAAGGCCCTCCTCGAAACGCCGAGCGTCGAAAGCGTCGTCGTCCTCAGGAGGGAAGAGAACGGCGTCAACATGGTCGAGGGCAGGGACTACGACTGGAACGAACTCCTCGACGGGGCCGAGCGCTACGTTGAGCCTGTTCCGGTCGAGAGCAATCATCCGCTGTTCATCCTCTACACGAGCGGAACCACCGGAAAGCCCAAGGGAATCGTCCACTCCACCGGAGGTTACCTCGTCTATGTGGCCAAGACGATGGAGTGGGCGTGGGGAGTAACCGAGAGCGACCTATTCTGGAACACCGCAGATGTTGGCTGGATAACGGGCCACAGCTACCTCGTCTACGGGCCCCTAACGCTTGGCCTTACGGTGATGATGTACGAGGGTGCGCTCAACTACCCGAAGCCCGACAGGCCCTGGGAGCTTGTGGAGAAGCACGGGGTGACGATATTCTACACCGCCCCAACGGCAATTAGAATGCTCATGCGCTACGGCGACGAGTGGGTGAAGAAGCACGACCTCTCGAGTTTAAGGCTCCTCGGTTCGGTCGGCGAGCCGATAAACCCGAGGGCCTGGAAGTGGTACTACGAGGTTGTGGGTGGTGGAAGGTGCCCGATAATCGACACCTGGTGGCAGACAGAGACCGGTGGCTACATGATCTATCCCTCGGCCGGAATACAGTTGCCCCCGCTTAAGCCCGGCTCGGCTACTTTTCCGGGTCTCGGCGTTGATGCAGACGTTCTCAGGGCAGATGGGAGCCCAGCGGAGCCGAACGAGCGTGGCTATCTCGTGATAAAGAAGCCCTGGCCTGGAATGCTCCTTGGAATCTGGGGCGACGACGAACGCTACATCAGGACCTACTGGAAGCGCTTCAGCAGGCCCGACGAGGGAATCTGGATTTACTACCCCGCTGACTACGCTATGAAGGACGACGAGGGCTACTTCTGGATATTCGGCAGAGCCGACGAGGTGCTGAACGTTTCGGGCCACAGGATTGGGACGGCGGAAATAGAGCACGCCATGGTCCTCCACCCGGCAGTTGCCGAGGCGGCAGTAATCGGAAGGCCCGACGAGATTAAGGGCGAAGTGCCGGTGGCTTTTGTAATCCTCAAGGAGAACTGCGTTCCGAGGGAGGGCCTGAAGAAGGAGCTCATAGACTACGTCAGGGAAACCCTCGGACCGATAGCGGCTCCGGCGGAGGTGTTCTTCGTCAACAAACTGCCGAAGACGAGGAGCGGGAAGATAATGCGCAGGGTTCTAAAGGCCCTCGCCAGCGGAAAGGGCCTCGGCGACCTATCGACGCTGGAAGACGAGGCGAGCGTGGAAGAAGTGAAAAAAGCTTTGGAAGGCTTCGAGATGCGTTAGCATATCCTCGGCACGGGGTCTCCGGCCGGAGGCTCCATGAAGCGCTTTCCGCCGATTCCGGTTTCGAGGAGGACCTTCCCCCTGTATTCTTCTATTACCTCGCCGATTATCGCCGCGTCCTTCCCCCTCTTCGTCTTCCTCATCGCCTCAAGGGCTTCCTCCGCGTGCTCCCTGGCAACGGCCATAACCACTTTCCCCTCGTTGGCAACATCGTAGGGACTGATTCCCAGCATCTCGCTCGCGGCCCTTACCTCGGGCTTCACGGGTATCGCATCCTCCCTGACGAGGATTCCGACGTTGCTCTTCCTCGCTATCTCGTTGAGGGCGTTGCTAAGCCCGGCCCTCGTGGGGTCCTTCATCGCGTGTATGTTCTCCCAGCCTATCGCTTTTGCAACCGCTTCAACGACCTCCCATATAGGAGCTACATCGCTCTTCAGCTCGGTTTCGAAGGCTATGCCCTCCCTGTGGCTCATCAGCGCTATTCCGTGGTCGCCTATCGTTCCGCTGACGAGGACTATGTCCCCTACCTTCGCCCCGGCGTCGCTTATCGGCTTTTCCGCGATTCCAACTCCCGCTGTAATTACAAACATCTCTATCGGCTCTTCAACGACCTTTGTGTCGCCGGTGACGATTGGAACGGGGACTTCCTTAGACGTCTCGTCCATCGAGCGGAGAACCCTCTCAAGGACTTCCATGTCGAGGCCTTCCCCGATAATCATCGAGTTCGCTAAGGCTAAAGGCTTCGCGCCCATCACGGCCAAATCGTTGACCGTTCCGCTTATCGCGAGCCTGCCTATGTCACCGCCGGGGAAGAAGAGAGGCTTAACCGTGTGGCCGTCTATCGTAAAGACTATGTGCTTATCGCCGAAAGGTATCGTCGCCCCGTCGTCCAAAGCGTCAAGTCCTATCCCCCCGGCGCTCTTGAGGGTCAGGGTCTTCAGTATAACGTCCCTCAGGAGCTCCTCCATTATTTCTCCGCCCGCACCGTGTTCGAGTTTTATCTTTTCACCCATCTTCAACCCTCCAGAAAGCCTTTCGAAATTAGATAGCGCCTGGTAAATTCGAGGAACTCTTCGGCGCGCCGTATGTTTTCGCGCGCCTCTTCCTCTGTTATATCAACCACGAAGGAGTAATCCGCGGTCTGCCTGAGATTAAACGCGGTTCGAAGGTGTGTGAAAAACCTGTGTGGGACTTCTCCAGTCTTGACGAACTCCCTGCCAAGGAGCGCTATGACTGCGGAATGCTTTGAAGCCCTTATCCCCCTCGTCAGCAAAATAGCCTCTGCGCAGTAGAACATCGTGTAGTACGCCCTTGAGAGTGCGAAGGCATAAAACCCCTTCTCCAGCAATGTCTTTGAGGCCTCAAGACTCCTCTCTGCTTTTTTCAGTATCTCCCTGTACCCGCTCATACTTTGACACCTTCCGTGTAAACGTTCTGAATCAGCGGGTCGTGTTCCATTCTCGGATTAACGGGGTAAACGATGAGCGAGACAACTAACCCTTTCTCCAGAACGTATTTCTCCGTGATTTCACTGAGCCGGTCGTGCTCTTCGAGCGTTAGCCTTCTCCTTACCATGACAATCACGTCAACGTCGCTGTCCTCTTTAGCTTCGTCCCTCGCGTACGAGCCGAAGAGGATAACCTCGACTAAGTCGTCGCCGAGGATTTCCCTTAGCCTTTCCTTTACCCCGCGCAGGATTTCGAGGAGCTCTTCCCTTGGGATTACGGGCATCGTCTTTCCCTCAGATAAATTTCCGTCTTTCCACTTAAACCTTCACAGCATCAAATCCTCCTTCGTCAGGTAGCCCTCAAGGTAGAGCCCGCCGAGGAAGGCCTGGCCGACGTTTATCCCGTTGTCCCCGCGCGGGACCTCCGTTGTAACGTGGAACTTAAGGCCCGACGCCTCAACAGCCTTCCTAACCGTTTTGACTATCAGCTCGTTGTAAGCGACACCACCGCTCATCACGACGTCCTTCACGCCGAACTCCCTGGCCTTCTCGATGGCAACCCCTGCAAAGGCCCTCGCGAGTGCTAAATGAACCGAGTAAGCTATGTCCGCCGGCGAGGCCTTTTCGAGGACGTCCAGCGCCTGCACGAACAGCTCCTCGACCTTGAGGAGTTCTCCTTCCACGGGCACCTCGAACTTGAGGTCGTTCTTGCCCTTCATCGCGAAGCTCTCGAGCTTCATCGCCGGTTCGCCCTCGTAGTGCCTTCTGTATGCTACGTTGAGCAGAACCGACAGGGCGTCGAGAACCCTTCCGGTTGACGAGGCGTAGGCGAGGTTTATCCCCTTGGCGAGCTGGTTCAAAGCGACTGAGAACTCCACCTCGCCGTACTTCAGGCTCTCCACGGCTTTCGGACAGCACTTCCTTATGACCCCTTCAAGCTCCTCGACGCTGTAAACTTTGCTCAGGATTCCCATCAGGGCCCTGAGCGGGTAGTAGCTCGCCAGGTCTCCGCCGGGAAGCGGGTAGTAGTCTATATGAGCCAATCTCTCCACGTCCTCGTAGCCGAGGTAGAGCACCTCACCGCCCCACGTGTGGCCGTCGGTTCCGTAACCGACGCCGTCAACCGCTATTCCCACGGCACTCTCAAGGTTCTTCTCAGCTAAGACACTCGCTATGTGAGCGTAGTGGTGCTGAACCTGGAGTAGCTCGACGTTCAGTTCGTTCGCAAGCTCCATGGCGAGCTTCGTCGTGTTGTAGGTCGGGTGGAGGTCGGCGACGATTAAATCGAACTCCTTAACCCTTAGGATTCTCTTGAAGTGCTCTATCGCTTCCCTCATGAACTCGAGAACCTCAACCTTTCCGGTGTTGCCGATGTACTGGCTCGGATAAACCTTTCCGTTTTTAGCAACTCCAAAGGCGTTCATCAGCTCCGCACCGACCGCCAGACCGCGATAGTTGAAGGGAATCTCTATCGGGAGGGGCACAAAACCGCGGGAGCGCCTAATAACGGCCCTCCTTCCGTCGACGAAGCGAATCACGCTGTCATCAGCTCTGTTGAGTATCTTCCTGTTGTGGAGAAGCAGGTAGTCAGCTACCTCCTTCAGCTCCTCGAAGGCCCTATCATTGTCCTTGACCATTGGCATTCCCGGGTAGTTGGCTGAAGTCATCACGTAGACCTTCGTTTTGCTCCAGTGGAAGAGTATGTAGTGCGTTCCCGCGTAGGGGAGCATGACGCCGATTGTGTGAAGCCCCGGCGCGAGGTTCTCGGGCAGGGGGAAGGGTTCTCTCTTGCGGAGCGTCACGATGGGCCTCCTGTAGGATGTCAGCTCCTCCTCTTCTTCTTTACTCACGTAGGCGAAGCTCTTGACCGTCTCAAGTGAGTCAGCCATTATCGCGAAGGGCTTCTGGGGCCTGAAGGTTCTCCTCCTCAGCTCGGCAACGACGTCTTCCCTTGTCGCATCGCACGCCAGGTGGATTCCGCCGATTCCCTTGATGGCCACTATGTAGCCCTTATCAATCAGCTCCGCCGCCTTCCTCAGCGGGTCTCCAGTGATTTCCTCGCCGTCGCTCGTGTAGAGCCTGTAGCTCGGCCCGCAGACGGGACAGCAGACGGGCTCGGCGTGGTAGCGCCTGTTCAGGGGGTCTTTGTACTCGCTCTCGCAGAAGTCGCACATCGGAAATTCCTTCATCGTGGTATTTTCTCTGTCGTAGGGTAAATCCTCGATGATTGTGAACCTCGGCCCGCAGTTGGTGCAGACGATGAAGGGGTACATGTAGCGCTTGTTCGTCGGGTCAAAGAGCTCTCTCAGGCAGTCCTCGCAGATGGCTATGTCGGGTGGGATTATCGAGTCCCCACCGCTTCCGCCCTTCGAGCTCTTCTCGATGTAGAAGCGGTCGAAGCCCTGGGGCGGGATTTCCTTCTTCTCGAGCCTGTCAACCCTCGCGAGAGGGGGTTTTTTCCGGTAGATGTCCTCTATGAAGGCCTCTATGTCCTCTTCCCTTCCTTCTACGACTATCTCGACTCCGGCATCGCTGAGGTTCTTGACGTAGCCCCTCAGGTTGTGCTCGTGCGCTATCCGGTAGATGAACGGCCTGAATCCAACGGCCTGAACGATGCCCTGAACGTGAATACGGTAAGCCTTCATGCCCACCCACCGGTTTTTCTCGGTATTTGGAGCCTTTATAGGTTTCCAAAACCAAAAGTTGAAAACGAGAGTGGAGTTTTGAACCTTTGGTGTTCTACCCACCGAGTAATTCTTTGAAATTCGTTATCCTCCTTAAGTCAGGTACGCTGTCGAAATCGGAGTCAAAGCTGACGAGCGGAATCTTTTCCCTCTGGCACGTTAACGCTATCAGTGCATCGTTTGGGAGGAGTCCAAACGCTCTTATAGTGCTGAAAAGCTCATCAGGTGTATAGCTGGCTTCCAGAACTCTGAACGGCTCCAACAACTCACGTACTGGATTTAAATCGACGTCGATTTTTGAGAGCTTTCTCTTTAAGTCATACGGCCTGAGGTTTGTTGCGAGTTTCAGGTAACCAAAGGTAACTTCTGACAAAACAACCCAGTTGATAACCCCTTCAACTGTTCCTTCAAAAACTGAGTCGATGAGTTTTCCCGCTTCCCTGTCACCGCCTAAAAATTTAAGGAAGACGTTGCTGTCATAGAACGCCTTCATTCTCAATCTCCTCTATGACTTTTTCAACGTCCTCCTTTCTGAACATCCCGAAGTATTTTCGAGGGGCCTTCTTCTTGATGACCACGGTTACCTCCTCTCCTTCACGAAGGTGAACCTTTTCGAGTGGAACGAGGACGCCTTTGTGGTAAACGGCCTTTACCTCCTCCATGCTCCCACCGCTTTAGTTTTGGTTCTCATTGTATTTATGCCTCACTAAAACAACGCCCCGTACTTGTAGAATATCGAGCACGTTCCCTCGTAGGACACCATGCACGGCCCTATCGGGTGCCTCGGCGTGCAGGTCTTTCCGAAGTGCGGGCACTGCGGTGGCAAAGCCAGTCCCCTGAGGATTGCCCCGCAGAGACAGCCCTTCTCGAGGTCGGGGAGCTTCGGGACTTCGGGGTCGTAGTAGGTCCTTATCTCGAGCTCCTTCCACTCCTTCCTCAGTTCGAGACCGCTCTTGGGCATTACACCAAGGGCGCGCCACCTCGCGTCCTTGACCTCGAAGAACTTGTCTATCAGCTGCTGGGCAACGACGTTGCCCTCGTATTTAACGGAGCGGGTGTACTCGTTGATTATCTTCGCCTCGCCGGCCTTCACCATCCTGACGAGGTAGAGTATCGCGAGGAGCATGTCGATAGGCTCGAATCCTGCCACAACCTGCGGGACGCCGTACTTCTCGGTTATCGGCTCCCAGCCCTTGACGCCTATTATGACCGAGACGTGACCCGGGTCGATGAGTCCGTGGAAGCGCGTCCCCTGCTTTATGAGAACCTCAACCGCCGGTGGCGTGAGCCTATGAACCGAGTAAATCTTGAAGTTCTCCAGCTCCTCCTGGGCAACGACGTTGAGCATTCCCGCGGCCGGAGCCGTGGTCGTCTCGAAGCCCGGTGAGAAATGGACCACCGTCCTGTCGGGGTTCTCCTTGGCTATGCGGTAGGTGTCGTAGATTGAGTAAACGACCCTGATGTCGTAGCCCTCGCTCTTCAAATCGGCGAAGCTCCCCCTCGGCGTCGGAATCTTGTACATGTCGCCGAATGTCGTCATGATTATCCTGTCACCTTCTTCGTAGGCCTGGCGCATTATCTCCATCATTTTAACGATGTCCTCGACCGGCGTAATGCAGACCGGACAGCCCGGCCCGCTGAGTATCTTGACGTTCTCCGGGAGAAGCGAGCGGATTCCGGTTCTCGTTACGGTGTCCTCGTGGGTTCCGCAGACGTGCATGAAGCGGACCTCGTCGAGGCCCTTCGCCTCCTCGTGGATTTTCTTCACTATCTTCTGAGCGAGCTCCCTGTCCCTGAATTTATCCAGCGTTCCCATTTCAATCACCCGGGTAGTAGTAGCCACCTATCGCGTCCTTTTCGAGCTTGAAGACCTCGTCCCAGGCGTTGAGTATTTCCTTCGCGGTTTCTTCATCGACCTTTTCGATTATGAAGCCGGTGTGAATCAGCACGTACTCGCCGGGCTTGACGTCGGGCATCAAATCAATCCTGGCCTCTCTCTTGACGCCTCCGAAGTCCACCCACGCGGTTCCCTTCTCCCTGTCAACCTCCAAAACCTTCGCAACGGTCGCCAGACACATGAGCTTCACCTACCTCGGGTTGTCCCAGCGGTTATTTAGCCTTTCTAAAACCTCCGGTTTGAAACCGTGAAGGTCAGCTCGAGCTTTCTTGAGCGGTGGTATGAGCACCTCGCGAGGGTCTCTTCGGCCTCGCTCCTGCTGACCTTCTCAAGAACTATGCCGTAGTAAATCTTCACGTAGTCCCCGGGTTTCACGTCCTTTACGAAGTCCAGCCTCGCCTCCTTGAGCTGGCCGTCAACGTCGACTATTGCCCTCCCGTTCCTTACCTCGAGGACCCTCCCCGCGAGCATCAGGGCCATGGTTATCAACCAAAGGTGATAGAAAACGATTTATAGACCTTTTCCTGACCAGTCAGTCAGGTGATTCGGATGGACATGGGGCAGATGATTAACGCCGGAAAGAGCAAGTACTCCTACGAGGAAACCATAGAGAAGATTAAGGCAAAGGTCGAGGAGATTGGATGGAGCGTTGTTGCCGAGCACGATATGGAGAAGAAAGTCGGTGTTAGGGTTTACATCATCGAGCTCTGCAACAAGGAGTTCGCAAAGAAGGCCCTTGAAAAGCCCGAGAACCGCTGGATTTCTGCCTTTATGCCGTGCCGTCTGGCGGTTGCAGACAACCCCGATGGGGTTTACGTTTACGGTATGAACATGGGTGCCTTTGCAGGGATGGTCCCGGGCGAGCTTGCCGAGATTCTCAAGAAAGTTTCGGAGGTTGACGAGGCCATTCTCAGTTCGGTTCTTTGAGCGCCTCTTTTTCCATCCTCCCCGGCGGAAAGTTTAAATTCTCCTCCTGCACATAATTGTCCATAACGTTAAGTGACCGAATGGTCAGAAGTGGTGGGCATGGCTACGAAGTCCCCAGGTAAAACCCGTGAGAAACTCGTGTCGTCTGCAATGGAACTCTTCGCGAAAAAGGGTTTCGATAAGACCACGGTAGACGAGATAGTCGCCAAGGCTGGAGTTGCTAAGGGCACTTTCTACCTCTACTTCAAGAGCAAAGACGACCTCATAAAGGAGCTCGCCTTTGAGGTAATGCCCATAATGGCCATGCCCTCCCTCAACGACCCATACATAACGGTCTCGTTCCCAACCCTGGAGAGCTACCTCCTCCAGCTTGGGAAGGAGTTCCTCGAGTTCTACTCCGAGAGCTACCGCGCGGAGATTTTCTTCCACATGCTCTCCGTTCGCGAGAGGATGAAGAGCATAGATGAAATCTACCGTCAGTCCTGTTCGGAGCTTTTGAGAGAAGGTGCGAGGAGGATTACTGCATACGTCAAGGTTGGTTTTGAGGATGCCCTCATAGCGTTTCAGGTCTTCATAGCGTCCCTCATGCACTACCTTCACGCCAAGGAGTGCATAGGTCTCTCCGGGGAGCACTACCTGAGGAGGATTGTTAAGGTGGTGTTGAACCACCTCCGCCTCTCCGCGAGCGTGTGATTCTGTTTAACGTTTCTTTATTGGTAAAATTCTTTTGTTTTCCATCATATCAGAAAACTATTTAAGGTTTTGACGACGAGCCTAAATGACTGGTCAGTCATTAGAAGGGTGATAGCCATGGCCGAGAAACTCGTGCCCGTAGTGTGTCCCTGGTGTTCAGTCGGCTGTCGCTTTTACGCGGTCAGCGTGAACGGCTACATCAGGAAGATTGAATTCGACTACGACCACCCCACCGTCAACCGCGGAAAGCTCTGCCCGAAGGGCGTTGCCTCCTACCAGTTCATTAACAGCCCCAGAAGACTCAAGAAGCCCCTCAAGCGCGTTGGTGAGAAGGGAGAAGGAAAGTTCGAGGAGATAAGCTGGAGCGAAGCTTACAAGATAATCGCCGAGAAGATTAAGGAAATCAAGGAAACCTACGGTCCCGAGGCTATAGCATTCCTCGCTAGCGAGAAGATAACCTTCGAGGAGAACTACCTCGTCCACAAGCTGTCGAAGGCGATAGGGACCAACCACCTCGACTTCCCGGGAAGGTACTGTCAGTACTCCAACAGCCCCGCGAGAACTGCTGTCTTTGGTAGCTCGGCCGCGACCAATCCATTTGAGGACGTTGCCAAAGCCGAGTTTATTCTGATTTGGGGCCACAACCCCGCTGAGACTGCACCTGTTTTCTTCGGTCAGTACATTGAGAAGGCCGTCCTCGACAACGGCGCCGAGCTGGTCGTCATCGACCCGCGCGCGACGAGGGGCCACAAGTACGCGAGCATGCACCTCAAGCCCTACCCCGGAACCGACCTCGCGATAGCCCTGGCCATGCTCAACGTCGTCATAAGCGAGGAACTCTACGACAAGGAGTTCGTCAACGAGAGGACGACCGGCTTCGAGGAGCTCAAGGAAGCCGTTAAGGACTACACCCCCGAGTGGGCCGAGAAGATAAGCGGCGTTCCCGCAGAGGACATAAGGAAGGTTGCGAGGCTCTTCGCCACCAAGAGAACTGCCCTCTTCGTTAACGAGGGCATGAACCAGCACGTCAACGGTTTTGAGATGGCGGTGGCCCTCGCTGACCTCGTGGCCATCACCGGCAACATAGGCAAAGAAGGCGTCTGGAGCGGTGTCTTTCCAGGTGCCCAGTGCGGGTTCTGTGCCGCAATGACCGGCATCGCTCCGAACAAGCTCCCGACCGGCAAGCTCGTCACCGACGAGGCCGCGAGGGCTGAAGTCGAGAGGCTCTGGGGCTTCAAGATACCTGACTGGGTCGGCCTTGACCTTACCAACATGATACGCGAGATGGGCAACAAGATTAGGATGATGTACATCGTCGGCGGCAACATCGCCAAGTCGGCCCCGAACAGCAGGTGGGTCAGGGAACAGCTCAAGAAGCTCGACTTCCTGGTTGTGCAAGACATATTCCTCACCGAGACGGCTAAATACGCTGACATAGTTCTCCCGGCCGCGGCCTGGTTTGAGAAGACCGGAACTGCAATAAGCGCCGAGAGAAGGGTCCAGAGGAGCTACAAGGCCGCTAATCCACCTGGGGAGGCCAAGCCCGACTGGCTCATTCTCGTTGAGCTCGCCAAGGAGCTCGGTCTCGGCGAGTACTTCAAGTACGAGCACCCGGATGAGATTCTCAGGGAGATAAACAGCGTCATTCCACTCTTCAAGGGCGCAACTCCGGAATATCTCGCGGAGCACCCCGAGGGATGCTTCTTCCCGTGCACCGAGCCCGGCGAGGGAACGAAGGTCCTCTTCAAGAAGGGCTTCAAGACGGCCGATGGTAAGGCCCACCTTCAGCCCGTTGGCTGGCGCGAGCCGCCGGAGATACCCGATGAAGAGTATCCGCTCTGGCTTACCAACTTCAGGTTCGTCGGCCACTGGCACACGGGAACCATGTCCTTCGAGAGTCCGAGCCTTGAGAAGCGCTGGCCAGAGGAGTACGTCATGATTAACCCGAAGGACGCCGAGAAGTACGGCATAAGGAACGGGGACCTCGTCAAGGTCGAGACCAGGCGCGGAAGCGTTCTCGTCAGGGCCGAGGTTACCGACCACGTCAGGGAGGGCGTTATCGCGATGCCGAACCACTGGAACATCAACGTTCTGACCCTTGAGACCATCCACGAGAAGACCAAGATGGCCGAGCTCAAGGCCGTCGCGGCCAGGATTAGGAAGGTGGAGGAGTGAGGTGGTTGGAATGAGCAAGAAGATTTTCCTCGACTATAAGCGCTGTATTGGCTGTAAGGCCTGTGAAGTGGCCTGTGAAATGACGCACGGCGAGGCAAGGATAAGGGTCTTCGAGTTCCCCGACCTCTTCACCGTCCCCTTCAACTGCCGCCACTGTGAAAAGGCTCCATGCGAAAACGTCTGTCCAACTGGAGCGCTCTTCAGGGACGAGGACGGCGCGGTAGCATTCGACCCGCTCAAGTGCATCGGTTGTCTCATGTGTGCTGTTGCCTGTCCATTTGGAATTCCAAAGCTCGACGAGGAAAACAAGATTATGGACAAGTGCGACCTCTGTTCCGACAGAAGGGCGGAAGGAAAGCTTCCAGCGTGTGTCTCGGCCTGTCCAACGGAAGCCCTGCTCTACGGCGACATGAACGAGGTGCTTTGGAACAGGGAAGGAAAGATAGTGGCCAACTTGAAGAGCTCCGCCGAGAAGGGGGAGGGAGAAAAGGCCTACATCGTCCTCTGACATTATTTTTTGCGAAGGAAACCAAGGGTTAAAAACGAGAGGTGATGGGAGTGTACTATGTTCCGTTCCTGGTCTCAATGTTCCTCCCCTTTGTGCTACTTGTGGTTTGGAAGAGCGAGAGTAGGGGTACAGGGGTCTTTGCGGCAGTAATTTTTGGAATCTCTCTAGCGTTCAACGCCTGGGGAGCCTACCAGTATCTGACGAACGACTTGGGCAAGACGCTTCACGTTGCTTACATAACCTACGGAAACGCCGGGGAAATCTTCGGTATTATTGTCGATGAGGTCTCGGTACTGATGGGCCTCGTGACCATGGTAGTGGCCTTCCTTGTAAGCTTGTATGCCATTGACTACATGAGCGAAAAGCACTCAGCAAATCCCTTTAAAGAGGGTAAAGGGAAATTCTTCGCCCTTCTTGGAGTTCTCGTTGCTTCTACGATGGTCTTCATCTACGGAACAAATCTCATCCAGTTCATAGTGTTCCTTGAGATAATCGCCCTTGCCCTTGACGACCTGATAAATACCTACGGAAACGCATCGCTCGACTCCCTCAAAGCATACCTCGTCTTGAACCTAGCGGTAGTCCTAATGATAATATCTTTCTTTGTACTCGGAAGCGGACAGGCGCTCTACAAGCTCGGTTCGGTAAGTGAATCCGCCAAACACACCGCCTTAGTGCTCATAGCCTTTGCGGCATTTGCAATGAGCTCACAGTTCTTCTTTTACTCCTGGCTTCCGAAGTCCACGAAGGGTCCAGTCCCAGTCTCTGCGTTAATCCACAGCGTTTCAGTCGTCTCACTTGGAATACTCCTCATGCTCAGGTTCATACAGTTTGGCGGGAAGTACGAGGGGCTGTTCTACATACTGGCAATTTTCTCAGTCTTCATGGTTGTTCTGATGATGTTTTACTACCCGATTCAGAGTGATCTCAAGACCCTCATAGCTTACTCAACAATAGGACAGGCAGCCATTGGCTTCATGACCTTGGCTTACGCTGCTTACGGTAGTTCCATAGGGCTCCAAGTGGCGACATATCAGGTCATCAACCATGCCTTCATCAAGTCGCTGGCGTTTCTCACGGCGGGAGCAATGGGATACTCCCTTGGAACAACCAACATGGCAAGGATAAAAGGCTTTGCAAAAAGCCTGCCTGCAGTAAGCGTTAGCTGGTTCTTGGCGATGTTCGGTCTGGCGGGGGTTCTGCCTATGGGGATGTTCTTCAGTAAGGCATACGAGACAATGACGAACGCTCATGCCCCGGGTGTGTTTTCTTGGCTCCTGCCAGTACTGATACTCTTCGAGGCGGCGATACTCCTCGTCGTTGTGATGGTGTGGTTTAGGAGGATATTCTTTGGCTCAGAGATTTCACCGCAGCCCTCCGTTAGTCCAACAAAGCTCATGTACTTCGCAATGCTTGTGCTGATAATAGCCGGCACCGTTTCGCCATGGGTGACCCTGAGTATCGTCAGCAAAATAGGATTCATAGCGGGGTGATATTATGCTGCCGTTGGAATACGCGATAATTGCCTTTATCATTGGTGCCTTTGCGGGTATCCTTAGGGATTATAGAGCCACCACTAAGGCCTCAAGCTTCATGGCGTTCCTCGGAGCACTGGCCCTGCTCTACCAAGTGTACTACGTCTACACCAACGGCCCGGTCAGCGGCAGTGTCTTCGGCCTTCCCGTTCACATAGACGGACTCTCCGCGATATTCCTGTTCATAGTGGGCATAGTGAGCCTTGGCTCGGCAATATTCGCAATAGGCTACATGGACCACCATGAGAAGAGGGGCAAGGGCTGGGTCTATGCGGTGGCCTACAACACTTTCATAGGCTCGATGGCCCTCGTCGTTACGGTCAGCAACCTCGAGTGGTTCGTGTTCTCTTGGGAGCTCATGACCCTCAGCTCGTTCGTGCTGATATTCTGGAAGGAGGAGAAGAAGGACCTCGACGCGAGCTTCAAGTACTACATAACCATGCACTTCTTCGACACCATTCCACTGTTCCTGCTCCTCGGCCTTGCGAGCGTTTTGACGGGTAGTATTCACAACCTCAGCTATTCGGCTATTCAGCAGGCCCTCGCAACGGCCTCACCCCTTCAGAGGGGGCTGTTCTACGGCCTGTTCCTCATCGTGTTCATGACTAAAGCCGGTATAGTTCCGCTCCACTACTGGCTTCCAGACGCTCACCCTGCCGCTCCGAGCAACGTCTCAGCGCTCCTCAGTGGTATAATGATAAAGACCGCGGTCTACGGACTTCTCCGCTTTGACTGGGGCATGGCCGGCTACAACACACTCCTCGGCTACATCGTTGCCGGACTTGGAATAGCAACCCTTACAGTGGGAACCCTCTACGCCCTCAGGGAAACGAACTCCAAGAGGTTGCTGGCATACCACAGCGTAGGTCAGATGGGCTACATCTGGCTCGGCATTGGAATAGGCATGGTTCTCATACCTCATGGGGGGACCCTCGCCGCTATCGGTGCCCTTGGAATGTTCGCGGGCCTCTTCCACGCGATAAACCACGCAATCTTCAAGGGTGCCCTCTTCCTTGAGGCTGGTGCGGTCGAGTACGCAACTGGAACCGTTGAGCTGAACGAGCTGGGTGGCCTTGGACCGCTCATGAAGAGCACTGCCCTTGCGACGTTCTTCGCTTCGATGGCAATAAGCGGAATACCACCATTCAACGGCTTCATAAGCAAGTGGCTGATTTACGTGGCCGGCTTCCAGTCTGGCAACTACTTCCTCGCGTTTGGAGCGGTCATGGCGGCCTTCATCAGCGCGGCCACACTGGCTTCGTTCATCAAGTTCTACACGGCCCAGTTCGGCGGCGAGATGAAGCGCTACGAGCACGTTAAAGAGGTTCCGGCCGTCATGCAGCTCGGCGAGTGGATACTCGCGGCACTGACGCTCTTCATAGGAATATTCCCCTTCACGGTCGTTAAGTTCCTCAACGACGGCGTCGCTACCGTCAACCACGGATTAACTGCTCCAGTTACCCACAACGTCTACAAGATAGGCTTCAACTCGGTCACGTTCCTGCCAATAGTCTTCATAATCCTCCTTGGCATCGTATTCTTCATAGTCTACGCATACTTCAAGCCACTCAAGGGTCCAACGGCAAGGCCATGGGATTGCGGTGCCACGAGCATAAACGAGGACGAATACAAAGTGCTCGCCGAGGACTACTACCTCAAATACGAGGAGAAGATAGGGCACTTCTACGCCTTCACGGACTGGGCGTACTCCTTCGGAAAGAGCATAATAAACCACATCGTCAAGGCCTACCTCTGGGTTGCGAGCTACTTCGTGAAGATAGTAGACACCCCGTACACGAAGATAGAGAAGGTCAGCGACCTCTACTCGCTTGAGGTTATGTACCTCGACGAGGAAACCTTCAGGCCAGTGGTCAGACTGTTCAGGATAGTCAGGGACGTTCTTCCAGGTCTCAGGCTTGGGACGTTCATAGCACTGGCAATAATTGTTGTGGCCATAATCGTGGGAATCATAGTCTGGCTGTGAGGTGATGAAGATGAACGAATACGTTGGCTGGGCCTTCAAAATCGCGGGCGTTATCCTCTTCCTGTTGCTTCCTCCATATTTGGACGGAATAGCGAGAAGGGTCAAGGCGAGACTCCAGTACAGGCGCGGTCCTCCGCTCAGTCAGACATGGTACGACCTCAAGAAGCTCTTCGCCATTCCCTCTGTCATCCCGACCAAGAGCACCGTCTTCAGGATAGCCCCGTACCTCGCCCTGGCATCTGCAATAACCGCGGCCCTGCTGCTACCCTACGGCGGCTACGTCCCGATAAACTACGGCTACAACCTGATAGTGTTCTTCTACGTCATAGTGATGGTCAGCGTCTTCATAATGCTCGGGGGCTTCAGTGTTCAGAGTGCCTTCAGCCACCTCGGTTCGGCGAGAGAAATGCAACTCCTCCTCACCGTTGAGCCAATCCTCGCGGTGGTCTACGGCGTCCTCGCGTACAACGCGGGTTCCCTTAACATAGCCACTATATTCAACAACCTCCACCTCACTCCGTCGCTCATACTCGCCATCATAATACTCGCCTACGCGCTCTACGTGGAGAGCGGCTTCGTTCCCTTCGACATCGCCGAGGCCGAGCAGGAGGTCATTGGCGGACCCCTCAGCGAGTACAGCGGAAGGCTACTCGGGGTCTTCTACTACGCGATATACATCAAGCGCTTCGCCCTGCTATGGTTCTTCGTTAGCCTGATAACCTACCCGGTCATGAGGCCCATAAACGACGTCATAACCTCAGTTGGCCTGTTCATAGTCCAGATACTCTTGACGATAGCGTTCTATCCAATAATAGCAGCCCTTGAGGCGACCAACGCAAGGCTCCGCATAGACCATGTTGTGAAGGTTAACGTTAAGATATTCTTCATCGGACTCGGTATCCTTGCAATGGCGTTCATGGGGTGGTGAAAAATGGTAACGACGAGGGATTTGGAGGCTCACTTTGAATTTGAATGCAAAGCGTGTGAAAACGGCCACTGTGCAAAGGCGGACGTTGAGACAATCCTCTCGGAAAGGGAGGGCCTCAAGGAGTTTTACGAGGCCTTCAAAGAGCACATCAAGGAATGTAAGAGGATGACCTACGGTCAGTACATGTTTATCATCGACAGGGAAGTCCTTCCAGAGGCGGTCCTCTGGTGGCACAACCACCCTGAGTTCAAGGAGACCCATATGTCAACCGCCGTTGGGACCGACGAGAGACCACTTAACGGTAAGTTCGTTTATATGCCTTTTATCAATGTCCAGGTTGAACATAAGAACATGGACAGAAACTATTGGGTCTTCCTCAGAACCTACCTCCCAGCTGACGACCCAAGCTTCCCGAGCGTTGCCGAGAAGCTTCCGGCCGCACTCTGGATAGAGAGAGAAGTTAAGGATTTACTTGGCCTTAACCCGATTGGCCATCCAGATCCGAGAAGACTCATTCTACCTGAGGACTTCCCTGAGGGGGTATACCCGCTTAGAAAGGACATGGACTACAAGTATTCCCCGATAACTGATCCCAAGACTGAGTACCGTGAAACTCCTGAAGGGACTTCACTTGTTCCGATGGGTCCGGTTCACATGGGTATAGAGGAGCCGGCCCACTTCAGGCTCTTCGTCAAGGGGGAGGAGATAGTAGACGTCGACTACCGCGGCTTCTACTCCCACAGGGGAATCGAGAAGACCGGTGAGGGCAGACTTACCTACAACCAGGTTCTCTTCCTCGCCGAGAGAATCTGTGGAATCTGCGGCTACCAGCACTCGGTAAGCTATGCCATGGCCGTTGAGCGTCTGGCCGACGTGGAAATCCCGGACAGGGCGCGCTACATAAGGACGCTGATGCTCGAACTGGAGAGAATTCACAACCACCTACTATGGGTTGGTATAGCAAGCCCATATGGTAGGATTTGATACAGGCTTTATGCACGCCTGGCGCATTCGCGAGCCGGTCATGTGGCTCGTCGAGCGCTTAACCGGAAACAGGAAGCAGTACGGAATGAACATCGTCGGTGGAGTTAGGAGGGACATCCTCGACTACCGCAAGGAGGAGATACTCAAGGTCGTCAAGCAGATACGCGAGGAAACCAAGAAGTTCCTTGACATCGCTCTGAACACCAACACCTTCATCAAGCGCGCTGAGGGAGTCGGAATCCTGCCCTACAAAGTTGCCAAGGCCTACTCCGTCCTCGGACCGACCGCAAGGGCCAGCGGAAGGAAGATTGACACGAGGCTCGACCAGGCGACGAAGACCGCGATGGCCTACAACGAGGTTGACTTCAAGGTTCCTGTCTACAAGGAGGGCGACGTCCTCGCGAGGGTTCTCGTCAGGATGGACGAGCTCTTCGAGAGCCTCTGGATAGTGGAACAGCTCATAGACCAGATGCCCGGCGGGGACATAATGGTTCCAATCGGCGACCTGCCCGAGTACGAGGAGGCGTTGGGCTTTACAGAGGCCCACCGCGGTGAAGTGGTTCACTACGTCATGACCGGCGAGAAGAACAAGGTCTACCGCTGGAAAGTCCGTGCTCCTACGTACAACAACCTGCCCGCCGTTCCGGAGATGCTCAAGGGCTACCACGTTGCCGATGCACCGCTCATCATAGCGAGCATTGACCCGTGCTACTCCTGTACCGAGAGGGTTCAGTTCGTCGACGTCCAGACCGGCAAGGTGAAGGTTCTCACCGAGGCCGAGTTCAACGAGCTCTCAATCAAGTACAGGGGGGTGTTCTGATGGCCGAGAGCCTCTCCTACACCGAGAAGCTCAAGAAGTGGGACCGCTTCGAGGTCGAGAAGTTCAGCAAGAAGGCCCCGGTCACCACTCCCTATCCTTTTATTGACATCGAGAAGCCACCCGAGTACCGCGGAATTCCGCATATCAACCCCGAGAAGTGCATAGGCTGTGGTGCCTGCGTCAACGCCTGCCCGCCCGATGCGCTAATCCTCGAGTGGGACAAGGAGCACGGCGTTAAGAGGCTCACCTTCAACGCGGCGAGATGTATAAGGTGCCACCGCTGTGTGGAGGTCTGCCCGACCGGCGCGATGGAACCGACAACCCGCTTCGAGATAGCGACCGACAACAAGGAAGACCTCGTCGAGGTCGTCGAGCACAAGCTCGCTTACTGCGAGGAGTGTGGCGAATACCTCGACTTCACCGAGAGACAGATTGAGTACGTGAGAAACATCCTGCCCAAGGAAATCTTCGAAATGTACGCCCTTGAAGACAGAATCGGCCTGACCCAGGAGGCAAAGATGCGCAAGACCGTCGAGAAGCTCAGGGAGACCGAGGGAATTCCAGTCTCGGCCTTCATGCTCGTGAAGAAGGGGGGTGAGGAGTGATGGGAAGAAGGCTCAAGTCCGTCTGGGTCTATCACGTTGATGCTGGTTCATGTAACGGCTGTGATATCGAGGTGCTCGACGTCCTCAGCCCGTACTACGACCTTGAGAGGCTCGGTATCAAGGTCGTTCCCAACCCTAGGCACGCGGACGTTCTCTTCATCACAGGGCCACTCACAAGGCAGACAAGGATAGCGCTCAAGAAGGCCTACGAGGCCATGCCGCCCAAGCCGAGGATAGTGGTCGCCATAGGAACCTGTGCTTCAAGCGGTGGAATCTTCTACAACAGCTACGCCCTCTACAACACCTCCCCCCAGCGCGGAAGGGACAGGCTCAGGAGCGGTGGACCTGAGATGATAGTGCCGATAGACATGTACATCCCCGGCTGCCCGCCGAGCCCGGAGGAGATACTCTACGGCGTCGCTCAGCTCCTCGGCATCAAGGAGAAGAAGATGAAGGGCGAATACTGGGTCGCGCTCCCGCCGAAGGAGACGCCCAAGGCAGAGAACGAGGTCGAGTTCAGAATCCCCGACAGGCCGATACCGCTCCGCTACTGGCTCACCCTCCGCGAGGAGCTCAGGCGCGTCGTTGGCTACTACGACAGGGAGGCCGTCCTTGAGGACTTCATGGCCCTCGTCGAGAAGGCCTTCGAGAGCGACAATCCGAGGGAGAAGCTCCACGACCTCGTCACCGGCTACTTCCTCAAGGAGAAGGACTCCAGGATAAAGGTCGCCATGCGCTTCCTCGAGAACGAGTTCTGGAAGCTGTACGACGAGTACCACTCCCTCGGAGAGGCCCTCAAGAAGAAGTACCCCGTGACGGCGGGTGTCTGAGGTGCCCTGGAAGCTCTACCGCTTCAGGTACGAGGACTACCCGGAGTATTCGGCGAGGATAACCGGCCACTACGCTGGCGACCTGCTAATCATCGAGGAGGAGGGCGAGCTGAGCGAGGGGGCGGTGAGGCTCATAAAGGAAGCCCTTGGGATAGACGAAAACGCGAGGGCCTTCGACATCGAGGTCAGGGACGTGCTGAGGCTCCCGATTAAGGAGTTGCCAGAGAAGGACAGAAAGGTCCTGCTGGAGGCTTCCGAGAAGCTCGACTCCGAGAGCAAGCTTCACATAGAGTACCGCTACCAGCCGAGCTTCGATTAAACTTTTATTTTCCCACAACTTTTCTCGGGAGGTGGTGAGATGAACGAGGAGACGCTGAAGAAGGCCAAGGAGGAGCTGATTCAAAGGGTAAAAGACTTCTACGGTGACAACCTTCTCTCGATAATCTTCTACGGAAGGCATCTCCGCGACCCGAGCTTTCCGGAGATAGACGTGGTCGTAATCATCGACAAACCCTACGACCCTGTGAAGATGAACCGCATGGCCGACTTCGTGGAGAACATCCGCGACCCGATAGAGGAGAAGTACGGCTACCACGTCTCCTTCGAGCTCTACACGCGCGAGGAAGCGGAGAACTTCCACTCCGGCTACCTTGACGTTGTGGTTAACTACGAGGTCGCCTACGATAAGGATAACTACTTCCAGAACCTCATGAACGACATGCTGAACCCCAAGAAGGCGATGGACTACGTGAAGTACATCAGCACCATTGAGTACATCCAGCTGGACGAGGAGAGGGAGGAATGATTGGCGCTGTTTTGGCCGGCGGAAGGGGCAGGCGCTTCGGGGGCGACAAGCTACTCTACAGAATCAACGGCAGACCTTTGATTCTTTACACCATCGAGAGGCTTGAAACCGCCAAGAGAATCGACGAGGTAATCTTGGTTGCCTCGAAGGACAACGCAGAGAAGCTCAAAGCACTCGGCTACCGCGTGGTCGTTGATGAGCTCCTGATAGGCCCGATGGGGGGCGTTTACACGGCCTTAAGTCTCGGCGATGCCTTCGTCGTTGCCGGCGACATGCCCCTACTCGTTCCCGAGTTCATTGATTACATAATCGAAGAATTCGAGAATAGCGGAAAAATAGCCTGCGTGCCGCGCTGGAGCAACGGCTACCTCGAACCCCTTCACGCCGCTTATTCCAGGGCTTTCCGCGAAATCCTTGAGGCGAAGATAGAAACCGGAAACTACGCCCTCAACAGGGCAATCCGTGAAGCTAATCCCTGCTACCTCCTGATAGAGTCCCTTCCGGAGGAGTGGCGCGAGAGCTTCTTTAACGTGAACACGAGGGAGGATTTGGGGAGGATACAAAAGGGCTAAATACCATGCCCCCCAAAGTTTAACGGGAGAACCATGGGAATTGAGATTATGGAGAAGGCAATAGTAATCAACCGCGAGGTCAGCGAGCTGGATAAATTTGTGTTTGATGTCATAGATGTTCTTGAGAGACACGTCCGCTACGTTATAGTCAGTGGATACGTTACCATTCTCTTCGGCCGCTCAAGGGGCACTGAGGATGTCGATTTTGTGATAGGACCTCTCCCCAAGGAGAAGTTCATCTCCATGTGTGAAAGCGCGCAGAAGGCGGGCTTCGAGTTTCTAAACCCTGAGGACTGCGAGGGCCTGTACGAAATGCTTGTTGATAGGCTTGGAATACGAATGGTTAGAAAGGGTGAGATAATCCCAAATGCTGAAATAAAGTTCCCAAAGGATGCCTTCCATAGGGAGGCGCTTGAAAAGAGAATTCCTGTTCAGTTCAACGGCCGGGTGATTTACATCTCGCCGATAGAACTCCAGATAGCGTACAAGCTCTATCTTGGCACTGACAAGGACTTAGAAGATGCCTTTTTCCTCTACGAGCTGTTCAAGGATAAAATTGACCGGAGGGCTCTCGATGACTACGCGAGAAAACTTAGCATTGAAGTTCCGTTCTAAGCGTGATTTGGAAGAAAGACTCGCCTTTATCCGGCTTTACGTGAGAAGGTTAAAGGAGAACCCAGATGAGGTCTTCAAACAGCAGGTGAGGCTCGTGAATTCGTTCCTCGCCTCCGCCAAGAGCTTTCCGCTGAGTAGAGAAGAATACCTGCAGATGAAGAGAGAACTGCGGAGAGAATAACCCACTTTTGGGTGATACTCCCCTCGGTTAGTGTTCAAAAGGAAGATAAACCAATTCCCACTTACATTGTTGAGGGCTTATCCCTTTTTAGAATCCCCGTTAACAGCTCCGCCAGCCTCTCGGCGCGCTTCCTTATCAGCTCGCTTGGCTCCTGAAAGAGACCCGTCGAGCCTGGCTGACAGCCTATGAGCACGAACTCAGCGTTAACCATCGTTTTCATGAACTGGGTTACGAACTTCAGCGGAAGGCCGTGCGTTGATATTGCCTCGCCGAGCGTCCCCTCCGGGTCGGCTATGATGTACTCGCCGACCTCACCGCCGAAATCAACGGCATCGACGAGGACGACGAGGTCTGGCTTAAAGCTCGCTATTTTTCCAGTGTAGTTCTCCGGGACCTCCCCGCAGTTCAGCACGAGGACGTCGGGGTTGTCGAGCAACTCCTTCAGCCTCTCCGCTACGAGCACGCCGAAGGCGTCGTCCCCCCTGATGTCGTTTCCAATTCCGCAGATAACGACCCTTTTCGCGTTCTGGAAGAGTTCTTCGAGGTTCATTGACTACCCTCCCCCTACGAGCTTCTTTTTTCTCAACAGCTCGATAAGCTCAAGGCCCGTTACGACATAAATCTCCGTGTTTTCAACTTCAATTTTCATGCTTTCGTTTCTCATATCGAGAAGGTCTCGGTCGTAGGTAACTATGGCGAACGCATCGCCCTCAACTGCGACCTCAATCCACTTATCATCGCTTTCGTCTCTGCACAGTTTGACCTGCTTTTTTGGCGTGACGAACTGGCTGTGCTCTTCAACGAACCTCAGAACCCTCGCGGGGTTCTGGAGAGGAACTTTGGAGCTTTCGGGAACCTTTGAGTACAGTGCCGTTATCTTTGGGTGCGCGAGCTTGTACCTCATCTCCGCTATGGTTTCGGAAGAAGCATAGTTTATGAGGATTCCCCGGTGGATTAGCTCTAAAATGAATGCAACGGCGTTCCTTTTCGGGTTTTTGCTGAGGAGAAACGATATCAGGGCCGATGTCTCAATCACAACTCCAAGCCCATGGCCCTTAGCTTTCTCTCGATTTCCAGCCATTTTCTGACGTCCTCCTTGACCTCGATGAGGAGTTCGCTGAGGTCCTCTGGGGCGTCTTCCGTCGGCTCCTCGACCTCAAGGCTTCCAACGGCCTTTTCCTTTTCGGCTTTCTCAAGCCTCTCAAGGTTCTCCTTCCATTCGAGATACTTGAGGAGTTCCTCAACAGTAACGCCGAGGGAACTGGCGAGCTTTAAGACTATCTCGGAGATTAGAACCCTCTTCTCCCGGTCTTCGAGGAGTCTTTCAACGGTGTAAACTTCAGGGTTAACGACCTCGCTCATGGTTCCACAGGGGTCGTTTTGACACGGGCGTATTTTAAGGTTGCGATTGGGAAACGGGAGAAAGAAAAGTCAGACGGCCTCTGCTCCGTACTGTCTCAGAAGGTTGTAGATGTGCTGGGCCGCGTCGGTGTAAATCGTGTACTTCTTGCCCCTTGCCTTGAACTCAAGGTAATAACCGCCGAGAAGGGCCTTTTTGAGCTGAAGGAACTTTATCTCGCTCAGCGGAATGTCCTCGTAAACTTCACCGATTCCTGCGGCCCTTAAAGCGGCCTTTATGGCGACCGTTGCAACGTAACCCCTAAGCCTGTACTTGCCCGTGAGCTTGAGCCTCTTGTTCGTTATCACGAGGTTTCCGACGCGCTCCTGACTCATCGCTCCCATCTTGAAGCGGACTTCACCGCGGTAGAGTTCCTTTTCGGATTCTTCGGCTGAAACGGTAACCTTCTCGACGGTTTGGGGCACTTCAACGGGTTTAGCTGTGGCGAAGCGCTCCGCCTGCTCCTGAGTTGCTTTGGCGACCGCTCCGGTTTCGGCATCGTAGGCCTCAACGACGGCCTTGAGAAGGAAGTAGTGGAACTCGAAGAGGTGCTTGAAGAACTTGACGTCGCCGACGACGAACTTATCGCGCTCGTCGAGCATTTCGCGGGCTTCGTTGAGTAGCTCACGCATTTTCTCGACGTCACCGAGGTAGAGGGCGTCGCAGGCGCGGGCGGCGAAGTCGAGGACTTTTGGTAGTTTCTCCTCAATTATTTCGTTGTATCTCCATTCCGGTTCGTTTGAATTGAATATTCTATATTCTCGATACACTGTTTCAGAATTGATAATGTGCTCTAATGCAGATTTTGCAACTTTAAAGTTCTCAGAAGCCTCGGAAAAGGTGCCTCTCGAAAGATTCTCTAACCCCTGAATTAGTGGTTTATATAGGTATTCCAATGGTGAGATAGTTTTTTTCAAGTTTTTGTATTCTTCAGCACATTCGTCGTAGCCAAGGGAATGCTCATGCAATTTATCGTTGAGAAGAGAATTAAATTCATTTTTAAGTTTGAGATATTCTTTTGCCTGCTCTTTTGTTCTCTCGGCCTCTTGCCTACAATATCTGGCTCTAAGAGAATATAGGACTATGGATAAAAGTAGGAAGGTTATAAGTCCAATTCCTATGCCCCACATCATGCCTTTTTGGATACCAGTATATTCTAGCACAAACCCAAGAATTGATCCACCCACGAGAATCCACATAAAGGCAACGAATAAAACATCATCTCTCTTCCATTTCCATTCTTCTTTTGCCGCTCCGATGATAGTACTACAATCTTTGTGCCTCTTATATTCCCAGTAGTAATCCTCTAGTCTCTCTCTCCTCAATCAGCGGTTTAATGGCTTCAGCGCATTTCAGGATTTTCTCTGCGTCCACAGGATTCTTTACCCGCTCCAGCTCGGCCTTCATCTTCTCAAGAAGAGCGTCGAGGTTGACGTTGGCCTGCAACGACACACCACCCGAAGAAGTAGGGCGTGAAGATATTTAGGGGTTTCGGCTCGGAGCCTCTAAAAACGTTCTTTATTCACACGATGAATTCCAGTCAGGATTATAAGCGGCACTCCTTTATCTATGGTGGTCAAGATATACAGGCAGAAGACGACAATTCCAGACCATCTACGGTCTCTATATCTGCCTCTGCCTCTTCCATCGTGTAGTTTATCGGGACGTCCCTCTTTCTCAGCTCGTAGAGGAATTCCCTCAGACTCAGGCCTGCAAATTCCGCAGCCTTCCCGAGGCTCAGCCTCCCCTCGCGGTACAGTTCTATGGCCGCGAGCAGAAGAAGCTCTCTCTCAGGTTTCGGGCCAAGGAACTCGCGAAGCGTGGCAGGGGTTACACCTTCCATGCTCCCACCTGAAGTACAGTCTTCGGAGAAATATTTAGGGGTTTCGCCTCCATGAAATGAAAAAAGAAAGCTCACAGCTTCCCCGCAAGCTCCTTAACCTTCTCCGCGAACTCTGTCTTCATGAGCTCCTCGACGTTTCCGACCTTTGTGTCGAGGTCCGGATAGAAGGGTATGCCGATGAGGTACGGGACGTTGTAGCGCTCGGCGAGCTTCCTGACGTCTTCCTCGTTGTCCAATTTCATGTTCTCGACGACGCCGAGGACCTTGTGTTTCTCCTCGAGGAGCAACTGTATGAGCTTCTCGACGACGTTGAGGGCGAGCTTCGACGGGGTTGCAACGACGAGGAACTCTCCCCTCTTGAGGAAGCGGAGAACGTCGAGGAGCTGGTCGCCGAGTCCCGGTGGCATGTCGATAACGAGGTAGTCAAGCTCGTCCCAGCGCGTTATCGTGAGGAGCTCGATGAGGGCGTCGCTTATTTCCTTACCGCGGAGCGGTGTTGGCCTGTTCTCGGTGTAGTAGGCGATGCTCATGAACTTTATCCCGTGAACCGTCGGTGGGACGACACCTTTGTCCTCCTCCGGGAACTCCTTCGGCTCGAAGCCGAGAATCACGTGGTCACTTGCCCCGTGGAAGTCAAGGTCAAGCAGGCCGACCTTATAACCCTTCTCGGCCAGAGCTAAAGCGAGGGTCGTTGAGATGAGCGATTTTCCTACTCCTCCCTTCCCGCTGACGACGGGGATTATTCTCTTGACCTTCTCAAGCCTCGCGTTTATGGCTATCTCGCGCGGGTCAATCATGCCTCTCCCTCCTTCTCAATCATTATCCCGGCGACGTAAACGCCCCTACCCTGGACGACCTCAAAGTCGTGGCTCCCGCACTTCGGACAGGCAAGAAACGCGTGAACGACCTCGGGAATGAAGTGGATGTCCTCCTTTATGCGCTCGTCGAACTGGTCCTTGACTTCCTTGAGCTTCCAGGTGTGCCCGCAGTTACGGCACTTGAAGACTGCCTCTTCCTCCTCGAAGATTATCTCGGCCCCTTCGGCAATCGTTCCCGCGAACATCTGCTCCATCGCGAACTTCACGATGTCCTCCGCGACGTCCTGTAGTTCGCCGAGAACGACCTTGACGGCCTTTACCTTCTTTGCCCCCTCCCTCTGGGCGTAGTCGAGGACGGTTCTAACTATGGCATCCGCCAGCGCCCACTCGTGCATGGTATCACCGACGGAAATTGGCGTGCCACCTTAAAAATGGTTGGGTTTGAAACCGGTGGTGTGCAGACAAATTTATTAACGGTTCGATGGAACTCTCCACGGTGGTGTGATGGGGCACCACGGACACGGACTCAAGAGGAACCTGGCCATTTCAATCGTCCTGAACCTCACGATAACCATCGCAGAGGTAATCGGCGGGCTCATCTCGAGCAGTTTAGCCCTCCTGAGCGATTCGCTCCACAACTTCAGCGACAGCATGAGTCTGCTCGCGAGCTACTTCGCCCTAAAAATCGCAGAGCGAAGACCCAACGAGAAGTACACCTTCGGCTACAAACGAGCCGAAATTCTCGTTGCGTTTATTAACTCCGCCGTTTTAATCGGTGTTTCGCTCTTCCTCGTCGTCGAGGCTTACAGGCGCTTCAGGAATCCCCAGCCGATTGACACAGCCATAATGCTCCCGGTAGCCCTTATCGGCCTAATCGCGAACCTGCTCTCGGTTTTCCTCCTCCACGAGCACGCCCACGGCCTTAACGTCCGCTCCGCATACCTTCACCTTCTGAGCGACACCCTCTCGTCGGTGGCCGTCGTGATTGGTGGTTTACTGATTCGCTTCTACGGCGTCGAGTGGGTTGATCCGCTCGTTACGGTTTTGATAGCGCTCTACATCCTCCGCGAGGCCTACGAGGTGCTGAGGGAGAGCGTTGACGTCCTGATGGAGGCGTCGCCGGAGCTCGACCTTGAGGCGATAAAGGCCGAGCTCGAATCAATCCCCGGCGTTAAGAACGCCCACCACTTCCACGCCTGGCGGGTCGGTGAAGGCGAGGTTCACTTTGAGTGCCACTTAGCGGTTGAGGACATGCCTCTGAGCGAGGCGCAGAGGATTATAGACGAGGCTGAGGAGAGGCTGAGAAAGTTAGGGATAACTCACGTCACGGTTCAGCTCGAGGTTGACCGGTGCGAGCCCGGTTTGCTGTGCCCAGACGCCTGAAGAGGAGCGCGTAGCTCAGCGGGCCAAGTATGGCCTCGCCTATGACGCCGGTGAGCTCAAGCAGGACGTCGTAGACTACCAGCCAGAACGCCAGAAAGCCGAGCACGGCCCTTCTCTCGTTTCCATTGAGGGAGGCGAAAAAGAGGACGAGGGCGAGCGTTCCAACTGCATCGGTGGCGAGCGGTGGGAGAACCTTGGGAAGAAAGGCGAGGGCCGTGAAAATCGCCGCCCCCGAGATGAAGCCGGCCGTGAAGGGACGAGACGGCGTGAAGGGAACGTCCCTGCTCCCGAACTTCCTGGCGAGGAGGAAGAGCGCGAGGGCCGATAGAATGGCGACCGAGTACTGTCCCGGGGAAGGGACGTAGCCGGTGAGGTGCGCGAAGGCAAAGGCAGAGGTGCAGAAGGCGATTGTGGCCAGAAGGGCCCCGCGTTTTCCGATGAGAGACCTTCCACGCAGTTCGGGGTAGAGAAGCTCTACTATCAGAACCGGGAGGGCTATGCTCATCGTGGCGTGGTAAGCCGTCAGGAGAACGGCCCAGCTCGTGTTCACGCCGAAGACCCTGCCGTAGTCCCTGAGCGCCCCAAGGTCGGGCCAGTTAGGGTCGAACCACGAGCGGATGACGAGCCCTTCCTCAACGACGCCGTAGAGGGCGCCGAGGAGCATGAGGCCGACCTTTCCCCGGCCGAGCCGTACCCATGCCTCGCGAATCAACAAAACGCCGGAGCCGTAGAAGAGCCAGAGGAGGGGAAAGGAGAGCGGCTGGACTACAAGCTGGAGCGGGTGCGTTGAGCCACCGAGGACCTCGGCCAGGAAAGGCGAGAGGAAAGTGAGGAGTAGCACCGCTCTGGTCTCTTGTCTCATGCGTTAAACTTCGCCCTTCCTGTTAAAGCTTTATGCATGAACCTCTTGGCTTCCGTAGACCTCCGCGAGGCTCTTCTCAATCGCCACCTCAACGGCCCGGTAGTAGCCTGGAACGTAGAGGCTCGGTTCGCGGAGAACGACCGTCTCGTCCACCCAGTTGAGCTCGGTGAGGGCCTTCGGCTTTCCGTGCTTAACTATCTCCTCCCAGAGGCGTCTGTTGATTATGCACCCTGGGTCGTCACCTGCAAGGTCCAGCGTGTAGTGGTAGGCCCTGGCGCGACAGCCTCCACAGATGTACTTGTAGGGGCACCTACCGCACTGGCTATCCCAGCTATTCCTGTCGCGGAGTATTCCGAAGATTCTGCTGTTCTCCCATATCTCCTTGAACGGCCTGTACCTGACGTTTCCGACGGGGAGCGGGAGGAAGACGCATGGAACTACCGTCCCGTCTGGTTCCATCCCCGCGTAAATCCTGCCGGCACCGCAGCCGCCTATGAACTCGGCGAGCGTTTTCACGGAGTTGTCCTCGCCTATGTAGAAGTGCGCCGGCGTGACGCTCTTGCCCTGGCTCATGAGCAGGGTAACGCGCGCGTACTGGGGCGCGGTCGTCAGTATCTCCATCTTTCTCTTCTTCATCTGGCGGTAAACTTCTTTCATGAACTCCTCGCGCTCCTCCGGCGAGAGGTCCACCCTGACCATGTCCTCTGCCCTTCCCGTCGGCACGAGGTTGAAGAAGATGACGCGCTTCACGCCTATGCTCTCAGCTAAGTCGAGTATGTCGTCTATCTCCTGGTAAGTCTCCTTGTCCATTATCGTGGCCATTCCGTGGCTGAGCCCCAGCTCGACCGCATTCTCCAGGGCCTTCACCGCGTGCTCCCACGCCCCCGGAATCCCGCGGAACCTGTCGTGCTTCTCCGGCTTCGCCGAGTCAACGCTGACCTCGACGTACTTTATTCCTGCCCTGACGGCCTTTTCAAGCTCCTCCTTCTTCGCGAACGTCCACCCGTTCGTTGCCACCGACGTGTGAATTCCCCTGCTCGACAGCTCCCTGACGATTCTGAGAAAGTGCGGGTGTATCGTCGGCTCGCCACCGCTTATCGCAACCGCCGCGACGCCGGCCCTGTCGAGCTGGTCAACGAGGTTGAGCTTCTCCTCGAGCGATAACTCGCTTGCGAGGGGTTTGTCAGCCCTCTGGTAGCAGTGCTGACAGCGGAAGTTGCACATGTTGGTGAAGTTCCAGACTATAAGGAACGGCCCGGCCAGGCGCTGGGGAACGGTGACGCCGTACTTCGCTATGCCCTCGAGGACGACCCAGATTCCGCGCCTTATGTGGGGGTCCCTCAGCAGGGCTTCCTTGACGGCCTCCTCGTCACCGTGGGCGAGCTTTATGCCGAGCTTGAGCAGGAGCTTTATCGTGTCAGCCTGGAAGCGAACCATCATCGGCGCGTTTATGCTCTCGCCTGCGTAGATGCTTAGCGCCCAGTACAAAGCAGGGAGCTCGCGTCCGTTGATTTCATACTTCTTCAGAGTCGGCTTTATCAGCGCCCTCGCTATTGGGTTTCCGAGGATGAGTTTGAATGCCTTCAGTGCCGTGGTTACTTGATTTCCTCCGCCTTCGCTGGATTCGACCTCCTCTTTGACGTCTGCGGATGGATTCATTGCGTTTGGAAACGGCTCCTTTATCGTTTTCGGAGCCTTCATTTTCCCACCTCCGGTGAATAATATCTCCAATGGGTGTTTAAAGTTTTCGGAAATATCAGGAATTTCTGACATAAACGTTAGCCTTTAATGGGGTTTTGCTTTCATGAGTCAAAGGAGGTTTTATAAGCAAGTAAACCGTAGTACAAATCTGGGTGGAACACGATGGGTGACGAAAAGACTTTCGTCAGACTTATTGAGAAGATAATGATTCGTTGGGGTTACTCCCACGTTGAGGGCAAACTGTATGCGATGCTTCTCCTAAGCGAAGAGCCCCTTACGATTTCTCAACTCGTTGAGAGAACGGGGTTTAGTCGTTCTGCAGTTTCTACTGCTCTCAATCGCCTCGTTCGTGATTATCTGGTTGAAGTTAGGAGACGGGGTAGAATAAAGTACTTTACAGCCATCCCCGCATTTTTTGAAAAGTTCCTTGAGCAACCTAAGAACCTGCTTGAGAAAGAAGTTCTCCCCCTTGAGGAGGCGGTTAAAGGTTTACTGTCCTCTGACCCCCCGGAGGGTACGAAACACCGTCTTAAGGCAGTCCTTGCCGAGCTCAGACTTCTTGAGTACTCCCTTCTTCGGCTTATGGAGATTGAAGCGGATGAACTCAGGAAGCATTACCTGACTGATGAAAAACCTTTTAAATGAGGCTCTTCTCATTTTCTTCGGGTGACCTAAAACGAACTACCCGGAGTTAGCGCTCATAGCATTCATCCTGAGCGTCGTCTTCTCGATAGGCGGAGTTGGCTCTGCCATAGCCATAGTTCCCGTTATGGGCTGGCTGGGAGTGCCCCTGATGAGCTCCAAGCCGACGGGGCTGTTCATAAACGTCCTCTCGATGCTTTCGGCAACCCTCAAGAACCTGCGGGCGAAAAAGCTCGACGTCCGCTTCGGCCTGCCGATTCTCGTCACCGCGACTCTGGCTTCACCCCTTGGAGCTTACTCCGGGAAGTTTATACCACACCGCGTCGTTCTGGCCGTCTTCGTGGCTTTCCTCCTCTACTCCGGGACGATGATGCTCTTCTTCAGGCCGAAGGAGCGGAAAAGAAAGGGCAATCACATCGTTGAGGGCTCGCTCATCGGTGGAATCGCGGGCTTCCTCGGCGGTCTCCTCGGCGTCGGAGGTGGCGGGATAATCAGCCCGGCCCTAATCCTCCTTGGCTACGAGCCGAAGAAAGTCGCCAGCACTACCGCTCTAATAGTGTTCTTCTCATCGCTGAGCGGTTTTCTGACCTACTGGAAGCTCGGAGCCCTTGACTGGGAGTTGCTACTCTGGGTTTCGGTTCCAGCAATACTCGGTGGCTGGCTCGGAACTCACCTGATGCACTTCAAGATGAGCTCGGGGCAGGTAAAAAAGGTAATTGGAGTCATAATGTACGTCATAGCCCTCAAGACGCTCCTCGTCGCGCTGGGCTTCTGAAGACGAAGTTCTTCAGCGTTAAGGCTCCAGTAACCAGCCACATCGCCAGCAGGAGCCAGTAGAGGGCGAAGCCAAAGTCGGTTATCGCGTTTATTCCGAAGGTCGTCCCGACTTTGAAGGTCGCGCTGACGTAGGCTCCGAAGGGGAAGATGAAGGCCCACCACGCGAGGCTGTATGGCAGGGTAAGTTTCCTGATGTAGTGGAGCGTTAGTATTACCGCCATAACGAACCACCAGACGCCGAAGCCCCAGAAGATTAATCCAAAGGCCAAGAACGGCTCCTTCAGCTTTATGAAGTCGCTGGCCTTCACGAGGGAGTAGAGTGTGCTCGTTCCGGCTCCTATTGGTCCGAGGTTAATCCAGATTGACGGAGCTATTCCGCAGGGCATCGGCTCGTGCTTTATGAAGCGGTACATAACGATTGCGAAGAGGGCCAAGTAAAGGAAGAAGCCCGCGCCCCAGGCGAAGTAGTTGATGAAGGCCATCAGCTCCTTCACGGTTCCTGAGGAGAGCGCCATGAGCTTCGCCCCGCTGATTGGGATTACTATGAGCCCAACCGGAGGAATGAACCAAGCGGGCGTTATGTTCCTGGTGTCTATTCCATTTCCTGTGAAGACGATGTAGGGAATCAGGAATGCGAAGAGCAGGACGAAGGGCACTCCAAAGAGCCAGAAGGCCCAGGCGAGCCTTTCATTCCCAAAGATGAACAGCCAGTCCGCCGAGAGGACGAGCGAGGCGACGCCGATAGTCCCGTAGAAGTTGCCGAGAACCGGGTGGTAGAGGTCCTTCAGGGCCTCCTCGCGGTACTGTACCCACCTCAGCGTCCAGGGAACGAGGAGGACGAAGAACAGGAGCGTGTTGAGGTAGACGAGAAACTCTGCAAAGCCGTTCAGCGTCGAAAGCTTTGATGAATAGGCTTTGCTGACTAAAGCCAGCGCTCCGGTTCCCATCACGCTCGCAAACCAGCTCGGGGCGAAGTCTTTAACTCCCATGCGACCACCAAAGAAATGAAGAAAAGTTCATTTAAAAAGTTTTTCAATCCTTCCTCTCGAGAAACGCCTTCACGACCTCTACCGCCCTGCCTTCGAGTCCGGTGACAACGCTAATTCCAAGGCTCTGGAAGTGTGCGAGGGCCTTTCTGCCGACCCTGTTGGCAAGAACGATATTGACGTTTTTCTCCTTCAGAAGCCTTGGGAGCTCCCCCGCTTCGTGCTCTTCCGGTAGTTCTATCAGTTCGGCTCCGTTGAGCATACCCTCCTTTACGGAGAATACGGCGAAATACCTCGCCCGCCCGAAATGCTCGCAGATTTCACCCTCGAATGAGGGCTCCTCGACGGGAACCGCTATCCTCATCCCGACCACCAGAATTATGAACGTGTTTTCACGTAAAAACCTGTCGGTTTAAAATGGGAGGTTGATAACATCAATGAACCAAAACCGTTAAAAGCGTGTTACCATTTTTGGATTTGGTGATACGATGCTGACCCTCAACCGGCTCGTTGAGAATCGAGACTGCGAGGGAATCCTGCGTTACGCCAGGGAGTTTCACGGTCACGTCTGCCCCTATCTTGCGCTCGGAATTCGGGCTTCAATGATAGCCATGGATGAGCTTGGCGTGGGGAGGCTCGACTACGAGGGAAGCGTTGATGAGAGAATCCTGGCAGTAGTTGAGACCAACAGCTGCTTCGCCGACGGCGTTCAGGTGACGACCGGATGCACCCTCGGTAACAACTCTCTGATATACTTGGACCTTGGCAAAACGGCTCTCACCCTCGTTAAGCGCTCGGACTGGAGTGGCGTGAGGGTTTACGCAGATGCCGAGAGACTGAGTAAGTACTATCCTGAAGAGGCCACCGAGCTCTTCAACAGGGTCGTGAAGGAAAGGAAGGGGACAGAGGAAGAGAGAAAGCGCCTCTGGGAGATGTGGGAGGAAATCGCCCACAAGATGCTGCACCTTCCAAAGGGTGAGTTCAAAATAGAGCGCGTTAAGGTTAAACCCATCGAGCAGGCCCCCATATTTGAGAGTGTCCGCTGTTCAAAGTGCGGAGAGCTGGTTATGTCCACGAGGGCGGTTTACGTCGACGGGAAGCCTTACTGCCTGAAGTGCGCCGGCGAGAAATACTACGCCGTTGTAGGCAGGGGCATTGCGGAGGTGAATGGAGATGGGGTTTGACTGGAGGAAGGTTCTGGCGGTCTTTCTCGTCGTTCTGGCCGTTTCAATGGCCGGCTGTATAGGGACATCAACGTCGAGCTCAACTAAGCCAACCAGCTCCTCTCCAGCGGTAACGAGCTCAACCGCGAGCCAGGGCTACATCACCGTCACCGACATGCTCGGAAGGACCGTGAAGGTTCCGGCAAACGTTAGCAGGGTCGTTGCCGTTGGGCCCGGAGCTTTAAGGATACTCGTCTACCTCAACGCTACCAAAGACGTCGTCGGAATCGAGGAGTTCGAGAAGCGCTTCCCCTACGGGAGGCCTTACATACTGGCCCACCCCGAGCTTCTCAAACTGCCGGTTATCGGGCCAGGCGGCCCCGGAAAGCTTCCGAACATGGAGGCCCTGATTAAGGTCCACCCGCAGGTCATCTTCATGGTTTTCGTGAGCAGACAGACCGCCGATGAGGTTCAGGAAAAGACGGGAATCCCCGTCGTGGTCCTCAGCTACGGAACGCTGAAGAACTTCACAGACCCGGTCTTCTTCAAGTCGCTCCTCTTAGCTGGAAAAATCCTTGGAAAGGAGAAGAGGGCCGAGGAGGTCATAAAGTTCATTGAGGAACAGCAGAGCTACCTTGAGAACCTCACGAAGGGCCTGAAGAGCCCGAGGGTTTACGTCGGCGGAATAGGTTTCAAGGGCGCCCACGGGATAACGAGCACCTTCACCGACTACGCGCCCTTTACCGTTCTCCACCTCGACAACATCGCGGCCAACCTTAAGAGCACGAACTACGGCTGGGTACAGGTGGACAAGGAGTGGCTCCTCAAGGAGAACCCTGACTACATATTCATCGACGAGGGTGGCTTGAAGATAATCCTCGACGACTACAAGAGCAACCCCGACTTCTACAACTCGCTCAAGGCTGTCAAGGAGGGCCACGTTTACGGAGTCCTGCCCTACAACTTCTACAACACTAACATCGGAATTGCCATAGCTGACGCCTACTACATCGGAAAGGTTATCTACCCGGAGCGCTTCAAGGATATAGACCCCGTTGAGAAGGCCAACGAAATATTCACGTTCCTCGTCGGGAAGCCAGTTTACGGCGAGCTCGCCAAGGAATTCGGCGGGTTCGGAAAGATAGACCTCGCCAGCGGGAACGTAACCTATGGCCTGCCGACCAACCCGTGATGCCTATGGACTACAGGGCGTACCTGAGACGAAAGTTCCTCATAGGCCTCGTCCTTTTCCTTTCCCTGTTAGCGGTTTCTCTGTTCTCCCTCTCGAGCGGACCCTACCACGTTCCCCTCAGGGAAGTCCTCGCGGTTCTCTTCGGGGGTGGGAGCAGGGACGACCGCCTCGTAATCCTCGGCATCAGACTGCCAAGAATCGTCGCCGGAATCCTCGTCGGGGCCTCGATGGGCATCGCCGGCGCGGTTCTGCAGGGCTACCTGAGAAATCCCCTCGCCACACCGTTCACTATGGGAGTCTCGAACGGCGCCATGTTCGGTGCTTCTCTGGCCATAATCCTCGGCGCAGGTTATTCCCTCAACTCGGGGCAGGTCTTCCTCAACAACCCCTACGCCGTTGTTCTCTTCGCGTTCCTCGGGGCGATAAGCGCCACCCTCGTCATTCTCGCCCTTGCGAGGCTCCGCGGTCTGAGTCCAGAGGCGATAGTCTTAGCTGGAGTCGCGATGAGCTCCCTCTACGTCGCTTTGACCACTTTGGTCCAGTACTTCGCCAACGAGCTTCAGCTCTCGGCGATGGTCTACTGGAGCTTCGGAAACCTCGCGAGGGCAACGTGGCGGGAAAACGCCATAATGGCCGTCGCGTTCGCCTTCGTTTTCGCCTACTTCCTCGTCAAGCGGTGGGATTTGAACGCATCAACCCTTGGAGACGAGATAGCCAAGAGCGTTGGGGTTAACATCGAGAGGGAAAGACTAATCGGGACACTGCTCTCAGCCTTCATAACCTCCGTAACGGTGGCCTTCGTTGGTGTCATCGGCTTCATCGGACTCATAGCGCCCCACTCGATGCGTCTCATCGCCGGTGGTGATTACCGCTCGCTGATCCCCCTCTCGGCGTTAGCAGGAGCGCTACTCCTAGTTTCGGCCGACACCGTCGCGAGGCTTATAGTTTCACCCATGAACCTCCCCGTTGGCGTCATAACATCGTTCCTCGGCGCGCCGACGTTCATATACCTCCTCGTGAAGATGGAGGGCCGGCGATGATTGAGGCGAAAGGCATAAGCTTCTCCTACGGCGAGCGGGAGGTTCTGAGGGGAATAAGCCTGGAAGTCGGCGAGGGTGAGTTCGTGGCAATCCTTGGCCCGAACGGAGCGGGAAAGAGCACCTTTCTTAGATGTCTCGCCGGAATCCTGAAGTGCGATGGTGTGTTCGTCAGGGGCAGGCCGATTAACGACTACCCGCCGAGGGAGCTCTCGAAGGTTCTCGCCTACGTCCCGCAGAGGGTCGAGCCGGGTTTTCTGACGGTCTTCGACACCGTTCTCCTCGGCAGGAGGCCCTACATGGGGTTAACCCCGTCGGAGAGAGATTTGAAGGTCGTCGAAGAAGCCCTGAAGAGGCTCGGCATTGAGAAGTTGGCCCTCAAGAGGACGAACGAGATAAGCGGTGGAGAGCTTCAAAAGGTCAGCATAGCGAGGGCCCTGGCTCAGGAACCCGAAATCCTGCTGATGGACGAGCCGACCAACAACCTCGACCTCAAAAGTCAGCTTGAGGTGATGAGGCTCGCGAGGGAGCTGGCGAAAGAGGGGAAGACGGTCGTAACGGTCATGCACGACGTGAACCTTGCCCTGCGCTTCGCGAAGAGGTTCGTCTTCATGAAGGACGGGAAAAAAATAGCGGACGGAGGCCTTGAGGTTCTGAGTGAGAAGCTTTTTGAGGAAGTCTACGGCGTTAAGGTGGAGATAGGGGAGATAAGAGGGGTTCCGGTTGTAGTTCCCCTCTAAAGCTCCGCCTCGCCAAGGAACTCGAGCATCTCGAGCAACCTCGGGTCCTTGACCTTCTCGATGGCCTTCTTGGCCTCTTCCTCGTCAATCTTGCCGTCTTTGAAGAGTGCGAGAGCTTTCACAGCCTCAAAGAAGTCCTTCATGTCCGGGAAGGCGTTGATGAACATGTCTATGTTGAGGTAAACCGTCTCGAAGTCGTCGTCGAGGAAGAGTTGCCAGAGAACGTCCATCAGCGAGCCGAAGGCTATGTCCTCGTAGTCCGTCCCCTTCGCCCTTATGAGGGCGTAGAGGCACTCCTGTAAGGCCGCATCGTAGTTCTCTTCCTCCTCGAAGATTTCCTCGAAGCTGAGGTGTGCCTCGACGAGAAGCTCGTTGTCGTTGAGAACCTTCGGCAGGACGCCGGCTATTATGGCCTTGCCCTTGTATGTGTCGCCGGCCTCGAAGGTTATGTAGCCCCTGTGAATCTCAATCCTGAGGAGTTCCCTCTCGTCGCCGAGCTCCCTGTAGAGCTCCTCCGCCTTCTCGATTAGCTCGAGGGCCTTCTCGTACTCCTGGAGCTCCTCGTGAATCATGGCCATGCTGTAGTATATCCTCGCGGCGTGCTCGATGTTGCCCTTGGCGACCTCCTCTTCAAGGAGCGCCCTGAACAGTTCAAGGCTCTTTTCGAGTTCTCCGATGAGGTAGTAGAGGTCAGCCAGGTGGAACTTCAGCTCGAAGTCGTCGCTCTCCTTCGCGAGCTTCTCGAACTCCGAAATCTTGTCTTCGTTGAGTATCTCGTGGTAGTAGTAGAGCACGAGCTTGTAGAGCTCCCAGTCCTTGCACTCCTTCGCAAGTTTTTCGGCCTTCTCGAGGACCTCCTTAAGCTCCTCGTCGCTCAGGTCGTCCACCTTGTAGTAGAGAATCCTCCTGAGCTTTTCGCAGTTCTTTTCCTCGATGGCCTTCATAATCTCCTCCATGCTTTCACCCCGGTTTTCTAACGCGCCGATGTATTTAATTCTTTGGCTACCTTTTTAACCCCTCCGCGAGAGCTATGGACATGCTCCAGGTGATTTTTCTCGGCACCGGAGGGATAATGCCCACGCGCGAGAGGAACGTTCCAGCTATAGCGCTCCGCTACAAGGGCGAGGTTATACTCTTCGACGTCGGAGAGGGCACGATAAGGCAGATGAACACCGCGAAGCTCAGCCCGATGAAGGTCGAGAAGATTTTCATCACCCACTTCCACGGCGACCACTACCTTGGGCTCGGCGGGTTGATTCAGACGATGAACCTCTGGAACCGGGAAAAGCCCCTCCACATCTACGGCCCAAAGTACACCTTCGAGTTCGTGCAGAACTTCATTAACAGCGGTTTCTTCAGGCCGGTTTTTGATATACACGTCCACGAGCTCGGTGAAACGAGGTTGAAGTTCAAGGACTACGAAATCTGGAGTTTCAAGGTCGAGCACGGGATTCCTGCTCTGGGATACGTCTTCAAGGAGAAGGACAAGCGAGGAAAGTTCCTGCCCGAGAAGCTTAGGGAATACGACCTCAAGCCCGGACCGATGCTCGGAAAGCTTGAGAGGGAAGGTGAAATCGAGTGGAACGGCCGGATAATCCGCCTCGAAGACGTCACCGGACCGAGGAGGCGCGGTGTTAAGATAGTCTACACCGGCGACACCGAGCCAGCCGAGAGGGTTAAACTTTTCTCCGATAGGGCCGATTTGCTGATTCACGATGCCACTTACCTCAGCGATGAGGATAGGGGAGAGAGCTACCACTCCACAGTTAAGGAGGCCTGCGAGACCGCGAGGAGGGCGAAGGTAAAGCTACTCGCCCTCTTCCACAGGGCTTTCCGCTACACCTACGACGAATACCTGAGAGAGGCATCACGGATATGCCGGGAATTCGGCGTGAACGTTGTCGTTCCGAGGGACTTCGACGTTTTAACGTACAAATCCGGCGAGTGGCAACTCCGGAACCTTCTGGGGGGAGGAAAATGAACTACCTCCGCTACGTCAAGCTCATAGGCACGATGCACGTCTCGCCGAGGAGCAGGGAAGAGGTCATCAGGACGATACTGGAGGAGAGGCCACACGCAGTCGCGATAGAGCTCGACAGGGCGCGCTTCCTGGGGATGGAGCGGAACGTCGAGCTGACGCTTGAAGATTCACTCAGAATGGGCAGGGCTGGCTTGATAAACTACGCTTTGGCCAAGGTCGAAGAAAAGCTCGGTGAGACCTTTGGAATGTCGCCTGGTGAGGAGATGAAGGCCGCGATAGAATCTGCAAAGCTGTTGGGAATCCCGCTATACCTGATTGACGAGGACATCAGCGTAATCCTCTCCAAGATTGCCTCGGCGCCCTTCAGGGAGAAGCTCCTCATGGCGCTCGAGGGCCTGAGCGTTTTTCTGCCCCTCGGACGGGCTGAGATAGGCGACCCGATGGAAGAGTACAGGACGATGATGGTCGAGTTCAGGCGTCGCTACCCTTACCTCTATCGCGTCCTCGTCGAGGAGCGCAACGAGGTGATGGCAAGGAACTTGATGGCGATAGTGGATTCACTCCTCGCGCGGGGGATTAAAAGGCCTAAGGTTATAGCCGTCGTCGGCCTCGGGCACAAGCCTGGCATCGAGAGGATTCTGAACGGACGTTACTTTTCTCCTGAAAGTACCTCCCTTTGAGCTGAAGACAGGCAATCAACTCCGCTTTGAGCTATCGAAACTCTTTTAAACTCCATACGCGTAACAAGCCCTTGTAACGACCACCGTAAAACAACATAATAGGGGAGGGGTTTCGTGTTACCCTCCATCATTGGAGGGGTGACGCCGTGGGGCGTCTTTTCGAAAACCCCTCTAATGGACTGGAAGCTATAACCCCAATCCGCTTTGCGGTGGGGGGTAATGGGCCGAAGACCCGGCCCGCGGGCTGAACCAAAAGGGGCAACCTGAGTAGGTGATGGGCCAGCAAACCGAACCGCCGACCGGCGGGGAGGGGTCAGTTTTATATGGAGAAGTGAAGAAAAAAATCCTCGGGGATTGGCCATGAGGGACAGGCTTGAGAAGATGCTGAACGTGGAAATACTCGACATTGAGGAGACCGACGATAAGATTATCGTCTACGTTCCCGCTGATAAGGTTAGAATCGCGGTCGGGAGCGGTGGTGCGGCCGTTAAAGCGGCTGAACTCGTAATCGGCAAGAAGATTGAAGTCCGCGCCAAGGAGTGAACCACCACCTCAGGTGATACCTTGGGGAAAGGTTAAATAAGTTAAAGCGGAGTTTCTTCGGTGGTGCTTATGGGGTACAAGAGACCCTTCGGCGTCAGGATTGATGAGAACGGAGTCATCCCCGGGGCCAAGAAGCTCGTTAGAAGGCTCAGCGACATGGGGGGCTACTTCTACGACGAGAAGGCCTACGAGGAGCTTCTCAAGGAGGACCCCGTTGTCTACGAAGTCTACGCGGTTGAGCAGGAGGAGAAGGACGGCGACCTCAACTTCGCGACGACAATACTCTACCCAGGCAAAGTCGGTAAGGAGTTCTTCTTCACCAAGGGGCACTTCCATGCAAAAGCCGACAGGGCCGAAATCTACTACGCCCTCAAGGGAAAGGGCGGAATGCTCCTCCAGACGCCGGAAGGGGAAGTTGAGTGGGTTCCGATGGAGCCGGGAACGGTTGTCTACGTTCCTCCGTACTGGGCGCACAGGACGGTGAACACCGGCGATGAGCCGTTCGTATTCCTCGCAATCTACCCGGCAGACGCGGGCCACGACTACGGCTCGATAAAGGAGAAGGGCTTCGCCAAGCTCGTCGTCGAGGAGAACGGTGAGGTCAAGCTTATACACAACCCGCGCTGGACGTGAGCGAAACCCTTATTAGGTTTCCCCTCTTTTTCACTCTCGGTGATACATAATGTGGGACGGGCTTTACGCTTCTGCCTTCGAGAGGGTTAGGGCCAAGGTAGGCAACGTTAAGGGCGTCCTCTTAGCGTACAACACCAACATCGACGCCATCAAATACCTCGAGAGGAGCGACCTCGAGGCGAGGGTTGAAAAGGCTGGAAAGGAAGAAGTCCTCCGCTACTCCGAGGAACTGCCCGATAAGATAACGAGCGTTCCTCAGCTACTCGGCTCAATCCTCTGGAGCGTCAGGAGGGGCAAGGCATCTGAGCTGTTCGTTGAGAGCTGTCCCGTCCGCTTCTACATGAGGCGCTGGGGATGGGACGAGCTCAGGATGGGCGGTCAGGTCGGCATAATGGCCAACCTCCTCGGGGGAGTTTACGGCGTTAAGGTGATAGCGCACGTTCCCCAGCTCTCGAAGCTCCAGGCGGGCCTCTTCAAGGACGGGCCGATTTACGTGCCGAAGGTCGAAAACGATGAGCTCAGGCTCGTCCACCCGGGAGACTTCGGAGGCGACGAGGAGAGCTGTCTCCACTACATCTACGAGTTTCCCAGGGGCTTCAGGGTCCTCGACTTCGAGGCCCCGCGCGAAAACCGCTTCATAGGTGCCGCCGATGACTACAACACCACACTCTTCATCCGCGACGAGTTCAGGGAGCGCTTTGACGAGATTGCCTCCGGCGTCAGCCTTGCGATAATCAGCGGGCTTCAGGCCCTGACCAAGGACAACTACCGTGAGCCCTTTGAGATGATAAGGGAGCACCTGAAGGTTCTCAACGAGAAGAACATTCCCGCCCATCTCGAGTTCGCCTTTACGCCGGACGAGACGGTGAGGAAAGCCATCCTCGACCTGCTTCCCTCTTTCTGGAGCGTCGGCCTGAATGAGGTCGAGCTGGCCTCGATAATGGAAGTGATGGGCGAGAAAGCCCTTGCCGAAAAGCTCCTCGCGAACGACCCCGTTGACCCGATAGCGGTCACCGAAGCGATGCTCAAACTGGCCGAGCTCGGCGTTAGGAGGATTCACTTCCACACCTACGGCTACTACCTCGCTCTGACATCCTACAGGGGCGAGTTCGTCCGCGATGCTCTGCTCTTCGCGGCTTTAGCGGCGGCGGCGAAGGCCAAGCTTGGCGACGTTCCCTCGATAGACGAGATAGTCAGGGCCATGGACGTGCCCGTGAACGAGAAGGTAAAACCCGTCGAGGAAACCCTCGCCAGGGAGTACGGAATGAAAAACGGCATAGCTGAGGTCAACGGTTACCAGCTCTCCTTCATACCCACGAAGATTGTGGCCAAGCCGAAGTCAACCGTCGGTATAGGCGACACCATATCGAGCTCGGCCTTCGTCGGGGAGTTCGCCCTCCGCTGAGGGCAAGCTTTTAATTTTCCCCGCCGTATTTTTCATTTGAAAGGATTTTGGAGGTGATGCTTTGCTACTTGAGGCGCCGGTTTATAAGGAGCTCTTCGGGGCGGTTGAAATCTACGAGGTCCAGAAGGTAATAAAGCTGGACAGCGAGACGAGGGACGTTGGAACCTTCACCGTCAGGAACGTTCCGAGGGAGGACATCTACCGAATCCTCGAGGACATAGCGATAGTGGTCCCGATGAAGGACGAGAAGCTCCAGCTCGTCGACGGTGTGCTCAAAGCGATTCCGCACCAGTGCCCCATAATAATCGTCTCGAACAGCAAGCGGGAGGGGCCGAACCTCTTCAAGCAGGAGGTGGATTTGGTAAAGCACTTCTACAACCTCACGCGCTCGCGGATAATAATGGTCCACCAGAAGGACCCGGGCCTTGCCGAGGCCTTCAAAAAGACGGGCTACACCGAGATACTCGACGGTGACTCGGTGAGGAGCGGTAAGGGGGAGGGCATGCTAATCGGCCTGCTCCTCGCGAAAGCCATTGGCGCGAAATACGTTGGCTTCGTCGATGCCGACAACTACATCCCCGGTTCGGTGAACGAGTACGTCAAGGACTACGCCGCTGGTTTTCTCATGAGCGAGAGCGACTACACGATGGTCAGGCTGAGCTGGCGCCACAAGCCCAAGGTGACGACGAAGGGGCTCTACTTCAAGAAGTGGGGGCGCGTAAGCGAGATAACCAACCGCTACATGAACGCCCTCTTTGGAGTTGCCACCAACTTTGAGACCAACATCATAGCGACGGCCAACGCCGGCGAGCACGCGATGAGCATCAAGCTCGCCGAGATAATGCCATTCGCTACAGGCTACGCCATAGAGCCCTACGAGCTGGTCTACCTCTTCGAGACCTTCGGGAGGTGGGGCAGGGACAAGGATGAGGTCTACGACCAGGGCGTCGAGGTCTTCCAGATTGAAACGCTGAACCCACACCTTCACGAGGACAAGGGCAAGGAGCACGTGAGGTCGATGTTGCTGAGCTCCCTCGGGACGATATACCACTCCGAGCTCGCCACAAGTGAGCTTAAGGGGCGCATCCTCGATGAGCTCAGGATTCATGGTTTACTCGGCGAGAACGAGGAGCCTCCAAGGCCCAGGGTGATGCCCCCGGTTGAGGGAGTGGACGTGAGCGAGTGGATGAAAACCCTTGAAGACGAGGCCGAGACGCTCCTCGAGTTCGAGGTGTGAGCGTTGATTCGGGTCATCTTCCTCGACCTCGACGGGACCCTCCTGGGAAGCGATTACTCGCCCGAGGGGGCCCGTCCCGTCATTGAGGAGCTCCTGAGGCGGGGCTACGAGGTCGTTGTGAACACCTCAAAGACCCGCTTTGAAGTCGAGTACTACATAAAGGCTTGGAACCTTGAGAAGCCCTTCGTGGTTGAAAACGGGAGCGCGGTCTACGTTCCTGCCAACTACCTCCCTCCCAAGGTCGTCGGCGAGTTTGGGGTGAAACGCGGAAATTACCGCGTGATTGAGCTCGGGAGGCCCTATTCGGAGATAAAGTGCGCGCTCGATGAACTATCTTTTGAGTACGGGCTCAAGTACTACGGCAACTCAACCCTCGACGAGGTTAAGGCCTTCACGGGCCTGCCCGAGGAGCTCGCAGAGCTCGCAATGAAGCGCGAATACAGCGAGACGATATTCCGGTGGGAGAAGGAGGGGTTTGAGGCGAAGCTTGAAAAGATGGGCCTTAAAGTTAGCAGGGGAACGAGGTTCCTGAACGTCACGGGCGACACCGACAAGGGGAGGGCCGCTAGGGTCCTCCTCGAACTCTACTCCCTTCTCGGCGAGGTTGAGAGCTACGCGCTCGGGGACGGTGAGAACGACTTTCCTCTCTTCGACGTCGTTGATAACGCTTTCATCGTTGGGAAACTCTCTCATCCAAAGGCTAAGCATATAAGCTCGATTGAAGAATTGCTGGAGGTGATACCGTGAAGACCGTAATCCTTGCGGGAGGAAAGGGAACGAGGCTGTGGCCCCTGAGCAGGGAGCTGATGCCAAAGCAGTTCGTCCGCTTCCTCGACGATAGAAGCCTCTTCCAGAAGACCGTCGAGAGGGCACTTCTCTTCTCGAAGCCGAGTGAAATATTCATTGTAACCAACAGGAACTACCGCTTCCGCGTTCTGGACGATTTGAGGGAGCTGGGCGTTGAAATCCCCGAGGACAACATCCTCCTTGAGCCGAGCACCAAGAACACCCTGCCCGCTATCCTCTGGGCGACGCTCAGGGTAGAGGAGGAGTTTGGGAACTCGGTCGTTGCGGTTTTACCAAGCGACCACCTCATTGAGGTCAACGAAGCCTACGAGCGGGCCTTCGAGAACGCTGAGAGGCTGGCCAAAAACCACCTCGTCACCTTCGGAATCAAGCCGACCAGACCACACACGGGCTACGGCTACATAAAGCCGGGCGAGAAGATTGAAGAGAACGGAAGGATAATCGGGTACACGGTTTCAGAGTTCAAGGAGAAGCCCAATCTCGAGACGGCAAAGCGCTACGTTGAAAGCGGTTACTACTGGAACAGCGGGATGTTCGCGTTCTCAAGCTCGCTCTTCATTGAGGAGGTTCAGAAGCACGCCCCCGACGTCTGGGAGGCCTTTGAGGAGAGTGGTGACATAGAGGAGGCCTACAACCGCGTCCCGGAGATAAGCATAGACTACGGCGTCATGGAGAAGACCGACAAAGCGGCAGTCGTTCCCCTCAACACGAAATGGAGCGACCTCGGAAGCTTCGATGCAATATACGAGGTCCTCGAGAAGGACTCCGACGGGAACGCGGTCAGGGTTCGCGGAAAGAAAGGCTACCACGTCGGCGTCAATTCAAGGAACAACCTCATAATGACCGAAAGGCTCACCGCGACGGTCGGCGTTGAGGATCTGATAATCATAGACACCGGTGATGCCCTGCTCGTGGCGAAGAAGGGCGAGAGCCAGCGCGTTAAGGAGGTTTACAAGGCTCTGAAGGAGCTCGGCGACGAGCGCGTCATCGTCCACAGAACCGCTTACAGGCCTTGGGGAAGCTACACCGTGCTTGAAGAGGGCGACCGCTACAAGATAAAGCGCCTGACCGTTCTGCCGGGCAAGAAGCTCTCCCTCCAGATGCACTACCACAGGAGCGAACACTGGGTCGTGGTCAGGGGAACCGCCAAGGTCATCGTCGGAGACAGGGAGATACTCCTCAGGCCCGGGGAGAGCACGTTCATTCCGGCCGGCGTTAAGCACCGCCTTGAGAACCCCGGAAAGGTTGTTTTGGAGGTCATAGAGACCCAGATTGGTGAGTATCTCGGCGAGGACGACATAGTTCGCTTTGACGACGAGTTCGGGAGGGTCTGAGATGGGGAAGCTGTTCGGAACCTTCGGAGTTAGGGGAATAGCCAACGAGAAGATAACGCCTGAGTTTGCCCTCAAGATGGGCATGGCCTTCGGGACGATGCTCAAGCGCGAGGGAAGGGAAAAACCTCTCGTTGTCGTCGGCAGGGACACGAGGGTGAGCGGTGAGATGTTGAAGAACGCACTCATCAGCGGGCTCCTCAGCGTCGGCTGTGACGTTATCGACGTGGGAATAGCACCCACCCCTGCAATACAGTGGGCCACCAACCACTTCAAGGCTGACGGCGGGGCGGTTATAACTGCTTCCCACAATCCACCGGAGTACAACGGCATAAAGCTCCTCGAACCGAACGGAATGGGCCTCAAGAAGGAGCGCGAGGCGGTCGTTGAGGAGGTTTTCTTTAAGGAGGACTTCGACAGGGCCAAATGGGACGAGATTGGCGAGATTCGTGAAGAAAACATAATCAAGCCCTACATCGAGGCTATAAAGGCTCGTGTGGACGTTGAGGCAATCAGGAAGAGACGGCCCTTCGTCGTCGTTGACACCTCCAACGGCGCCGGTTCTCTAGCACTCCCGTATCTCCTGCGGGAGCTCGGCTGTAAGGTTGTGAGCGTCAACGCCCACCCGGACGGCCACTTCCCGGCCAGAAACCCGGAGCCGAACGAGGAGAACCTCAGGGACTTCATGAAAATCGTGAAGGCCCTCGGTGCAGACTTCGGAGTTGCCCAGGACGGCGACGCGGACAGGGCGGTGTTCATAGACGAAAACGGGCGCTTCATTCAGGGTGACAAGACCTTCGCCCTCGTTGCCGACGCGGTTCTTAAAGAGAGAGGCGGTGGACTGCTCGTTACCACCATAGCGACCTCAAACCTGCTTGATGACATCGCGAAGAGGAACAACGCGAAGGTTATGCGCACGAAGGTTGGAGACCTCATCGTCGCGAGGGCACTTCTTGAGCACAACGGAACCATCGGTGGCGAGGAGAACGGTGGTGTTATCTTCCCGGACTTCGTCCTCGGAAGGGACGGGGCTATGACCACCGCGAAGATAGTCGAGATTTTCGCGAAGAGCGGAAAGAAGTTCAGCGAGCTGATTGATGAACTGCCGAAGTACTACCAGTTCAAGACGAAGAGGCACGTGAAGGGCGACAGGAAGGCGATAGTCGCCAAGGTTGCCGAGCTCGCCAAGGCTAAGGGCTACGAGATAGACACCACCGACGGGACGAAGATACTCTTCCTGGACGGCTGGGTCCTGGTTAGAGCGAGCGGAACCGAGCCGATAATAAGGATTTTCAGCGAGGCCAAGAGCGAGGAGAAGGCTAAGGAGTACCTCGAGCTCGGGCTCAGGCTTTTAGAGGAGGCCTCGGCCCTCGTTGGTTGAGCCTCTAACACTCTTTTTTCACCGTCCTCGGCGCCTCTTATCGAGTTCTCTCACTGCACTAAATGGTTCAAATTCTCTGGTTACTGGCACCTGTAATATTACCTAGGAGAATATACTATCCGGACTCTAACCTTTAAGCCGTGCTTAAATTATAAAATAGCGTTACATGCTAATACAGCCAAACTGTATCCATTAGAAGTCTGTACCAATATACCTAAATTAAGTTGATTATTATATAAAAACGCCAGATGTTAAATATCGGCGGGGGGTTGACAAATGAGGAAGATTTGGGCTTTAGTAATTTTTTGGATTGGACTTATGGTTTTTAGTAGTGTTGCTTTTGTGATGGCAACTCCCTACTACCACCACATAGCCAGATGTGTTGTTGGTGGTAGTGATAGGGAAGAAGCGAAGGATGGTATGTACGCTTTTGTGTCCGGAACCTTCTACCTTCCCCCCAGATACGGCAACGGAGGTTTTTTAACGAACCTCCATTGGGATGCGGGACCAAAGGATGTGGTTGGGATAGGATTCTACCCACTGTATCCCCATTGGTGGGGGAACCCAAACGCTAAGATATATGGCCCCAATGCGTATGCTGAGGTGAAAGTAGTCGATGATTTTGTGGTTGTATACGCCGAGATTGACGAACATGATGCTTATAGGGCTGCATGGGGAGCTGAGCCTCACCACGAGGTGGGCAACCAATGAAAACCAGCGCATCGGCGTTTTTCCTTCTAGTTTTTCTCGTAACCTCATCTGTCTTGGCAGCGGGGACGACCGGCCCCGGCGTGCCGTACTGGGTTAGGCCCGGTGCAACCCTCGAGTACCGTGCCTTCAGCACCCATCCAGCCGGCGGTGGCTTCATCTTCAACGTCAGCGGGGCTCCTGTGGCCGTCACGGGCCCCAACGTCACGGTGGTTTTCCGTGTGCTCGACGTTAAAAACGGACTCGCTCTAATGCACGTTTCTATCACCGTGACGACTGGAAACGTGTCCTTCGCGCCCGTTCTCGTTATCTACCCCAGCAACTCCACGGTGCGCCCCTTCTGGAATGAGAGCAGCATAGTGGCCGTGAAGGCTTTGAACAACTATACGAAGGTTGTACTGAGCTCCCTGCGGGTGGATGGGCGGTACCGGATAAACCTGACGACCGGGTGGGTCTACGACCTCAAGGGAAGGTCCTACGGACACACGGTTCTGTGGGACGGTTTCAGGCCGAACGAAACCTTCGCCTTCTACCACGGGAAACGTGTTAAGGTAGCGGCCGTTAAGATTGCAAACGTGAGCATGAGGACGTACTACGGGACCTTTCCCAAGCCCAACGTGGTGGTACACAGCGGGCGCGTCGTCACCCCCGTAACTGTTTCCTCCTTCGACGCCGTTTACAGCCCCGAGTACGATGTTTGCATATCCTTCATGACGGACCCGATACCGGACTTCAACGCCATTGGGGTCTACGGCTTCATGTGGACAGATGACAAGGCGGCCAAAATTGACACCGAGCTCTCGGAGAAGCATGGAGGGATGGTGAACGGCATGTGGGCGTGGGGGGTTATACTCTCCAACGCAACCCTCGGCCGGGGACACAGTGTGGCCGTGACACCTCCCGGGAACTCCAGGCTTCGTTATCTGGCGGTGTTTCTGCTCATTGTAGTCTGCGTGACCTCAGCGGCGTGCTTTGAGAGACGGAGGCGGTGAGGATGGGGCGTTTGGCGAGCCTCTTCTTCTGGGAGATTAACGACTCCCCCAGGGTCCTGGTTATGGCAGTGGGGACCTTCGTTATCGGCCTCATATTCCAGCACGGCCTCCTCGTGAGCCTCGGACAGGTTGGGACAGTCTCCCAGCGGGTCGAGGGACTGCACTCCATGACCGGTTTGGTGCTCGTTCGGGCGGCGACGTCGTCCAACCTGTGGGTGGTGGCTACGTTCTTCGTGGTCGTTTTGACTGCCCTTGCGTTCCGGGCAGGAATTGAGAGAGGCTACGAGGCGGTGGTTTTCTCCCTCCCCTACTCTCGCGCGGGGGTGTTCTGCGTTAAACTCGTGGCAACCCTCCTGATGTCCGTTGTAATACTTCTCGTGCCCATCGTTCTCTTAACCGCGGTTAACCTCGCGGACGTTCCCCGCTTTGACCTCTCCGTACTCCTCGGAGATAGGTTTCTTGGTCTAACGATAGTCCTTCTGGCAGGTCTCTTTTACGTTGTTTCGATTGCAACGCTACTCGCCACCGCCCTCAGGAGCATGCTAATGGCCCTCGTCCTGGCCTTTCCGGTCCTGATACTACCGTACCTCCTGGGCGTGAACCTCCCACCGAGGAACTTTCTCTTTGACGTGTGGAGTACTCTGACGGTACTGACCACTGACTTTTCCCTATCCTGGTTCATCACTGAAAAAATCCTCCTCTACGGTTTTATAGTTCCCGGGGCGGCAGTCGCAACGTCCCTTCTGATGATTCTCGGGAGGGACGTTAGATGAGGCACCGCCTCGTGCTCTCCATCCTAATTACCCTCGGGTTCGTTTTCCTCCTTCCTGTGCTGGAGTTTGGAGCAATCCATGGGACCGTCTGGCCGGAAGGCGTTTACACCGTCTCACAGACGGAGGGCTCCCAGTTTAGCTCCCCCGGATGGGCTGTGCTCAACCTAACGTGCAACGGCAGGACCGGCAGGGTGCTCGTGATGGACGACACGACGGGCAGGCCCCTTCTGAACGCCACGGTCTCTGGTCACGGGAGCTTTGAAGTCGTTATCCCCCATGCGGGTGATTACAGCGTTTTCTCCATGTCTAACGGAACCCTCGTGTGCACTGACCGACTGTGGTATCCCCACCCAACGGAGCGCGTTCAGAACGTCTCCTATCTGGCGTCCTCCATATGCTTTGCGCTCTTTGCGTTCCTCCTCTGGAGGTGGTGGCGTTGATTGAGGCGGAGAACCTGACCAAGCGTTTCGGGAGCATAGTGGCACTCGACGGAGTTACCGTTGAGATTCCCGAGGGTTTCAACCTAATCCTTGGCCCGAACGGCGGCGGAAAGAGCACGTTCTTCAAGCTCGCAACCGGTATCTACAGGCCGAGCTCTGGGAGAATACGGCTGTTCGGAGAGAACCCCTGGAAGAACGCTAAAGTTAAGCTCAAAATTGGCGTTGCCTACGACCCTGTTTCGTTTCCCCCTCTAATCTCGGGTAGGGAGTGGCTTGAGTTCATAGCGCGTTCCAAAGGCTTTGATGAGAGAGAGGTCGAGCGCGTTGGGAAGCTCTTTCAACTTGACTTCCTCGACGAGAGAACGTCCAACTATTCCTCGGGAATGCTCAAGAAGCTCGCGGTGGCCCAGGCCTTCGTAGGCGCTCCCGAGTTGATTATGATAGACGAGCCCCTGGCTAACATCGACTTTGAAACAATGGGACGATTCGTAAAGCTTTTCAGGGAGATGAAGAGTGAAACAAGCTTTCTCGTCATAAGCCACATATGGGAACCATTGAAGCCCATCGTGGACAGGCTGTACGTCATCTCCAACGGAAGGCTTATCCTCCAGGGTGAAGCCCGAGAACTCTGGGACGAAGTGGAAAGGCTGTTCTGCTTTCCCGTTTCCGAATAGTTCACGAACTTTATAAGCCGTCCCCTTCACACTTTTCCCGGGGAAGACCATGAATGGAACGACGCTCTTCATAAACGCCCTCGCCCTTGCTTGCCTCGCCCTTGGCTTCATGAAGGACCGGGCAAAGACGAGGCAGGCCCTGAAAGTCTCCGTGAAGTTTTTCGTTCGGATTCTTCCGACGATGCTCGCGATAATCCTGATAATCGGCCTTATGTCCGGCTTTGTGCCTCCGAAGACCATTTCCCGCGTCGTCGGCCAGGAAGCGGGGTTCATCGGCGTTTTAACGGTAGCGGTTCTTGGGGCGATACTCCAGATACCGTCCTTGATAGCGTTCCCCCTCGCCGCTTCCCTGCTCAAGATGGGGGCTTCTCTGACCTCTGTGGCCGTTTTCATAACGACGCTGACGATGATTGGCTTTGTAACGTTGCCCCTCGAGATTAGAATCCTCGGGAAGCGCTTTGCCCTGCTCAGGAACGCACTGAGCTTCATAATCGCGATTCTGATAGGCCTCTTAATGGGGGTGTTACTTTGAGGGCCGACGGCAAAGTTCCAAAGGGTTCGGGGAAGGGCCGTGGGGCCATGAAAAACCAGAAGAAAGCTTTCCTGCGCGATTTGGCGTTCCTCGGTGCCGTTGTGGCGATAACCGCGGTGCTCCTACTCATGTTCCCGGAGAAGAGAGCTCCTGTTTTCTCGGCGTCAAAGGACTACCTCGTGGAGATGCTCCTCGTAATGCCAGCAGTAATGGTCCTGATGGGCCTGTTCTCGGTCTTCGTCCCCGATGAGCTAATCGTGAAGTATCTCGGGAAAAGCTCCGGGCTTAAAGGCATGCTGATAGCGATATTCATCGGCGCCTTTCCAACTGGACCGCTCTACGTGGCCTTCCCGATAGCGGCGTCGCTGCTCAGGAAAGGCGCCCGCGTCGCGAGCGTCGTCGTCTTCCTCTCGGCCTGGGCCTGCATAAAGATTCCGCAGGAGCTGGTTGAGTTGCAGTTCCTCGGGCTGAGGTTCATGGTGACGAGGCTGGCCCTCACGATAGTCTTCGTGATTGCCATGGGTCTGCTCATGGAGAGGATTTTGGGGAGGGAGCTGAGGGACGTTCCCGGGGCGCCGGAGCCGGGAAGGCGGTGAGTTTAACTTATCACCTCTGGAGGAGGCCCCTTAGAATCTCCACTGCCTCCTCCACGCTCAGCGGTATTTCGTTGATGCCGAGCTCGTGGAAGAGCCTCACAATCTCGGGCACGTCAAGGTTGGCTTTCTCTATTAGCTCCGGCCTCGAGAACAGCTCCCTCGGCGTTCCCTCGAAGAGGATTTCTTTGTTCACCACGTAAACCCTGTCGGCGAGGCGAATCAGCCTCAGGTCGTGGGTAACCACTACGACCGTCTTTCCTTCCCTCTTCCAGCTCCGAATCATGTCGAGCACGAAGTTCCTGTTCCTCAAGTCCAAATCCCTCGTCGGCTCGTCGAGGAGAAGGACTTCCGGCTCCATTGCCGTTACACAGGCTATAGAGGCCTTCTTCTTCTCGCCACCGCTCAGGCTGTACGGATGCCTATCGGCCAGCCTCTCGATGCCGAGCCTTCTGAGTTCTTCTCTGGCCCTCTCAAGGCCCCTCTCTTTACCCCACAGGTGAACGGGGCCGAAGGCCACGTCTTCCAGAACCGTCGCGCTGAAGAGCATCACGTCCGGGTTCTGGAACAGGAAGCCGACCTTCCGCCGAAACTCCCCCTCCGTCATCGTGTCCTCCGTTATCTGCTTTCCCTCAAAGAGTATCTCGCCTTCCGTTGGCATGACCAGCGCGTCCATCAGCTTGAGCAGTGTGGTCTTTCCGGCGCCGTTCGGCCCAACTATGGCCAGGGTTTCTCCCCTCTCAACATCCATGTTTATTCCCCTGAGCGCCCACTCCCCGGTTGGATAGCGGTAGGAAACGTTTCTGAGCTCGTAAACCTTCATAGCAATCCCCTCGTGAAGGCAAACGTCAGGACGACGAGGAGGACTGTGAAGGCCGAGAACGCGTAGTCAACCGTTCCAGCTTTGAACTCCCTCAGCGGTTCGATTTCGTTGGCGTAGCCCCTGGAGAGCATGGCGTAGTAGAGGTCCTCGCCGAGGGCGTTGGCCTTTATGAAGGTCGCCCCGATGTGCTTTCCGGCCTCTTTCCAGCTCTCGACCATGCCGAGTTCTCCGGCCAGCCTCGCCCTCCTCGCGTGCATCGCGTTGAGCAGGAGCTTGGCGAGGAGGAATATGTAGCGGTAGGTTAAGGTCGTTATGGTTATGACCATTCCGGGAATCCTGAAGAACGCGAGGGCCGAGACGATATCGTTCCACCTGCTCGTCATCGTGAAGAGTATCGCGTAGGAAACCGCCGTCGCGACGCGGAGCGTAAAGAGAACCGCCCAGCGGATTCCCTCCCTGCTCGCGGTGAGACCGAACAGATGAAAAACCGGCTCGCCCGGAATCATGAATATCGAAGGGAGGGCTATAACCCCCGTGAAAATCGGAATGAAGACCCAGACCCTCTTCGTGAACTCGACTACCGGCAGTCTGGAGAGGACCGCGAGGGCCAGTGCAAGGAAGTAAAAAGCTAAAATGGCGTCAATCCTCCCGAGGGAAACCACCGTCGCGACTATCGCAACGAGCGAGAACACCTTAACCCTCGGGTCGATTCTCTGGAGCAGACCGTCTCGTCTCGCGTACCTCTCGGAGAAGATGGCGTTGGTCGTGAACTCGAGGACTTCCCTGGCGGTCTCTTCGAGGAACCCCATTCTCACCACCAAAAAATAAATTCAGGAGGAGGCGCCCTTGCCGACCACGAACTTGACGAGGGCGTAGTAGAGGGCAACGACGAGTGCCGTTCCAACTATCGCGGAGATTATGTAGCCTATCGAGGCGTGGAGCTTGTCCTCCCAGCCTGGGATGTTGTAGTCGGGCAAAATCGCGTGGTTCCAGGCGTCCGCGAGCTTCTCCATGCCGGGCAACTTGTGGCCGACCATGTGCTCCACAGTCTGGACGTCCCACTCGCCCCAGGCATCGTCGTAGTTCCACACGAGCAGTATTCCAATCGGAGAGAGGATTATCATGACGCCGACGATTGCGAGGAGGGTCTTGGTTACCCTGTCCATTCAATCACCCCCTTGCAATGGTCCTCATCTCAAAGAGGTCGGGCCTGCTCTTCTTGACGTACCAGACAACTGCCGCGGTAACGACGGCCGCGGCCGGACCTGCCGTCACTAGGTGCGCTATTGCCATGGCCGGAACGGAGACGCGGAGCGGGTAGGGACAGTAGCCGGGCTGTATGTAAGGCTGTATTCCGAGTTCGATGCCGGCTACAGTTGCCGCGGTTACTATGCCGATGTACGCACCGATTCCGGCTGAGATGACCTCGTTGAGCTTGAACCTCTCGCTGAGGAACTTGTAGGTGTAGTAGCCGACGAAGGGGAGGACGACGCCCATGTTGAAGACGTTGGCGGCGTAGGTCGTTATTCCACCGTCACCGAAGAACAGGGCCTGAATGAGCAGAACTATGCTGAGCGATACCGTCGCGGCCCAGGGGCTTATGAGTATCGCTATTATCGTTCCGCCGACGATGTGGGCAGTTGTTCCTCCAGGCACCGGCATGTTGTACATCATCACAAGGAATGCAAAGGCCGTTAGAACTCCCAGCAGGGGCACCTGGCTTGGCTTGAGATTCTTGAGCCACTTGAAGGCCTTGTACCAAATCGGTATCATAATCAAATAGAAAAACGCACATGTGTACGGTCCGAGGTAGCCATCGGGTATGTGCAATTTCACCACCTCTCATTCCCGGTTGGTGTTATCAAGAGCTAAGATGGTGTTATCCTATAAAAAACTTTTTGAAAAGAGTGTTACCAACCTCAGGTTCACAACGGGAAGGGGCAGACTGGGCCTTCAAAAGATGCACGGGGAAGTTAAGGAGAATAAAAGGTATCAGAGGTAGCCCCTGTCCTCTTCTTCCGGAGCCGGGGGCATCGTCTGCTCGAGCATCGCTCTCTGCATCTCCTGAACCTTCTGGAGTATCTCCTCGGTCTCCTTGGCGCGCTCCTCGAGGGCTGTCATGTCGAGCTCTATTCCGAGTATCTTCGTGACCGCCGTTAGAACTGCCTTGGCAGCCTTGGCGTCGACGATGTAGCCGAGGCTCTCGCCGAGTATGCTTATACCGTACATCGAGCGGAGCTTGCCCATTCCGAGGAGAAGACCGGCGGCACCGACTATGGCTCCGCCCTCGTCCTCCCTCCAGACTACTTCGACGGAGCAGTCCTTGAGCTTCTCCTTGTAGTAATCAACGAGCTCCTCGTGGGTTACCGCAGCCAAAACCCTCGGCTCGCCCTGGAGTTCCGGTACCTGGTAGCCCCCCATCGTTATTATCTCCCTGACGCCGAGTTCTTGAACGAGGTCGAGCATTTTCCCAACAACCTCGTAGTGGCCGGGGCTGTCCGTCGGCGGAACCTGCTGGTCGCCGGTGATGATGATTAGGTCCCTTCCGTTCTCGTCGGGGTTCACCCAGTAGTAGAACTCGTTCTTCATGAGCTCGACGATTGAGCCCTTCTTTATGATGACCTGGTGCATGAAGTGCGGTGAGTAGAGCTCGGCGAACTTCACCGCGTTGAGCTCCTGGATGAGGTGCTCCGCGGCGAGCTTTCCAACGAGGCCTATGCCCGGGAGGCCCTCTATGAACACGGGGTCCCTGAGCTGGGGCCTCTCAAGGAGGTAGATGGTGGTTTCCTTCATTTTCTCACCTCTATCCCAAGGACTTCCCTTCTCCACCTGCGCCTGTACTCACCGTAGGGGTCCTCCGGCGAGAAGCGCGGTGGGTGGGCTACCTTGGTCCTTGCCCCGCAGACGGGGCAGGTCTCCTTCAGGGTGTACCTGCCGCAGTTCGGGCACTTCCTTATGCGGAACTTCATGGTTACCTCCTCTTAATCTTCCTTATGCGCTTCTCCTTCCTTATGAGGGTCGCCTCTCCGCCTGCTTCCTTTATGACGCGGAGGATTTCTTCAGCTATGCTCTCGAGAACCTCTTCCGCCTTGTAGTAGTCCGGGGCGGTTATGTCAATCCTGTACCTCGGGGCACCCTGGTAGGTGAACTTGACGTCTATGTCCTTCTCCTCGTTGGCCCTATCTCTGGCCCTAATCAGGGCCTCCTTGATTATCTCGATTCCGTTGGGCTTCGGAACGGTTATCTCGAACTCCGCATCGATGGTAACGGTCGGAATCTCGACGTATGCCTCGATGATTGGCCTGAGCGCTTCAATCCACTCGTCGCTTATGAGCCCCTTGAGGACGTCCATCCCGTTCTGGGCGGCGTCCTCGAAGGCGGCGTAAACCTCGCCGTACTCCTCCTCGAGCGGAACCCAGACCTCGCGCCAGGCCGTCTCGAAGTCCTTGCCTATCTTTTCAGCGGCCATCCTGAGGAGGTTCTCGGCCTTCTGGGCGCGCTTGTACTCCTGGAGCTTGGCCTTCCTCTGCTGCTGGTTCACCCTCTTGAGGCTCAGGTCTATGTGCCCCTTCTCCGGGTCAACGCGGATGACCTTGACGACTACCTTCTGGCCCTCCTTCACGTAGTCCCTGATGTTCTTGACCCAGGTTGGAGCAACCTCGCTTATGTGCATGAAGCCCTCCTTTCCGGGATACTCGTCAAGGGTGAGGAACGCTCCGTACGGGTGAATGTTCTTGACGGTAGCGACGACGAATTCTCCCTCCTCGGGAAACTCCTTGGCTTTCCTCGGCATTCTAACCACCTCTAAATTTTTCTCTCCGGAAGGTTTACGAGAAGAGGTTTTTAAAAGTTTGGCGGGAAGGAAAAAGGGAGGAAATCACTCGAGAACCTCGAGGATTTTGGCCTTGATGACGCCCTTACCACCGGTCGGCTCGACGAGAGTTGCACCGCAGACGAGACAGCGAACCTTGGTGGCCGGGTGGCTGAAGACTATCTGCTCGTTGCCGCAGTCGATGCACTTGACGCGGAGGAACCTGCTCCTCGGCATCGGGATGAGGTTCTTCGGGAGCGCCATGTTCACACCTCCACGAGCTCGAACTTCTTAACGCGGAAGCCCTTTCCTCTGGTGTGGGCCTTACCGCAGACGGTGCAGCGGAAGCGGAGGTCGAGCTTCTTGACCGGCTTCTCTCTTCCGGCTGGGTTCGGCCTCGGGAAACCGCGGTAACCCTTGAGGATTCTGCGGAAGCGCCTCTGACCCTGGCTGAGCTCGCTCCTCGGCCTCTTCTTAACCTTCTCTACCTTGTGGATGGTGTGCTTCTTACAGTACGGGCAGTACGTCCTTATCTGCTTCGGGTACTTCATCTCACTCACCTCCACGGGGAGCCCGGTGGGTTCCTTCGCGGATACCCCCGAGCCATGAGCCGATGATTAGCTCGGGTTCCCGGTTTGAGACGATGTTTAAAAAGCTTTTTCCCGGTTCCGAAACTTTTAAATACTAAAGGTTACTAAAATGTGCCGGTGATGGGAAATGAGGAGGATGATTGACCTCGTCAGGGAGGCAAAGAAGGTTGAAGAGAGGGCTGAGAGGGACTACCGGAAGCTCCTCAAAGAGCTCGATAAGCCGGAGTACGCCGATTTGAGGGGGCTCGTTCTCAGGCTCGCAATAGACACGGCCTTCCACAAGCGCCTCATGGAAGCCCTTGAGAAGGCCTATGACGACGCCCTCAAACTGGTGGAAGAGTACGCCGTCGAGAAGCCCAACGAGGACTTCGCCCTCATCCCGGGCGTTCCAACGATGGTCATGCCACTTGGCTTCGGTCCAATTGGTGCCAGGATTCCACCGGAAGAGATAATCGAGGAGTACCTCAAGGACTTCCCGACCGAGGTCGTTCTTCCCGGCACCGATGAGAAGCTCATCGAGATTCTGAAGAGGTACGCCGAGGAAGAGGACGAGATGAGAAAGCTCTACGAGGAGCTCTCAAGGAGAGCCTTCCACCCGGTTGTGCGGGAGCTTGTGAAGGAACTTAAGAGGAACGAGGAACAGCACGAGAGCCTCGTCAAAGGCCTCGTCGAGAAGTACTCTAAAGACTGAGTATCAGCGGAACCAGGAAGGGAACGACCGCTGTTAGAATGAACCCGTGGATGAAGGCAACCAGTGCCACCTCCCTTCCTCCAAATTTTGTTATTATCGGCAGGGTAGTGTCCATCGTCGTTGCCCCGCCCATCACCACCGCCTTTTTCGGGTCGATTTTTCCGATTGCAATAGGGTAGAGCAGGATGGTTAGGATTTCTCTCATCAGGTTACCGAGGAAGCCAACCGCGCCGTAAACCGCGGAGTACTGTGCAATAAGCGGGCCCGTCAGCGAGTACCATCCACAGCCGGCCCCTATGGCGAGGCCCCACCTCGGCTCTATCCCGAGAATCAGCGACGCCAGCAGTCCGCCAAGGATTGAGCCAGTCAGCGTTAGAAACGGCAGGACGAGGGCCTTTCCTCCGACCTTCCTGAGCTCCTTGGCGTTGAAGTTCAGTCCGAGGTCCATTCCGATAAGGAATATGAGGATGTAGAGCATCAGCTCGTAGGCGTTCCCGAAGTCCGGGCTGAGGAAGTGCCCCACGAGCGTTCCGATGGTGAGAGATGCCAGGACGAGGTAGAGAAACCTCACCTGACCACCTCCGCGAGGAGAAGGCTTCCGGCTATCGTCAGAACCGCGAAGAGGGCTGAAACGCCGATGAGCCAGAGGCCGTTTACCTGGACCTCCCCGGTCTTGACCCCAAGGAAGAAAATCATCGCGAGTAGCGCGATGCTCGTGGGAGTTTCAAGGTTCGGCCTTTTTCCGGCCCTTTTCAGGAGGTAGCCCAGCAGAAGGCCGAGGATGAGCGGGATGAAAACGTTCATGCCTTAGATTTTGCTCTGAAGGTTAATAAAAGTATCGAATGGGCTCGGAGGGTGTTCACGTCATCATCTGTGAGCCCTCAGTTTGCTTGCTATTCTTCATCGCCCGGGAAGGCTTTGAGCGGGGGGTTTTAAACGTTTCCCGAAAATCCATCGCTTTACGGCCGTTTTCGGCGAAACTTTGAGACTCAAGGTTTTTATGATGAACGTCTCAACCTTCGGGTGGTGGTCGTTATGATTAGGGCATCAGAGCGTGCAATGGGCGTTGAGTACGCGATTAGAGACGTTGTTCTCCCGGCGAGGGAGCTCGAGAAGAAGGGAATAAAGGTCATACGGCTCAACATCGGTGACCCTGGCAAGTACGACTTCCAGCCCCCGAAGCACATGCAGGAGGCTTATTGTCGCGCCATAAAGGAGGGCCACAACTACTACGGGCCGAGCGAGGGTTTACCCGAGATGAGGGAGGCCGTCGTTAAGAGGGAGAAGTGGAAGAACAGCGTGGACATAACGCCGGAAGACGTCCGCGTCACAACGGCCGTAACCGAGGCGCTCCAGCTTATATTCGGCTCGCTCCTCAACCCCGGCGACAACATACTCGTTCCGAGTCCGAGTTATCCCCCCTACGTTGGCCTCGTCAAGTTCTACGGTGCCGAGCCGAGGGAGTACATGACGGTCGAGGAAAACGGCTGGCAACCGGACATAGACGACATGAGGAAGCTGATAGACGAGAGAACGAAGGCAATAGCCGTCATCAACCCCAACAACCCGACGGGAGCGCTCTACGAGAAGAAGACCGTCAAGGCGATACTCGACTTGGCCGGCGAGTACGACCTGCCGGTTATAAGCGACGAGATTTATGATTTGATGACCTACGAGGGCAAGCACGTCTCGCCGGGCTCACTCACGAAGGACGTTCCGGTTATAGTGATGAACGGCCTCTCGAAGGTTTACTTCGCCACCGGCTGGCGTCTGGGCTACTTCTACTACATTGACCCCGAGGGTAAGCTTGAAGAAGTGAGAGAAGCGATTGACAAGCTCATGCGCATAAGGATATGTCCGAACACACCGGCCCAGTTCGCGGCGATAGCAGGTTTAACGGGCCCGATGGACTACCTTGGGGAGTACATGAAGAAGCTCCGCGAGAGGAGGGACTACATCTACAAGCGCATCAACGAGATTCCCGGCGTCAGCGCGGTCAAACCGCAGGGAGCGTTCTACATCTTCCCGAGGATTGAGGAGCGCTCGAAGTGGAAGAACGACAAGGAGTTCGTGCTCGATGTCCTTCACGAGGCGCACGTCCTCTTCGTCCACGGCTCGGGCTTCGGAAAGGCCGGCGACTGGCACTTCAGAATTGTCTTCCTCCCGCCGGTCGAGATACTCGAGGAGGCCATGGAGAAGTTCGAGGAGTTCATGAGAAAGAGGCTCGGGGCTTGATGCCCCTCTTTTTATCCCCCAGAAACGACCGGGATTACCTCCACGGTAACGCCGTCTTCAACTTTTTCGTCCTCGAGAACAACCCTCCCGTCAATCCTCGCTATCGCGCTCTCTGTGTTGAATCCGACCTCCCTGAGGATATCTGCAACCTTTATGCCTTTCCTCCATTCGATTTCCCTCTCTATTCCCCTTCCGAGGACCTTCACCCTAATCATCACAACCACCGATGGACGTATCCTCTCCAGTCTTATAAACTCCACTGGCCAATGATGAGCGGTCGGCCCGGCACCGAGAGGTGCGGAGGGCCACCACTTCTGAGGCCAGCAAGCTTTGCGCAAGCAAAGCTTGACCAAAAGGGGTAAACCCCTCAGAACTGGCAACGGAAGAGTTACATGCCTTTTACATAATCCGTCAGTGAGAGGTTCACATTCATGCGGGCTTGGGAGAGGTGTTTAAACTCGAAACGCGCCTGGAGGGCGCTAATGGAAAAAACACGCTCGAGAACGGCGAGTTTGAGAGCAAACCCACCCGAAAATGAACCCTTTTAAAACTTTAATGAAACTTTTGCCAAAGAGTTTCCCCGCCAGCGCTGAAGCTTTTGGAAAAAGCTTCACCAAAAGCTCGTGATTCCTCGTTAAAGCTCCCTTTGTAAGGGGATTTCAAAATCAAGCCAGCCGTTGAGAGTTTTGAATTCACACTCCAAGGACTCCTTCACACGGGTTCTACTTGAACCGCGCTCCGAAGGAGCGCTAAAAACATGAACCCTTTGTTAAAAGGCGCTTTTAAAGGAATTCACTCTCCACAAAGAGCAACTCAAAAAGAAATCCCCTCAAAAAATAGGTTTTTCTCAAAAGGGAATCGCGAACTTTGATGAAACTTTGCCCACAGCCTTTGGGAAAGGCTGGCGAAAAGAACGCTATTCTTACCAAAAAAGCAAAAGATCAGTCGTGCACTTACCGAGTGCAAGTTTAGAGGGGGTTTAACACCAAAACAAGGCTTTTCAAGCAGTTCCAACTTTGTTATTGGCGTCCGAAGGACGCCGTTTAAAGAGCGGAACACTCACCAAAGAGCAAGTAGATAAAAACCCACTCAGAAATGAACACTTCAGAAGAGGCACCTAATCTTCCGCCAGCGCTTGCGGAGCAAGGGCTGTAATGGTGGGCCCGGGGGGCTTTGAACCCCCGACCACGCGGTTATGAGCCGCGCGCTCTGACCAGGCTGAGCTACGGGCCCACTGATGGCGCCGCCGCCCGGATTCGAACCGGGGACCGCCGGATTAACAGTCCGGCGCTCTACCAACTAAGCTACGGCGGCTCGACCCAATGTAGGGGATACAAGGGACGTTTATAAATTTTGCGGTTGGAGCGGGGAAAAGGTTTTTAACTCCTGGCGGAATCCCTAAAGCGAGCCTGCCCCGGTAGCCTAGCCTGGCGGGGCGGCGGACTTGTAATCCGCCGGTCGCGGGTTCAAATCCCGCCCGGGGCTCCATTCATTTCTCGAGCAGAGCCTCAACGAGTGCAACAATCTGCCTGTGGACACCATCAACGTCCTCCAGTGCGTTGACGATTTTAATCTCAGGAAAGCGCTCCGCGAGCTTTAGGTAGTTTTCGCGAACCTTCTTCTGAAGCTCCACTATCTTGTCGAACTCGGTCTTTATGCTCCTCCTGCTTATGCGCTTCATGCTCTCCTTGACGGGAAGGTCGAGGAGTAGAACGAGGTCGGGCCTTATTGCAAAGCGGTTGAGGTCTATGAGCCATTCAAGGTCGAGTCCCCTTGCCCATTGGTATGCAAGGGAGGAGTAGAAGTATCGGTCCGAAATCACAACCTTTCCAGATTCGAGCGCGGGTTTTATGAGCTTGTCAACGTGTTCGGCCCTGTCCGCCGCGAAGAGTAAAGCCTCGGCCTCGTGGCTTATTTTAGCCCCGTCAATGATGCCCTCCCTTCCACCCGTCAAAACGAGTTTCCTGATGAGCTTGCCGAAGGGAGTGTCCGTCGGTTCCTTGGTGAGAACGACCTCGTAACCCTTTTCTTCAAACCACAGCTTGAGCAACTTTGCCTGGGTTGACTTTCCAGCGCCGTCTATGCCCTCAAGCACAATGAATATCCCCAAGCCCGTCACCCCCAAAATGGAAGAACGTGTAAACCCCTCGGTGAGGGGCTTATAAAACTGCCGTTAGAGCCTTTTGAGGTAGTCGAAGAGGGACCACATACTCATGAATTCCTTCCGCTCGCCGTCCTTGTAGAACTCAACGACGCCATCGGGTCTAAAGCGCATTCCAAAGTCGTAGTCGCCTTTGCTCAGCTTGTGGAGGAAGACCTCCTTGGGCTTCGGTGGTAGGTAGCTGGTCATCATGTCGTTCATGAGCTCGACCTCGAAGCCGAAGTGCTCGTTCATCCTCGGGAAAAAGAGCACCGCGGGGGTGTTCATGGCATCAACGAGGGCCTTTCCCTCGAGCTTGAAGTTGTAGTGCTTGAAGACGTCGTGCATGAAGTCGTCGAGGGCGTTGGGATAGTACACCGTCGCACCGATGTCGTTGGGCTGAGCCTCGATGAAGCTCCTGCTCTCGAGGATGGCGTTTATTTCATCGACGTCGATTCCGCTGACGTAAACGCGGACGCCCCCGTAGTAGTAAACGTAGGCCAGCGGAAGGCCCTTCTTGTGGGCGAAGTCCTTGAGGGCTATGAGCGGAATCAGGCGGACGTCCATTATCGTTGAACCGGTGCTGACGATGCCAACCACCATCGCCCTCTTGCCGTAGCGCGAGATGGCCCTTCCATCCCTGCCGACTATTATCGTTCCGTGGGAAACGGTTCCTATGGCCCTTCCAAGAAGGGCAAGCTCCTCGGGATTAAACCTCTGGGAATAATACACTTCCACTTTCACCACCTCAATCCGGGAGTATTATACTCTCCCGACCAATCCTTGACTCGACCCAAATCTTTACGTTCGAGCCTATCTTGCTGAAGTCCTCGATGAGCGTGTTGTCGCCGATGACGCTACCGGGCTGTATGACGACGCCCTTGCCTATGTGAACGTTTTCTCCTATTATGGCCTCCTTTATCTCGGCACCGTCCTCAATGGTCACGCCTGAAAAGATTACCGAGCGTTCAATTTTAACGTTTCTGCCTATCTCAACGTCATCACCAATGACCGCGAAGCCCCTGATTTCCGGCTTCCGCAGAATGCAACGCCTGCCAGTGTAGAGCGCCCCACCGTACTCAAGGTTGCCCTTAAGGCTTTCGGTCTTCACCTGAGGCAGGAGGAGCCGTCCGAGGAACACATCTTCCGTCGCCTGAAGGTAGCTCGACGGCCTTCCGACGTCGTTCCAGTACTCCTTGAAGGGGAACCCGTAGAGCGGGAGGTCGTTTTCGAGCATCCTCGGGAAGAGATCCTTGGAGAAGTCGAAGTTCTTGTTCTTGGGAACGTGGTCGAACGCTTCCGGCTCAAAGACATATATGCCAGCGTTGACGAGGTTGCTGAAGACCTCTTCCGGTCTGGGCTTTTCCTTGAACTGCTGAATCCTGCCGTCCTCGTCTATTATCGCTATGCCGTACTGCGTCGGGTCGTCAACCTCCGAGAGAGCTATCGTGGCGAGGGCCTTTTTCTTTTTGTGGTACTCGTAGAGCGCCCGCAGGTCGAGGTTCGTGAGAACGTCGCTTGAGACGACAAAGAACGTATCGTCCATGTGCTTGACAACCTTCTTGGTGGCACCGGCCGTTCCGAGCTTCACGTTGTCCTTGTTGGAGTAGTGAATCTCTATCCCCCACTCGCTTCCGTCGCCGAAGTAGTCGATTATGCGCTCCTTAAGGTAGCCGACTAGAACGTAAACCTCATCGACCCCGGCCTCGATGAGGCTCTGGAGGGCGTACTCCATCAGGGGTCTGTTGAAGAATGGTATCATGGGTTTTGGCCTGTAAACCGTCAGCGGGAGAAGCCTCGTTCCCTTGCCTCCGGCCAAAATCACTGCCTTCATCTTGCACCGCACCGCTTTATTGTATCACTCCCAGTTAAAATACTTTGCGCCCGTCGTCGTTCATTCACATGGATGCGTCTATGAGCCCATTGATGACCATTACTCGGTTTAGTAGTTGACAACTCTGCCCAAAAAATTCGACGTTATATCAGACGATGGCCCTTTAATCGCCCAGTTGATGGTCACAACGACGAAGGAACTTTAAATAGGTAAGATGCACACATCCGATGGAGGCGACAAAAATGGACGCCCTTGAAAAGCTTAGGGAACTCCTCCCCGAAGAACAGTTTGAGAAGGTTAAGGCGATAGACAACCCCGAGCTTCACGCTTTTTTGGCGGAGTGGATTGAGTGGCTCGAGCCGAGCAAGGTCTTCGTCTGCACCGACAGCGAAGAGGACGAGCAGTACGTCCGCTGGAAGGCCCTCTACTATGGAGAAGAGAAGATGCTCGAAACGCCGAACCACACGGTCCACTACGACAACTACTACGACCAGGCCAGGGACAAGGCCAACACCAAGCTCCTCGTCCCCGGCGGAAAGGAGATTCCCTTCCTCAACACCAAGGACCGCGACGAGGGCCTGAAGGAGATAAGGGAGCTCATGAAGGGCGTCATGCGCGGGAAAGAGCTGTTCATCTGCTTCTTCGTTCTCGGGCCTAAGAACTCGATATTCACCATTCCGGCAGTTCAGCTCACCGACTCGGCCTACGTCGCCCACTCCGAGTTCATACTCTACAGGAAGGGCTACGAGGAGTTCAAGCGCCTTGGAAGGAACGCGAAGTTCTTCCGCTTCGTCCACTCGGCGGGAGAGCTCGACGAGAGGAAGACGAGCAAGAATCTGGACAAGAGGAGGATTTACATCGATTTGATGGACGATACCGTATACTCCGTCAACACCCAGTACGGAGGAAACACCATCGGCCTGAAGAAGCTCGCCTTCAGGCTCACCATCCAGAAGGCGGTTAGAGAGGGCTGGCTCAGCGAGCACATGTTCTTAATGAGGGTCAACGGCCCGAACGGCAGAAAGACCTACTTCACCGGTGCATATCCAAGCATGTGCGGTAAGACCTCCACCGCCATGATTCCCTGGGAGAACATAGTCGGAGACGATTTGACCTTCATCCTCCCGGTTAACGGCGTCGCCCGCGGTGCCAACGTCGAGAAGGGTGTCTTCGGCATAATCCAGGGCGTCAACCCCGAGGACGACCCCATAATCTGGAAGGTCCTGCACTCACCGGTCGAGATAATCTTCTCCAACGTTCTCATTAATGACGGAAAGCCCTACTGGAACGATATGGGCGTTGAGATTCCGGAAGAGGGAGAGAACCACAGTGGAAAGTGGTGGAAGGGCAAGAAGGACAAGGAAGGCAACGAGATACCGCCGAGCCACAAGAACGCGCGCTTCACGGTTTCTCTCGAGCACTTCCCGAACGTGGATTTGGAAGCCCTTGAGAACCCGTGCGGTGTGGAAGTCGGCGGAATGATTTTCGGCGGCAGGGACAAGGACACCTGGCCCCCGGTGAGGGAAGCCTTTGACTGGAAGCACGGTGTTATAACTATGGGCGCCTCGCTCGAGAGCGAGACGACGGCGGCGACCCTTGGGAAGGAAGGCGTTAGGGCCTTTAACCCGATGGCCATACTCGACTTCATGAGCGTCCCGCTCGGCGAGTACATCGAGAACTACCTGAGGTTCGGCGAGAAGCTGAGGAAAGCGCCGAAGATATTCGCCGTCAACTACTTCCTCCGCGACGAGAACGGCAACTGGCTCAACCACAAGCTCGACAAAGCGGTGTGGCTCAAGTGGATGGAGTTAAGAGTTCACGGCGACGTTGATGCAATCGAGACGCCGATAGGGTACATTCCGAAGTACGAGGACTTGGCAAGGCTCTTCAAGGAGGTTCTCAACAAGGACTACAGCAGGGAAGCCTACGAGAAGCAGTTCACGATAAGGGTTCCGGAACTGCTCGCGAAGATTGAGCGCATAGAGAAAATCTACCGCGAGAAAGTCAAGGAAGTTCCCGAGGAGCTCTTCCGGGTTCTTGAGGAGGAGAGGAAGAGACTCCTTGAGGCCAGGGAGAAGTACGGCGATTACATAAGCCCGTTCGCGCTTGAGGGCGCGTGACTTCTTTTTTCTCATTATCGTTCAACGCCGAGCGACAGGGTTTTTAAGGTCGCGGTGAGAAGTATCACCATCGGTGGTTTCTATGGCTAAAGTTGACGAGTGCACTTACGAGAGGATTCGTGAGAGAGTCCCCAGTCCGCTCAAGGGACTCGCGGATTTGGCCTACAATTACTGGTGGAGCTGGAACAGGAGGGCGACGAAGCTCTGGGAGAAGATAGACCCCGAGCACTGGGCCGAGTACAAGAACCCGGTGAAGCTACTCCTCGACACGCCCCCCCACAGGTTCCGCGAGCTCCTTCGTGATGACGATTTCATGAACCTCTACGAGCTCGTCATGGAGCAGTTCGAGGACTACATGAACCCGGACTCAACCTGGTTCTCGACCAACTACCCCAAGTGGGACAAGCCGATTGTATATCTCTGCATGGAGTACGGCATAAGCAAGAGCCTGCCGATTTACTCCGGCGGGCTCGGTATCTTGGCCGGAGACCACGTCAAGACCGCGAGCGACCTTGGCTTGCCATTCATAGCCGTCGGCCTGCTCTACAAGCACGGCTATTTCAGGCAGGAGATAGATGAAAACGGCAATCAGATTGAGGTTTTCCCGGAGTACAGACCCGAGGAAATGCCGATAAAGCCCGTCCTCGACAGGAACGGTGAAAGACTCCTGATAGAGGTGCCGATAGAGGACAGGACTGTCTACGCAAGGGCCTTCGAGGTTCAGGTCGGCAGGGTGAGAATTTACCTCCTCGACACGGACGTCCCCGAGAACGACGAGGACGACAGGAAGATATGCGACTACCTCTACAACGCCGAGATGGACAAGAGGATAAAGCAGGAAATCCTCCTCGGCATCGGTGGAATGAGGCTGTTAAAAGCCTTGGGAATAGAGCCCGGCGTCGTCCACCTCAACGAGGGGCATCCGGCCTTCGCGAACCTCCAGAGGATTGCATGGCTCATGGAGGAGGGCCTCACGTTCACCGAGGCGCTGAGCGTCGTCAGAGGGACGACGGTCTTCACGACTCACACACCCGTTCCGGCCGGCCACGACAGGTTTCCGATTGAGGAGGTTCGGAAACGACTCGCCAAGTTCCTCGAAGGCAGGGAAGAGCTCCTCGAACTCGGCAGGGAGGGGGACCACCTCAACATGACCCTACTCGCGATTAGAACGTCGAGCTACGTTAACGGTGTCAGCAGACTGCACGCAGAAGTGAGCAGAAGGATGTGGCAGGACCTCTGGCCTGGAGTTCCACTCGACGAGATACCCATCGAACCAATAACCAACGGCGTCCACACGATGACGTGGGTTCACAACGAGATGAGGAAGCTCTTCGACCGCTACATCGGCAAGGTCTGGCGCGAGCACACGAACCTTGAAGGTATCTGGTACGCCGTCGAGAGGATTCCCGATGAGGAGCTCTGGGAAGCCCACCTCGAGGCTAAGAGGCAGTTCATCGAGCTCCTCAGGAGGAAGGCGATGGAGCGGAACGAGCGTCTCGGAACCGACGACCCGATTCCGGCCATAGATGAGAACGCGCTCATAATAGGCTTCGCGAGGCGCTTTGCAACATACAAGCGCGCGGTTCTTCTTCTCACGGACCTTGACAGGCTCAGAAAGCTCCTGAACGACCCGACGAGGCCCGTCTATATCGTCTTCGGCGGAAAGGCCCACCCCAACGACTGGGGAGGAAAGGAGTTCCTGAGGAGGATTTACGAGGTCAGCAAGATGCCCGAGTTCAGGGGCAAGATATTCGTCATGGAAAACTACGACATGGGAAGCGCGAGGCTGATGGTTGCAGGTGTCGACGTCTGGCTGAACACGCCGAGGCGGCCCCTCGAGGCCAGCGGGACGAGCGGAATGAAAGCAGGATTGAACGGGGTTTTGAACGCGAGCATATTCGACGGCTGGTGGGTCGAGGGCTACAACGGAAAGAACGGCTGGGTCATAGGCGAGGAGAGCACAGAGCCGGAGAGCGAGGCCGACGACGTTAAAGATGCCCAGGCCCTCTACGACCTCCTTGAGAGGGAGATAATCCCGACCTACTACGGCAACAGGCCGAAGTGGATTTACATGATGAAGGAGAGCATAAAGAGCATCGCCCCTCGCTTCAGCACCCACAGGATGGTCAAGGAGTACATGGACAAGTTCTACTCAAAGGCCATGAGCAACCACATATGGCTCACGAGGGAGAACTATCGGGGCGCGAGGGAGATAGCCGAGTGGAAGGACCGCGTAACCGAGTCGTGGCCGAAGGTGGGCTTCGTTGACGTTAGGGTCTTCGACGACCGCTCCGGCCTCGAGGTGACGGTGGACCTCGACGGACTGAACCCGGAAGACGTCCGCGTCGAGCTCTACTACGGGGTCCGGGCTGAGGGATACCACATAGAGAAGCCCCACATCGTCGAGCTCAGGCATCCGAAGCGGCTCGAAGGTGGAAAGTGGCTCTACACATATCACGGAAGCGCGCTGAGACACCTCGGCGACCCCTGCTGGCACTACGCCCTGAGGGTTTACCCGCACCATGAGAAGCTTCCCCACAAGTTCCTGCTCGGACTTATAAAATGGAGAGGGCTGGATTGAAAAGAATCACTTGTGGGCGAAAATCGCCCTGACCTTTCCATCTTTTACCTCGTCTATTCTCACGAAGCCGAAGCGCTCGAACTGAACGACGTCATCGACCTTAACGTCGGCGTCGCTTTCAAGGAGTCCCTCCCTGATGACCAGCTCCTCGCCCTCGGGAACCCAGACCTCGCAGGGCTTGCCCTCGGTGACCCAGTGAACCATCCTCCACCTGTTCTTTCTGGCCACCTCGTAGTCCACACTGTGGAACCTCGCCTTAATGCCTTCTTCGCCCACCTCAAGGATTTCGACGTTGAAGAGGTCCTTAAGGCGAACGAAGTTGCCTGGCTTGAAGAGCTCCATGTCGTCCCTCGAAACGTAGACCGGCTTTCCGGGGACGAATTTGAGCCTCCTAACGCCCCTCTCAGGGTGGTCCGGGTGGAGCGGAATCTCAGCCACGAACTCCTCGTCATAGCCCTCTATGTAAATTGGAATCGGGTCAGCGACGAAGAAGTAGCGGTTTGCTATTGGCTCGATTATGCGCCTGTTTATGGCGGCGAGGTTGTCCCAGCTTATTGTTGTGTCACTCCTCTTAAGCCCAACCTCGATTATTAGCTCCCTTATCGCCTCAGGCCTTATTCCGCGCCTCCTCAGGGCCCTAATCGTTCCGAGCCTCGGGTCGTCCCAGCCGAGGTATTTACCTTCCTCGATGCCCTTCCTCGTCTTGGACTTGCTGAGGATAACGCCCTCGATGCTCAGCCTGCCGTGGTGCACCGTAACCGGGTATTCCCAGCCGAGGTACTCGTAAACGTACCTCTGTCTCGTCTCGTTCTCGGCGTGCTCCTGCCCGCGAAAGATGTGCGTGACGCCGAGCTCGTGGTCGTCTATAGCCGAGGCGAAGTTGTAGAGGGGCCAGACGCGGTACTTGTTGCCCGTCCTCGGGTGGTCGGGGTTGTCTATTATCCTGAGCGCCGGCCAGTCCCTAACGGCGGGATTCGGGTGATTGAGGTCGGTCTTTATTCTGACGACAGCTTCGCCCTCCCTGTACTCGCCGTTTAGCATCTTCCTCCAGCGTTCGAGTTGAACCTCAACCGGCTCGTCCCGGTGAGGGCAGGCTATTCCCTTGTCGCGGAGCTCACGGAACTTCTCCGGCGGGCAGGTGCAGACGTATGCCTTGCCCATCTTTATCAGCTTCTCGGCGTAGTCGTAGTATATCTCAAGCCTGTCGCTCGCTATGTGTATCTCATCAATCTTGAAGCCGAGCCACTCAAGGTCCTCCTTAATCCACTCGTAGAAAATCGGCTCCGGCCTCTTGACCTTGGGGTCGGTGTCGTCGAAGCGGAGTATGAACTTGCCGTCGTACATCCTCGCGTACTCGTGGCTCAGAATAGCTGCCCTCGCGTTTCCGAGGTGGAAGGCACCGTCGGGATTGGGCGCGAAGCGGGTGACGACCTTTCCCTTCTCCGCCTTGGGAAGCGGGGGAAGGCCCTTCTTCTCCTCCTTCTTGGTCTTCTTCTCCTCGAAAAACTCGGGGTAAATCTCCCTCAGCTTCGCCGCCTGCTCCTCAAGGGAGAGGGTGTTTACCTTCTCGACTATCTCGTTCACGAGAGGGATTATCTCCTTTGCCCTCGGCCTCAGCTCGGGGTTCTCACCGAGGACCTTCCCTATGACTGCCTTCGGATTCGCCTTTCCCTTGTGGGTGTAGGCGTTGATGAGCGCGTACTTCCAAATTAGTTCCTCCACCATCTCGACCACCTGTGTGGGAATGGGGAAAGCGGTTATAAAGGTTAGTCCAAAATTCCAAAAGAGGGATAAATCTAAACGTTAAAATCTAGTTTACGAACGTTACGGTGGGGTGACCATGGAGCTTCTGAGCACTGGAATCAGGAGACTCGACCGTGCAATCGGGGGAGGCCTGATTCCAAATGGCAACCTCTTGATAATTCACAACACCTACTCAACCGGCTGGACAATAGCCTTTGAGATTATGAGAAATCGAGTTGAGATGGGAGACTTTGGAGTTGTAACGAACACCGTTTTGCCTCTCTCCACGCTGGAAATTGAGCTCGTTCCCTCCGGCGTTGACCTCCGCACCCTTGGTGAAAGTGGAGACCTGGCAGTCATAGACGTCTTCGGCTCCCTTCACGGTATCAAATACAATGAAGACTTCGTTTACTCCGGGGAGAACCTCTCAGCGGACACGTTCGTTCCCAAGTATTCAATGCTGTTCAGGACAATTGAACAGGAAAAAATGGACGACCAGCGGGTTGTCCGCGTGGATTTCACACTCGATGGCTTTGCGTTTTTCCTGGGGGAGAGGAACACACTGAGAATATTTCAGAGGTTCATGGCACTTAGCGAAGCAGACGGTAGGGAATCTATAAACCTGTGGATTCTCAACAGGGACAGAACCTCGGAAAAGTTCCTGTCGTGGTTCTCGCTTTACGCTCACTACGTCGTTGAAGTCGTTTCTAGGGAAGGTATGGGAGAACAGCTTTACGTGAGGAAAAGCCCCCTCCTGTACACCCCAAGAGAGAAGGGAATGTCAATAGAAAGGGGGAGGAGCGGAGTAATCCTCCGCTAATCACTCGGCGAAGGTTATTATCTTGAGCTGGACGGGCCTTCTAACGACGTTGTACTTCCTCGCGCCGATTAGGTAGCGAACGCCGGTTTCGCTGACTGTGTCGATGAGCCTCTGGGTGATGACGCCGTTGAAGACGACCGCGTAAACGTCCTTGCGCTCCTTGAGCTGGTTTGTGAGCTCCCTGACTGGAATCTCCGCTATGACGTTTTTGTTCTCGTCGAGAAGGAGTGCTATCCCGTCCTTCTTAACGCGCTCGATGAACTCGCCGAACTCCTCGAGCTCTGGAACGCGGGCCTTCTCGATGGGCTTGACTATCTTCTCCTCCTTGGGCTCAGGCCTCTCGACCTTCTCGGGCTTCTCCGGCTTTTTCTCCTCGACCTTGGCGGGGACTACCCTCGGCTCCCTCGGCTCGACCTTCCTTGGCTCGGGCTTCCGCTCTTCCCTTTCCCTTATCAGCTCGTAGAAGCTCTTGCCCTTGTTGAACATCTCGTTGATGACCTGCTCGGCCGGAACCTTGCTCCTTAGGGCCTTGACTATCTCTTTCTTGGTGAGTTCCTCGACTTCCTTGCCCTCAGGGGCACGGGCAACGTAATCCACATCGGCAACCTGGAGGAGCTCCTTGAGTATGAGTTCTCCACCGCGGTCGCCGTCGGTGAAGGCGGTAACTATTCTCTCCTTGCTGAGCTTGATTATGGTTTCAGGAATCGAGGTTCCCTCGACCGCTATCGCGTTCTTTATGCCGTGCTTGAGCAGGTTGAGGACGTCGGCCCTTCCCTCAACGACGATGATTGAGTCGGAGAACGGAACGTGAGGCCCTGCGGGGAGCTTCTCCGGCCCGTACTCGATGAGCTCTTTCGCCCTAACGGCCTTCTTGACCTCCTCGGTGAGCTCCTGAGTCTCGGGAATCTCCTGCTCCATGAGGGTTTCGAGTATCTCCTTGGCCCTCTCGATGATGTACTTCCTCTTGGTTGCCCTGACGTCCTCTATGCGGAGGACCCTTATCTTAGCCTCAGCCGGACCAACGCGGTCGATGGTTTCAAGCGCCGCGGCGAGGATAGCCGTCTCGACCCTGTCGAGGCTCGACGGGACGGTAATGGTTCCATAGGTCTTGCCGGCCTTGTTGTGAACCTCGACGCGAATCCTGCCAATCCTTCCGGTCTTCTGGAGCTCCCTCAGGTCGAGGTCGTCTCCTAAGAGACCTTCAGTCTGTCCGAAAATAGCACCAACAACGTCGGGCCTTTCGACGATGCCGTTAGCCTCAAACTCGGCGTAGATGACGTATTTGGTCGTTCCGAACTCGTCCTTTCCTGACATGAAACCACCCTCTTTAGCCTTTTTTCGTTTTTCAGCCAAAACCTGCTGGAGTATCGTCTTCTTTCTCTTCATCGAATCCCCTCCAGCCGGGGGTCAGAAACGGAGATTACCTTCAAATAGAGGCCGTAGAGGTCTTCAATGCCCTTGATGTCCTTTTTGACCAGCTTTTTGAGCTCCTTCCGGGTTTCTGCGTCCACCCTGCAGGGGTAGCCGGCCAGGTAGCGGAGGAGCTTTTTGGCCAGCTCCTCCCCCTTTCTGTCAAAGTCCGTGAGTATCTTGACTTCGCCGTAGGATGAGGCGATGAGCGCGACCTCTGGTAGAGGCAGGCGGGAGAGCCTGATTATCTCCGCTCTGACCCCCAGATTCCTCAGAGCCACCTCGTCTCGCATGCCCTCAACGATGAGGGCGCCTTCAAACTCTCGCAGTTCGTCTATAAGCTCCAGGAATCTTTTATAGTTTTCGGCGTACATAACGCCCTCGCCCTTCAGTACTCCGTGAAGTTAAAAGCTTTTGGGTTCAGCAGACCGGGTTTATACTCCCGTGGTAGCTCATCGGCTCCTCGTAGAACTCCTCTATCAGCTTCTGGAGCCTTTTTGAAAGCCCTATCTGAATCCCCCACGAGCCCTCTATTTTTCCCTTGGCAGCCATTCTGCCGAGGAACTTCTTCATCTCCTCGCTCAGTGGACTCGGCTTGCACCGCGCCCAGGGAGTTCCCGGAAGGGGCATGAAGTAGTGTGCCCTAACCTTTCCGCCCTTCCCCATAATCCACTTCATCAGTTCGATGCTCCTCCTCTGGCTCTCCTCGCCCTCGTTCGGCAGGCCGACGATGAAGTCAACGACCGGCTCGAAGCCGTACTCGAGCATGTACTCGACCGCTCGCTGAACGTGTTCAACCCTGTGAAGCCTGTGCATAGCCTTTAGCATCGCGTCATCCCCGCTCTGCGCTCCTATTGCTAACCTCCTGTTGTCGGCGTAGTCAATGAGGAGCTCAAGGGTCTCGGGCAGGACGAATTCAGGCCGAACCTCGCTCGGAAACGTCCCGTAGAATAGCCTCCTGCCCTCTTTCCTGAGGGGTTGCAGAGCTTTAAGCAGGGCCTCGAGCTTGTTGAGCTTGAGTATAGCTCCCGGAGAACCGTAGGCGAAGGCGTTCGGCGTTATGTAGCGCATGTCCTTCATTCTCCGTGAGTACTTCACAATCTGGTCTATGGGCCTGTGCCTCATGCGGAAGCCCTTGATGTAGGGGGTTTGACAGTAGTAGCAGCGGAAGGGACAGCCCCTGCTTATCTCTATCGGCGAAATCAGACGAACGCTCTCTGGATACGGCGGAAAGCGCCAGAAGTCCTCGACCTTCGCGAAGCCGGTAAAGGTGAACTCGCCGTTTAGATAGAAGGCGAGACCCTTCACCTTGGCGAGCTCGGGGGTTACCCTGTGGTTCGTTCTCTTCAGGGTCGTTAAAAGCTGGTATATTACCTCCTCGCCCTCCCCGATGACGGCTACGTCAAAGCCGAGCTGATTCAAGGTATGTTTCGGCATCGCTATTGCATGATAACCCCCGGCGACGAGAATGGTTCCCCTCTCCTTCAAAAGCCGGACTTCCCTCGGGAGGTCGCCCCAGATTTCCTCCGTGAAGAAGGAGTAGAGGACGACTTTGGGTTTTGCCTTTAGAATCTCGTTGAAGTTCTTCGTTATGAGGAGCTCACTCAAATCGAAGCCCTGGCTCTCAAGGGCCCCGAGGAGATGAACGAAGGCGTTGTGGTTGCGCCTGGTCATCCGAACGGCTATTTCCGGCATGGTCGAAAGCGCGAGAAGAGGCTTAAAACGCTAACGGTCAGAAAGGGATGGAAAAGCCAAAAAGGCCATCAGGCCTTGATGGCGAGCTTGATGTCCTCGGCCTTGACGGTCTTCCTGCCGGCGTGCCTGGCGAACTCGTTGGCCTTCTTGGAGAGCTCGATGGCGTACTCCTCGAGGTACTCGGCAAGGACCTTGGCGGCCTCCTCGCTGACCCTCTCGGCACCGGCCTTCCTAATAAGTCTGTCAATCGGGGCAATTGGAAGCTCGGCCATTCACAACACCTCCGTAAAAGCTTTTTCGGTATTTTTTAAGCAATTCGAGGTATATAAAGCTTTCGGTAAAAACGGCCTCTGGAGCCCCCAAATCCGGTGTACACCTAAGTATCAATGTCGTTTTGTCACGGGAAAAATCTACCGGGTGCTGGACATCGTAGGATTTACGACAATTGTTAAAAGAGGATAAAAAGACACCACCCAGATACGGCCCCTAAATCCAGACGATAGCCCGGAAATTATACCTTTTGACACTTCCGGACAAATGGATTCAATTCATCCAAGTTTCTTGGCCCTACGCTTTGAGAGGGCGATTCCAGCGCTTCCCTGGTACCTTCCGCGGTAAGGGCTCCTCGCGGGACCTTCAAGGCGGATGAAGGCAATCTGAACAAAGCGCTCCCCATGGGAGAGCTCAACGGGCTCATTAGAGGCGTTGTAGATGCCGAGGGTCAGCTTTCCATCCCAGCCAGGGTCCACCCACGCAAAAGACCCGATAAGCCCCTCCCTCGCGAGACTGCTCCTTAGCTTCATGTCTCCCATGACGTCGTCGGGAAGTTTGATTCGCTCGAGGGTTAAGACAAGCGCATACGTCTTGGGAGGGAGTACAATGGCCCCGAGCTCCTTGACGTTCAGGATTTCTCCGTTGATGTATGCCTCGTCTCCAACGCGGAGGTCGTAGCCGGCCGGCTGAAGCGATTCCTCGAAGAATGGCTCGATTAAAATCTCCCTTCTTATCTTCCAATCGGGGAGCATCATAGGAACCACCGCTGGGGATTTAAGGGGGTGATATAAAAACAATCCGGCCGATGTGTTTATGCTCCCTGGACTGAGTGGTTGGGCTGGCGCTGAGGGGTTTCGAGAGGCACCCTATCTGGGCTAGCAAGCTTTGCCTTCAGCCTTTGGGGAAGCTAGCGAAAGCGTCCTTCTGCCCAAGAGCAAAAAAGTAATTCACTAATCGAGGGGTAAGCTAAGAAGGGTTTAACACCAAAATAAAACCTCCTAAGTAGTTTAACTTTGTCATCGGCGTCCGAAGCACCTTTAAAGAGAGAAACACTCACAAGCAAGCTTTTGGGAAAAGATTGCCCAAAAAGTGTTAAACCCTCACAAGGGGCAGAGGTAGATTGGGGGTAATCCCCTTAAAAACCCGCCATCTCAAAAAGCATGCCTAATTTTGATGAAACTTCTGCTTGGCAAAAGTTTCCCCGCCAGCGCTTCCGTCAGGAAGGGATGATGTGGAGCCGGGACCGGGATTTGAACCCGGGTGGAAGGGATCTGCAGTCCCTCGCCTCGCCTCTAGGCTATCCCGGCATTGACCCAGAGAAGTTAATGGCGCCGCGGCGGGGATTTGAACCCCGGTGGGCACCGCCCACCGGCTTAGCAGGCCGGCGCCCTACCAGGCTAGGCTACCGCGGCACAGCACCCAGGTTATATGAGCCAGGGAGGGTTTTTAAGTTTTTTGGCAGGGCAAAGCTTTTACATCCTCGGGACAAGTCATCCCCAATGGTGGAGCTCTTCAACTCCAAGCTCTGCGCAGTCTGCAAGGGCCGAAAGCTCCTCTGCGGAAGGCCCACCTGCCCGATTCTCGAGCGCTTTAGGGTAGCCCGTACTGTGGAGCAGAAGCTCAACAAGAGGCACCTCTTCGGCTCTTCCCCACCCAGTATTTTCGTCGGCGAGTACGGCTACCCTAAGGTCAGAATCGGCCCGCTCGTTCCCCCAATCGAAGGAAACACCAGCCACCTCGACAGCCCACTGAAGTGGGAGGGCAAGACGATTCGCGATATCCTTTACTACCGCTCCCTCCTTGTCATGGGCGAGACGAAGGCCGATGTAGACGTAAGGAAGAGCGGAAGGATTTTGAGCGAGGTCCAGGAATTGGCGATGTCAATAAAACCCGTGGACAGCGAGGTAATCCTCAAAAGAAAGCCGGTGCTCAAAGTTCTTCCAAGCGAGTTCGCCCCACCCATCGGGCCTAAAGCGGAACTCCTCGACTTCGAGCTGACCGAGAACCCGAGGATACCTAGGAGGACCGACTACGTGGTGAGCGACGAGCTGAAGGCCGAACAGGCAATAATGCGCCTCTATAACTGGGGCTTCGACGAGTACTACATAATACGCCTTCTCTCCGCCGGGTTACTTGGAATTGAGAGGAAGCTCGTCCCGACGCGGTGGAGCATCACAGCGGTTCAGGACACCATAGGCAAGAACCTGAGGCGCGAGATTCTGCACTACCCTGAGATAAACGACTACGAGGTTTACTTCTACCGCTTCCTCGGCAACCGCTACGTAGTTCTGCTGATGCCTCAGTCTTACGCCTTCGAGCTTTTGGAGGTCTGGCTGAAGGGTTCGCTCTTCGGTAGCGAGAGGCCGAGCGTGATTCACGATTACGAGGACTTCCGCGGGAGGAAGGAGTACGTCAAGGAAACGGCCGGCGCGTACCATTCAGCTCGCCTGAGCGTCCTCGAAGCCCTCAGAGCGAGAAGAAGACAGGCGCGGGCAGTCGTCTTCCGAGAAGTTACGCCCGAGTACTACGCCCCCGTCGGCGTCTGGCAGATTCGCCTCGGCGTGAAGAAAGCTTTGAGCAATCCAATCGGCCGTTTCGAGACGCTTAACGAGGCCCTCGACGCGATACGGAGAAGGCTTGAGCACCCCTTCGAGGAGTACCTCAAGAGGAGCTACATCTTGGGAAGCCTCGCAAGGCAGAAGACGCTCGACGAATGGCTCGGAAAGAATTTATACAGGATTGACCAATGAAGCCCGGTGAATGATGACCACTCCATCCCACTGAGCGGTGATGAGTGCACGTCAGGCTGACACCGGTGATGGAAATGAGAAAAAAGCTCGTCCTGATAAGCCTCGACGGCTGCGGCGTTTACAACCTCAAGCACATGCCCTTCCTGAGCGAGTTGGCAGAAACAGGGAGCTTTGCTGTCGTGGATTCCATCTTTCCGACGCTGACGGATTTAGTGCATACAAGCGTGATGACCGGTGTCTGGCCGAGGGACCACGGCGTCGTTGAGAACGGCTACTACGACAGGCTAACCGATAGAAAGGTGAACTTCTACGACTACGAGGTCGCTTTTAACCCACACAAGGTCATTAAGGCACCGACAATCGTTGATATACTTCGCCAAAGGGGGGTTAGAACGGCGAGCGTTTCGGGCTACACGATGCCCCCCTTCAGCGGAACCGACGTGAGGATTTTCCCTCCTTTCTTCGCGAGCGACAAGATGTACAGACAGCACGGGCGCGACTGGAGGAAAGACGTGTGGGTTCTAAACTCGGCCCTTTACCTATACGAGGAGTGCAAACCTGACCTGCTCCTCGTCCACTTCGCCTCGATAGACGGAATGAGCCACGACCACGGGCCGTTGAGTGAGGGTGCGCTCAAGGCCGTGCACACCGTTGACACGGCAGTTAGGACGCTGTGGGAGCGCCTCAAGGATGAGTACGCCTTCATAATCTTCGCCGACCACGGGCAGGAGGAAGTTCACACGTGGGTGAACCTGAAAACCTATCTCAGAAAGCACGGAATTGAAACGCTCCGCGTTTCTTCTGGAGGAGGCGTTCACGTCTATTTGAGGAACCCGAACGAGGCTGAGGAAGCCTTTGAAGTCCTGAGGAGGGCGCCGGGGGTTAATGTCGTCTTCTTCCGCGAGGACTTACCTCATCTCAACAGCCCGAACAGCGGGGAGCTGATTGTCTGTGCCAAACCCGGCTACTGGTTCTGCTCTCACAGGATGTGCAAGGGGATAAAGGGGGTAAGCCACTGGGTCAAGGGCATGCACGGCTCGATGAACGAACCTGTGATGAAGGTCCCGCTGATTCTCTGGGGGTTTGAGAAAGTTAAGCTCGACGAGTCGAGCCTCATGGACATAGCGCCGACGGTTCTGAAGTTCTTTGGAGTTGAGAAGCCGGGAAACATGGTGGGGAAGAGTTTGGTTTAGTGAATCATGGCACGCTCCTGAAGGCTTTAAGAAGTCGAACCTGATAGCTCTACTCCGCACAAAACCCCTAACAACGAGACAAGAAAAGCGGAAGAGTAAAAGAAGCCTCCAGCCCTCAGCGGGAGGACTGGGCAATCCTCTCGATTTCTTCCTTCTTGCTGTAGGCGAAGCTCTTCGGGTCCTTGTTGGCCGCGGCAATGATTTCCTCAGCCAGGGCCTGGGCGAAGGTGGTCTTGTTGCGGTAGCACTTTATGCTCGCACCGAGGGCGATGTTCTTCAGAGCTATGTCGAGCCTCCTGAGCGGGGAAACGTCAACGGCCATGTGGTAGCGGATTCCACCAAAGGCGATGGTGGTCGTGTCCTCCCTCGGGGCGGAGTTCTCGATGGCCCTTATGAGAACCTGAATCGGGTTCTGCTTGGTTCTCCTCTCGATAATCATGAAGGCCTCCTTGACGACCTCGTAGGCCTTCATCTTCTTGCTCATTATCGAGCGGTGTTCCCTTCTCATGAAGTGACCGCCGGCCTTGAAGTGGCTGGCACCGCTCCTCATGACCTTGTTGATGAGCCTCTCGACGATGTGAACCTGGGCCTTGCCGAAGGGCTTCTTGGCGTGCCTGCCGTGGCTGTGCGGGAGGATTCTCGCATCGAGGTTTATGTAGGGCCTCAGCGAGGGGTCGTTGACGGTGACGTCCTCAACTGTCCAGCGTCCCATAACCTTGAGCTCCTTCGGGATGAAAAAGCGCTCGGTGAGTGGCTTGGCCATTCTCCTTCACCTCCTCGGCTTCTCCTTCCTTCCCTTGACGAGCTCCTTCAGTGAGACCCTGTTGACCTTGACGACCTTGTAGCGGATTCCGGGGATATCACCCATCGAACCGCCCTTAGGACCGCCGATTCCCTCGATGATGACTTCATCGTGCTCGTCGATGTGGTTTATGGCACCGTCACCGGGAGTGAAGGCGGTGACGACCTTACCGTTCTTGATGAGCTGAACACGAACCGCCTTACGCATTCCCGAGTTCGGCTGCTTGGCCTCGACGGCTATCTTCTCAAGGACGATTCCCCTGGCCTGCGGAGCTCCCTCGAGCGGGTCGCTCTTCTCCTTGAGGCGGAGAACTCTCCTCTTGTAGCGAATGTCGCTCCAGCGGAACTTCTTCCTCTTGAGCTTGAGCTTTCTACCGGCAAATTCACCATACGGAGCCTTCTTTCCGGGCATGAACATCACCTCAAATTATAATCACGTCGTGAATGCCGTGGTGTCTCTCCATCAACTCTTTCACGAGGTTTATGTTCTGGCCGCCCCTTCCGATTGCCCTCGGCTTGTCGCGCGGGCCGATGTCGAGGAGGGCGACCTTCTTACCGTCCTTCTTCTCGGTGATATGAACCTTTTTAACCTTAACCCCAAGGCTCTTATAAATGTTCCTCAGGAACTCCTCCGGGTTCTCGGAGTGCTCTATGAGCTCGATGTCCTTGCCGAGCATGTTCTGGACGCGCTTAACGTTCGAGCCCTTCTTTCCGAGGGCAAGACCCATCTCACCCTTCTTGATGACGTAGATGAGCCTGTTCCTGTTGGTGTCAATGAGGCAGTCGAGCACTGTTGCCCCGGTCATGCTCTCGAAGAGCGCTATGTACTTTATCTGGTCTGTGTTGAGCTTGAGCGGCATCACTCCTTACCCCCGGCAAGGGCGAGTATCTTGCTCTCGCCCGGGTCGATTATCGCGAGGGCCGAGACGGTGTGGGGCCTTCCGAGGAGGGTTCCGAGCTCGACGCTGGTCCCCTCAAACTCGTAAACCGGGATTCCACTGAGCTTGGCGTAGTAGTAGATGTCCTCCTTGATGTCCGGCCTCGCGTTCTTAGCGACGATAATCATCTTTGCCCCGCCAACCTTGGCGTACTGGATGCTCTTCTTGGCTCCCATCACTATCTTACCCGTGTCCTGGGCTTTCCTAAGCTCAAAGGCGAAGTCAACCATTAACTACACCTCCCTACTCCCTTTTCGGTCTCAGGGGGAGATTCATTGCCAGCTTGACGATTCCCGTACCGACGGGCACGGGCTGGCCGATGAGGACGTTCTCAACGACACCGTTGAGCGGGTCTGTCTCTCCCCTCTCGGCGGCCTCGAACAGGTGCTGGGTCGTAATCTCGAAGGCCGCCCTTGCTAAGACGCTCGCCTTCTCCCCGACGACACCGTGCCTGCCTATCGGCAGGATGACGCCGTCGAGGGTCATCATGTCGGCGACGAGCATGATGTGCCTGACGTCAACCTCAAGACCCTGCTCGCGCATCGTGTTGACGATTTCCTCGATGATTGCGTTGCGAGCTGCCTCAATTCCGAGCACCTGTGCAATCTCGTGGATGTTGTTGGTCCTCGTCCTGGTCGGGTCGACGCCGGGAACCTTGAGGACCTGCTTGAAGTTCGAGCCCTCGGTGTATATCACGTACTCGTCGCCTTCCTTCCTTATGATGGTCTTTCCGACGCCCGAGAGACCCTTAAGGCGGTGCTTTTTAACCTTTTCGGCAAGCCTTCTCAGGTCTGAGAGCTTCTTTATCTTCTTGGGCCTCACAATGAGCGTGTATCCATCAACCTCGAACTCGGCGCTCTTGAATGAGCTCTCAAGCTTTCTCTTGACGCGCTCCATGTCAAGGCCGGCCTTCTCGAGCCTCTCAGGGTCAATCTCAACTATGAACTCGAAGTTGAGTATGTCTATGGTTTCTTCCCTCGCGAGGTTCTCAAGGCTCGTTCCCTCAATCTTTCTCGCAACTTCAAGGGCCTTCTCGCGGTCATAGCGGTGCTTCTCGTCGAGGTAGACGGTCATTATCGGCGTTGACGGGTTCTTTCTGGCGTCGACAATCTCGATAATCCTCGGCAGACCGAGGGTGACGTTGATTTCCGCGACACCGGCGTAGTGGAAGGTGTTGAGGGTCATCTGGGTTGAGGGCTCACCTATGGACTGCGCCGCGACGGTTCCTATCGCCTCCCCAGGCTCAACGAGGGCGTTCTGGTACTCCTTGACGGTTTCCTCGATGATTGCCTCAACCTCGGCCTTCTTGAGGTCGTACTTCTCGTTGTACTTCAGGAGCTTCTGGTAGAGCTCGTCCTTAACGCTCTTCGGAAGGTCGGCCTTCTCGATGAGGTTCTTTATAGTTCTCTCGGAAACCATGAGCATCACCCCTTGGCACGGGTCTTCAACAGGGTCCTGATTATAACCCTGTCAACGTCAACGGTCTTGCCTCCCCAGCTCTTCATCGGGTCAACGCCGTCCTCTCCATAGCGGAACTGGACGATGATTCCGGTCGGGTCTCTCACCGTTCCGTCGTAGTCGACCTTGAGGTCCTGGAGGGCGTTGATTAACCTTCTCTGCATGTAACCGCTCTGCGCTGTCCTGACGGCGGTGTCGACCAGTCCCTCACGTCCACCCATGGCGTGGAAGAAGTACTCCTGTGGCGTGAGACCGCTCTTGTAGGAGTTGATGACGAATCCCTTGGCCCTGGCTCCCAGGTCGCCGGGCTTGAAGTGAGTGAGAACTCTTCCGCGGTAGCCACGGTAGAGGCGCTTTCCACGGATTGACTGCTGACCGAGCATCGCCGCCATCTGGGTGATGTTAAGTATCTTACCCCTCGCTCCAGTCTTGGCCATGATGACTGCGTGGTTGCTCATACCAAGGTATCTCTCTGCGACCTTACCGGCGTTGTCACGCGCTTCCGCTAAGACGGCCATTATCTTGCTCTCAAGGGTCTCCTCAAGGGTCTTACCTGGGAGCGGTTCGAGCTCGCCGCGCTTGTAGGCTTCGATGAGCCTGTTCACCTTCTCCTCAGCGTCACGGATGATTTCCTTAATCCTATCAAGGGCCTCCTGCGGGAGGTCCTCGTCGTCTATGGCTGTGGTGAAGCCCTTGTGCGTGATGACCCATATCGTCAGCTTGGTGACCTGGTCGAGGAACTGCCTGGCCCTCTCGACGCCGTACTCCCTCACTATGAGGTCGAGGAGCTTTCCGTCCTCCCTACCGTAGGCCTTCTTGTCTATCGCACCGCTGAGGAGCTTTCCGTTCTGGATGTAGACGAAACCGTCGTAGGCAAGCTTCCTAACTTCCTCCGGGTCTGGAACGAGCTTCTCCTCAATGAGCTTTTCGAGTGCCTCACAGCGCTCGGGCTCGTCACAGAGCTTGTTGCGGTACCAGATGGTCAGGTCGTCCGGAAGGAGGAGCGAGAATATCGTCTTTCCGCTCCAGAGCTCAACGCCGTTCTCGACCTTGTCGGGTTCGGGGAGCTCCTCAACGTCCACACCTGCGAACATGAGCATCTGCTCAACCTCTGAGCGGGTGAAGTAAGCTCCCTCGCGCGTGAGAAGGTAGCCGCCGGAGATGTGGTCCTGGATTCCAGCGATGAGCGGACCTCCGTACCTCGGCGAGATTATGTGGTTCTGGACCTCCATGAGTATCTTCGCCTCAGCCTGGGCCTCCTCCGTCTGGGGCACGTGGAGGTTCATCTCGTCACCGTCGAAATCGGCGTTGTAGGGCGGGCAGACGGCAAGGTTGAGGCGGAAGGTTCTGTAGGGCATGACTCTGACGCGGTGGGCCATTATGCTCATTCTGTGGAGTGAAGGCTGTCTGTTGAAGAGAACTATGTCGCCGTCCTCAAGGTGCCTCTCAACGGTCCAGCCGATGTCGAGCCTCTCGGCTATGAGCTCAAGGTTGTTCTCCATGAGGCGGATTCTCCTTCCCTCAGGGTCGATGACGTAGTTGGCTCCGGGATACTTCTCGGGGCCGTTGAGAACCCTCTGCTTGAGCTTCTCAAAGTTGAACTCGGTGACCTTCTCGGGAACTGTGAGCTCCATGGCGACCGCCATAGGAACGCCGACCTCGTTGATGCTTATCATCGGGTCCGGGCTGATAACCGTACGGGCCGAGAAGTTGACGCGCTTACCGCTGAGGTTTCCACGGAAGCGGCCTTCTTTACCCTTCAAACGCTGGGCGAGGGTCTTCAGGGGCCTTCCGCTCTTGTGCTTGGCTGGCGGGATTCCAGAGGTCTCGTTGTTGATGTAAGTTGTAACGTGGTACTGGAGGAGGTCCCAGAGGTCCTCAATAATCAGCTGAGGTGCTCCGGCCTCGATGTTGCTCTTGAGCCTGTTGTTGATACGGATGATATCGACCAGCTTGTGAGTGAGGTCGTCCTCGGCGCGAATACCGCTCTCAAGCGTGATTGACGGCCTCATAGTGACCGGCGGGACGGGCAGGACGGTGAGAACCATCCACTCGGGGCGGGCCTTCTCGGGGTGGAGTCCGAGGAGTGGCAGGTCCTTGTCTGGTATCTTCTCGAGCCTGTCCCTGACCTCGCTCGGCATCATCCTGTGCTTGTACTCGTTACCTTCTTCGTCCTTCCTGAGCTCCCAGTAGATGGTGGGCCTCTCGAACTTAATCGGGAACTGCGGCGCTCCACAGTGAGGGCAGACCATCCTCTCCTTGGCCTTCTTGTGAATCTCCTTGATGAGCCTGTCCTTGGCCTTCTTCCTGTCGCCAACGACCTCGAACTTCTTCATGTACTCCTCTATCTCCTCGTCGGTGAGCTTTATCCTGCCACACTCACGGCAGGTGCTTTCGAGAACCCTGTGAATGGTCTTGGCGAATCCGACGTGAATGACAGGTCTCGCGAGCTCGACGTGGCCGAAGTGGCCGGGACACTCGCCGGCCCTTGCCCCACAGGTCTCACACCTAAGACCCGGGTCGATGACACCGAGCCTCTTGTCCATGAGGCCACCTTCGATGGGGTAACCGTCATCGTCGTAGGTGTCCGGGACGGTAATCTCCGCCGCGCTCATCTTTCTGATTTCCTGGGGTGAGAGTATTCCGAACTCGATACTCCCGATGACCTTTTTCATCGACTGCATGGCCATCACACCCTATCCTTCAACTTGAGGGAAGGCCTAATCACCATCGCCTTCAGCTCGTCGAGGAGCAGTTTAAACGCGTAGCTCATCTCGACCTTGCTTATCTTCTCCTCCTCGCCACAGACCGGACAGTAGACCTTACCGCGACGCTTGTCCTCAAGTGCCAGGTGTCCGCAGTTCTCACAGACCCAGACCTCAGTCTTGTCGCTCTCCTCAAGGAGACGCTCGATGAGCAACATCGCCGCGCCGTGGCCGATGAGGACGTCACGCTCCATCTCACCGAACCTGAGACCACCCTCGCGGGCCCTTCCCTCGGTCGGCTGCTTGGTGAGAACCTGAACCGGACCCCTGCTCCTCGCGTGCATCTTGTCCGCGACCATGTGGTGGAGCCTCTGGTAGTAGATGACGCCTACGAATATGTCTGCCTCAAGTCTCCTGCCGGTTATGCCGTCGTACATAACTTCCCTTCCGCTGTGCTTGAAGCCGAGCTCCTCGAGCTCCTTCCTGAGCCTCTCCTCGGGTTCACCGATGAATGCAGTCCCGTCAACGCGCCTTCCCTTGAGTGAGGCGACCTTTCCGCCGATGGCCTCTATGAGCTGTCCGACGGTCATACGGCTCGGGATACCGTGCGGGTTGACTATGAGGTCCGGCACGATACCGCTCTCGGTCCAGGGCATGTCCTCCTGCGGGACGATTAAACCTATGACACCCTTCTGACCGTGCCTTGAAGCGAACTTGTCACCGAGTTCCGGAATGCGCAGGTCCCTGACGGTGACCTTGACGAGCTTGGTTCCGTCGCCGGTCTCGGTGACGATGACCTTGTCAACGATACCCCTCTCGCTCGGCCTGACCGTTACGCTCGTTTCTCTCCTTCCCTGGAGGGCCATTCCGCCGAGACCGCTCTGCTCCTCAAGGAACCTCGGCGGTGAGGTCCTTCCGACAAGGACGTCCTTGCCCTCAACTTTTGACTCCGGGAAGATGAGACCGTCCTCGTCGAGGTGCCTGTAATATTTCTCGCCGAGGTAGCCCTGTATCGTCGGGTCGGGAACCTCAAAGGTGTCCTTCTGGCCTCCAAGGTAGCGCTTCTCCTCTGCCTCATAGGTTCTGAAGAAGGTCGAACGAGCGAGACCGCGCTCGATTGAGGCCTTGTTGATGATTACAGCATCCTCCATGTTGTAGCCGTGGTAGCTGAGCACCGCAACGACGAAGTTCTGGCCGGCTGGCCTCTCCTCGAAACCGACGGCCTTCATTATGCGCGAGTTGACGAGCGGAACCTGCGGGTAGTGCATGAGGTGACCGCGGGTGTCAACTCTAATCCTGAAGTTGGCCCAGCCGAGGCCGAGGCTCTGCTTGGCCATACCCGCGCCGTAGGTGTTACGCGGGGCCGCGTTGTGCTCCGGGTAGGGAACGAGCGAAGCGGGAATACCGAGTATCGCGGCCGGCATGAGCTCGAGGTGGGTGTGCTCCTCGGTGACCTCCCAGGGCCAGGTTGCAACGTAGGCGTTCTCTTCCTCCTCCGCGTCGAGGTATTCAATGACGCCCATCTTCACGAGGTCGCTCCAGGTGAGCTGGCCGTTCTTAACGGCCTCGATGTGCTCGCGGGTGAGCTTGGGCTTGCCGTTCTCAACTATGATAAGGGGCCTCCTAACGCGACCGTCGTCGCTGTTGACGTAGATTTCCTTGACCTCCTCGTCCTCGTAGATGGCCACGTTTATGACCTCGCTTATCTTACCGCTCCTCCTGTCGGCCCTAATTCTGTCCACAAGAGCCTGGCCGTCCTCGATGGTTCCGATGAGAACACCGTTGAGGTAGACGCGGTAAAGACCCGGAGCTGGCCTTCTCTCCTCAATCGGGACTATGCCGAGCTTCATGAGGTACTCGCGGACCTCCTCCTCGGGAACGCCTGTGGTTATCTGGGACATCAAGGCAAGGTTTTTCACCAGACCACAGTTCGGGCCTTCAGGAGTCTCGGTTGGACAGATTCTTCCCCAGTGGGTTCCGTGCAAATCACGGGCCTCGAAGTGGGGCTGGTCCCTGCTGAGCGGTGAAGTCACGCGCCTGAGGTGCGAGAGGGTCGAGATGTAGTTGGTTCTGTCAAGGAGCTGGCTGACACCGGTTCTTCCACCGGGCCACGCACCGGTAGCTAACGCGTGCTCAATCCTTTCGCTGAGAACGTCGGGCCTTATCGAGTTTCTCACAAACCTCTGAACGTTCTCGAAGGTGTAGCGCTCGCCCTTCCTCTGGTAGGTCTTGGTCATCTGGTACTGCATGTCCTTGACGAGCTGGCCGAAGGCGATTCTGAAGAGGTCCTTGAGGAGGTCTCCGGCGAGCTTGAGCCTCTTGTTGGCGTAGTGGTCCTTGTCATCTTCACCGCGCAGGCCGAGCGAAAGCTCGAGAACCTTGAGGGCCATCATGCCGAGGTAGTAAGCTTTGGCCCTCCTCCTCTCGGGCTCGACGCCCATGTGCGGGAGGAGGTTGTTGTCTATGATGTGCTCGGCCCTCTTGAGCCTGTACTCCTTGGGCTGGCCCGGAAGCGAGAGCCTTCCTATGAGGTCCAAAGCTTCCTCCTGGGTTCTTATGTCGCTTGCATCCTCGAGGTTGTCGAAGAGAATCTGCTGAATCCTCGGGTCGTCGCTTACTGCCTCAACTATCTCCTTATCGCTGAGGAGACCGAGTGCTCTCATCACGTAGACGAACTTGACAGGCTTGGGAACGTTCGGGATAGAAACGTAAAGGATTCCATCCTTCTTCCTCTCGACGGTTATCAGGGCCCTGTAACCGTGCCTGTAGGAGAAGACCTTTGCTATAACGCGGTTCTGCCTTTCATCCCTCTCGACGAGGGTCTTGTTCGGGGCGAGGTCTTCGATAGAAACGATAACTCTCTCGGAACCGTTTATGATGAAGTATCCTCCCGGGTCCCTCGGGTCTTCCCCGAGCTTTATGAGTTCCTCATCGCTGAGACCGTAGAGACGGCAGGCCTTGGACTTGAGCATTATCGGTAGCTCACCGATGCGAACCTCCACAGGCTCCTGCTCGATGCCGTTGACGACGGGAATCATCTCAAGGTACAGCGGAGCGGAATAGGTTAGGTTCCTTATTCTCGCGTCCATCGGGTAGAGCGGTCTTCTCTGTCCCTGGGCCTCCTGGAACTCGGGCTCACCGAGCCTAATCCTTCCGAACTTGACCTCAAGGCCGGGAATATCGGGCTTGACGCCACCGAACTCGTTGACAACCTGCTGAAGTCCGTGGTCGATGAAGGCGTTGTAAGAATCGAGGTGCTGTCTCACAAGACCCTTTTCCTTCCAGTAGGATTCCATAACGAGCCAGAGCTCGTCCGGAGTTAGAGTGGGCTCGTTAACCGTAACTCCTCTGCTCATAAACTCTCACCCCTAAAATCAGTCCTCCACGACGAGGCGGTAATAGTAGTAGTAACCCGCCGTGGGGCTCTTCCTCTTTATCTCGATGACATCGCCGGGCTTGGCTCCAAGGGCAACGACAGCAGGGTCAGAAGCCTTAATCTGGGGAAGCTGGGAAATCCTAATCCTGTACTTCTTGAGGAGCTCCTCCTTCTCCTCCTCGCTGAGGATTCTGTGCTCGGGAACCAGCACGTGAGTGAATATATCAAACTCCTTTTTCGCCGCCACCGAGAATTGCCCCCTTAACGTTTTTTATTAGAACGATATCACTACCCCCACCTGCGGGTTCCGGTATATAAGCTTTTCGAGTGGTATCTCGGTGGAGAGGCTTTATATCGGTTGCGTAAAGTTTAAGAACCGTTTTTCAGCCCGTTTCGGTTCGTTGATGTATTGGATTGTTCATTTAACGCGGACGGGTTTGAAAAACCTTTTTAAACCATGGTCGCAGGCGGAAGGATAAAAGAGAAAGGCTCACTCCAGGGCGGAGAGAAGCTTCTCGAGGAACATCTTCTCCGGATAAGCACCCTCGAACTGAACCTTGTCCTCGCCGTCAACCTGGATGACTATCTTCGGGACGGCCATAACGCTGTACTGGTCGGCCCACTCCGGGTACTCGATAGCCTCGACCATGTCGCCGAGTATCTTGCCCTTGCCGGCGTTGGTGTTCTCGATGGCGAACTTGTGGGCCATCCTGACCGCGAGCGGGCAGTATGGGCAGGTCGGGGTTACAAAGACGAGTATTCTGACGTCCCTGTCAATCTTGGCGAGTTCCTCCTTGCTCTCGGGCATGAGGTCGGTAGTCATGTTGCTGACGTCAACGATGTCCTCAAGGAAGGCACCGAACTCGTGGCCAGCCGGAAGGCCGAAGAACCTGACACCGACGTCTTGGCCGTTTCTGGTTATGCTGACGGCAGGAGCGCGGTCAATCCTGTACTCCTCGGCCTTCTTCTTGCCCTCCTCGGTGTCGAAGTCTATGAACTCGTAGCTCAGCTTGTCGCTCAGCTCGGCAAGCTCCTGAACGAGTTGCTTGAGCTGGTCGCAGTACTGGCAGTGGTCCTTTCCCGTGAAGACCATGAGCTTAACCGGCTCGGTGAGCTTGGAGAAGAACTCCTCCTTTATTACCTTCTTGTCGGCATCGCTAATCAGTCCCATTCATCACACCTCCATCTAAAGGTTTATAATCACCGCGAACCATTTTCTCCGGGTGAAAATCCCCTGGTTTGCAACCTTAAGTTTAATGTCCAATATATAAGCTTTACGTCACAGGTTTGGGTGGGTGTGGGCCATGACTGAACCCGACATCTTCTACATACTCGGGAACAAGGTGAGGCGCGATTTGCTCAGCCACCTCACCTGCACCGAGTGCTACTTCAGTTTTCTGAGCAGTAAGGTTAGCGTCTCCTCAACGGCCGTAGCGAAGCACCTTAAAATAATGGAGCGTGAGGGCATTCTCAAGTCCTACGAGCGTGAGGGCCCCTTCATCGGCCCCGCGAGGAAGTACTACGACATAAACATCGCCAAGACGTACGTCGTCACTATAACCCCTAACATCTTCTGGTATCGCGGTCTTGACCTGAGTGAGGAACCGGATGTCACAATAGAGCTCCCAGAGGAGCCCAAAAACCTCGACGAGATGATTCTAACCTTTAGAAACCTAAGCAAAAAGCTCGAAGAAATCCTTAAGGAGCTCCAGGCGATAGAGGGCCGTAGAGACAGGCTCATGGCGATGATTAAGGAGACCTACCTCAAGGAAATCGGCGACATGACCCAGCTGGCAATCCTCCACTACGTCCTCCTCAACGGCTCGGCCACCGTTGACGAGCTCAGCGACAGGCTCAACCTCAAGGAGAGGGAGGTGCTCCAGAAGGCCAGTGAGCTGGACAGGTTCGTTCCGTTAAGAATAAAAGACGGTGTTATAACGATAGATGACGAAAGACTAAAGGCAAAGCTCGGCGGTGAAGACGATGCCGGAGAAGATTAAAATCGTCGTTAACGAAGACCGCTGTTACCTATGTGGTGGCTGTGCTGGAGTCTGCCCGACTTTGGCCATAGAGGTGCACTCAAGTGGATGGGAGTTTCTGCAGGACAAGTGCATAAGCTGTAAGATATGCGTCAACGCCTGCCCGGTTGGAGCTCTGAGCGCCGAGCCCCTGGAGGTGAAAGCATGAGCTGGAAGTACGACGTCGTCGTCGTTGGGGCAGGAATAGCAGGGCCCATCGTCGCCAGAAACGTCGCAAAGGCCGGCTACTCCGTTCTCATGATTGACAAGAAGTGGGCCATCGGAACTCCAAAGCAGTGCGCCGAGGGCATAAGCATAAAGGTCTTCGAGAAGTACGACATCCCCTACGACAAGCGCTTCATCAACCGCGAGATTTACGGGGCGAAACTCTACTCCCCGAGCGGTTACGAGCTCGAACTCCGCTACAAGAACGTTAGCGGTGTTATCCTCGAGAGGAAGGTCTTCGACAAGATGCTCGCCTACTACGCCGCTAAGGCTGGAGCAGACGTTCTCGCGAGGACTGAAGCCCTGGACGTCATAAGGAATGACGGAAAGGTCGTTGGAATCAAGGCCAAGCACGAGGACGAGCCGATTGAGATTTACGCCGACGTTATCGTCGCGGCTGATGGCGTCGAGAGCACGATAGCGAGGAAGGCCGGTATAAACACCTACGCCCCGCCTCACGAGTTCGATTCAAGCTACGAGTACGAGATGCTCATCGAGGGCTACGACCCCGATTTAATCCACCTCTGGTTCGGCAACGAGATAGCCCCGAGGGGTTACGTCTGGGTCTTCCCGAAGGACGAGGACAGGGCTAACGTGGGCATAGGAATCAACTCGGACAACCCGCAGACGGCCAAGTACTACCTCGACAAGTGGCTGAAGGAGAACAAGGTACCCGCCAAGAAACTCCTCGAAGTGAACGTCGGCGTCGTCCCCGTTGGAGGCTTCGTCAAGGAGCTCGTCAAGGACAACGTCCTCGTCGTCGGCGACGCCGCGAGGCAGGTAAACCCGATGCACGGCGGTGGAATGGCGGAAGCGATGGAAGCGGGAACGATAGCGAGCAAGTGGATTGTCAAAGCTCTGGAAGAGGAGAACCTCTCGCTACTCCAGAACTACACCAAAGAGTGGTGGGAAAAGGATGGAAAGAGGCTTGAGAGGGTTCTCAAGGTTAGGCACGTTACCGAGAAGCTCACCGATGAGGACCTCGACCTGTTCATTCAGATTCTTAGCGGGGCCGACACCGAGAAGATTGCCGCCGGAGAGTACACAGAGGTCATAAAGGCCCTCCTCAAGCACCCGAAGGTCCTCCTCAGCCCTAGGAGGATAAAGCTTCTCAAAAGCCTTCTCTGAGCCTGAACCCCTTTCCCTTCTTCCTTGAGAATACCACTATCTCCCTTGCACTCCCGACGCTTAGACTTCCCCAGGGGGAATGCAGGCCCTTTGAGTTCTCGATGAGGTAGTAGAGCTCAACATCCCCGGAAACCGTTTTTCTAAAGGATGAAACATCGGGGAGCTCGGCTATCTCCTCGCAGGTTCCGTCGGAGCACCGAAGGGGTTTCTCATCGAGCCCCAACCCGAGCTCGAGTGCCAGAAGCCTCGCCGCCTCATTGACCGGGGCAGGGTAAAGCGTGTAAAGCCTTCTAACCGCCTTCAACAGAACCGGAAAGCGCCTATCGCCCTCGCCTATCCCGTAGCCGATGCTCCTGAGAGGGTTCCTAACGGGTTTTCCGTGGAGGGCGTTCCTGAGCTGGACAACCCGGTTGGCCCAGACCATCGTCGGCTTCGGCTCCCCGAGGAGAGAGAAGCGCCTGTCGAGGGAAAAGCCCCTCTCCGGGTTCATCTCCTTGAGAGGGGAAAGCCACAGGTCAAATTCAGGCTCGCTTATGAAGAGGTGGCCGGCCTTAAGAACCTCCAACCCCTCAAGGAATAAACTGTAAGCGCTCTCGACGACGTCATCCAGTCCAACAGAGAAGGCGTAAAGGCTCGCGTCCGCCAGACCAAGGACGAAGGTCGACTGGACGTCGAGGAGGCTCGCCACCGTTACCTCGTTCAGCCTGACCTCGTCGCGGAGCCTTTCAAGGAACTCGCGGGCGTTGGCCAGCAGAACCTTTGCCGTTCTCTCCCACTCGTCCATGATAGGAATTCATCATAAGTAAAGATAAGGCTATCGCTTCCAGTCCTTGCAGTTCATGTCGAGGCAAATCTCGTACTCCCTGCCCTTCTCGCGAATCTTCACCACTGGAGCGCCGTTGCAACAGGTTTTGTTCGTCGGAATAACTTCCCCGCGCTGGAGTATTGGGTAGGTGACGTTGCACTTGGGCCAGTTGGAGCAACCGACGAAGCGCTTGCCGGTTTTCCTGTTGTATTTGAGAACCAAGTCGCCGCCGCACTTGGGGCACTTTCCGAGGACTAAACGCTTCTCAGAGGACTTGGTCTTCTTCGGCTCTTCCGTCCCGGATTTCGCGGAAGCTCCAGAAGCCCCTGACCGGGACTTCGATTTTTCCACCCTGGCCGAGTCCTTCGAGGTCGTAACGCCTGTCCCCGTCGTCTCAAGGAGCATCCTGCCGATGTCCAGCTCCTTCTCCTTGAAGACCTTGAGGATTTTAATCAGCTGGTCCTTGCTCTCTTCGATTACCTCGTCCCTCTTTGCTTTCCCGGCCATTATCTCCTCCATCTTCTCCTCGAAGGCCCTCGTGAGTTCAACGCTGACTATGTCGGGAACGTTCTTCTCAAGGGCCTCCACGACGCGCATGCCGAGGGGTGTAACCTTTATCTTCTTCTTGCCCTCGATGTAGCCCCTGCTGTAAAGCGTTTCGAGGATTTGAGCGCGCGTTGCCTTCGTTCCTATTCCTAAATCTTCCATCTTCTTGATTACGGCCGCTGGAGAGTAGCGGGCGGGAGGTTTCGTTTTCTTCTTCTCGCGCTTAATCTGGACGACCTTGACGGGCTCGCCTTCCCTGAACTGGGGCAAAATAACCTCGTCGAACTTGACGTATTTCCCGTAGACCTTCAGCCAGCCCTCTTTAAGCGTTCTCGCACCGCTCAGGATGAAGCGATGGCCGTTGGAGTTTATAATTACCTTGACACTTTCCCTGATGGCAGGTTCCATGAAGAGAGCTAAGAAGCGCCTCACGACGAGGTCGTAGATGTTCTTCTCGTCCTTGGTCAGCTCACCGGGCTTTGGAAGCTCGCCGGTGGGGTAGATTGCCGGATGAGCTGGGTCTTCCTTCTTGCCCTCAACGGGCTTGAGGTTGCCCTTGCCCAGAAGCTCGTGGGCGAAGGGCTTGTACTCCGGCAACTTCGCGAGGTTCTGGAGTATCGAGCGGAAGTTGAGGTTCTTGGGGAGCTTTTGAGACGAGGTTCTCGGGTACGACTGTAAACCCTTCTCATAGAGCTTCTGTGCAATCTCCAGGGTCTTCTTCGGGCTGTAGCCGAAGGCAGAATAAGCTTCCCTCTGGAGCGTTCCGAGGTCGAATGGAACCGGCGGGTTCCTCTTCTGTTGCTTCACTTCAACTTTCTCGACGAAAGCCGGCCCCTTCTTGGCCTCCTGGACGATTCTCTTCGCCTCCTCCTCGTCCCATATCTTGTCCTTCTCGTAGGTCGCTGTGTACTGCTTGCCCTCCTTCTCAAGAATCATCTTGATGACCCAGTACGGCTTCGGCTTGAAGTTCTGGATTTCCTTTTCCCTCTCCACCAGAAACTTGAGCGTCGGCCCCTGAACGCGACCGGTGCTCAAAACCATCCATTTTCCACTGGCGCGCTTTATGGCCGATGTTAAGGCCCTCGAGAGGTTCACGCCCCAGTACCAGTCGAGGACGTGGCGCGCTATTCCCGCATCTGCCATTCCGAAGTTTATCGTCGGTTCAAGGTTGTACCAAGCTTTGAGGAGGTCCTTCTTCGTCAAGGCGGAGAACTTCATGCGCTTGGCCTTTGATGGGTCAACGCCACAGGCGTATTTCAGGGCCGTGTAGCCGATAACCTCGCCCTCCGTGTCGTAGTCGCAGGCGACTATGAATTCATCCGCCTGCTTCGCGAGGGTCGCGAGGGCCTTGATGTAGTCCTTCGCGTAGCCCTTGCCCTTCTCGGCGACGTAAACGGGAACCCATTCTATGTCGAAGACCGGATAACCGTAGGTTTTGGTCTTCGGAGCGAGAGAGAAGAGATGGCCGACGGCCGGAGCAACTATAACCTTCTTGCCGTCGCGGGTGAACTCATAATAACTTACCTTCCCTATCGTCTTCCTGACGGGCTTTCCCTCGGCCAAGGCGTAGGCTATCTTTCTCGCGACGTTGGGCTTCTCGGCTATGATGAGCGTGACCATAGGCCTCGTCTTCGATTGGCGACCCCATATAAAAAACCTCCGACGAAGGGTTTATAACCCGCTAACTGAAGGGCCTTTGATGACGATGCTGAGCGTCGGAGGTGTCGGTGTTCTCTTCAGCGGGGAGCTCAACGACGGCTTCGTTGACGGCTTTAGAACGCTTTTCGCTCGGCGCTACCTGCCGGACGTTCTAAGGGCAGAGATAAAGCCCGACATTCTGATAGAGCGCTTCAAGGGCGAGTCCTTCAGGGTCTTCAGCTCGATGTACGACGTCAACGGAAAGGACCGTTACAAGCTCGAGTCCGCCGTTCCTTCCGCCTACAAGAACGAGGCGCCGGTTTTCTTCCTCCTTCAGGCAACGGCAAGGGCCGGCGCGCGGAAGGGCAGGATTTTCATAACCGATTCGGTGAGCGTCGTCAACCCAGAGGGAAGGGCGGTTCTTTTCGTCGGCTACCCCCACACGGGCAAGAGCACGATGTCAGCCATAGCCGTCTCCGAGGGGTTGGACGTCCTCAGCACCGAAAACACGGTCGTTGACGTCCGCGAGGGGAAGCTCTACGTCATCGGAGGAACCGAGGTTCTCGTCTACGACCCGAGGATTGAGGACGTCTACGGCGTCTCGATAGACTACGATGAAACCACGAGGAGCGGTTACAGAATAGTTGACCTGGAGAGCACCGAGCGGAGAAGGCTTCTCAAGAAGGGCGTCGAGGTCGAGAAGATTGTAGTCCTCCACGCGGCCTTTGGAGGGGGCGAGGCCAGCTTTTCGCCGGTCAGGGGGAGGAAGATTAAGAAGACCCTCTGGTACTTCTCGACGTCGCTCCTCAAGGGAATGGACTACTACGAGCCGGCACCGCTCTACATGCCCATGAGCGACGACATAAACTACAACCTCAAGGAACTGCTCGACTCCGCCGTTGAGAACTATTCGGGGAAGATGTTCGAGGCCTTCGGAAACCACAGGGACGTTTTTAAGAGAACCGTGCTTTTCACTTAGCCGGTGGATGCGATGGCAAAAGTTCTCTGGGTCGTCAAGGCTGGTGGTAGGCTCTACTCCAAGGTTCTGGGGGAGTACCCGTACTACGTCGAGGTTGACCTTTCCACCGGCGAAAGCCTCTGCACCTGCCCGCTCGGAGGAAACTGCCCCCACGTCTCCGCGGTGGTTGGGACCTACGAGAAAGGCCTGTACTTCGATGCCGGAAGCGAGGGGCCCCTGAATCCCGAATCGCTCGCGTGGGCCTACCTCTCAGAGGCCCCCCGGCTGGCGCTTGAGGTCACCCTTGCGGAGCTCTTTAACTCCCTCAGAAGGGACGAGAGCGGGAGCGAGACGGCAATGCTCTTCCTGCGCGCGTTGAGACTTCTTCGCGAGACGAAAGCCGAGGAGTACCTTCACCCGCTCGGCGAGACCCTCGATGAGCTGTCGGCCGTTTTCCACGATTATCCCCTCGTGAGCAGGCTGAGGGAAGCCTACGAAGATGTCAAAAACTCCCTCCAAAAGGAACCCTTATAAGGGCCTACCGGCGGAAATAACAACTTAGAGGGTGGGAATATGAAGGCGATTTACAGGGAGGCCTGCCCAAACTGCTCGGGTAGAATCTCCGACGAAAGGCTCGTAATGAAGAACCCCTGTGATGAGTGTCTCGATAATCCCGTCACCACTGAGGACTACTTTGAGCTCGTAAAGGCCGTGAGAAAGGCGCTCAAGGAGAGAAAGAAGCTAAAAGCCTGGGAGGAAATCTACTCCCTCGAAAAGGGGCTCAGGGACGTTGAGAAGTTCTTCGAGAAGGCCACCGGCTTTAGGTTCTGGAGCGCTCAGAGGACGTGGGTCAAAAGGCTCCTCAAGGGAAGGAGCTTCTCGATAATCGCTCCAACCGGAATGGGCAAGAGCACCTTTGGAGCGTTCATGTCCGTCTACTACGCCACGAAGGGCAAGAAGAGCTACATAGTCGTCCCCACGACGCCCCTGGTAATCCAGACCATCAGGAAGGTCCAGGCGATAATCGAGAGAACGGGGCTGGACGTTAACCTCGCCTACTACCACGGCAACCTCAGGAAGAAGGAAAAGGAAGAGATGCTCGCCAAAATCGAGGGAGAGGACTACGACATACTCATAACGAGCGCCCAGTGGTTAGCTAGAAACTTCGACGAGAAGCTGAAGGGTAGGCACTTTGATTTCATTTTCGTCGACGATGTTGATGCCTTCCTCAAGGCGAGCAAGAACATAGACCGCTCGCTTTTGCTTCTCGGCTTCACCGAGGAAATCATCGGCAAGGCCTGGGAAATCATCAGGCTCAAGAAGCAGATGAGCCGTTATCTGAATGGTCGCGCCCAGGACAGGGAGGAGAAACTCAAGGAGCTCAACGAGGCCATAGAAAAGCTCCAGCGCGAGATTGAGGAGTTCAAGAGGAAGAACGACATCGGAATCATGATTATCGCCTCGGCAACCGGTTCGGCGAGGGGCGACAGGATAAAGCTCTACCGCGAACTGCTCGGCTTCGAGGTCGGTTCCGGAAGGAGCGCGCTGAGGAACGTCGCTGACAGCTATTTAAAGCCGAGTAAGGACATTAAGGAGCACGTGGAGGAACTCCTCAGGAAACTTGGTAAGGGTGGCCTGATATTCGTTCCAATCGACCAGGGGCTGAGCTACGCTGAGGAGCTCGTGAACTACCTCCGGGAGAGGGGCTTCGCCGTTGAGCTCGCGAGCTCGAAGAACAAGAAGGCTGTTGAGAGGTTTGAGAACGGCGAGGCCGATTATCTGGTCGGCGTGGCAACATACTACGGCTCGATAGTCAGGGGTCTGGATTTGCCCCACCTAATCCGCTACGCGGTCTTCACCGGTGTCCCGAAGTTCAGGTTTTCGATAGACCTTGAGAGGCCCACCATATACCGCGCCCTTGGCCTTCTCAGTGAGGTCATGGACTTCCTCGACGACGAGGACAGGAGGAAGGCCGAAAAGCTGCACGCGAGGCTCAGGAGGCTGATTAGAAACATCCCGCAGTTCGAGCTCCTCAAGATTGAGGAGGCCTTGGCGGAGGGCCTTCCCATCGAGAACGACTTCCACAGGACGGTTCTCAACGTATTCCGCGAGCTGGTTGAGTTCCTGCGCGAGGTTCTGAAAAAGGAGGACGTTCTCAAGAGGCTTGCCGAAGACCCCTTCGTCAGCCTCGTGAAGGAAGGGGGCAAGTGGTTCATCGAGATTCCGGACGTCAGGACGTACATCCAGGCAACCGGGAGGACGAGCAGGCTCTTCGCGGGCGGAATAACGAAGGGACTCAGCGTCCTCATAGTGGACAACGAGAAGGTCTTCAACGGCCTCGTGAGGCAGATGCGCTGGCGCTTCACCGAGTTCAAGATGGTGCCCTTTGAGGAGCTCGACCTCGAGAAGCTCCTGAAGGAGATAGACGAGGACAGGGAGAAGGTAAGGCTCGTAATGGAGGGCAAGATAAGCTCGAAGGTCAAGGATCTCGTCAAATCGGCCCTCATGATTGTGGAGAGCCCCAACAAGGCCAGGACGATAGCCAACTTCTTCGGAAGGCCGAGCAAGAGGCGCATCGGTGATTTGGTCGCCTACGAGGTGAGCATAGGCAACAGACAGCTGACGATTCTCGCGAGCGGGGGGCACATGTTCGACCTCGTCACCGACGAGGGCTACCACGGCGTCCTAATCGAGCGCGAGGAGGACATGCTCAGGTTTATCCCCGTCTACGACACCATAAAGCGTTGCCGCGACTGTGGCTACCAGTTCGTTGACTGGGAGAAGAAAGGCATCTGCCCGCGCTGTGGCTCAACGAACGTCCGCGACGCCCTTGAGAACGTCATCGCGATGCGCGAGATTGCCCAGGAGGTCGACGAGATACTCATCGCGACCGACCCGGATACTGAGGGTGAGAAGATAGCCTGGGACATAAGGAACATTCTGAGCCCCTACACGCCGAACATCAAGAGGACGGAATTCCACGAGGTCACGAGGCCGGCCATACTGAAGGCCATCGAAGAGGCGAGAGACGTAAACGAGAACCGCGTTGAGGCCCAGATTGTCAGGCGCATAGAGGACAGGTGGATAGGCTTCGAGCTGAGCGGTGAGCTCCAGAGGGTCTTCGAGAACAGGAACCTCTCCGCAGGTAGGGTTCAGACGCCCGTTCTCGGCTGGATTATCGAGAGGTATAAGGAGTTCAGCGAGAGCGAGGTCTACTTCCTTGGCCTGACCCTTGAGAACGGTCTCCAGGTAACGGTCGAGCTCGGAAAGGACGGCAAGGACGTCAAGCCACCCGAGTACGTTACGGTGGAGGAGGTCCAGCTCGAAGAGAGGGAGCTCAACCCCGCCCCGCCGTACACGACCGATGCAATGCTCCGTGATGCCTCGACGTTCCTCAAGCTTTCGGCCCCTGAGACGATGCGCTTGGCCCAGGACCTCTTCGAAATGGGTCTCATCACCTACCACAGAACCGATTCAACCCACGTGAGCAACGCGGGAATAGAGGTCGCCAGGGAGTACATAACGAGCGAGCTCGGCGAGGAGTACTTCAAGCCGAGGCCCTGGGGTGAAGAGGGCACGCACGAGGCCATAAGGCCGACGAGGCCCATCGACACAGGCAGGTTGATGCAACTCATTCGCGACGGCGTAATCCAGCTCCCGAGGAACCTCACGCGCAACCACTACAGGCTCTACGACATGATATTCAGGCGCTTCATGACGAGCCAGATGGTTCCGGCGGTCGTTCTCCACGAGAGGGCGGTGATAAACGCGGGCGTTGGAAAGGTCGAGCTCGAGGGCTACGTTGAAATCATCAAGGACGGCTGGACGAAACTCAGAAACCCGCCCATGAGACAGCTACCGAAGCTTGAGCAGGGGGCGAGGCTTAAGGTCGTTGAGTCCAAGAAGTGGAAGGCGCCGAAGGTTTCCCTCTACACGCAGGGCGACATAATAGCCATGATGAAGGAGCGCGGTATAGGAAGGCCTTCAACGTACGCGAAAATCGTTGAGACCCTCATACGGCGTGGCTACGTTGTCGAGACGAGAGGTAGGAAGAAGCTCGTTCCGACTGAGAAGGGCATAAAAGTCTACCACTACCTCGTCAGCAAGTACCGCGAGCTGGTGAGCGAGGAGCGCACGAGGGAGCTTGAGAGGCTTATGGACTTAATTGAAGAAGGAAAGGTCGATTACACTGGAGTCCTAAACGACCTTTACGCCGAGATTAGGCGCTACGTTTATGGAGAAGGGTAAACGTTCCTATTTATCCCCTTGCACTTTTGGTAACTATTTTTGGTCATCTTTTCCGCATGCATAATCGGGTAGTGAAACTTTGGTTTACGGTTGTTGTTTTATTTGATGGTAAAACCAAAAACCTTAAAATTCATCTTTGAGTAATGCCTTTGCATGTCCATGCAACCCGGGTTTTATCTCGGGAAGTCACCCCTTGCAATTGGGAGGTATTTGCTTGCAACACTCCCAGTGTTTGGAAAAAGTTTATAATGGATTTCCTCGAATTTAGGGATAAGAAAGTTGGTGGTGGTAAAGATGGTTAAGGACAGGATGGTGGAACTCCTCCAAGAACACTTTGAGTTGAACCTCTACGAGGCAAGGGCGTACGTCGCCCTCGTTGGCTTCGGCGTCCTCACTCCTGCGGAGCTCGCCAGTGTCTCGGAGGTTCCCGCGCCGAGGACCTACGACGTCCTCAGGAGCCTTGAGAAGAAGGGCTTTGCCATAAGCCAGCCGGGCAAGGTCAACAAGTACAGGCCGGTTCACCCCGAGAACATCCTCGAGAAGTTCATCGAGGAGTGGCAGGAGAGGGTCCAGGAAGAGCTTGAGGCCAAGAAGCAGGCGAAGGAGGAGCTCCTCCAGCTCATGAAGCCCCTCATCGAGACCGAGATTCCGAAGTACGGCGTCGAGCGCGTTTGGGTCGTCCGCGGAATCAGGAACGCAACCCTCAAGACCAAGGAGATGTTCGAGGAGGTCAAGGAGCAGATTCTCCTCGCCGACGATGGGTACATAGCAATCAACCTCGAGAGCGACATCATAAGGGCCATAGACAACGGCGTCAAGGCCAAGATAATAGTCACCGAGCCCGTCCTCAAGAGGATTGAGGGCTCGAAGATTCTCGACTACGCCAAGAAGGGCAAGCTCGAGCTCAGGGTTCTCGACAAGTTCGACCTTCCGATGCTCATCTGCGACGACGAGGTCTTCTTCGCCCTCGAGGACATGGCCGCGCGCTACTTCAACTACGAGACCCAGGTCTGGATTAAGGACTTCAGGATTAAGGCCCTCTTCGAGACCAAGTTCAACGAGTACTGGGAGAAGGCCAAGAAGGTCTGATTTCCTTTTCTTTTCGTTCCTGCATATCGTTTTTGGATTCTGAATATGAAAAACCGAAGGGTCAGACGTACTTGAACTCCTCTTCGAGCTCGTCCTTCTCCTTCAGCTTCCAGTAGAGCTTGCCGTCCTTCTGGTAGCTCTCGACCTTTCCGCTCTCGGCGAAGCGGAGCAGGTAGCGCCTTACTTCCATCGGCTTGATGCCGGTCTCTTCGGCTATCTCCTCAACGGTCTTCGGGCCGTTTTCGAGGGCCTTAAGGACCTTCACGTTCTTCATTCCCCTCCCTCCAGAGCCTTGTACCTTTCCAACAGGTTGATTATCAGCTCCATAACCCTTAAGTGTTTCTCAAGCTCCTCAATGTCGTCGGGCATTGAGTTCGCCAGCTCGGTGAGCTTCTCCATGAGCCTCTCCTCAACCCCTTTCATCTCGCTCGCCATCTGCTTCTTCCTGTGCTCGCAGACCGGACAGAAAACCCTGCCGTCCTTCTCGAAGAGCGGTGAGCCGCACTTGGGGCAGTGTCTGTCGAGCATCTTCGCGCCGGACAGCATCAGGGGCATGATTATCTTCCGTATCTCCTCGTCGCTAATCGACATGGCATCACCCCATCAGGAGCTGGAAGACCTCGAAGAAGGCCTTCTTTCCGAGCCTTGAGCGCCTAAGCCTGTCAGAAATCTCGGCTATGTCGAAGGCGATTATTTTGAAGTTCTCCTTTACTGCCTCAAGGATTTCGAGGAGTTCCTCGAGCGTCAGCTCCCCGTGCTGGAAGCGGGCTATCTTGTACTCGGGCCTCAGAACGTCCATATCGACGGTCAGGTAGATTTCCTCGCCGAGGTACTTCTTAGCTTCGCTCATTATCTCCTCGACCGAGTTCGTCTGGAAGTTCTTGTAGGCCCTCCACTTTCCGCGAACTTTCCTGCTCCTCAGCGTTGCCGGGAAGACCTTGACGCGCCTCGTCCAGAGCTGGGTTCTTTCTGTTGTCGGAATCATGAGAACCGGGGCCATCACAACGGCCCTCTCGATTAGCCTTCGCTCAAGGGCGTAGGCCAGCCACGAGCCGTGGTCGAGGTAGTCGTGCATTAAATCGGTGTGGGCATCGACGCTGATTAGAGATTTAGGCCGGAGCTTCTCGATTATACCGTATGTGGCGAGGTGCTCACCGATTATGTAAGCCCTGTCCTGGGGAACCCTGTCCGGAAGGAGCTCAACCCGGCTGGCCTCGACGATGACGTAGTCGTCAATCAGCTTGTTCCTCTTCAAAAGCTGGAGCGCGTAGAGTACGCCTTCCCTGTTGGGCTTCTCGCCGAAGGGAATGAATGTGACCATTCAACCCACCGAAAAGGATTAGGGGCTTCTTTTTTAAACCTTGACGAAAATTTTTGGCATTTTCTTGTAAATTTTCAAAGCCAAACTTTAAAAAGTCGCCCCGAAACCATAAATCGAAAACCTTTCGGAGGTCTCGCCATGATACTCCAGGTCGCCCTTGATTTGACCGACATCGAGCAGGCCATCTCGATAGCGGAGAAGGCCGCTCGCGGTGGCGCTCACTGGCTTGAAGTTGGAACGCCACTCATCAAGAAGGAAGGCATGCGTGCCGTTGAGCTTCTCAAGAGGCGCTTCCCGGACAGGAAGATTGTCGCTGACCTCAAGACGATGGACACCGGTGCCTTGGAAGTCGAGATGGCCGCGAGGCACGGAGCGGACGTCGTTTCTATTCTCGGTGTCGCCGACAACAAGACCATAAAGGACGCCGTTGACGTCGCGAGAAGGTATGGAATCAGGGTTATGGTTGACCTAATCGGCGTCAAGGATAAGGTCAAGCGCGCCAAAGAGCTCGAAAAGATGGGCGTTCACTACATACTCGTCCACACCGGAATAGACGAGCAGGCCCAGGGCAAAACTCCTCTCCAGGACCTTGAGGAGGTCGTCAAGGCCGTTAAGGTCCCCGTCGCGGTCGCCGGCGGTTTAAATCTTGAGACGATTCCAAAGGTCATAGAGCTCGGCGCGACGATAATCATCGTCGGAAGCGCCATAACCAAGGCCAAGGACCCGGAGAAGGTCACGAGGCAGATAATCGACCTCTTCTGGGGCGAGTACATGCAGACCATCAGAAAGGCCATGAAGGACATCGTCGAGCATGTGAGCAACGTTGCCGACAAGCTCAAGCTCGAGCAGGTTCGCGGCTTCGTCGATGCAATGATTGGGGCCAACAAGATATTCATCTACGGGGCAGGAAGGAGCGGGCTCGTCGGAAAGGCCTTCGCTATGAGACTAATGCACCTCGACTTCAACGTCTACGTCGTTGGCGAGACCATAACGCCGGCCTTCGAGCCTGGGGACCTGCTCATAGCCATCAGCGGTTCTGGCGAGACTACGAGCATAGTCGATGCCGCGAAGATAGCCAAGAAGGAGGGCGGAAAGGTCGTGGCAATAACCTCCTACGCCAACTCGACCCTCGGAAAGCTCGCTGACGTCGTCGTTGAGATTCCGGGAAGGGCGAAGACGGACATCCCGACCGACTACATAGCGCGCCAGATGCTCACCAAGTACAAGTGGGTTGCCCCGATGGGAACCCTCTTCGAGGACTCGACGATGGTCTTCCTCGACGGCGTCATAGCCCTTCTCATGGCGACCTTCCAGAAGACCGAAAAGGATATGAAGAAGAAGCACGCGACCCTTGAGTGAGGGTTGCGATGCGCTCTTTCACTCACCTTTTTGTTGGAATCGGCAACGCTGGAGCCAGGATAGTCGACAGGATAAGCGCCGACGGCGTGGTTAGGGTGACAATCAACCCCGGCCACTACCTTCTGCGTCCGGGACGCTACGCGGAGAGAATCAGGGACTTCTTCTCGCACCTGCCCGAGGACACCTTCCTGTGGCTTCTCTTTGAGGACAAGGAGATAAACCTTGAACTGGTTGACCTAATCCTCGAACACAGCCCTTCTGACGCGATAAAGCTTGCCTACGTCCTCACGCCGAGGAGGGAGCTCATCCACGAGAAGCCGGTTTGGGCCGATAACTTCGAGACCGTCTTCTACGACTCCCTCTGGGACTTCCTGAGCGAGGATATCCCTCTCGGCGTTGCCTTTGAGAGGGCCTCCGTCTCGATAGCCGAGTTCTTCTCGAGGCTCTACTACTACCTCGAAAACCAGATGCTGGTCAACATAGACTACGCCGACCTGTTCAACATGATTCGCGGGGGCAACGTCGGCATAATGCGCCTCCTGGATAGGGTTGACTTCAACTGGCACTGGGGAATATGGGAGAGGGGCCTTATCGGAATCCTCGTCGGAAACGACTTCCCGCTGAAGGGAGCCCACGAGATACTCTCGCGTTTCCAGGAAATCCTCGCCGAGAAGGACATAATCTGGGGTGTCGTGACCGACGAAAACGTTAGGGGCGTCGAGATACTCGCGTTGCTCGTGAAGGGGTGGGAGAATGAAGGCGGTTCTCTTTGACGTTGACGGAACCCTGCTCACGGAAATGCCACTTATTCAGCTTTTCCTTCCCTGGGTCTACGATGAGCTCGCGAAGAGGCTCGGGGTCACGAAGGAGGAAGCGAGGGAGCGGTTCCTCAACGAGATTATGGCGAGGAGGGACACCTACGACTGGCACGACTGGAACTTCTTCTTCAGGCTCTTCAACGTTGACCTCAACTACGAGGACCTTCTGAGAAAGTATCCCCACAAGCTCCACGTTTATCCGGACGTTGTGCCCACCCTTGAGTGGCTGAAGGGCAATGGCTACCGGCTCGGTGTCGTCACGAGCGGACCTGAGTACCAGAGGCTCAAGCTCGAACTTACCGGGCTCGATAAATACTTTGATGTAATCGTGACGCGGGAGGACGTGAAGGCGATAAAGCCCGAGCCGAAGATTTTTCTCCATGCCCTTGAACGGCTCGGCGTTGAGCCCGGCGAGGCTCTCTACGTTGGCGACTCCCTCAGCCAGGATGTTTACGGAGCCAAGCACGTTGGTATGACCGCCGTCTGGATTAACCGCGACGGCTCGGACGGCTACCACATGGCCGATTACGAGATTAGAACCCTCCACGAGCTTAGGAAGGTACTGGGGTGATGGGTATGAAGGTGTTCGAGGCGGAGGGCGTTTTCGTCCGCTACTCGGAGAAGGAAGTGGAGATAAGGCCCGGGGATAAGCTCGTCCACAGGAGCGAGGAACCAACGGAGCTCTGGTGGAAGCTCAAGGAGGCTGTCAAGGGCAGGAAGGTTAGGATTGTTGTCTACGAGGTGGAAGAATGATTGCCCACCTGATAAACACCGACGTCGGTGGCAGGGGCGTCGGAAGGTTATACCTCGACTACAGGAGGAGGGACTTTAATTTTTTACATAATTCTGCAAAGCTATTTTTAGATAATTATGGAAAAGTGCTAATCGTTACCGGCTTTCCAATCCCCCCGATGAACATTCCGGAAACCGACGGCCCACCGGGGGCGCTGGCACTGTACCGTGCCGTCAGGGAGCTCGGTGGGGACGCTGAGATTCTCGCTCAGGAAGAGGTCATCAACGCGATGATTCCATTCCAGAAGGCCCTTTCCCTGCGCTTTGCCGGGGAACCGGACGTCTCAAGCTACGACCTCATAATCTTCGTCGAAACGCCCGGAAGGGCTCAGGACGGCAACCACTACTCCATGTCCGGCCTTCCAGTCGTTGGAGAGACCTTTGACTGGGTCGCGGAGAAAGCTAGAGAACATGGAATCCCGACGATTGGAATCGGCGACGGGGGCAACGAGATTGGTATGGGAAAGGTTCGGGATTTGGTGGTTCGCTACGTTCCGCACGGGGAGAAGATAGCTTCCACAGTCGAGACCGACGAGATTATCCTCTCCTCCGTCTCGAACTGGGGGGCCTACGGGTTGATTGCCCAGGCCTCGCTGGAGCTTGGAAAGAACCTTCTCTCCGGCTGGGAGGAGGCCTTCGTCGTCCGGCTCCTGGTTGAGAGTGGTCTCATTGACGGCGTCAGCAAGAAAAGGGAAGTGAGCGTCGACGGGATTCCAATCGAGGTTCACGTTGCTTTCGTTGAGTTCCTGAGAGGGATTGTTGAGTTCAATCTCTAAAGTTTGAGCTCCTCCCTTGTAGCCCGTTTCAGTTCTTCAATTTCCTCCCAGGGGAGGATCCTCCTGCCCTTTGTCAGCATCATCACGTCGCTCGTGACCTGCAGGATGCAGTAAACCGCACTTGGGGTTATCACAAGGTAGTCGTTAGAGGGCTCTACATCCGACAGCCCCTTCTTGAGCTCGGGCAGCTTTGCGGAGAGCTCCTCGGGGGATTCAAGCGTCCCGCCTATGGGCAGGCCCTCTGTGGTTGCGAGGAGGAAGCCGCTTATTTCAAACTTTCTGAGTAGCATATCTTTAAAGTCCAAAAACTCTTGGCTCTCCGGTCTCAGAAGTTTCCTAAGCCTATCAATCAAACCCATCTTTACCAACCTCCATCCCAATGCGTTTCATATATGATGAACACGAGGTCTCGACTAGTTCAACTCCCCGCGTTTTGAACCATTCATACGGATTCTCATGAGAGATTTCTTTTGAAATCCTCTTCGACAGCCGTTTTTGAATTCGAATTAGCTCCTCTGAGGTTATCCACTGATATTCGACTCCAAGGTTCTTTAGGTGCCTCGTCAATTTGTTGTCTTTACCCCTGGTTGGAACGAGCGGAGGCGTTCTTGAGAGAAGAACGAGGACTCGCTTTCCCTTCAGGCATTCTAAAACTCCATCGATTGTGTCTATGATGGGTTTAAGCCTGAGTGACTCTGCAAGCTTCCACAGAAGTATTTTGCAGTTTTTGACATCAACCATGAGGAGGAGCCTGTTGCGCTGTTCCTTCAGCGTGATGTGGAGAACTAAAATCCCAATGACCGCGTCCCACTCAAGAAGCGTTTGAAGGATTTCCTCCGAGATTTGCTTTGTTCTGTGCTCCCTGATGACGCTCCAAACCTTGTACCGAGATAGTTCAACCCCCGTCTTCAAGAGGTGGTTGTGGATTTCCTCTATGGTATACCCCTGCTCCTTTAAATCGACTATGAGGTTTACTATTTCTGATGGAAGTTCTTTCTTTTTCCTGCCTGGAGTTTTAATCTGTTTCGTTTTAAGAACCTGGAGTACGCGCCTTCGCGACACGCCCAGCACCGCCGCGATTTCATCGAGCTTCATTCCATCCTCTCGGAGCTTCAGTATCTTTTCAACGTCCTCTGGTTTGAGCTTCATAGGTCGTTGTGTGCTACTAATTTGGCAGGTTTATATAACTAATGCGAAATCTTTTCCAAATAATAGGCGGCAAATATTATATCGCGTCGTGACATCGTGTTGCTGACCTGCCCCTTTGAGGGGTGTCACCCATGACGGAGGCGAAGGTCGTGGAAAGGGTTAATGAGAGGTCTGAGGAAATGGCGACTAAAATGAACAACCTGATTCTCTATGGAATATACAAAGTTCTCGGGGCCGGAGCCAAGGGCCTTGGGAACTCTGTTGGTGAGGAGCTTCTGAATACAATGATGGAGGAGTACGGACTGAACTTTGAGGGAAGCGATGACCCCCAGGAGCTCCTCAACCGCTTCACGGAGGTTATGATAAACACCCTCGGGTTTGCCGAGAAGGGTGAAATCATCGTGAACGGAAACAACGTCACCCTGAAGCTTGACAATCCCATGGACCTCTATGCGCTTCAGTTGCTTGAGAAGAAGGGCATGAAGCCCATGCTCTACCCGATGGCCAACGCCATAGCCGTCGCCATCAAGAGGTTCAGCGGAAAGAACGTCCTGATTAAGGAAATCCGCGTTTCGGACAAGCACGTTGAAGTTGATATGCTGATTCTGGGGTGATGTGAATGTTTGAGAACGTTATTGCCGACCTTCTCAGGGTTGATGGCGTCAAGGGAGTTGCCATAGTGAGCAAGGACGGTCTCCTCATCGAGGGTCAGGCGAGCGACAGGACGATAGACGTTGAGAGTGTCGCCGCGATGGTCGCGACCATCTACGGTACTGCACTCAACGTGTCCAATGAGGTCTTCCACGAGGAAGCCGTTGACATGGTCACGCTTGAATCGCCGAAGGGTAAAATTATCACCGTCGAGGCGGGTGAAAACGCTGTCCTGACGGTTCTCACGGACCCGAAGGTCAACCTCGGTCTCGTCAGGATTTACCTCAAGAGGAACGCTCAGAAGGTCGCCTCGATGCTGTGAGCCTTTCTTTTACTTAATTTTGTAGGGTGGTTGAGATGTTGCCCGGAAAGTTTCTTGGGGTTGTTGTTGATTTTAACAGCACTAAGGAGCTTCTTGAGAAGGTTCAGCAGGGTTACCTTAAGGCCTCATGGCGCGACGGCGAGACGCTAAAAACGGGCTACGTTCTCGTTTCGGCGGGACAAATCGTGGGGGCACTCATTGAGGACGTATTAAACGGCACTCGCCTGGAAGGTGAGTCCGCCCTTGAGGAGATGTCCCGCGTTTCCAGGTCCAAAAAGGTCAGGGCCGTTGAGCTTTATGAAGCAGACGTCACCGAAATCCTCCGCGAGAACCCCTCAATCAGGGTGGAGAACGGGGTTATAAGTGAGGAGATTCCCGGATGGGACCTCGATTCACTCCTCCTCGTGCTCACCACTCACAGGGGAGAACTCAGGGTTCACAACGGGGGAACCTCCTGGCGCCTTTACCTTGATAATGGTGTCGTGAGGGCCGCGCAGACGATTCGCGGTCCAACCTTAAAGGGAAACGAGGCACTGAAGAACCTTCTCTGGGAGATTGGAAAGGTCATCAAGGACGGCAGGTTTGAAACCGGCGGTCACTGGGAGTTCACGAGGGAGGAGGAAGTCCATGACGGTGGCGTCTTCACTGAGAGCGTTCACCTGCTGAAGGAGAAGAGGCGCGTTGACAACGCCAAAGGCTTTTAAACCCCTTCCTTTTTCTCCAACCGATGCGCTATGAAGCTTGAGGAGTTCATACCCGACGCCAAGACGCGGGAGCTAATAGAGAGAACGCGCGAGTTCGCGAGGGGCTTCTTCGAGAGAGAAGGGACGCACGGCTTCAGCCACGTGGAGAGGGTTTTCAACCTCTGCATGCACATAGGCAGAGAAGAAGGGGCGGACCTCGAGGTTCTGGCCCTGGCATCGCTCCTCCACGACATAGCGAGACCCCTTGAGGACGCCGGCAAAGTTGAAGACCATGCTCTGGAGGGCGCTAAGATAGCGAAGCGCTTCCTTCTAAGCCTTGGTTACCCTGAGGAGAAGGCCAAGGCGGTTGCCCACGCTATAGAGTCCCACCGCTTTTCGAGAGGTCCGGAGCCAAAGACCCTCGAGGCGAAGATACTCAGCGACGCCGACAAGCTCGACGCAATAGGGGCCATAGGAATCGCGCGCGTTTTCATGTACTCCGGCGAGCACGGGAGGGATATTGAGGCCTCCCTCAGGCACTTTGAGGAGAAAATACTCAAGCTCAAGGATTTAATGTACACCGAAACCGCGAAGCGCATCGCCGAGAACAGGCACCGCTTTACCGTTGAGTTCATCGAGAGAATTCGGCGGGAAATCGAGGGCGAGCTTTGAGTTCTTCCCCTTTCGAGCCACATAATAACCTTTTTAAAGGGCTTCCTGAATTAAGGGTTAGCCCATCAAGGTCATTCTAAGGAGGTGAGAACGTGAAGGCGCCAATCTGTGAGGTTTGTCTCAAGACCGACGACATTCTCTGCCCCGCTGACGAGAAAAAGCTCCAGGAGGGTATAATCTCCGAGCTGGACGTTAAGGTTGCACGCTTACTCTACAAGCTTCTCGGCGACGTTGAGGTCGAGTTCAAGAAGGCCGTCGAGGCTGGAGACCTAATCGTTATCGTTGTCGGAGAAGGAGACGTCCCGATAACCATCGGCAAGGGTGGAAAGAACATAAAGACCCTCATAAGGGAGCTCGGAAAGCGCGTTAGGGTCATCGAGGGCATGAAGGCGGAATCAACCGATGAGCTCAAGAAGCTCGCCTCCGACCTGCTCTACCCTGCCGGTGTCTTCGGCGTCAACGTCGTTTACAGGCCCGGCGGAGAGACCTACTACAAGGTCCTCGTCTTCGGCAGGGACAGGAAGAAGCTCCCGGAGAAGCCCGAGATACTCGAGAGCGTCCTGAGCCAGATAGTCGGGAAGGAAGTCAAGATTTCGTTTGTCTGAGGTCTATCTTTTCTTGACTTCCCTTATGAATTCCCTAGCAGTGAGCACGTAAAAATAGTGATTCACAATCCTCGCTCGGCCTGTTTTGGAGTCGTCCTTTAAGACAAAGTTCCCGAAGTGCTTCGTGTTCTCTGTGATGAGATACTTTGCTTTGGACGCGAAAACCGCCTCAATGAATTTCACATCGTCGGGGTCTTGGAGCCTTATAACTGTCTTCTTGTCGTTCAGAGTATGTTTAGGTTCGAGAAACCTCGAATTAGAGCGGATTATACCCAGTATCCTATGGGCTTTGTCCACGAGGTTCCAATACGTTTCGGGAGTTGCGAACTCTATCGCTATCGAGAACAGAGTAATCTCCATCTCATCGAGGATTTCAGGAGTAACGTAGTTTTCAATCTCCCTGGCTTTCAACATTTCCAGAATCTTCCACGCTGGGCTTCTGGCTTCGTCTTTGGATTTAAGCGCGCTCACTAAAATCGACGTGTCAATGACGGTTCGGAGTTTTGGCATTGGCTCACACCAAACCGGCTTTCCTGAGTTTTTCCTCTATCCTCTTGTATTTCCTGAAGTTTTTCTTTCCTGCATCGAGGAGCTTCTCCAGTGGCTGGTCTATACCAACGGATTTATCCGATTTGGATGCGAGTTTGTCAAGCTTCCCCGAGCGAGAAGCTTCGATGAGGCTCTTAAGCTCGAAGAACCACAGAACGTCCTCGGGTTTCTCACCTATTTTCTTCGCTATGCTCTCGGCCATGAGCTTTGTAACCTCGCTGGAAGTGCTCACGGTCTCGCTCATACTCCCACCATTCCAAACTTCGTTTGGGAGTAGATTAAGGTTTTGGTGCAATCGAATACCTTTAAAAGCTCGCCCCTACTCCTTCTGGGGATGGCCATGTACAGGACTCACTACTCGAGCGAGATAACCGAAGAACTCAACGGCCAGCGCGTTAAAGTGGCCGGCTGGGTGTGGGAAGTCAAGGATTTGGGCGGAATCAAGTTCCTCTGGCTCAGGGACAGGGAGGGAATAGTCCAGATTACCGCCCCGAAGAAGAAGGTTGACCCCGAGATATTCAAGCTCATTCCGAAGCTCAACAGTGAAGACGTCGTCGCGGTCGAGGGAATCGTTAACTTCACGCCCAAGGCGAAGCTCGGCTTTGAGATTCTCCCGGAGAAGCTTGAAGTCCTCAGCAGGGCGGAGACACCTCTACCCCTCGACCCGACCGGGAAGGTCAAGGCCGAGCTCGACACCCGCCTGGACAACCGCTTTATGGACGTCAGAAGGCCGGAGGTAATGGCGATATTCAAGATACGCTCGAGCGTCTTCAAGGCCGTTCGTGACTTCTTCCACGAGAACGGCTTCATCGAGATTCACACGCCCAAGATTATAGCGACGGCAACCGAGGGCGGAACCGAGCTCTTCCCGATGAAGTACTTCGAGAAGGACGCCTTTTTAGCTCAGAGCCCTCAGCTTTACAAGCAGATTATGATGGCGAGCGGTCTGGACAGGGTTTACGAGATAGCGCCGATTTTTAGGGCTGAAGAGCACAACACGACGCGCCATTTAAACGAGGCGTGGAGCATTGACGCGGAGATGGCCTTCATCGAGAACGAGGAGGAGGTAATGGAGCTCCTTGAGAGGCTCGTGGCTCATACAATCAACTACGTCCGCGAGCACAACGCAAAGGAACTCGAAACCCTCAACTTCGAGCTGGAGGAGCCGAAACTGCCTTTCCCGAGGCTGAGCTACGATAAGGCCCTTGAGATTTTGGCGGACCTCGGGAAGGAGATTCCATGGGGCGAAGACATAGATACCGAGAGTGAGAGGCTACTCGGGAAGTACATGATGGAGAACGAGAACGCTCCGCTCTACTTCCTCTACAAGTACCCGAGCGAGGCGAAGCCCTTCTACATAATGAAGTACGATGACAAGCCGGAAATCTGCAGAGCCTTTGATTTGGAGTACCGGGGCGTTGAGATAACCTCCGGTGGCCAGAGGGAGCACCGCGTTGATGTTCTCGTCGAGCAGATTAAGGAGAAGGGGCTCAACCCGGAGAGCTTCGAATTCTACCTCAAGGCCTTCCGCTACGGGATGCCGCCGCACGGTGGCTTCGGCCTCGGCGCCGAGAGGCTGATAAAGCAGATGCTTGACCTTCCGAACATCAGGGAGGTTATCCTGTTCCCGAGGGACAGGAAGAGGCTCACACCGTAAGGCCTTTATACCTTTTGTCTATTTTAAATAGACGAGTGTTGCCTATAATCTAAGGAGGTTTGAAGATGAAAAAAGTCATGGCGTTTAGTATTATAGGCATTCTAATGTTTTCACTCCTGTTGTCAAGCGTGGGAGTGGTGTCCGCGGATGATACCCTGTACGGTAAGATTTATCCAAGTGTTGAGCTCTCCCTGGGCTCAAAGGTTACCGTTGGTCCGTACACAATAGAATTCAAGGACACCGACAGGTACTTTACTACCGCCGTTCTTGTAGTCAGCGGTCCCGAGGGAACCACTCAGGTTTTTGTCCAGGAGGGGACCACCGCTTATTATCCCTCTCAGTCAAACCCAGTGCTTGCATTCAGGGTTGCCATATGGACTCAGAACGACAAGCCGGTTGCCTACTTAGACATTCTCTCCCCCCTCAAGAAGGTCAATCCAAACACAATAACCCTCAGCGCAGGCGCTACGTACAACCTTCCCGTTGGAACCCTTAGGGTGTCATCACTGACGAACACTAGTGCAACCTTCACCGTTTACCTTCCCAACAACCCCGCCCAGAGCATTACTCTCAAGGCCAACCAGTCGGGGGGTATAACTTACTCTTTCCCCAACTCGGACTTCAAGTACAGCAACTTCGTTTACATAACCGTCCAGAGTGTTTCAACGAAGTCCGTTACCTTTGACGTTTACATGCCCCGCGTGACGGCTACGAAGATAACGACGTACTCGGGTAGCGGTTCGTCGTCTTCCAGTTCAAGCTCTTCATCAGGCACCCAAACGGTGTCGACAACGTTGATTTACAACGGTGTTCTTTACACAAACGAGAAATTACCAATAACCGTGAACAGCACAAAGTATTACATTGATTTGATATCCGTGGTCTCCACAAAGGTCAGCCTCAAGGTCTACAAAGGTGATAGCGTTGTTGGTGTATTCTTCGTGAACGTCGGCGCGATTCAGGACCTCAAGGGAACACCCTTCAAGATTTTAATTCAGAGAACCGAGCCCATTTACAACCGTGCGAGCCTCGTGATTTACGGCCCAGAGAACGCCCAAGTGACTCCAATACTTCGCTCTGCCGACATCGTTGCGACGATAAGCACAGTTCCAAAAACTGTGATGCTTGGGGACGACATGATAATCGTAGTCTCAGTTGAAAACAAAGGCAAAGGAGACGCATACGACGTCACCGTTGCCGCTCCGATACCCAACGGGTTCCAGTTAGTAAGCACTACCAAGAGCTGGACATTTAAGAGCCTTCCCGCCTTCACCAAGATGCCCGCCCTCATATACGTCCTCAAGCCGACCAAGGTCGGTAAGTTCGACATAGGAAAGGTTCTCGTCAAGTACTACGATGACCAGAGTCTCGAAACCGGCCAGATGAAGACGGTTTACTCCGCTCCCCTTACGAACATAGTGGTCTACGGGGTACCGAAACTTTCCGTGTCCGCGGTGGCATACAACGGTAGTACAACGGGCAAGTACGTTCACGCGAAGGCCAATCAGGAGGTTACGCTCAAGTTCACAGTATCCGCTCAAAAGGGCAACCCAACGTACGAGTTCATAAAGAACGCAACCCTCTACCTCGTGCTTCCAAAAGGTCTCCAGGGCAATTCCCTCATCAAGGTTGGAGACCTGAAAGCGGGTTCCTCCAAGACAGTACAGACCAAGGTTAAAGTTGGGGGCCAAGCACTATATAACATTGGTGCCGTTCTGGTCTACTACGACCCCGTTGGCAACAAGCACGAGCTCAACCTTGGAAACCTAGTAACGATAAACAGTGTTCCTCCCGCCGTTGTCACTAAGGAAGTCAAGGTCTGGCCCAGTGAATCTGAGGTGCCCTCTTACATAGGCCAGCTCCTGACGAAGTCCAAGGACCCCCAGAAGCTCACCGAGGAGTTGCTCGTTGAACTTGCACCGTATACGACCAACGAGAGCCTATCCCAGTACCTCAACAAGGTTCTCAATGGGACCAACTCAACAGGCCTTGCAAAGGTCGCGTACGACACCGTGACCGTGTACTACAAACCCTCAAACCCCTGGAAGCCGCTGGCGGTTATCTTCCTCCTCGCGACTCTCGTGGTGGCAGGTTTGGCCTACAACTACAGAACCGAAGCCGATAAGCTCCGGGAGAGGCTCGAAAAGAAGAAGAGCAGACGCCCTGGAGGACTTCCAAAGAAGGAAGAGACCGAGGAAAAAGAGGAGGGCGCTTGATTTTTAAACCCTCCCTACTTCTTTTCTTCCATGAGCGCGTTCAAGTACAAGCAGGTTATCGTTTCAAGGAAAGATTTGAAGCTCAGCAAGGGCAAGTTCGCGGTTCAGGTTGCCCACGGGGCAGTTACGGCGGCACTCAAAGCCCAGAAGGAGAGGCCTGAATGGTTTAAAGCGTGGTTCGACGAGGGGCAGAAGAAGGTCGTCGTCAAGGCGGAGAACCTCGAGGAGCTGTTCCAGCTGAAAGCCCAGGCTGAGAAGCTCGGTCTCCCTACGGCACTGATAAGGGACGCGGGATTAACAGAGATTCCCCCGGGGACAATAACCGTCTTAGCCATCGGGCCCGGGCCAGAGGAGCTGGTGGACAAGGTTACTGGCCATCTCAAGCTGGTGTGAGTCATGGACTATCGCGAGTTCTTCTCCCAGTTCCGGCACCTGAGCGAGAAGCCCAGGATAGGGGGCAGAATCAAGGCCCTTCCCGAGGATTTTGTTGTCATCGAGGAACCTCTACCCCAGATTTTTGAGGGAAGACGGTACGCGGTTTTTCTCCTTAAAAAGCGCAACTGGGACACTATGGCCGTGATAAAGGAGATAGCCAAGCGCGCCGGGATAAGCCACCGCGAGATAGGCTTCGCCGGGACGAAGGACAGGCACGCGGTGACCTACCAGTACATAAGCGTGCCAGCGAAGGCTAAGGAGAAAGTTGAGTCAGTTCAAATCCGGGACGTTGAGCTGAGGTTCGTCTCCTACGGCCGGTTCATAAAGCTCGGCCACCTGCTCGGCAACAGGTTCAGGATAATCGTCAGGGACGTCGGAGAGGACGCCTTTGAAATGACTAAGGAGATAATCCGGGAGCTCCGCGGGAAAGGTGGCTTCCCCAACTACTTCGGCTACCAGCGCTTCGGCGAGAGAAGGGTTGTGAACCACCTGATTGGAAAGCTTCTCCTCCAGGGGGAGTTTGAGGAATCGGCGAGGCTTTTCCTCGGCTACGCCGACGGGAGCATGGAGGGTGATGAAGCCAGAAAGAACTTCTGGGAGACGGGAGACGTTGACAGGGCCCTGGAGGAGTTCCCGCGCTTCCTCCGTTACGAGAGAACTCTACTCTACACCTACAAGAAGACCGGAAGCTGGAAAAAGGCTTTCCTGTCGCTCCCGCTCCCGATAATGCGCATCTTCATTCACTCCTACCAGAGCTACCTCTTCAACCTTTACCTGTCAAGGCGCATTGAAGAGCTACCTCTCAACGAACCACTGGTCGGCGATATCGTCGTCCAGATGAAGGGAGGAATACCGTACCGCGACAGGACATACCGCGTTACCGAGACGAACATCAACTTCGTCCGTGAGAAGGTGAAGAGGGGCGAGGCCATGGTTTCGGGCCCGCTCTTCGGCTTCGCGATGAGGAAAGCCAAGGGACTTCCCGGCGAACTTGAGGGGGAAATTCTCGAAGAGGAGGGAATAGCCCTCGACGCCTTCAAAAGGCTCCCGAAGCCGATGGCAGAACCTGGTGGAAGGCGGGAACTCCTCATTCGCCCAATAGGCATGACCTACGGCTACGTTCCCGGAACCGGAATGTGCTTCCGCTTCTTCCTTCCTAAGGGGGTTTACGCGACGAGCGTTTTGAGGGAAATCATGAAGGACCATTGAAAGCAAAGCCTTATAATCCCGCAACCTTTCCCGTCTTCGGGTGAGAGAATGAGGATTAAGGCGATATCCCTCGACATAGACGGCACGATAACGTACCGCGACAGAACGCTGAGCATCGACGCCCTGAAGGCCATAAGGCTCGCCGAGAGGCTCGGCGTTCCGGTAATGCTGGTCACAGGGAACTCCGTTCCATTCGCCGAAGCCGCGGCCGTTTTCATAGGAACGAGCGGGCCGGTTATAGCTGAAGACGGCGGGGCGCTCTCGCTGAAGGGCGAGGGAACAATGAGGAAGCGCGTTTTTCTAACGGATATGGACGAGGAGTGGATTCTGTGGAGCGAGCTGAAGAAACGCCATCCCGAGGCCGAGCTGAGCTATTCGACAATGGAGCGGAAGGCAGGTCTCGTCCTGAGGAGAACGGTTCCCGTTGAGGCCGTTAGGGAAATCATAGAGGAGTTGGGGCTTAACCTGGTGGCTGTTGATTCGGGCTTCGCAATCCACGTGAAGAAGCCCTGGATTAACAAGGGGACGGGAATAGAGAAGGCCTGCGAGTTTCTCGGGATAAAGCCCGACGAAGTCGCCCACGTCGGCGACGGTGAGAACGACCTCGATGCCTTCCGGGTCGTCGGCTACCGCGTTGCCATCGCCCAGGCCCCCGAGAGCCTCAAGCAGAAAGCTGACTACGTTACCAGGAAGCCCTACGGGGACGGCGGGGCGGAGGCGATAATGCACATCCTCAAGAAGTTCGGCTACCTGGGTGAGGACGATGAGAATCCGCTGGGCGACACTTGACGACATTGGAGGAATCGTTGAGCTCCACACCGCTGGAGAAAATGTAAGCGGTACCCTCTACGAGCGCTACTCTGCTGGAGGCCCCTGGATGGCCGTTGAGACCCTCGCGATTCACCTCAACAACCTCCTGCTCGATGACCAGCTTGTTGCAGTGGCGGAGCTCAACGGAAAGGTTGTCGGCGAGGTGGAAGTGCTATTCTCAGAGGAGCCAATCAACGGGGAAATCAGGAGGATAGGGCACGTTGACCTCATAGAGGTTCACCCCGATTACAGGAGAAAAGGCGTAGGCAGGGCGCTGATGGAGTTCGTTGAGGACGTTGCGAGGGAACGAGGAGTTGAGATGCTGACGGTTCAGCCGGAAGAGGAAGCAGAGGACTTCTACCGTCGCCTTGGGTTTGATATGAAGCCCTTTGAGGGGACTACCGTGTGGGTTCCATTGAAGGGGGAGGGAAAGACAGAACCCTCTGTCTTTAGCTGGGATGACGTTAAAGAGCTTGAGCTCGTCGCGGGTCGTTTTCAGAGCTCGTACAGCATGTATTTCTCTGCGTTTAAGGACAGCATCGCGGGGATACACTACACTGTCGAATCCGGAAGGGTTGGGGAGTCCTATTACGTGCTCAGGAACCTGCCCGGCAGGGATGGGGTTGCGGTTCTTCTCTGGGGCAGGGTCGAGGACCTCAAGCCCCTCCTCGGGAGGGCACGGGCTCTCGGATTCAAACGGGCTCTGACGGCCCTTCCAGGAGAAGTTGAAAGCTTTGGTGCCGAAAAAATACGAAAAATCAAAATACTCGCGAAGGAGCTCACCTGAGGAACTCCCTGGCGAGCGCCACTTCCATCGCGGTACCGAGGTGAAGGACGTCCTCATCAACGTCGAACCTCGGGTGGTGTGCCGGGTAGATTATTCCCTTTTCCTCGTTTCTGATTCCGAGGGCGAGGAAGGCTCCGGGGACACGCTGGAGGTAGTACGCAAAGTCCTCAGCCCCCATTGAGGGCGGAACCTCTCCATACCTGAGGCCGTACTTTTCCGCCACCGTCCTTGCGAAGTCAGCCATTTCCTTGTGGTTGATGGTCGGCGGAACGAGTTCAACAATCTCGCTCTTGCTCTCAAGGTTGTGGGCCCTCGCTATGCCCGAAATTATCTCTTCAATCCTCCTCTCGATGAGCTTTCCGACTTCCTCGTTGTAGAACCTGAAGGTTCCTTTAAGTTCGGCCTCCTCAGGAATTACGTTGTGCGCCGTTCCCGCGTTGAAAGCGGTAACGCTGACAACTGCCGTCTCGAAGGGCGACACGTTCCTGCTGACGATGGTCTGAAGTGCCATCACTGCTTCAGCTCCCGCGGGAATGGGGTCCCTTGCGAAGTGGGGGTAAGCCCCGTGTCCTCCAAGGCCTCTGAACTTTATCGTGAAGAACCCTGCCCCCGCCAGGAACGGGCCGTCTCGAATTCCGATGACTCCACTCGGCAGTTCCATCCACACGTGGAAGCCAAAGATTGCATCAACACCGTCAAGGGCGCCCCCTTCAATCATCTTCACGGCCCCGTTTCCGCCCTCCTCGGCGGGCTGGAACACGAGCCTGACCCTGCCGTTGAACTCCTCGATGTGCTCGGCGATTATCTTTCCTGCTCCAAGTAGCATGGCCGTATGGGCGTCATGACCGCAGGCGTGCATCTTTCCGGGAACGCGGGACTTGTAGGGGACATCGTTCTCTTCCTGAATCGGCAGTGCGTCCATGTCGGCACGTAACGCTATGGTCTTCTCACCCTCACCGATGTCGCCTATAATTCCCGTTCCAACGCGCTTTATCTTATAACCCCACTCGCGGAGGTGCTCCTCCACAATCTTCGAGGTCCTCTCCTCCTCGTACTTGAGTTCCGGCCACATGTGGAAGTCCCTGCGCCAGGCTATTATCTGGTCCTTAATCTTCTCGGCTTCTTCAATCGGATTCATTCCAATCACCGGTTCAATGTTGGCAGAGATGCATATTAGCTTTTCGATGTATATCTGAAAAGAACATTCGACCGCAAAATTTATAAACCCGCCCAGAAAGGAGATAACGGCGTCACTGGAAGTGGGCCGGTAGCTCAGCCTGGTATGAGCGCCGCCTTGGCAAGGCGGAGGCCCCGGGTTCAAATCCCGGCCGGTCCACCATCCTTGGGTTGGGCCCGTGGTCTAGACTGGTTATGACGCCACCCTGACAAGGTGGAGGTCCGGGGTTCGAATCCCCGCGGGCCCACCATTACAGCCCTTTCTGACGAAAGCGCTGGCGGAAAAGTAGGTGCTTTTTTTGAAATTTGGCAATTGTGAGAGAGTTTCTTTTTGACTTGCTCTTTCAAGAGTGTTTCATTTCCCAAACGGCGTCCGAAGGACGCCAAAAATAAGTTGAAACTAATACTCAAGGCATCTTTGAAGTTAAACTCACTTTAAAATCGCACATTAATTAGTGCACGACTGACTTTTTGCTCCTTGAGTAGAAGGGCACTCTTTGGTCAAACTTTGCTTAGCAAAGTTTGTTCGCCTGCGCGACGTCGAGCTTTGCTCGACGCAAGGGACGAAAGTCCCGCAGAGTTTGACCAAGATTTGTAGCTCCTTTTGGAAGGTTAAGTTTTTGGGTGATTTTTCTTGTTGAATGGTCAATTTAATTGTGAGAACTTTCTCAACTTGCTCCTTTCGTAGGTTTTTGCGTTTAAATCGACGCCCTTTGGGCGTCAGGGAAGAGTAAACCCTTTTGTGAGGGGGCTGTTTTAGCAGGTTCTCCTTTGGGAATGCGCAGTTTTGTGAGTAAAATCTTGACTAGTTTGAGCCTTCCGTAGGAGCTACTAACTTTTGGTGAAGCTTTTTCCAAAAGCTTCAGCGCTGGCGGAAGAGGTAGTGCTTTTTTAAAGTGTTCACTTTGTAATGACGTCTTTGGCTATAGGCTACAAACTTTTGGTGGTGAAGCATTCCCGGATAAATTTTATAAGGGAACCCTCCATCAACGGGCTGGTTTGAGGAAATCTGAGTTTGATGAAACTTGAGGAGCACGGTTTCCGGGCAAAGGTTTATAAAACGTCCCCGGAAACACTCTCCAGTCTTCGAGAATGCTTAGCTTTGGGGTGATGCTCATGGGAAGGACTGTTAAGGTCGGTTCAGCCGGAAGGTTCGGTCCGAGGTACGGTCTCAAGATTAGAAGAAGGGTCGCGGCCGTTGAGGCCAAGATGAAGCAGAAGCACGTTTGCCCTGTCTGCGGAAGGAAGGCCGTCAGGAGGATAAGCACCGGCATATGGCAGTGCCAGAAGTGCGGTGCCACCTTCGCCGGCGGTGCCTACCTGCCGACCACTCCGGCAGGAAAGGTCGCGAAGCGCGTCGTCGCTTCCAAGGCCTGATTCTTTTCCTTTGAGGTGATTCCTATGGTCGTTGCCATCTACCGCTGTGCCAAGTGCGGTAAGGAGGTCGAGCTCGACCTCGCCACAACCAGAGAGGTCCGCTGCCCCTACTGCGGAAGCAAGATACTCTACAAGCCCCGCCCGAGGGTTGCAAGAAGGGTTAAGGCCATCTGAGCCTTTTCTTTCGAAAGGCTTTTATCAACCAAACCCAAACGAGTGGTTGCCATGATGCTGATAACGACTTCCCACAGACCGACGAGGAGGACGAGGAGCTTCGGCCACGACTTGGAAAAGGTCTTCCCCAACTCGCTCTACCTGACCAGGGGAAAGAAGACCATCCAAGACCTTCTCATGGAGGCCTACGACAGGAACTACGAGAGGCTCTTGATAATCAACGTCTGGAAGGGCAACCCGCTCAAGATGACCTTCATCAAGGTTGACCCCAACGACTGGGGCTACCTTGGCTACCTCTACCTCCACGGCATCAAGCTCCAGCGCGAAATCGGTTTTAGGGACATCAGGCCAATCCGTGAGGAGATGCCCTTCGTCGTAACCACAGCCAAACGCGTTGGAATAGACCATACGGCCTTCGCCCAGGCCTTCGCCGAGCTCACCGGCGGAAAGTTCGTCCCTCGCGGGAACAAAAGCCTCCAGACGATAGCGGACAAGAACAACACGGACGTAATCGGCGTAATCGAGAACTATCCGAGGGGAATGGCCGTCAACTTCTACCGCTTCGACGTTACAAAAGACAGGCCCGTTGGGCCGTTAATCCTCGTGAAAATCTGGATTATGGAGGACGGGCGGAGATGGGACTACAAGGAAGCCATTCTGAGGAAGTCTGGCCAATCGAGGGAGTGATTGAGCTCGCCTTTCCCGACGAGGAAACGGCCAGGGTTGTCTACGAGAGCGTTCTCTACGAGCACAAGACCGTCCCCTACAGGCGGAGCAGGATTGATTTCCTTCTCGACGGGAGGAGAATCGTAATCCGGTTTCTGGCTAAGGATAACTCGGCCTTACGGGGAACGCTGAACTCCTATTTGAGATGGATTAAGGTCGCGATGGATTCCCTTGAGCTCTGATCCCGGCCTCTTCTCGTTGCCTGCCAGTTTTTGGGTTATGTCTCTACAACTAGGCTTATTGGCTTTTCCATGGCCAAAACGGCTGAGGTACCTAACTCCGAAAAGGGAATGTTACTTAATTATAATTAATAGTAAAACTTATAAGGATAGGGTGTGTATAATGTATTGTCAACAACTATAGGGGAGTGAAACGTCGTGAAGTGGAAGGCATTGCTTGCACTCCTGTTAGGACTGCTCGTCGTTGGAGTGACTGCAGGAAGCGCGGAGGCAACAGTGGGGACACCTGTAGGCACCAGCAGTCCCTCGGACCCGTGGGAAGCATGGGCAAAGCAGCACACTGTCCGTGTGCTCGTCGTCGAGAGAATCCAATACCTGAACGGGAAGCTCATAAAGCAGGTTGAGTACACGGGTGATGAACTACAGGCCAAGTTTGGAGTTGACAGGATTTCCAAGGTCAAAGTCGCAAGAATGTCCCTCAGCGAGTTGCTGAAGCTGTATCCCCTGGAGGCAAAGACGCTGGCCTTAGGAATGCCCGTGGTTAGAACATATTACAAGACAACCGTCCTGACCACCAGCGACGACCCGTACCCCTGGTGGGAGCATCCCCCATATCTCCCGAGGTGGACCTGGGATAAATTGAATACTGTGGATATCTGTTCTGCCACACTTACTATGAAAAAGCAGACCCCGTCAACCTCGTCTGGGAGGGTGGTACCAAGGACGATGTCAAAAAAGTACTCAAGGATGCCGGCTGGAACGACTGGATTGTAGCATCTAGTCAGTATATCTACGACCCGCCCCAGTATGGGGGAGGTGGCTGGGAAGAGGGAGATGACCTAGCAACTAGCTGGCATGGACTTTTTGGAAGATATCACATTCGCCTCTGGGTGATTTACAATGGAAAGATAATAGGCTCGGCCCATCATGACACAAGCTTTCCTCACCATGCTGACACATACGAGGGGGGCGAGGACAAGGTGGCAGGATATTACAAATCGCCGTGGCACGTCTGCAAAGACTGCGTGAATCTGCACAACGCTATCGGCGAGAAAAACGATGGGTACGCGACGGTAATTAAGAAGTGAGGGGTGGAAGCATGCGGCTCGGGCGCCCCTTTTCAACTATTGTTTTTGCCTTTTCAGTGTATTTCCTATACATGGGCATAATCTTTACGCTTGCACGTCTTCCCCTTTCCGGTGACGAGCCAAACCTGCTCCTCGACCTCTTACCCGTCGTCATTGGCCTCTTCGTGCCCGCAATAGCCTCGTTTCTCTTTCTGCAGAAAACAAAGGTTCCACTTGGGTTTTTCTGGATGAGCTCGGCGATAACGGTAATTCTTGCGTCCTTAATTACATACACAATCATCACAAGGAACTGCACGCCAACAGCGTGCGACGACAACGATGCCATCCTAGCCTTCATGGCCGCCCTCGTTATCCTTGGCTTCCTGCTCGGTGTCTTCCTCTATCGGCTGACCGGAAAGCCGGGTTCCAGAAGCTCCCCTCCTGCCTGATTAACTTTTTGAGTTTCTGTGTTGTCCTACCTAAACTATTTAAAGCCCCGCCCTTATTCTAACCCGGCATTACGATTACGGAGGTGTTGTCATGCAGGGTATCCCGCCACAGGTTCAGTCCATGCTGGCCCAGCTTGAGAGCTACCAGGGGCAGCTTCAGCTTCTTGTCCAGCAGAAGCAGAAGGTTCAGCTCGAACTCAACGAGGCCAAGAAGGCCCTTGAGGAGATTGAGAAGCTCCCCGACGACGCGGTCGTCTACAAGACCGTTGGAACGCTCATCGTCAAGACCGACAAGGCCAAGGCCGTCGAGGAGCTCAAGGAGAAGGTCGAAACCCTTGAAGTCCGCCTCAGTGCCCTTGAAAGGCAGGAGAAGAAGCTCAACGAGAAGCTCAAGGAACTGACCGCTAAGATACAGAGCTCGCTCCGCCCGACGGCGGGCTGATTTCCCTTTTCTCTCCCGGTGGTGAGTATGGAGCAGAGGGGCGTTATCAACATAGGCCTTCCAGAGCTGAGCGAAGAACAACTCATCGAAATCGGGGAGCTGGCGCAGGGGGTCATAATAAAGCACGTCTTCGACGCCCTCAATCGAAGCGACGTCAAGGACATCGAGGTGACCACGAGAATAAACCGGGACGAAACGCTCAACCTCGAAATCGAGGTCTACCTCGAAGTCCCGGTCTTCGTCAAGGTGGACGTCGAGAGGCTGATTGACGAGGCCCTCGAGAAGGCCTACGAAGCGGTAGAAAGAAAGCTGAGGGAGATTGCGGGTAAGGGTTAAATTCAGTTTTGACAACATCTTCTCGGTGGGAGAATGAGGCACAGGGAAGTAGCCGAGGCCTTCGCAAGGGACGTCAGGAGACTGCTGGGAGACAACGTCGTCGAAGTCATACTCTTCGGCTCCGTCGCGAGGGGAGAGGCCAGTGAGGAAAGCGACGTTGATATCCTCGTGATTGTCAAGAAAAACCCTTGGGATAGCCAAAAGAAGCTTGCCGACCTCGTCGTTGATTATCTTCTCAAGTACGGCGTCTACGTATCTCCCAAAGTTCTGAGCGTCGAGGAGTTCGAGTTCATGAAGGGCATAAACTCGGCGTTTTACATCAACGTGAGCAGGGAGGGTTTGAAGGTTGCATAGCGCCAAAAACATCATGGAGGAGCTGAAATGAAGGGAAAGCTCAAGCTTAAGCGCTTCCTCCAGCGCTCGCGGGATAAATCTTACCTCCTCCTCTGCCACCACAACGCCGACCCCGATTCCCTTGGCTCGGCGATAGCCTTCGCCCGCTACCTCAGGTTTATCGGCGTTGAGAGGGTCAGGATAGGCGTTGCCCAGAGCGTTTCCTCCTACGCGAAGAGGCTTTTGACGCTCTCGCCCGTTCCCGTTGAGAAAAACCCGACCGTTGAGGAAGACGTCGTCGTAATCTTCGACACCTCCTCCCTCGAACAGCTCGAACCGATTGAGATTCCGAAGGGGAAGACGGTAATCCTGATTGACCATCACGTCGAGAAGGAGAGGCCGATTAAGGCCGACATAGCGGTCGTTGACTCCTCAATGACATCAACCGCCGAAATCGTGTGGGAGCTGTTCAGGTACCTTGGATTTGCCGACGAGGAGAGCGCGAGGGCCCTTTTGGCGGGAATCGTTACCGACACGGCCAACTTCCGCTTCGCCAACGCGAAGACCTTCAAAGCGGTGAGCGAGATACTGGAGAGGTTTCCGCTCCAGATGGGGGAGATATTTTCCCTCGTTGCCCCTTCCAGCGACGAAAACACCGACAACGCCCGGAGGATGGCCGTCCTAAAGGCCTGCCAGAGGCTCGAAATCAGAAAGTTCAGGAAGTACATCATCGCCGTCTCGAAGGTCTCGGCCTACGAGTCCTACGCCTGCAAGGTCTTCCTCCAGCTTGGGGCCGACATAGCAATAGTCGGAAGCGAGAAGAAGGGCGTTAGGATTTCCGCGAGGGCAAAGGAGAGCCTCGTGAAGAAAGGTCTCCACCTCGGGAAAATCATGGAGAAAGTGGGACCCGTTATTGAAGGCTCTGGCGGTGGCCACGCCGGAGCCGCTGGGGCGAACGGAAAGGCCAACCTTGATAAGGCCATAAAGCTAATCCTCAAGGAGATTGAGAACTTCCTCAGGGAGAACGGGTGATTGAGATGGCGAAGTGCCCGCTGTGCGGAAAGCCCCTCGACTGGGGGAAGCTGATTGAGCAGATGCTGAGCATTGAGAACGCCGAGGAGACGCTGAAGGACCGCGAAAAGTTTATCGAGGCCGTCGAGGGCTTTGCCTTCAAGTGCCCCCACTGCGGTGAGGAGTTCTACGGCAAGTATTTGCCGAGGGATGAAGCGGAGAAGGTCTTCGAGCTCCTCAACGAGTTCAAGGGCTCGATAGACTGGGAGAACAAGCGTGTCCGCCTCAGGCTGAACAGCCTCTTAGCTCTTGACAAGATGCTCGAGAACTGGGACAGGAAGATGAAAGGGTAACCCTTTTTAGGTTTTGGCACTATTTTAATCGTCCGGTGGTTTCTGTGGAATCGGTGAAGGAGAGGCTCAACGCCGGTGACTTCAAGGGCGCCCTTGAGCGGGCGAGGTCCTTAGACGACCCTCTGCAGAGGATTTTAGCGCTCAGCCTGGTCATGACAGAGTTCCCGCGCGAGGAGGTTCTCTCCGAGATGCTTGAGTCGGTTGAGAAGGTCACCGGCACCTACGAGAGGGCGATAGCGTATTCGCTCGTCGGCAGAGCTTTTTACATCCTCGACCGCGAGAAGGGTGGTTCCTTCTACTTCGAGCGGGCGGTGAGCCTTGCGAAGTCCCTTCCATCGCCGAGGCTCAGGGGCGAGGCTTTGGCGGGAATCGCGAGGAACCTCGTTTTGGCCGACAGGTACGGCGATGCCTACATACTCTTCAGCGAGGCCGTTGATGAAATCCAGCGCGCGAGGGGGTTAAGTTCAAGGGCCCTTGAAACGCTCCGCAGGGTCGCGAGGCTAATCGAGAAGAGCGCCGACGAGATTCCCAACGAGAAGGCCTTAGCATTTTACCGGCTCGCCCGCGACATCTACGACTCCCTCTTCTTCAAGCTCCAGGCCAAACACCTCTCAGACAAGATTGCGCTCATCGAAGACGTTCTCAAGCACGGCAGGGCCGTCGTCACCGAGCTGATAGAGAAGGGCGACGTCGAGAGGGCCATCGAGGTGATGCGCTTCCTCCCGCTGGAGGACAGGGCCGTCGAGATGCTCCACCTGAGCTACTGGCTCTTCCTCCATGAGAGACCCTACCTTGCGAGAAAGGTCTTCAACGACGCGCTCGATTTAATCCTCGTCGGCAAGTTCCAGCCGAGGGACGGCGAGATTCTCTCGATAGCCAGGAAGATGCTCAAAATCGGCCGTCTCGAGGAGCCCCTAATCCTGGCCGGCGTCATCAGGGACGTGGGGCTGTCATCGGAGCTCCTCGGCGAAGTTGCACTAGCCTACTCCCGGAAGAACCCGGCGAGGGCGCGCTCGATAGCCGAGGGGATAAGGGACGAAAGCGTTAAGAGACGGGTTTTGAATGCCCTCGAGGGTGGTGAAGATGTGGGACACGAGCAAGGACTACCGCTTACTGGTGGCGGAGAAGGCGATAGAGCTCTTCCTGAAGACGGTTGAAGGGGCGAAGTTCAAGGGTCACTGGGACAAGAAGAAGGCGATAAAGCTCGGCAAGGAGATGCTTCCGGAGATACAGGCGATGCGCTACAGCTACATAGAGCCGAACGAGCTAATCGAAACCCCCCAGATGAAGGCCCTGAAGGAGAAGGCCCTCGGAATAATCGAGGCCCTTGGTGGAGAGGACTGGCACCACAAGTTCATAAGCAACGCCTCAAAGGACGAGCGCGAGAAGGTTGAGGAGCAGGTTGCGAAGATTCGCTTCTTCCTGAACACGATACTCGGCCTCGACAAAAGGCTCGCCCTCGGCAAGATAAACGACCCGGTTATAGCTGTCGACATCAAGGTCGGCGAGGTGATGAGCGTCGCCAAGCACCCCAACGCCGACAGGCTTTTGGTTACGAACGTCAACATCGGCGACAGGGCGATAACGGTCGTCACCAACGACTTAACGGTTAAGGAAGGAAACCGCGTGGCGGTCGCGTTGCTCCCGCCGGCCAACTTCAGGGGGATAGTCAGCGAGGGCATGTTCCTTGGTGCTGGAGAGGGCGTTCTCAAGGACGTCAAGGGCGAAATCGGTGGCCTGCCCAAGGGCATTCCGCTGGAGGCCTTAAACGAGACGAGGAATCTCGTTGAGGCGTTTTTGAAGGGCTAAGCTTTTGGCTTTTTGTTCCGATGTATTCACTAGCTTACTCGATTACTCTTCTTTCTTTTGGATTATTCTTGTCGTAAAATCCAACTCTGAATAAATTCATACTCGAAAAAAAAGGAAGAAGCTTTACTAATAGTAAACGAAAAAGCTTATATATGCTAACATTTCCATAAGTGTAATGAAAACTCTCAGGAGGTGAACCACTTGAGGTGGAAACCTATGTTAACAGTCCTCTTGGGGCTGCTGATAGTTGAGATGATTGCAACATCGAGCTACAGCATCGCTACTGGTCTTCAATCCTCTCCCTCCACAAAGTTACCACCGTTAGAGCCCCCCAAAGAGCTATCCAAAGTCTTTACTGGAAAAAATGCCGTATCTCAAGCAAAGGCCTTCCTTGCTAGGAAGCATCTAACATTGATTATTAAATTCGACTCAATGAAAAACGTGACTTTCGTGGGAATAGCTCTTAGGCCAGTAGGTGATGATGCATATATACCCGCTTACTACATAGTTGAGGGAGCAAAGCCATCACAATATCAACTCCTAAGAAAGAAGTTTGAAACATTTGCTGAGGCTCATTTCAAGGCTGAAGTCTCTAACGTTAGAGTTAATTCTGCAATTGAGCCTAACGTGAACTGGAACTATGCCGGCTTAGTAGACTGGATAACATCAACGACATCTTTTCTTAACCAAAAAGGGGTTCTTGAGCTTAAAGGGTTTTACTACTATTATATCGTAGATTCAAACACAATTGAGTACTACGCAGTAACAAAAGTTCGCGGGGACGTATCATCGTCTTGGGTATCTCTTAAAGACCTTCGCCTGCATGTAAGCAGGGAGGAGACCTATGAGGCAATCGATGATTTCCTCCCAGATGGACACATCGGGCCAACTACAAGCTATTCGGAGTCAATATTAATTGGATTAAGTTCTGATAAAACTGCCCAGATAAGTGCCAGCGCTAGTTATACTGTAAATACTAACGACAAATATTACTTCAGGATGGACACCCATACGTTGAATCCAAACGAGTACGTTGACTTTCATGCATATGACTTTAAGAAAAACGTAAGATTTGCACCGGACCATCCAGCATGGGGTAAGTCTTTCTACTTTAAGACTGCCGTTACAATGCATGTTAACTCACCTGACAATGCCTGCTACTTTGGAGTTTTCAAATATGACGCAAGTGCGGAATTTTATTTCCAAGTGCCCGTAGGTTTAGTGCCAGTAATAACAAAATCACCAAACGACATAAAAATCTCTGTATATGTATATCCTCCACATACAGTGTTCCATAGTTAACATCTCTCTTTCCTTTCTATATTTTTTCTATCTTTGCTGAGCCGTTTTGAAGAGCTAACTTCTTGCTTTTGACTACTTTTTGAAGAAAAAGTTATAATCTTGAGTGACAATATCTTTTAGGTGGTGTTATGCCAAAGTATCGGGTTATTCTGGCCGTGCTCTTGATACTTTTCGTAATTGGAATGGCCTCTTTGGGCTGGAATTCAAACCCGATGAATACGAGCTCAGTGAACAACAGTGGGGAGAGGGACACTCACCGCCCGGCGTGTTCCCTCTTGAAATACGGTCATTATAGAGGAGAGCCGATTGGAGTTTTCAACGGCACGGCGGTTTATAGGTTAAGCGACGGATTCTCGATTGGTGTTGAGAACTCAACCTACCTAATCAACGCGAGCAGGGTTTTCTTCTTTGACTGGGGCTTCGTTGCCTTCAGAAACGAGAGCGAAGTTAACACTGTCCCCCTTGTAAAGTTCATCGTCGGCCAGTATGGCAAAACGAACGTGAGCACCGGCAACGTGACGGCAGAGGTGCCGGTCGTGGTTCTAAAGGCTTGCACCCACGATGGAAACCCCCTCTGGAACCTCACGCTTTCCGGCTACGCCTGGGCCTACGATGGTGGAAGATATGGCGTTAAATCAAACGGAACGGCCCTTCCTACCCTCCTTGTAGCGAATACGAGCGACTACCTCTACGTTCTCGTTTATCAAACCACACCGAGGTCTTATTCTGAATTTAGAAACTACGTGCACATCAACGACTACTTCTACGTTCTCGGCAAAAACGGGACGGTCAGGAAATTTGACCTTGGGCGGGGCTTCGTTCCCATCAGGAACACATTCCTTATCTCCAACGGTAGCTACGTGCTTATGGGCTTTGAAAGACCCCAACCCGATGGTTCTCCGATGTCCGGCTACGTCATGATTCTGAACGGGACCGAGGTCGTCTGGAGCAGACTCTTCCAGATGAACGACCCGAGCTGTCTTTGCTACGTCATTCCCGGCTGGGGCAGGATTAACGAAAACGGCTGTGCTGTATTTGGCCTCTACGACGGGGAGGGCAGATACTGCGACGGAAAGTTCATCTACGTGGCCAACACAACGGGGTGAATAAAATGAAGGTTGAAGACGCTATCACGGCCATTCTCTACGGTATCTTCCTCCTCTTCGCCGTTCCCTTCTTCCTCTACTGGAGCTCGGCCATCGTTGACACGCTCGGCGTCGACCGGCACCTTCCTTTGGAGGTCACGCCCATTCTCGTGGTTGCCATGGCGTCGTTGGCTTTCACCGGCGTCGCTCTGATACCCGGGATTGCGTTTAGAAGCCGGAAGGACCTTAAAAAGCCCGCCGTTGCGTTCTTCTCGGTGAGCTTTACTTTTTCCCTCTTCCTCCTCTGGCTCGGCTTTTTGAGCACAAAATAAAAATGACAAGAAAAGAAAAAGACCTTATTATTCCATGCCCATTCTCTTTCTCACTACCTCCAAAGCCCTCTCCGCGTCTTCCTTGAACTCTGGATAGCCGAGCTCCTCCATCGTCTCAGGCAAGGGAACGCCGAGCTCCTCGTGCCAGCCCCTAAGCCTGTAGAACTCTCTCCTCGCCTCAAGGAAGTCGTTGTAGTCAATGAAGGCCTTGTTGCCCTTGGCCGGTCCGTCCGGCTCCGGCTCCCACCAGCGCGGTGGAATCGTGTCGTCGAGCGGAGGCGTCACCCAGTCGAGGGCGTCGTGGATTCTGGCTATGCTCTCAACGGCCTGGGCAATTTTCCTGAGCCTCTCAACAGTCCACTCCTCGCCGGTCGCGAGCGAGTAGAACTTGGCAAGGTCCTCCATCTTGTAGGACACGAACTTGCACGTTCCGAGCATGTCGGTGATGTAACTCTCGTCCCTGCCCTCTATGAGCGAAGGCACGAGCTCCTTTGCCGGTCCCTGGTTCGGTAGCTGATGGGGTCTCGGCCAGCCCCTCAGGTGAGAGGCCCCGACGTCGGCGGTGGCGTAGCTGAGGGCGTAGGTCCTCCTTCCGCGCGGGTCCCAGGCTGGACTTTCCATGCCCTTTACGTGCACGGCGAACTCGCAACCTCTACCGAGCCTCTCGCAGGCCCTCTTCACGCCATCGGCAAGAATCGCCCCGATGCCCTTCCTCTCGGCCATCAGCTTGATGAGCCTCTCCTCGGCCTCCTCGTCACCGAAGCCCTTGACAGGGAACCCTATCTCCTCCTCGCTTATGAGGCCCCTCTCGACCAGCTCAAAGAACCAGCCTATCGTCGCTCCCGTCGCTATGCTGTCGAGGCCGAGGTTGTTGACGAGCCAGTTGAAGTAGGCAACTGCCGGGAAGTTGAAGACGCCCGTTGCCGCTCCAAGCATCGCGATACTCTCGTACTCGGGCTTGACGCGGATTTTCCTGCCCCTGTATTCGACCTCCACGTAGCGGGCACACTTAATCGGACAGCTCTTGCCGTGAACGAACCACTCCGGCTCGACCTCGTACTTCTTAACCTCGTCCCCGCTCAGCTTCTCCGCCAGCTCCTCCGGAATGTAGGGCCTTGAGAAGTTGTAGGCCGGGCTCATTCCGAGCGAGGCGGAGCTCCTAACTCCGTCGCTCGTCCCGTAGTTTCTCAGGTGTTCGTACTTCGGGTCTGTCGCGAAGTGCTCGTAGAACTCCTGCCAGAGCCTCTGAAACTCCTCCGGGTTGGCAACCTCCGGCTTTTCACCGGGCTCAACAACAACGGCTTTAACCTTCTTGCTTCCAAGAACTGCTCCAAGACCGCCCCTCCCACTCGCGCGCTCGGTGTCGTAAATCACGTTGGCAATCCTGCTGAGCCTCTCGCCGGCCGGGCCAATCATCGCCATGCTGGCCTTCGGGTGCTCCTTCCAGAGTTCTTTGGCCACCTCATAGTTGCCCCTGCCCCAGAGGTGCTTCGCATCCCTGATTTCCACCTCGCCGTCGTGGACGTAGAGGTAAACCGGCTCTTCGGCTTTCCCCTCGATGATTACCGCATCGAAGTGTCCCTTGAGCTTCGGCCCGAAGGCGTCTCCACCGCTGGAATCGCTTATCAGTCTCGTCTCGGGGCTCTTGCTCACCGCGATTACCTTGCTCGAACCCGGAATCAGGCCGGTTAATCCACCGGTGGCAAAGACGAACTTGTTGGCCGGGCTGAGCGGGTCGGTTCCCGGCGGAACCTCCCGGTAAATCAGGTAGTAACCGAGGCCCTTTCCGCCGACGAACTTCCTTATCACCTCGTCGGGCAGTTCCTCGTAGGTTACCTTTCCCTCGGTCAGGTTCACTCTCGCTATCCGGTTCTTGTATCCGTACATCAGACACACCTCCTGGCTTTCTCTCTATCCTCTTCACTCAACCTCCAGCCCATAGCGCCGGCATTCTCTTCCACGTGTTCCTTCCTGCTGGCCTTGGGAATTGCTATAACGTTCTCCTCCCAGATGAGGTAGTTGAGCGCGACCTGGGCCGATGTTTTTCCGTATTTTCTCCCAATCTCGGCTAAGCACGGGTTCCTCGCGAGGAAACCCTTCTCCAGCGGGGTGTAGGCTATGAGAGCTATCTTCTCCCTCTTCATGTAGTCGAGCAGACCGCTCGTTTCGGGCCAGCGGTCGCGGAGCGAATACTTCACCTCGTTGGCAACTATCTCGTACTTCCTCATTGCCTCTTGGGAGCGCTTGAGAAGCTCCAAATCGAAGTTGCTGACGCCGATGTAGCGGATGAGGCCTTCATCAACCAGCTCCTCAAGGGCGTGGAGAGTTTCTTCTATCTTTTTCCAGCTATCGCCGGGCCAGTGGAGAAGGTGCAGGTCGATGTAGGTGCCCAGTCTTTTCGCGCTCGCCCTTACCGCTCTCTTCGCCCTCTCGTAGCCGAAGTTCGTGGGCCAGACCTTGCTGATGATGAAGAGCTCGTCCCTGTCAACGCCCTTAATTGCCTCGCCTACGAGCTCCTCCGAGTGGCCGGCGCCATAGAACTCGGCGGTGTCTATGAGGTTTATGCCGAGTTTGAGGCCGTATCGGAGAACCTCAACGTTCTCCTCGTCCAGGGAGTAGTCGGGGCTCTCGTAGCCACCTATTCCCCAGGTGCCGAGGCCTATGGCGGTTACCCTGTCAGAGCCGATGACCTTAGGGTCTCGAAGGGCACCCACGCTATCACCTAATAAAATAGAAGCGTTTAACCCCTTTTAAGGTTTCCGTTTGAACGCTAAAATCTATGTCGCAAAGTTGTGGAATCAGACCTCTTCGAGCTTCTTCCTGACTTCCTCGGTGTTTCTCCTGGTTTCCTCAAGGGCGTTCTTAAGCTTCTCCAGCTCGACCTTAAACTCGTTCAGGGTCTTGTTCACTTGGTAGAACGCGAATATGAGCACGACGAGTATAATCAGACCGAGGATTATGCTTATCCATCCGCTTGGGGTCGACATATGCTCACCTCCCCAGGGCATTTTTCATCCCTCCAGAGTCCTTATCAACTCGTTGTCTATGACTACCTTGAAGGACTTGGCCCGGTAGTACTTTTTGGCCCTCGGGTCATCTGGCTCGAGACGAAGTTCGCTTTCAACTAATCCTGCCTTCTCAAGCTTTTTGAGGTGGAGATACAGGAGTTGCCTCGATATTCCAAGGGTTTTGGCGAGTTCGTAAACGTACCACTCCTTTTCGCAGAGTAGCTTGAGTATCTTAACCCTGACGGGATTTGAGAGTGCATCGCAGACCTTTGCCAGCTCCTCGACGCTCTGGACCATGGTCAACACCGCTGATTGGGCCTGAATGGAGTTAGGAAAAGAGGGATAAAAGCTTTCCGCTGGGAACTTGGCACTCATCAGGACCCTCTGAGTTCCGCAATAGCTTCCTCCAGCAGGGCCTTGAACTCCTCCCTGTCCAGGTCGTACTTGTACTCAATCTCAACGAGCTTCTCGTCGGGGGTTGCCTCTATTCCCTTCTCCTTTAGCTTCTTTACCAGCGCGTCCGCTGAGACGTTGAACTCGTCTGCCAGTTGTTTGACCGTGTAGTCTTTTATCATGGTGCCCGTGATGTAGACCGTTGAGTTCGTGGACTCCTCGTAGTAGGAGTCGTAAGTCGTATCGCTCTCCTCACTGCCAACGTAGGCCGAAAAGGCCTGGTATCCTCCCGCGAGGAGCAGGAGTGGTATTATCAGCCCCGCGATGGTCTTTACCTTAGAGCCCCTGAAGGCGGACTTCAACATGACCCACATGCTCTTGAAGCCGACGACCAGATGAACGGCTACGAGGCCAATCATCACGAAGCCAAGGTATGTGTGAACGTTGGTCAGCGTGTCCTTGTCCATTCCGAGGAACGTCCATCCTGTTGTGTGGGCAATCCTCCCACTTGGTGCCAGGTACAGGCCTATTCCCGTTATCGCTATCGCCACGAAGACTACCAGGAGGAGCAGGTCAACGACTCCCCTGAGGAGTGCGGAGGCCCTCATTGGACCACCTCCGGTGGGGTTGGGCGGAGCATCTTTTTCACCTCATCAACGCGTATATTATGAGCCCTATCACGATGAAGGGCAGGAGCAGGAAAGCCAGCTTGGCGAATATTATCAGCAGGGCGAAGGGGAGGAACAACCAGCCGAAGCCGAATCCCCTCCTCCCGTGCATTGGACCCATTACCGGGCCGAATCCCCTCGGCATTTTCACCACCAAATCACGATATCAAGGCTCGACGAAAAGAAATGAAAGGCTTCAGATGCCAAACCTTCCGAGGAATCCCCTCATCCACTTCCAGGCGTGGGCGAAGGCGTTGGTGATTGTGCTGGTTATGCCTCCGTCCTGGGCAGTGTTCATCTGACCACCCATGGTGCCGTGGCCGTGGCCCATTCCGCCCATACCGCCCATTCCGTGGGCCGGTGCGGAGCTCAGTATCTCGTCAACCTGCTCCTGCGGAAGCACCTGGGCGGTGTAGTTCACGCCCATCGCCTCGAGCTGGCCAACGAAGGCCCTGAGGTGGTTCTCACTGCCGGCCATGAGGTTGCTGTAAACGGTCTTGATGTCCTCGTTGTCGGTCTTGGCAATCCAGTCCTCAAGGTCCTTTATGTCGGTCTCCTCGATGAGGGCACCAACCTTGAGGGCATCCTCGGTGCTCTGGCTTCCCATCTGGACGAGCTGGTCGTAGAGGTTCTGGAGCTCCTCGTTCTGGAAGACTCCGACCTGGTTGAGCGTGTCCGGGGCGGTCAGGTTGTACTTCTCTATAAGGCTGAGCACCATGTCCATATGAGTCTGCTCGCTCTGGGCTATGTTGCTGAAGACGACGAGGCCGGTCTCGTTGTAGAGCGTCAGGTAAACGTCCCTGGCAAGCTTCTCCTCCTCAACCATATAGAGCAGGCCGTTAATCTCGTCCTCGCTCAGGGGTGCGTAGTAAGTGGTTAGCGTGCTGTTAAGCATGGGCGCCGTCTGGGTGCTCCGGCTCGCGTAGGGATTGGGTCCCGGCTGACCGCGCCACGCCGCGACTCCTCCCAAGGTCATTCCTATTAACAGGGCAATCAGCCCCAATCCAAACCACATCTTTCTCATGTTCTCAACCTCCTCCATGTGTAACTTTAATGTTACATATGCATGGATGGTTTATAAAGTTTGCGGTTCTTGAGGACGATAACTCGGGAGTCTAAAATGGCACCATCGAAAGGGAAGGAGAATACTCCGTCCGGGAAAATCCGGCCAGAAAATCCGGTGGGAACTCGTCGCGGTTTAAATAAGAGAAATTTGGAGAAAAGGGTCAGGCTCCGAACTTCTCGGAGCGGTTCATGAGGTCCATCATCATGGGCACTATGTCGTGGCCCCTTATCCTGCCGAGCCCGCCACGCATGCACTCGCGCTCGCCGAAGCTCTCGGTGTAGTCCGGCCTGACGCCACCGCCGGCTATGAGAACCGGAACGGGGTCCCCGCTGTGGTTCATGACCTCACAGGGCGTGCTGTGGTCGCCGGTTATCGCTATAACCACGTCCTCAAGGTCAACGTGCTCGATGATGTATCCTATCATCCTGTCGGCCTTCTCAATCATCTCCGCTTTGAGCTTCGGGTTGTTGTCGTGGCCGGCAGCATCGGTCGGCTTGAAGTGGAGGAACACGAAGTCGTACTCCTTGAGCAGTTCGACGGTCTTCTTTGCTTTAGCCATCTCGTCGGTGTTGTACTCGCCGGTTGCCCCCTCTGGAGTGTAGACGTCGAAGCCTATCGCCCTGGCGACGCCCTTGACGAGCGAGACCGCTATGACGGCTCCGGCCTTGACCTTCCACTGCTCGGTGAACTTCATCGGAATGTTCGGGTAGGTTCCGGCTCCCCTTATCAGGAGGTAATTGGCCGGTGGCTTTCCTTCCTTCCTGCGCCTCTCGTTGATTGGGTGCTTCTCAAGAACCTCGTGGGCCTGCCTGACGAACTCCTCAAGGATTTCTGCAACTTTTTTGCTCTCCTCGTCTTCCCAGGTGAACCTGTGGGGGGGCTTTCCGGCCTCGTGGGGGTCGTTCTCGCCGACGCGGTAGCCCCTGGCCATGCCTTTGAGGACCAGAACGGCCCTGTGACCGGTGGCCCCAACGAAGATGAAGTCAACCGGGAGCTTTACCTTCTCCTGAATGGCCTTCGCGAGCTCGTGGGCTTCCTCGGTGCTTATCCTCCCGGCCCTCCTGTCAACGATTATCCCGTTCTCGATTGTTGCGAAGTTAACCCTAAAGGCCAAATCGTCCTCATCCAAATCCAACCCGACGCCGAGGGCCTCAAGGAAGCCCCTTCCGCGGTAGACCTTGTAGGGGTCGTAGCCGAAGATGCTCAAATGGGCCGTGTCGCTACCAGCGGGCTGGCCGGGCTTTATCGGGTCCTGCTGGCCGAGGATTCCGAGTTTCGCAAGCTTGTCCATGTTTGGAGTCTTTGCGTACTCTAAGGGGGTCTTTCCTCCAAACTCTTTAATCGGTCTGTCGCCGAGACCGTCGAGGATTATGAGAAGTCCCTTCCTCTTCTTCATACCTATCACCGGGAGTGATTAGTCGGGCCGGTTAATAAGTTTGTTGGGCAATCTTTTAAACGGCTCCTGGGAAGGTGTTCCTGGGGGAGAAGAATGCTTGAATTCGTGACGTGGACGCTGGCGATAGTCATCGGAATAGCGATTCTCGTGCTTGCAGGGGACAAGCTGTCTGATAAGATAATCGAGGTCGCGAGGAAGGCTGGGATATCGCCCCTCGTCATAAGCATCGTTTTGGTTAGCCTCTCAACGACCCTTCCAGAGATGACCACGAGCGCCCTCGCGAGCTACCAGGGCGTCAACGGAATAGCCCTTGGAAACGCCCTTGGGAGCATATTCGCCAACATCGCCCTAATCCTCGGCCTCGCCTCGATGATTAGGCCCCTAAAAGCCGGCAAATCGGCCTACGAGAACTCCCTCGTCATGCTCGCTTCACTCGTCTTCCTAATCCTCCTTTCAATCGATGGCACCCTCAGCAGGCTCGACGGACTTCTGCTCCTCTTTGCCTACGCGGTCTACCTCCGCTGGCTCCTCAAGAAGCACGCGAGGAGCGAGGTCGACTGGGAGCCGAGCGGGAACGTTACTGCCCTCGACTACGTTCTCCTAATCGTCCTCGGCCTCTTCCTCGTCGGCGGTGCCGAGGCTGTAGTCTTCGGTGGCAAGAACATCGCCCAGGCCCTTGGAATCTCGGACTTCGTGATAGGAGCGACAGTCGTTGCAATCGGAACGTCTCTCCCCGAGATGACCAACGCCCTCTACGGGGCCCTGCGTGAACGCGGAAGCATAAGCGTCGGCAACATAATCGGGGCCAACATAATGAACGCCCTCGTGGTCCTTGGAATAGCCTCCATCATAAGGCCCATCCAGACCGGGGCTTCCGTGCTGACAATCCTCCTCGTGCTCTTCGCCATGATTCCGATGATAGTTTCGCTGAAGAGAACCGGCGGAATAGACAGGCGCGTCGGGGCGTACTTCCTCGTCCTCTACGTCGTCTACCTCGTCCTGATTTTCTCGGGCGTGGAGCTGTGAGGTGTAAGGTTTTTAAGTCCTCTCCCTTTCTTCCTTCGGTGGTGAGAATGAAGGTCCTGTGGGCACCGTGGAGAATCGAGTACATACGCTCACCCAAGCACGATGGCTGTATCTTCTGCGACTTCCCGAAGGAGAACCGGGACAGGGAGAGGCTAATCCTCTACCGCGGAAAGCACGCCTTCGTCATAATGAACAACTACCCCTACAACCCCGGCCACGTGATGGTCGCCCCTTATCGGCACGTCGCCAACTGGGAGGAGCTGACCGACGAGGAGCTACTTGAAATTATGAAGCTCACCCAGCTCATGATTAGGGCGATAAAGAGGGCCATGAACCCGGACGGCTTCAACCTCGGCGTGAACCTCGGCAGGGTTGCCGGTGCGGGGATAGACAGCCACGTTCACCTCCACATAGTCCCGCGCTGGAACGGCGACACGAACTTCATGCCGGTAATAGCGGACACCAAGGTCATCCCCGAGTCACTTGAGGAAGCCTACGACGAGCTCAAGAAGGCAATAGAGGAAGTCGAGAGGGAAGTTTGAGCTTCCATATGGATTCTCTTTCTTCTGGCAAGCTTTTTATAGTCCTTCGTCCCCTCATTTCTCGAAAACCCCTTGGTGGTGTCTGAGTTGGAGCGGAAAAGCCTTCCCTCCAGGAAGCCCCCCGTAAAGAGGGGTGAGCGCTACAAGGTTCGGATTGAAGCCCTCGGGAAGGGCGGAGACGGCATCGCCCGGATTAAGGGCTTCGTGATTTTTGTGCCGAACACCGAGGTTGGAGAAGAGGTTCAGATTGAGATAAAAAGTGTGAAGGAACGCTTTGCCTTCGGGGAGGTCGTTGGCTGACCTCCCTCATATCTTCCTTGCCCTAATCTTGAACTTCTTGTCGAGGGGAAGGCCCTCGAAGGGCTCGCTTCCGAGCTCTATGACCGGTATCTCGGCCTCGATTACGGATTCCTTCATACCGTGCCTGACCCGTAGCTCCCTCAGTTTGCCGTCCTGAACCTTGACCGCGAGGTACGTTCCGTCCTCTGCCTCGCCCTCCAAGATGAAGTCCTTACCGAGTTCCATCGCGATTCTTTTGACGAGTGCTGGAGCCGTTTCGGGACCTATGTGTTCGACTTCACCTTCACTTCCCCGGAATCTTACCACCGGACACGCCATGGATGAGCAGAACTCCTTTATTGCCTCCGCTATGCCCTTTGCGAAGTTTTCGAGAGGTTTCCCCATGAAAGCCTCCCCAAAGCCCGCCCAGCTTGCCGTGACCTTGAGCTTTCGCCCCTCCATCTTGAACGTGACCGTCAGGATTCCCTTGTCCCCCCTGAATGTGTATATTGCTTCATCTCTACCCATGCCCACGTCGAGCTCGAACTCGTAGCCGAAGTTGAAGATGAACCGGGGGACTTTGAACCTGACCCGACCGTTCTGGAAGCTCTCGAAGTACGGGAAGAACGGCAGCGTTTTCTCGGGCTCACTGAGTATGACCTGGAGTGTCTCCCACCCGTACGGCAGTTCAACTTCAAAGCTCTTTGACTTCACGTTTGTCCACCCCTTTTTAAATACGAAGAAAAGACAGTTGAGGGATTTTTAAATCCTGCGGAATATCACTCACGATTCGCAACCTTTGCCCACCTTTCCTTTGTCCTCTTCCAGCAGCCGGGTGGCATCAGCTCGCCCTCTGGACAGTAGCCAAGCTGAATCCTGAATAACTACCCTCTTTTTATTTCCTCAGATAGTTGTGGAGGAACTGCAGATTTCTGAATGTGTATTCTTACCATAAAAAGTTTTTAACTTTAGGTTGTTATTTAGAAAAAGTTATAAATTTAATTACATCATGATATAATGCCCACTACTATGGTGGGCATATCAATTGAGTCGAGGTGGTAGGAATGGTAAGGAAGGCAGAGATTAAGGGATTGCCTTCCCCATCTGCCGCAGGGAATGGAAACTGTGGAAATGGGTGTTGTGAGAACGGCATGAGTGTTTTCTGACAACTGTTTTTTCTAATTTTTTTCTACAATTGGAGGTGTGTAAAATGAAAGAAATAGCTCCTGGTGTGTATGAAATAGCACAAAAACATGGTAAACATTTGGTTTTCCACATGGAGACACATTCCTTTTGGTGGATAGATGACCTCGAAAATGAAATTAACCTGTTGTTTCAAAGTATTTTAGGATACAAAAGAGACAGTGAGGGCAGTCTAGAACTTGATTTCAGAGATCCAGAAAAAATCAGTACCCTTGGAAAGTTGACGTTGATTACTGCTAATTCTTGCAACTTAGCTTGCAGATATTGCTATGCTGGTGAAGGGGATTATAGTTTTGAACCTAAAATCATGGATCCGCACACTGCTATAAATATTATAAAAAAAGCAATAGCTACCTTTGGAGAAATCCCCTGGATACAGTTTTTTGGAGGTGAGCCCCTATTGGGTTATACCGCCATAAAAGCCGTGGTGGAAACATTCAAAGATATGGACTATACAATAAATACCAATGGCATTCTAATAAACGACAGAATTAGCAAATTCTTGAAAAAAAACATGAGAGAAATATACATATCTCTCGATGGTCCTAAAAATATTAACGATATAAATAGAGTCTTTAAAAATGGACGGGGATCTTTTAGGTATGTTGAAAAGAGCTTAAAAAAGCTACAGAATGCACCGGGGGATGCAAAAATAATTGCAGAAGCAACTTACACTAAAGAACACTTAAAAGCTAAGATTTCCATGGTAGATATATACAAGTATTTAACAGAAGAATTGGGATTTGATGATGCATACATAACCTGGGCAATGTATCCTCCCACGAGGGCGTTCACTAGAAAAGAGTGGGAGTCGATCTTAGATCAGCATATCGAGTTGATTAAATACATAATGTCCAGAAATCCCGAGTCTTTACTCTATAGAGAAGTTGCTGGGATTCTGCATCCAATTAAAAAAATTTACCCATGTACTGCCGGACTCTCCACTATTACTATCATGCCTACCGGAGATGTTTACCCATGTTATTTGTTAATAGACCAGAAATTCTGGATGGGAAACGTTCTGTCGAAGCAATTTCCAGGACCAGAGTTTTTCAAAGTAAGAGACCTAATAGAGACATTAACTAACAAAATAACACATCCGAAATGTAGCAATTGTATACTAAAGTATGCCTGTGTTGATTGCATTGGAAAAAGACTGCACCAAATGGGAGACGTTTATCTAGTTAATCCCCGAGAATGTCAGTTCAAGAAAAAAGTGTTCACTAATATGGCAAGGGAGGTACTGGAATGAGCGTGCTCAGGCACTCGTTCTCCAGATACTGGGAGCTGTCAAGAAGCCTGAGGAAGAGGCAGGCAGTTATCATTCTCGTGAATTTAGTTGTTTCTTACCTTAACATTCGCTTTGCCCTGATGCTAAGGGATGCCATAAACAGCCCTAGTGCGGGTAGGATTCTCACACTGGGGGTTTTTCTCGTTTTGATAAACGTCCTGAGCTTCGTGGTTACATATCTCCTTGATGTATCGAAGAGGGCAATGCAGGTGGAGATAATCGGCCGAATTTACAGGAAAATCCTGCACGCAAAGGAGGATGCCTTCAGGACAAAAAGCCCCGGCGAATACCTCACCGACCTGATTTCAAACGTTGTTTATGTCAGCTCCCTGTCCGCTGCCTTGATACCAGCTTTGATGGTGAACGCGGTAAGCTTCGGGGCTTATCTCATAGCCCTCTTCCTCCTTAGCCCGCGGCTCTCCCTCGTGTTGCTGCCGTTTTTGATAATAACAGTCCTTCTATTCAAAAAGCAGGTTGGGGAACTCGCTAAAGTGTCTGCCAAAGAGAGGAGCAGATTCTCAATGCTGGTTGAAAGGATAAGGACAAAACTTGAAGGCAGGAAAACCATCAAAAACACAAACGCTTTAAACGGTGCTATCAGTAAGCTGAACGAAGAGTGCAATGGATGGTACGACTCAGTTAAGAGCTTGGTGCTCGCATCATTGAAATACCGGTACCTGTACAACACCCTCTACCGGCTCGTGCCTCTAATCAGCATTCTGGTTGGACTCCTCTGGAAGGTGGATACCGGAACTTTGGTGGCGTTTTATATGATGGCGGGCGAGGTCATAGAGCCATTGGTTGTCATTTTAAGCGATCTCAGCCACGTCCCCCAATCTTACCCCGCGCTGAAGAGGATTGACGAGGCGCTCAACATGGAGGAGGAGAGCTTTGGGGACAAGACGCTCACGAAGGTTGAGTCGATAGAGCTGAAAAACGTCTCATACAGCGGGATACTGGAGAATGTAAACCTGAGGATATCCCACAGGGACAGCATCGGTATCATCGGGGAGAGCGGAAGCGGTAAAACAACCCTCGCCAACATAATAGCCTGTTATTATCGCCCCGAGAAAGGGGAAGTCCTGATAAACAGTATGCCGGCCTTTGAGTTCAGGAATCCCCGAGAGAAGATAATTCTTGTGGAGACCAACGAGTTCGTATTCCCGGGAACCGTCAGGGAGAACATAACCCTCTGGGAAAAATTTGACGAAGGAGACCTGAGGGATGTGATGGAGGTAGCAAAAGTAGACCTGCCTCCCGATGAGAAAATCGGACCAGGACACAGGGAAGTTTCCCTTGGCGAACGCCAGAGGATAGCACTGGCCCGGGCCTTAATCCGCAGGCCTGATGTGCTGATACTCGATGAGGCCCTTTCAGGAGTTGATCCCGACGTGGAAGCTGAGATAATTGAGAAAATAAAGGCCAGGGGGATAACTTTGATCACCATATCCCACAGGCCCTCCACCACTAAGCTCGTGGACAGGATAGTGCTGGTTGAAAAGAGAACCGTGAAGGAACTTTAAGTTGGAGCTCTATCCGGTTTCCATGGTTCATTGCTCGCCCTCCAAAGCTGGAAGCTGATTATATTCCGGCTATTCTCCTCCACTTCTCTTTCGTCCTCTTCCAGCAACCCGGGGGCATGAGTTCCCTCTCCGGGCAGTAGCCGAGCTGAATGCAGCGCGGCCCGAGCTTTGCCCACCTTATAATCGGTCTGAGCTCGTCGTTCTTAGCAATCTCCTCCAGCATCTTCCAGGCCACTTCGCGAATCTCCCACTGTGCCCTCTCGCAGAGCCTGAGGCCAAAGAAGTGCTTCAGCTCGCGCAGGTTCATCGTTACCACTATCTTCGTCCGCACTGCCTGGGGGAGAATGAAGCGCGCGTCCTCCTGATGAATTCCGGCTTTGTAGCTCTCCTCGTAGAGCTCGATGGCCTCGCGCATCAGATTTTTCCACTTTTCGTAGAGCTCAGGCCTTTCCCTCACGCTTTCGGGAATCACGAAGGTATCCTCAACGTCTTCCGGGTTTAATTTTATGTAGCGCTGTGACTGCTGGGTGTAGCTCGCTATTCTGTGGCGGACAAGTTGATGGCTACAAACGCGGGAACAGCCCTCCACCGAGAACGTCAGGACCGCGTGTTCAAGTATTGACTCGTGGCCGTAGCCGAGAACCCTCGGGAGGTGCATCTCGACGTCCGTTTTGGTGATTCGCTCAAAGGCCTCACTCTCCCATTCATCCCAGTAGCTTATGAGCGCCGACCATGTGACGGTTTCAAGAGGCTTTTTCGTATAATTGACGAGCCTGACCCTGATTCCACTCATGCCGAGAATCACCAACGGGCAAAGGCGCTCAACCTTATTAGGTTTGCTTTGACGCAGGGGAGTTAAAGTGATGGTTTCTTTAGTGCTTCTTCATGTCCAGTTTTGGTCTACGTTTGGAAAGTGAGAGGCGAGGTGACTTCAAATAATTTCAGGAAAACCGATGTTTTTCCGACGAAAGGGTTATTAAATTCAGGGAACAGCCTTAAACGGTGATGCACATGGTGGTTAGCCTTGCCGGAAGGGATGTTCTCTGCCTCCAGGACTTCACGAGGGAGGAAATTGAAACGGTTCTCAAGACCGCCGAGATGATGAAGATTTGGAACAAGATTGGAAAGCCCCACCGCGTTCTTGAGGGCAAGACCCTTGGAATGATTTTCCAGAAACCCTCGACTAGAACCCGCGTCAGCTTTGAGGTCGGTATCTACCAGCTTGGAGGTCTGGGACTCTACTTCAGCGCCAACGACCTCCAGCTCAGGCGTGGTGAAACCATAGCCGACACCGCGCGCGTTCTCAGCAGGTACGTTGATGGAATCGTCGCTAGGGTCTACGCCCATAAGGACGTTGAGGACCTCGCCAAGTACGCGAGTGTTCCGGTGATAAACGCACTCAGCGACTTCAGCCACCCGTGCCAGGCCCTGGCGGACTACCAGACCATCCTCGAGAAGAAGGGCCGCATAGCCGGCCTCAAGGTCGTCTACGTCGGTGATGGAAACAACGTTGCCCACTCACTCATGATAGCGGGAACCAAGCTCGGCGCTCACGTCGTCGTTGCAACCCCCGAGGGCTACGAACCCGACGAGAGGGTCATAAAGTGGGCCGAGGAGAACGCGGCTGAGAGCGGTGGAAGCTTTGAGTTGCTCCACGACCCGGTTCAGGCCGTCAAGGACGCGGACGTCATCTACACCGATGTCTGGGCGTCGATGGGTCAGGAAGCCGAGGCAGAAGAGAGGAGAAAGATATTCAGACCGTTCCAGGTCAACAAGGAGCTCGTCAAGCACGCCAAGCCGGACTTCATCTTCATGCACTGCCTCCCGGCCCACAGGGGAGAGGAGGTTACCGACGACGTTATAGACGGCCCGAACAGCGTCGTCTGGGACGAGGCCGAGAACAGGCTCCATGCCCAAAAGGCCCTGATGGCCCTCATCATGGGCGGGATAAAGGTCTGACGCCTTTTCCCCTCTTTTCTATCTAACGGTTTTTGCCAGTTGTGAAAGCAGTCTTTTATAAACCGTGCAATTTATGAACGTGGTCTTTCACAAAAGGTGCAGTTTGTGAAAGTAGGGTTTCATAAAACGAAGGATTTTAAACTCTCCGCTTAACCTTTCATCATGATCGAAAAGTTGTTTTCCCTTGGCTACTCCAAGACCTTCGCGGAGCGCTATTACGAGCTGTGGGGCGAGAGGGCATTAAGCATAGCCGAGGCGATGGAAAGGCCCCTACCGAGGTGCTTCCGTGTAAATACCCTCCGCATCGAAGTGCCGAAGCTCACCAAGCTCCTCAACAAGAAGGGCTTCCAGTTTAAGAGAGTTCCCTGGGCAAGGGAGGGCTTCTGCCTCACGCGCGAGCCCTTCTCAATTACATCCACGCCCGAGTACCTGAGCGGTCTCCTCTACATCCAGGAGGCCAGCTCGATGTACCCGCCGGTTGCCCTCGAACCAAAGCCCGGTGAAACCGTTGCGGACATGGCTTCCGCCCCTGGCGGAAAGACGAGTTACCTGGCCCAGCTGATGGAGAACGAGGGCATTATCTACGCTTTCGACGTCGGTGAGGACAGATTGAAAGAAACAAGGCTCAATCTCTCGCGCCTCGGCGTCACCAACACTGTTCTCTTCCACCGCTCGTCGCTCTACATAGACGAGCTCGGCGTTGAGTTCGATAAAATCCTCCTCGATGCCCCCTGTACCGGCTCGGGAACGATACACAAGAACCCCGAGAGGAAAGCTAACCGCACGATGGAGGATGTTAAATTCTGCCAGAACCTCCAGATGAAGATGCTTGAGAAGGCCTTGAGCGTCCTCAGAACGGGCGGAATCCTGGTTTACTCCACCTGCTCGCTTGAACCGGAGGAGAACGAGTTCGTAATCCAGTGGGTTCTTGATAACTTCGACGTTGAACTGCTCCCCCTCCGCTACGGCGAGCCGGCCTTAACGAGGCCCTTCGGAATCGAGCTGAGCGAGGAAATAAAGAAGGCGAGGCGCTTTTATCCTGACAAACACGGGACGAGCGGCTTCTTCGTCGCGAAGCTCAGGAAGCTTTAGCCGTCTCTTCTTCCCCTATCGGTTTCTCCAAGGAGCTTCTCCTCTATCTTGTGGAGCTTTTCCCTGACATCGTCGCTTAGCATCTTCTCAAGTTCGGCCCTTGCTTTCTCGGCCAGCTCGAACTTTGAATTGAACTTTCCGAGCTTCACCCAATCTATCTTCTTGTCCTCGACGAAAACGTCTATGTCACAGAGCCTCTTGTAGCCTTTGTACTCCAGTCCCTTCAGCAGGAACTTCACGCGAAGCGGGTCCTCCCACGTTAGAAGCTTGAGCTTGTAGACCGGAACGCGCATAAACGGTCTTGGATAGTCCCAGTCCCAGCCCTCGCCGACGATGAAGCCGAGGTCAAGGTCCTCTATGACAAGCATGAGTCTCTCGATGTTCTCGTCGTAGCGTCTCTCGGTGTCGTAGAGCTTTATCGTTATCTCGTTCCACTCGGGGAGGAGCTTGAAGAGCAACAGCGGCGTATCAATCAGCAGTTCCCGGTAAACGCTCAAGAAGTCCTTCTTCACGAGGACCGCTCCTTCAACGTCTTCCGGCCCTATCGGTGAGCTCAGCTTTTTCCTCGTGACCGAAATCACAGTGTCACAGGCCTCGCCGAGGTTCAGGGCGTCGAGCTGGCTCATTACCTCTCCGTTGAACTCCTCTGCGAGCAACTTCAGGGCCTCGTCAACCTTCTCCGGGACGCGGAGGAGTATTATCGTGCTCTCAATCTCGACCCTCTCAACCGGCAGGTCGCTGTTCACTATCTCCGCGAGAACGACCTTCGCCCCCCTCCTTATGAGAAAGCCCGTGTCCGGTGGTACCGTCTTGGTTTCCTCCGGCGGTGTCACGAGCAATATTGTTTCGAACTCACTGCTGTCCCTTATCGCCCGCTCCGTGGGAATCTCCTCAACGCCGAAAAGCTCTCGAATTCCCGATTTCAGCCTCTCAACGTCCCCCCTCAGGAACACGATTGAAGGACCAAAGCGCATGAGTCTCATCACAACCCCCTCCTGAGCTTGTAACCCCGGGCCGTGTCTGTGCCCACGGGATAGTCAACTTTCACGACCCTCCCGCTCGGCAGGAAGATGAAGTTGACGCCGAGAACCGCGTTCAAACCCTTTGGAATGACCTTGAAGTTGTGGCCGTAGAGCTTGAAGTCGGCATCTTTATCGGCAACGTCCTGCCAGCAGTGGCCGAGGGCGAAGGTTCTCCCGCCAATCTCGACGACGCTTCCCGGCTCAACCAGGCTCTCCCCAAAGAACCGTCTTAGGAGCTCAGGGTCGTCCTCGTTGCCCGGAACGATGTAAAGCTTAGCGCCTGAACCCTTGAGAACCCGCGCGAGCTTTCGCAGACCTGCCTCATATGCCGGCTTCAGGTCAGGTCTCCGCTCGAGCTTGACGTTGTCCACCAGGTCCCCTGTGTGGATTATCACCTCCGGCTCCTGCTCGTCTATGAGCTCCTCAATGAAGCGGTAGACGCTCTCCGGCGTGTCACCTATGTGCATGACGAGAGTCCCCTCTGAGTTTCCCCTGAGCTTTCTAAGCTTTCTCCTCCTCAGGAAGCCGAGCATCGGAAGCACTGTACGTTGATTGGTGCTTGGTGTATATACGGTTTCCGTCCCGCGAAGGTTATTAAAGGTTCCTGAGTAAAGCGAGTCGGTGTCCAAAATGAAGGTTCTTGTCCTCGGCGCCGGAAACGTTGGTAGAGCTATAGCGTGGGACCTTAGAGATGAGTTTGACGTCCACGTTGCTGACCTCTGCGAGGAGAGGCTGAAGACCGTCTCCGAGTTCGCCACACCGCTCAAGCTCGATGCCTCCCGCTTCGACAAGCTCGTCGAGGCGATGAAAGGGTTCGAGCTTGTTATTGGCGCACTCCCCGGTCGCTTCGGCTATTCATCAATCAAAGCCGCGATAAAGGCCGGCGTTGACATGGTGGACGTCTCCTTTATGCCTGAAAACCCCCTTGAACTCCGCGAGGAAGCTGAAAACGCCCAGGTTACGGTGATATTCGATGCGGGCTTCGCCCCAGGACTGAGCCACATCCTCATGGGCAGAATCTGGAACGAGCTCGACGACATGAGCGAGGGCTACATCTACGTTGGTGGCCTTCCAAAGGAGCCGAAGCCACCGCTTTATTACAGAATTACATGGTCACCTAAGGATTTAATTGAAGAGTACACCCGGCCGGCGAGGGTGATAAGGGACGGCGAGGTTAAAGAGATAGACCCGCTCTCTGAAGTTAAGACCGTTGAAATAGAGGGCTTTACCTTCGAGGCCTTCCCGAGCGATGGTTTGAGGAGCCTGCTTGAGAGCGTAAGGGTCGAGAGGCTTGAGGAGTGGACGCTCCGCTGGCCGGGGCACCTTGAGAAGATGAGGGTTTTGAGGGAGCTGGGGTTCTTCAAGCCTGAGCACATCGACAAGACGCTTGAAGTTATAACCCCGCGGATGACCTACGATAGCAGGGACTTCTCGATTATGAAGGTCACCGGAACCGAGCCTGGAAGAACGATAAGCTACACCCTCTACGATGAGGAGCGAGAATTCACCTCGATGGCGCGCGTGACCGGTTACACTGCTTCCGCCATAGCGAGGCTCGTGGCAGAGGGGAGTTGCATCTTCGGCGTTATCCCGCCCGAGATTCTTGGCATGCGCATAGACACCTTCGAAAGAATCATCGCCGACCTTGAGGAGAGGGGAATAAGACCGAGGAGGGAGGAGAATGCTCCACCTGGTGATAGCTGATTCCGAGCTTGAGCTCGTGCCAAAATCGATAGTGGAGCATCCAGCCGTTGTGAACTACGCGAAGAGAAGGGGCAAAAAGCCGGAAGAGGTAATCCTTGAGGGCAGTTACCACCACTCGGCGCTCAGGAAGCTTGACGACGGCGAGAGAAGGGGAAGGCCGGACATAGTGCACATCTGCCTCCTCAACGCCTTAGAGAGCATAGCCAACAAGGAGGGGAAGCTCAGGGTTTACGTCCACACGAGGAACAACGAGGTGATATACATAAAGTCAGAGACAAGACTTCCACGGAACTACAACCGCTTCTTGGGCTTGATGGAGAGCCTCTTCAAGAACGGGGTCGTTCCAAAGGATTTAACTTTACTCCGCATCGAGGAGAAGACGCTAGGTGAGCTCGTGGAAGAAATTGGCCCCGACGAGGTCTTCGTTATGCACGAGGAAGGGGAGCTGATGAAGCCGAGGGACTTCGGCAAGGTTTTAGCGGGACTGGAGAACCCGCTCGTCATCGTTGGCGGCTTCCCGCACGGGGACTTTAGGAGTAAGGTCGAGGGAAAAAAGGTAAGTCTCTACCGCGAGCCCCTGATGGCGTGGACGATTGTAAACGAGATATTGGTAAATTTCGAGGCCAATCTACTCCTTTGAATTCCATTTCCGTTATTGAACGTCTAGCATGCCACAATGTTTTTATATAATCCTTACATTTCGCCCTTGAGAATCATAGAATAGGGGTGTTTGCAATGAGGAAGGTAAACATAATGATGGCCCTGCTCATTACGGGCTACATCCTCGGTGTGTGGAGTTTTTTAGTGGTTCCAAAGTACTACATGGTCTTTGGTCTCAAGGGCTTCCTGATTTCGCTGGTTCCAGCTGTCGTTGCCCTGTTCCTGGCATACAACGAAGCCCAGAGCACCAAAAAGACGAGATATCTTATATATGAGCTGTTCTTCAAGGTTGCGAGGACCCCCGCGGTGATATTCACCCTGCTGATGTTCCTGCTTGTAATCCTTGGTGTTACGGCCTATGCCTCTGGCTGGGGTCTCGTATACCTGCTCGGTGGTAACACCACGTACACCGTCCCCCTTGCAATCCTGACGATTCTCCTCGCGGCACTCCTCCTCATGCTGGCCAAAGGCAAAACCCTTGAATTCATATCTGGAATCTCCGTTCTGATGATTATCTTCACGATTATCTCAGCGTTCCTTATCAGGAGCAAAGCCCTCAGCGTCGTTACTTCCCAGCAGGCAACCTACTACATGAATCAGGCGGTCTCCAGTATAACCTCTCTCCACCAGCCCCTCTCGTTTGAGGGCGTGATACTGCTCCTCGCTTCGGTCATAGTGGCGTTCGGTCTCGGCGCTGGAGTTTACTACGTCCTCGGTAGCTTTGCTCCGGAGGACCTCGATTTCAGGCGTGTCCTCCTCGGTGTGTTCATCCTCCAGATAATCCTCAGCTTTGCGGCCGCCTACACCATGGCGTACTCCCTCGGCCCCGCTTTCCAGGCCTTCGAAAAGAGCGTCCACAACCCAAACATGAATGTTGAGCAGAGCTTTAAGCTCTACTCCCAGTTCAGGGCTCTTCAGGCGTACGCGACGAACAGCACCGCACCGCTTCCCCAGTCGGTTAGGGTGTTCTACTTCATCCCACAGGTTCTCAAGGGCAACGTTCCGGGGGCAAGTACAATCACGTTCCTCCTGATACTCTCCTTCTACTTCGCGGGTCTCACCACTATAATCGTCCTCCTTGAGATGGGCACCCAGATGCTCTCAGAAGTCATGCAGCTCGGAAGGACGAAGGGACTCGCCGGCGTTTCCATCGTTGGCATGATTGTCGCGATAGTCATGGAGCTCGGTTCGGCTAAGACGATGTTCTTCACGGTCCCGTTCAGCGTCGGTGCAATAATAGCCATAGCTGAGGCATACCCGGTCCTCAAGTCAGACCTTACCTCCAAGAAGAGCCTCCTGTCGCTTTCCCTGGCCTTTTTGGCGTTCGTTGGTATATTCTCCCTTTACTACGCCTTCAGGAGCTCAAGCGACGCCGTTAAGCTTGGTGCGGTACTCGGTCTCGTCCTGCTGGTACCCCTCTTGATGAACGGGGTGCTCTTAAAGAGCCGTCGCTGAGCTTTTTCAAAAATTTTTTAAACGCCTTTTCTAACTCCTCCCAGAACGCTTATGGGAGGTATGAAAAATGGGAGACAAGACCAAGGTTCAGGTCAGCAAGCTCAAGCCCGGAAGGTACATAATTATCGACGGCGAGCCCTGCAGAATCGTGAACGTGACCGTTTCTTCCCCAGGAAAGCACGGCTCCGCCAAGGCCAGGATTGAGGCCGTTGGAATCTTCGATAGAAAGGTCAGGAGCATCGTTAAGCCGACCAGCGCGGAAGTTGACGTCCCGATTATCGACAAGCGCGTCGGTCAGGTCATAGCCATAACCCCGGACACCGTCCAGATTATGGACATGGAGACCTACGAGCTCTACGACGTCCCAATCGAGACCGGCGTCGAGGACGAGGTCAAGGACCAGCTCAAGGAAGGAATCACCGTCGAGTACTGGGAGACCCTCGGCAGGATTCAGATTAAGAAGGTCAGGGGCGAGTGAGCCCCTTCCACACAACCTTTTAAAGGCCTCTTCTCGATAAACTTAGGGTGTTGCCATGGTAAACTTCAGCGAGCTTGTTCTCCGCAAGTTCAGAAACATAGCGGGCTCTCGCTACGAGGAGATACTCAAGGCGTATCAGGAGTTCTTCCTAACCGAGGAGGAGCTTCAGATTCCGGTGGTAACATCGATTCTTCTCATCCTGGACAGGTTCTCGGGCAGGGTTCCAAACGAGGTTTTTGATGTCCTCTCCGCCTACCCTGGTGCAAGGGTTGACGTGGTCTACCTTATAGACGAGGGGTTGTTCGCGTTAATCCACGACACCCTCGGCGAAAATGAGGCAGAGGAGTTCCGCAGAAAGGAGGAAGCCCTTGGGAGGGAGATGATAACCCTGGCGGAGAGGGCTCTGAGCGAACTTGGCCTCGACTACTCGGTTGAGATAACGTTCGCCGACAAGGTTGAGTTCGTTGAAAGGGAGAGCGAGGAAAGGGATTTGCTGGTTCTCTCAAGGCACTTTGGCTCCGAGAGTGTGAAGACCCACAAGGTCAGCCCAGTTGTTTTCAGAATCGTCCAGGGAATTAAGAAGCCCGTAATCGTTTACTGAGGTGGTATCATGAACGCCCAGGAGATTATAGCGCTCGCAGTGTTCCTCGGGGTTTACGCCTTCATCATAACTGAGAGGATTCACAGAACGGTCGCCGCGATGGTCGGCGCGAGCGTCGTACTGCTCGTCGGCATAGTGCCCTGGGAGAAGGTCCCAGAGTACCTCGACCTCGGGACGATTCTCCTTTTGGCCGGAATGATGGTCGTCGTGAACGTCTCCCGCGAGAGTGGGCTCTTCGAGTACATTGCCATAAAGACTGCAAAGTTCTCAAAGGGCGACCCCATGAAGGTCCTCCTGCTGTTCTCGGTCGTTACCGCGGTTGTGAGTGCTTTCCTTGACAACGTCACCACTGTTCTACTGCTCACTCCGATGCTCCTCTACATAACCAAGAAGATGAACGTTAACCCAGTTCCTTTCCTGCTCGCGGAGATATTCGCGTCCAACATAGGTGGAACCGCGACGCTAATCGGTGACCCCCCGAACATCATGATTGGCTCCGCCGCGAAGCTCAGCTTCAACGAGTTCCTCACCAACATGGGGCCGATAGCGGTCGTTGACCTGTTCGTGACGGTAGCCATAGTTTACCTCGCATACAGGAATACGATTAAGGTCAGCCCGTCGAAGAGGGCCGAGATTGAGAGGCTGATAATGGGAATGGACGAGCGCGATGCAATACGTGACCGGGAGCTCTTCAGGAAGTCGGTGATAATAATCCTTGGTATCGTCTTGGGATTCTTCCTTCACGACACTATGGGCGTTGAGCCGGCGGTCATAGCGCTCCTCGGCGCTTCTGCGATGCTTCTCTGGAGCGGTTTCTCGCCGGAGGAGGCCCTCGAGAAGGTCGAGTGGGCGACGCTCTTCTTCTTTGGAGGGCTCTTCTTAATCGTTGGAGCCCTCGTCGAAACGGGGATTATCGACGCGCTCGCCGACAGGATTATAGGACTCATTCACAGCGAGGCACAGGCCATATTCGTAATCTCATGGTTCTCGGCGATATCGAGTGCAATCGTTGACAACATTCCCCTCACGGCTACGATGATTCCGCTGATAAAGGCGATGGGTTCGAGCATGAACACATATCCTCTCTGGTGGGCACTCTCCCTCGGCGCCTGTCTCGGAGGAAACGGTACCGCTATCGGTGCGAGTGCCAACGTTGTCGTCATTGGAATAGCTCACAGAGAGGGAATTAGAATAACCTTCGGCGAGTTCCTGAAGGTCGGCGCCGTGATAATGTTCTCGACAGTTTTGGTGGGGAGTTTAATGCTCTGGATTAGGTACGGACTGTGAGGTGGTGGTATGAAGATACTTGTCCTTGTTGATGGTTCGAAGTGGAGCCAGAAGGCGGCCCTGCATGCCTTTGCCGTTGCGAAGAGCAAGGGGGCCAAGGTAGTCCTGTTCTCGGTTCTCGACAGGAGGGAAGCCCGGGCGATAGCGTTCCATGCCAGCGTCAGGAGCGGAAGCCTTGAGGAAATCAAGCGCTTCGAGGAAACCTTGTGGGAGGAGAACAAGAGGAGCATAAAGGACCTGCTGACGACCCTCCTTGAGCTCGGCCAGCGCGAGGGCGTCAACTGCGCCTTCAAAATCGTCGAGGGGCCGGCCAAGGACAGAATCCTTGAGGAAGCGAACTCGGGCTACTCCCTCGTCGTCATGGGCGCCTACGGAAAGAGCGGAAAGACAAGGATAGGCTCCCTCCTCGAGGAGGTCGTCGGCCACATTGAACCGCCCGTGATGATTGTGAGGTAGCTTTAAAACCCCCATTCCAATTCCGGCCGGGTGGTGGTATGGAGTTCCTGTACACCTACGAGACCCTCAAGCTCGAGTTTCCCCTCACGGAGCCTGAGAAGGCAAGATACGTTATACTCGGAGTCCCCTTCGATGGCACGACGAGCTACAAGGCCGGAGCGCGCTTCGGGCCGACGCTGATACGGCAGGCGACGCTGAACCTTGAGAGCTACGTACTGGACTACGACCTCGACATAGCCGAACTCCAGATAGCGGACATAGGCGATATAGCGGTCGTCGCCGGCGACCCAAGGAGAACCGCCGACAGGGTCAGGGAGACGATTGAAGAGCTCAAACGTGCCAACCCCAGCGAGATACCGATACTCCTTGGCGGTGAGCACTCCCAGACGCTCGGAGCGGTTGAGGCTTTAAGACCCAAAAGCTACGTCGTCTTCGACGCCCACCTCGACCTCAGGGACAGCTACGAGGACAACCCCTACAACCACGCCTGCGTCGCCCGGAGAATAGCGGAGCTGGGCGTTAGGGAGGCCATGTTTGGAATCAGGAGCGGGACGAGGGAGGAAGTTGAGTTCGCAGGAAAGAACGGAATTCGCTGGGTTCACGCAAGGGACTACGACTTCGATTCTTTTGTCGAACTCGTTAGGCCCCTTCCGGAACCGGTTTACCTCTCGGTGGACATAGACGTCTTCGACTTGTCTCTAGTCCCGACGACGGGAACGCCCGAGGCCGGCGGTCTGGGCTTCTGGGAAGTGATAGAGGCAATAGAGTGGCTGGTGGAAAACAAGAGAATAGCGGGCTTTGACATTATGGAGGTAGCCGGCGAAACCCTTGGCAATCCAACGGCCTTGACAGCCGCAAAGTTGCTCTTCTACTTCATCGGGGCAATGGAAAAAATGGGGAAGTCATGAGGCCCTTGCCCTCTTCTTCTCGTGGTACTTTCTCATCCTGTCCTCTACCGTTTCTGGCTGGAGGAGCCGGCTCTTGAGGAAGGGCACCCACAGGGTCTCGGTTATGACCGAAGCCAGAACCGTGATAACCGTTACCGCGAGGATTACCTCTCCCCAGTAGACGGTCAATGTACTGCTGTGGTATTTCATTGCCAAGCTGAGCGGCAGGGCCGCGAGTGCCGATGGAACGACACCCCTCGGGCCCTCGAGGGCTATGAAGATGTACTCCTTCTTGCCCCACCACTTGAGGATTGGCAGCGCCGCTATCGGCCTGGCGACGAGCATTATGAAGTACGCCACGAGAATTCCGCCCCAGAGGTTGTTCAGCAGGGGCTTGAGATTTAGGCTCGCCCCGAGGAGGACGAATATGAATATCGTCGCTATGGCGGCTATGCTCTCGTTGAAATGAACTTCCTTTTCGATGGCCTTCATGACCTTGTTGAGCACCTGGGGCTTCTCCTTCTTGCTGAAAACCTTGTAGTTACCGAGGATTATTCCGGTGGTGGTCGCCACGAGGTAACCCGAAGCTTGGAGCTTTTCGCCAATCATAAAGCCTCCAAAGGCCAGGAAGAGGGAGAAAATCTCAATCTCTGGGAACTCGAATATCTTGGTTTTCTTGATGAACCAGTAACCGAAGGCACCGACGGCTATGCCTACGACTATGGAAACGACGACCTCGTAGAGGAAGTAAACGACCGCCGCGCCGTAGACACCGAGGTGTGAGCTAAAGCTTGCGAAGATGCCGCCACTGGCCTTGGGCACGAGCATGGCAACGGCAACGGCAGTGAGAACTATACCGAGGGGGTCGTTGAAGATTGACTCCGTGACTATCGTCGTTTCGATATCCTGCTGGACGCGGTACTGCCTGAAGAGTGGAATCAACGTGGCAGGGTCGGTTGCGCTTATGATGGCGCCGAAGAGGAACCCGATGAGAAACGGGGCATGAAAGACGACCGAGAAGAACCATGCCGACAGAAGAGCCGTGATGAGGAGCCCGACAGTGTCGAGGGTTGCTATCGTTGGAAAGTTCCTCTTCAACAGCTTCCAACTCAGGTTGTGGCCCTCCGTGAAGAGAATCATTACCAAACCGAAGACACGAACGTAATCAAAAAGCTCGTGGGCAACGTCCCTTGGTACGAGTGCGGATATCGGACCGAGTATCATGCCCGCGATTATGAAGAGCGGGACGTAGGAGATGTTATAGCGCCTGCTTATCAGCATGGCAATTATCCCTGAACCCAGCACCGCCACAAGGACCCTCGCAACCATGTCTGTTGTCATGTTACCGCCTCCTTTTTTCTTCGTTTCACGTCTTGTAGGATAGAATTTAAAACTTTCCCCAGGCATTTTTAAGAGTTAGGCATCTCTAACGATAGAGTTTCGAAAAAAAAGGCCGGAACTGGGCGTTTATCCATAGAAAGTTGAACCACTCACCAGAGGTATATCCCCTCGATGGCGTGATAATAGGCTTTGTAGATGTCTCTTTTCGTGACGACACCGAGAAGCCTTCCGGAATCATCCACAACGGGAATGAGGTTCTGGTCGTTCATGAGAATCTTTTCCAACGCGTCCTGTGCCGTCTCCCTCGGCGTTACAACTGCAAAGTTCCTTCTCATGAACCTCTCAACGGGGAGCTTCTTGATGGCGGTTGACTTGCCGAGTATGTCGGGAACACCGATTATGCCAACAACTCGTCCCTCGTCATCCACAACGGGGAGGAAATCGTGACCCGTGGAGGCTATTATGCGCTCAACCTCCATTAGGGGTCTCCTTTCGTGAATCCTGACGACTTTCGTGCTCATTATCTCGTGAACGGCTATTGTCTCCAGGATTAATGGTCTTCCCGTCTTGACTTTGATGCCCTTCCGTTCGAGTTTAATTGTGTACACGGAGGACCCCTTAAAGAATGCCCTCGCCGTCAGGAACGCAACGACTGAGGTCAATGCAACCGCCGGCGAGTAGGCGTAGGTTCCGGACATCTCGGTTATCATAATTATTTGAGTCAGCGGGGCCTGAGTTGCCGCCGCAAAGAAACCGGCCATTCCTGCTAAAGCGTAGGCCTCGACGTTTGCTGGAGCGAAGTGTGAGACGAGGGTTCCAAAAGCCGAACCGAGCATGGTTCCAATGAAGAGACTCGGGGCAAAGATTCCGCCGGAGAAGCCGGAGCTTATCGCCAAAAGCGTCGCCGTCATCTTTGCCAGCGCGAGAACAATTAGCATATCAAATGCAAACTTTCCAAGGAGTGCATCCTTTATTCCCCCAAAGCCGATTCCAAAGATACCATCGTGGGGCAGGAGCATTCCGATTAGGCCGATTCCCAGGGCGCCGATGATGAGACGGAGCTCGAAGGGGTACTTTTCGGAGAACCTATCAAAGACGTCGGTGGCCCTGTAGAGAGCCTTCGTGTAAGCGTAGCCAATGAGACCAAGAACGACACCAAGGAGGAAGTAGAAAGGAATCCCCGCGAGGACGCTTATGTTGGGATTCAGAACCGGAAAGCGCGCCGGATTGTGGAGAACCACGAGGGTTATGGCGTTGCCGATTATGGCGGATACGAATATCGGGACGAGGTTTATCGTTATCGCACCCATGTAGATGACCTCAAGGGCGAACATTGCCCCGGCCAGGGGCGTGTTGAAGGTACCTGCGATTCCAGCGGCCAGGCCACAAGTCGTTATGAGCTTTCTCGCCTGCGGTTTGGGCAGCTTCTCGGCCAGCGCCGAATCGAGCGCGGCACCTATGAACGCGGCAGGACCTTCACGACCGAGCGGACCTCCAGCCCCAATAGAAATTGCAGTCGCGAGCGTTTTCAGAAATGCCAGCTTCGCACCGATTTTACCGCTCTTGAAGATTATGCCCTCGATGACCTCGGGGACGCCGTTTCCCCTCAACTCGGGGTATTTCTTCACCATCGGGGCTATCAAGAGCGCGCCGAATACAGGGAGAAGGATGTAACCAAGGTTGGCCCCGTGGAACTCGTAGGAAATCCTCGGGAGCACGGAGGTGAAAAAGAGGGAGTGGATGACCTCAATCAGCACTCGAAACACGAGCGCACCCAATCCCCCAACTAAGCCCGCCAGCGCGGAGATTCCGAGGAGGATTGACCACTTCCTGACGTACTTCTGAAGGTCCCACTCCCCGTTCATAGCCCTCAACCGAAGAAGGCTCCCATCATGTCCATCTGCTCGTCGCTCATGGACTTCACTTTGAACTCGGGCATCTCGGCCTTGAGCTTTTCGTACTCCTCTCTGGTTATCTCCTTAGCCTCCCCGTCCTCGACGAGGTAGAAGATGCCGTAGTCCGGGTCGTGGTAGGCCACGAGGAACTTCTCGACCTCGATGTCGTCGAAGTTCACGAAGATGACGTTTCCGCCGGTGTATGGCTTCTTGCACTTGAAGGGGAAGCTGGAGGAGTTGAGCATCGCATCGCCGAGTGCCTGGTTGGCCTTCTCGCCGTTTATCTCGGTCCAGAAGGGCCTTCCCTCGAAGTCGCCCTCGACGACGATGAGGAACCTCTGGCCGTCGAGTTCGACTATCGGAGCTCCCTTTTCCTGCAGTATCTTGAAGAGCTCGCCGATGGTTTCGGCGTTTCTCAGAGACGAGACGAATCCCTCAACCTTCATGCCTTTCACCGTTCTCAACTCCAAAATCCGGGTTATAAGGGTTTGGGAGAAGGTTTTTTAGAGGCCCCGAAAACTTTGGGCGGTGGTGAGATGTTAGTAGATGCAGACCTTCACCTTCACTCCCGCTACTCCAAAGCCGTCTCGAAGTCGATGACGATACCGAACCTGGCTCAAAACGCGCGCTTCAAGGGCCTCGGTCTCGTCGGGACTGGGGATATACTCAACCCCCGCTGGGAGGGGGAGCTCCTCAGATACGCCAAGAAAGTCGACGAAGGGACTTACGAGCTCAACGGGGTTCGCTTCCTCCTCACGACAGAGGTCGAGGACAGCAGAAGGGTTCACCACGTCCTGATTTTCCCGAGCATTGAAACGGTTCGCGAGATGAGGGAACTCCTTAGGAAATACTCAAACGACATCGAGACCGAAGGCCGGCCCCACCTGAGCCTCTCCGCGGCTGAAATAGCCAACTTGGCCAACGACCTCGGCGTCCTAATCGGTCCGGCCCACGCCTTCACCCCCTGGACGAGCCTCTACAAGGAGTACGACAGCTTGAAGGAGGCCTACGGAGGGGCCAAAATTCACTTCCTCGAGCTCGGCCTCTCAGCGGACAGCGAGATGGCGGACATGATAAAGGCCCACCACAGGCTCACTTATCTCAGCAACAGCGACGCGCATTCGCCGATGCCCCACCGCCTCGGCAGGGAGTTCAACCGCTTCGAGGTTGAGGAGGTTACCTTCGAGGAAATCCGGAAGGCGATTCTAAGGCGCGGTGGGAGGAGAATCGTCCTAAACGCGGGTTTGGACCCGAGGCTTGGAAAGTACCACCTGACGGCCTGCTCCCGCTGTTACGCTCACTACTCCCTCGGCGAGGCGAAGGCCTTCAAGTGGAAGTGTCCGAAATGTGGCGGGCGGATAAAGAAGGGAGTTCGCGACAGAATCCTCGAGCTGGCCAATACGGAAGAGATGCCGAAGGACAGACCGCCCTACCTGCGCCTCGCTCCCCTCGCCGAGATTATATCGATGGTCATCGGCAAGGGGGTTGAAACCAAAGCCGTCCGGCTGATATGGGAGCGCTTTTTGAGGGACTTCGGGAGCGAGATTAGGGTTCTCGTCGACGTTCCAGTCGGGGAACTCGCCAGGGTTCACGAGGAGGTTGCCAAGGCGATATGGGCCTACCGCAACGGGAAGCTCATCGTTATCCCCGGAGGTGGCGGGAAGTATGGAGAAATCAGACTGCCTGAGGAAATAAGGAACGCTAAGATTGAGGAGCTTGAGAGCGTTGAGGTAGAAATTCCTGAGGAGACCGGGAGGCCGAGGCAGAGGAGCATAACGGACTTTCTGGGGGTGAAACGGTGAGGGAATCCGAAATCATCGAACTCTTCCTCAGGCACCTCAAACGACAGGGAGATTTACCCCTCGGGGACGATGCCGGCGCCTTGAAGCTCGGCGAGAGGTGGCTCGTCGCTACCAACGACATGCTGGTTCGAAAGACGGACGTGCCCGATATAATGACTCCTGAGCAGGTCGGCTTCAAGGCCGTGACGATGAACGTGAGCGACATCGCTGCCATGGGGGCGAAACCGCTCGGCTTCCTCTTCTCGCTTGGTATTCCCCGGGATTTAGGTGAGGACTACCTTGAGGGAATTGCGAGGGGAATCGGTGAGGCCCTCGACTTCTACGGCCTTCCCGTTCTGAGCGCCGACACCAACGAGGCCGACGACCTCATCATAGACGGTATAGCGCTAGGGCTTGCCGAGAGACTGCTCACGCGCTCTGGAGCCAAACCGGGCGAGCTGGTCTGCGTTACAGGTGACCTTGGGAGGAGTTTGGCAGGTTATCTCGTCTGGAGAAAGGGGCTTGATGTGAGCGACGCCGTCAGGAAGGCCCTCTACGAGAAGTTTCTCCAGCCAAGGGCGAGGGTTGAGGAGGGAATGGCCCTCTCGAAGGTGGCCAGCTCTGCCATAGACGTCAGCGACGGCCTCGCGAAGGAGCTTTACCTCCTCGTGGAGATGAGCGGTGTTGGAATCGAGGTTTATCCGGAGAGACTTCCTATCGGGGAGGGCGTTGATGAAGTGGCGGAGCTTTTAGGCCTCGACCCGGTGGAAGTCGCCCTTGCGAGCGGGGAGGAGTTTGAGCTGGTCTTTACGGTTTCGCCGGACCTCGCGGATAGTCTCGACTTTGAGTTTTCGGTCGTTGGTGTTGTTACTCCCAGGAAAGGCGTTTACTCAGTGGTTAATGGGAATAAAAAACCAGTTCCAAGGCTTGGTTGGGAGCATCTGAGTCACCAGAAGGTTTATAACCGCTGACATGGAAGGACTTCCGTATGTTCAGTAGTATTAAAATGGAAGTGTTGACTGGAATCCAGCAGGCAAAGTGCGCAAGCCTACACTACTTCCTCCTTGCGATAGCCACCTACTACGTAAGCGTCTTCCTGTTCGCCGTCAGATGGAAGTACGTGCTTAGGGGTACCGGTGTTGACGTCCCAATCAGCGAGCTCTTCAAGGCGAACCTTGCCGGGCTATTTATGAACAACATAACGCCGATGAGCAGGGGAGGGGGAGAGCTCCTCAGGATGCTGTGGGTTTCAAAGCTTCGTGGGGTTCCAATGGGCATCTCTGCGGTTACGATAGTCTACGAGAGAATCCTTGAGTCAATTCCCGTCATGGTCATGGTCGCAATAGGCTTTCTGTACTTCGCAACGTCCGAGGCTCTCGTGTTGATTCCTCTCCTCCTTGGCCTGTTAATGATTTGGCTCAAATGGGAGGAGTTCATCGAGTTAACGCTTCGGCTCTTCCGCGTTGAACTCTCCGATGAAGACCGGGGGAGGATACTAACCCTTAGGAGGCGCGGGGAAGTCAATCTCGTCGGAATCACCGCCAGTTCGCTCGTGTGGGCCCTTGACGTTGCGAGGCTCAAACTGCTCACGCTGGCCTTTGGTTTGAAAGTTTCCCTTCCGGTTCTCGTGTTCGTGTCCGTCGTCAACCTTATCCTTGGGATAGCCGCCTTCACCCCCGGTGGGATAGGCATAGTTGAGGGTGGTCTAGTTGGGACCCTCACCTACGTTGGCCTTCCCCCCACACTGGCCGTGTCGGTGGTTGTACTCGAAAGGTTTATTTCCTATGTCTTGGGTAGTCTATCTGGGCTCGTGGTGCTCTTTACCTCCGGGGGAAGGGAAGTATGGAGAGCCTTAAAATCGCGTTAGTGAGTGACTGGTACTACCCAAAGCTCGGCGGCGTTGCGGTTCACATGCATGACCTTGCGCTTCACCTGCGAAAGCTCGGTCATGAGGTTTCGATAGTCACCAACGACCGGGTGACCGGCAGGGAGGAGGAACTCAGGAGAGAAGGTATCGGTTTAATCAAGGTGCCGGGATACACCCTCGGGAGCGTTGGAATCAACATGAGTATCTTCTCCAAAAACGCCTCTCACATGATACCCTACATTGAGGGGCACGACATAGTGCACGGTCAGCACGCCTTCACACCGCTGGCACTCAAAGCCGTTTCCGCCGGCCGAAAATCTGGAAAGGCAACCCTCCTGACGACCCACAGCATAAACTATGAGAACTCGTCGGCTATCAAGGCTCTGGCGAGGATGACGTTCCCGTACTTCAAGTACTACCTTGGAAACCCGCACAGGATAATAGCCGTCAGCAGGGCCTCAAAGGAGTTTATAAGGCGCTTCACGAGGGTTCCCATAGAGGTCATCCAGAACGGTGTTAACGTGGACTTCTTCGACATACCCCTTTCAAAGGAGGAGGCCAAGGAAAAGCTGGGGCTCGGTGAACGGGTGATTCTCTACGTTGGCCGGCTGGAACCAAGGAAGGGCGTGAGCACGCTCATCAACGCGATGAAGCACGTGGACGGAACCCTTCTCGTGGCCGGTCAGGGGAGTATGCTCCCAATTCTTAGGGAGAGGGCCAAGCTTCTCGGCGTTGGGGAGCGGGTCAGGTTTCTCGGCATGGTGGAGTACCCGAAGCTCCCCCTCCTATACCGGGCTAGTGACGTCTTCGTCCTCCCGAGCCTGAGCGAGGCCTTCGGGATAGTTCTCCTTGAGGCAATGGCCAGCGGTACGCCGGTTATTGGGACGAGTGTTGGGGGGATTCCCGAGATAATAGACGGATGCGGTCTGCTCGTCCCCCCAGGGAACTCCGAGCGGCTGGCCGAGGCCATAAACCTCGTCCTCGGCAATCAGAACGTGGAGAAGCGCCTCGGCCGTCTCGGGAAGAGGAGGGTCGAGAGGGTCTACGACTGGAACGTCGTTGTGAAAAGAATAGTGGCGCTCTACCGTGAGGTCCTCGACGAGGTGGCCGAGGATGGCTAAGATAGTAATGCTGACCTTCGACGTTGAACACGACTGCCCGCCGTTCGCAGAGACAAGGAGGGGCATGGAAGAGGGCCTCCCTCGCGTTATGGGCCTCCTCGAGGAGTTTGGAATCAAAGGAACTTTTCTCTTCACCGGCAGAATCGCGGAGGAATTTCCGGAGCTGGCGGAGCGCGCTGGAAAAAAGCATGAACTCGGCTGTCACGGTTTTGAGCACGAACGCTTTGACAGGCTCTCCTTTAAGGAGGCGAAGCGCAGGCTTGAAGATGCTAAAGAGATTCTCTCCCGCTTTTCCGAGCCAGTTTCTTTCCGCGCCCCCAACTTCCAGTTTCCAGATAGCTACTACCGCATCCTGGCCGAGCTCGGCTTTAGGGTTGACTCGACCAAGGCCCGCCACAAGGGCTGGCGCAAAGGGGTTACCGAAATCAACGGCGTCCTCGAAGTTCCCGCCACGACGACCTCTATAGTCACGCGCCTCCCGTGGAGGATACAGGAGAGGTTTCACCGGAAGTTTGAGAGTCCGGTCATTTACATCTTCCACCCCTGGGAGTTCGTGAGGATGTCCAAGCGCTTGAGGCCCGACTGCTGGTTCGGGACCGGGGAAGGTGCCCTTGAAAAGCTCAGGAAGCTGATTGAGTTCCACCTCGATAACGGTGCGAGGTTTCTAACGCTCCGAGAGTTCTACGAGGAATACCAAAAGCTTAAACGTGAGTGAACGGACTTCTTCTGGGTGAGAACCATGAAGGAGGCCCTTTACTGGGAGCCCTTGGAGGGGGATAAGGTTCGCTGTAAGCTCTGTCCCCTCAACTGCATCATAAACGAGGGCAAGCGGGGTTCCTGTAAGATTAGGAAGAACATCGGCGGAAAACTTTACACGCTCAACTACGGCAAGGTCTCGGCAATCGGAGCCGACCCGGTGGAGAAGAAACCGCTCTTCCACTTCTGGCCCGGCTCGTGCGCGCTCTCGATAAGCTCCGTCGGCTGTAACATGCATTGCAAGCACTGCCAGAACTGGGAGATAAGCCAGGCCGACGAGAGCTTCCCCTACCTCCACGACATGACGCCTGAGATGGTCGTTTCCATAGCGAAGCGCTACGGCTGTGAGAGCATAGCTTACACCTACAACGAGCCCGTAATCTGGTACGAGTTCGTCCTCGACACTGCTAAACTTGCAAAGGAGGAAGGAATTTACAACCTCCTCATCACCAACGGCTACATCAACGAGGAGCCGTTTAGAGAGCTCGCCCCCTACATCGACGCGATGAACATCGACATCAAAGCCTTCAGCGACGAGTTCTACATGAAGATAGCCGGAGTTCCGAGCGGTGAGCCGAGCAGGAGGACGGCGGTAATAGCGAAGAAGGACTTTGGAATCCACGTCGAGCTGACCTACCTCATAATCCCGACGCTCAACGATAGGGAAGAGGAGATACGGGCCTTCGCCCGCTGGGTGGTTGAAAACCTCGACGACGACACGCCGGTGCACTTCTCGCGCTTCTTCCCGCACTACAAGCTCCTCCACCTTCAACCGACACCGCTCGAGACGATAGAGATGGCCTACCGCGTAGCTAAAGAGGAGGGTCTGAAGTTCGTCTACATCGGCAACGTGCCCGGGCACCCTGGAGAGCACACCTACTGCCCGCGTTGCGGAAAGCCTTTAATAGTCCGCTACGGCTTTGAGATTACCGAGTACAAGGTCACCGAGGACGGAAGGTGTAAGTACTGCGGTGAGAGAATCCCGATAGTTGGCACCTACAAGAAAAGGCGCTATCCGGGAATGTGGTGGTGAAAATGGACAAGATTGAGGCGATTTTTTATATCGAAGGCCTTTCCAACGACAAGAAAGCTTTAGAAAGCGCTATGGCCAAGACCGTGGAGATGCTCAAGTCCGAGAAGGAAGCCAGTGTTAAGGATATCCACGTTGAGGACATCTTGGAGGACCCCGAGAGCGAGCTGATGCCGTACTCCGGCATGATAGAGGCGAGGATAGAGGCCCCCTTTGAGGTCATGGTGGATTTGGCCATCCGCTACGCTCCAGCGGCGATAGACGTCGTCACTACATCGAAGATTGAGCTCGATGCGAAAAGGCTTACCGAGATTCTTGGAGGTGTTTCATACCTCATGGGCCAGCTGATTGAGCGTTTTGGTGCCTTGGCCGCTTATCCAAAGCTCGATGAGCTTGAGGAGCCTAGAATCGGCTATTCTCGGGAGGAGATTGAGTCGATGATTCTCGACGAGAGGATGGTCCTCTACCGCTTCGTCGTTGAGACCTTCAGCGAGGACGAGGAAACACTCAAGAGGGACTTCTCAAAGGCCCTTGCGTATGAGGGATGCAGGATTAACAAATTTGTGGCCAGAGAGCAGGGCACCAGCGAAAAGAGCGGGCTTAAGTACTTCCTCGTTGCAACGGAGCTCGTTTCTGACATCGAGACCCTCTTCCAGCTGGTCGCCAAGTACTCGCCGGTTGCGATTGAGGTCGTCGAGCCGGAGGTCGTTGACGTGACCCCACCGGAGGTTCAGGGAATCTTGTCTGACCTCGCCGGCTTTGCCTACGAACTTGTCACGAGGCCCCTAAAGGCGAGGGTCCTTGAGAAGGAGGGCACATCGTTCAAGTTGCAAAGATAATATCGGCAAAAGGCGAATTGGCTGTAGGCATTTAATTAAGCTCCCTTTTATTTTTACGGCGATTGGCGAGCTTCTTTGGGTCTCTGAAAGGGTCTGAAAGCGAAAAGTATATATACCCCTGATGGCCAGAAGGGTATGACAACACTTTAGCGGGGGTTAATCCCCCAACAAATTAAGGAGGTGTTGTGGCATGAAGGTGAAGAAGATCGCGGCACTGGCCGTTGGTGCCGCCATGATTGGTGCCACCATGGGCTTCGCCAGCGCCCAGCCGACCGTCCCGAACATCCCGAAGGACTTCTTCGTTAAGAACGGACAGCCAAACGTTAAAATCGTGGTTGGAAGCCAGGGTGCCGCTCAGGATGTTGCGAGCGCTGCTGACATAGCCGTTGCCATCGGTAGCATACTCTACACCCAGCAGGATGTTAAAGTCACCGACGCGAGCGTTGTCGTTAAGAAGGATGTGTCCTACGACCCGGAGGACATTCCCGTCTTTGACAACACCTACGTTGGTACCACCCGCTCCTACCCTGACAACTACGCTGGTGTTGCCGGCTGGTGGAACGGAGGCTACGTTCCGAGCTACCCGACCTACTCTGACTACTACGATGACATAACCATCTCATTCAGCCCTGACTACAGCGCGACCGACGGTGGAGTTTGGTCCGACGGTGTTCTTGACCAGAGCGAGATTCAGACCTCAACTCCGGTTAAGCTCTACAACGGAACCAGCGTCTACACCGCGTACTACCACAACGACCCGATGGTCTTCGGTCCGAGCGACGCCCTCTACTGGAAGCTTGCCCAGCCGGTTACCTACACCGTCAACGGCCAGACCGTTGCCTCGTTCAGCGAGGGCTACATCCTCGGCTACACCGTCGACATAAAGAGGATTGAGTTCGACCACGACCAGTGGGTCCAGTGGACTTCCAAGTACGGTGTCGTTCCGCCGCAGAGCATCGATCTCGTTATCCCGGAGAACAGCGTTAACGTCACCATCGACTTCCAGCTCTACGCCGACAAGTACTACTATCCCTCCGCTGCTGGAGTTATCCACAGCGGCTACTTCATCGAGAACTATCCATACAACGCCCAGGCGGTCCTTAGGGAAGGTGCTACCGTTGGAGACACCATTGACCTCTTCGGAAAGAAGCTCCAGATAGTTGACATTGGAACCCCGAACTTCCTCGGTGACCAGAACACTTACGACATAGTCTTCGGCAACTACCAGGGCGAGTACTACATCGACAAGGGTGCCTCCAAGCAGTTCGGCAACTACACCGTCAAGGTCCTCGACATTGATATAAACAGCGTCAAGGCCCTCATCCAGGTCACCGGCCCGGAGGGAAGCGTTACCACCACCCTCGACATCGACCCGACCACCCCGACCCCGAACGCCACCGTCCTCTTCGGCGGCAAGATAAGGGTCCAGCTCCTCGACACCTTCATCGGTATCGGTGGAACCACCAGCGCCAAGATTGCGGTCTGGACCAACCTCTTCGGCGTCAACGGTGAGGACGACTCACTCTACCAGGGCTGGACCGTCCACTTCGTCGTTAACAGGACTGCTAAGCTCCTCAAGGAGATATGGCTCACCAACAACGAGGAGCTCAAGGGCTCCGAGATAAACCTCTTCGGCCAGTTCGTCGTCAAGTACGAGGAGCACACCTACACTGACACCGACAGCTATGGAACCAAGCACTACGCCGTTGATGCTTACGTCGCCATTGACCCGGCCAAGCCCGAGTACGAGTACGAGACCTACAAGGTCGGCGACGAGATTGGAGACACTGGCTACTACGTCAGCAACATAACCGCCACCGTCAGCCCGGCCAAGGCCGACGTCTTCAGCAAAGTCACCCAGCCGATAACCGTCCTCGACACCGAGATAATGGCCGAGGGCCTCAACAAGGTTGACAGCAACCTCATCCTCGTTGGCGGCCCGGTCGTCAACAGCGTCACCGCCGCTCTTGCCGACAAGCTCGGCATCCCGGCCAACTACAGCGGCTGGAAGGCCAAGTACGGCACCGGCAAGGAGAGCGGTGTCATCAAGTACATCGCCAAGTGCGGCGCCATCAACGACCACGGCGTCGTCCTTGTCGCCGGTACCGACAGGGAGGGTACCAAGGCCGCTGCCGAGGCCCTCATGGAGTACATCGCCAACCTTGGCTGATGTTTCTTTTCTTCTCCTTTAGTTCTCCTTAATTAACACCGGGAGGTTCTTGGAGTGTCAAAGAAGTTACTTGCAGTATTGCTATTGGTAGTTCTGATAGCCGCTCCACTCGGCTACATCGTCTACGGATACGAAGAGTACAAGAGCGTCATCAACCCCTCGAAGCCCACAACCATCCACACGTACGTCGTTATAAAGTACCCGAACGGAACTTACGTTTCCCTGCCGCTACCCGCGTACAATGAACTCGTCTCACAAGGCTACAGACCCCCCGTGGGCACGGAGAAGTACGTTATAAACGTTACCGGCTATCTTACTGGCTCTCCAGAAGTGGACGTAAACATGACGATGCTCGCCCCGTACGATAGGTTCACAATAGTCATCGGAAGTCCAAGTGTCAAACTCTGTTCGTCGAATCCGAGCGAGTTCATCGGTAGCTGTCCGCTCAGAACCGCGGCGGTTAGTGAAATCAGCGCACTGGTGAGCTCACTCTTCAAAAGGTATTATTACCAGAAGGCCCGTGCCATGGGAATGGACAACGCCAGCGCCAAGCAGTACGCCTACGAACAGACGATGAACAGGTACGATATCAGATACCTCTCGTTCATGACGAAGGTCTCGATAGGTTTGGGAAGAATCGGCAACGAGAAGCACCTCGCCGTCGTCCTGCTTGGACCTGCGGAAGGGGCAACCAAAAACGAGATACTCATCCCAAGGAAGGGTCTCTTAATCCTCGAGGGCAAAACCGACGGTGCCCTTCGCGCTGAGGTGGCCCTCATCGAGTACATCATTAACTTCCAGTGGCCCACTGGAAATCAGACGAAAAAAGCCACGGTAGCGGCTACAGGCTGACTTTTCCCTCGAGGATTTCCCTTTTATCTTCCCCTACAACCGTGAAGAATTCCTCCTCGCTCTTGAATGGTCTCTTTGCGAGGATTCTGGTCGCGGTCTTCTTTCCTATTCCCGGTATAAGCTGCAGAACCTTTGGACTCTCGCGGTTCACGTTTATAGGAAGGGGAACGCCGGTTATGCTCCTGAAGCCGTGGTCAACTATGAGAACGTCGTAGAAGCGGTTGAGGGGGACTTCCTTGGGAATCCCAACTATAAGGGGGTAACTCCCTATCTGCCTTCCGTAGGTCAGGCCGTCCTCGAAGACCTCGGCCCGAACGTCCCTCAGCACAGTTCCGACGGGGACGACCCTTCTGAGCATCGGCAGGTCAATCTCGTGCCTTATCTTGTGCCTGTAGTGCCGAATCAGCCACTTGTGCTTCTCCGTCTTGACCCTGCTCCGCACATGCCACAGGGGCGTTCCCGGGAAGACGACGACCTGTCTTATGTTTATCCTCCTCACCATCAGCCCGTCGTCAAGGAGCCTCTTAAGAAACTGGAAGGTTACCTCGTAGCTCTTCTTCGTCTCACCCGGCAGGCCGAAAATTATGTTTATCCCCGGCAGGAGCCAGGGCATTCCGTTGTAGCCCCTCCTCGCGCCGACCTCGTTGAGAATCTTCACGGCTTCATAGGTCTCCTCTGCCGTCGCGTTCAGATTGTTCAGCTTGGCAACCCTGGGGTCGGCGCTCTCAAGGCCGAAGGCAACAACGTTGCCTGGCGTCCCGTACTTTATGAGCGCCTTCGCAATCCTAACGCTCTCCTCCGGGTAGTTAGCTATAACCGCCGGATTCGCGTTGTCCACGTGGAGCGTTTTAACGTCCGGCGCGACCGCGCGGATTCCGGCGAAGAGCTTTTCAATGGCATCGGGATTGGGAACCGGAACTCGTCCGTTCGGCCTCGCCATGTAGGAGAATATACAGCTCTGCCTTCCAACCCTGAAGTGCCTTACGCCGAGGTTGTAAAGGGCTTCCACCTCAGCCACAACGTCCTCAACAGGCCTGTCCTCAACGGTTTTATAGCGAACTGGCTCGGTGCAGAAGGAACAGCCTCCTATTCCCATCGCCTTCGGACAGCCACGCTGGGTTTCAATCTCCACGATGACGAAGTCGGGGTAATCGGGAAACTGCCTCACGACCTCTGCCCCAATAATCGCATAATCGCGTAATTCGTTATAATCCCTGAACCTGAAGGGGTCGGCGTCCTTTGGGTTGGTCAGGTAGTCGAAGAGGAAAGCCTCAAGGTCGCCGTAGACGATGTGGTCAAACACGCTCTCAGCCAGCTGGAGCTCCCTGCTCGTGATTCTAACGCCTCCCATCGAGGCCGAACCCATGAATGCAGGCCCTCCAAGGATTTTGGTCGCCTTTATGTCCCTTATGAATCGTGCAACTTCCTCCACGCTTCCCGGAACGGCGGAGAGGTATTTCCCAGGTGTGTGCAGACCACCGATGTAGACCACCAAATCGGCCTTCTCCAGAATCTCCTTGGTCTTTGGGAAGTTAGGGGTCTTGTTTCTCGTCTCTATACCTCGCTCACCGAGGAAGGTCGCGCGCAGGTCGTCAATCGTCAGGTAGAATACCTGAGCGTCCTTTTGTACCTTCTTTATCGCGCCGTAGGCGTATCTGGGGTAAATTCCAAGGTAGGGTGGAACTCCAAGACCTGCCGGCTCATCGGTGTAACCGTCTATCAGCACTATCCGCATGTCCCGCCGTACGCGATGGGTTTTAAAAACCAATCGGCCTACAAGTATGGGGATACTCAATGGAAGGGGGAGCCGTTCCCGACTGGGTTGATGAGGTGCTGAAGGAGCTTTCGAGGCTCGGTTCAAAGGAAATTCTCTCGCATATCATCGCGCAGGAGCTCAAGAGGGCCGAGCTCTACTATGAGCTTTACGAGATGAGCGGCGAGGTAACCTGGGACCAGAGGGTGCCGAGGCTTTTCAAGCACCTTTATGAGAACTCCCTTAAACGGGCAGAGGGCTACGTTAATCTCTTCCGCGAGCTTTTTCCGGGGGAATCCCCCGAGCCGCCTAAGATTAACACACCTGGCCCCAAAATTTTAAAAGACCGGCTTTGGAAACTGGTTTACTCCGGCAACGTCGGCGAAATAATAGAATACCTGATTCAGCTTGAAGACCTCTCCGACAGAATTCTGACGAGACTTGAGGGACTTCTTTCAGGAGACGCCAGAGAAGCCCTTTCTCAGGTAAGGGCTCTTGAAAACACGAACCGAGAACTGGTGAGGGAGCTTTACCGCGAGCTCACGGGTGAGGAGCCCCTATAATCCCTTCCCTCTTCAGGTGCTCTTCAATCTCTTTGACTTCAGCCGGGCTGAGCTGAAAGACTCTCTTGCCCGAGTTTGGAACGGAGTTCAGCAGGTTTCTCGCCTCTTTGAGCTTTCTCTTGTCAACTCCGAGCATGTGGGCCGACTTCTTCAGGGCTGAAGCAACGGTGCTTCTCCTGTGCTGGAAAAGGGCCTTGACGAGGTTTTCGTCGAGCTCTATACGCTCATCCCTCGGTTTTGGCTCGATTACGACGACGGCCGAATCAACCTTCGGTCTCGGCCAGAAGGCGCCCTTGCCAATCCTCTCGACGAGCTCGACGCTGGCCTTTGCCTGAACCATCAGCGAAAGGCGCGAGTAGTTCTTATCCCCTGGCCTCGCGACCATTCTCTCGGCGAACTCGAGCTGGTAAATCAAAACCGCCCGCTCAAAGTCGTGCTTTAGGAGCTTGAAGGTCACCAGCGAGGAAATCTGATACGGCAGATTGGAAACCATCTTGTTGAATTCCGGCCACTCGACTTTAACTGCATCCCCCTCGATGAGCTCAACGTTTGGCCAGGCATACTCCTTCCTCAGAACCTCTATTATCCGCCTGTCCTTCTCGATGGCGTACACCTTCCCAGCCCTTTCGGCGAGCTCCTTTGTGAGAACGCCCAGTCCCGGTCCGATTTCGAGAACGACATCGCGTTCGCTCAGCTCTGCCCTCTCGACGTTCCTCTCAATGATATCGGGCACTATCAGAAAGTTCTGGCCGAGGTCGCGGTTGGGTCTGAGGTTGTACTTGTAAATAAGGGAGAAGAGCTCGTCCCTCATCCCCTGAAAATCCTCCTGTGGCCGACGAAGAGCTTGTAGCGGTCCTTGTCCTGGAGCTCATCAACGATTCTCTTGGCTATCATCTTGACCGGGTCGGGGAGGCCCTTAACGCGCTTTCTCAGGTCCTCAAAGCTCTTGAAGGGCTCTCTCTGCCTCTCTTCAATGATTTCCCACATGTGCTTTTTTCCTATGCCTGGCAGGAGCTCGAGGCTGTGGAGCCTGTTGGTTATCGGGGGGGCAACGTTGAAGAACTGAATGAAGCGTTCTTCATTGTTCTTAACGATTTCCTCTACGACGTAGGGGAGTTCCGCTTTGGCAGTGTCGGTCAGGTCGTTGTAGGTTATCTTCTTGTTGATGAGGAGGATTTTATCACGGTTCCCCTTGCCGATGAAAACCCTCTCGTAAAGCATTAGGTCCTCTTTGGGTGTTACCTCAAGAAGCGTGAAGGCCTTCTCGCCGAGCACCTGGGCAACTGGCTTCCCACTTCGTCTGCCGGTCGAGATATCAAGGTACCCTTCGGGAAGGTAGTCGAGCACGTAAGCGTACTCCTCATACTCTTGATTTCGCCTCTTCTTCTCGAGGCTTTCACGGTAAGAGTGTCTCCGGTACCTGTCCATTCTCTCTCCCCCAGAACTTATTTTGGCCCGAAGTTTTTATACTTTCCTCCGCGTTAAGAAAAGGAGAAAATCAATCGAGGGGCCGGTACTCATCGACAAGCTTGACTATCCCCTCGGCCTCCTCAGGTGAGGGCATGTAGTCCTCCTTCGCGAAGATGACCCTGATGTCGAGGTAGTCCTCGGGGAGAATGTCCACTATCTTCGAGGCTATTCTGTCGTCAATCCAGTCAAAGAGCTCCATGAGCTTCTCCTTGAGCTCCTTTGCCTTCTCGGGGCTGAGCTTGGCGAACTTCTCGGCGTGCTCAAGGCTAACCCTTGCCTCGTAGAACATCGGCTCCTCGGGGTTCTCCTCCATGCCCTCCTCTTTCCTGCGCTCGAGGAGCTCCCTGGTCTCGGCTATCGTGAGGTAGCGCTCCCCGAGCTTTTTACGGCCTATCATGCTCATCCCTTCTGTGGCCTGAGGTGAACCGGGTGTATGAAGAAGGTCTTAACCTTGCCCCCATCCCTTATCTGGACGATGTAGGCGTCACCGCGCTTGCCGACGACGGTTCCGGTCCTTCCGTGGAACCTCGGGTCGGGCATGCCCTTGTGGTAGCTCGGCTCTATGACGATGTGAACCCTCTGCCCGACCTCAAACTCCTGTAGGAACCTGGTGAGCGGGGGAAGGCCCCTCCTTCTTGGCTTCTTGCTGAGCTTACCCCTAGTCTTCCTCCTGAAGCTGTGCGCCTTCTTAACCATTTTCACCACCTCTCAACTTTCACGGGCCCCACCGGGCGAACAGAGATTTCCAACACGGGATTTTCAAGGGGGAACGCTTTTCGCTCCGTTTAGACTTAGGACTAACCCCCTGGGAATCACTAAAACCTACAAGGGCTCCTTTATAAATCTTTCACTCGAAAGGTGGAAAAAGGAAAAGTCACTTACGCCTCCTTAGTGCAACGAGAAGCGAAAGTAGAAGAATGATTCCTGGTCCGCAGATGCTCCCTTCAGGGGATTCCTCTGTTGTGAATACCTTGACAGGAACTCCCTGTGTTTTCTCGATGGTTACCGGTTCCTCCACTGTCTTCACACTGAGTTCTCCCTTTGTGGCCACTGGTCTGGGAGTTAGTTCAACGTTCACAGGCATTACGTTGACCCTGAAGCCGTACGTTCCAATGACGGGGCCCTCTGGTTTTGATTGCAGGTTGGAGAGTATTGCAAAGCCCCGGAAGTGTAGCACCGCTCCTGAGGCGGTTGCTTCCCTCCAGAGGGCTATGAAGGAATTCCCGTTTGCGCTCACTCCCTCGGGCTCTCCAAAGTCCCCAATGAGCGTCCTCTCGTTCATGTCCTCTCCTCTCGTGACCGCGACAAAGCTACCAACCACTATTCCCATCGTGTCGGTTTTTATGACCGCGTAGGTGGTGTTAAGGTCATCGTTGCAGGCCAGCCTGAAGGCCTCAACGACAGTTGGCTGAAAAAGGAGGTAGTTCCCTGAAACGGTCAGCGCCGGTGCCGGTTCCGTTGAAGATGCACTCGTGCTCAGGACGGTGACGTTTTCACTTTTTTCAGTGCAGGTTTTCTCGGGAATCAGGGTGTACAGCTTGGCCCAGATGGTGGAGTTCCCGACGATTGCCCCAAGAACCGTCCCGTTTGAGGAACCTCCGAGAAAGTAGACTGTATTCCCCAGCGAGAGCGCCGATTTTATGAAGAACCCCTTGAGCGAACTCGTCACCTTCCACGTTCCAACTGGGTTGCCATCTTTATCGAGCCTCAGGTAGTACCAGTTCCTCTCATCGTGCAGTATCAGGTAGTATCCGTCCCCAACCTTTCCAATCGCCGTGCTGTAAAGTTCCCTGGGGCCGTGAGGTATCCTGTACTCTCCGGCCCAGAGGGGGCTCCCGTTTCCGTCGAGTGCCAGGACGACCGGAACCGTGACCTGCTTGTTCCCCCTGAAGCTGTCAACGTGGGTCGCGATGAGTATCTGGTTTCCCGCCTGAACAGCGTCGTCAACGGTCATTACCCAGCCCGGGCTCACGTTGAGCAGGTAATCCTTGGACCACAGGAGCCTTCCATCTTTCCCGAGTTTAATCACCCAGATGTCTGTGTGATTTCCCTCGTCGCTCTGCCCGATGAGAAGGATTGAGCCGTTGGCGGTTGCCCTGAGAATTCTCGGTGAGGGGTGCAACGGGGCACCCTTTACGCTCTCGCTCCACTTAAGCGAGCCGTTGGGGTGGAAGTCCCCAATCCAGGCCCCCGGAACCACTGGCGTTCCATTGGGGGTCATGTTGAACGGAACAACGACGATAAAGCCTCCTGTCCCATCGTTCCCTACACCCGCTATCACCCCTGGATACGTTGCCATGCCTTCTGGCGGTGCAAGTATAACAGCAGACCCGCTGACGAGGCCAATCGTGAGCAATGCAACAAACACCGCTGGGAGAAGCCTCCATGACATATCTGCCACCAAATCCAACTTTGCAGAGGAAATATAAAAAGATTTCCTGGGAAAACGTTTCTACTCGTCCAGGATGTTCAGCACGTCGAGCCTCTCGCACCAGGCCTTCTTCCCAAGCAAATCGCTAACGCTCGGCCTCGTTCGGCCTTTATCTCCTGAGACCAACTCCTTGATGTAGAGCCCGCCGTCGGTGACGAGACGAAGCTCGAAGTGCTTCTCGTCAATCCACCTCGCCTCGGCCTCGTGAACCTTCCTCACCCTCACCTTGTCGGCCCTCGCCTTCCTGACGCGCCAGGGCGTTCTCTGGTGTATCTCAAGCCCCTTCAGCTTCCTCGCAACTTCCTCGGCTTCCTCCGGCGTTACGCCCTCCTCGACGAGGACGAGCGCGAGGTATTCCTTCCGGTGATTCTTCGTTAGAACCTCCTCGGCATCCTTAGCCGAGACGAAGCGAAGATTAAGAACCTCCACCTTCCCGCTCGCGTTTATCTCCTCCTCTATCTTCCGGAGGTCAACCTTTCTCCTCTTCGGGCTCTTAATTTCAACGATGAAGGGCCTTCCGTTGCCGAGGGTTCTGACATCAACGTCCTCCCTTCCCGCACCTTTGAAGACGCACTTACCTTCGAAGGCCTTCAAAAACGCCCGGCAGATTATCGAGGCTACGCTGTCCTCGAAGTCGGGCAAGGGCGTCTGGGGAATCCCGCGCACGAGCTTTCTATAACGCCCGTAAACGTAAACCGGGTTGATTTGAAGCTCTATTCTACCCGAGAACGGCTCGACTATGAAAACAAGGTCGGGGTTCTTCGAGGTTTCCTTTCCCGTTGCCCTCCCGAAGGCTTTGCCGAGCTCGCGGTTAAATTCTCTGTTTATTGGCTCGGCGGTGTCAATATTGAACTCCTCCCAGATGGCTTTCTCTTTCTCCCTGATTTCCTCCGGAAAGCGGGAACCGACGAGAAACGTCTCGAACTCGATATCCCTGCTCGCTTCTTCCATGACCTCCACGAGCTCGGGAATCCTCTCAAAGACGTTGTAGCAGAGCTCGCACTTCTCGGGCTCAGCTATCGGTTCTAAGCCCCTCGCGGAGCGCTCCATGTTGAGGACGAACCTTATCGCCCTTCCGCGCTCTTCATTCGTCCCTTTCCCGAGCTTGGCGAAGAGCCTGCCGAGGCAGTGGTCGCAGAGTTTGTGCTCCTCAAGAACCTTTTCGGCCTTCTCGACTATCATCGTCCCACCCTAAAGCTTTTTATTCCTCCGCCCAAGTTCCTCCGATGGCCACTCGGAGGGAACGGATAATAAGCCTTTTGGAGGAGCGGGACTATTCCGTGAGCGAGTTAGCCCAGGTTCTCGGAATCCGGGGCAAGGGGAGCAAAAAGCTCATCTTAGAGGACCTCAAGGCGATTCAGAAAACCCTCAGGCGCGAGGGAAAGGTTCTGCTCGTCAAACCGGCCGAGTGCAGGAAGTGCGGTTTCGTTTTCAGGCCCGAAATCAACATTCCCTCCCGCTGTCCCCGCTGTAAGAGCGAGTGGATTGAGGAACCGAGGTTTAAAATCTCGATTAAGTAGCTATTGGCTGGTCATTATTTTGTATACATTCTTAAACCAATTCTTCATCAGCTTTTCGTGCTCCGGGTTTATTCTTGGAACTTTATCGTAATGTTCAACGTAATATTTTAACTTCTCGACAAAATCCTCTTTAGTTTTGTACAAATACTCTTCAGGTAGCAATTCAGGGAAGCTACAACAATCTGGGGCTAATACAACTGAATTATTCATTATCGCCTCAACTACTTGGTATCCATAGGTTTCCTCTCTGCTCATCATCAATACAACTTTTACTTTGCTGAGCCCTCTATAATACTCTTCCCAGCTTTTGAAAAATGTCAATCTTGCCTTTAATCCCAGATTTAAAACCGTATTCCAGAGCATCTTGTTAAACTTCTGCTTCGTGAGTCTCCCCGCGTATAGCACGTCATACTCCTTCCTTTCACGGTATGTCTTGAACGGAGGTTTTGGCAAACCAACTACCCTTATTTTGTTTGCGAGATATTGTATTCCATATCTTCTAGACGATATTAATTTTGTCTTGTGATAATGAGAACTAACAAACACTCCATCCAACATTCTCATTATTCCCACTTCCTGCATAAACTTGCCCCGTCTTACTGGGGCAAAGTAGTCATATTTGTTCAAACTTGTTGCGTGGCAGAATCCAAATTTCTTCCCTTTTCTTTTGAGGTATATAACCTGAGGCACCAACCCTGCAAAACTTATGTCAGCGAAAAACACATAGTCCGTATCCCTTATATCCTGTTTTGTGAACTTCTTCAACTGCTCTGCTTCAAATTCAATGGTTTCATCAATCGGGCTAAACAGTTCTAGGGGAGCTTCTTTAATTCTCACTGCATCAGGAGCTATAACGATAACTTCATCAAAATATTCTTGAAATTTCTTGGGCAAGTACCAGTACCACCATTCCTGGTACCTCATCTTTGCGGGGTACTGTGGGACAAAATACAGCCTCTCCACTTCAGACATTCTCTCAACCCGCAGGTATTTAGGCAAAAGCCCTTATAAGCCGAGCCCCTATTCTCATCGGTTGAAGTGAGCGAGGCGATGCTTATGAGGAAGGTTGAGGAGTTCATGAAGAGACATGGACTTGAGGTAGGCGACCTCGTGAGGGTCGTCAAGAAGGAAGGGGACGAGAGAATTACCTTTGAGGGCCTCGTGATGCCGCCGTACGAGCTTTCGCCCGGCGAAACGCTGACGATAAAGCTCGACAACGGCTACAACGTCGGCGTTCTCATCGATGCAATCGAGGGCGTTGAAATCCTTGAGAAGGCCGTCGAGAAGCCGAAGATGGAGTTCAAGGAAGTTCTCCCGCGGAAGGAGGGCCTCCCGAACGTCAGGATCCTCGGAACCGGAGGAACGATAGCGAGCAGGATTGACTACAAGACTGGCGCCGTTCACCCTGCTTTCACCGCCGAGGAGCTTGCGAAGGCCGTCCCAGAGATATTCGAGATGGCCAACGTTAAGCCCGAGCTCATAATGAACATACTCAGCGAGGACATGAAGCCTGCCTACTGGGTTAGGATTGCCGAGGAAGTGGCCAAAGCTCTCAACGGCGGTGAGGACGGCGTTGTAATAGCGCACGGAACGGACACGATGGCCTACACTGCCTCGGCCCTGAGCTTCATGCTGAGGAACCTGACAAAGCCCGTCGTCCTCGTTGGTGCGCAGAGGAGCTCCGACAGGCCGAGCAGTGATTCTGCCATGAACCTCACCTGCGCGGTCAGGATGGCGACGAGCGACGTTGCCGAGGTCATGGTGGTGATGCACGGCGAGACGAGCGACACCTACTGTTTAGCCCACCGTGGAACGAAGGTTCGGAAGATGCACACCAGCAGGCGCGATGCTTTCAGGAGTATAAACGACGTCCCGATAGCAAGGATATGGCCCAAAGGCGGGATAGAGTTCCTCAGGAACGATTACAGAAAGAGAAGCGGGGGAGAGGTCATAGCCGACACGAAGATGGAGGAGAAGGTCGCAATCCTGAAAATCTACCCCGGAATCAGCGGTGAGCTCCTTGACTTCCTCGTTGATAAGGGCTACAAAGGTGTTGTGATAGAGGGAACGGGCCTCGGCCACGTTCCGCAGGACTTCATCCCCCACGTCCAGCGCGCGGTTGAGGAGGGCGTGGCAGTTTGCGTCACGAGTCAGTGCCTCTACGGCAGGGTGAACCTCAACGTCTATTCCAACGGCAGGAAGCTCCTCAAGGCTGGAGCGATACCCTGTGAGGACATGCTCCCGGAGACGGCCTACGTCAAGCTCATGTGGGTCCTCGGCCACACCAACGACCTGAGCGAGGTAAGGAAGATGATGCTGACGAACTACGCCGGTGAGATTACGCCCTACACTAGGTACGACACGTTCCTGAGGTGATGAAGATGACCGAGAAGTTCGATTACAAGGAGCTCGGCCTTAAGGTCGGCCTTGAGATTCACAGACAGCTCGATACCAAAAAGCTGTTCTCGCCCGTTCCAAGCGAGCTGACCGAGAAGGTTGACTTCACCTTTGAAAGACGCCTCAGGCCCACGATGAGTGAGCTTGGTGAAATTGACCCCGCGGCACTTGAGGAGTTCAAGAAGGGGAGGAAATACATCTACGAGGGCAACTACGAGCTGAGTGACCTCGTTTACATGGACGAGGAACCGCCAAGGGGACCGGATAGGGAAGCCCTTGAGGTTACCCTCCAAATTGCCTACTTGCTGAACGCCAAGCCCGTTGACGAGGTTCACTTCATGCGTAAAATCGTCATTGATGGCTCGAACGTCTCCGGCTTCCAGAGGACGGCGATAATAGCGCTCGACGGAAGGGTTGGTACTCCATGGGGAAGCGTTGGAATCCCGACTATATGCCTTGAGGAAGATGCCTGCAGAATAGTCGAGAGGAGGGAGAAGGAGGTAATCTACCGCCTCGACCGTCTTGGCATTCCGCTCGTTGAGATAAGCACGACCCCGGACATACACCACCCGGAGCAGGCGAAGGTGGTCGCTAAATACATCGGTGACGCCCTGAGAGCCACCCGGAAGGTCAAGCGCGGTCTCGGAACGATAAGGCAGGACCTGAACGTCTCGATTAAAGGTGGCGCCCGCGTCGAGATTAAGGGAGTGCAGGAGCTCGACATGATTCCGCTCATCATCGAGCGGGAAGTTGAGAGACAGCTCAACCTGCTCAAAATCCGCGATGAACTCCGCGAGAGGGGCGTTAAGCCTGAAGACATCAAGGAGGAGTTCTACGACGTTACCGACGTCTTTGAGAACACCGGGTCAAAGATAATCGCCCGGACGATAAAGAACGGCGGGAAGGTTTTGGCAGTCAAACTGCCGAAGTTCAGGGGTTTAATCGGCAGGGAAATCCAGCCCGACAGGAGGCTCGGCACGGAGATGGCCGACAGGGCCAAGAAGTACGTGAAGGGCATTTTCCACATCGATGAATTGCCGAATTATGGAATTACTGAAAAAGAGGTTAATGCAGTTATTGAAAAACTCAACCTCGGAGCGCTCGACGCCTTCGTGCTGGTCGCGGCGGACGAGGAGACCGCAAAGAAGGCCCTCCGCGAGGTGATTAAGCGCGCGAGGGAAGCCATAGAGGGCGTCCCCGAGGAGACGAGGAGGGCTCTGCCTGACGGAAACACCCAGTACATGCGCCCGCTCCCAGGAAAAGCCAGGATGTACCCTGAAACGGACATACCATCGATTTTCATTCCGCCGGAGGAGAAGGAGAGGATTAAGGCAAACCTGCCCGAGCTCCCGCAGGAGAGGGTCGAGCGCTACGTGAAGGAGTACAGGATTGACAAAAGCCTTGCCGAAACCCTCGTAAACGACGAGCGCGACGAGCTCTTCGAGGAGCTCGTGAAGAAAGGGGTCAAGCCGTCTTTAGCGGCTTCAATCCTCGTGGTCGTCCTCAAGGGCCTCAAGAAGGAGGTTCCGATTGAGAACATCACGGACGAGCACATCAGAGAGGCCTTCGAGCTCTACCTCAACGGCAAGATAGCGAAGGAGGCCTTTGAGGAGATATTCAAGGAGCTCGCGAAGAACCCGGAGAAGACCGCCGAGCAGGTGGCCGAAGAGAGGGGCCTGACGCTCCTAAGCGAGGAAGAGGTCGAGAAAATCATCGACGAGGTAATCCAGGCAAACATAGACGTCATCAAGGCCAAGGGAATGGGCGCGATGGGCATGATAATGGGAAGGGCAATGGCGAAGCTCCGCGGAAGGGCCGACGGCAAGCTCGTGAGCACCTTGGTGAGAAAGAAGATTCAAGAACTGAGTGGGAGCTAACTTTTTAAGTCCCTTTTCTTACTTTTCTCGATGGTTAAGGCGAAGTTTGTTGTCTACTATTACGAGCTTGAAGACGATGCCGGGTTGAGGAGGACCCTCAAGGGTTACCTTACGCTTTTCTCTCCTGACTTAACAACGCTAACGGACGCGCTCCTCCAGGTTTCGTATTCGAGCCCGAAGATAACGGTTGTGAAAACGCCGAAGGCCATCTACGTCGCTCCAGGAGAGTACGAGGTTGAAGGGAAGGCCTACGAGTTCCTCGTTTCAAGCGAAAACGGCCTCAGAAAAGTTGCCGAGGAAATCCTCGGTGTGAAGAGGCTCAATCTCGACACCGTTGTGAACATCGTTCAGGGCGCTCTCTGGGCGCTTGTCCTGTTGTTCGGCTACCTTGGCTACAAAAACGACGTTCTCCGGGCGGCTTCGTCCTACATGATTGTTCTTCTCGCGCTCTCGTGGGCGATAGAAAACTTCAGGAGGGGCTACAAAAAACGGAAGCGGGTCAGAGCATCGGCTCCTCATCACGCCTCAGAGTGAGGGAAAAGCGCTCATCATCCCCGTTTCCGTTTTCCCTCTGCCCTTTTAAAGCCTGTCTTACCAACGCGGGGCGAAAACCATTTAAGGCGTGAAATTGTTTTTTTTTCCGATGAAGTTCATCAACGCCGTTCCAATCCTCTACTACGAGCTCAACGTTCCGCCGGAGAGGGTTAGGGAGGCCTTTCCATCGGCGCTCGAGTTCAAGAACCCTACCCCAGAGAGCTTCTCAATCGTGCAACCACCCGGAAAGAACGCGGGACTGCTCGTAATCGACGTCAAAGCTGAAAACCGCTACGTCTTCATCCTCCCTGTTAAGGACGAGCTGATTTTAATCAACGAGACCTTACCGAGGGTCTTTGTAATCCACCCAAAGAACATCGGAGAGTTTTTCAGGGCACTCGCTGGGGACGAGCTTGAAAGCCTCAAAGGCACAAAGAGAGAAGGAAAGTGGTGGCGCTTCCTCATAGACTTCGCCGCAACCTCCGCGGTTATTTACATCGAGAACGAACTTCACATGGGCCTCTGGACGGCTATTTTACTGGCCGTAATCTTCGCTGAGGTTGAACACCTATTCGGCCCCAAGCGGGTTAGGGGCCTTGCCACCGAGTTCGATGAGAAGACGGTCAGGAAAATGTACGAGGTCTCGGAGAAGAAGGGAAAGGTGGTGAAGGTTTCCCTTTAGCGCCCCAGCTCTTTATGGGCCTTCGCGAGGTGTTTCGCCGCTATCGCCGCGAGGAGCGAGAGCTCTCCAGCGAGAACCGCCCCGGCAACTATCTCCGCGAACTTCTTAGCGTTGGTTCCCGGTGGGTTCCCTCCTCCAGCGACGCCCATAATCGAGAGCGCCTCCCTCTGGGTCGGGACGCGCGTTCCTCCGCCGACGGTTCCGATTTCAAGGCTTGGCATGGTGATGCTGATGTAGAGGTCTCCCTCAGGCGTAACTTCGGCGAGGGTTATGCCATGTGAGCCTTCGGTAATCTGCGCCTCGTCCTGACCCGTGGCGAGGAAGATGGCTCCAACGATGTTGCCGAAATGGGCGTTGAAGCCGTAAGAGCCGGCCTGGGCGGAGCCGACTAGGTTTTTGCGGTAGTTCACCTCGGCTATGAGCTCCGGCGTGGTCTTCAGCTTCCTTTCGACTATCTTGCGCGGAATTATCGCCTCGGCAATGACGGTCTTACCGCGCCCGTTGATGAAGTTCATCGCGTTGGGTTTCTTGTCAACGCAGAGGTTGCCCGAGAGCGCCAGATACCTCACGTCCGGGAAGTGCTCCTCAATGACCTTCATTATCTCCTCGCTTGAGATGGTCACCATGTTCATCCCCATGGCGTCGCCGGTCTCGAACTCGAAGCGCAGGTAGAGGTTGTTTCCGACTATGAAGGGCTTAACGTCCCTGAGCTTGCCGTGCCTGGTGACCTTGCTGACGGCCTTCTCCTGGAGGTAGTCGATGTTCTCCTTCACCCACTCCGCGACTTCTCTAGCTCTCCTCGCGTCTGGGCACTTGAAAAGCGGTGCGCGGGTCATTTTGTCGCCTATGATGGTAGTCTTAACGCCTCCGGCCTCAGTCAGGGTGGAGCAACCGCGGTTCACGCTGGCAACGAGCGCACCCTCTGTTGTGGCGAGGGGTATGTAGAACTCGCCCTTCGCGTACTCACCGTTGATTTTAAGCGGTCCTGCGACACCCATCGGTATCTGGACGACACCTATCATGTTCTCGATGTTCCTGCCGATGACCTGCTCGGGGTCTATACTGTAGTGCCCGATGTGCTCAAGCTTCACGCCAAGCTTCTTCTCGAGGGCTTTCCTCCTGACCTCGGTCGCGGTCCTCTTGTCCGTGTATTTCTCAACCTGGTAGAGCTTTACCTCTCCCTTAACGACCTTCTCAACGAGCTCCTCAAACTCCATTTCAACACCCCCAGAATCAGCCAAAAATCCATTCCTCAAGGACTTCTCCGATTTCCTTGAACGCGACGGCGGCGTCGCTGTTGGGGAGGTACTTGATTATCGGAACTCCCACGTTGATGGACTCGGGGACGTTGTAGTCGAAGGGAACCCATCCGAGAACGGGGACGTCCAAATCCTCCTCTATGGCCTCGATTATCTTGTCAACGACGTCGGCGCTCTCACGAACCTTGTTCAGGACGACGCCGATGTTGAGGTTGTACTTCTCTCCAAGGGCCTTGAGCTTTTCAATCTCGTTCTTAACCATGGTCTCAAATGAGTAAATCGGAGAACGCTCTATTTCAACGACTATAAGCTGGTAGTTAGCGACCTGAAACGTTGGAAGGGTATCAAACGGAACGCCGGTTGGAGAATCGACAAAAACAACGCCGAACTTGTATTTCACCCTTTCGAGGATGTCAACGAGCCTCCTCGGAGATATTCCCAGGACGTCTTGAAGCTGTGTGCTCCCGGGCATCACGTAGACGCCGGTTTCTTTGTGGCGGTATATGGCCCACTCTGGGTCAACGTCAGGGTTCTTCAGGAGGGTGTGAACCGTGTATTTGACAGTGTCGAGGGCGAAGTGAAAACCGAGGTTGGGCAGGTAGAGGTCACCATCAACGGCCAGAACGCGATACTCCTTCATGGCAAGGTAAGAGCTAAGGTTCGCCGTCGTAGTTGTTTTGCCGGCTCCACCACGCCCCGTTACGACTATCAGTGCCATCGCTACCCCTCTAAGCTTTCTGTAGGGGATTGAGGATATAAGGTTTCCGATTGAACTTCCGTCAGTACGTCGTTTTCTGCGTATGTACCTACACAATTCTGTCCAGTGATGGGCCTTAAGGACTCGATGAACACAAAAGGTTTATATCGTCCCCGTTTAGATTCCCATTGTAAGGTTAAGGAGATGGTTGCCATGGCTGAAAAAATGCCCGCTATTATGAAGACCAAACCTGCCTACGGGGCGGAGCTCGTTGAGGTTGACGTTCCCAAGCCCGGGCCGGGCGAGGTTCTCATCAGGGTTCTCGCGACGAGCATCTGCGGAACCGACCTCCACATCTACGAGTGGAACGAGTGGGCTCAGAGCAGGATTAAACCGCCCCAGATTATGGGCCACGAGGTTGCCGGTGAGGTCATCGAGGTTGGGCCCGGCGTCGAGGGCCTCCAGGAAGGCGACTATATCAGCGCCGAAACCCACATCGTCTGTGGAAAGTGCTACGCCTGCAAGCACAACCGCTACCACGTCTGCCAGAACACCAAGATTTTCGGCGTTGACATGGACGGCGTCTTCGCTACCTACGCCATAGTGCCGGCCCAGAACGCCTGGAAGAACCCCAAGGACATGAAGCCCGAATACGCCTCACTGCAGGAGCCCCTTGGCAACGCAGTTGATACCGTTCTTGCAGGCCCGATAGCGGGCAGGAGCACGCTCATAACCGGAGCCGGCCCGCTCGGACTGCTTGGCATAACCGTCGCGAAGGCGAGCGGTGCTTACCCGGTCATCGTGAGCGAGCCGAGCGAATACAGGAGAAAGCTCGCCAAGAAGGTTGGAGCAGATTACGTTATCAACCCCTTCGAGGAGGACCCGGTTGAGGTCGTCATGAGCATAACCGACGGAGCGGGTGTTGAGGTCTTCCTCGAGTTCAGCGGTGCGCCTAAAGCTCTGGAGCAGGGCCTTAAGGCGACGACCCCAGGAGGAAGGGTCTCCCTGCTCGGTCTCTTCCCGAGGGACGTTACGCTCGACTTCAACAACCTCATAATCTTCAAGGCCCTTGAGGTTCACGGCATCACCGGAAGGCACCTCTGGGAGACCTGGTACACCGTCTCAAGCCTCATCCAGAGCGGAAAGCTCAACCTCGACCCGATTATCACCCACAAGTACAAGGGCTTCGACAAGTTTGAAGAGGCCTTCGAGCTCATGCGCGCCGGAAAGACCGGCAAGGTCGTCTTCTTCCCGAAGGAGTGATTTTTCCTCCTTTTCTTTCACCGCAATTCTTAAGTAAACCCTCTCCCACTTCCCCCGGAGGTGTTGGAATGGAGCTGAGCTATCAGGAAAAGCTCACCCTCATCAAGCTCAACGGACTGAAAAAAGTGAAATTCGAGGAGCTCGTTAAAGAGACCGGTCTCGAGCAGGTAGCGGTCATGAGGGCCGTTCTCGGCCTGCAGGCGAAGGGTTTGGCAAAGCTCCACGAGAGGAGCGAGAGGGTCGTTAAGCTCACCGAGACCGGAAAGAAGTACGCCGAAATCGGCCTTCCTGAGTGGAGGGCCCTAAAGCTCCTCGCCGAGAGGGGAAAGGTCACGCTCGACGATCTCAGCGAAGTCCTCAGCGACGACGAGCTGAAGCCGATAGTCGGCCTCCTCCGGAAGGAGGGCTGGGCGAGCGTCAGGAAGGAGGACGGTAAGCTAATCCTCGAAATAACCGAGAAGGGACTTGAAGCTGGGGAAAGGCCCATTGACAGGGCCCTAAAGTTCCTCGCCGAGAGGGAGGTTGTCCCGGTTAAGGAAATCGAGAAGCTCGTTCCCGTCAAGGAGCTCAAGAGGAGGAAAATCGGCGAGGAGGAAACCGTAACCGAGAGAGAAGTCGAGATTACTCCGGAGGGCGAAAAGCTTGCGCCAAAAGTCGAGCTGAAGCGGGAGGTTTCGGTTCTAACTCCGGAACTCATAAAGTCAGGCAAATGGAGGGAAGTTGAGTTCAGGAAGTTTGACATAAAGGCCCCTGTGAGAAGGATTTACCCGGGTAAAAAGCAACCTTATAGAGCGTTCCTCGACAAGATAAGGAGAAGGCTCATCGAGATGGGCTTCATCGAGATGACGGTTGAGAGCATGATTGAGACCCAGTTCTGGAACTTCGACGCCCTCTTCCAGCCCCAGAACCACCCCGCCCGCGAATGGACCGACACATACCAGCTCAAGTACCCGAAGAGCGGTTTCCTGCCCGAGGCGGAGCTCGTTGAGAGGGTTAAGACCGCCCACGAGCGCGGTCTGGCCGGCTCGCGTGGCTGGGGCTACGTTTGGTCTCCGGAGAGGGCTATGCTCCTCATGCCGAGGGCTCACGGTACTGCCCTTGACGCAAGGCAGTTAGCTAAAGGTGTCGAGATTCCGGGGAAGTACTTCACGATTCAGCGCGTTTTCAGGCCGGACGTCCTCGACAGGACTCACCTCATCGAGTTCAACCAGATTGACGGCTTCGTCGTCGGCGAAGAGCTGAACTTCAGGCACCTCCTCGGAATCCTGAAGCGCTTCGCGGTGGAGATAGCTGGGGCCAAGAAGGTGAAGTTCCTGCCCGACTACTACCCGTTCACAGAGCCGAGCGTCCAGATGAGCGCCTACCACCCTGAACTCGGCTGGGTCGAGTTCGGTGGCGCCGGAATCTTCCGCGAGGAGATGACCAAGGCTCTGGGCATCGACGTCCCGGTCATAGCGTGGGGAATCGGAATCGACAGGTTGGCAATGTTCAAGCTCGGAATAGACGACATACGCTACCTCTTCAGCTACGACCTCCGCTGGCTGAGGGAAGCGAAGCTGGTGTGGTGAGTGGGATGGTGCAGAACGTAAGGTATGACCTTGACGTTGATATCCTCTACGTTCAGCTCTCAAAGAAGAAGCCCGTTGATGCCGACATGAGAGGGGATGTAGTCATAGACCTCGACGAGAACGGGGAAGTAGTTGGCTTCGAGATATGGCGCGCGAGGGAGCTAATCCTGCCGGAGTTCATGAAGTTCATCGAGAAGATAAAGGCTGAGAAGGCCCACGTGGAGGGTTGAAGATGCCAAAGTTCGACGTGTCAAAGCGGGATTTGGAGAGGCTTGTCGGGAAGGAGTTCACGGTCGAGGAGTGGGAGGACCTCTTCCTCTACGCCAAATGCGAGCTGGACGACGTCTGGGAGGAGAACGGTGAAATCTACTTCAAGGCCGACTCCAAGGACACCAACAGGCCCGACCTCTGGAGCGCCGAGGGGATAGCGAGGCAGATACGCTGGGCGCTCGGTTTCCAGAGGGGTCTACCGAAATACGAGGTCGAGAAAAGCGACGTTACCGTTTACGTTGACGAGAAGCTGAAGGATATCCGCCCCTACGGCCTCTACGCAGTCGTTGAGGGCCTTAAACTCGACGAGGAAGCGCTCAGGCAGATGATTAACCTCCAGGAGAAGGTGGCTCTGACCTTTGGAAGGAGGAGAAGGGAGGTAGCGATAGGCATCTTCGACTTCGACAAGGTGAAGCCCCCGATATACTACCGGGCAGGGGAGAAAACCGAGAGGTTCGTCCCCCTCGGTTTCGAGGAGGAGCTTACGCTGGAGGAAATCCTTGAAAAGCACGAGAAGGGGAAAGAGTACGGCCATCTGATTAAGGACAAACCCTACTACCCGCTCCTCGTGGACAGCGAGGGTAAGGTTCTCTCGATGCCCCCAATAATCAACTCCGAAACGACCGGCAGGGTGACAACGGAGACGAGGAACGTCTTCGTCGACGTCACCGGCTGGGATTTGAACAAGGTCATGCTTGCCCTTAACGTCGTCGTTACTGCTTTAGCGGAGCGCGGAGGGAAGATTAAGGGCGTTAAAGTCGTTTATCCCGACTTTGAGGTTGAAACGCCCGATTTAACTCCCAAGTCCTTCGAGGTTGAGCTGGACTACATAAGAAAGCTCGCCGGCCTCGAGCTGAGCGACGGCGAAATCAAAGACCTCCTCGAGAGAATGATGTACGACGTAACCCTTGAGGACGGTAAAGCAAAGCTCCTCTACCCGGCCTTCCGAGACGACATAATGCACGCCAGGGACGTTTTAGAGGACGTTCTCATCGCCTACGGCTACAACGAGATTGAGCCCGAGGAGCCGAAGCTTGCCGTTCAGGGTAGGGGCGACAAGTTCGTCGAATTTGAGGACGCCGTTAGGGAGCTCATGGTCGGCTTCGGCCTTCAGGAGGTCATGACCTTCAACCTGACCAACAGGGAGGCCCAATACGAGAAAATGCATCTCCAATACAAAAAGGACTACTTTAACAACCCGCCGGCTGAACTCGTCGAGATAGAGAACCCGATAAGCCCGAAGTGGTCGGCGCTGAGGAACTGGCTTCTGCCGAGTTTGCTTGACTTCCTGAGCCAGAACACCCACGAGGAGTACCCGCAGAGGCTCTTCGAGGTCGGCAAGGCCACTCTGATAGATGAGAGCAGGGAAACGAAAACCGTCAGCGAGAGCAAGCTTGCCGTCGTGCTGGCCCAGCCGAGGGTTACCTTCACAGACGCGAAGGAAATCCTTGACAGCGTGATGAGGCACCTTGACTTCGAATACGAGCTTGAAGAGGTTGAACACCCGAGCTTCATTCCGGGCAGGGTTGGAAAAGTAATCGTGAACGGAAAGACAATCGGTGTAATCGGCGAAATACACCCAGCGGTTTTAGAAAAGTGGGGAATCGAGATGCCCGTTGCGGGCTTTGAGCTGTTCTTAAGGCCACTCTACACGGAGCCCTACCTTTAGTCCCTCTTTTTCCTCTTCTCAAGAAGGGCACACATGAGCTCGAAGTTTGTAACGCTTATGAGCACCTCAACGTCAAAGACTTCCTCCATTCTCTCACCTCAAATTTAGGTTCTCGTGCCTCTTTATCAACTTTGTGCGAATTTTTTCGTATTTCGTTCGAATTTTGGGTTTACAAAAGTCAAGAAAGTTGGAGGATTTTCGGGGAAGGCTTTTTATACCCTCCGCTGAAGCGCCAACCATGAAGCTGGCTCTCCGCGTGGCCTACGACGGAACTGCATTTTACGGCTTCCAGAGACAGCCCGGAGTGAGGACGGTAGAGGGTGAACTCATTCGCGTTTTGACCAAACTAAAAATCATCGAAAGCCCTGAAGAGAACGACTTTAAAGGTGCTTCCCGGACGGACCGCGGAGTTTCCGCGTTCTTCAACGTGGTTTCGTTCGTTCCCGGCGAAAGGGCCGATCTGGCGAGGCCCGAGGTGTTGAATCATCATCTCCGCGACGTCTGGGTTCTCGGCGTTGCCGAGGTTCCCGACGGCTTCCACCCAAGGTTCTGGGCGACCTCGAAGACCTACCGCTATTATCTCATAGACGAAGGCTTTGACGTTCTCGATATGGCCGAGTGCGCCAAGCTCTTTGAGGGAACCCATGACTTCTCGGCCTTCGCGAAGCTCGAACCCGGCAGGGAGCCTGTTAGGGAGATAACGCACATCAGCATCGTTCCAAGACACGGCTACTACGTGGTTGAAATCACGGGCAAAAGCTTCCTCTGGGAGATGGTGAGGAGAATCGTCAACGCGCTCCGCTTCTGCGGACTCGGGCTTCTGGAACTTGAGGACGTTAAGGCTATGCTCGCGGGAACTTACAGGAAGAAGGTCCCGCCAGCTCCGGCGGAGAACCTCATTCTGTGGCGCATAGAATACCCCAACGTTGACTTCAAGACCGACGAGAAGGGCCTTGCAAAGGCCAAACGCGACCTCTTTGAGCGCTACTCAAGAGCCCTTGCGAGAGCGGCGCTTTTTGGGGACTGCCTCGTTGAGCTTTGATTCTTTGTCGTAGTACTTCCCGTAGTACTGCTTGAGCGCTTTCTGCCTCTCGATGAAGTGCGTGTAGAGGAGCGGGTCGTCGTCGGCTACGTCAACTATAACTGCCCTCATGCCCTTCTTCGGCCTCAGGGCCCTTCCTATGGTCTGTATTGTCATAATGTCGCTCTTTCCGCCCCCGGCGAGGATTATCGCGGAAATCTCGGGTATATCAACCCCTTCCTTGAGCAGGGTCGAGATTAAAACCGGAATCTCGCCGTTCTTGAAGGCCTCAAGGACCTCCCAGCGGTTCTGACTCTTGGAACTGAGGAACTCGGCCTTTACGCCCTCCTTTTCAAGCATCTCCTTCAGGATTTTGCCGTGCTCTATGCGCTTTACGTCGATGAGGACGCGGTGGCCCTTCCTGACGAGCTCCTTGGCCTTCGCCACTATCGCCCTGTTCCTCTCATCGTTGTTCATGACGACGTCCTCGTAGAGTTCCTTATAGCGCTCGCTGAAGGACGGCATGCTCGACTCGTAGGTTATGACTTCAAAGCGGGGCTTGGCCAGGAATCCCTCCCTTATCAGGTCCTCGGCCTTCACCTCGTAGATTATCGGCCCAACGACGGCCTCAATCTTTATCTCCTCACCGCGGACGCGCCTCCACGGCGTCGCCGAGAGCCCGAAGCGGTAAACCTGCGGGAGGCTTATTCCAAGCTGGTAGAACTTCTCGGCGGCGGAGGTTCTGTGGCACTCGTCAAACATGACTATCGCGTAGTCGTTCTTCAGCTTGCCAACGCCCCTCGAAAGAAGGGTCTGTATCATGGCCACAGTTACGTTCTCCTCGTTCCACTTGTTGTCGCCGACGATTCCGGCTTTAACGCCGAGGAGCTCTTCAACCTTCTCGGCCCACTGGTAGAGGAGCTCCTTTGTGTGGACGACGATGAGCGCTGAAAGGTCGAGCTCGTGGATTATCCTTAACCCGACAACCGTCTTTCCGCTCCCGACTGGCAGGGCCAGAACGCCCATCTTCTCCTTCAGGGCTTTCCTCACGGCCCTTTGCTGATAGCGCCTCAGGGAGTAGTCCTCGTTCCACGTTGAGTTGAGTTTAACCCCGCGAACCTGCCGTTCGTCTTTGATTCTAACGCGGTATCCCTTGCTGTTGAGGAACTTTTTGACCCGCGGAAGAAGGCCCACAGGAAAGGTCTTCTCGTAGGGGTCGTAGAGGCTTTCCGGCTTCTCCCACTTGCCGTAGTCCTTCTTGTAGGTGAGCAGGTCGTAGATTTTGAAGTAGACGCTCGGCTCCGCCTTCTCGACTTTTACCAGTGCTGAACCGTCGGAAATCCTGAGGACAACCATGGGCATGGCCAATCAAAGCGAGTGTGGAAAAAGGCTTTATAGACCTTTTGGAACAACGGCCTAAGGTGGTGGCATGCTGAGGGAAATTCTTCAAACCTTCGACGACCTGATTGTCATAAAGGAACCCGTGAGCAAGGAACTCGAGGTGACGCGCTATCTGCTGAAGTACCGCGACAGGCCGGTTCTCTTCGAGGACGTTGACGGCTGGAAGGTCGCCGGAAACATCTGGAGCACCCGCGAGAGGATAGCCCGCTTCCTGAACACGAGCAGGGAACGCCTGATGCACGTCGTGGCGGACGCGATGGAGAATCCCGCCCCTTATAAAATCGTCGAAAGCGCCCCGTTTCTGAAGAACTCGACGGAGGACTTTTCCCTTCTTGAACTGCCGGTTCCGAAGTACTATCCCAAGGACGGCGGACCCTACTTCACCTCGGCGATGGTCATCGCAAAGGACGATAACGGCTTTGTCAACGTGTCTTTCCACAGGATGATGGTCAGGGACGAGAAGACCGTTGCGATGAGGCTCGTCCCGAGGCACCTCTACGCGATGTGGAAGGATAAAGCCGAGCGAGGGGAGGAGCTGGACGTCAGAATAGTCGTCGGCAACCCAATTCACCTGCTCTTGGCTGGAGCTACGAGCACAGCCTACGGAATCAGCGAGCTCGAGATGGCATCGAAGCTGAGCGAGCTCGCCTTCGGGAAGCCGGTTGAGGTCGTTGAGCTGGACGGAATTCCTGTGCCGATCGAGAGCGAGTTCGTCTTCGAGGCAAAGATAACTTCCGAGCTGGTCGACGAAGGCCCGTTCGTGGACATAACGGGAACCTACGACTACGTGAGGAAGCAGCCACTGGTCGTCTTTGAGAAGATGTACCACGTTGACGACCCGATTTTCCACGCCCTCCTGCCGGGAGGTTACGAGCACTTCATGCTCATGGGCCTCCCCAAGGAGCCACAGATTTACGCGAGCGTCAAGCGCGTGGTTCCAAAGGTTCACGGGGTAAGGCTGACGGAAGGAGGTGCTATGTGGCTCCATGCCGTTGTTTCGATAACCAAACAGCACGACGGCGACGGCAAGAACGCGATTTTAGCGGCCTTCGCCGGCCACCCGAGCCTTAAACATGTGGTCGTCGTTGACGAGGACATAGACATCTACGATGACCGCGACGTGGAGTGGGCGATAGCGACGCGCTTCCAGGCAGATAAGGACCTCGTGATAGTCCCCAACGCCCGCGGTAGCTCCCTCGACCCCTCGGCGGAGAGGAGCTTAACCGCCAAGTGGGGCATAGACGCGACGAAACCTCTCGATAGAAAAGAAGAGTTCGAGAGGGCGAGCCTCTAATCTCTTTATTTCACGAGGGTTAGGAAGATTTCTTCGAGGCTTGGCTCCTTTACCTGCATTGTCAGAATCTTCGCCCCCTGGGAAGCAACGTAGTCGTGAAGCTCCTCGCGGATGTCCTCGGGCGAAACCACCCGATACTTGTTCTCTCCAAGGGGAGTGACGTTCCATTCAGCAGAACTCCAATCTACGGGCCTGTTCGTCTCGATGATGATTGTGTAGCCTGCCTTCTTGAGGAACTCGCGCTTGATGTTCTCAATGCTGTCCTCCAGCACGAGCCTGCCCTTGACGATGACGCCAACGGTATCGCAGACCTCTTCAACATGGGCAAGGATGTGGCTCGAGAAAAACACCGTCTTTCCAGCCTTCCTCTGCTCGCGGATGATGTCCTTGAATTCCGCAATTCCAGTTGGGTCGAGGCCGGTCATCGGCTCGTCGAGAATTAAAAGCTCGGGGTCGTTTATCAAAGCCTGAGCGAGGAGTAACCTTTGACGCATTCCCTTCGAGAACTTTCCGACCTTCTTGTTCCTGACCTCCCAAAGGTTAACGAGCTTCAAAAGCTCCTCCGCCCTTTTCTCCCTCTCAATCTTGGGAAGTCCAAAAGCCTTGCTGATTATGTCGAGGGTTTGCATGGGGGTCAAGAACTCCCAGAGTGTCGCGTGCTCGGGCATGTAACCGATTTTGGCTTTGGCCTTGACTAGTTTGCCCTCTTGGAATTTTCCATTGCTGAAGACTTCTTCACCGAGGAGTTCTATGCGTCCCTCCTGGGGGAACACAAGGCCGAGGAGGCTCAGTATTGTCGTGCTCTTTCCGGCGCCGTTCGGTCCGAGAAAGCCGTAAACTACCCCGTTGGGGACTTTGAGGTTAAGTCCATCCAAAGCTCGAACGTCCTTGTAATTCTTGATGAGGTTTTTAATAACAATCATCCTCATCACCTCAAATCCATTCTAAGGAAGCGCCAGGTCGCGATGCCGAGGTAGATGAGGGTCATTACGATTAGAATGACGACGTTTGTGCTTCTCTTGTGTATTGCATGGCTAATCCCTGCGTATTCAATTGTGAGGCTTCCGTTGTTCTCATGGTACGTGTTCACGGCGTCGAGGATTAATGAGAACTGGGAACTCGGGGAATAGAAAAGGTATTTGGTGTAGTAGCTGGCCGTGTAATCTAGACGCTCCTGGATGTTTGCGTGACTTGGTGCGTGAACACTCGCTTCGTATGCAACTATTGATGGGATGAAGAGGTAGAGCAGGAAGAATACGCCAAGGGCAACCCCGAGGGATGTCCCAGAGGAGCGGACAAAGGTTGAGATTATATAGCCGATGGCGATGAACCCAAGCATAGTGAGAAGGAGCAGTAAATTGAGGAGAAAGACGTCAGAGGCTATCTTTGAGACGGAGACTCCAACCCATTGGAGGCCCGCAAGGGTGACGAAGCTCGTGAGGAGGAGTGCAACGCCGAAGACAACGAGCTGTCCAACGTACTTCCCAAGGATGTACCCGAGCCTCGTCACGCTCTTGCTAAGGGCTATTCTGATTGTTCCGTCTTCAATCTCCTTGTTTATTGCCCCGGCTCCAAAGACTATCGCTAAGATTCCGAGGAAGAACAGCGCAGTCTTGCTGGAAAAGGTTATTATCGCCGCTATAGCTTCGAGCTCATTTTTTATTCCTTCCTGTTTCATGTAATAGAAAACTGGGACGTAAAGAGCTATTATTATTGCCAGTATTGCCCATAGCTTCTTAGTTCGCATTCCCTTCATGAATTCAAGCTGAAACCCCCAGAACACGGGGAACACCTCCTTCCACTCTCGGTGGAACTAAACCAAGGAGTATAAAAATTTTGCTCTTAAAATAGGAATGAAATTAGAGTCCCCTAAGTTCAAGGACCAGCTCTGCCCGTGGGCAGTGCTTCCTTAGCCTTTCCAGGACCTCTCTCCTGCCTCCGAGAACCGGCCACAGGATTGAGTCAATGTGGAGCGGTGGAATTTCGGTTTTCTCTGCAATCCTGTTCCAGAAGCTCACGGGTGGCTCGCTTGTGAAGCGCTTGGTGTAGGCGTTTATCCGCACGTCGTCCGGAATCTCGATGGTCATCGGGTACGGAACGAAAGCGCTAAAGGCAATCCTTCCCGCGTAGCCGAACATCTTCACGGCGAAGACTATCGTTTTCGCGCCCCGTTTAGCCTTCATAACCCTCGCGAGGTCGTCTCTGAGCCGTTCCATGCTGTTGAAGTAGTAATCCCTAAGCTCGTCCATCGAGAGAGAGTTTAGAAACGGCTCGACCCGCTCGATTCTCTTGAGTTTTCCGGCAACGAGACGCCTGTTGGTTTTCGAGTTGGGGAGAAATTCCGAATAGGCTTCCGCTATATCTCCGGATGGGTTCTCCGAGAAGTGTCTTGAGAACTCCCACCACCAGTCCTCGCCCTTCCCGCTCAGCTGGTAGCTGACGAGCGCGTTGGCGATAACAAGTTTGATGAAGAGTTCGTCGTCCTTCAGGTTTTCCCGGAGGTTTTTGAGGGCGTCGAACTGCAAATCAACCTTCTCCTCAATGGTTTTCGCGCAGTCGAGGCCGAGCTCCCGCAGTATTTCCACGAGCCTCTCGATTTTATCTTTCTCTTCCCGATATTTTATCTTCACGAAGCGGTCGAGCGTCATAACAGACCCCCAACCTTAGTGTATATCCGCTTGGCCACCTCGTACCATCTCTCAACGTCTTCCCGTCGGTAGTCCGTGAAGGGATTAAAACCGGGAGTGTAGTATCGGCTTCGGGTGTATTCCCTTTCAATTTCCGCTAGACTCGTGATTTCGTCGTCCGAAAGCGGGATTTTCGCCAAGGCAACAAGCTGACCCAGTTTGTGCGTTCTCATATCTATTCCCCTTGAAAGGAGGAACGCTTTAAGGCTCTTTTCTATTGCCTGCTGAATATGGAACACAGCAAAGTTCAACCTCCCACTCTGAATCTCGTCGAGGGCGGCGTTTAGGTGCTCTTCAGCCAGTTTATACGTCAAATCAGCTGGGCTATCTCCCATGAACTTGCCCCCTCCACTAGCTTTGGTTTGAGTTCCTTTATCTTCCTCTTGAGCTTGGACAGGAGCCGTTTCCATTCTTTCTCTCCGTAGAGAACACGATAGCCCGTGAGAACGCCCCATAGGAGCGGGTTGGTGGGCTTGAGCGAACCTTCATCAACCACGATGACATCTATTGAGACGCCGGTCTTGGTTTCGAACAGAAAAACCTCCTTCCAGAATTTGGAGCTTTCGGCTTTTTTCTTGGTGATGATTAGAAAGTCGTAGTCGGAGTCATCTCTGGCCGTTCCTCTAGCTCTGGAACCGAACAGTAGCACGCACATCAAGTTTTTTCCGAAGTGCTCCTTGGCGAGCTCGAATACCTTATCCTCAACGTTCATGTTCTAACTTCCTCCCACGCTCCTTATCAACCTTTCCAGGAAGGCGTTCTCGCTCACAATTTCCGCCCCGGTGTTCCTCGGAAGGCCGAGCTCGACCTTGGCCCTTATCCCGTGCTCCTTAAGGTGGTCGTTAAGCTCCGCCGAGAGCCTCTGGAACTCCGCCTTCAGAATTAGACCGTAAACGGTCGGCCCCCAACTGCTCTGGCCTGCGCCGTAGGTTTTCTTGCCCAGCCAGTCGAGGATTAACTTAACATCCTCCCTGAACTCCCCTCCCTGGAACTCCGCAAAGTGCCTGCCGACGAGCCTCTGTATCGCCGAGAGGTGCTCACCGAAGGCCCTGACGTTCCTCTCCTTCAATGCGGGCAATAAGCCGAGTAAAATGCGATGGCTTATCTCCCTGGCCACGTTGACGTTCCCGAAGTTTCCTCTCATTATCGGCTTCTCCTCCTCTTCATCGAGGCCCGGCTTTACCTCAGGAATCACGAGCAGGAAGGCCCACTCCTCGGGAAAATCCTCGCGGAGTATCAACGGAGGAACGCCCTCCTTAACCCCGCCATCGAGGACGAAGCCTCCGTGAGCGAAGGCGTAAATCCCGGCCCCGCTGTTCTTTCCCCTTCCGAGGACCTCGGCGAGTTTCTCAACCGAAACGTTCAGGTTGTTGAGTCTCGCTATTGCGGTTCCAACGGCTAAGCTTAGCTGTGTCGTCGAGCCGAGGCCGATGTGCCTTGGAATGGCCTTCCGCACCTCGATTAAGTAACCGGTCCCGGTTCCAAAGGCCGAGTTCATTCTCTCGACGGCTTTCTTTATCGTCTCCACGTCCTCACCTTGGGCCTTTACCTTGAGCCGTTCAGCGGGCAGAACCTTTACCTCGTAGCCACCTTCGAGCGCCACCCCGAGGCTCCCGAAGCGCCTTCCGAGCGAGCCCGTTGGGTCTATCAGGCCGAGGTGAAGCCTTTTCGGCGTCCGGATTATCATGCCCATCACCCTTTTATTGACTCCCGAGAAGCATAGGCGGTGATGCTAATGAAGTTTGCGGGAGTTAATCTTGACGAACCGAAGATAATGGGAGTGATAAACGTCTCGCCCGAGAGCTTCTACAAGGGGAGCGTGAGGAACGACGAGAAGGCCCTTGCCGAGACGGCAGTTAAGATGGTCGAGGAAGGGGCGAGCTTCATAGACATCGGGGCGAAGTCAACGGCTCCCTACCTTGAGACACAGATTCCACTTGAGGAGGAAATTCGGAGGGCAGTTTGGGCCGTCAAGGTCGTCAAGGACGCGGTTGATGTTCCCGTGAGCATAGACACAACCAACGCGAGGGTTGCTGAGGAAGCCCTGAAGGCCGGCGCGGATATCATAAACGACGTAACCGGCTTCAAGGGCGACCCGGAGATGGCGAGGGTTGCCTCTGAGTACAGCGCTCCGGCCGTTCTCTGCGCCCACGGGAAAGTGGGGGACTTCTCGGACCCTGTCAGGACTGTCATTGAGTTCCTCGAGGAGAGCCTGACGATAGCGGAGGAGCACGGGGTTGAAGATATTGCCGTTGACCCTGCCATCGGTTTCCTTCGCCCGGAGTGGCCACCCTGGTACGAGTGGGACTCGAAGGTAATAGCGAACCTCAACCTGCTCAAGCTCTTTGGAAGGCCAATTCTCGTCGGCATCTCTCGGAAGTCCTTCATAGGCGCGATAACGGGCAGAGAGAAACCGGAGGAAAGGCTCGCAGGCAGTCTGTCGGCAACTGCCATAGCGGTTCTGAAGGGTGCGAGAATAGTGAGGACCCACGACGTGAGGGAAACGCTCGACGCGATTAAGGTCGCCGGGTTCATCGGGCGGCTTTCACCTTAGAGTTCTTCGCCCTCTTCCATTCTTCGAGGAGCGTTATCAGAAGCGACAGAGAGACGGGTCCGATGATGATTCCGACGAAGCCGAATGCAATGTAGCCCCCGAAGATTCCCACGAGGCTGACGAGCGCGTTAACGCCCCACTGCCTCCTACCAAGTCTTTTGGATAGTACTATGTCGGGCAGGGGTGAGATGAGGGTGAAGCCGAGAACCCCAATAGTGAACGCCTTTCCGTAGAGTCCAGACTTAAAGAGGTACACTGCACCGGCACCCCAGACAACCCACCCGCCGACGACCGGAAGGAGCTCGAGGACGACCGTTAGTATTCCGGCCGCTATCGAACCGCCAGCATCAGAGATTCCAATGAGGTAAAAGAAGAATGCAAGCACGGCGCCTTTGCCAACGCTGACGAGGAGCCATCCACGTAGGAGGTAGTGAAGGGTTTCCGTTGCGCTGTTTATGAGCTTTCTTGCGAGCTCTTCCCTGCTTGGAGGCAGGAGGGCGTATATTTCGTCCCTTATGGCTTTGGCATTTACGAGGACACCGTAAAAGGCAAAAACTGCAACGATAACCTGAAGGGATAGCTTGGGCAGGGAGTAAGTGTAACCTAAAACATACGCGTTGAATCGTTCGGATATTGCCCCGGAGAGCCTGTGAAGGAGGTCGTACATTCCCTGAGGAAGGTTTAGACCGAGTAGCCATTTGAAAAACGTATCAACGTAGTCCGTCAGAGAGTACTTGATATCGTTCATCCAGAGGGCAAAGCCGAGGATGAAGAGGAATGAGAAGACGGTGAGAAGCCCTGTGAGGAGCAGAGCTGACCAGCGGTTGCCTATCTTGGCGCTGAGCCTTTCATGGAGGGGGTAGAGGATGTAAGCGAGGGTAACGGCCACGATAAGGGGAGAAAGAACGGGACTAACCGTCTGCCACGTGAGGTAGAGGACCCCCAGTGAGACGCCAATCCAAACCGCCGTTTCAAGTTCCATCCAGCATCCCCAGGTATTTTAGGATTAGCCCCCTCGCGCTCGGCTTGCTGAAGACTATCAAATAGCCCCTCTCGTCGAGGATGAAGTCCTTCCCGAGCGCGAGCAGAGTCTTCTTGAGCTTCACGATTTCGGCCCTCTCGATGTCCACCCGCTCCTTAACTTCCTCCGGCGCGTCTATCTCGTTCAGGACCTTCTCGAGCCTGTTGAGAACGCTCCGGTTGATGAACTTAATCAGGCTGAAGTTCGGCTCTTCTGCGACAATCTCGCTCGGGTCAAGGTAGACCCCCCAGTGCTCCTTGGCGCACTCGAAGGGGTATACGTAATCCTCCCCGTAGTCCGGAAGGTAGAGCTCCCTTATCACCGCGAGGAGAAGCCTTCTGGCGTCTTTCCCGTAGAACTCAACCCTGAGCTTGAACTTCCCGTCGTCGAAGCCGTTCTCGAAGACCTCGAGCCTCTCCTCGCAGAGCATCCAATCACCCCCTCAGGTAAGGCTCAAGGTAACTCGGGTCGAGGTAGAGCGCCTTACTTCCGGTTATTCCGAAGTTGCTTGGGGTTTCAAGGTTCTTGTATATCACAACGTTTGCGCTCGTAACGTTCATTAACTTTTCGAGGGTCGCTATGGCGGTGTCCATTCCTCCGGTCTCGTCCACGAGCGTCCCTGTAACGTTCTCGGCGAACCATGTCCTTCCTGTGGCGAACTTCTTGACCTCCGAGACGCTCATGTTCCTGCCCTCGCTCACCGCCCGAAGGAACGCTTGGAAGTAGGTGTTGACCATGTTGGCGATTATCTTTTTCTCCTCGGGCGTTAGGTCACGCCACTCGGCTCCCATATCTTTGTATGGGCCCGTTTTGAATACCTCGACTTTGATTCCGTTCATCTGGTAGTTCTTCTGAAGGTCGTAGTGAACGTAGATGACGCCGATGCTCCCCACCTCCGCGAGGGGACTCGCGACTATCTTGTCGGCCCCGTTGGCTATGTAGTAGCCGCCGGAAGCCATTATTCCGCCGGAATAGGCAACCACAGGCTTGACGAGGGCGAGTTTCTTGACTGCGGAGTAGATGTCCATAACAGGGCCAACGTCACCGCCGGGGCTCTCAATCCACAGGAGGACCCCTCCTATTGAGTCGTTGCTCGCGATTTCCCTCAACAGGGGGACGACTTCAAGGGCGGTATAGTCGGTTATTATTCCAAAAATCGGAACTACGGCTATCGTTTTTCCTCCGGTTCCGTTGATGAGCGAGCGAAGGTAAGCGACCTCATCCTTCAGCTGGCTGAGCTGGTAGCTTGATGTCCCGTTGCAGGTGACGTTCAGCGGGTTTTCTATCACCGCTGGGGCAGTTGCGTTTGGTGAAACCGCTATCGGGGAAGTCGCCTGGTAGAGCACCGCTATTGCCACCACTGAGAGGGCGAGCAGAAGAGCGAGGACGGCCGAGACGTACTTCCAGATGTTCTCCCTCATCCTCTCACCTTAGACCCCTTGTCGGGCCAACTTTTAAACCTACCCTCGCTAAGCTTTTTATATTACCCCGAGAAATTCGGGGCAGGTGATTGCATGGAGATTGGGGTGACAATTTATCCCCATTTCGTTACAAAGGACAAGAGCCTCGCGTCAATCCTGGCGGACGTCAAGATTAAGGACTACGACTTCGTTTCAATATTCCCGCACACGCTCGGACTAATCAAGAACGGCATCGTCGTCGAGAAGAAGCTCAGGAACATCGAGACGACCCTCAGGGGAGTCGGGATAAGCTACATCGTCAGGATGCCGACTTCGGTCAACCTGCGCGACCACATCTACTACACACGCCACTTCCGCGTCGCCAAGGCCGTCGCCGATGTTGCAATCAAGCTCGGCGCCAAGGTCATAGTCATGCAGAGCGGAAGGACCGGGAGGCTCGACCTCGAAATCGAGGCCATACAGCAGTTGGCCGACATGGTCGGACCCTTCGGCATAAAAATAGCCCTTGAGAACACCTTCAGCGTTAAGGACACCCTCTACGTCGTCGAGAACGTCGAGAGGGACAACGTGGGCTTCGCCCTCGACGTTGCCCACGCCTTCCTCAGCGCCCAGGGCAACGAGGAGAAGCTTTTGGAAGATGTCAAGCTCGGCACCGACAAGACGGTAATCCTCATGATACACGACAACTTCGGAAAGCTCTTCCCGCAGGTCGAGCCAGAAGATGCCCTCGCCTACGGTGTCGGCGACCTCCACCTGCTCCCGGGAGAGGGCAAGATACCCTTCGGTAAGGTTCTTAAACTCTTTGGGGACGTCCCACTGCTCCTGAAGGTTAAGGACCCCGAGAAGTTCTCCAAGATACCGAGCAAGCAGGGGCTCATAGAACTGCTAACGAGCCTCTAATTCCAGCCTTTTTCCGATTTCCCTATAGAGAACCGTGAGGGCCTTTCCTATTGCCTCTTTCTTCCGGGTGAAGTGGGTAACATCGTCGCTCAGGTTCTCGTGGATTAGCTTGACAGCTTCTTCAATCGTTATCAGCCCTTCGAGCCACGCGTAGGCGAATATCGCCTCGGCGACGTCTCCCCTCGCGTGCTTGTCGCTCCTCGGCGGGGCGAGCTTCCTCAATCCAGACATCTCAAGGGCTATGCTCAGAGAAGCATTCGGAACCCTCTCGCCGGTTGGTCTTCCGAGGTACTCGCTCAGGGCGAGGGAGAAGACGAAGTTAAGAAGAGAATCGCCGAACTTTGCCAGACCCTTGTCGGTGAAGTCCTTGGGGTAGGGAAAAGAGGCCAAGGGGCTTCACCCTTTAAGGGCCTTCTTCCAGGCGTCGAGAAGAACCCTCGCGCGGTCGAATATCTTCTGCGCGGCCTCCTCAAGGACTTCCTCGGGCTTGACCTTACCGTCGGTAACGACCTTGAAGCGGGGCTTTCTAGCCATTAGAACGGGGTGTTCGATTGTGTAGCCGGCGAACTTGACGTGCTCGTTCTCGTGGAGCACCTCGTTGAGCAGGTTGGCAAAGGTGTGGTCCTCTCCCTCAAGGTAGAACTCAAGGAGGTTCTCCTCGCGCTTTATAACCTCAATCCTCATCAGCATCACCCGATAAAGCTTTCAACAGCTCTTCTAAGGCCTGCTCCTTGTTCTTGACCAGTTCGTATTTAAACTTATCCTCCTTCCACTCCGCTAGGCCGAACTCGACCAGCTTTTCTATCACCTCGTCGGGCTCAAGGTTGAAGGCGACGCTGACCGGGATTACAACCTCTCTAATCTGCCTCGTCGTCTGGAGGACTATCTCCGAAAGGGTCTCGCCGAGTTTTCTCACGAGTTCAACCGCCTCGCCCCAGGGAAGGGAAGTTACGAGCTCATTATCTTTCAGCTCCGCCGTTTCGCCGAGGAGCTCAAAGGCCTTGAGGATTATCGGCGTTGATACGCTCGTTCCGGCCTCGCGCAGGAGGTCGTCTATTGTGTAGTGGTAGAGCCCGCGCCTGTCAGGGTAGAGCTTAGCCCTTACGCGGTTGTGAATCTCGCGTATCTTTCTTATGGCTTCTCTAATGTCGTCCTTCGTTCCCTGGACGTTTATCTTGATGGCGTCGAGCTTGCCGTGGACGTAGATGAAAGCCGGCAGGCGGAGTCTCTGGAGCTCCTTCATGAACTCCTCCTTTTCCACGTCGCTCTTGACGTGAATCGTTATTACCTTCTTGGCCCTCATAGAGACACCTTCATCTTCCTGTAGTATGGGGAGAGCTTCCTCGTCTCGACGTTTCCACAGCGCGGGCAGATTAACTTGTCCCCACGCCTGATGAGGGGCGTTCTGCAACGGGAGCAGAGGGCGTAAACGACGCCGAGGTCCTTTCCGCGGGTGGTGAGCTGTATCGGGCTCTTCTCGTTGGCTATAACCTTCGCCCTGACCACGTCGCCAATCTTGAACTCCTTTGTTATGTCCTCGACGAAGCCTTCCTTAACCTGCGAGATGTGGATTCCGGCCAGTTTTGAAGTCGCTATTTCCCTGTCGTTCTCGCGACCCTCTATCTGGAGGAGCTGAACTATAACGGCCTGTGGCTTGACCTCTATGACCCTCGCCAGAACTATGTCACCGACCTGCGGGAGGGGCGGGGTGTCGGTCACGGGTTCGACGCTTATCTCCATTTTCTCCGGGTTGATTCTAACCTTGCCCGCTCTGGTTGCGTAAAGTTCGCCGTTCTCCTCTCTAACCCCCTCGCCGGGCATGAACTCTTCTATGACCCCGAGGTAATCTCCGGGGAGGACGAGGTCACCGTTTTTAACCTTCCTGTCTTCCATCCCCTCACCTCCGAAGATTTTCCTACACCTTCTTTTTAAGCGTTCCCCAACGTTTATAGGCCGAAGGAAAAAGTTTTAGTAATTCGAAGCGATGGAAGGGTGGTGGTAGGTAATGAGAATGCTTCTGATACACGCCGACTACCTCGAGTACGAGGTCAGGGATAAGGCCTTGAAGAACCCCGAGCCCATAAGCGACGAGCAGAAGAAGGGCAGGCTCGACGAAGTTCTGGCGGTTTTCATAAGCGTCGAGAAGGTCGACGAGACCAACCCAGACTACGTCGTCGAAAAGGCCATCGAGGAGATAGAAGAGGTCGCGAAGCAGGTCAAGGCCGAGAGGATATTCGTTTACCCCTTCGCCCACCTCAGCAGTGAGCTGGCGAAGCCGAGCGTTGCCCTTGAGATACTCAAGAAGATAGAGGAGAAGCTCCGCGAGAAGGGCTACGAGGTCAAGCGCGCTCCCTTCGGCTACTACAAGGCCTTCAAGCTTTCCTGCAAGGGACACCCCTTAGCTGAGCTCAGCAGGACGATAGTTCCCGAGGAAGGAGTTAGCAAGGAGGAGCGCAACATAGCCCTTGAAAAGGAGGAGAAAGAACTGGTAAGCTACTGGTACATCCTCACCCCAGAGGGCGAGCTCATAGAGGTTGACAAGTTCGACTTCACCGGCCACGAGAACCTGAAGAAGTTCGTCAACTACGAGATAGCCAAGAACAGGATAGCCGACAGGGAACCACCGCACGTCAAGCTCATGCTGGAGCACGAGCTCGTTGACTACGAGCCGGGAAGCGACGGCGGAAACCTCCGCTACTACCCGAAGGGACGCCTTATAAAGGGCCTCCTCGAGCAGTACGTCACCGAGAAGGTCGTCGAGTACGGAGCGATGGAAGTGGAAACTCCGATTATGTACGACTTCGAGCACCCTGCCCTCGAGAAGTATCTCAACCGCTTCCCGGCGAGGCAGTACATCGTCAAGAGCGGTGATAAGAAGTTCTTCCTCCGCTTCGCGGCATGCTTCGGCCAGTTCCTCATCAAGAAGGACGCGATAATCAGCTACCGCAACCTTCCGCTCAGGATGTACGAGCTCACCCGCTACTCCTTCAGACGCGAGAAGAGCGGTGAGCTTTCAGGTTTGAGAAGGCTCAGGGCCTTCACGATGCCCGATATGCACACCGTGGCGAAAGACCTCAAGCAGGCGATGGACGAGTTCAAGAAGCAGTACAAGCTCAGCATGGAGGTTCTTAAGGGCGTTGGGCTAACTCCAGACGACTACGAGGTTGCCATAAGGTTCACCCGCGACTTCTGGGAGGAGAACAAAGACTTCATCGTCGAGCTGGCGAGGATAATCGGCAAGCCTGTCTTGATAGAGATGTGGGACCAGAGGTTCTTCTACTTCATACTCAAGTTCGAGTTCAACTTCGTTGACAACCTCGACAAGGCGGCCGCTCTGAGCACCGTCCAGATTGACGTGGAAAATGCGGAGCGCTTCGGCATAACCTACTACGACGAAGAAGGAAAGGAGCGCTACCCGCTCATACTCCACTGCTCGCCGAGCGGAGCCATCGAGCGCGTTATGTACGCCATCCTCGAGAAGCAGGCGAAACTCCAGGCCCAGGGCAAGAAGCCGATGTTCCCGCTCTGGCTCAGCCCGATACAGGTTAGAGTGATTCCGGTCAGCGACGACGTCATGGACTACGCGCTCTACGTGGCAGGAAAGCTCGAAGGGGCGAAAATAAGGGTGGACGTCGACGACACCAACGACAGGCTCAACAAGAAGATAAGGAAGGCCGAGAAGGAGTGGATTCCCTACATCATCGTCGTCGGCAGGAACGAGAAGGAGCAGAACACCGTCACCGTCAGGAGGAGGGAGGACGGCAAACAGGTCGAGATGCAGTTGGAGGACCTCATCAGGGAAATCCGGCAGAAAGTCGAGGGCTTCCCCCACAAGCCGAGGCCCCTACCGCTTCTCCTCAGCAGAAGGCCCAAGTTCAGGGGCTGAAAGCTTTTTCAATCGTATTTTTCTCCTTCCACTTTTAACCCTGAGCGAGTACACAGCGGGTTCGAAGTCCGCGTACGGTGCCTTCAGGAAGTAGAGGAGCTCCTTTATGTGGTCCTCGCGAATCCAGGACTTAGCGAGGAGAACGTAGTCGCTGACGTTTGAAACCCACGCGACGAAGCGCCGTGAGACCATGTCGGCGTTTATGGGTAGCAACAGAATCGATTCCGGAAAGCGAACGCTTTTGTCGGCCACCGTCTGGTTTAGAAGCTTCAGCGTCTGGTCCTCCCCGAGCATGAGGGATGCCCCGTCGAGTGTATATACCAGTCTTAGGACCTTTCCCGAGCGAACCCGCTCGCGGAGGGGACCGCAGTAAATTCTGTCTATTTTTGGGTTTATCGTCTCGGGCTCAACCCTGTCGAGGTAGAATACGTTGTTGATATTGTCCTCAAGGTGGGTGTAGCGGGAGCCGAAGACGTCTATCACTGCCATGTCTCCCCGTTCGAGGACCTTAATCGGATTGAAACCAACACTCCTACACCTTCTGAAGAAGCTCCGGAGGGGGACGCTGTAATTGGAAACCACCGCGAAGTAGCCGTCTTCAACTGCTCTCCTGAGAAAAAGGAGGAGAATCTGCCAGGCGGAGGAATAAGCGTCGTAAATAACGGTAACGGTCGAACCCCTCACGTGTTCCGGCGGGAACACTTCCAGAACGTCAACGTCCATCAATCACCCTCCCGGGGGCGCTCCCGAGAAGGCTTCTCTGAGGAATTCTTTGGCTTCCTCACTGAACTGGTCGAGCTTGACCTCCTTGCCGAACTTGTCGTAGACCTTGCCGTCCCTGAAGTTGAGCTCGAATATCTCGTAGTGCTCCTCGCTCTTCTCGTGGAGTTTTATCCCATGACCCTTCAGGTGGTTCTCGAGGTTCTCGATGTCCACGTACTTACCGCATTCCTCGCACTTATAGAACTGCCAGAAGATGTAGTCCTGGCCCGCTAAAACGTTGGCCTTTATGTGGTTTATCAGCGCGCCGCCGAGGTACTCGTAGACGTCCTCCTGAACGAGCTTGCCGTTGTCGTTAACGACCTTGAAGCCGGCCCAGACTATGTGGTCGTTTATGTCGGCGAGGGTTGCCTTGAGATAGCGATAGGTAAGCACGAACGTGCCGTTCTTAACGTAGAAAACTCCCTTGTCGGGAATGGCCACGATGTGGATTCCCTTAACGTCCTTCCCGGCGAGCGAATCAGCCTCATCCTTGTTCTTGGCCACATCGATGAAGACCTCGACGTTGCTCTTCTTGTGGGTTCCGATTATGGTGCTTCCCTCTATCCGCCAGTGGTAGTCGTCGAGGTAGCGGACCTGCGTGTACACCTTCTTAACGCCGGGACTCAGTTGACTGTACATGCTCACCACCTGAGAAGGTTCTCGCGGGCCTTAATAAGCTTTAGCGGAAAAGCTTAAAAACTACCGCCCAAAGCGCCTCTGCCTCTTCTGGAACTCGCGGATGATTCTGAGGAAGTCAATCTTCCTGAACTCCGGGAAGTAGACGTCAACGAAGAAGAGCTCGCTGTAGGCTATCTGGTAGAGGAGGAAGTTGCTTATCCTTACCTCGCCGCCGGTCCTGATGACTATGTCGGGGTCAGTCATGTTCGGGTAGTACAGGTAGCGCTTTATCAGGTCCTCATCTATTTCCTCGGGCTTTAGTTTTCCTGCTAAAACGTCGCTCACTATATCCTTCACCGCATCGGCGATTTCACTCCTCCCACCGTAGGCTAGGGCTATGTTGAGGGTGTAGTTGCCGTACTTCCTGGTAACCCTCTCGGCTTCCTCCGCCGCCTTCCTGACGTTCTCGGGGAGCATCTCCTTTCGGCCCAGAACGTTCACCCTTATCCCGTACCTGTGAACCCTCTCGTCCTTCACGAGCTCCTTAAACTTCTCCTCGAAGAGGTTCATAAGGGCGTTTACCTCCTCTGGGGAGCGCTTGAAGTTCTCGGTCGAGAAGGCGTAGACGGTGAGGGTCCTTATCCCGAGCTCCCGGCACCACTCGAGGATTTCTTCAAGCTTTCGCGAGCCGAAGAAGTGGCCGTACCAGGGGGGCTTCTCGAGCTTTCTTGCCCACCGCCGGTTCCCGTCCATTATGATTGCCACATGCCTTGGAATGTTCCCCGATTTAACCTTCTCCATGAGATAGCGCTCGTAGAGGTCGTAGGCGGGCTTGAAAATAATATGGGGGATGTGGGAGAGGAGCCTGTAAATCATGGCCCTCACTCAAGCCTCTTCCTTGATTTGAGGTGCTTCTCGGCGAGCTCCATGTAGATTTCAGCGTTCTTCTTGGTCCACTTGATTTCCTCCTCGGTGAGCTGTCTGACGACCTTGCCTGGAACGCCGAGGACGAGGCTGTAGTCGGGAATCTCCTTGCCCGGCGGGACGAGAGCTCCGGCTCCGATGACGACGTGCTTCCCTATCTTCGCGCCATCGAGTATTACGGAGCCCATTCCTATAATGACGTAGTCGCCTATCTCCGCCCCGTGAACGACGGCGTTGTGGCCGATGGTGACGTACTTGCCTATAATCGTTGGCTGGTTGTGGGATGTGTGTATGCTCACGTTGTCCTGGACGTTTGAGCAACAGCCGATGTAAATCTGCTCGATATCGCCCCTGAGGACAGCCGAAGGCCAGACGCTCGTCTTCTCCTCCAGAACAACGTCCCCGATGACAGACGCGCTCTCGTCAACAAAAGCGGTCGGGTGAATCTTCGGCTTCTTTCCGTTGAACTCGTAAATCGCCATTTTTCATCACCGGGTTATAGTCCCGGGGAGAACTTATAAAGATAACCGGCCAACTTAACCGGGGAAAGACCATGAGGTACAGGAGAGGTGCCAGCGCCGAACGGGAGCTGATACGACTCCTTGAGGGAGCGGGGTTTGCGGTCCTCCGCTCGGCGGGGAGCCACAGGGTTGACCTCGTCGCGGGCAACGGACGGGACTACCTGTGCATCGAGGTTAAGAGCACCCGCTCGAAAAGGCTTTATATATCCTCGGAGGACGTTGAGAAGCTCGTCTCGTTCGCGAAGCGCTTCGGCGGGAAACCCCTCTTAGCGGTCAAGTTCATAAACGTGGGCTGGCGCTTCTACTTTCCGGACGAGCTCAGAAAAAGCGGTAAGAACTACCGCGTTGAAGCCGGTGACGCGTTCCATACCCTTGAAGAGCTCGTCGGGAAGCAGAGAACCCTTGATGGGGTGATTGGCGATGAGGTTTAAATTGTGCGCCCTCCTGCTGGTTACGCTCCTGATTTTGTTGACTCCGGTTCCGTTTGTCTCGTCAAGTGATTCTCCCCTCTTGAGCGTCACGGTTCTCAACGACAACATTCCCGCACTTCCCGGGAGCACCATTGTCGTTCCGTTTTCCATAACCAACCTTGGAAACGAGACCATAAACAACGTTACCGTTTACGTTACCGGGCCGGCCCAGGGCTTTCAGTACAGTGTTAAGGTGATACGAACTCCAATAGAGCCCGGAAAGAGCGTGAACGACACGATAACGGTCAAAGTTCTAAATCCAGAGCCGGGTCCCTACCTTCTCACCCTCGTCGCGAGGGTTGGGAATGTATACGCGAGCTCAAAGTTCGTTGTTCGCGTTAGGAGCGTTATCGACTACACGCCTTCAATCGTTGCAGGGACCAGGTACATTTACGGCCACGGAGTCAACGTTACGCTCAGGATTTATTCGAACTCGAACACGGTGATAACGGGAAAAATCGGGTACGTAATCGAGAGGAACGGCGTTCCCCTCGTTAATAAAACGTTGATAACCTTTGTCAGGCCAGCCTCGTTCTGGATAAAAAGGCTTTCCTGGAAGACCCTTCCGGTCGGCAACTACACAGTACTTCTCTGGGCCAACCTCAGTGGGGTCTACAAGTCAGCAACCGCCTCCTTCGAGGTTTACCAAAGAAACCTCCACTACAGGGTCTACTTCTGGGACGGGGCGATACACGTTAGGGTCTACAATTCAACGGGGGGCGTTCCAGGCATTCCTGTTGAGATAAACGGTCTGAAGTTCACGACGGGTCCTGACGGCACGTTTACGTATGCGGTACCCTCACCCGGGCTCTACAACGTTGTCCTGAACCTCGACGGCAGGATAGCCGTCGTTCCGGTTACCGTTGAGAAGCTCTCGATAAGCACCGCCCAGAGCGGAAACGTCCTGACCGTTAGGGTGACCTCCAACAACACCCCGGTCCCCAACGTGACGGTAACCGTTCTTGGTCCTGCTTCAACCGCCTACGGCGTGACAAACGCCAGCGGAGAGGCAGTTTTCAACCTCACGGACATAGGTTACGGCACCGTCGTGGTACGTGCTCAGAGCGACCGTTATCTTCCCAGTGAAACCGTGATTGCGGTTTCAAGGCCATCCCAAACCACGACTTCAAGTCCAAGCCCAACTCGGACATCATCCACCACGTCAACGCCCTCGAACACAACGTTTCCAGTTCCAACAGAGACATCGAAAGCCACATCAACCGGCCCGAGTCACGTTGGGATAATCCTAATACTCGCGGGTCTCATCCTCGCGGGAACATCCTACCTCGCCTTTGCCGTTCCAATAGTCCACGAGGAGACCCTCGACCGCTACTACTTCCTCAAGGTTCGCGCGCCGAGGCTTCGCGCTCTCAAGGGCTACCGCGTCGAGAGGGCTGTTAACGCAGTTGAGGTGAGGGCAACAAAGGGTAAAGCCCAGCTTGAAGACGGAAGGCTAATCTGGGAGCTCGACCTTGAGCCGGGTGAGGAAGCCTACCTCCAGGCAAGGCTTGGATGAAGTTCGGCTTTTTCTTTTCATACGCAAACCTTATTAAGCCGACCGAATACATTCAGATGACAGTCTAAAGGAGGCGAAAGCCATGGTGAACCTCGAACTGCTGAAGAAAATCGTCGAGGCCCCGGGCGTTTCTGGATTCGAGTTCCTGGGAATCAGGGACGTCGTTGTGGAGGAGCTCAAGCCCTACGTTGACGAGGTTAAGGTTGACAAGCTCGGAAACGTCATAGCGCACAAGAAGGGAAGCGGTCCAAAGGTCATGATTGCGGCTCACATGGACAAGATAGGCGTCATGGTCAACCACATAGACAAGGAGGGCTACCTCCACATCGTCCCCGTCGGCGGCGTTGACCCGAGGACGCTCGTTGCCCAGAGGATAAGGTTCTTCACCGACAAGGGCGAGCGCATCGGTGTCGTCGGCCACATTCCGCCCCACCTTCAGAAGCCCGAGGACAGGAAGAAGCCCGCTGACTGGGACACAATCGTCGTTGACGTCGGCGCCGAGGGCAAGGAAGAGGCCGAGGAGATGGGCTTCCGCGTTGGAACCGTCGGCGAGTTCGCTCCAGCTTTCACCCAGCTCACCGAGAACAGGATTGCTACGCCGTACCTCGACGACCGCGTTTGCCTCTACGCCATGATAGAGGCCGCCAAGGCTCTCGAGAGCCACGAGGCGGACATCTACTTCGTTGCGAGCGTTCAGGAGGAGGTCGGCCTCCGCGGTGCCAGGGTTGCGAGCTACGCGATTGACCCGGAGATAGGCATAGCGATGGACGTCACCTTCGCCAAGCAGGTCGGCGACAAGGGCAAGATCGTGCCCAAGCTCGGTGGCGGACCGGTAATGGATGCTGTTGGCCCGAACATCCACCCCAAGGTTCGCGCCTTCGCAGAGGAGGTCGCTAAGAAGTACGAGATACCGCTCCAGGCCGAGGCCAGCCCGAGGCCGACCGGAACCGACGCCAACATAATGCAGATTAACAGGGAGGGCGTAGCGACCGCTGTGCTGAGCATACCGATACGCTACATGCACAGCCAGGTCGAGACCGCGGACATAAGGGACATTGACCTCACCATAAAGCTCGCCAAGCACCTCCTCGAGGAACTTAAGCCGATGGACCTCACTCCGTGATGGAAAGGTTTATTGGCTTTTCTTCCCTTCTTATACCCGGTGACCCGATGATAGCGGTCGTTTCAGTTGGCCCCATCGAGCGGGCACTCGTTGAGGGGGTCGTTGACTTCGTAAGGAATTACTACTCACGCTTCGGGATTAGTGTCGAGTTCGTTGGAGAGGTTCCGGCCGAGCCTTTCTCGGTTGCCTTCAACGCTAGGAGAAACCAGTACCTCGGGAGGGTTTTCCTGCCAACGCTCTCCGCCCTTCGAGAGGAGCTTGGAGCAGTAGCTATTCTCGGCATCACGGAACTCGACCTCTACGAGGAGGGGCTGAACTTCATATTCGGCCTGGCAAACCCCTCCTTGAGGAGCGCCATCGTTTCGGTTCACAGGCTCAGGAACGAGTTCTACGGCCTCAAACCAGATGATGGACTCCTCCTTGAGCGGGCCGTCAAGGAGGCGATGCACGAGCTCGGCCACGTTTTCGGTCTCAAGCACTGTCCGAATCCGAGGTGCGTCATGCACTTCTCGAATTCCCTCCTCGACACCGACGCCAAGGGGCCCCTCTACTGCCCGAGGTGCGAGGAGAAGCTTGAGGAAAACCTTAGGAAACTGGGGGTGTTGTCGTGATTGAGGTTGAAGTCAAGGGCTACGCCGACGATAAGGTCTTTGAGAGGGTTCGCGAGAGCTTTCGGCTCATAAGGAAGGAGTACCACGAGGATACTTACTACCAGCACCCGTGCAGGGACTTTTCAAAGACGGACGAGGCCCTGAGGATTCGCGTGAGGCGCTTCAACGGCCACTTCGAGGCCTTCTTGACCTACAAGGGGCCGAAGCTCGACTCGGTCTCGAAGACGAGGGAGGAGATAGAGGTTCCCATCGAGGACCCCGATGCCCACGCGAGGATTCTTGAGGCACTGGGCTTCCGCGAGGTTCTGACCGTCGAGAAGGTTCGCGAGAAGTACTACGTTGAGAAGGGCATCACCCTGACCCTCGACGAGGTTGAGGGTCTCGGAAAGTTCGTGGAGATTGAGGCTTTGACCGACGACAGGGAGAAGGTCCCTGGGCTGGTTGAGAAGCTGAGGAAAATCCTCATTGAGCTCGGCGTTACGCGCTTCGAGAGGCGTTCCTACCTCGAGCTACTGCTCGGGAAGGGGGGCTGAATGGGAAAGCTGGACGAACTGTTCGGTGCAATCAAGGGGAAGCGGCCTGATACGGAAGTGCTCACCGAGATAGAGGACAGACTGCTCGTTGATGATATTCCCGGGGCCATAGCCCTTCTCGAAGAGCTCGAGAAGGAGCAAAACGTCGTTATAGCCGTCAGGATGATTCTCCGAAAGATTCTCCGCATGAAGGAGTCCGAGGAAACGGAAGTCCGGCTCGTCCCACTTCTCAAGCAGCTCGTTCCCTACATAAACGGGGTGAAAAACGAGCGCTACCGTGCGCTTCTCCTCGGTGAGCTGGCGATGGGCTTCTACATCATCGGGGCTGAGCTCGAGGGGGACTTTGCCCTCAAGGCCTCGATAAACCTTGCCCTTAACCACCCGGACATACTGCGGGACATAATAATGGGTCTGATTGACGCGGGCCTCTTTCCAAAGGCAGGATACGCCATGAAGTTCGTCAAGGACAAGGAAAAGCTTGACGTTGTTCTCGTTCACCTTGCCGAGGTTCTGTACGAGAGGAGTGAGGCCGAGAAGGCTTTGGCGGTGATAGGTCACATAACGAGCAACTTCCACCGGGCCATTGCGCTGCTTCACCTGGCCCAGTTTGAGAAGGAGAGGGATAGGGAGAAGGCCCTTCAGTTCGTTGACTGGGCAATAAAGCTCGCCGAGAGGATAGAAGACCCCGACGCGAGGTTCGAGCTGATGCTCAAGCTCTACGACCTGAGGCACGAGATAAGTGGCGAGCCCCTCAGCCTCTCCGAGCTACTCGCGAGGGGAACTCCTGAGGAGACAGGGCAGGTGGAAGACCAAGGGTCCTCGACAGGAGGAGGGAGTGAGGAACCTTAACGCCTATCTCTATGAGCTCTTCAACCCGTTCTGCAACATCTCTGGGGGTTCCCTGGAGGATTACTCTCCCACCGTTTAAAACCACGAGTCTGTCAGCTTTTCTGAAGAGAAAGCGCGAATCGTGCTCGACCATAACGACTGTTGTTCCGGCCCGGTGGAGCTCTTCTATCACTCTCAGGACTTCCCGCTTCCCTTTCGGGTCGAGCTGGGACGTTGGCTCATCGAGGACGAGGTGGTTCGGCTTCATCGCTATTACGGACGCTATGGCCAACTTCTGCTTCTCCCCTCCACTGAGGTTAGGGGGAAACTCGTTTTCGAGGCCCTCGAGACCGACCACCTTAAGCGCCCACTCAACCCGCTCCGCTATTTCCTCCCTTGGAAGGCCGAGGTTTTCAAGGGCGAAGGCAACCTCGTCCTCGACGGTCATGTTGAACAGCTGGCTCTCCGGGTTCTGGAGGACAAGACCAACGAGCGTTGAGAGCTTTGAAACTGGCGTTTCCGTCGTTTTGAAAGTTTCCCCGGTTTTTGGGTCCCTAACGATGACTTCCCCCGAGAACGCTCCCCTAATCGAGTTGGGTATTATCCCGTTCAGCGTTAGTGCGAGCGTTGACTTCCCGCTCCCGCTCGGGCCGAGGATTCCTACGAACTCGCCGTCCCCTATTTTTAGGCTCACCCCCGCAAGGGCCGGCCTTTTCGAGCGGGGGTATCTGAAGGTAACTTTTCTAACTTCAATCATCTCCTCGTCACCCTCGGGAAGATGAAGGCAACGCTCAGTATGAACACTAGCGTCGAGAATATCTCCAGTCTGCCAATCCACATCAGGAGGATGTAGAGAATCTTGAGGTCAACGGGCATGTGGGGGGAGGTTATGCCAACGCTCAGCCCGACGTTGCCCTGAGCAGAGGCCACCTCGAAAAGCGCATTCGCGAGGCTCGTCTTGACACGGAGCATCGTGTAGACGGTCCCGACGAGGAGGAACGCGAGGTAGGTCATTGTGAAGCTCATGACTTCCTGTATGTCCTCCTCGCTGAAAACGTAGTTGCCGACCTTTCTCTTTATGACTGCCCCCCTCGGGAGGATTGCGCTCTCTATGGTCCACTTTAGGCTCTCGTACATCAGGGTAACACGGATTAGCTTGATTCCACCGGCAGTGCTTCCGGCGCCACCGCCGATGACCATTAGAATCGCGATTATGAACTTCGCGACCTCTGGGTAGTTTGAGAGGCTCGTTATCTGGAAACCGGTACAGCTGATGGCCGAGACCGCGTGGAATATCGCCCCCTGCAGGGCCTGGCCGACCGGGTCACCTACTTGGTAGAGGCTGTAGGCGATTATCGCGATTGCAGGAATCAGGAATATGAACATGTAACGAACCTGAATGTCCTCGAAGAAGGGCTTTAGAGACTTGCTCTTGAACACGCGGTAGTGAACGGTGAAGTTGACGGCGCCCATTATCATGAGGAAGATGGTGACGGCGTTTATCGCGGGGCTGTGGAAGAAGCCTATGCTCTGGTCGTGGGTGCTCATACCACCGGTTCCCAGGCCCGTCATCGCGTGGGTGAGGGCGTCGAACGGGTTCATCCCGTTAATGTAGTACAGGTAAGCGCCGACGAGCGTGAGGGCAAGGTAAATCTCGAAGATGACCTTTGAAGTGTTGACGAGGTTGGGGAGTATCCTCTCGCTCCTCGCCTCGGCCCTGTAGAGCCTCGCCGCCGCAACGCCCGGTCGTATCAGAATCGAGAGGGCCACGAGGACGATTCCGATTCCACCGAGCCACTGCATCCACGCGCGCCAGAAGAGGAGTATCTTCGGGTAGCTGGAGAGGTGACTCATCATGGTAAGTCCTGTTCCCGTCCACGCACTCATGCTCTCGAAGTAGGAATCCACGAAGCTCATGTTCGCTATCTTCATGAAGGGAACGACGCTCACGAAGGACGCGAAGAGCCAGGTGAAAGCGGCCGCAATCATGGCCTGCCTCAGGTTGACGTCCTCAACCTTGCTTGAGTGTCTGCTCAGCCAGGCACCAAAAAGAACGCACGCCATTCCTGGAATGGCAAAATAGGGAACATATTCAATCTGGTCGGGATAGAACCACACCAGGAGCACCGGGAAGAGATAGGCGAGGCCTACTCCTTGAAGGATTGAGCCTATGAGGTTCTTAACGACGAAGAGGTCGGCCGAGACGTTGATGCGCTTCCTGAATTCGAGCATCGCCTCACCGTCTCGCCTAAGGGTGGCGAGAATAAAAGGTTTTTCGTAAGGTTTAAGGGGAGCCTAACACCACTTGGGTCGGTGGTAGAGGTGGACGAACGGGAAGCACTGATTAAGGCCGGCGAGATAGCAAGGAAGGTCAAGGAAGAGGTTGTCGACCTAATCAAACCTGGGACGAAGCTCTACGACATTGCGGAGTTCGTTGAGAGGCGCATAGTCGAACTCGGCGGAAAGCCAGCTTTTCCCTGCAACCTCTCGCTCAACGAGGTAGCAGCGCACTACACCCCCTACAAGGGCGATGATACCGCCCTCAAGGAGGGGGACTACCTCAAGCTCGACCTCGGCGTTCACGTTGACGGCTACATAGCGGACACCGCGGTGACGTTCCGCGTCGGAATGGAGAAAGACGAGCTAATGGAAGCGGCGAGGGAAGCCCTTGAAAACGCCATAGCGACTGTCAGGGCTGGAGTGATGGTCAGGGACGTTGCGAAGGCCATTGAGGAGACGATACGCGGTAAGGGCTTCAACCCGATAGTGAACCTAAGCGGTCACAAGGTCGAGCGCTACAAGCTCCACGCTGGAGTCAGCATTCCGAACGTTTACAGGCAGGCGGACACGTACGTTCTCCAGGAGGGGGACGTCTTCGCGATAGAGCCCTTCGCGACGACCGGCGCGGGGCAGGTGATAGAGGTCCCGCCGGCGCTGATTTTCATGTACGTCCGCGACAGGCCCGTGAGGATGCTCCAGGCGAGAAGGTTGCTCATGCACATCAAGCGCGAGTACAAAACCCTACCCTTTGCATACCGCTGGCTTCAGGGATTCCTGCCCGAGGGACAGCTCAAGATGGCACTCGCACAGCTTGACAAGGCCGGTGCGATATACAGCTACCCAATACTGCGCGAGGTCAGGGGTGGCACGGTGGCCCAGTTCGAGCACACGGTCATAGTCGAGAAGGACGGGGCTTACATAACGACGTGAACTCCCTTCTCTTTTGTTTGTTCCAGATGACTACAACATCTCGAGTCCCGCGCTTCTACTGGGGATGTACGGGAAGTGTGTGAGAGGAACCCCCTAAGAGGCATGGAAAAGTTTGCATCTCTTTTTCCAACTTTGGCGCTAAGTTGTGGGTTCTTTCAAACACGCGGAATTGAGTTATGTTTTCTATTTCCCAACGTCCGAAGGACGTTTTTGATGGTCGAAAACGATAGAAGGGTAGAAATTTGAGTAGGAACCCCCTCAACGGGCTCGGCAGTTTGATTGGCGCCGGGGCAGGGATTTGAACCCTGGTGGGCGGACGCCCACGGGATCTCGAGTCCCGCGCCTTCCCAGGCTAGGCTACCCCGGCGCGGTCTTTGGTTTGCCAACCGGTTTTATAAATCTTTCCGCGAAAACTTTATTAACCTAAGTTAACTAAAATGTCGCCGGTTGCAAAGGTTTAAATCCCAGGAAAACCAATATATAAATTGCAGGAGGTGGCAGAAATGGTCGGAATTCAGGTGCAGGAGGTAATGACGGACAGGTTCCAGAAGATAGACATCGACGCCCCCCTTTCTGATGCCATAGGAATCTTCGAGAAGGAGGACCCCGACCTCATTCTGGTGTTCGATGGAAACCTGTACAAAGGCGTTCTGACCCAGGACTTGATTATTCGCTCCCACCTCAAGTGGGACCCCACGAAGGCCAAGGTTAGGGACGCTTACAAGCCTGCCCCGGTTATAAAGCCCGACGAGGATTTGAGCAAGGCCGCAAAGCTTATGATGGAGGTTGACCTCCGCTCCCTCCCGGTTGGGGAAAGCAAGGCTGAAATCATCGGCGTTATAAACGATATAGCTGTCCTTGATAGGGTCGCCGAGACCGACTTTGGTAAGAAGACCGTCGAGGAGTTCATGACCAAGGACGTCATAACCCTCAAGCCCGACGACACCGTCGCCAAGGCCCTTGCAACGATGCGCGACCACGCGATATCAAGGATTCCGATAGTTGACGAGGAGGGAAGACTTGAGGGTCTCGTCACACTCCACGACCTCATAGTGAGGTTCATCAAGCCCCGCTTCAGGGCCAAGGCTGGTGAGCTCGCTGGAGAGAAGATACCGCCCTTCAGCATGCCGCTCCGCGACGTGATGATTAGGGGAGTAATAACGGTTCTCCCGGACGCAAAGGTCAGGGAAGCGGTCGCCACGATGAAGGACAACGATATAGACGGCCTTGTCGTCGTCAACGAGAACAACAAAGTCGTTGGAATACTCACCGTCAAGGATCTGCTCCTGCCGATTTCAAAGATGGCGGAGAAGGAGGCAAGGTTCTACCTCCAGCTCGGTGGTGACGCCTCAATACTCAGCGACTTCACGAGGGAAAGGATAATCGAGGACATCAAGCGCTTCGTTGACGGCTATGAGGATTTACTCGGCCAGGAGGGTATAATATACCTCTACATCAGGCGCTTCCCCGAGAAGTTCAGGGGAGTTCACCTCTACCAGGCCAGGATGAGGGTCGTTACCGACAGGGGCGTCTTCGTCGCCACCGGCGAAACCTGGGGAGCGATACAGGCGGTTCACGACGCTTTGAGGGCCATCGAGAGACAGCTCCTCCAGAAGGCAGAATTGGAAAAGGACACGCGCTACGCCAAGAGGTTCCTTGAGAAGCTCGGCCTCAGCTGAGCTCCTCGAACTCCCTCTCTATTATTCTCTTCTGACGCTCCTCAAGGGCCTCTGGATTTATAACTAGAACCAGTGTTCCTCCATCTGACACTACCCTGTCCTTAAGGTTCAGAAGGAACTTAACGGCGTTTTCAAAGCCGTTCTCAAGCATCAGGTACTCGAAGGCCTCGACGTATATTGTCTTGTACCCCTGGGCGAGTGCGCGCGCGATTAAATCAGTAAGGATTTCAATCTTCGTCGGACTTATTGCATAAATCTGGGGTTTCTCCTCCAGCTTACCCTCCTTTGCACGCGTAACCCAGAATACAAGGGTCTCAGAGTTGAGGGAGCTTTTCAGGGTTCTCAAATCTTCCCTTGTTATAACAACGGTTCCCGGCATTGACCAAAGCTTGCCGAGCTTTCTAAAAGCCTCCCCTCTGGAGCGGAACAAAAAAACGCCTTTCTGAGGTGGATGTTTCCCTTCGGTTTTAACGGGGGTCACAGGATAGAACACGAACTTGACTGCACCGACTGCGGCCATCAGACGGAATATTCCGCCAAGAAAGAACCCTATAGGCGCAAACCAGTTTATGAAACGTGTAACAGGGTAGGTAAGGTTGAGGGCCCCCAAGAGAATTAATCCCCAGGGAAAGAGCGCCTCTGGCGTTCCCCGTGAGATGACGTATTTATCCAGGACCCACCCGAGGTAAACGAGCGACCCTCCGAGAACGAGGGAAGGAAGGATGGACCTTTCAGTGGGACTCTTAAAGACGTCGGTTGCGAGAAGGAAGAGCCAAATGTACGAGGCCACGGTCAGAATGGAGATGTAAACTGTGTGCTTGAAGTCGGTCTTCCCGTACTTCAAGTGGAACGTTCCCCAGATTAACAGGATTCCAAAGAAGAAGTTCGGAATCTTCGCGGCTATCATGTAGGCCTGCTGGTTTATGTGAACCCCAAGGGGGTTCAGGATGTAATCTTCTATTCCGAGAGCGTCTATGAAGAACGCGGTGCTAATCAAAACCCATCCCTTATCCCTAGTTTCGTGGGCTTTGTAGGCAACGGCAACGAAAAGTACCCACCTTGAAATAAAGTTGAGGTAAGGTATGAGGTTGCTTCCAGGGATGCTCATTTCTCCATCACCAACTTCTCCTGCCTCACTACCACGAGGCTGTTTGGCGGGACGTTGCGGTCAACGATAACACCTGGCCCTATAAAAGCGTTGCTCCCAATCTTTCTGCCAGGATAGATGCTGACGTTGATACCAACCTTTACGTTGTGTCCGATGATTGCTCCGAGCTTGTGCCTGCCGCTGTCTTCGAGCTTGCCCTTGATTTCGACCCTCACGTTGCCCCTATCGTGCCTCAGGTTTGCCGTTATCGTTCCGGCTCCGAGGTTCGTGTTCTCTCCTATTATCGAGTCGCCGACGTAGTTGAGGTGAGGCGCGTTGCTGTTGTCCATTATGATGGAGTTCTTGACCTCAACCGCATTGCCGATGTGGCAGTTGTCGCCTATGCTCGTGTACGGCCTTATGAAGCAGTTCGGCCCTATCCGGGAGTTCCTGCCGATCTTCACCGGCCCGATTATGTAGGCCCCGCTCCTGACGACGGTTCCCTCGCCGATTTCAACGGGAGGAACTATCACCGCCCCTTCCTCGACCGTCCCCCTGATCCCGTGCCTGAGCTTGTTCTTGAGCAGGTACTCGTTGAGCTCGAGTAAATTCCACGGCCTTCCGACGTCGTTCCAGTAGCCGTCGTAGGGAACCGCTATGACTTTCAGCCCGGCTTCAATCATGAGGTTAATCGTGTCGGTTATCTCGTACTCCCCGCGCTCACTCAGGCCAGTTTTCTCTATGAAGTCGAAGACGCTCGAACGGAAGGCGTAGATGCCGAGGTTGGCGTAACCCGGTATTTTACCCGGCTTTTCTGCTATGCGTTTAACCTTTGAGCCCTCAACCTCGACCTTGCCGAAGTGGCTCAAATCCTCGAAGCGTTTCACAACAAGGGCGACGTCCGCTTTCTCCCTCCTGAAGGCCGAGACGAGCTCCCTCACCGCTTCCTCCTCGAAGTAGATGTCGCCGTTTGCAACTATGAACTCGTCCTCCACGCTCTCCCTGGCGCTCTCTATGGCCTTCGCCGTTCCTTCCCCCGGCAGTTGCTCCACGTAGGTTATCGGTTTGCCTCCGAACTCGTCTCCAAGGGTTTTCTTTATCCACTCGCTCCTGTACCTAACCACAACCACAAACTCGTCAACGAACGGGTACAGGTTCTCGAGGACGTACTCGATTATCGGCCGGTTGGCGACCTTTAGAACAACTTTCGGCCTGTCGTCCGTGAGAGGGCGGAGCCTTTCACCCTTTCCAGCCGCGAGGATTACCCCCTTCACATTATCACCTCCAGAGTGTAAACGATTATCGGTATCAGCCCGAAGGCGAGGAGAAACTTTCTATCGTGAGACCCGGCGAGGCGCTCAAGCAGGGAGATGCCGAGCAGGGTAACGAAGAATGCCGCGAGGAATGCGGAAAACGGAATCCACACCGGCCCGTCCGGTCTCCACGTCCCCGTGAGGAAGAGCCTGAGGACGAAGTACGCCGGGGAAGCCATGAAGCCCCACTGAATGGCTTTTCTGGCGCTGTGGCCCGGTAGAACGAGGCCGAGCGTGACGAGACCGGTCCTGCTGAGGGGACCTAAAAAGGACAGTCCCTGAAGGACCCCGCTTGAGAGGGAGTCGAGTATGCTCGGCTGTTCCGGCAGTCTCTCGTCCAGACCCCTGAGAAGCGCCAGCTTCGGCCACGAAAGGGCAACGGTGAGCAGAAAAATCCCGACGATGAGGTTAATAACGCCCGCCTCAAGCTGGGAAACCCTACAGGCCAGTTTCGAGACCGAGAACCCGAGGAGCACGGTGAAGACGGCCACGAAGAAGAGGTACTTGAGCTCGGCCTCGTAGATTCCGCGCATGGCCTGAAGCGAGAGGCGGGAGTAGGTTTCCCGGTACCTGAAGAAGACGGCGAAAGTCACCCCTAGGTAAGCGGGCACGAGGAAAGCCGAGTAACCGGGAATCAGGGACGCCAGACTCCCCTCCGGACTGAGGGGTAGCACCGAAGCAACCGCAACCAAGACCCCCGAGAGGAGAGCCTCCACGAGTCCAACCATGGTCACCACACAGCAAGTTTTAAGCCACAAACATAAACTTTTCGCGGTGATGCATATGAAGGTTACGATAATTTACGAAAACCACTCGGGTTTCCGGAAGGGCCTCCTCGGTGGGCACGGCTTCTCGGCCCTCGTGGAGCGTGGGGACGTTAGGGTACTCGTCGATACCGGCACGGACGGGAGGGTTCTTCTCAACAACATGGAAGCTCTAGGAATCGAGCCGGACTCGATAGACTACCTCCTCATCACCCACGGCCACTACGACCATACGGGAGGATTGAAGGCGCTTTTGGAGGCACGCTCGAAGCCGCTGAAGGTAATCGCCCACCCCGGAATCTTCCAGAGGAGGATTGCCCTGAAGCCGAGGAGAAGGGAGATTGGAATTCCCTTCACGCGGGAGGAGCTTGAGGAGCTCGGCGCCGAGTTCGTTCTGAGAGAAGGGCCGTTTGAGTTCGCCGAGGGCTTCATGGGCTCCGGCGAGATTGAAAGACTGACTTGGGACAGGGCCGTCGGCTACTTCCCAGATGGAACTAAGGACCCGGTCAGGGACGATATGGCGCTCATCCTCGACCTCGGCGATTCAACGGCCGTAATCACCGGTTGCGGGCATTCGGGAGTGATTAACATCGTCAGGCACGCCGAGAAGGTCAGCGGAAAGCCGGTGAGGGTCCTACTCGGCGGACTGCATCTGATTGGCGCGAAGGAGGGACTGCTTGAAGATATTGTCAAAAACGTCAACGTCAGGCTCTACGCGGGTCACTGCACGGGACTTGAGAGCTTTGCGTACCTCCGTTGTCGGCTTGGAAAGCTGGTCGAACCCCTGCACGTGGGCAAGGTCATCGAGCTTTAGCGAACCTTTAAATACCCGGCCGAAAAGCCCAACATCGCGAGAGAAAAAGGAGAGGTGGGAGAGATGAAAAACCCCTTCGAGAAGATGCCAACGGTTCTTACCGCTGACGAGCTCATCGACAAGGCCTTTAGGAGGGCCGAGAGAGCTGCATCTGCCTACAACCCGCCCGGCGGGAAGGTCGCTAAGGCGAGGCAGAGGGAAGAACTCAGAGTTAGAACAGTCTCGAACGTCGTTCGCGACAACCTCAGGAAGATACTCGACAGAACGCCCGGCGTCTCGACGCTCCCGAAGTTCTATCAGGAGTTGGTTGATACCCTCGTCGACCGCGACCAGTTCCACCGCTCGCTGGCCAGGGTGAACTGGGCGATAAAGACCATAAGGAACCTGGAGCAACGCTACGTGGAGAAGATACGTTATGAAAGGGACCCGAAGGAGATAGCCAAGCTTAGGAGGGCCTTTTACGGCCGAGTTGCGGACATACTCCACGAGATTGACGACGATTTGCGCTATCTAAATCAGGCCAGAAACGTTCTCAAGGAACTGCCCGTCGTCGATTTGGAGCTCCCAACGGTCGTCATAGCCGGCCACCCGAACGTGGGCAAGAGCACCCTGTTAAGAGCTTTGACCAATGCGAAGCCCGAGGTGGCGAGCTACCCCTTCACGACGAAGGGCATAAACGTCGGTCAGTTTGAGGAGCACTACCTCCGCTACCAGGTCATAGACACGCCCGGTTTACTCGACAGACCGCTCAGCGAGAGGAACGAGGTTGAGAAACAGGCGATTTTAGCGTTGAAGCACCTCGGAGACGTTATCGTTTACATCTTCGACCCGAGCGAGTACTGTGGCTTCCCAGTCGAGGAGCAGATGCACCTCTTCGAAGAGATACTGAACGAGTTCGGCGAGTTCCCGTTCATAGTCGCGATAAACAAGGTGGACATCGCGGACGAGGAGAAAACTAAGGCCGTCGAGGAGTTTGTTAAGGCCAAGGGACTTGAGCCCGTTAAGATTTCCGCCCTGACGGGAGATGGCCTCGACGAGCTGAAGAAGAGGGTAATAGCAGTCGTCGAGCCGAAGGCGAGAGAACTCGCGAGGAAGATTATGGAGAAGGAGCTTTCGAAGTTCAGAGAGGGGATTTAATTTTCTGATAATGCCTCTTTTTTATCATTCTCCAGAAATCCCTACAGGCTCTATCAAAGGCAAATTAGAAAAGGGTTCAGGCGTTCTCCTCCTTGAGGAGAACCGCGTTGACGACTCCGTCCTGGCCGGGTCTGCTGGTGACGACGGCCTTACCAATCTCGGTCTCGATTATCGCTCCCTTGGTGATGATGTTTCTCCTCGCGTACTGCCTGTTGGCCGGGTTCTCAACGACGTTGAGTATCTTGACCTTCTTGCCCTTTCCACCGTCGAAGACGTTCGCGTAGAGTGCCTCGACGAGGCGGACCTTCCTGTTACCGCCGTAGGTCCTGATTATCTTCCTCTTCTCCCTCTCCTCGGCGACCCTGGTGTTGGCGGGCTCTCTTCCGAGCTCCCTCTTCCTCTTCTTCCTCGCGAGGACAATCCTTCCACCTGAGGGCTTCTTGAGTGACCTTCCCTGCCAGATAGCCATTTATCTCACCTCGATTAGCTTGATGAACCCATCGCCACTTTCGGGGGTTCGTTTATAAGCTTTTCTTAGGGACAACGCTTTTAAATCCTCCTGTCGTTACTAACCTCGGTGGTGTATGTGGGGGCGCTTGACGCATTTTCAAAGGCCTTCTCCCTCGTCGCGGAGAACAAGAGAGTTTACGTTCTCGTCCTCGTGGCGTTCATTGCGGTTTCCCTCCTGAGCCTTCTCCTTCCATCTCAGGCCGGTGAACTCCCCATAAAGGAGCACTTCTCCTCAAACGTCATCTTCGAGGAGTACGGTACGACGCACACGTCTTCAACTGCCTTAATTCACGACCTGAAAGTTTCCCTGCTGGAGCTCTTTATAGCCGTGGTTGTGCTTTCCCTCGTTGAGTACAGCGTCGTTAAGGCCTACTTCCTCTCGCTTGAGGACGAGGAATACTCCCTTCTCGAACTTCTCACAGAAGCCGTGCCAAGGATTCCGGCGGTGATAGTGGTGAACATCCTCACGTACATAACGGCTCTTCTCGTTGCGGCAATACCCTTTGTACTCCTCCTCGTAGGCGCGGCCACTTTGAACCTTCCCATCGCGTTCCTTGGCCTGTTGCTGTTCTTTGCGATTCTCCCGGTAATCCTGACGTTCTTTGTCCTCGTTGTTCCCGCGTACGTTGAAACTGGAAGCATCGGGGCGTTCGTGGAGGCGTTGGGACTTACGTTTAGACGGCTCCCGAGCAGTTTTGGTTATGGCGTCCTCATAATACTCCTGGGCTTTGCTGTAGCAATAGCAATGACACCCATTATACTTCCCCTCATGATGACCACTGCGAACCCGGTGATAATTGACCTCGCTGGTGCCCCATTTGATGCATTTCTCGTTTGCTTCCTCTGGGCGGGAGGGGTTCTCCTCTACAGGGACTTCAAGGGGATTAAGGGAAGAAAAGAGGAGTTCCTTTACTGATACCTCTTCTTTTTCGCGGCCTCAACGAGTCCCCTGAAGACCGGTGCCGGGTTCATGGGCCTCGACTTGAACTCCGGGTGGAACTGAGTCGCTATGAAGTAGCTGTGCCCCGGCAACTCAAGTATCTCCATCCTCCTCTCGTCGTCGCCCGCTATTCCGCTGAAGATGAGACCGGCTTCCTCAAACTTCTCCACGTAGTCCGGGTTGACCTCCCAGCGGTGCCTGTGCCTTTCGTAGACTATCTCCCTGCCGTAGAGCCTCTTCGCGAGGGTGTTTGGCTTTATGTGAACCGGGTAAGCGCCGAGCCTCATCGTTCCGCCGAGCCTGTCGAGGTCCCTCTGCTCCGGCATCAGGTCAACAACAGGATACGGCGTCTGCGGGTCAATCTCCGTCGAGTGCGCCCCCTTGAGCCCGAGGACGTTCCTCGCGAACTCCACAACCGTCAGCTGGAAGCCAAAGCAGATTCCGAGGAACGGGATGTCGTTCTCCCTCGCGTAGCGTATCGCCATCATCTTGCCCTCGCTTCCGCGAGCGCCAAAGCCACCGGGGACGATTATACCGTCAACGCCCTCGAGGAGCTTAACGCCCTTCCTCTCGACGTCTTCGGCCTCAATCCACCTGATTTTGACCTTGACGTCGTTGGCAACGCTCGAGTGCTTCAGGGCTTCCTTAATGCTCAGGTAAGAGTCTGCCAGCTTGACGTACTTCCCAACGATTGCAATCTCGACCTCTTTATTAAGGCCCTTGTACTTATCCACCATCTCGCGCCACTTCTCGAGCTCCGGTTCCCTTTCGGGAAGGCCGAGCCTCCTGACGAGGTACCTCGCGAGTCCCTCCTTCTCAAGCATTAAAGGCACTTCGTAGGTGTCCTCGACGTCGTAGGCACTAATTACCGCCTCCTCGGGGACGTTGGTGAAGAGGCTTATCTTCCTCCTCGCGCTCTCCTCAAGGGGCTCCTCGGAGCGGGCAACTATCGCATCGGGCTGGATCCCGAGGGAGCGCAGTTCTTTAACGCTGTGCTGGGTGGGCTTTGTCTTCTGCTCACCAACCACCTTGAGCTTGGGAACGTACGTAACGTGGACGAAGGCGACGTTCTCCCTTCCCTCCTCAAGTTGCATCTGCCTCGCGGCCTCGAGGAAGGGCATCCCCTCGATGTCTCCAACCGTTCCGCCAATTTCAATGATAACGACGTCGTAGTCCCTCGCGATTCTCCTTATGCGCTCCTTTATCTCGTTGGTGATGTGCGGAATCACCTGGACGGTCGCGCCGAGGTATTCGCCCTTCCGCTCCTTCTCGATGACGGCAGAGTACACCTTGCCCGTGGTTATGTTGTGGTCGAAGCTCAGGCTCGTGTCTAAGAAGCGCTCGTAGTTTCCGAGGTCGAGGTCAACCTCACCGCCGTCGTCGAGGACGAAAACCTCGCCGTGCTGGTAGGGGTTCATCGTTCCTGCGTCGTAGTTGAGGTAGGGGTCGATCTTGATGTTCGTCGTTCTAAAACCGCGAGCCTTCATGAGCATGCCGAGAGAAGCGCTGGTGATTCCTTTCCCGAGACCGCTGACGACACCACCCGTAACAAAGATGAACTTCGTCATGGCAAAACCTCCAGAGGTTATGTGGGGCTTTGATGGGAGGGTGTTTAAAAAATTAACCGTCAAAGCTCGGCCTCGATGCCGTCTTCCTCGTCCTCCTCAAGCTCCCGAATCTCGTAGACCTTGAGGGGGACCTTCTTGAGGGCCTTGCCGACGACGGCCTTGGCTATCCTCTCGGCGTGCTCTATCGTCTGGGCGTTGTAGACCTTGAGCGTTAGATACATGCCGACGAGGCCGACGTTTCCGATTACGAAGGCGCTCTCGAAGTGCGCCCCGCAGACGGGACACTGGGAGTAGCCGAGCTCAACGCGGACGAAATCGAGCTTCTCCCTGTTGAGTGCCTTCGTTACCTTGCTCACCGCCACGTTTATCGCGTCCTCGCTCGTCTCAACGTCCCTCACGATGATAGGCGCCTCGAGAACCACCAGATAGTCTCCCATCTCGCTCACCTCACCCGAATGCGAAAAGCCTGTCGTCTTCACCCTTAAACACGCCGAGCCTCACGCCGGCATCTATGAAGCCGTGCGCGTAGTTCAGAGCGGCGAAGGCGGTAACGTAGTCGCCCTTCTTGTAGTAGTACCTTGCGTCCTCAAAATAGCTCTTTGCCATCGTTAGAAAGTCCATCGCAACCGCGTGGAGAAGGCTCTTCTCGTGAACGGCTACCTCAAGTCGCTTGAGGGCCTCTTCGGTGATTCTAAAATACTTCTGGAGCTTCTCATCGGTTACCTCGCGCTCCACACCGCTCGCCTCGGTCGTGCTTTGAAAGTCCTCTTATAAACCTTACCTCAAAACTTTGCTGGGCAAAGTTTTATCAAAGTTTGTAGCTTCTTCTAAAGCGCTAAGTTTTGAGTGATTTTCTAATCACCTAGCTCTTTTGAGAGGGAAAACTTTTCAGTTTGCTCCTTTACTGTGGGTTTACCTTTAAATCGACGCCCGACGGGCGTCAAGAAAGAAGTAAACCCCTTGGAAAGGCTTTTTTGGTGTGTTCTCCTTTTGAAAAGTGCAATTTTGCAAGCAAAATCTGCTCTACTTGAGCCTTGGATTGGGAGCTACTAACTTTTGGTGAAGCTTTTCCCAAAAGCTACAATCACAAACCTTGGTCAAACTCTGCGGGACTATCGTCCCTCGCGTCGAGCAAAGCTCGACGTCGCGCAGGCGAACAAGCTTTAACAAAGCTTGACCAAACAAGTGCCCTTCTCACCAACGAGCAAAAAGTTAGTCGTGCACTCTCAAAATGGAGAGTTCAACGCGAGTTTAACATTAAAGGAACCCCGTGGGGTAGTTTCAGTTTATTTTTGGCGTCCTCCGGACGCCGTTTGGGGAGTGAAACCCTTTTGAAAGAGCAATTCCAAAAGAAACTCCCTCATAATTGCTAAATCTTGGAACACGCACCCACTCTTCCGCCAGTGCTGAAACTTTGCGAAGGCAAAGTTTCATCAAAGTTTGTAATTCCTCTATCAAGGGCTTCTTTTTGAGTGTTTGCGCCTTAATTGCTTTTGTGGGTTGTGAATTCCTTAATTTTGGAAGCTTTCTCACACGGGTTTACATTTTCCCGCGCTCCAAAGGAGCGCCTCCTAAAGAAACCCCTTCCAGAGGGTTCCTTGAAGAGAATTCTTTGAGAGCACTGCCATCTGATAGTACAAACTTCTTAGAGTTGCGTTTTTAGAAAAGAATCACCGACCTTGGTCAAACTTCGCGCAGGCGAAGTTTGCAAGGGGGGCAGTAGGGGCTGTCGCCCCCCTGGGGGTCCCGACGTCATCGCAACCCCGTACTCGTCGGGCAGGGGGAGTAGGGCAAAGGTCTTATAACCTTCACTCCAACCGAGAACGGTGCGAAACATGGGTGGAACAGTGAGCAAGATAATCCGCTTCCGCGATGAAGAGGAGTTCATAGAGGATATAGACTTCGCCCTGGAGCGCTTTTCCTATCTGGCGAGCAAGTACGGCCACAACCCGGTTGGCGGAATCGTCCTCTGGGACAGCATAGCGGTTAGAGACGACGAGGGGATAAAGCTCTTCCGCGTCGGCGAGTTCCCATACTTCGAGGGGACTCTAAAGCTTGACCTCGAAACGCTCCGCGTTATGGAGCGCTACTTCGACGAGCTTGAGAGCAGGTGGGACGAGCTCACCGTCGAGGAGATAAACTACTTCGTCGAGATGCTCAACGAAGCTTTAGGTGAGGAGAGGGTTTACTACGACGCCTACTCGCTTGGCCTCGACCGGAACACCGCCTACATAATCCTTGATTTGGTTGCGCTCAACTACCTTGAGGGCGTTCTCGACGGGAGGGACAGGGAAATCTTTGAGGAGGCCGTTGAAGTTCTGCTCAAGTACATCTAAGCGGTTGATGAATTATTTAATCGCAGAATTACATAATTCCTTGATTGAACAATCATGGGGTGATGTCGGTGCTCTTTAAGAAGAAAGGTGTCTTTACTGAGGACGACGCGAGGAAGGTAATTGAGGAGATGAGCAAACATCCGGAAGAGAAGGAGCTCATAGTGATGGCCGAAGCTGTTACGGCAGAGGCGAAAAGGCGCCTCTGGGACTACGCGAGGGCAGTAAAGCTGATGGCAGACATGACCGGTGATGAAAGGGAGGTTCGCGTTGAAATCCTCGAGGGCTACGTGAGCGAGAAGGTTAAGGGGATTGAGCTTTAGGTCCAACGGGAACCTCGTACACGTATCCCCTCCATTTTTTGAAGTCGTTAATTGCCAGAATAAGGTTGTCTCCCCAGCACGCCCCCCGAACGTGCGACATATAGTCTGTGGGAGGCTTACCCTCCACATTGAATATCCCGTGGATTTCATCGGCTGTGAGCAGGTAGACGTAGGTTTTCCATGAGGAATCCGAGTACTCAATGACGGTTAACGCCAAACTGTGACCGCACCTGAAAAACGTTCCGGGCCCCGAAACAAAACTTGGAGAGTACAAACTCCGGAGGAGGGTTCCGTTGAGACTGTAAACCTTAACGAAGCTGTTCGCCGTTTCTGAGACGTAAATCTTCCCCTCCCAGATGGCAACGTCCCACGGACAGCCGGAGGAAGGCCTGTGCCAGACGATTGAGCCGTTTTTAATGAGGTAGACTCCTTTCCCACAGTCCACGTAGGCAACGTAGGTCCCGTTAGACGTTTTGAAAACGGCCAGACCTCTGGGCGCGCTCCAGCGGGTGGTATTGGAGATGACAACAGTCCAGCCGTTTCCTTCAAAGGGAACCTCCATTATACGGGTCGTCCCATTCTCGTCCTCCACCGCCATGTAGAGAGCCGAGTCGATAGTCCGTACAATGACCGCGAGAGGCGATGAGTTCATCTCAAGATAACGCACGAGACTTCCGTTGGTCGAAAAAACCCAGACTTTGAGGGATTCGCCCCAGGTGTAAGCGACCACGTGCTTGGAATCTGGGGTGAAGAGAACGCGGGAGTAGGAATCCTCGGACTGATTGAGAGGAACCTTCCACAGGAGTTTTCTTGATGGATTGTATAATCTCAGGTTCCTGTCGGTCAGGACTGCAATGTACCTCCCGTCCGGTGCAACAGAAACCCCTTCGACCGACTCATATACCACGAGAAAGTCAGGAGTTCCAAACTTCAACGTCCACAGTCTTTGACCGTCCGCCGAGTAAACGGCCAGAAAACCAGTGGGAGAAGCGTATTTGGGCACTTCAACAACGGCGACGCCCCCGTTCGGAAAAACAGAGACGTCTCTCACGGTGTCATTGGGGCTCAGAAACGGCTTGGGTGTGCTGGGAAACAGCTGGGAGTAGGCATCAATCGCGATGAAAACGGCGAAGGCAACTATCACCACAACGAAAGGGGAGGCTAGCCTCCTCATTTCCAATCCCTTCTCAATCCTTCTCAATGAAGTAGTATAACACTTTTCATTTAAAAGAGTTTCCAAACCCTTAAAACCCCGTGCGGGTATTTCACCCTATGAGACTCATAATGGCCGAGGTCTTCAACAGCTGGCAGGGCGAAGGGGGGAGCGTTCCGGGGAGTGCTTTCGGGAGGAGGCAGATTTTTGTTAGATTTGCGGGCTGCGACCTTAATTGTGTTTGGTGCGACTCAAAGGAATTTATCGACGCCTCTCGCGTTTCGCGGTGGCGCTACGAGGTTGAACCGTTCACCGGAAGGTTCGAGTACAGGCCGAATCCCGCGGAGCTTGAGGGGGTCGTTGAGGCAATTCTCCGCCTCGACACGGGTGATATACACTCGATAAGCTACACTGGGGGAGAACCTACCCTTCAGGTGAAGCCCCTGAAGGCCCTCATGGGAAAGATGAAGGAGCTCGGCTTCGACAACTTCCTCGAAACACACGGCGGACTCCCAGAGCTCATAAGAGAGGTCGCCCCACTCACCGACTATGCGAGCGTTGACATAAAGGACGAGACCGCTAAAGCGACCGAGGACTGGCGCTCATTGGTTCTCCGCGAGGTTGAGAGCATTAGGATTCTGAAGGAAGCGGGGGTTAAAGTTTACGCCAAGCTCGTGGTCACTTCGGAGACAAAGACTGAGAACGTCCGCTGGTACGCCGAGCTTCTGAAGGACCTTTCCCCACTCGTAATCCAGCCAAGGGAGCCGATTGAGATTAGCCAAGCGAGGCTGATGGAGCTCTACCGCGAGGCCTCGCTCATCATGGGGCGGAAGAACGTTGGACTGAGCTTTCAGGTTCACAAGTACCTCAACGTTCTCTGAGGCGGATGAGCAGGATGAGGAGGACCATTAGCCCGGGCCCGCAGATTGATTTCTCCTCTTTTCCCCTCTCTGAGGTTGACCCTGTTGTGTTCTCTGGTGGAACTGTGGACGTTGTTGAGTTCGTGGGTGTTATCTTTTCCTTCGACACCTCTTTGTAATCGACGAGTTCAGGATAAATCGTGAATTTTTCGCCCACGCGGAAGAGGCCGTAAACTGTGCCGTTGTCACGGAAGGCGTATGCCGGCCAGAGTGAGCAGGTTGGGAGTATTCTTTTTCCAACTTTCGCGTATCCAGAGGGGAGCCCGTAAAAACTGACCGAATATCGCGCGGGATAAACGAACACCCCACCCTTAACCGGAACGTATTCCAAGAGCGGGGTCGAGAGGAAGTACTTGGAGTAATGGGAGACGTTGGAAAGCCTGGTTCCCTTTGTTGAAGCCATCATCATTCTCTTCCAGGTTTCATAAGGCACGGAACCTGCTTTGACCCACTCCCTCTTTTCGGGCATGAGGCGTATCAGCGCGACGTCTTTCAAGCCCTTCATCCAGACGCCCAGGTAGGGAGTTCCGTTCACAAAGGCCACGCCGAGGTGGAAGATTCTCTCATTGGCACCACCGAAATAGAAGGCGGGGTTGCCGTAGTCGTCCTCCTCCGGCGGGTCGAAGGTTCTCAGTATGGAACTCAGGTTTACCTGGAAAAGCCTGCCGTCGTAGCCGAAGAGGAGAACGTAGTGTATGTCCGCCGGAACGTTGGGGCCACCGGGGATGAGGATACCGCTGGCGGACAGGTCCAGGAGGAAGAGGGCAAAGGTGCCGTTCGTGAACCCACTGACGTCGATGCTGACATTATGAGGAGCGACGTAGACGTAGGAGTAATTCCTCCCTCCCGTGAGCTCAACGGGTGGTTTCACCGGCCTGGGGAGTTCAAGGTTCGGTAGGGAGCAGGCGTAGTAGTAGCCTCCCCACTCTCCTTCCCTTCTCTCCGTTTTGAGCTTTAACACGGGCTCCATGCTCCCGTTGCGGTAGACGAGAATAAGCAGCGGGGCGCTCGGAGTTGAGCCGTTGAAAACCAGGGGTATTATCGGGGAGACGTAGTTCCCCGTCGCGCGAAATTCCTCGGGTATGAATTTAGTGCAGTCCACGAGCTCAGCCTGAGGAAAGTAGACGTAGATTGTTCCCTTGTAAACGAAGCCCCTCATTCTCGAAACGACGTCTGCCGTGCCGTTAAACTTCGCCAGGAGCGGTTTGAGGTCCGGGGAATAAGTGTTGTTTTGAGTAAACGTTCCGGTGATGTTGAGGACCGAGAGGTACGTTTTGAGAACGCCGAACGGGAATGAGACGTTTAATCCCTCCAGCTCCACGACCGACCCGTTCAGGAGCTTTAGGGGATAGGTCTTCAGCGGAACTCCATCAACACCGCCGAGCCTGCCGACAGCGCTTCCGTTCTCGAGGGTGTAGTGAACCCTGAAGTCAAGGGCTTCGGCGTCCAGACACTGAAGCCTGTCGGTTAGGCTTGAAATAGGACACATTCCCTCGGGCCACTGGTAGAAGTAGTAAACGTCCAGCTCGAAGGTGAGGGTGCCGTTGACGATGTAGGGCGTTGTGGCGAAGAGAACCGGGTCCGGCAGTTCGACCTCCGGCGGACAGGTTCCCTTTCCCAAAACCTGATGAGTGTGATACATTAGAGAAGCTATCAGCAGAATTATTAGGGCAATGCCCTTCATTTTTGCCATCTTACTCACCATAGTTGTTTCTCACCAAACGTTTAAAAGCTTTTGGTCAACCTTCTCTGGCGATGATGACATTGGCCTTTGGGGTAACCGATGCCCGGAAAACCCACCTGAGCCGTCCGTCAAATTTTTAAATCCTCCCTCTTTTAGTTACCTCCGGAAAGATTAAGGGGGTGAGACCTTGCCGGCTGTCATAGAAGAGGTCGCCAAGGTTTCATTCGAGAGGGTTGGAATGCACTCCCACATAAAGGGCCTGGGCCTCGACGAGAACGGAAGGGCCAAGTTCATCGCCGATGGCATGGTCGGTCAGGTTAAGGCGAGGGAAGCGGCCGGAATTGCGGTCGAGCTCATAAAGCGCGGGAAGCTCGCCGGCAAGGGAATCCTCCTCGTCGGCCCGACCGGGAGCGGTAAAACGGCGATAGCGATGGGTATAGCGAGGGAACTCGGTGAGGACGTTCCCTTCGTCCAGATAGCGGGAAGCGAGATTTACTCGGCCGAGGTCAACAAGACGGAGTTCCTCAAGCAGGCCATGAGGCGGGCGATAGGCGTTAGAATCAGCGAGGAGAGGAAGGTCTACGAGGGCGAGGTCAAGAAGATTGAGATAAGGCGCACGAGGCACCCCTTCAACCCCTACGTCGAGATTCCGGAGAGCGTCATCATAACCCTCCGCACGAGGGACGACGAGAAGACGATAAGGGCCGGCAGGGAGATAGCCTACCAGCTCATGGAGCTCGGCGTTGAGGAAGGCGACGTCATACAGATTGACGCCGAAACGGGCAAGGTTTCGAAGGTCGGAACGACGAAGGAGGAAGAGGGGCTCTTCTTCAAGCGCAAGGTCAGCCTTCCGAGCGGGCCCGTGCTCAAGATAAAGGAGTTCACCTACACCGTCACGCTCCATGACCTTGACGTTGCCAACGCCCGCGGAAACATCTTCGGCCTGCTCTTCAGCACAGGGGCGGAGATAAGCGACGACGTCAGGAGGCGCGTTGACGAGACGGTTAAGGGCTGGATTGAAGAGGGAAGGGCGACTCTCGTTCCGGGAGTGCTCTTCATAGACGAGGTTCACATGCTCGACATCGAGGCCTTCTCGTTCCTCGCGAGGGCGATGGAGGGCGAGCTCGCGCCGATTCTCATCCTGGCCACCAACAGGGGAAGGACGAAGATTAGAGGCACCGACATCGAGGCACCGCACGGAATCCCAGTTGACATGCTCGACAGGTTGCTCATAATCAACACCGAACCTTACAAGAAAGAGGAAATCAGAGAGATAGTCAAGATTCGCGCGAGGGAGGAGAAGATTGAGGTGAGCAAGGAGGCCATAGAGTACCTCGCGGAGCTCGGTGAGAAGACCAGCCTGCGCTACGCCGTCCAGCTTCTCGCGCCGGCGAGCGTTCTGGCCAAGGGCGGAAGGGTCGAGAGGGAGCACGTCGAGAAGGCCAAGGAGTACTTCGCCGACCTCAGGAGGAGCATCGAGTTCGTCGAGAAGCTCGAGGGAATGCTGAGCTGAGTTCCTCTTTTCTTTGGTTCCCTCGGGTAACACTTTTAAGCTTTAATTCTTTAACACTCACGGTGGGAGTATGGACAAAACAAACGCCATTGTTCTTGTTCTGATTCTCCTCGGGGCACTCGTTAGCGGGTGCATCTCAACCCCGGGAATAACCCAAACCCAGACCTACGATACCGGAAACGTCCCAACATCTTCTTCTCCCGGGATTCAAACCGGCGGAAGCTCGTCCTTCACGAGCGCCGTTGGAAGCGCGGAGATAAACGGAACATTTTCTGGCTGGCTGACGGCCCCGATGGCGTACTTCGATGAGGTTGAGCGCTTTCTGAACTCGACCAACGTCACCCTCTACGCTTTCACAGCTGAAGTTGAGGGAAACATGAACGCGAGCATAACGGTCTACGTTCTCAAGCTCGTTCCAGCGTTCGTTCCGAAGGACGTCAACGTAAGCATCAACGGGCGGGAAATCAAAGGGGCTACGTGCGTTGCCTACTCTGACCCCCTTCCGGTTTCAATCTCAAGAAAAGAAGGAAACGGGCTCGTCGGAACAACGGCTTACCTCACCGTTCATCCAGAGGGGAACATTACCCTCACTGCGAGGGTCAGTGCCAGTGAGCTGAACAACGTCACCGAAAGGACCCTGCTCCAGGTGGGAGACATGAAGTTCGTGGTTCGGGTTCTCAAACCCAATGACTATGTCTTCACGGTCCTCTGCAACGGCACGAACGTCTCTTCAGGCAGACTGACGTTGGGGTGAGAGGATGAGGGAGTTCGCTACCCCTATTTCTTCTTACCGGCATCGGTGGAAATTATATGAAAGAGCTCTGCGTCAGCCAATGACCTGTGTCACTGTTCGTTCACAAAAGGTATTTATTCGAAGTTGAATATGCTTAATCAGTGGTGAAAATGAGCGAGGTCATAGTTTCGAAGAGAGACATACTCCTTCATGAGAAGCTCAGGATACTCTCTGAGATTGCCCCGATAAAGGAGAAACTCCGGCTGTTTGAAGAGAAATACGGAATGACGCTCGAGGAGTTTGAGCGGAGGTTAAAGAGCTCGGGGGAGTCCTTTGAGGAGTGGGACGACTACATCGAGTGGAAGGCTTACCTAAAGAAACTAAAGGAGCTCGAAAGCAGACTGAAGGAGATTGAAAATGCTCAGAGAGTTAGAGTTGCTTGAGGGTAGCCCGGTCGTCAGGGAGTACGAGGTTCTTGATTATAAGGAAGGCAGGGATTTCTATTTCCTGAAAATCAAAGCGGAATTAACGGACGGAAGCGTTCTTTACATCAGAGAGTTCGTTTCCGAGAATGAGTACAGCTATTCTTTTCAGTGGCAGAAAAACGGAAATCTGCTAATTCGCTGGGATGACGCACCGCATCACAGGCACCTGGAGACATTTCCACATCATAAGCACGTCGGTTCCAAGGACAACGTTCAGCCCTCGAATGAGGTGTCGCTTGAAGACGTCCTAAAAACCATTGAGGAAAAATTGAAAGCATAGCCGAATTGGGTAACTATTCACGCGGTTCACCCCATAATCTTCGCCAGTTCCCTGCTCAGCTTGAGGTGGAAGGTGAACTCGTTGTAAACCCGGTCCTCCCGCTCGAAGACGAGCTTGAGCTCATCGAGGTTCGCCTTGCCCCCGAACTCGCCGAAGACGAGGATTCCGTTGAGTTCTATCACGCCGAAGACGGCCGAGAGGTTAAAGAGGAGCGTCCTGAGCTGGTAAGCCGAGACTTCGTGTCTTCCGAGCTCCTCCCGCGGATATTTGAAGAGGAAGTACTCAAGCCCCTCCATCTCCGCCACGTCGGTTATCGCTATGTCCGCCGTCAGGAAGACGAGCAGGGTGGGCGTCATTCTGTCGTACCTCTTGAGGGACTTGACGATAATCTCGTCGTTGTTGTGGGCCGGCTCGCTCACGCTCTCGGCGATGATTATCCTTGGCTTCAGCCTCTCGAACTCCTTGAGGGCTATGTAGGCCGCTTTCCGGCTCCTCTTCGTCCGCCTGTTGCTGAACTCCCTCAGGAGGTGGGCGTTGAGAACCTCGCGTGAAATCTCCTCAAGCTGTTTGTGCCTGTACTTGTAGTTCATCGCGTCCTCGATTTCCTTCTTGACGCCCTCGGCGACGACTATCTGGTAGCCATCGAGCGGTCTGTAGGAGGAGATGAAGCGGTGGTAGAAGAGGTTCGTATCGGGCGCGAATGCAACGCCTTTCTTCAGCCTCTCGTAGAGCTCCAGGGTCTTCTCGAATTCGTCGAGGTTGTCGTAGCGGAGGATTCCGGCGGAGATGAAGCACTCGTAGAAGTCGCTCCACGTCGGCAGTTCTGAGGAGAGCCTTGGCGGAACGCGGGCGTTGAAGGTCTTCCTGTCCGTCAGGACTTCGAGGCGGTAGCCCCTCTCGCTCGGCTCCGCCCGGAGGAGAGGAAGGCCGTAGAGCGGGTAACTCACCCGTAGCTCGCCCCTCTCGGCGAGGACGTTCATGAGGACCTGCAGTTCTGGCTTCACTATGACCTCAGCGGGCTTCATCTCCATCCCCCAAGAAGTTCTTGATGGGTTGCATGTGGGTTGGAATCATCATGTAGGGCCTGTCCGGGAAGTCCATGTCAAGCAGGCCCATGTAGACTATGAACGACACCGGGAACTCGCGAATCTGAACTATCGCGGCCGCGACCAGGGCTTTCCTGCCGGAGGTTATGTCGAGGCCTATCTTGTAACCCTCGCGTTCGAGCTTCGAGAAGAGCTCCTTGAACTTCCTGTCAGCCTCGAAGAAGCCGTAGTCCTTAATTACCACGGTCTCAATCCTCGGTCTGAGGTTGTAGGCTTTGGATATGGTCTCTATGGCCTTCACAACCTTTGGAAGGAGGTTCCGGTAGCGCTCCTCAGTGAATACGTAGACCCGCCGGATTTCCCGCTTTCCCTTGCCCTCCTTCAGGATTTTGTAGTAGGTGTTCACGACCGCCCAGGGCGAGCGACCGAGCAGGGTAACGTAGGCTATGGGTGCCATGTTCATCACTTCACCAGTATCATTCCGTAAAGGGCGCTCTCTGAAAAGTCTATTTGAACCAGCGAGCTGATTTCAATCCCAATGGCGTCGAGGCTCGGCCGGACTTTAGTCGGCATTCTACAGGGCTCACCGCGCTCGAAGGGGCAGTCCGTGCAGAGGTTGCAGTTGCCGGGGAAGAGGGCCATCGCGTAGAGCTTTCCCTCCTTAAAGAGCTCCCCTTCGCGCTTGAGCAGGTAGAGGATTGCCTCCCGTTTCTCCTCCTCGAAGCGCTCCATGTCGATTTCGAACTTTACGAGGATGGCCCTGCTGAAGTGGCTCACCCACTCCTTTGCCTCCCTCCAGTCCGGAACGTGGGGAGGACAGCTCGGCCTCTTCCCGTACATCGGGCAGGTTCGACACTTCCAGACCGGCCTTGGCGAGACGACGATTTCCTCGGCCGGTATCTCCTTCTCCCAGAGCACGCGCATGGTATGTTAAACGCCGGCGGAGTATTTAACGTTGGCGCAACCCTTTTACGGATGAAGACGCAGGTTTGAACATGAGGAGCTGGGTGCCGTTGCTAATAATCGCGCTTCTAATCGGGTCTGGCTGTATAAGCGGGGGAGGTGAGAAAACGACCGCACCTAAGACCCTTGAGGTCGGTTCCGTCTTCCACAACGGGAGCTACATCCCCGTTAAGTTCACCTGCGACGGCGAGGACATAAACCCGCCGATATTCATCGGGAACATAAGCGAGAAGGCGAAGAGCCTTGTCATAATCGTGGACGACCCAGATGCTCCCGCGGGGACCTTCACCCACTGGATTGCCTGGAACATTCCGCCGGTGGGCGAGATTCCCGAGGCTGTTCCGAAGGTCGGCGAGGTTGAGAAGCCGATTCCAATGGTTCAGGGGAGGAACGACTTCGGAAGGATAGGCTACGGTGGTCCCTGTCCGCCGAGGGGGAGCGTCCACCACTACCACTTCAAGGTCTACGCCCTCGACACGACGCTGAACCTTCCGCCGGGGGCGACGAGAAAAGAACTGGAAAAGGCCATGGAAGGCCACGTTATTCAGTGGGGAGAGCTCGTGGGGCTCTATAAGAGGGGCTAACTTTTCTTTTCCGTCAACTTTACCACGAGGTTTATCGCACTCTGCAACGCCGCGAGGAAGTTCAGGGCGAAGAATATCCAGTCCCCGATTATGTAGGAGTATATCGTCAGCAGGGTCGAGGCGGTCACGTAGATTATTATGAACTGCATGTTCAGGGGACACTTTCTCGTCCTTATAGTCTCCAAGGTCTGAGGAACCCAGGCGCTCACGAGGAGCAACATTCCGAGCAGTCCGATTATCTCTCCGCCGTTCATGGTCTCACCCGGGATAAAAACGGGCTCCACTAAAAAAGGGTTGTGGCGGGATTTCTGTCAAAAACGGCAGATAACACGGCTGGTTTTAACTTCCTCACGCTAAAGCTCGCTCGCGAGCATTGAGGTTGCCCAGGTCTTGACGTCCTCGTCGAGGATGTCCTCTATGAGCTTCATCGCCCTATCGAGTTCACCCTTCCTCGCGAGCCTGAGCGCGACCTCCGCCTGCACCTTCGAGCGGTTTGCTAAGTCGGTTATATGCTCCGCTATGTAGAGGGCGTCGTCGAACTTACCCATCTCAAGGAACTCAAAGGCCAGACCCATCAGGTTCTTCGTCGGGTTCTTCGTTGAGAGTGCCGTCTCTATCGCCCTATCGAGGGCATCCCTGTAATCCTCCCCAGCCTTCGCCATCTCCACGACTATTCCGTTAACGGCCTTGGAACGGACGCTCCCATCGGGTATTCCCTTGGCGAGCTTCATTGCCTCGTTGAATTTCCCTGCCTTCACGAGCTTCATAACTGCATCGTAAAGGGCCCGCGAGCGGTACCATGCCTGCATGAAGACCCCCATACTCATAGGGATAACTCCGATTTAAGGCTTCCGGCGTGAAACTTTATAACGTCCCAGCAGACATTAATTCCAGGTGGTACGATGAAAAAAGCGGGGCTTGTAATCATGGTCCTTCTGCTGGTCGGCTTTGCCGCCGGCTGTATCGGAAGCAACGGCACGGGTTCAACGACCTCAAGCGGTTCCCCTCAGAAAACCACCACAGCAACTCCCTCGAAGCCTGCCTACGTTGACGTCAACGGCACGAGGATTTACTTTAACGCCATTCACTTCTACATGTACGGTATGAAAACTTGTCCCCACTGCCGGCACATGCACGAGTGGATTCCCAAAGTCTACGGCAAGGATGCGCTCACATACTACGAGCTCGTTAACAACCAGACCAACATGAAGCTCTTTGGGGAGCTCGCACAGCTCACCGGCATAACCGGCGTCCCGGCAATAGCGATTACCTACAACGGAACCCTCTACGCTGTGATAGACGGCGAATACAACGTTACGGCTACTCCGCAGATTCTGGCAGCAGCCATAAACAACGACGGCGTTCTGTTCTTCAACGGAAAGACCTATCTGTTCCCGTACAAGAACCCCAAGGCGAAGCTCGTCATAGACGCTCTCTACAAGATATTTGTGAAGCACGAGTCCGTTGATGTTCAGAAGATACTCGACGAGCTGAAGACCAACTCGACCTCCACCGGAAACTCGACCGGCTGACCTTTCGTTTTCAACCTTTCGTTTTGGAAAGGGTGAAAAGTCCTTCCGAGTATTCTCCACCATGAAGAGCGAAATCGAAGCCCTCGCGATAATCCTGCTGGCTTCCTTTGGGTTAAGCGCCCTCGTTCTCTACCTCCTGGGCATTCCGGACTTTATCCCCAAGTTCTACGCCCTGGCGATGAGCGACTCGATAAACCCCTGCACCTTCGTGATTTACACCATGCTCCTCATCGCGATATCCGTGAGAGAAGTGTCGCGGAGGAGGCTTTACATCATCGGCTCGGCCTTTATCCTGGCCGTTTACGTCTCTTACTACCTCCTCGGCCTCGGCCTGCTCTTCCTCGGTCACTACATCCCCCTCTGGGCGGCTGGAGTTTTCGCGATAGGCTTCGGAGTCTACACAATAGTCACGGGGATAATGGAGCGCTCGAGGATAGGCGACAAGGGAAAGATAAGGAAGAAGATATTCAGCGCCGACGCGACCTTCGCCGGCTCCTTTGCCCTCGGTGTCGTAGTCTCGACGACGCTCCTCCCCTGTTCCGCCGGCAGTTACCTCGTCTACACAACGATAATAGCGCACGGAAATCGGGCCCTTGCGCTGCTTCTACTGGCCCTCTACAACGTCATCTTCGTGCTCCCCCTCGTCGTAATCCTTCTCGCCATGGGGGGCGTGAGCGAGAGCAAGCGTTTCTCCCAGGCGATGGTTAGGCACAGTATGGAACTCTCGGTCGTCGCGGGAATTCTGCTCATCGCGATAGGTGTTTGGGTGTTATTGGCCGGTGGGGGCACGTAATTTTGTTTTTTAGCCGAACAGCTCTATGCAGACCCTGCACTCTGCGGGATTCACCTCGGGGTCTATCCTGGCGTGGAAGGAGCAGACGTAACCCCTGCCAAGCATCTTGATGGCTATGCCGATGAGTCTCATGTGAACCTCGTACTCGCTCGGCCGGAATTCAATTATCTCGTCCGCAAGGCTCTTGAGGTCCTCGTCAATCTCCCTGAACCTTGAAACGTCTATGAGAGCACCCCTGTCCATGTTGAGGTAGCGCGAAACCGCCGACTGGGTGACGTGGAGGAGCTCCGCTATCTCGGTCTGCTTTAATCCCTTCTCCCTGAGGTGCTCCACGAGGCGTCTCCTGAGGGAGGGGTAAACGTAGCGGGATGCGACCTCAAAGGCGCTGACCTTCATATGCAAAACATGACCCGCGGAATACTTAAGGCTTTTGGTATTTTTGAAAACGTAGTCGGCCTGTTTTTGTTGATTTGTAAACCAAGAGTCTGGCCTTGTTCTGGATAAAAGATTTAAATCACTTACCATAACATTCATATGACAGGTGTCATAATAAGGGGGGTGGAAAGATGGTCGTGAAGGTTCCGAGCAGTGGAAAGGAAGCTGGCGTTCTGATGAGGTGCGACCAGTGTTCGATGAGCCTGCCGGGAGGATGTACCTTCAGGGGAATCTGCGGAAAGGACCCTGACCTGAACTCACTCCAAGAGGCCCTCATCTACGGAATGAAGGGAACCGCCGCCTACTACTACCACGCCTACGAGCTCGGCTACAAGGACGATGAAATCGGCTTCTTCTTGGCTAAAGGTCTCTACTCAACGCTTACAAACGTGAACTTCGACAAGAACCGCTTCCTCGAGCTCATCCTCGAGAACGGTAGGATACACCTCAAGGCCATGGAGCTCCTCGACAGGGCTTACGTCGAGACCTACGGAAAGCCGGAACCGGTCAAGGTTCCGACAGGAACGGCGGAAGGCCACGGCATAGTGGTTACCGGCCACACCTACAGGGCCATGTATGAGCTCCTCAAGCAGATACGGGAGATGGGCCTCGAGGATGAAATCAAGGTCTACACGCACTCAGAGATGCTTCCGGCCCATTCTTATCCAGAGTTCAGGAAGTTCAAGTCCCTCTACGGTCACTGGGGAGGTTCGTGGGTCTACCAGAGGAAGGAGTTCACCGAGTTCCCTGGAGCAATCCTCGGAACCAGCAACTGTGTCCAGCAACCACCGAAGAGCTACGCCGACAGGATGTTCACCACCGACATAGCGGGCCTTGAGGGCGTTCCCCACCTCGAGAACGACTACGAGCCACTCATCAAGCGCGCGCTCGAGACGCCGAAGATGGAAAGGAAGGACGACGGCTACATCGTCACCGGTTTCCATCACACCAACGTGCTCCCGCTCATGGATAAGCTCATCGAGCTCATAAACGAGGGCAAGATACGGCACGTCTTCGTCATAGGTGGCTGTGACGTCCCCAACCCGAAGATGAGCTACTACGAGAAGCTCACCGCGATGGTGCCCAAGGACGCCATAATCCTCTCGGCCGCGTGCGGTAAGTTCCGCTACAACAGGCGCGACTACGGCGAAATCGAGGGAATACCGCGCTTCATGGACTTCGGCCAGTGCAACAACGTCTACTCAATAATCCAGATTGCAGGGGCGCTCGCGAAGGAGCTGGACGTCGGCCTCAACGAGCTCCCTGTCAGCATAGTCCTCAGCTGGATGGAGCAGAAGGCCATTGGAATCCTCTACAGCTTGCTCTACCTGGGAATCAAGGGCATCTACATCGGACCAAAGGCTCCAGAGTTCTTCACGCCGAACGTCTTCGAGACCCTCAGGAAGAAGTTCGACCTCAGGCTCATAAGTGAGCCCGAGGAGGACTTAAAGAGAATGCTCAACTCCACCACCGCTGTGAGCGGGGACTCGCCCCTCCTCGACTGATTTCGTATCCTCCTTTTCTTCATGTTCTTTCATACACATTTCTGCCCAGAAAGACTTAAATATGTCCCTCATGACATTTGTCATGAAGGTGGTATCATGACTGAATTGCTCTCAAACCGCGAGCAGAAGAAGGAAGCCCTGAAGGCCCTTCTCCTCAGAATTCATAACGGTGAGGACGTTAATTCGCTCAAGGAGGAATTCCGGGCAGTTCTAAGCTCGATATCTCCCCTTGAGATTCCAATCATCGAGCAGGAGCTCGTGAAGGAAGGCGTTTCCGCCAAGGACATCGCCAAGATGTGCGACCTTCACGTCGAGCTCTTCAGGGAGGCTGTGAAGGGAACGGACGAGGTGGAGGAGAAGGAACTTCCCGAGGGGCATCCCCTCTGGGTTCGCTACATGGAGAACAGGGAAATCCTCAAGGACGCGGAGATGCTGAACCTCTACGCCAGAACCCTCGCAACAACAAAAGACGAACGCATGAGGGAGGAAATCCTTGGAGTTCTGGAGGAGCTCGTGGGGAACCTCCGGAAGGTCGGCTTCACCCATTACAACCGCGACGAGATGCTGACGTTTCCCTACATTGAGAGGAGGGGCTTGACGGCCATAGCAACCGTCCTCTGGACGAAACACGACGAGATAAGGTTCATGCTAAAGCACCTTTACGGACTTCTGGCCCGGAGGAATGAGATACCCTGGGAGGAGTTCGTGGAGCGCTTCAAGGCGAAAGCCGGTGAGGCATCCTTTGCGCTGAGCGATATGGTCTTCAGGGAGAACAACATCTATTACCCAACCCTCAAGGCCCTCCTCAGCGACGGCGAGTGGAAGGCTGTAAGAATGCAGGATGACGAGCTTGGCTACTACAAGGTGAACCCGCCTGCATGGGACCCCGGAGAGGACGTTAAACCGCTCCAGCCTTGGCAAATCAACCCGGAGCTGAGCGCGGAGGAACTGCTAAGCCTTCCAAAGGAGGTTCAGCAGGCCCTTAAAGGCCAGCCCCTGGAGTTTGACAACGGCCAGCTGAGGCGCGAGGGGGACATCGACCTCGGCACGGGCTTTGTGAGCGTCGAGGAGCTTAAGGCCATATTTGAGGCTTTGCCGGTTGATGTGACGTTTATTGACAAGGATGACCGCGTTCGGTTCTTCTCCCCGGGCGAGAGGATATTCACGAGGACACCATCGATTCTCGGAAGGCCGGTTCAGCTCTGCCACCCCCCGAAAAGCGTTCACATAGTCAACAAAATCCTGAGGGCCTTCAAGGAGGGTAGAAAAAAGGAGGCAACGTTCTGGCTCAGGCTCGGCCCAAAGTACGTCTACATCAAGTACATGCCCCTCTTTGACAGGAACGGGAGCTACATGGGAACCCTTGAGATTACGATGGACATCGAAGAGTATAAGAGGATAGAAGGCGAGAAGAGACTGCTCGACTGGAGGGATTAGAACACCCTCGCGTAGCCCCACTTCTTCACGCTCGTGAGGATTGAGGTTTCCGTGCTCTTTATTCCATCTATTGAGCCAAGCTTCTCTACAAGGAAGTCTTCAAGCTCGTGGAGGTCCTTCACCGTCACCTGCATCAGTATGTCGTGGGCCCCGGTCGCTATGCCTAGGACGTCTACTTCGGGGAGCTCCTTAAGCTTTTCAACGGCTTCCTTTATCTTGCTCGGCTCAACGTCCACCGCTATAAAGGCCACTATTGAATAGCCGGCCTTGAAGGGGTTTATCAGCGCCGCGAACTTCCTTATGACTCCCCTCTCAACAAGCTTTTTAACCCTGAGCCTGACCGTTGATTCCGGCACCTTTAGGCGCCTCGCTATCTCCGAGTAACTGGCCCTCCCGTCCTCCTGGAGGATATGAAGTATCGCCCTGTCGAGTTCGTCAAGTCGTTCAATCTCAGCCATTTTAGCCCACCAATTTTGAACTTTTGTGATATTATTTTTAAAGTTTTCCGCTAATTCCGCAAAAATTAACCGAAATTCCTATTAATTTCAAACGCATATGGTTAACGGTGGTTCCATGTTGTTGCCCTCAAAGGATGAAGTTATCCAGGGTTATTCACGCTACATCTCCCGGGCCTCCCACGTAACATACTGGCCGGTCGTGCCATACAAGGCCCAAAACGCCCTCGTCTGGGACGTTGAGGGGAGGGAGTACATAGACTTCCTGAGCGATGCGGCCGTTCAGAACGTCGGGCATAACAACCCGAGGGTCGTTGAGGCCGTCAAAAAGACCGCCGAGAGGTTGCTTCACTTCACCTTCATCTACGGCTTTCCTGCCGAGCCATACCTTTTGGCCAAGAAGCTGAGCGAACTTGCACCGGTTGAGAACGCGAAGGTTGCCTTCGGCCTCAGCGGGAGCGATGCGAACGATGGCGCGATAAAGTTCGCGAGGGCCTACACCGGCAGGAGGGTTGTAATCGGCTACCTAAGGAGCTACTATGGGTCCACCTACGGTGCCATGAGCGTTACCGGTCTTGACTTCGAGGTCCGCTCAAAGGTCGGCCAGCTCAGCGATGTTCACTTCATACCGTATCCAAACTGCTACCGCTGTCCCTTCGGGAAAGAACCGGGGAAGTGCCGTATGGAGTGCCTCGAGTACCTCAAGGAGAAGTTTGAGGGCGAGGTTCATGCGGAAGGCGTCGCTCTTCTCTTAGCCGAGCCGATACAGGGCGACGCAGGGATGGTGGTCCCTCCTGAGGGCTACTTCAGGAAGCTTAAAAGGCTCCTCGATGAACACGGTATTCTCCTCGGCGTTGATGAAGTCCAGAGCGGTCTCGGGAGGACGGGAAAGTGGTTTGCCATCGAGCACTTCGACGTTGAGCCCGACATAATTACCCTTGCGAAGCCCCTCGGTGGTGGACTGCCAATAAGCGCCGTGATTGGAAGAGATGAGATAATGGACTCAATTCCGCCCCTGGGACATGCGTTCACGCTCTGCGGGAACCCGGTCGCCAGCGCCGCGGCTTTAGCCGTCATCGAGGAAATCGAGGAGAGGAACCTCCTACAGAGGGCCGAAAGACTTGGAAGGAAAGCTAAGGACAGACTGGAGAGAATGAGGAAGAGACACGAGCTCATCGGCGACGTCCGCGGGCTTGGATTGATGCTCGGCGTTGACCTCGTTAAGGACAGGGAAACCAAGGAGAGGGCCTACGAAGAGGCCAAGAAGGTCGTCTGGAGGGCCTATGAACTAGGCCTTCTCGTGGCTTTCCTTCAGGGCAACGTCTTGAGGATTCAGCCCCCGCTGACGATAGAGGAGGAACTTCTTGAGGAAGGCCTTGACAGGCTTGAAGAAGCAATCGAGGACGTGGAGGAAGGCAGGGTTTCAGATGAGGTCCTTGAAAAGGTGCAGGGGTGGTGATTGACAAAAGCCTACTTATTCTCAACTTTTCCGAAAACTTTTTATACAAATGCCTATACAACCCGAGCGGGCTTCAATGGAAAGCCTAGAAAACGCAAGGAAACCCGGTCTTAAAGTGGGGATAGAGGATAGGGTTGAACCTTCCAAGGCTTTGGTTTTTGGCCTTCAGCACGTTCTGGCGATGTTTGGGGCGACGGTGACGGTGCCTCTGGTAGTAGGCGGGGCGATAGGGCTCAGCAGTTCCCAGATAGCGACGATGATACAGGCCGTCCTGCTGGCGATGGGAATAGCAACGCTTCTCCAGACGACGATAGGCTCGCGCTATCCGATAGTCCAAGGTTCGAGCTTTGCCTTCATCCCCGGGCTGATAGCGATTGGCTCAAGCATTGGAATGGCTGCGGTTCAGGGGGCGCTAATCGTCGGCGGGCTGATTGAGGCCCTAATCGGCTGGCTCGGAATAATCGGAAAGGTCAGGAAGCTCTTCACGCCCCTCGTTACTGGGGTTACGATAACTCTCATCGGGTTCAGTCTCGCCGACGTGGCCGTTAACAACTTCTTCAACGCCTACGCCGACCCCTCCGGCGGGACCGTCGGAAGGGCCGTGCTTGTGGGTCTGATAACGTTTCACAACCCTTTTCGTTGCACTGAGGGGAAGGAAAACGAGGGCAATGCCGGTCGTTGTGGGTGCCCTCGTTGGCTACGCGGTGAGCTTTCCCCTTGGCCTCGTCAACCTAAACCTCGTGGAAAGCCTTCCCGCTCTAAGCGTTCCCAAGCCGTTCCCCTGGGGAGAGCCGGTATTCGATTTAACGGCGATAGTGCTCCTCCTCTTCGCCTTCATGGTCAGCATCATCGAGAGCGTTGGTGACTACCACGCGATAGCAACGGTTACCGGTTCCGAGATAACCGAGGGAAGGATAGCAAGGGGCATAGGCGCTGAAGGCCTCGCCTGCTCGGTAGCCGGTTTCCTCGGGGCCTGCGGAACCACGAGCTATTCAGAGAACATAGGTGTCGTTGCCCTTACCAAAGTCGGCAGCAGGCACGTGGTTCAGGTGGGGGCGGTTATCCTGATTCTCCTCTCGCTCCTCCCGAAGTTCGCGGGCATCTTGGCCTCAATGCCCGCCCCAGTCCTCGGCGGCCTGACGCTGGCCCTCTACGGCATGATAAGCGTTACTGGGCTTAGGCTGATAAAAGAAAAGGTCGAGTTCAACGACAGGAACACGCTTATTCTCGCGGCCTCGCTGATAGCCGGGCTTGGCGCGCCGCAGCTGCCGCCTCAGCTGCTCGAATCCCTTCCAAGGCTCGTTTCGAGCATACTCGAGTCGGGCATGGCAGTGGGAGCCCTGACTGCAATAATCCTTGAAAGAATCCTTTGAAAGGAAAGAAAAGAGGGTTCAAGTTCCTTCCTTCTTTTCGGCCTGCTTTGCTTCCTCTTTCTTCTCTACCTTTTCGGCCCCTTCCTTCTTTTCAGTTGCCGCCCCTTTCTTCTCAGCAGGTTTGGCGGTCTCTTTCTTTGCAGTGGCCTTGGCGGTGGGCTTGGCTGGAGTTGGCTTCTTGGGCGGTCTTATACCGTAGCCGAGTATCTTGAACTCGAAGACCTCGCCATCGCGGAGGTGGTAGCGGTAGGCCCCATCGCCGAGCTTCTCAATCTTGACGACCGGGAAGCGGTAGTCACCGTACCTCTCGTTGAGCTCCCTGACCTTGTCGGGATGAATGGGAACCCAGTTGAAGAGCTCGAGGTCCTCCTCACTGCCACCGGTTGAGAGGTAGTACGCCTCCGTGAAGCCGAGGGCTCCCGTTGGGCAGACGTCAACGCAGAACTGACAGAACGTACAGCGGCCGTAGTCCACCTTCGGGTGGGGCCTCTTCTCCATCTTGCCGTCCACTTCGAGCCACGTCATCTCTATTGCCCTCGCCGGGCATATCTGACCGCAGAAGTTACAGCCAACGCACTTCTTCCAGTCGAGTGTGTGGAATCCCCTGTACTTCGGTGCCGGCTCTATCCTCTCCTCCGGTATCTTTATCGTGACGGGCTTTTTGAAGAGGTATTTAAGGCCAAGCCAGGGCTTGACGAATGACTTCTTAATCTTGACCTTCTCCTCACCAACGACTCTCGCGGGCATCGTCATCACCTGTCTATGTCCGGCGGGCAGTTGTCAAGGGTCTTCAATATGACCGGCACGTCCGCCAAGCGAGCTCCCTTTAGAAGCTCCTCGAGCACCGTAACGCCGTGGCTCTGGCTCGGACCGCGGAAGTGGACGCGGTAGGGTTTGTGGGTACCGTTGCTCACCATGTAGACACCGAAGTCGCCCTTTGTGCTCTCGACGTGGGCGTAAGCGTCTCCCGCCGGGACCTTGAAGCGCGGCAGGTTCTTGAGCTTGGGGTCCTGCACCATGTAGGGCCCGCTTGGCGGCCCCATGTCGAGGAGCTGTTCGAGTAGGTAGAGGTCCTGCTCCAGCTCGTACCTCCTGACAAGAACGCGCGCGAGGCTGTCTCCTTCCTTCAGGACGGGAACCTCGAAGTCGAGCTCGGGGTAGAGGTAGTAGGGGTCGTCCTTCCTGACGTCGTAGGGAATCCCGACCGCCCTGAGGTTCGGTCCGGTGACGGCGTGCTTGAGGGCGAACTTCTTGTCCATAACTCCAACGCCTTCAGTCCTCTCGAACATAATATAGTTGTCAAAGAGTATCTCGTCGAAGTCCTTGAGCTTGGACTTGATGTACTCGACGGTGTCGCGGAGCTGGCGAAGCCACTTGTCGCCGGGGATGTCCCTCCTGACGCCTCCGGGAACGGTATAGATGTGGTAGACCCTCCCGCCGGTGAGCTCCTCGAACAGGCGCATGAATCTCTCACGGTAAGCCGCGGCCCACTGACCGGCGGTGTAAAGGCCTATCTCGTTTCCAAATCCCATTATCCAGAACAGCCACGAGGTAACCCTTGCCATCTCAAGAACTGTTGTTCTAATCCATATCGCCCTCTCCGGAACCTCCCAGCCCATTATTTCGTCAACGGCCATTGAATAAATGTTCTCGGGAACGTCGCTCTCAGGGACGCAGATACGGAGGATTAGGGCGATGTTCGTGAAGTAGGGCCTCTGTTCGGCGAGCTTCTCAAAGCCCCTGTGGAGAAAGCCGGGGTTGACTATGGCCTTCTCCACCCTGTTGCCGTCCATCTTCAGGATTATGCTGAAGTTCTCGGTGGCCATGTGCTGTGGGCCGAAGAACAGCTCGTAGGTGTCCTTGTCAATGGGATGAAGGTACATGTCGTGGGCCTTCGCTTCTTCCCTAAGCTCGCGCGGAACCTCCAAATTCGCCATGAGCATCACCTCATATCACGTAGTTCGTCTTACTCTCATCGTACCTGTCGAAGTCCTCACCGTATATCTGCTTAACGTAGCTCAGCGTGTTGAAGTCCTTCCTGAGCGGGTGCTTCTCGTATTCGCGCGGCTCGAGGATGAACGGCCCGAGTCTTGGGTTGCCTTTGAAGATTATGCCGAAGAACTCGTGCGCCTCCCTCTCGTAGGTCTCCGCCACGGACCAGATGTCCATCACGGTTGGCATCTCGGCGTTCTCCCTTGGAATCCTCGTCTTTACGAAGGCGTGAACGCCCTCACTGACACTCCAGAGCTGGTAGACGAGCTCAAATTCATTCTCCTTGAGCCAGTCAACCACGCTTATCTGCATGAGCATCTCAAACCGCTCACTGGCGAGCTCAAGGAATTCGTGGATTCTCTCGGCCGGGACCTTGAATTCAACCCTCCTCTCGCGCCTGACGCTTCCTTCGGCGTAGGGGGCCTTTTCGAGGATTTCCTTGACGAGCCTGCCCTCTTTGGTGTTAGGGAGCTCTGGCTTCTCCTCCGTGGGGATCCCCTGGGGTTTTGCTTTCTCCTCCGCCTTGTTCTCAACCTTGTTATCGTTCACAGCCATGCCAACCACCTCTTCGCGTCCTTCTCACGCCATCCCTCTCCAAAGAGCTCGTCCTGGTTCTTCTTATACCACTCGTAGTTCTCCCTATACCTCTTCCAACCATCTGCCGTTCCGTCCTCAATTTTCCTCATGATGTCCATGATTCCCTGCATGACGGCTTCGGCCCTCGGCATGCAGCCGGCTATCGCCACGTCGATTGGGATGTATTTGTCTAGCTGTTTGACAACGTTGTAGGAGTCCCAGTAAACACCGCCGTTGATGGGGCATGAGCCGTGGGCGAGGATGTACTTGGGGTCTGGCATCATCTCGTACGTTATGATGATTCTCTTGAGGGTCTTTGGCGTGACGTAGCCGGTGATAAGGAAGAGGTCGCCCATCCTTGGTGCGGGGTTGGGCATTATACCGTATCGCTCGAAGTCGTAGCGTGCGTTTGCCAGCGGAGGCATCTCTATACCACCGCATCCCGTACAGAAGGCCACTATCCAGAGGCTCTTCTTTCTCGCCCACCTGAAGAGGGGCTCAAAGACCTTGAACTCCTTGAGTTCATAGCTTATGAAGTCGTTTTCCATACCTCACCACCCCATCGTGAGGATTACGGCTATTATTCCCAGTATGGTCGGCCACTTCCAGAAGAACTTCGCGGCCTGGTCGATTGTAAAGCGTGGGTAGATGCTGGCGACGAATATCGCTATGAAGAGCACGACCAGCTGTTTTACCAGGAGCACCAAGAGGTTGCTTGCCCCTCCCAGGAAGAGCACCGCGAAGAACGCGGTCTCGGCGAACAGCTGAACCGCGTGCTGGGTGAAGAGTATAGCCGCGTGCTTGCCACCGTACTCAAGCATGACACCCATCGAGATTTCTGCAGGTGCTGTCATGATGTCGAAGGGCTCCAGTCCGAGCATTGCCTGGAAGACTATGTCAAAGACTATGAACGCCAGGAACAGTGCTGGAACGGTTATGCTCCATCCGTGGACCTGCTGGAGTGCGACGATGTTGCTCAGCTTAAAGGTCCCCCAGTGCTGGACGAGCGCTATTATTGCCAGACCATAGGGGAGCTGCATGGCAACCATTGTGAGCAGACCACGCTGAACACCAACCGCCGAGTAGGGGTTTCCCGAGCTCATGACACCGAGCATTATACCAAGCATTGGCACTTCAAGGAGGTAAGCAACGACGATTAAGTCAGCGTTTGAGCTGAAGAGCTGGAAGTTGGCAATGGGGATAAAGAGCAGGGCCACTATGCTGGCCCCCAGTGCGAACACGGGTCCAAAGTCATAGATGAAGCCGTGGCTCACGCTTTCCTTCTTACCGAGCAGTTTGAGCGTGTCTATAATTGGCTGGTATATCGGTGGCCCAACGCGCCGCTGGATTCTCGCTATGGCCTTCCTCTCGATGCCCATGAATATGAAGCCCATGAAGGTCGCGTAGATTAGTATGCCAATCGCCTCGAGGGCTAACTTCCAGTCAAACATTCACAACACCCCCCACAGCGCTAAGATTAGGAGTATTATCGCCAGATACCAGGAGTAGCTCTGGACGTTTCCGTTGTAAAAGCCTTCCCTTAGGAAGTCCGCGAAGTCCTCAAACATCCTTGCAAGCCTTTCGTAAAACCTGTCCCAGCTGTACTTGAGCCAGAACTCAAGGGCTTCCGCAAGGGGCCTGTAGAAGTTTCTCCTTATGCTGAGGTTGTAGTCCTCGGTGACGGGGTTACCGGACTGGTACGTGTTCGTGATGGGTATCCTCCTCGCCTTTGCCCCGTAGATGTAAATCAGCCCCGCGACGGCGATGCCGAATATTAAGAGCACGGTGACGAGGAGAGCGTTGTAAGTTCCCGTCGGGGTCACGAGCTTGTAGTAGTTTCCACCGACTACCGTCTGACCGAAGAGCTTGTTGAGGTACTTGGTGACGAGTCCGGGGGCGATACCGAAGACAAGGTTCGGAATCGCGAGTATGAACATGCCTATGAGGAGCGGAAGCGGGGCCTCCTTGACGTCCTCAAGGTCACTCGGCCTCTGGCCAAACCACACCGCGTAGAGGAACCTGACAACGTAGGCGAAGGCGAGACCGCTTCCTAGGAATATCGCTCCCGCGACGAGTGGCATGTGAGCGCTTATCGCCGCTTCGTAGATGAGCCACTTGCTCGCAAAGCCCGCGAAGGGCGGGATTCCTGAGAGGCTCATCACGGCTATGAGCGCCATGGCAAAGGTTACCGGCATCTTCTCCGCCAGACCGCCGAAGTCCTTGAACTCGGTCTTGCCGGTTCTAAGTATGAGCGCCGCGACGACGAGCCAGAACAGGCCCTTGAAGACCGCGTGGCTGAGAACGTGGAAAAGTGCTCCGGTTATTCCGAGTCCCGTTCCAACACCGAGGCCGAGGAGTATGTAGCCGACCTGTCCAACGGAGGAGTAGGCGAAGAGCTTTCTTATGTCCTCCTGAAGGACTGCCAGGAAACTCGCAACGACGACCGTTATTGCACCAATCCATGCTATAATGTAGGAGAACATCATGTGGCCGTGCCACGTGCCGAGGGCGGCGTAGAGCTTGGCTCCCATCAGGATGTAGAGGAGCAGGAATCCGTAGGCTCCGGCCTTGCTTAAAGCCCCGCTGAAGAAGGTCGTGTAGCTCTGGTCAACCTCGCTGTAAGCTCCCGGTGCCCAGACGTGGAGCGGGAAGGCACCGGCCTTGACGCCGAAGGCCGTTACGAAGAGCAGGAACACGAGGGCCGTGAGGCTCTTGCTCATGCTTCCGACCATGGCGTCCATGTAGAGGGCCTGCCTGATTGATGCAAAGTCGAGGGCACCTGTTTTCGCATAGATGATGCCTATCGCAATGAGCATCGCGTAGGCGCCGATGACGCTGAGAACGAAGTATTTGAGGGACTCGTGCTTGTTCCTCCTGAGGACCATCATGAAGCTGGCGAACGTCATGAGCTCCCAGAACAGGAAGAAGCCCACGAAGTCCCCGCTGAGGAAGACGCCCAGCACTCCAGTGTAGCTCATGAGCGCGAAGAGCCACTCGTAGGAGTTCCTTGAGGTGCTGGCCATTCCAAAGGCCATAGCGACTCCGACGAGGGAAGCTATTACCGCGAAGTACCAATTAATCGTGTTCAGCTGGAAGAGGAGCTTAAAGCCTCCTACGCTCAGGGAGTACTCCACGTGAGGGTTGCTGCCCGTTATCGTTGAGTAATACTGGATGAGTATCCCCAGCGGAATCGCGGCGCCGATTATCCCGATGGCCTCGCGTATTCCCCTAACGTCTATAACCCACGCTATGAAGCCCGCGAGGAGGGGCGCGAAGAGCATTATCATGAGCTCGTTCATGCTCCCACCCCCGTGAGCGGCATGAGTGGAACGTTCTTAACGTACTGGGCCACGTTGAAGATGTCGCTTCCTGCCTTCTGGGAGACGCTCCAGATGTAGTTCGGGTAGATTCCTATGGCTATCACGAGTATCACCAGGGCAATTACTATGGCCACGAGCGGGGCGCTCTCCGAAATTCTCTCACCCTCCCCTCGAACCAGATGGTGTGAATCAGCCTGAAGTAATAGACCGCCTCCACGACGCTGGCGCCGAGGACGAGGAAAGCAGCCCATGTGTAGCCCGCCTGAAGCGTTGCGAGGATTATCCTGAGCTTGCTCCAGAATATGTTGAACAGTGGTATCCCAACGGCGGCAAAGGCACCGACCGTTATTCCGAAGGCGGTAACCGGCATCCTCTTGCCGAGTCCACGGAAGTTCTCAATCTCTGCTCCTCCAAGCTGTATCGCGACGTAGCCGACGCCGAGGAACAGGAGGACCTTCACTATCGCGTGGTTGACCATCTGGAAGACTCCAGCGTCAACGCCCGCCTGGGTTCCCAGGGCAAAGGCGAGGGCTATAAGCCCAACTTGGCTGATTGACGAATACGCTATCATCCTCTTGACGTTCCTCTGCCTCAGGGCTGAGAACTCCGCCACGACGACGGTGAGGGTGGCCATCACTACGAGGAGCTTAAGGACGTTGTGCCAGGTTCCAACAGAGCTCATGAGGTAGAGGAGCCTTGCCATCGCGTAGAGGCCGGCCTTGACGACGAAGGCCGAGAACATGGTCGTTACGGGGTGCGGTGCTGCCTGGTACGCATCGGGTGCCCAGGCGTTGAGCGGGAAGAGTTCGGCTTCGACGGCGAGGCCGAAGACTATAAGCGCCAGTCCGACCTGGGCAACCGTCGGGTTGATGTGGCCGACGAGCTGAGCTATCTGGGCCATGTTGAGCGTCCCTGTGGCGCCGTAGATTAGCGCGACGCCGATGAGGAAGAAGCTTGAACCGATTCCTCCAAGAATCATGTACTTGAGCGAAGCCTCCGCCGCCTCACCGGTCTTGTTGTAAGCCGTCAGCGCGTAGGCCGTTATGGCGGTTATCTCCATGAAGACGAAGAGGTTGAAGATGTCGCCGGTCGCTATCATTCCAGTGGCTCCGAGCATCAGCAGGAGGAACAGCATGGCGTACTTGTCTATTGGCTCAACGTCCACCGCTTTGAAGTTGAATACCGCCATGAGGAAGCTCGCCACAGCCACTATGAGCACGAAGAGCGCCGCGAAGTAGCCTATGTAAAGGTTAATGCCAACGGGCGGCTTCCATGCACCTGCCATGACGATTATCGGCTTTCCCGTGGAGTAAACCTGCTGGAAGACCCACGCCGCGATTCCGGTCTGTATCGCGGTGATTATCAGCACGTAGGTCTTTATCGCCTTCTTTCCAAATCCCTTAATCAGGGGGACGAAGAAGGCACCGAGGAGCGGTAACGCTATGAGGAGTGAAGCGTACTGCCCGTTCATCCTCTCAACCTCCTTATCTCCTCAACGTTAAGGGTCCCGTAACGCTTGTAGAGGACTATAACCGCGCTGAGGGCCATGGCAGTGGTGGCAACACCTATGACTATCGCCGTCAGAACGAGAGCCTGCGGAATCGGGTCCACGGCCTGATTCGGCCCTATCCCCTCGCTCAGAATCGGCGCGCTCCTTCCTGAGATGTACCCTATGCTTATAAGGAGCAGGTTGACGCCGGTTTCCATGATGCTGAGCCCTATGAGCATTTTGAGAATGTTCTTCTTGACGAGCACCGCGTAGAGGCCTATGAGCACGAGGGCAATCGAGGCGAAGTAGAAGGCGCTTATGTGTGGTAGGCTCATTCGCTCACCTCCTCCTTGAGCATGTTGTCGATGATTCCGCTCAGCTCAGTGCCGACTTTGATTCCGATGATTGTGTAAATCACAGGTATGAAGCCGCCGCTGAAGAGTCTGCCGATGTTGTTGTGTCCCCAGCCCCAGGTCTGCCATATCCAGTCAAAGAGGAAGTAGCCGCCTATCGCGAGGCCGATGAGACCAACGATGACGTAGCCCATTCCAACGAGTCCCTCTGTCTTCTCAAAGGCCCTGTGTGGAATCTCGTAGACGGTAAAGGCCATGTACATGAGCAGGAACGCCGTTGCTATGGTCGCTCCTCCCGGGAAACCTCCACCCGGGGTCAGGTGTCCGTGGATGAAGATGTACGCACCGAAGAGTATCACGAAAGGTGCGAGAAGCCTGGTTCCGGTTGTGAGAACGATTGAACCTTCTGTCTTTGCGGTCCTCTTTCTCCTCTTGCCCCACAGGAGGGCGGCGACACCCGTTGATGCTATGAACAGCACGGTAACCTCACCGAGCGTATCGAAGCCACGGTAATTCACGACTATGGCGGTAACCGCGTTGACGGCTCCAGTTTGTTGCTTGACGTGGTCGAGGTAGTATTGGCCGACGAGCATCTTATCCTGACCGAACGGAACACCGGCCAGTCCCTGGGCGAGCCAATAACCTATGATTAGGAGGGTTATTATTGCGAGGCCCCTCTTTAGAACGCTCACCATCTTATCCACCACCCTGGCCTCTCCTCTTCCTCGGTTTCGTACCTCTGAGTTCTCTTAATGGCGAATATGAAGACCGCACCGCTCAGAGCGGCACCTATGGCGGCCTCGGTCATTGCTACATCTGGTGCCTGGAGTATGAAGAACAGTATCGAGGCGAACAAACTTACCGCCGCCATTCCGACGGCCGCCGCCAAGAGGTCACGCCACTCAACGGCGAGTATCGCCGAGAGTATCATAACTGCGATGATTATGTAGTCTATGCACGTTATGCAGTTCATGCGCTCACCCCCTCTGCCTCAGGTGCCTCCTTTTCAGCGGCCTCATCTGCCTCTGTTTTGCCCGCAAGGTGCTCCGCGTACTTGTCCACGACGCTTCCGTGCCAGAGAGGTATTCCGCGCTTGTAGGCGGCTCTTATGAGGGCGTGGGCACTTATCGGGTTGGTGAGCAACAGGAATCCCGCGACCGCTATCGTCTGCACTATCCACGCCAAAGAATGGCCCTTCCCAACCGCCCAGATTCCGGTTCCGACGATGACACCAAGGGAACCCAACGTCGCGCTCTTAGTTGAGGTCTGCATCCTGTTGTAAACGTCCGGCATTCTTATCAGGCCGAGCGCCGACAGGAAGTAGAAGAACGTTCCTATGAGAACTAAGATTTCACCGATTGCTGCGAGCACGCTCATAGGCCTCCCTCCAGGTAGCGGGCGAACGCTATGACACCACCGAAAGCGAGGACCGCGTAGACCAGAGCAACGCTGATGTAAATCATCCTGCCGTAGTAGAGCGCGAAGAGAACCATCAGCCCCGTGGTTATGGTCGTCATGATATCTACTGCCACAAGTCTGTCAACGGTCGTTGGCCCTCTGAAAACTCTGTACATACTCAGGAGAGTTGCTATCGCAATCAAGGCGAGATAAATGTTAATCCCTATCATTCGAATATCACCCTCAAGAACTTTTCAAAAGGCTTTGTTATAGCTTCAGATGCATGTTCAACGTGTTCTGATTCCTCTTTGGCTCCGAGAACCTCGTCCGGAACCCAAATCCAGTGGATGAAGTACTCGTCCCCGTCAACGTCGAGCGTTATGGTTCCGGGTGTGAGGGTTATGGAGTTCGCGAGGGCAAGTTTGCCCGTGTCGCTGTTGAGAACGGTTTTGCACTTGACGATTCCCGGTCTTATCGGCCTCGCTGGATGGAGGACCCTGTAAGCCACGTCCAGGTTGGCCATTATCATTGCCCACAGGAAGTAGGGTATGTAAGCTATCGCGTAGGCGACCCTTTTGGGATGAAGGTTTCTAAGGCCTGCTTTTGTAAAGACATCGTACGTGAGTGCGGCAACTACAAGCGACATTATAGCCCCCATGGCGAGCTCCTGCGGGTCAAGACTGGCGGTAAAGAACAACCATATAACGAACAGCACAATAAACGTGTAAGCGAACTTGCTGGCAGGACTTGCTTCTTCCATACTCAACCCTCCGGAGGTTGGTGCACTCTTGGGAGTGACTATCGAAGGTTGCCAACCATAACTTATAAACCTTACCTGAGAATAAGAAAGGTTTAGAACTTTTGGTTAAAATAGGGGTCTCTAATTTGTCCCATAGTCCAAAAAAGCGTCCACGGGCGTTCGTTCTTTGAGAGGGAGTAACAAAAATCTTTGTAGAATATGTGGGTATAAGGGATAAAAAATTCGGTCAGTAGATGGATATCCTCTTGACGCCTTCGAGCTTTGAGAGCTCGTTGATGAGGTCGCCGGGTATAGGCTTCTCTGTTATAATGGTCAGCGTTGCCTCGGGGTAGAGCTCCGGGTCTTCCGCGACGACCTGAACTATGTTGATGTCGCGCTCCGCTATCTTCTGCGCAATCTTGGCGAGGATTCCTATTGCCCTTGGTTCCGGCTCAATCTCGATGACTCCGTATCCAACGTGCCTGCCAACGTACTTCATGTGGACCGTCGGCTCCAGGTTGGTGTACACTTCTTTGAGCTCCGGAACCTTGAGTATCATCGCCACCGTTTCCTTGACGACACGCCTGTCAACGTCGAGAGCCTTGGCTATCTTGGTGTAAGGCACCTCGATGTCCCCCGCCTTTATCTTCATGTCGTCCGAGACCTTGAGGCCGTACTTGAGAAGCGTTTTTGCGATTTGCTTTCTGACGGGATACTCGTCAAAGTAATGCTCAATCTTCCCCCACATAGGCTACCCCCCAGTTCAGTTCACCAGTAGACTCTTTAATCCAATAGTATTAAAATGTTTCCATGCCCGCATGCCTTCACTGGGGGAATTTAAAAGTCTTCCGGACGGATGTTTTGTCCATCAACGGGTTTTTAAACGCACCGTTAAACTCACGACCATGATAGAGCTACGCCTTCCCCACGTGACGTTTGAGGATTTGGGGGACACAATCCGACTAATCTGGCGCGAGACCCTTTATGCGGACTTTCCAAAGCGAGAGCTTGAGCGGGCTATCAGGAGGAAGTACCGCGTCTCGCCTCAAATCACGGCCCGAAACGGCGTGCTGATAATAGACACCGACTACGAGAAGGTTGAAGGCTTCATAGCCCTTTACATCCAGAACAACCTCGGGGCGCTCCTCAGGAACCGCTACACGAAGAGGAAGGTCCTCTACATCCACGAAGGGCTTGACGTTCCGCTCCTCGGCTACAACGCCTTCGGTTTGATAGATAGGGGAACAAACCTCATCCAGATAAGGGGTGTTAGCGGGTGCAACCTCAGTTGCATCTTCTGCTCAGTTGACGAGGGGCCGTACTCAAGGACGAGAAAGCTTGACTACGTCGTTGATGTGGACTACTTGATGAAGTGGTTCAACGATGTTGCGAGGATAAAGGGAAAGGGTTTGGAGGCACACCTCGACGGTCAGGGTGAACCGCTCATCTACCCCTTCAGAGTGGAACTCGTTCAGGCGTTGAGGGAGCACCCGAACGTTTCAGTAATCTCCATGCAGAGCAACGGGACGCTTCTCAACGACAAGCTCGTCGAGGAGCTGGCTGAGGCGGGCCTCGACAGGGTAAACCTCTCCATTCACTCCCTCGACCCAGACAAGGCGAAGATGCTCATGGGAATGAAGAGCTACGACCTTGAGCACGTTCTGGAGGTGGCGGAGGCCCTCGTGAACGCGGGAATAGACGTCCTCATTGCCCCGGTCATAATCTTCGGAATCAACGACGACGAGGCGGAGGCGTTCATAGAGTTCGCGAGGAAAATCGGTGCCGGAAAGCGCTGGCCGGCCCTCGGCTTCCAGAACTACATCCCTTATAAGTTCGGCAGGAACCCGGTCATAGCCAAGACCGTTCCCTTCAAGGAGTTCTACGCCTGGCTGAGGAGGCTTGAGGAGAAGACAGGAATGAAGCCCCTCGTTCTGAAGCCGAGTCACTTTGGCATGGAGAAGCGCGAGTTCATTCCGCTCGCCTTCCGGCCTGGGGAGGTCGTAAAGGCAGAAGTCGTTCTTCCTGGCAGGATTGAAGGTGAAATGCTCGTAAAGGCCAGGAACAGGCTCATTGAGGTCGTTGGAACGAAGGCGGAAGTCGGGGACAGAATCAAGGTGAGAATCGTGAGGACGAGGCACGGCATCTACATCGGGACTGAGGTTTGAGAAACTTTTTAAAGTAATTCCTCGAATATCCATAGGTGGACTTAATGAAACGCGTCGTTTTAGTGTTGGGCATTGCAGTGCTGGTTGTTCTTTCCATCGTTGGGATTGCCGTTGCCAGCGAGTCCTACGTCATCTCTGACTACAGAGGGGCTTCTATGAGTGGGGGAACTACAATCGTTGACCACAACTACAACTGGACCTCCGCCCCAAAGGACCCCAACGTCGTCTACATAGCCGTCTGGGCACCGAAGCCTTACCAGGTGTACATTGAGGATGCCCTCGTCAAGGTCGTAAGGGAGCACGGACTCAAGCCGGTGTTGGTTGGTAACGTAACAAGGTACGACCTTCAGGGCAGGTTTGTCATGTTCTACAGCCCAATGGTTGGCCACGGGGGTAGCGTTCTCTACAGAACGGTCTCGCTCTCGGGAATCCTCTACTACTCCTACGCCGGCGATGTCAACTCGGCCGTCGACACCATCAACCAGGGCCTTGAGTTCTCCGAAAGCGCTATCTCGAAATCTGCCGAGGAGTTCTGTCAGGCCAGCATGAATAGGCTGATGAAGCTTAAGGTGGCAAACCAGACCTGTGGCGTTGCCTACTGGTGGAACCTGAGGGCAAAGGTCGGAAAGCTCAGCAGGGCAAACCCCTACGAGATGATTGCCAACGAGATAGCCTCACAGCTTGACCAGTTCCTCACGAGCTCTTAATTCTTTTTGCAGGATGGCGTTCAACATTGTACATTTTTTGAAATAAGCCTAAAAAAGTTATGATAAACTTAGTCCAAGTTTGTATTATAAAATATTATCACCCATATGTACCACTAATATTGTAGAAAATTCAATGTGGATTGTAAATTTTTTAAGGAGAACCGAGAACTCAATATTGGAGGTGGGAATGTGAAGAAAGTTGTTTGGATAATAGCGTTTGTATTAATTCTTGGGTGGGTCTACGGTGGATTGATGTCAACAATCTCATCCTTTACCTCGACGGTGTCTAAGAACCTAAACTCTCCGGATAGTGTAAAGGTGCAGAGAATGGTATCCAACAGTACCAATGATGTGCTCTATAAGCCGCCCGTCCTGGAGGGGAACAGTACGAATAGGATAGGGCTCCAAAATGGTGTTTACAACTTGAGCACTCTCAACGGTTCCACCACAAAGGAACTGCTGGACCCAACGAAATGGTACGTTGGTAACAGCTCCCTCAGCATGGACTACGCTACCAAAGTTTACAACGATACAATGAAAGTTGTTCAAAATGCAACCAAAGAGTCACAATCGATATTGGAAAGATTCCTAGGCATATTCAGAACCTTTGGCTCGGACAAAGGTGGGATATCCCACATGATTGAAGAGACCTTGGAAAAAGCCAAGAACCTTACCAAATCCCTTGGCCGAATGGTAAGTGGATGAAGGTCTTAGATAAACCTCGAACTCCTCACCCCCAGCTCTCCCCTTTCGTGGAGTTCCAGGAGGATTTCCGCTATCCTCTCGCCGGCCTTCCCGTCGCCGAAGGGGTTCGGGGCGTTTGCCATCCTCTCGTAGAACTCCCGGTCTTCCATCAGCCGTTTAAGGTAGTTGAGGACGCGTTCCTTTTCAAGACCGACGAGCACGTTTCCTCCGGCCTCGACGGTCTCAGGCCTCTCGGTGTTGTAGCGGAGCGTGAGGCACGGGACACCGAGGATTATGGCCTCCTCCTGTATTCCCCCCGAGTCCGTCATTATCGCGAAGGCGTTCTTCTCGAGCCTGAGGAAGTCGAGGTAGCCGAGCGGCTTGGTGACGGCCAGGTTCTCAATTGCCTTAACCCGTTCCAAGAGCCCGAATTCTTCCAGTCTCTTCCTCGTGCGCGGGTGCATCGGGTATATCGCCCTCATCGGCAGGCTTTCGAGGATTTGGACGAGCTTCTCAAGGTTCTCCCGGCTGTCGGTGTTCTCCGCGCGGTGGGCGGTGATGAGGATGTACTCCTTAGGTTTAAGGCCGAACTTTTCGAGCACGTCACTCTTCTTCTCGGCCACCTCAGAATTCTGAAGGACTGCATCAACAATCGTGTTGCCGACGACGTAGACGTTCTCGGTTATCCCCTCGCGCTCGAGGTTTTTCCTGGCCTCCTCCGTCGGCGGAAAGAGAACCTCGCTCGCGTGGTCTGCAAGAATCCTGTTTATCTCCTCCGGCATCGTCCTGTCGAAGCTCCTAAGGCCGGCCTCGACGTGAGCTACCGGGATTTTAAGCTTGACGCTCGCCAGAGCTCCAGCCAGAACAGTGTTGGTGTCGCCCTGAACGAGCGTTACGTCCGGCTTCTCTTCCATCAGAACCCGCTCAATTTTTATCATCGCCTTCCCTGTCTGCTCCGCCTGTGTTCCAGAGCCGACTTCGAGGTGGTAGTCTATCGGCGGAAGCTCAAGCTCCTCAAGGAAGACGCTGCTCATTTCGTAGTCGTAGTGCTGACCTGTGTGGATTAGAAGGGGCTCAACACCCCTCTCAAGGAACGCCCTTATCACGGGCGCGAGCTTTATTATCTCCGGCCTCGTTCCAAAGACGAAAGCGGGCTTCAAAACTCCCCCCTCCCGATGCCCTTGAAGAGGAAGCCCCTCGGCGGGTTTTCAACCACGTGCCGGCCGTCTATGAGGATTCTCGTCCGCATGAGCTTTCCGAGTTTTTCCCAGTCGAGGGACTTGAACGCCGTGTGGTCGGTCGCTATGACAACCGCGTCCGCGTTTTCAACCGCTTCCTCGACGCTCCCGCTCGTGCCCGGGACGAAGGGGTCGTAGGTTTTAACTGCCTTCACGTCCCCCTCTATCTCTTCGATGAAAGCCAGCGCCGGCGAGTTCCTCGTGTCGTCGCTGTCGCCCTTGTATGCCAGTCCGAGGACCGCTATGGTGGCGTCCTCGGGCGGAACGTTCAGCTCCTTAAGCGCCGAGAAGAGTAAATCCTTCGTGAAGAGGGGCATGGAGTCGTTTATCTCCCTCGCGAGCTTTATGAGCCCGAAGTCCTCTTTGGCCGGCCAGAGGAGGAGGTGCGGGTCCTTCGGGAGGCAGTGGCCGCCGACCCCTATTCCGGGGGTGTGGATTCTAACGCGCGGGTGCGTGTTGGCGAGCTCTATGGCCTCAAAGACGTCTATCCCGTACTGGTGAGCGAGAAAGGCGAACTCGTTCGCCAAAGCTATGTTCACGTCCCTGAAGGTGTTCTCCATCAGCTTGACAACCTCGCTGACGGTCGAGTTCGTCTTGAACGTCTGCCCCTTGACGAAGGAGCGGTAGAGCTTCTCAGCCGTCTCAGCGCTCTTCGGAGTGATTCCACCGAAGATGCGGGAGTTGTAGACGAGCTCCTTGAAAATCCTACCCGGCATTACCCTCTCCGGCGCGTGGACCATGTAGAAGTCCTTTCCCGCCTTGAAGCCCGTCAGCTCCTCGATGAGCTTCGCCATCTTAACCGTCGTGAGGGGCGGAACGGTGCTCTCTATGACCACCAGTGAGCCCCTTTTCATTGCCTTTGCAACGGTTTTAACGGCGCTCTCAAGGTAGCTCAGGTCCGGCGTTTTGTCCTCCCTCAGGGGGGTTTGAACGCAGATTATGTAGGCGTCCTTCCCCCGTATTTCCTCCGGGTCCGAGGTTGCCCTGAGGTTGCCGCTTTCAACGGCCTTTCTGAGCAACTCGTCTATCTCGGGCTCAACGATGTGGGCTTTCCCAGAGTTTATCTTCTCGACTACTTCTTCCCTTATTTCATAACCGGTGACCTTAAAACCGGCGTTCGCGAACATTATCGCCGTTGGGAGGCCTATGTAGCCGAGACCTATGACCGCTATCTCCCTTATCCCGTCCATCACTTCCACCGGAGCGGGTTGGAACGGCCGGATAAAAGCCTTTTTGAGGTAACGATTTTGAAAGCGTTGGAATCGTTTTGGGGTGTCCTCACTTTGTCCTACTATACTGGACATCTCTGTTCATGAAACCTGCTTTCGGTGACCCTGGGAGAACCCCGGTTACGGAAGGAAAGCGTTAGAAAGCGTTTTTCATTGAAAGGGGCCATCTGAAACGTTCAAAAAAACGCTTCTGCAACCGTTTTTTGGAAAGCCTTATATTGGACAAAGCCGTTCACTCCTTGGCGGGTGGTAGAATGAAGGTGTGGATTGACATCACGAACGCGCCTCACGTTCACTTTTTCAAGGGCCTCGTCAGGGAACTGGAGAAGACTGGCCACGAGGTTCTAATCACGACGAGGGAGTTTGATGGTCTTACCGGAATCCTCGACATGTTCGGCTTCGACTACTACGTGGTCGGAAAGCACGGGGGTTCCACCCTTGAGGGCAAGCTCATCGCGAGCGCCGAGAGGGTTTACAAGCTTAGCCGGCTGATAATCGAGGAGAAGCCGGATTTGGCGGTTTACAAGCACTCGGTCGAGGCACCGCGCGTTGCCTTCGGCCTCGGGATTCCGAGTATAGGCTTCGTCGACAATGAGACCGCTGTGGCTCAAAACAAGCTCATACTCCCCTTCACGAAGCTCCTCCTCTTTCCGAAGGCGATAGACGCCTACGAGCTCCTCAAGTGCGGCGCCGACCCCAACGGCATGAAGCCCGTAAACGGCTTCTCCGAGCTCGCTCATCTCTACGGCTTCAGGCCCGACAGAAAGGTCCTCAGGGAGCTCGGGCTGAAGAGGAACGACTACATCGTCATGCGCACCGAGCCCGTCAAGGCCAACTACTTCAACGGGCCCGAGAAGAGCGTCCTCGAAGACGTTATTCCACTCCTGCCCGAGATGCCCATCGTTCTCTTCCCGAGGACGGAGGAGCAGAGGAGGCGTTTTGAGCGCTTTGACAACGTGATAATGCCCGAGAAGCCCGTTGACAGCCTTAGCCTGCTCTACTACGCGAGGCTCATGATAGGTGCCGGCGGAACTATGAACAGGGAGGCGATAGCCCTCGGAACGCCGACAATCTCGACCTACCCCGGAAGGCTCCTCGCGGTCACGAGATGGCTCGTGGAGCTCGGCGTCAAGTTCCACTCAACTGATCCGGCAGAGGTTGCCGAGGTCGCGGAAAGGATGATAGAGGCCAACGGAAGTTACAGGAACTACATAAGGAGCGTTGTTGCCGGCCTGGAGAACCCGATGGACGCGATAATGAGGGAAATAGAAACCTATGAGGAGAGCGGAACCTTCGAGGTTTCAGAGACCGGCAACCTTGGGGGTTACGTACGCCTCGATGAAGGCCGCAATTAGGAGCATCCCAACCGTCACCGCGTAGAGCTTTAGGGCTCTTTTCATTCCATCTTTAAAGCCCCTCGCAGGTTTTTCAGCCTCACGAATGCTCCTGTACCAGACTATTCCCGCGGTTCCTGCTAAGACGAAGGCCGGAATCTCTACGACGCCGTGGGGGACGAGTCCCAGTATGACCTTGGTTGCCGGTGTGCCCACCTCGACAAGGAAACCTGCCACGATTCCAACAACCAGGCCGTTGAAGAGTATCATCACCCAGGGTCCGAGTCCGAAGAAGAGACCCGAGACGAGAACGAGGAGCGAAACTCCCGCGTTGTGTGTGAAAATCATCAGGAAGTTATTAAATGGGTTATCTGATAGCCTCCCTATCTCCTTGGCGAGTTTCATCACGTACTCCCCTGCACGCTCGGGCTGAAGGTAAGCGTAAGCCATGCCGAGAAATGTCCCCACGAAGAACGTTGCCAGGAGAAGTAAAAAGGTTCGTTTGACCCGCACTACCGTCACCCTTCGAGGGCTTTCTTGAGGGCAATCTTGAAGTCCTCGACGTTCACGTAGGGCATCTCGACATCGAGGCGCATCGCGAAGAACTCGTCAATCAGGTGCTCGAGCTCGTCAAGGCGGTGTCCTTCGAGCTTCTTCTCGAGCTCGTGGACGGTTTCCTCAGGGTGAACGAAGAAGTCCCCCGTAATCCTGACGTGCTCAGCAATCCCGTTCTCCTCGTCGAACTCAATCCTTATGAGGCCCTTCTTGGCCTTGTGCTCACCGACGTGGTGCTTCATACCTATCCCCGTTGTAAACTCGCGGGAGAACTTTTTAAAGGTTAGGTAGTAGTGCCGGCGGTGGTGAAGATGGTCTATAAGGAGATACAGGAGAGGGCGAGGCTTTCTCTAAAGAAGGCACTCGACGAGAGGCTCACCGAGGCCGGAAAGGAGTGGGACGGCGAGATAACCTTCGACGACACGCCAAGCCTTGAGCTCGGTGACTTCGGAACTGCCATAGCGTTTCAGCTCGCCAGGGTTTTCAGGAAGGCTCCGAAGCTCATAGCGGAGGAGCTCGTCGAGCGCATCGAGAAGCCCGAGGGCATAGTCGAGGTTAAGGCAGTTAACGGCTACATCAACTTCTACGTTGACTACTCCTACTTCGGGCGCGAGCTGGTTAGGGAAATCCTTGAGAAGGGAAGCGCCTACGGTGAGAGCGAAATTGGGAGGGGCAAAAAGGTCATCGTCGAGCACACCTCGGTCAATCCGACCAAACCGCTCCACATGGGGCACGCGAGGAACGCGGTTTTGGGTGACACGATGGCGAGGATTATGCGCAGGCTCGGCTACAAGGTTGAAGTTCAGAACTACATCGACGACCTTGGAGTGCAGTTCGCGCAGGTTCTCTGGGGCTACCTCAATATGAAAGAGGAGTTCGAGCGGATTGAGGCCGAGCTAAGGGGGAAGGGCCTGAAGGAGGACTTCATAGACCACGTCATGGGCCTGCTCTACGTCGAGGTCAACAAGCGCATCGAGGAGAACCCGGAGGTGGATAAAGAGGTTCGCGAGCTCATGAAGAAACTCGAGGAAGGAAACAACGAGATAGCCGAAATCGGAAGGAAGCTGGCGGAGCGCGTCGTTAAGGCGCAAATGCTCACCACTTACCGCATGGGCATCGCCTACGATTTGCTCAGCTGGGAGAGCGACATAATGCGGAGCGGAATCTTTGAGGAGGCCTACAGGCTCATCGAATCCAACGAGAACTTCTTCTGGGGGAAGGAGGGCAAGTACAAGGGAGCGTTCGTCATGGATTTGAGGAAGCTCTTCCCTGACATGAAGAACCCCTTCCTCGTTCTCAAGAGAAGCGACGGAACCGCAACCTACACCGGCAAGGACATAGCTTATCACCTCTGGAAGTTCGGCAAAGTGAAGGCTGACATGCTCTACAAGCTCTGGGACAAGAGGGAGAGCCACGAGACCTGGACGACGGCTCCGGACGGAGAGGAGATGCCCGGCAGGTTCGGCAGGGGGGACATCGTGATAAACGTCATCGGAGCGGAACAGAGGCACCCCCAGATGGCGATTAAATATGCTCTCCAGCTTCTCGGCTTCGAAGATTCGGCGAAGAACTTCCACCACCTGGCTTACGAGCACGTTGTCAGGCCTGAGGGTAAGTTCTCGGGCAGGAAGGGAACCTGGGTCGGCTTCACCGTTGACGAGGTTCTCAACGAGGCCGTTCAGAGGGCGAGGGAGCTGGTTGAGCAGAAGAATCCGAACCTGAGCGATGAGGAGAAGGGGGAAATAGCCGAAGCGGTCGGAGTTGGCGCGGTTCGCTTCAACCTCGTCAAGTACAGTCCTGACAAGGTCATAACCTTCCGCTGGGACGACGTGCTCAACTTCGAGGGGGAGAGCGCGCCGTACATACAGTACGCCCACGCCCGCTGTGCCTCAATCCTGAGGAAAGCCAGGGAAAGCGGAGTCGAGACCGACTGGAAAGCTCTGCTTGAAAAGGCTGACTTCTCGAAGCTCACCCTCCGCGAAAAGGAACTCATAAAGCTCCTCGCCAAGTTCCCGGAGGTAATAGAGAGCGCAGGCAGGGACATCAAGCCTCACCTGATTCCGGCTTATCTCAACGAGCTGGCTTCACTCTTCAACAAGTTCTACATGGACCACCCGGTGCTTAAAGCTGAGGAAGGCGTAAAAGAAGAGCGCCTGCTCCTCGTTCTGGCTGTCAAGCAGGTGTTAAGGAACGGGCTGGAGTTGCTCGGCATAGAGGCGCCGGAGAAGATGTGATTAGCCCTTCAATATTTTTTCCACGAGGGGGTCTATTATCCTGTACTCCCCGTTTTCTTTCATTACCCAGCCCATCTTCTCAAGGTTCTTCAGGAGCGCAGATAGTCTCGCGTTCGTCACTGGCCCGCTCTTCGCTTCCACGTAGTCCTTAACCTCCCTCCAGCGTGAGAGACCCATTGCTATCGCCCTTAGAATTAGGGAGTACCTTGGAGAGCGCTTTTCGAGTTCAAGTAGCTCCTCCCGTATCATTGCCCGGGCCCTCTCGACAGTTCTCTCCATGGCCCTCTCAAAACTTCCACCCTTCCAGTAGTTAAACCCAAACTCCACGAGCCAACCCGGGATGCCGTCGAGCTCATCGACAGCTCTCTTTATCTCCCCCTCCGGAACTTTCAATCCGACTTCCTCAAATCCCGCCCGCAGGAATGCCTCCGAGAGCTCCCTCGGGAATGGCTTAACTTCAACCTCCTCATAGACCCTGCCGAATAGTGGACTTGAGTAATCGTCGATGCCTATGAAATCGTGGAGGAGGCCGACCTCCGAGCCGGTGAACACAAAGCCAAGGTTTGGCAGGGAGTCGTAAGCATAGGCCATTCCCGCCAAAAGGTCTTTTCCGCCCCTCGGCCCATAGAATCGAAGGTACTGAGCTTCATCGAAAGCCAAGACGACCCTCCCGAACCTCTCCCCGAGGCCGTTCAGGAGTTCAAAGATGTCTATTATGGTAGTCTCCTTTGGTTTGATTTTTATCCCGGCCAGATTAACGCTCTCAAGCCTTATCCCGCTCAGAAAGCCAAACCTGCCCTTTCCAAGGAGTATCTTTCTAATCTCGTCCACAAGAACGGCGGAACTTATTGTCCCTCCGCCGGATGCATAGAGTCTCCTCGCATCGAGGTAAAGGCCAAGACCATCAAATTCATTAAGAGTCACCCTCAGGAGAGAGCTTTTTCCCACCCTCCGGATTCCGATGAGAACCGTTATTGGATACTCTTTCATTCCCTTAAGCAGAGAGTTTAGCTCCTTCTCCCTGTCAAAAATTTCCTCCCTCCTGCTCTTGGGCCTCGGGTCAAACAGCATAGGTATCGCCCCCGATACTAAGTATCGGTACCGATACTTAAATGTTACTGAGACAAACAGGACAAACAACAATATATAATGAAGGTGTAAAAAAGAAGCCCGCAAGTAGTTCAATGAATCTTGTACCTCAGGAACGCGCCGAGTCCGCCGAAAGCCTTGTAGAACTGCTGGCCCTCCTCGGTGTCGAGGGAAATTATCTCCACGTTCGAGCCGGCTTCCTCGGCCATCTTGATGAGCTCCTCCGCGACGTCCCACTTCTCGAAGGTTATGTTCTGACTGCCGCACTTTGGACAGTGGGTCAGCTTTTTCTTGTAGACGTGGAACTCCTGCTCGCTCATCGTCTTCTCTTCGCTCCAGCCGCAGTTGTTGCACTTGGCCTTGACGCGGACCTTGTCGTAGCCCTCACTGATGAGGAGCGTATCAACGGCGCCGAGCTCAAGGGCCTGGCGAACCTCCTTCTCACCGTAGGTTATCATTCCCGTGTCCTTGACGAGGTGCCTGAAGAAGTCCTGTATAAGCTTTCTCTCCTTCACCGCCTCGTGGTCCCTGAGTATATCGCTGGCCTTCTCAACGAGCTCCCTTAGGCCGTACTCGCCGTGGTAGCTTATGTCAACGACGCCGATAATCTTCTTCTTGAGCTCGTGGTGGAGGTAGTCACCTTCAACGAACTCCTCCTTGGTCGGCCCAGGACCGCCGATGATGATTCCCCTCAGCTCACCTTTCTCGAGGAGCGGAAGGAACGCCTGATTGGCGTGCTCGCCGATGCGCTTCATGAACTCGTGCGTTTCTTGCTCGCGAATCCTCTCGTAACGCCTCGCCGACTGACCACCGGCCCTCGTCTTTCCAGGGACGTTCGAGGTGAGCTCATCTATAACCTCAATCCTCTTGCCCCTGAGGAGTCCGATGGTGGCCTCGTTCTTCTCGACGGTTATGAGGCCGTACGCATCTTTAACGCGGAGCATCTCCTCAAGCGGTTCGGTAACGAAGGTCTGGTCACAGCGGTAGAGGCGGACCTTGAGGGGCTCGGGCGGAACAATGGCCCAGAGTCTTATGTCGCTGACTCCCTCCTGCTCGCTGACGTTGCCGACGAAGAGAGCGAGGCCGTTCTCCGGGGTCTTGCGGTAGAGCTTGAGGTGTTGCATCGCCCTTTCAAGCGCTCCTAACACGTTCTTTCGAGTGGACTTGCTCTTGATGTTCTGGGCCGTTCCGTACTCCTCGCGAAGCTGCTGCATGACCTTGTTTATGTCGTAGCCGGCTGGAATGTAAAGACTGACGAGTTCGGTCGCTCGACCTCGATAGCTCTTGAGTTCTTCAACCTTCTTCTTGAGCTCGTACATTTCCGCTGACTTGTGAGACATGAGCATCACCCCTTCTCTTCCCGTTCCCGGTTAAAAGGGGCCACTTATAAAAGTTGGCCTAGAAGAGGGATAGGATTATGAGTATAAACGCGCCGATGACTCCTCCAACGGCCAGGATTAGCAGTGTCAGCCAGTTTATTGGGACATGCGTGACCCCAAGGAAGTTCAGGACGCCGATTATGATGAGGCCGGTAATCGCGTTCACCGCGAGCCACTTGAGAATCGCTATGGTGAGGGCTAAGATTGCCCACCCAACGAGCGCGAGAAGGAAAAGGAGAACCAGAAAGAGGAGGATGTTTGGCATGGACTCACCTCAGAGCTTTTCGAGGGTCTCCTTGGCTATCTCCCCGAGGGGGACCCATTTTTTGCCCTCGAAGGGGAGGACAACCTTGTCTTCCACGCTGGTGAATTCTTCCACAAGGGGTTTGAGCTCGCTGAGCCCGAGTTCTCCTATGACGACCAGCAGAAAGCCCTTCTCGTCCCTTTTGCCCTCACGGAGACCGCGCTTTATCTCTTCAACTATCCAGGAGCGGTACTTTCGGGCCAGTTCGGGATAGGTTTTGATGATGTCGTAGGCGAGTACCATGGCGTTTTCTCTGATGTAGGGATTCCTGTGGTGGATTAAGTTCATGAGCTTCTTGAAGTTGTTCTCATCGAGGTACTTTGAGAGAATGCCCTTGTCAGTCTCCAATACCTGGGTCAGGGCTAAGAGAGCATCGCCCACTATTCCGGGGTTTTCGTCGTCGAGGAGTTCCACTATTGCACTCATAATTTTCTTGTCCTTAATGGCCTCCTGAACGAGTAGCTCAAACTGTCCCGATTCAAGCATCTCCTTAACTTTCTTCTTTTTGGAGCCGAAGGATAGGAAGGGCATGGGAATCACCATACACTAACACTTTTACTCAGGCGTATATTGCCATGAAGGTTATAAACCTTTTTTACCTTTTCCGGGTTGGTTATCGAGTGGGACCCGGGGGAGGGGATGTGCAGAGGAAGCTGTTGGGTTACCTGCTGATTGGGTTGGTGGTTGTTATTATCTCCCGTGTAACTGTTTACGGGGCAGTGCTTTTAATTTGGTATCTCGGGTATCTGCTGCTAAGAGCAGTCAGGATAGATGTTGACTTCTTAACTAGTATCTCAATAGCGCCTGCTGTTGGCTTCACGACAATTGTACTTTTGATTCATGCCTTAAGCTGGCTCAGATGGCCTCTTTCAGCTGGTTATTGGTTTGTGGCTTTAATTGTTGTCCTATTGAGTCTTACAGATGATTATTACCTTTATCAAAAACCCCCAAAGTCGTCTGTGTATGGTATGCTACTAGGGGTATCCTTATCCCTTCTTCCAAAACTCCCCTTTTTTAACATACCTGCGTATCCCGGAGCTGTTGGGCATGATGCAATATTTCATGCGTACAAAGCATTTGAAATTATAAAAGAGGATACTGTGTTCATAAAACACTATCCCCCAGGATTCAAGGGAATTTTGCATTATCCCGCTGGCTATCACTCAATTGTTGCTTTTCTTTCTCTTGCGTCTGGGTCAAATGTGCCAAATGCGATGTTGGCGCTTAAGGTTTTCACATGGATTCTTATACCCCTTGGGACGTTTGCGGCAAGCTAATGTAATCTTCAGGAACACTAAACTTGCAGTGATAGCCTCAATAATTGCTCCTCTTTCGTATCTCTACTACTACTACCTAAACTACTCTCTCCTTCAGGAGTTCTTGGACTATTACATGGTTCTCGCATCTATGGTCGTCATTGTTCTCATGGTGAATAATCCCTCTCTGAGGACCTTCACTCTTTCGCTTCTTTTAGCGTTTACTACCCTGGTGATACATCCCTACGAGTACTTGGCGTTAGAGGCATATGTTGCATTTTTAATTCCTCTAGGAATTCTCCTGAGGGAAAGACGTTCATGGAACCGCCATATCCACAGGCTTTTTCTTCTCGTAAGTCAGGCATTTGGCAGTGTTTTAGTGTATTATTTAATTGAATATCCAATCCGCTTATCGCCAGTATCAAATATTGCCCGATTTAACGTTCCTGCATACGCTTTTAAGGACAATTTCAACTGGCTGTTCTGGATTACAAAGCAAACATTTTTTGAAAACGGCCAGTTTGTCCTAGGAATATTTTTTGTCATTGGAATCATCTATATTTTGATATGGAGAAAAAATGAGTATTCACTGGCGCTCCTTGCTTTTGTAGCCTACATATATTTCTTAGCTATCAACAAGATTATTCTCCACATTCCCATCCCCTACTATTCGGGAATATGGAGTACTGAGAGGATATATGTACTTTTAACACCGGTACTGCCAATCATAGAAGGCGCCGGCTTCTATTTTATTCTGAGTCACCTCTTGGGTAGGTTCCACCACAAACATTTGGTGGGAGTGACCTTTGCACTTCTCCTATTACCCTCTGCTTTTTATGTTAATGCTTGGAACGTCTCATTTGAGAAGGCCAGCTGTATAGATGGAACAGTTCTAAGCGCTTTTCATTATATAGATAGCCTTAATGTTAGTGAGGTATTTACTCCGTCCTATCCCGACTCTAGCGCATGGTTAATTCTTTACTTAACTAAACGGAAGTACGTGACTTCGTTCAAAACTCCCTACCTTATGCCAAAGAATTCATCCAGTGCTATTATTTACGTTGACTCACGGGGTTGTGGGGACATGGTACTAGGCACCCAAAAGTTCAACCCCTGGGTTCTGCTCAATCACCACAAACTACTCTTCTTTAAAGACAACGTCTGGGTCTTTAACGCAACTTACGTAAACACGCCCAATGTGCCTCGGGCGGTTTATGAATATTACATACTTAATTCATCTTCTCTTGACCTTTCAAACATGAGAGATTGGAAATATTTATCTTATGGCTTTCTTCTAAAGCATCCTGTTGTAATATACACTACATTATTCGAAAAGGGGAATTACTCCCTTATCGTCAACAATATTTCAGTCATCTCTATTGTTCCTACTAGGCATTATACTGGCTTATATCTTGGACTTTACTTACCCTCAAGCAAAACTGTTAAAGTCCGAATAAACGGGTCTTTAGTTGGTGAGTTTAACAGAAGTGGAATTTATGCGATTAATTATACTTTCAATCCCGGGACCTTGTATCTAATAGAACTGCGTGGGGTGCCATGGTATGCGGTTACGGAGGTTCGATTTGAAAGGTAATCGCCTCTCCTTGTTCGTAGCGTTTGTTCTAATTTCAATCTTGTACATTATAACCAGACTTGTCAACATTAAATTAATGAACGCATATACTGACTATGACGAGGGGACTTATCTTTTAATTGCAAGATTGATAAACCATGGATATCTTCCTTACCGTGATATCTACGCGGTTCATCCACCACTTTACTATTATGCCCTCGCTCTTTGGTTGCGGATTTTTGGTGACTCATATGTAATAGGCAGACTGTTCTCAGTGTGCATAGGTTATGTCTCCATCCTTGTTGCTTACTTAGTAGGACGAGAGCTTCTCAGTGAAACACTGGGGGTATTGTTCTCCTTGCTATTGGCCTTAGACCCTCTTTTAGTCTATATGAACTCTTGGGCATACCAGGAGACCCTAATAGAGTTGTTTACACTTCTATCCCTTTATTATTTCGTCAAATATCTTAAGCAGAGTTCTCTGAGGTGGGGTTATATCTCTCTTTTCATAGCTGCTCTCGGAACTACAGTGAAGTTTACTTTGATTCCTTACCTTGTTGCATTGTATCTAACGATTCTGCTATCTGAGGTTCGTGATGCAAAACAGAAAGTTATATCAGCTATTGATGTTTTGCTGTCGGTAAAGTCCCTCGTGGCGCTAATAGCAACATATATATTCTGGTCGATAATCGTTATCACTGTCACTTCGTTTTCACCAGACAATTTCCTTAAGGAGCTTCTAATAGTCCCTGGGATTCATTCCATAACATTAGTGGATCATAAGTACATTGTTTCTGTTTTTATCCTACTTTGGTTGTTATTTATCGTATATATCTACAATATTAGCTATGTAAAGTCTCTTACAAGCGTAATATCGTCGGTATTCAAGAATTGGAGATTAATGCTCAGACTGGGTGTTCCCGTGCTGCTTGGAAAATTTATAATAGAATTCCCTCTAGGTCTCTATGTCGCCAGAAAAAAATACTTATCTCAAACATATCTTACTCAGGGGAGTAGGTACATACCCTTTGTGAACTTTTTTAATGTTATCCATAAATTTTTAAATGGACTCTACGGGAACAGCCCAGATTTACTAGTGTTCTGGTTGCCCACTATAATATTAGTTTTTTGGAGTTTAATCCTATTTTCGAGAGGTTTGGTTGTGCTAAAATTGGACAAATTGAAGTCTTTACTTTTTATGAATATAGTAATGTACCTTTTCATTTTCCCTATTATTCCAGGAGTTCGTTTTATCTATCCCCTGATATTATTAGTCTACTTAATGGGTCTTTACCTGTTGCTGACTGCAAGGATTAGTACTAAAACCTTAGCTTCCTACATTTTGGTCACGCTATTGATATTGGGCTTAGCTACGGGAGGTATGATAACATGGTACCCTAAAAATAAGTTAGATTTCATTTGGGGAGTTCACACAAAGGAGCTTAGAGATAGTTTATCTGCCTACCTTGTGCATAACGGTGGATTTAATGGGGTGTATCTCTCCATAAATCCAATGGACGCATATTACCTGAATTTAACAGTGGTTCCGTTTACGCTGGATACCTTTGGGATAGGATACCTATCGGGATTGCCCCCAGATTTTCTGCTTAATTACTCTCTAGCCCATAATGTTTCGTATGTTTTGTATGATACATGGGCATATGAGATTATGAAGCGTAGCTTAAAGTTGCGTATGGCATATTCTATAATTAAAAACTACAGTTTTACTCATGGGGGTGTAATATTCTCGAAATCATTCTCTGATGGAGAGCGGATGGATTTGTTAAGTTTGAAGAACGCCCTGGTGAATAACCCAGTAAAAATATCTACAGATTACGGTAAGTTCATTCTCTTCGTGAACAATAGTGAAGTGGGTACCTTCTGGCATGGCATTGGGAACTCCACGTCTTGTGGATGCTCCGCTGAACTCCTCTGGGATTCTGCTAGATTGAGATATACGTTGATTCAGAGTTGCAACGGCTACAGAATTGAGAGTATAGTTAATTCGATAAACAGTGGCATATATATACAGCCAATAACTCCCAATGCTACGTTTTTGTTCAACTTTTCTTCCCCTATTGTATCCAAGAATTTGACTTTACTATTCAACACCCACAATTACTCAGTAGTGTATATTTTAATTACCAAAAACATTCTGCTGAGGGTATCATCCAATACTATTGAGGTTCTCACCGAGGAGCACACACTAAAAACAAAGGGACCAGTGCGCATTCAACTTGTAAATCTCAGAACACATTAACCTGAGGACGAAATCATACTACTGAGTTCACTTGATATTTGACTTTCTCCTCTGGCTGTGAGCTTGCCCCCCTCTTTGGCGTACCCCTTAACACCTATGAGCTGTGTTATAACTATGGCGGCTATAACCAACGCCAACGCTATCATCAACAGGTACTCTATTGCAGATTGACCTCTCCGCACACTGTTGCCTCCAAGAATTTGTTGAAATATTTTTAAAGTAAAGAATGTTAAACATCCAAACAAACTGAACCCTAATCACCCGCTTGCCATCATGCTACTGAGCTGCTCACTTGCAAGCTTCTCGGCCTTGTTTGCGGTGTTGCTGGCGCTGCTTCCCTTGCCCCTGAGCTGCCTAACAACTATCAGGATTATCACTAGCGCCGCGGCAATCATGAACAGGTACTCAATTGCACCCTGGGCCTTTCTCATCATGGCAAATCACCTCCAGAGAGTTACTTCAACCTAAACTCGACTAAAAAGGCTTATATATCTTTCTACCCAATACTGAGGAGAAACATGCCCAATATTGTAAGACCTCCAAGAGGTGTTGGCTCATGCTACTAAGCTTTCACTGTGAATCATCAAGCATTGAGGATTGCATTGAAGAAATCAACAAAAAATCAGAAAATATCCTATGTGCCCTCCCGGGTTTTGTAAATTCTGCAAAGATATTGCTGAGCTTTGGAGCCTTCATGAACCTTGGGGTTGTTCTAGCCGTTGATAAGTCCCTAACAGCGTACAAAGTTGTGCGTGCCGAGTTCTCCTCCGGCAAAAACAAAGAGGATGCCATCAACAAAACACTCGAAAAGCTCAACACGATAATCCCAGACCGCGCCAAAATAGTTGACTTTGAAGTTAAGACGTATACCACACCGGTGACGAGGAGAACGTACGCCGTTGGGGTAGTCGTTTACAACGTCTTTGAACGGAAGAAACCCACCGCGGAGTACACCCTCAAGGAGAGGCGAAAGCTGATAGCGATGGTACTTGAGGCCTTCAATTACAATCCCCGGGTTCTCAACATCTCCGAGCTCGCAAGGGTCTTCGGCGTTTCAAGGGACAGCATCTACTACGACATCGAACAGATACTTAAAGAGGCGGGCAAATCTAAGTAGTCCATATCGGCCTCGGTGTTGCGGTGAGGATGAATATGAGGGCTGCCAGTATCGCGAGGGCTATCCTCTTCTTTGATATCGGGGATACCTCATCGAGTGCTCCGGGATTACCTGCGGCCCCTATAAGCAGAACCAGCAACCCCCAGATGAACCAGCCACTCCACAGGTAACTCATTCCAATGAGGACAAAGGCAGTGACGTATGTCACTATTCTGTGAGCCCTCTCGCTGATGAACGCCCTCAACACATGACCCCCGTCGAGCTGGGCAACGGGAATCAGGTTAAGGAACGTGACGAGCAGTCCGACCCAGCCGGCCATCGCAATCGGGTGGAGAAATATCACGTAATTGTCTGGGATGTGAAGTACGGCCTTTGTCAAAAGTTCAAAGAGCAGGTTCGTGCCGAAGTAAACACCTCCGCTCGTGTGGGGGACCATGCTCTGGGGGACTACAATGGACAGCTTTAATCCTATGGCGGTGACGGGAATAGCAACCAAGAAGCCTGCTATTGGTCCGCTAACGCCAAGGTCTATCGCCGCGTCTCTCGTGGGAAGGGGAGACTTGACTCTTATCACCGCGCCGAGGGTTCCTATGAAGCTGAATGGGAATGGAATGAAGTAGGGCATCGTTGCGCGGACGCCGTGGTAAGCAGCGGCTATCTTGTGGCCGAGTTCATGGGTGCCGAGAATTGCCATGACGCTAACCGAGAATGAGAGTGCTATGAGATAGGGGTCCCTCATCCCGGGAAGTCCGTAATAATCGAGGGCTGAAATGTAGTTGAGGGCCAGCATGTAACCAGCGAAGAACGTCGTCGCTATGGTCGCGAGCAGGAAAACCCAGGGTAGCCACTTATTGTCCGGCTTAACTTCCCCCGCTGGGAACACGAAGAGGAGAATTTTACCCTCGCGCTTCTTCAGCGCGACCCAGTAGCCGAGCTTCTCCATCTCGCTCAGAACTTTCTCGAAGTTTGGCTCAAGGATATCCTCAACCTCGAAAACGAAGACTCTTCCGTCAAAGCTCGCAAAGCGGAGGTTGTAAAACGTCCTTAGTTTAACCTCAACCTCTGGCGGGAGACCCGGAGTTTCTGCAACGTGAATCTCAGGGGTGGAGACGGATTCCGGCGATGTGCTATGTGGTCTTTCGGTATCCTCCCCCGCGTAGCCCACTAGAATCATGTCACCCCCGCAACGGGGGCACGAGCGCTCAAGAAGGGGCTCGGTGGAATCCCTCTCCTCTCGGTAGCCACAGTTAAGGCACTCGTAGATTCCCCTCGGCATCTTTTACCTCCAGGATTAAAATTGGGGGGAGGGTTAAAAAGTTACTCCTCGACCTCAACCTCACCCGAGTCGGCGTCAACCCTGACCCTCGCCCCGCTCTTCAGCTTGGACACGTCTACCCCCTGAACCATTGGAATGCCGGCTATTATCGCACCCGTCGCCACTATCGTCTCGGCCTCGCCGACGATTATTGCCTTCGGCGCCTTTCCGTTCTTTTTGAGGGCGTAGATTACGTAGGAGCCGACGGTTGAGCCCTTCCCGCGCGGGAAGGCAAGGATTTTGTCCGCTATGCTCTGGCCCCGTATGTCGCTCTCCGCGTCGGTGACGATTCCAGTCTCGGGGTCAACCCCGCCGAGGAACGAGAGCGGTTTTTTTGACACTATCAGCTCGCCTTCAGCCTTCCCGCCGACGACCTTCCTTCCCTTCAGCTTCATTCTATCACCTCACGGTGCCTCCTTTATGAGCCTCTCGGCGTCGTCAAGCCTTACGCTAAAGCCGAATGAGCGGAAGTAGAAGGCACTCTTTCCACTGTTGGTGGCTATGCCCCCGTACCAGCCCTTAATCGGCGACACGACGAAGCACGAATCCGCTATAATCCGCCCGTTGTAGCGCTCTATCGTTTCGGTGTAGCCGAGCGAATCCGCCAAAGCCTTAACGGCCCTGCTCGCGGTTATGAAGAGCGGTATCTTTAGGGGCCTTCCGCGCATTCTCAGAAGTTCGGCTACCTCCTTGATTTCCATGAGGGAAGCATGCGGACAGCCGATGAGAATCACCTCTATCTCACTCCAATCGTCGGAGAAGCTCTCCCTGACGGCCCTCAGGTCAGCTTCCTCAACCGTTACCGTCTCTATATCGTCGGAAATCGCGGTTTTGTATTCGGGCGTTTCTCCTTCAACGTGGTAGAGCGCTATCGAGCCCGTCGCCGCCATCGAGGCGCCGAGCTCCTTGAGGTAGTCCAGGCTCTCCGGTTTCAGGCCGGTTATGTAGGGCACGTCGTTTCCGAGGGCCTTTCCAAGGTGGTAGCCGAGGGCTGAGTAGTCAACGAACGTTTTGACTTTAGCTTCTACCTTCACCTTCAAGGTAGCCTTCCTGTTTTCGTCTAGATGAAGTCCGTATTCCGGCGTTTTGCCGACTATGGCGGAGGCCAAGCTTGACGGTCCGCCCTCGCGGTTGGTTCTGGCACCTATTATCGAGTTTGCGAAGGAAACCGCCGAGCTCTCGCTCCAAGCCAAGTGGTCACCGAACTTCGGAAGGTTCGCCCCGTAGTAGGGGGTACAAGTAGAGGTCGCCTCTATCCCCATCGCGCGGTAGAGCTCCAAAACCTCCCTCTGCTTCTCCATGAACTCGTCGTCGCCTATTCCCGCCGGGTTGAGGGTCGTGTAGACGCTGACCTTCGCCCCCGCCTCTACGAAGTCCCTCAGGAACTCAATGCCGGCCTCGCCGAGGTTTTTGTAGGAAACACCGGCAATCTGGGCGCTCTTTATGGGAATCAACCGTTCCGCCCCGTAGATGTCGCCGAGCGCAACGAGGATTTCCATCGCCTTCTGGAGGGCGTAGCCGTACTCACCGGCCAAAATCAGTTCCTCTTCCTTCGTCAGGTACATGACACCACCGAACTGAGAACGGCCTTGAAGAATATAAAGCCCGCTCCGAAAGATTTATAAAGTCTCTCAGGATGAGTAACTAACGGGTCGAGCAGCGGGGTGGGGCAGCTAGGAGTGCCCGCCGGGCTCATAACCCGGAGGTCGGAGGTTCAAATCCTCCCCCCGCTACCAGATTTCTTGTGTGAATTCATCAAGTCAGCAATGTTTTGTTTGTTGTCTGATTCTCCAAAACACAAAATATGGGGAAATACGCTGGATGATTTCTCTCTGCGGGCTGTGAATTTCCAAGAACCTGAAGTCAAGCGGGGCAAACCTTTTTAAATCCCTCCCCAATTCCCAACGCGAAGGGGCGGCTGGCGGGAGCTGGCCGTCACCGGGAGGTGGTTGTATGGCAAGAATACATGCGAGAAAGAGAGGTAAATCAGGCTCAAAGAGGCCCCCAAGGACTGCTCCGCCGACCTGGGTGGAGTACACCGCCGAGGAGGTCGAGGCTCTCGTCGTTAAGCTCAGGAAAGAGGGCTACAGCACCGCCATGATAGGAACGATTCTCCGTGACCAGTACGGCATCCCAAGCGTCAAGCTCGTCACTGGCAAGAAGATAACCAAGATTCTCGAGGAGAACGGCCTTGCCCCAGAGATTCCCGAGGACTTGATGTTCCTCATCAGGCGCGCGGTCAACCTCAGGAAGCACCTCGAACAGCACCCGAAGGACAAGCACTCAAGGCGCGGCCTTCAGCTCATCGAGAGCAAGATTAGGAGGCTCGTTAAGTACTACAGGAGAACTGGAAAGCTCCCAGAGAAGTGGCGCTACGACCCGGAGCAGGCAAAGCTCCTCGTCCGCTGACCCTCTCCTTCTTCTTCCTTGGTGATGCCCCGTGGACAGGGAAGCCTTTCTGGAGAGGGTTCGCGAGGGAGTCGAGCTTATTAAGATGCACATCGAGTTAGGTCACACCATAAGGCTAATCTCGCACCGCGACGCGGACGGGATTACCGCCGGCGCTATTCTGGCTAAAGCGGTGGCAAGGGAAGGCGGAAGTTTTCAGCTCAGCATCGTCAAGCAGGTCAGTGAAGAGCTCATCGACGAGTTCGCGCGGGAGAACAGGGAGATATACGTCTTCAGCGACCTCGGAAGCGGTTCAATCGAGCTGATTCAGAAAAAGCTCGACTTTGCGACCGTCGTCGTTGCCGACCATCACCCGCCGGAGGGCGACTTTTCGGGTGAATCTAAGGTTCTCATCAACCCGGTTCCCTTTGGGGCCAACAGCGTCCGCGATTTGAGCGGTTCCGGCGTCGCCTACTTTCTTGCCAGGGAGATGAACGAGAGGAACAGGGATTTGGCCTACATAGCGACCGTTGGCGCGGTCGGCGATATGCAGGAGATAGACGGCACCTTCCACGGCCTCAACCTTGAAATCCTTGAGGACGGCAAGAAGCTCGGAATCCTTGAGGTCAGGAAGGAGCTCCGCCTCTTCGGCAGGGAGAGCAGACCGCTCTACCAGATGTTGGCTTACGCGACCAATCCCGAAATACCGGAGATTACCGGCGATGAGAGGAAGGCCATAGAGTGGCTCCGCGCGAGGGGCTTCGACCCGGAAGTTCACTACTGGCAACTCCGCGAGGAAGAAAAACGGAAGCTCCACGAGGCTTTGCTCGTCCACATGATAAAGCACTCCGCACCGAAGGAGGCAATAGACCGGCTCATCGGCGACGTGGTGATAAGCCCGCTCTATCCCGAGGGCGACGTCAGGCACGAGGCGAGGGAGTTCGCGACGCTCCTCAACGCGACCGGTCGCTTGAACGCGGGAACGCTCGGAGTGGCGATATGCCTCGGCGATGAAGATGCCTACAAGAAGGCAAGAAAGATGCTGGAGGACTACAAGAGGGAGCAGATAGAGGCGAGGAAGTTCCTGATTCAGAACTGGGGCATGGCCGAGGAAGGCGAGCACGCCTACGTCTTCTACGCAGGCAAGAACATCCGCGACACACTCGTGGGCATAGTGGCGAACATGGCCATCAACGCTGGCCTGGCCAACCCCGAGAAGCCCGTCGTCGTCATAGCGGACAGCGAGGAGGACGAGAACCTCGTTAAGGCCTCAGCAAGGACAACTGAGAAAGCGCTCAAGAAGGGTTACCACCTCGGAGAGGCCCTGAAGGAGGTCGCCGAGAAGCTCGGTGGGGAGGGCGGTGGCCACGCTATTGCCGCGGGCATAAGGTTCCCCAAGGGCAGGATAGACGAGTTCATCAAGTACTTCAACGAGGCTCTGGCAAAGCAGGTGAAGAGAAATGAAGATTGAGGCGAACGTTGAGATACGGTGGCACTACGGCGATGAACTCAAGGCCAGGGCAATAGCGGAGGCGATAGAGGTCGACAACGAGGCCATGCCGGCGGAGCTAAAGAAAAGTTTAAATGTGCGAACCCGATGGGTTGATGGAGACGTCATAACAAAGGTTAAATACTCGGGTGAGATTGAGACCCTCATCAAAGCGCTCGATGATTTGGTGTTTTCGGTCAAGGTCGCCGAAGAAATGACCGAAAAGGTGTGAATTGGAGGTGTTAAGATGGCAAGGGGTAACCCAAGGCGTAGGGCAGCCGCTACCAAGGATAAGTGGAAGATGAAAGACTGGTTCGTGATTTACGCTCCGGAGTTCTTCGGAAGCAAGGAGATTGGCCTCACCCCGGCCGACGAGCCGGAGAAGGTCGTTGGAAGGGTTATCGAGACCACCCTTAGGGACCTCACCGGTGACTTCACCAAGAGCCACGTCAAGCTCTACTTCCAGGTTTACGACGTCAAGGGCCAGAACGCTTACACCAAGTTCAAGGGCCACACCCTCGCGAGGAGCTACATCCGCTCGCTCGTCAGGAGGAGAACCACTCGCGTTGACGGAATCTTCAACATCACCACCAAAGACGGCTACAAGCTCCGCGTTATGGGCATGGTTATAGCCTACAGGCGCATTCAGACCAGCCAGGAGAGGGCCATAAGGAAGATAATGCAGGACATCATCTACAAGAAGGCCGAGGAGCTCAACTTCGCCGACTTCGTTCTCCAGTCCGTCAACGGTCAGATTGCCCAGGAGATTGCCAAGGAAGCGAGGAAGATATACCCGATTAAGCGCGCCGAGGTCAGGAAGATTAAGGTTCTCGCCGAGCCGGAGGCCTGATGGCCTCCTGAAAAATCTCTTTTCTGGTTCCGCTCCGGCAACTTACCCACGCATTCCAAAAGGCTTATTAACTTGCACCCCTACAAGTAACTTGCGGGGGTGCAAGTTGTGCTGTTCTCACCCTATCCAAAGACCAAACGGGAGGAACTCTTTGACAGAGATGAGGAGCTGAAAGAGATTAAACACGCCGTTGAGCGCGGGGAAAGGCTTATACTGCTGTTGGGCATCAGGAGGCTTGGCAAGAGCTCGCTCCTCAACGTCGCGCTCAACGAGCTTCCTTATCCTTCGGTGAAGGTTGATGTGAGGAAGACGTACTCCGAGTATTCCTCCGTGAGCAGGTACGCGATAGGAAGGGCGATTGTCTCGTCTTTGGAGGGGAAACGTAGGCTTTTGGAAGAACTCAAAGATTTTCTCTCAAGAATTCGCGGTATAGCCGTTTCGGGCTTGAGGATTGAGGTTTCCCCCAAAGGTTTCTCGCTCACGGAACTGCTCGAGGCCCTCAACGAATACGGGGAGAGAAAAGGTCGGGTGATTATAGCCTTCGACGAGGCTCAGTACCTCAGGTTCGGCGGTGCAACGAGGTACGACGGCATAATCGCCTATGCCGTGGACAACCTTGAGAACCTAACCTTCGTACTTACCGGCTCAGAGGTTGGTCTGCTCTTCGACTTTCTGAAGTTTCACGACCCTGAGGCACCTCTCTTCGGCAGGTACCACCACGACATCGAGCTCAAGAGGTTCTCGCCCGAGCTGAGCGAGGAATTCCTCAGGAAGGGCTTTGAGGAAGCAGGTGTCCCGGTGGGAGACGATGAACTTAAGAAGGCCGTGGGGGAACTCGACGGCATACCCGGCTGGCTTGCCCTCTACGGCTACATCAGAACAACCCGCAACCTCAGCCATGATGATGCCATCGCGGAGGTTCTGAAGGAAGCTAAGGCGGTAGTCGGCAGGGAGCTCTCAAGGCTGTTCTCGTACAGCCCGCGCTATCGGGTGATTCTGAAGGCGGTAGCACTCGGCTATTCCCGCTGGAGGGACATCAAGGACTACGTGACGATGAAGCTCGGCTACATCAACGACTCCAACTTTTCGGCGCTCCTGGAGAACCTCGTTAAGTCCGGCTACGTCGAGAAGACGGGGGAAGGGTATAGAATCCCAGACCCGGTTCTTGAGAGGGTTTTCAGGGAGCTTTGAAATCGAGAACCTTTTTAAAAGCCCTTCCAACTCCAGAGGGGTGAGAGAATGAAGTTCCTCGTCAAGACCCAGCGCGACATGGAGGCCGTTGCCGGCAACTACATCAGGGAGGCAATCCCCGATGCAGAGGTCTGGATTGCACCGATGGGCTACACGGGATTGGTTTTAGTTGAAGCCGATGAAAATGCCCTTGAAAAGCTCCTTGAGATTCCTGAGGTCGAGAGGGTGATTCCTGTTCTCGTCGAGACCGAGGCCGACCTCGATAAGATAGCCGAGAGCGCCGAGAAGATTGCACACCTCATCGGCGAGAACGAGACCTACGCCGTCAAAACCAAGAGGCGCGGGAAGCACGACTTCTCAAGCATAGATGTGAACCGGGTTCTCGGGGCCAAAATCAAGGAGCTCACCAACGCCGACGTGAACCTCAGCTGGCCCGACAAGGTCGTTCAGGTCGAGATAATTGGTGACAAAGCTTACATCTCCGTCCTTCCGGGAGAGGAGTACAGGAAGTACACTCCAGACAAGATTGACGCGAGGAAGCTCTTCAGGAAGCTAACGATAGTCCAGATGCCCTACTGGGGTGACTACAAGGCCTGCAGGAAGTTCGGTGAGAAGATTGGCAGAGCGGCACAGGCCTTCGAGGTCAAGGAGCTCATAATAGCGCCCAAGGAGAAGATGGACGCCTTCGAGCTGATGGAGTTCATGAGGGGCGTCAAAGCCGGCCAGGAGAGCCGTTACAAGATACAGCGCGAGGCCTATCCCTGGAAGGTGGAGAAAGTTCCCGTCTCGCTCTGGGACCTCTACCAGGTGATTCGCGACAAGAGGAGAAACAAGAGACTGCTCATAATCACAGACCCGAAGGGGCCGACCCTGGCAGAGGTCAAAGATAAGCTCGCCAGGGACATGCACCACGCGAGGGAGGTGGTTGTCTTCATCGGCTCGCGCGAGGGAATCCCGCGCGGTCTGTTCCGGTTCGCAGATTACGTCGTCGATTTGGCCCCGTACATGACCTTTGCCACCGAGCACGGCATCCCGGCGACGCTCGTTTCCCTCTGGGAGGTTTACGAAGAGTTTCTGAGGGAGAACGAGAAGGGGGAGTGACCCCTTTCCTTTTTCTGGCGTCAGACCCTAAGGTCGTCCTCACCGCTCGGGAATCCGCCGTAGTCATCATCCGCCGTCCCGAGTTCTGGAGAAGAGGTTCTTAAAACTCACGAAAGGAGATAGAATATTCCCGCTCCAATCAGGCCCCCCATCAGGGCGGCGAGGAAGTTCGTCGAGTTGTTGTCGGTGAGTCCTCTGTTCTCAAGAGTCGCCCCTATGAGGCTGTCGAGGTTAACCCCTACGAAACCACCGAGCACAACTGCCAAGAGCATCTGAGTTTTGTGGGCCGTCAGCGGGAGGGCAAAGAGCGCTATCACCAGGCAACCAAGAAGTGCGAAGAGCTCGCCGGCGAGTGAGATTGCGCCGTTGGTTCCCGGCTTTGCAGGTTTAAGGTTTGTGATGAGCCTTGGCTTTCTGCCAAAGACCTTTCCAAGCTCGCTCGCGAGGGTGTCGCCGTTAACGGTCGCTATCGCCGAGAAGGTCGCCGCCCAAAATGTGTCCATCATTGAGAGCTTCTCTAGGACGAGGAAGAGAACCACCGCGAGACCGTTGCCAATCACGTTGCCCCAGCTCCGTATGCCCCCGTTGGACTGGGCAACGCCCTTCTTCCGTTTTTCATCGTAGCGATATTTGGTTGCTAAAACACCAAGGACCACGAAAGCGAGGAGCGCGAGGAAAGGATAGATGCCACCGAGTTCGATGACAGCCAATCCAAGGAGGGCCGCCGAAAAGGCACCCTTTCCGTCGAGGGCACCCACTTTGTAGGACCCAGCGCCAAGCACTGCCACGACTGCAACGTCAGTGATGAGCCTTTCGAGCATCCCTGACACCTGGGGGTAGTTTTAGGGTTGGCTTATTAAAGTTTCCATGCATCAATGTGAAGAAAAAGAGTTCAGAGAGCCTCGAACTTGACAACGTCCGTGACGAACGTGATGTCTATATGGTCTATCCCGGGTACCTTCTTCATTATATCGGAGACTATTTTCTCGAGTTCTTTCATGTCCTTGGGGCCGATAACGTGGAGTATTAGGTTGTGGGAGCCGATTGCCCTTTCAATTATCTTTATGTTGTCGTCTTCTTTTAGTGCCTCGATGATTTCATCAAGGTTAACGTCGGGTTTAACACTAACACCGAGAATGACATGAATGTAACCGAGAGCATCGTAGTTGGGAATGACTGTGTACTTGAGTATAACCCCGTTGCGTTCGAGCCTGTTCATCCTCCTCGAAATCCTCTGCCTAGTCGTGCCGAGAAGCTCGGCAAGCTCTTTGTAAGTAAGACGGGCGTTCTTGGCAAGCAACTTCAAAATCCTAATGTCGATGGCGGTTATTTTATCGCTCATCTACTCACCTCCGGCTTTATTTACTTAGAGAGTTTCTCAACTCCTATAAAAATATTTCGTTCTGTGTGGTATTTCAGGCCATTGGGTTATTCGAAAACGCTTGTAGTTCCCCACTACTTGGGAGATATATAGAACAAAATGTTAAAGACATGCCGTATTACTTGGGAAAAATTTACTTGGTTTTCGAACCCCCTGATTTGACGTCCCTGGCCCGGTATTTCGCAACGCTCACCTTTAGTGCTTCCTCGGCGTTAATCCCGTAGTAGTTGGCTATGCAGAGGAGCGCGAAGAGAACATCCCCCAGTTCTTCCTCCAGCTCTCCCTTGCCATGGCTCCCTTTTATGCCTTCGTGGGCGAGCATAGCGTTGGCCAGCTCCCCAACTTCCTCAGTCAGTGCTGCCAGCATTTCAAAGGGTTTCCAATAGCCCCCAAGCTCGTTTATAAGTTCATCTACGAGCTTCTGCCACTCATTCACCGAGGAGTTCCCCCCTGACCTTGGCTAGGTAATCCTCGAGGATGTCCTTTCTCGTTCTGTAAAACCTCATCCTTCCCTCTTTCCTCTCCTCGACGAGACCAAGGGATTTGAGCGTTCTGAGGTGATGGCTTATAAGGGTCTGGTCCTGCTCGAGTGCCTCGGAAATTAGGCAGACACACAGCCACTGGTCGCGAAGGAGCTTTAAAATGGCCAGTCTGATGGGGTTCGAAAGAACCTTGAGAAACTTCACAGCTTCTTCTTTAACTTCGGGCTCTATCTCAGCATCGAGCTCTGGGATTCCACACTTCTCAACGCACCGCATAACCGTCTTTTTCTGCCTTTCATCGAGCTTTTCAAAGAGTTCCCCGACTTTCACGAACATCACCAGGGGTAATAACGACTCCCGGATTAATAAAACTTTTCATATGAAATCAATCAACAATCTCAATTGGCAGTTCACGACCATCGCTTGAGTAGGCCCTCACGTTCTCTTCCGTGAAGGGCCAGGCTATTATGAGATGAACCCCGCCGAACTTCGAGAAGAACTCCAAATCACCCTCGGACGGCCACGGAGCCGGGCTCGGGTGCGAGTGAACCGTCCCCTTGATGCTCTCGTCGTAGGGGAGCATCCACGTGTCGAAGAATATGCTCCTTGGCCCTGCGTGGGGGTTCGGGGCTATCAGAACCTCCTCGAAGATTCCATCCTTCTCCCTCAGGAAACCAGCGAACTCGTTGGGATACGCGCTCCTCGCGAGCTGAAGGAGATACTCGAAGAGCTCGCGCCTAATCCTTACCTTCATGCTTCCACCTCAAAAGGGAAAGAATCAGAGGACGGCAATGCACTCAATCTCGACCTTGACGCCCTTGGGCAGGTTGGCCACTTCAACGACCGCCCTGGCGGGCTTCGCCTTTGAGAAAAACCTCTCGTAGACCTCGTTGAACTTGGGATAGTCTTTGATGTCGCTGAGGAATGCGGTAACCTTGACCACGTTCTCAGCGCTTCCACCGGCCTCTTCAACTATCGCCAGCATGTTCCTTATGGCCCTCTCGGCCTGCTCCTCGATGGTTTCGCCCACTATCTCCCCGGTCTCGGGGTCAATCGGTATCTGGCCGGAAACGAACAGGAACTTTCCGCCCTCGACCAGTATCGCCTGGCTGTAGGGCCCTATCGGCTTGGGGGCCTTCTCCGTGTAGACAACCTTCTTCTCCATCTCAATCACCTCCGTCAGCGAAGCGAAGATTCCTCATCGTTTCCTCGGGTGTCCTCGGCCTCATCATCCTTTCTTTTCGAGGTACTTCTCGAGGGATTTGGCGGGAACGTCAAGGTTGAGGCCTATCTTCTCGAGCGCTATTCTGAGAGCATAGACCTTCGCGTGCTCTTCGAAGGGCTCGTCCGCGTAGAGTGAAGGCTCGAACGCCTCGTAAACCTCTATGACCTTTGGAATGTCCGACTTCTTGACCTTCTTGAAGGCCGAGAACTCCTCCTCGATTCCATCTACATCTATGTCCGCGTAAACGGGGAGCTTAAGGGTAACGGTTTCGTTTATGCTCGCGAGCAGTCTCGCCACGTCGAGCATCGGGGTCTTCTCGTCTATGATGAGCCTCTTGACGACTATCCAGCGCCCGTGCTTGGCTGTAAAGTTGACGTGCTCATCCTCGAAGGGGAACTCCACGTCAACGCCTTCGAGGATTCCTTCAGGGTAATCAATTGGAACGAGGGGCCTGAGCGTCTCCCTAACGAGGTAGGCCTTGGCCACGTCAACGAGTAGCTTTCTGAGCTTCTTATCGGTCTCGTTCACGAGGTTGCCGAGCTTCCTCGCGGTTCCTGGGGACTTGAGGGCAACGACGGTATCGGCCAGCGAGTCCTTCCTGAGCTCCTCCGCGAGGGCCTTCACGCCCTCAACGTCTATTGCATCGCTCAGGTAGCCGCCAATCCTCGCGTTGACCGTGTTTGAAACTCCGGCCAAAAAGTGCGCTATCCCTTCGTTCTCCATATCGGTCAGCTTTTTGGCGACGCTCCAGTCGCGATGTTTGGCCGTGAACGCAACGTGCTCCTCAACCTTCATACTCTCACCTGATTTGAGTTCTCGTCCGGGCTTTTATCTTTTTCCACCGACGTCGAAAAAGGTTATAAATCGCCCGGTTCATTGGGTCTTAGAGATGAGAGAGGGAAAGGAGATGGGCGAGGAGGAGATGGTTAAGGAAAAACCCCTCCCGCGCGAGTACGGGGAAAATCTGAACCTCGGCGTCGAGTTTGAGACGACCGAGGAAATCAAGGTTCCCGAGAAACTCATAGACCAGGTCATTGGACAGGACCACGCAGTCGAGGTCATAAAAACGGCAGCAACTCAGAGGAGGCACGTTCTCCTAATCGGCGAACCGGGAACGGGCAAGTCAATGCTCGGCCAGGCGATGGCGGAGCTCCTTCCGACGGAGAACCTCGAGGACATTCTCGTTTTCCCAAACCCGGAAGACGAGAACATGCCCAAAATCAAGACCGTTCCGGCCTGTCAGGGGAGGCGGATAGTCGAGAAGTACCGTGAGAAGGCAAAGAGCCAGGAGAGCATGAAGTCCTACATACTGCTCTTCGTCATGTTCACCGTCATGTTCGCCCTCTTCCTGCAGTTCACGGCAACGACGCTCCTCATGGGAATCTTCGTCATAATCCTCACCATGATGGCGCTCTCGAACATGCGCTTCAGGAACACCGTCCTCGTTCCCAAGCTCCTCGTTGACAACTGCGGAAGGACCAAGGCCCCGTTCATAGACGCAACGGGAGCGCACGCCGGTGCACTGCTTGGAGACGTAAGACATGACCCGTTCCAGTCCGGAGGCCTTGGAACCCCCGCTCACGAGCGCGTTGAGCCGGGAATGATACACCGCGCCCACAAGGGCGTCCTGTTCATAGACGAGATAGCCACGCTGACCCTCAAGATGCAACAGAGCCTCCTCACCGCGATGCAGGAGAAGAAGTTCCCGATTACGGGCCAGAGCGAGCTCTCAAGCGGTGCAATGGTGAGGACCGAGCCGGTTCCCTGTGACTTCATACTGGTTGCCGCTGGAAACCTCGACACGATAGAGAAGATGCACCCCGCACTCCGCTCGAGGATTAGGGGCTACGGTTATGAGGTTTACATGAGAACCACGATGCCGGACACGATAGAGAACAGGAGAAAGCTCGTCCAGTTCGTTGCCCAGGAGGTAAAGCGCGACGGCAAGATTCCGCACTTCACCCGCGAGGCCGTCGAGGAAATCGTTCGCGAAGCCCAGAAGAGGGCCGGCAGAAAGGGCCACCTAACGTTACGCCTCCGCGACCTCGGCGGTATAGTGAGGGCCGCCGGAGACATCGCGATAAAGAAGGGCAAGAAGATTGTCGAGCGCGAGGACGTTCTCGAGGCCCTCAAGCTCGCGAAGCCCCTCGAAAAGCAACTCGCGGACTGGTACATCGAGAGGAAGAAGGAGTACCAGGTCATAAAGAGCGAGGGAAGCGAAATCGGGCGCGTCAACGGCTTGGCAGTTATCGGCGAGGAGAGCGGTATCGTCCTGCCGATTGAGGCCGTTGTTGCCCCAGCCGCGAGCAAGGAGGAAGGAAAGATAATCGTCACAGGAAAGCTCGGAGAGATAGCGAAGGAGGCCGTTCAGAACGTCTCGGCCATAATCAAGCGCTACAAGGGAGAGGACATCAGCAGGTACGATATTCATGTCCAGTTCCTCCAGACCTACGAGGGCGTCGAAGGTGACTCCGCGAGCATAAGCGTTGCCACCGCCGTCATCTCAGCCCTTGAGAACATTCCGATAAGGCAGGCCGTTGCCATGACCGGCTCGCTCAGCGTCCGCGGTGAGGTCCTGCCGATAGGCGGTGCGACGCCGAAGATTGAAGCTGCCATAGAGGCCGGCATAAAGAAGGTCATAATCCCCAAGGCCAATGAGAAGGACGTCTTCCTGAGCCCGGACAAGGCCGAGAAAATAGAGATTTACCCGGTCGAGCGGATTGACGAGGTGCTTGAGATAGCCCTCGAGGACTCGCCGGCCAAGGACGAGCTCCTCAGGAAGATTCGCGAGACCCTTCCGCTCGCCCACTGAGCGGTCTTTTCTAATTTTCGTTTCTCCCCCTCTTGGAATTCACATCCGTGTCCAGTAATGCTTAAAAAACGTCCCATCTACGTTACCCACGGGGGTGAGCTAATGCTCAAAGTTGAGAACCTTCACGTGAACGTTGAGGACAAGGAGATACTCAAGGGGGTCAACCTCGAGATTAAACCCGGCGAGTTCCACGTCATAATGGGACCCAACGGGAGCGGGAAATCAACGCTCGCCTTAACCATAGCGGGTCATCCAAAGTACGAGGTCAGGGACGGAAGGATTCTCTTCGAGGGCGAGGACATAACCGGACTCGGCCCGGACGAGAGGGCCAAGCGCGGGATTCTGCTGGCCTTCCAGGTTCCGCCCGAGGTCGAGGGCGTTAGGATAATCGACTTCCTCCAGCAGGTTCTGGTTGAACTCAAGGGACTCGACCCGGTGGAGGCCTACGACCTTATAGTTGAGAAGGCGAAGGAGCTGTGGTTCAAAGAGGAGGATTTGCACCGCTACGTGAACGTCGGCTTCTCCGGCGGCGAGAGGAAGAGGCTCGAGCTCCTCCAGGCGGTTCTCATTGAGCCGAAGCTCCTGATTCTGGACGAGCCCGACAGCGGTGTTGACGTTGACTCGCTCAGCGTAATCAGCAGGAAGATTGAGGAGCTCCACGAGAGGGGAACCGCGATACTCCTGATAACCCACTACGGCAGAATCCTCGAGCACATCGACAAAAACAGAATCACAGCCCACGTCATGAAGGACGGCAGGATTGTGAGGACCGGCGGGGGAGAGCTCGTCGACAGGATAGACAGGGAAGGCTTCGCCGGAATCTTTGAGGAGGTGGGAGCATGACGGAAACGATAACCATGAGCGATGCAAAGGCTATAATCGAGAACCAGATTGAGGAGCTCGCGAAGAGGAACAAAGAGCCAGAGTGGATGACCAGGCTCAGGTACAAGGCGCTGGAGGCGTTCGAGAAGGCCCCGCTGAACGACCCGGTCATAAGCGAGGAGGAACTGCTCCAGTTCATAGCGAAGCCCGAAATCGAGGGCCTGCCCGAGAACATCGAGAGCCTCGACGACCTACCACCTGAGATGAAGGCTCTCCTTGACAGGCTTGGAATCAGCGAGGTCGAGCAGAAGTACATAGCCGGCTTAGCGGTTCAGACCGACACCGGGGTCATCTACAACCAGTTCCTTCAGGAGTGGGCCAAGAAGGGCCTGATAGTCCTTCCGACGGAGGAGGCGGTGAGAAAGTATCCCGACCTCGTCAAGGAGCACTTCCTCAAGCTCTTCCGCGTTGACGAGAGCAAGCTTACGGCCTACCATACGGCGGTCTGGAACGGCGGAATCTTCCTCTACGTCAAGGAGGGCCTCAAGGTCCCGTTCCCGCTCCACCTGTTCTTCCTGATTCAGGAGAGCGCACTGGCCCAGGCACCGCACATAATCATAATCGCCGAGAAAAACACGGAGTTCCATCTCATAGAGGGCTGTACGGCCCCGATACTCGTCAAGCACTCGCTCCACCTCGACATGACGGAGGCGTACTTCCATGAGGGAGCGAAGGGCCAGCTGACCGTCCTGCAGAACTGGCCGGAGTACGTCCACACGAGGCCCATGACGAGGGCAAAGATAGGAAAGGGGGCGCGCTTCATCAACACCACCGTCGGCCTCGGAACCGGAAGGAGCAACGTCGCAAATCCGAAGTACTGGGTGGAAGAGAACGGCTACGTCGAACTGAACGGCATTCTTCTCGGCCAGAAGGACTGGTTCGTGGACCTTGGGGGCGAGATGTACCTCCAGGGCAAGGGCGCCGGGGGAATAAACGCGAGCAAGGCCGTCATAATGGACGAGAGCACGGTTATAACGCGCGGAATCATAAGGGCTGAGGCGCCAAAGACGAAGGGGCACATAAGCTGTGACGCCCTGCTCCTCAGCGACAGGGCCACGATGGAGACCTACCCTGGCCTCGTCAGCAAGGTTGACGACGCCGAGCTGAGCCACGAGGCAGCGATAGGCAAGATACGCGAGGAGGAGCTGTTCTACCTCATGAGCAGGGGACTCGACGAGGAGAAGGCGACACAGCTCATAGTCAAGGGCTTCCTCGAACCGATGCTCAAGGACATTCCGATGGAGTTCCTCGTCGAGATAAGGAAGATAATAGAGCTAGCAGTCAGCGGGGGCATGTGAGCCCCAACCTTTGGTTTTAAATGAAAATTTTTCAAAGTATTTTTAAATCTGGCTTTCCTTTTTAAACCCGGTGGTCCCATGAACCCGATGGAGAAAGCCTTTGAAGAGGCCATGAAAAACCCCAAACTCCGGAAGAAACTGCGAGTGAAGGCCTTCCTCTCGCTCCTGCTCCTCGTAGGGTTCCTCGGGGTGGTCTTCATAACAATCGGCACGATGGCGGCGAGCAAGAACGGAACGTTCCTCGGAATGACTCACCTGGACTTTCTCAAGCTGCGCGCCCGCTACGGTCTCTTTATGATGGTCCTAATAACAGTCCACATAATCATGAACAGGAGCATAATGCGGAGGGAGTTGCAACTCCTCTTTGGCTGATTCGTTTAATTTTTATCAAACTTCATACGTTTTTTCAGGGGCACTTGACATCGAGCCAGTGATTAGTTACCAAGAAAATGGTTTCATTTTACAAAAGATTTTTAAAAGGGCATGACACTCGTCATAACCGGTGGTAGGGATGGCAGGAAACGGAAAGAGGATAGTCAAGACGAAGGCAATAATATCGTCGATACTGATAGCCCTCTACGTTGGAGCAGTGTTCCTGACGATATCGAGCGCAATCGCTGCCCACAGGGGAAGCTTCCTCGGCGAGCCCGCTAAGAAACTCCTCCAGCTCCACGTGCACTACGGAATGGTCATGCTGGCCCTCATAGCAATCCACCTGTACCTGAACTGGGGAATGTTCAAGAACGAGCTGAAGGTTCTCAGGTCTTAATCCCCCGCTACAATTTTTTCAATGAGCTCAACGGCCCCTGGAACGGCTTTTTTGACCTCTTCACTGAGCTCGGTTCCAAGGTCAATCTCCTTCGCGACTATTCCAACAAAGTGAACCTCCGCCCGGGCAAGCCTCTCGTCGAGCTTCATGAGGAGCTTAAGGCCATCTATCGCCCCCATGAAGTGAGCGCTCCTTATCTCGGCCCTTAGCTTCTCAAAGACCTCCTCCCCTGTGAGGTGTATGACATCCCCTGGGTTGAACGTCTCGCTCAGAATCGCGTCAACGATTATAATCCTTTCCTCGCCGTTGTAGTGGCTTGATAGCATGAAGATGTCGGTTCCAACCTCAAGGACGTTGTAGCCCTTCTCGGCGAGGATTCTGCCAACCTTGAGCCCAACCCCGTCGTCTTTCATCAGCTCGTTTCCGAGGGCAAGTATAAGCGTTCTCATCTCCTCTCCCTGCATTAATTGCCACAGGGGTTTATGAGTCTTATCGAAACCCTTATATACTCTTTGTAGTAGTTACAATCGTCTCAAAATGAAAAAGGAGGGATGTTCCGATGATGAGAAAGATTGCACCGCTGTTTCTGGTGCTTGTTGTTTTCTCAGTGGGTTGCCTCGTCCAGACAGGTGGCAAGACCGCATCATCAAGCTTTACCCTCAACGTGACCTACACGCCGTTTAAAGTGCCCCTCAACGTGACGGTTGTCGCGATTAACGTGAGCGCTAACTTCATCGGCTACAAGAGCCTTGTCATAAACGATGTCTATCCGGCAGTACTGATAAAAGCGGGCCCGAATGTAAAGAACGTTTCCGCCTTCAGAATCTCGAAGGACGTTTACATGCTTCCTCTGTACCTGTTCAACAATTCCCTACGGACGTACTCCGCAACGGTGTGGCTCAATAACGGTTCCATTGCGATAGCGAACATAAAATTCTCGGGAACTCCAACAAAAGTCGTTGATATAGTCGTCAACTACGATGTCGAGAAGAATGGAACGCACTACGTTGTCAGGCCCATAGGTTGGTCCCTGAAAAGGATAACCCTCTGGAACGAGACCTTCAACGTAACGGTTGAACTGCCGGAGCCAATTCAAATCGTCAACGCCCCCACTGTTGAATTCAAGAACGGTACCTACATCCTGCCCGAGGTCTGCAAAACGACGAGCGGTGGAGTTACAGTAATCTACAGATACTCCATCGGCGAGATTCACATTGTCGGACCGATGGGAGATGCCTTCGTCGGGAAGATATACTTCCCCTGCGAGAAGATGGCGGAGAAGTGATTCAGGAAATCAGCTCAACTTTTTCTTTCTTTGCCGGTTCGAAGAAGTCCTCGTCGAGCGTAGCCAAGGCAAAGCCGTGCTCGATGCAGGTCGCGAGAATTAGTGCATCGTTCGGAAGCATGGCGTACTTTTTGATTAGCTCCATTGCTTTGAAGACCGTTCTCTGGGAGGATTCGATAAATCCAAAACCCTTCAGCGCCTTGAAAACGGCTCTAATCTCCGAAGGTAGTTTGTCCCTCCGTCCTTTGATGGTTCGGGGGGCGAGTTTTGAGAAGTAACCAAGAAGCAGGTATGTGACCTCGCTGAAAACAGTCTCCGTTATGTAAAGGGCAACCTCTTCGTTCTCAAATGACTCAAAGAGCTTAACCGCCCGTTCGTTGCCTTTGAAGTACTCCACAAGGAGAGAGCTATCAATCAGCAATTCCCTCGTAAATCTCCCTCTTGAGCTCTTTCCAGCTCTTGTCGGTTTTCATGATTCCCTTGAGCTTTTTCATGTTCTCAAACAGTTCGTCTTTGTGGGAAAGATACCAAGCCATGGCCTCGACGTCCTTTTTAAACGTCTCAGCGTACTTTTTGGGAACCTTCACCTGAATAACAACATCCACAATTTCTTCGGCCATGCTAACCCCCGATGAGTTCTATCTCCGACTCCCTATAAAAAATTTGAGAAGAGCTCAGAGCTTCGCGACGTGCACGGAACAGGAGATGCACGGGTCGTAAGCCCTTACCACCATCTCGGTGAGGAACTTAATCCTCTCGGGGTCGTCGTTGTAGTGCTTCTCGGCCATCATCCTGACGTGCTCCTCCATCATGGCGAGGTTGAAGGCCGTCGGGGTAATTATGTCCGCGTAGGCGACCTTTCCGTCCTTCACTTCGAGCGCGTAGACGAGGATTCCGCGCGGTGCCTCGGTCGTGCTGACGCCGAAGCCGTCCCTAACCTCTACCTCGTCCCTCGGCCTTATCGGCCACTTCGCGAGGGCCTCGTCGAGCAAATCGATTCCGCGCTCGATGAAGTAGACGAGTTCAAGGGCCTGAGCCAGGTTGTTGGCGAAGGGGTTCGTTGGGCGGAGGAGCTCCCTGTGGCTTTCGTAAAGCTCCCTAGCCCTACCGTAGAGGAGTGAAGCGTTGTTGACGACGCGCGAGATGGCACCGACCATGAAGGGCTTTCCGTGGTAGTGGGAGTGCTTGGCGAAGCTGTGCTCAACTACGAACTCCCTTATGTGCTCCTTGTAGTCCTCGCTCGGGAACTCGTTTCCGTCGCTGGCCTTTATGTAGTCGCCGTAGATTCCATAAACATCGTTCCTCGGCTTCACGGCGAGGTGCGTTATCGGCCCCTCAACCTCTTTGTACTGCTCAAGCTTGGCGAAGAGCTCAAAGGTGTATTCGGCCTTCGGAAGGGCCTCCTTAAGTTTATCCTTCATCCTCTCGAGAGTTTCCCTGCCCGGAAGCTTTCCGAAACCACCGAGGACGACGTTCTCCTGGTGTATTGCCCTCGCACCGAGCTCGTCCATCATCCAGCTTCCGAGGTTCTTGAGGTCGAGCGCTATGCCTATCTCCTTCTTGTACTTATCGGCCATGTGGAGCGGTCCGGAGTAGCCGAGGTAGTCCGGCAGGACGAGGAGGTAGAGATGCAAAGCGTGGCTCTCAATCATGTCTCCTATGTAGAGAACCTCCCTCAGGGCCTGAATCTCCTCGCGCGGCTCAAAGTTTACCGCCTTCTCGGCCGCCTCCACGGCGGTGAGCTTGTGCGCGGCGGAGCAGAAGGAGCATATCCTCGGGTAAACCGCGAGGGCCTCGTCGAGCTTCTTGCCGATGGTTATGGCCTCGAAAAAGCGCGGCCCCTCTATGATGTTGAGCTTGACCTCCTTAACCCCATCGTCGCCGATGACTATCTCGACGCCACCCTTGCCCTCTACCCTTGCGATGTGGTCAACGGTGATTGGCAGGTAAACGTTCTTCATTGGCTCTCCCCTCCGAAGATTTTCTCAACCATCTCTTCCAGCTTCGGGTTATGGGCGTTGAAAATCTTCATTCTCTCGAGGATTTCCTCCTTGGTTAGGCCCTTCTCCTTGAAGACCCTCGCGAGGGAGTCTAACCAGGCAACGTCGTAGCCTATCGCCCCCCTGCAACCGATGCACGCTATTCCAAAGCCCGGACACCTCGCGTCACATCCGGCCCTCGTTATCGGACCGAGGCAGGGCTCACCCTTCTCGAAGAGCACGCACGGGTTACCCTTCAGCCTGCACTCGAGGCAGACCGGGTAGTCTATATCTTCTGGCCACGAGCCGACGAGGAACGTTCCGAGGGCGTAGAGGAAGTCCTTCTTCTCCGGCGGACAGCCGTAGATGTTGTAGTCAACTTTGATGTACTTCGAGACGGGCTCGGCCATCTTGGGCTGGAACTTGACCTTTCCGTCGCCGTAAACGGTCTTCCAGAGCTCCTCAAGGGGCTTGTCCTTCTCCCAGCTCTGAACCCCGCCCTGAACGGCACAGGAACCGACGGCCACCACTATCTTCGCGTTCTCGCGGATTCTCTTGACGAGCTCAACCTCTTCCTCAGTCGAGACGCTACCCTCGATGAACGCGATATCGACGGGCTCGTCCTCGACGCTGTTCCTGTCGAGCATGTACCAGCAGACTATCTCAGCCCGGGGAAGGAGCTTGAGCAGTTCGTCCATCATCGCCAGCTGGAGCTGACAGCCGTAACAGCTCGTTAGAGCGTAAAATCCAATCCTAACTTTCTTCTCCTCCATCGCCACCACCTCAGTCCAGCAGGCCGGGCGTTGATATTATGTCGAAGTAGCCGAAGACGGGGCCATCTTTGCAGATGTACTTCCAGCTCGTGCTCGTTCCGGCAACGCAGTGGCCACACTTCCCTATTCCGCACTTCATCTTCCTCTCCAGCGTCACGTAGATGTTCTCCGGGCGGTAGCCGTAGTTGATGAGTGACTCGAAGACAGACTTGTACATCCTCGGCGGACCGCAGATAGCCACTGCCGTCTTCTTCGGGTTGGTGTTGGCCTCGACTATGAACTTCTGGGGCCTTCCGTGCCTTCCTGGCCAGTCGGGGTCGCGCGTAACGCTCTGGATTATCTTGACGTTCTCGGCCTCGGCCAAATCCTTCATGGCTTCGAGCTCCTTGTAGAAGAGCAGGTCCTTGCCGTAGCGGGCGGTGTTGATGAAGGTTATGTTGCCGTACTTCCAGCGGTTGTCCATGGCGTAGAGGAAGACGCTCCTCAGCGGTGCCGTTCCGAGACCCGCTGCTATGAGGAGTAAGTCCATGCCCTCCCAGTCGTCAACGGGGAAGCCGTTGCCGTAGGGACCGCGGACGAGAACTGTATCGCCTGGCTGGAGCCTGTGGACGACGGTGGTGACCCTTCCAGCTTTTCTTATGCACAGCTCGAAGAAGCCCCTCCTCATCGGCGAGGAGCAGATGCTTATCGGGACCTCACCAACTCCTGGTATAGTTAGCTGGACGAACTGGCCGGGTTTGAACGTCCAAGTCTCGGCTATCTCGGGGTCCTCAAAGCGGAAGAGGAAGAGCTTCTCCGTATCGGTGAGCTTGTAAACCCTAAGGACTTTAGCCCTGTGGAGGGCGTAGGGGTTATCGTCGGGCATCATAATCTCCTTGGGAACGACCTCGCTCATACGTCCTCACCCCTTATGTTTTCGGCGTAGGCGAACCCCTTCTTCGGTATCTCCTCGGCTATCTTCGCCGGACAGGAGCGCTCCTCAAGGCCGAGGATGACGCGCAGGTTGCGAACGAAGCTTATGCCGGCGGGACAGAACGCAGTACAGCGACCGCAACCGACGCAGAAGCTTAACCCGAGCTTCTCGTTGTAGGAGTTCTTACAGAGGTAGCGGTTCATGAAGCGGTCCTTCTTCGTCGGCCTGAAGTTGTGGCCTCCGGCAACGAGGCCGTGGCTCCTGAACTGGCAGGAATCCCAGCGCCTCTCGCGGTAGCCGGTTACGCCGTCGAGGTTGACTATGTCCTGCACCTCGTAGCAACGGCAGGTCGGGCAGGTCGTGTTGCATATTCCACAGGCGAGGCACTTTTCGCTCTCTTCCTCCCACATCGGGTGCTCCATCTCAAGCTCGAGCAGGTAGCGCAGGTCTCCCCAGTCCTCGTGATACTTGAAAGCCTCGCTCCTCTTCCTCTCGAACTCCCTGAAGGCGCAGATGTCCTGGGTGGTGACCTCCTCGAAGAGCTTGATGTTCTTGTCAACTATCCTGTGACCCTTGGGCGAGCCAACCCTGACCAGCCAGCCGTCGGGGAGCTCGTGGAAGAACAGGTCGAAGCCGTCATCGGCGAAGTCCGTCTCGCGGAGGTTGCAGAAGCAGTACTCGTCCGGCATACAGCTGATTCCTATTATGATTCCCTTCTCCCTGCGAACCTTGTAGTACTTGTCGGGGAGCTCGTCGAGGTAAACGGTGTCGAGTATCTTGAGGCCGAAGATGTCGCAGGCGTGAACGCCGAAGAGCACGAATGGCTCGACGTCCTCGATGGTCTCCCTGTACTCCGGCTTGCTGAGGTCGAACTCGAAGAGCTTCTCCCTCGGCTTGAAGAAGAACTTCTTCGGGGGCATTATCGTTCTCGTGTAGTGGAATTCCACCTTCCTGACGTCGTCAACTTCGCGGAAGTCGTAGAACTTCTCCGATATCTTGACCGGGGCGTAGAGCTTGCCCCACTCCTTGAGCCTTTCAAGGAAGGCGTAGGTGTTTTCCCTTGGCAGTTTAACGTATCTCAACCCCACCACCTCCGATGAACATAAACATACACACGACCATTTTTGTTCCCTCAATAGGGACTTACCCGGAGCCTAAAAAAGCGTTTTTAAACCCGAGAATTCTAAACCAAAGGTTTACATCGTTTGTTTAGCCTAACGAGAGAAGAAAACAAAAGTGCTTTAGCTTAGACGCGTGCACCAGAAAGCTTTTTATTAGGCTGTCCGAACGAATGCCGGTGTGGGAGATGAAGACCCGAACGCTCGCTGCAATCGCGCTCATCCTGCTGGTTCAGCCTCACGTTCTCGCCCTTCAGCCGTCTCATCTCTGGAGCTACTCCGATACCTGCGCCGTGTTCTCGATGGCAATCAACGGGAACGGGATAATCGGCCTCGCCTTTGGCTACTACGCGGAGCTTTTGAGTCCCAACGGAAAACTCCTCTGGAAAGCGCCGACGCGCGGAATAGCGTACTCCTCGGCGCTCTCCGGGGGTGGTATCCTCCTAATCGGAACCGAAGGCAGGTGGCTTCAGGCTTTCAAGGACGGAAAAGTTCTCTGGGAGAAGGAACTGAAAAACGCCGTCGTTAGCGTTTCAATCTCACCCGATGGTAGTATTGCCGTCGCCGGTGACGCTTCGGGGTGGGTTTATCTGTTCCGAAACGGAAAGCTCGCATGGGAAAAGCGCGTTGGGAACTACACCTGGAGCGTTTTGCTTCAGAACGATACTGTTTTTGTTGGGTCCGATTCGGGGCTCTACTCCTTCTCGGTCTCTGGGAAACTCCTGTGGCGCGATAATCCCGGTCCAGTAAGGAAAGTCCTAACGGCCAAAAATGAAGTTTTAGCCCTCGTTGTTCCCCAGTCGGAGTCGTGGAGTGAGGTTGTTGCTTATTCCCTCGATGGAAAGGTTCTCTGGGAGAAGAAATTCAACGGCTACGCGAGGGCCATCTCAACCGACGGAAAGAGCGTCGCGGTTGCGGGAAACTTCGGCAACGTTACCCTGCTCGACCTCGAAGGAGAGGCTATCTACTCAGTCCCGCTGATTGGTTACGCCTACGACATCGCAACGATGAATAACTACACGGTTGTCAGTTACGGAAAGACCGCTGAGCTGATTTCTCCGAACGGAACCGTTGTTTGGTTCGAACGCTTCAACGGAACGGCCTACCATGTCGCGTCCTCGCCGAGGGGCTACTTCCTCACCGAGTACGGCTCCCACGACGTCCAGAACTGCTACAGCGTCATAGAGGCGTGGGCCCTTGTGGGGGTCTCACCGACAACGCCCGCAACCCAAACCTCAACCCGGGAAGGCTTCGGCTTCAACCCCTACCTCGGGGTCATTCTCATCTTGGCTGTCGTTCTCATGGGGGTCCTGCTATGGCGGAAGCGGTCGTAGCCAACAACCTCGTCAAGCGCTACGGCGATTTCGAAGCCGTGAAAGGAATCAGCTTCAAGGTCAGGAAGGGAGAGGCTTTCGCATTGCTCGGCCCCAACGGGGCGGGAAAGACAACCACCGTTAGAATGCTGACGACCCTGACCTCAATAACCTCCGGTGAGGCCTACGTGAACGGCTTCAACGTCAAGACCGAGAGGCTCGCGGTGAGGCGCTCGATAGGCCTCGTTCCGGACGTTTCAAACCTCTACGACGAGCTGACCGTCAGGGAAAACCTGCTCTTCATGGCAAAGCTCTACGACGCTCCCCGCGAGAGGGTCGATGAGCTGATAAGGGAGTTCGAGCTTCCTGCCGATAAGAAGTTCGGCAGGCTGAGCACGGGCTTCAAGAGAAGGGTCACGATAGCCTCGGCCCTCGTCCACGAGCCGAAAGTGCTCTTCCTCGACGAGCCGACGAACGGCCTGGACGTTCACTCCGCGAGGGCCGTTAGGGCCTTAATCCGCGCCCTGAACAGGCGGGGAATGACGGTTTTCATAACGACCCACAACATGGTTGAGGCCGAGACGATTCCCCAGAGGATAGCTATAATGAGAGACGGAAGGATAGTCGCCGAGGGCAAGAGGAACGAGCTCGCGAAGCTGGTTGGGAGAAAAACCGTCGTCAGGCTCTCCGTCGAACCCCTGAGCTCTTCCCTTATGAGGGCCCTTGAACGCTACAATCCTTCCTTCGAGGAGGGGAAGCTCGTCTTCGAGGTTGATGATGTTGATGGCTTTCTGGAGGAGCTGTGCTCTCTCAAGTCTGAGCTCGGCTTTAGGGTTGCCTCCCTGTGCACCGAGATTCCCGGAATTGAAGACGTTTTCGTCGAGCTGACCAAGTGCCCGTGTGGGGGGTGTCCCCTTTGAAGGTTCTAACAATAGCGGAGAAAGAGCTGAGGGAGTACCTGCTGAAACCCGGTTCAATAAGCTGGGGCGTCGTTTTTCCGCTCGTCTTCACGCTGGCCTTTGCGGTGCGCTTCGGCGACGTTGACCACCTTGCGCCCGGCCTTCTTTCCATCTCGGTCCTCTTCGGCACGACGTCATTTGTTTCCTCTTCAGTAATCTTCGAGAGAAGGTTGAGAACGTTTGAGAGGCTCCTCGTTGCGCCCGTGAGCTACCTTGAGATTGTCCTCGCAAAGGTTCTGACCGGTTCCCTCTTCGGGCTCTTCGTCGGCCTCGTGAGCCTGCTCTTCCTGCGGTTTTTCATGATATATCCAATCTGGAGCATTCCTCTCCTCGCGGTCTATCTGGTTCTCTCGGCCGTCGTCTTCTCCGCCCTCGGCCTCTACGTTTCCCTCGTCGTTGAAAACCCGATAAACGCGATGACGTGGCTCAACCTAATAAGACTGCCCATGATGTTCACGAGCGGGGCGATAGTTTCGCTCCTCCTCTTCCCGAAGTGGTTTCTGGTTATTGGCCTGCTCACCCCGATGACATACTCCGTTGACGGCTTGCGCTTCGCGATGCTCCACTACTACGACGTCGTTAATCCCCTCTATTCACTCCTCGTCCTGCTCCTGCTTGCGATGGTCTTCGTTTACCTCTCGGTCACGAGGATTGAGCGCCTTTACTGAACCTGAGGGCGAAGAACAGGATTACCATGAAGATGGTTATGTACTCGCTCCAGACGAAGGGGACAATGCCAATAACGCCGAGCGTGAAGATTACCGCGAGGATTATCACGATGACGAGTAGAACTCTGTAGACGGTTTTCCTCTCCATGCCATCACCGGAAAAGAAAAGGGAACGGAGCTTAAAAATCAGCCGGTCGCGTTTGCCGTCGTGTTGGTGGAGCAGACGAGGGGCTGCGGCTGGTACTTGAAGAGCTCGGGGTGAAGCAGTTCTGCCATCTCTTTGATTGCCAGCACAATCCTCGGGCTGGGTCTCTGGAAGACGTTGGGGTCGCTCACGGTGTAGACCCTTCCGTCCTTTGCCGCCTTTATCGTCGAGAGCGGGCCGGAGCAGAATATCTTCGGGTCAACATAGGCCGAGGCTATAATCACGACGTCGGGGTTCCTCGCCACTATCTCCTCGGCGCTGACCGCTTTCCAGCCGGTAACGTCCTCGAAGGCGTTCTTACCGCCGGCAATCTGGATTATGCCCTCGGCGAAGGTGTCCTTTCCGGCTATCCAGTAACCGTTGTAGGTGCTGACGAGGTACATCACGCTCGGCCTGCTCGCGTTGGCGACGAGACCCTCGATGTAGCTTATCTGGGCCTTCATCTCCGCCACGACGAGGGAAGCCTGCTCCTCCCTGTTGAGAATCTTTCCGAGGAGCTTAACCTGCTGGTAGATTCCGTCGATGCTCTTCGGGTCAACGATTACCACAGGTGCAATCTTCTCGAGGTCCTCAAGGAAGCCCTGCTTGTAGAAGACTGCGCTGTCGGCTATAATCAGGTCTGGCTTGAGCTTTGCAATCTCCTCAAGGTTCGCGTAGGCTCCGTAGCCACCGACCTTGGTGATGTTCTTAACGGCTGGAGGCCAGTCTGCGTACTTCGTGACACCGACGAGCCTGTCGCCGGCTCCGAGGTAGAATATCGTCTCGGTGATGCTCGGGGCGAGTGAGACAATCCTCTGGGGCTCCTTCGGGATTGTAACGGTCCTGTTGGCCATGTCCTTAATCGTGAGCGGATAACTTGTCTTAAAGGCATCGGGGTGGAGGATTCTTGCCATGGTCTCGATTCCGCGGATGAGCCTCGGACTCGGGTGGATGAGGTCGTTCTCGTTCTTAATCATGTAAACATGGCCGTTCTTCACCGCGTTGGTTCCAGCGAAGAGCTTGTAAGCCTGCTCGACAGTCATGCCACAGTGGGGGGTGAGTATTATGACGTCCGGGTTCCTCGCGATGACCTCCTCAAGGCTCACCTGTGCCCATCCCTTGGTGTCATTGAAGATGTTAACTCCACCGGCGATGCTGATGACGTCGCTTATGAAGGTGTTTCCGCCGGCGGTCATAAGGGGCTTGTTCCAGACGACGTAGAAGACCTTAACCTTCGGCTGGTCCTTCATGAGCTCCTTCATTGCATTGACCTTGGCGTTGAACTCGTCGATGACCTCTTTGGCCGTATCCTCCCTGTTGAAGACCTTGCCGAGAAGCTCTATGGCCTGGGGTATCTGGTCGAGGCTCTTTGGGGCAACGATTATAACCGGCGCAATCTTCTCAAGGCTCTCAAGGTAGCCCTTCTTGTAGAGGACGGCGTTATCGGCTATAATAAGGTCTGGTTTGAGGCTTGCTATCTTCTCAAGGCTTGCGTAGGCTCCGTAGCCACCGACGGAGGTTATGTTCTTGACCGCTGGAGGCCAGTCCTCGTAGCCGGTATCTCCGACGACCCTGTTGAGCAGGCCGAGGTAGTAGAGGTCCTCGGTTATGGCCGGTGCAAGGGAAACAACGCGTTTGGGCTCCTCTTTGATTGTGACCGTCCTGTTCGCGAAGTCCTTGACCGTTATCGGGTAGTAGCTCTTCTCCATCTGGGTCGTGCTTGAAGTCGTCGTTGAGGTCGAGGTTTTGGGGCTCGTCGTTGAGCTGGTTGGTGTAGCTGTGGTCGAGGGAGATGAGGTTGAGCTCGTGCTCTCATTTGAGGCGATACAGCCCGCCGCTACAACGGCCCCAAGCAAAAGCAGGACGACGAAGAGTGCGGTTCTCTTCATGGTTATCACCTGGACGTTTTGTCCGGATTAAATGTCCAGGGATGTTGAGAAGGAGGGGTTTTTAAAGTTGTGGGGGGACTCAAGTCCGGCCGACTCTGAAGAGGTCAACCCTCGTGATGATTCCGACTATCTTGCCCTCCCTGTTTTGGACGAGAACCGCCGGGTTGTCCTCGAGGAGGTATTTAACGACCTCCAAATCCTCGTCCTCGTTAACTATCGGGAAGGGCTCCTCCATTACCTCCATGACCTTGCAATCGTAGATGTCCTCGTATTCGAGGCTCTGCCTCACGAGGGTTCTCTCCGTTACAGAGCCAACCACCTTGTTTCCAGAAACGACGGGAATCTGGGAGATGTTGTGCTCGTTCATCAGCTTGATGACCTTCTCAACCTTCTCATAGGGCTTGACGAAGATTACCGGCGATGACATAACGTCCCTCGCCCGGGGCTGGGCCTTCTTGCACTCGAGAAGGGCCTGGAGAATTCGATTCAGTGTTGAGAGCCTCGGGTCAACTTTGCCGGCCTCGAGCTTCGCTATGTAAGCCTGCGTTACGCCGGCTTTTCTGGCGAGCTCCTCCTGCGTTATGCCGAGCTCCTTTCGAATTCGCTTGATTTCCCTGGGGTCAATCGGCCGGGGGATGACCACCATAAATAACCACCGGTTATTAAACCGGCTAAGGGGTTATAAGCCTTCCTCAGAAGGGCGTCGAATTGTGGGCCGGGCACAGAGGCCCGCGCTCATTCGCTCACGCGGGTGGATGCTCCCGGCCCTGTGGGCTCGGCGTGAGCACGCTCCGCTCATCGAACCCGACTACCTCGCGGAGGCGGGAAAACCGAGCCCGTGCGAGGAGACGAGTTGTCCCCTCGCTGTCGGCGATGAAAAATTAGGAAGGGGGACTTAAAAGCTTTAGCCGATGGATATGAGAATCACGCCGAGGACCGCTAAGATAAGTCCCTCAAATATCCTCGCGTTCGGCTTCTCCTTCAGCAGGAAAACCGCGAGCAGGGACGCTATTATCGGGTTTATCGCCGAGACGGGAGCGGCTATCGGCGAGCCGACGAGAGAAACCGAGTAGACGAAGAGGTACTGTCCAAGGATTAGGCCGAGAACCGCCGCACCGACGAGAACGAGGGCTTCCCTCCTGCTTATCTTCCTTACCTCCTCCCTGTACCTCGGGAGGAAGACCGAGACACCGAGGGCCGCGAAGACCATCCTAACTCCCGCCAGCTGGAGCGATGGTATGCTCTTCGTCAGGTAGTCCATTATCGTTATGGCGACGCTCCACGAGATTGGGGCCACGAAGGCGAAGATGAAACCGAGCCTATCCGCGTGCTCCTCTTCTTCGGCCCTCTTGACGATTATTATCGCCAGAACGACGAGAACCGCCCCGATGATTACGTGGGGCTTAACAGTTCTGCCGAGGAAGAGCATCGCCCACAGGATTGCCCAGAGCGGGTATGTTGAGGTTATGGGCACGGTCCTTGAGACGCCCATCCTCTTTAGGGCGTTGAAGTAGAAGTAGTCACCTATGACGAAGCCGAACTGGGCGGATATGAAGGCAAGGATGAGCAACCTTGCGGGGAGCTTAAAGACGCTCATGTTTCCGGTGAGCGCGAAGATGAGCAGGAAGAGCGTTGAGGCAACGTAGAGCCTGAATATGTTGGCCCCTATGGGGGAGAGCCTTCTAAGCCCTACCCTGACGAGTATGGTTGATGAGGCCCATGAGAAGGCCGACGCGAGGGCGAGGAGGACTCCAAGGATTAGCGTTTGCATGGTTCTCGCTCACGGTGAAGCCTTAAAAAATTAGCGCTTTAACGTTTAGATGAAAGTATGAAAAAGGCCTTAATAATCACGCGCCAACTATCGGCGATGATGACCTCGGCAGGGCTGACGTCAGGATGATGACGATCTTGAGTGCTGAAAATAGAAAGGTCAGCGGAGAATTACGTTAACGTTCCTTGGCCTTATTGCAACGCTGTATTCGCTTGAGACATCGCGGATTATCCTGTGTATTGTTTCGGTTATGTCCTTCTTTATCCTATCGTCGGAGACGCCGGAGTAGGCGCCGAAAAGACCACCGACACTTTCCTTGACGAAAGAGGCCTCGATATCAACGTAGACCGTAGAGCCCTGAATCTCGTGGTTGAGCTTGAGCCACTTGAAGGTGACCCTGGGGATGAGTTTGAGCTCGGCATGAACCCTGTTTTTGAGGGCTTCTATCGCCGGTTCTATCCTGCTTCTCAGCAGGGTCTCCTCGGCCTCCTTCTTTTTCACTTCAGTTAACGGGGCAAGCTCGTCTATTCCTGCCTCCTTTAGGAGCTTTTCAACTTCCTTCTCAAGGAGTTCCTTCTTGGCTAGTATCTCGGCTGCCTTTCCACTTGCCACGGGCTTCTTTGTGGACACCTGCCTGGTTATTGGCTTTTCCACCAGCTCGAGCTCAACGTTATGAACCGTGATGTAGCGGTTTATTGAGCTTGATAGCTGTTTGGCGTGTCTGCTGAGGATTGTCCTGATGGTCTTCTCCGTCGTGGGCTTATCGAAGGGACTCTCGACGGCTATTGAAAGGTTTATTTCGAGCTCCCTTCTCCCCTTCACGTCAAAGTACGCCTTGTTAACCTTAATTCCCGCTGTTTCAAGCTCTTTAACGACGGTTCTCGCGAAGTTGCTGAAGTACGGCCAGACGTCTTCAAGGACCGAAAGCTGAATCCTTCCATCCTTCGTTACGGCTCCTGTCTTCTTCTTGTCCTTCTCGACTATCTCCTGTGGCCTTGCCTCCTCGCCGTTGAGGACCACGCTTATGTCCCTGAGTATGGGCTTGTACTCGGCCTCTCTGAGGATTATGGGCGCGTGCTTGCTGACGATGTGGAACAGTCTCTTCTCGGCTATCTCGAGGCTTCTCTTGTCCGTGCTCTCCGAGCTTCCGTAAACGTGGACGTTAAGGTAAACCACGCCCTCACCAACGTTTGCGTCAAACTCTATCCTGTTTATTGAAACGCCCCTTATCCTACCGGCCTCTTTGATTATGTTCTCTGCGTACTTCTTGAAGGCTTCCTCTGGGAGTCTCCCACCTACGAAATTAACCACAACTTCGGGCTCACCGCTCTTGGTGGGCTTTGCTGGGGGCTTCTGGACTGGAGCCTGCTGTGGGACGGGTTCCTCTGAAGTTTTTTGAGGAGTTTGGGGCGCGGGTGCCCTTTCAGGTTCTTTCTTCTTTAGCTTCTCCTCTGGCACTGGCTGTTGTTTGGGGACCTCAATCTTGGGTGGTTGGGTTGCTCCGCCTGAGAAGAATTCATCTAGGGGTATTTTTGGAGTCTCGGAGTAAACGTCAAGGTTCTCGGCTATTGAGAGCTTCATTTCAATCTCGTCGAGGGAGTAAACGTCAACGACCATCGGCCTGCCGAGCAGGGATTTTAGAAGGTTGACGGCGTCCTCTCCAACTAGCGTTTGCTTATTGTCAACCACAAGGCATTCTACGGCCAGCACCTTTGAGCTGTCGAAGAGAACCGTTACGTAGTACTTGGCGTTCTTGTCCTTGGCGAATATTTTAAGGAAGGCTCCCTTGCCCTCACTGAGGGCTTTCTTCACTAGTTCGGTGAGCTCGCCCGCCGACGTCACTACGGCGTTCTCGACGAGCGGTGCCTTGTCCGGTAGCTGCATCTCCACCACCATTAGCTATATATATCTCTATCCGCTTAAAGAACTCGGAAGGAATTCACGGCTTAGTATATCAAAGCCCCTATTTAAACATTGTTGTGCAGAAAGCGGGTGATGCTGATGAGAGTCCTCATCCTCGGAGGAGGGGCCCTTGGACGCTCGATAGCGGAGGCCCTCAAAGGAGAATTTGACGTTGTCATCGTGGAGAGGGATGAAATCCGTGCCCGGGCCCTTGAGGAGAGCGGTTTTCACGTCGTTCAAGGTGATTTTTCATACACGGCCACGCTCCTCAAGGCGGGTGTTGAGAAGTCCGAGCTCGTAATTATAACGACGATGGATGTGGATACAATCAAGAAAACGGTCTACGTAATCAGAACCAACAACAAGGAAGTTCCAATCCTAACAGTTCTCCCGGATGACGTGGGTCTTGAGGACCTCATGGAGAGCATACGGGAGAGCTTTGAAGCCGATGTTAAGGTTGATTACGCAATCTCTCCAAGAACTGCCCTCCGGAACGCTCTCATCGGGATAGTGAAGCAAATAGGGGAGAAGAAGAACGTCAACCTGCTCGTGAAGAAGCTCCGTGAACTGAAAAACGAGAGTGATTCTCTCCTCATAGTCATGCATGACAATCCTGACCCGGATTCCCTCGCAAGCGCCGCCGCACTGAGCCTCATAGCACAGACCCTTGGATTCAAGACCAAAATAGTCCATGGGGGCGAGATAACCCACCACGAGAACAGGGCTTTTGTGAACCTCTTGGGGATTGAGGTAACGCGCGTTTCGAGGGGCTCCTATGAACTCAGACGCTATCCTTTCATCGCCCTCGTTGACTGCCAGCCTAACGGAAACCTCACCATCCTTGAGAGCTCGGACTACGAGAGAATTAAAATCGTCATAGACCACCATCAAATACTCCAGCATCTATCTGACGTAATCCCCGACGATGCTTTCCTGGACATTCGGCCGGACGTTAACTCCGCTTCATCCATCCTGGTCGAGTACCTCAGGGGGCTCAACATCTCGGTTTCACCACCGCTCGCAACCGCCCTTTTCTATGGAATCTACATAGACACGAAGAAGTTCTCGAAGCTGAGCCCCGTTGACCTCAAGGCGATAGAGTTCTTAGCCGGAAAGGTTGACTACGAGCTCCTTGACAAGATTGAGCACCCCGACATAAGCACCGAAACGGCTGAAATTCTTGCGAGGGCGATAATGCACAGGAGGATTTACAAAAACGTCATAATAAGCAACGTGGGCTTCATAACAAACCGCGATGCCCTTGCGGAAGCCGCTGACTTTCTCCTCCGCCTGGAGGGCATAACGACGGTCCTCGTCTTTGGCATAGTGGACGACAAGATTGAGATTTCCGCCAGGACGAGGGACGTTAGGGTTAACATAGGTGCGGTGATGAAGGAGGCCTTCGGAGAGCTTGGAAGCGGAGGAGGACACGCCAGGGCTGGCGGCGCGAGGATAAGCCTCGGAATCTTCAAGCTCGCCAAGGATAAGAACTCCCTGCTGAAGCTCGTGGAAGAAGCCGTCACGGAAAGGTTCTTGGAGGCATTAAAGGTGAAAGAAGGCTAATCCTCCTTGGCCTTGACGAGGACGATGTCGCCGATGGCCGTGACGCGGTCGTAGGGGACTCCAACCTTTTCCCCGGGCAGAACGAGGGCGAGGACTTTTCCCATCCCCCTGTCAATCTCGATTAAAACCTCATCAACGTAACCAACGTAGTAGCCCTTCGTGTTGTAAATCTGCTTGCCGTAAAGCTTTGAGAGCCTCATCACCATTTCAATCACCGCCTTAGGTTATCAATGAGCATATTTAAGCGTTGCTACTTGCCTTTCCTGCCGAAGTTCCTGAACTTCTCGAAGCCCCACCTGCCGAGTGCCCCGAAGAAGGTGAACGCCATTGCACTGCCGGTGACTATAATTATTGATGTGACCCCATGCTCGACTGACTGCAATGGGCCGTAGTTCTTCAGGAGTAGCAGGACCGTCGATGCCCCGCCGAGGTAAGTCGCTGGGCTTATTAGGGCGTCCGTGAAGTTCGTTGGCTTAACGAAAAGGCTCATCCCGAGGACAACTCCGAGCATCACGTTGGCGAAGGTCGCGTTTATCCCCATGTTCGCCCACCAGAGGGCGAGGGCGAGTGTCACGACCGCACCGAGGACGAACGAAACGGCGGACGTTCTGAAGTTCCACTCTTCGTCGGCCCTTATGCCGAGAATGGCTCCGATGATGAGCCCTACATAGATTCCGTAGGCGAAGAGTTGGTTCTCATAGGGTCCGTATGCGAAGACCGCCAGCAGGAAGCCGAAGAAGGCACCCAGCCCGGCGAACGTTAGGGTTGCCCCTACGTTTGCGTTTGTCTTCATTCTATCACCTCAATCCTTATCCTGTCACCGTCGTTGAGGCCGAGCTTTTTCCTCAGGTTTACCGGAGCCACTATCTCGGCAATCTTAGGGGGATGAACTGTTCTTGAGGGTATCACAATCGCCCCCTCCACGCCGTCAATCCTCACGCGGTAGGCCTTGACGTCACCGAAGGTCCTCCCCTCCTTGGTAAAACCGGGGATTATAACGGGCCTTGCGTTGCAGAGGGCATCGAAGACCGTCTTCGGAAAGAGAACTCGGACGTTCAGCGTTCCGGGATAGGGCTCAAAGCCGAGGTACTCCCTAATCAGGGGCGCGTACTGCCTGACGTAGTAGGCACCCTCCCCGAGGCCTGAAACGACCTCCCCGACAATCACGCCGGTCGAGAGGGCCTTTGAAATCTCGTCGCAGAGCCTCTGGAGGAAGCTCGCGCCCTCGGGTGTCACCTCGATGAGGGTCTTCTTGCCCTCCACCTTTCTCTCGATTAATCCCTCTTCCTCCATCTCTACAAGGAGCCTCAAAACGGTTTGGGGTGAGACCCCGAGCTCATCGGCGAGCTCCCTAACGGTGACCCTTCTCATCTTTCCAATCGCTCCCCTTCTCGCGAGGGAAACGAGGAGTTTTACGTTCTTCATTTTCTCACCTTCGAGAGCTTATCGGCAAGCTTGAGAGGTTTTGGATAGCCTTCGCCAAGCGCCTTCACGACCTCAACGGCAGACCTCAAATCGACCAGATGTCCAACGCTTACATAAGCTTTTCCTACCCTTTCATAGAGGTTCTCCGGCACATCGCGGAGCGGTCTCTTTGCCACGCCGATTACGGGTCTCTCGAGGATTAGCCCGATGTGGGAAGCCAGCCCGTAGCCCCTCGGGTGCGCCTTCCCGTGGCCCTCAACAAGAAGAACGTCAAAGTCCGCGTTTTTGACGACCCTCAAAACGGGCATCGTCTCCCTGAGGAAGAAATAAGTGGGGATGTAGGGAAAAGCTACCCTGACCCTAACCGTTCTCGTCTCGATTGGCTCGCACTCTGGAAAGGTGCATATTACGAGGGCCGAGACTGCATCGTTCCCCCGGTAGGAGACGTCAACCGCCCCAACGGTCTTCACCCTGCTGGGGTCGAGCGGTCTCTCGACTATCCTTTTTGAGAGTCTTCCCTGAACCTCGGCTATCTTTTTGAGTTTTTCTGTGATTATGTAATCCTTTAATTCAGTCATTCTTTAGGGCCTTCTCAAGTTTTTCCTCAAGGCTCCTGTTGAGCTTGGCCCTCGTGAGGTCTTCGAGGGTTCTCTCCAGGGCGTAGCGGGCCTGGTCCTGTTTCTGCCTGACGTTGACCAGTCCCTTTGGATACTCCAGCGTTATGAGGGCGTTGTAGACCCTCTCCATCTCGCGGTAAACCGTCTCAGCGGTGTCGAGGTCTCCCTCAAGAAGCCTGTGGAGGAAATACCTCCTGAGCTCGCCTATGAAGTCCCCGACGCCGAGAACGTAGTCCGCCTCAGGGACACCGAGCTCACCGGGGGTTGGGTATGGCCTCCCGCGGACGTAGCTGAGGAGGAGGGACGCTTCAACGAACTCCTGATGGGCGGTCTGAACGTAGCCGGAGTAGTAGAGGTCGGGATGGTTTTTCAGCGTCTCCCTAAGCAGTTCCACCCGCTTTCCGGCTTCGCTTAGCCGTTCCTCCGCGGGGTTTAGCTCGTTCCGGTGGACGGCCTTGACAGCGTCCCCGCTGAGCCTCACTATTTCCCTCGTGACCTTGAGCGCTTCCTCCCTCAGGGAATCCTTCTCATCGAGAACTTTTCTGACTGACTCGATTATCTCCTCTATCTCCATGTTCCCACCGGAGGAAGTTGAAGAAGAGACTTAAAAATGTGGGCCCGGCCCATCCCCCACCATCATCGAAGGCATAGCCATCCTCAGGCGGTCCGGAGGAGGCGGGCCTTGTCCGCCCGGCATCGTCCACGGGACCTCATCGAAGGCCCAGCCCACTCCGTCCGGCGGGCCAACCGGGCGGGACCGTCGTAGAAAATTCTTCGGCCGAAATTTTAAGACTTTCGAAGTTAATAACTCTCAGGAATGTTAGTTTTCCTAATTCATGCCGAAAATTATATAAGCAGTTCACCAGACCCGGCTTTGCTAAGTTAAAAGCAGAGGTGGTGACGCTCATGGCCGAGAAGGTTAGAAACATCGTCGTTGAGGAGCTCGTCAGGACTCCTGTCGAGATGCAGGAGGTTGAGCTCGTCGAGAGGAAGGGAATCGGCCACCCCGACAGCATAGCCGATGGCATAGCCGAGGCCGTCAGCAGGGCCCTCAGCAGGGAGTACATCAAGAGATACGGCATCATCCTCCACCACAACACCGACCAGGTTGAGGTCGTTGGTGGTAGGGCCTACCCGCAGTTCGGCGGCGGTGAGGTCATCAAGCCTATTTACATCCTCCTATCCGGAAGGGCCGTTGAGATGGTTGACCGCGAGTTCTTCCCGGTTCACGAGATAGCGATAAAGGCCGCGAAGGACTACCTCAAGAAGGCCGTCAGACACCTCGACATCGAGAACCACGTCGTCATAGACTCCCGCATTGGTCAGGGAAGTGTTGACCTCGTTGGAGTCTTCAACAAGGCCAAGGAGAACCCGATTCCGCTCGCCAACGATACCAGCTTCGGTGTCGGCTATGCCCCGCTCAGCGAGACCGAGAAGATAGTCCTCGAAACCGAGAAGGTTCTCAACAGCGACGAGTTCAAGAAGGAGTGGCCGGCGGTTGGCGAGGACATCAAGGTCATGGGCCTCAGGAAGGGCGACGAGATTGACCTCACCATAGCTTGCAGCCATAGTTGACAGCGAGGTCGCCAATCCGGACGAGTACATGGCCGTTAAGGAGGCCATCTACCAGAAGGCCAAGGAGATAGTCGAAGCCCACACCGAGAGGAAGGTCAACATCTACGTCAACACCGCCGACGACCCGAAGAACGGCATATACTACATCACCGTCACCGGAACGAGCGCCGAAGCCGGCGACGACGGTAGCGTTGGTAGAGGAAACCGCGTCAACGGGCTCATCACCCCGAACAGGCACATGAGCATGGAGGCCGCGGCCGGTAAGAACCCGGTCAGCCACGTCGGAAAGATTTACAACCTCCTCTCGATGCTCATAGCCAACGACATAGCGGAGCAGGTTGAGGGCGTCGAGGAGGTCTACGTCAGGATTCTGAGCCAGATAGGCAAGCCAATTGACGAGCCCCTTGTTGCGAGCATACAGATAATCCCGAAGAAGGGCTACTCAATTGACGTCCTCCAGAAGCCCGCCTACGAGATTGCCGACGATTGGCTCGCCAACATAACCAAGATACAGAAAATGATTCTCGACGACAAGCTGAACGTCTTCTGAATTCCTTCTTTCCTTTCCACTGTTCTTGAATCCAAAAGTTTAGAAATCAGTAGGGGGCGCTCTGCTTCAGGGCCCTGAGGAGTTTGGCTTCCTCCTCCATTATGGCGAGCTTCTCGCTCTTAACTTTCGCGAGCTTAACGGCCACGTCCTTCTTCTGCTTGGCCATCCTAACGAGCCTTGCCTCCTCAAGGACGAGGAGCTCCTTCCTCTTCTTAACGACCTCAAGCCTCCTCTGGAGGATTGACTTAACCCTCTCCATGGTATCACCTACTCCATTAGGAGACCCTAAACCTTATAAGGTTTTCGGTGAACGTTAAAGTTGACTTCGTCAATCAGCGAAGTAAAACTTAAGCGCGTTAGGTCTTCTCGGTTACGGAGGTGAGAAGATGAGGCTCGTCGCGATAACAGACATCCACGGCAACGTGAAGATGAGCCGGAAGCTCGCCGAGTTAATCGTGGAGAAGAAACCGGACGCACTCCTCATAGCGGGCGACATAACCCACTTTTCAGGAGCCGAAACTGTCAGGAAGGTTCTCGGGCCCCTCTTTGAAACCGGCGTTCCAATACTCGCGGTTCACGGCAACTGCGACGGTAGGGACGTTCCGGAGTTGCTCGACGAACTTGGAATCTGGATTCACGACAGGAGAAGAGAGTTCAACGGAATTGGCTTCGTTGGAGTTGGGGGCTCAAACATAACACCCTTCAACACAATTTGGGAGCTCAGCGAGGATGAAATCCGAGAAATCCTTCTGAGGAACTACCGCCCCGGCGACGTCATCCTCTCCCACGTCCCGCCGAAAGACACGAAGGCCGACCGCGTCCACTCGGGTCTTCATGTGGGAAGTTCCGCGCTGAGAGGGTTCATCGAGGAGAAGCAACCACCGCTTGTTATCACAGGCCACATCCACGAGGCAAGGAGCGTTGACAGAGTTGGGGAGACGGTAATCGTGAACCCAGGCCCGCTCTTCAGAGGGTACTATGCAGAAATAATCTTGGCCGATAATGTCATTAACGTTGAACTGAAGTCCCTCTGAAGTGTTCGTCATTCTTCCCATCTACTTTGGGTTCTGTTTAGTGGTAATCTGGAAACTACCCCTTGATAATCATAAAGTCTGTCGCCCGTTCAACACCTACATAAAGAAAGGTTATAACAAATTACCTCAACCCCCACGCGGTGGTAGTTGTGGAAGCGATGAGGGTAAAGCTGCCCGAGGAGACGGTTAAGCGCCTCAGGGCTGATTTGAGAGAGCTAAGAAGGGACATTCAGCGCCTGATGGTGGTTGATAACTATCCTCTCCTTCAAAGGCTTGAAAAAGGCCCTAGTCCCGCCGATTGGGCAACATTCAGCGCCTACCTGCGGATGATTCACCTCAGTGATGATGTAATTCCCCGTGAGGTCAGGGAGCGGATTTCGAGGCACAGAAAGAAGTTTTTAGATGAAATAAACAAACGTCTTGCTAAGACCGGTGGGGGCTACTGGGTGACGATTGAGAACGGTGATACCTTGCTCAATTATTACGATGAGGGGGGCGGTCTCCAGAAGGTCAAGCTTGGCTACGTTGACGTCATGAACATACTCGGTGCGAGAAACGTTGACAGAGTCGTTGAGATAATAATAAAGAGAAGCAGGGGAATTTTTGGGGATTAAACGAGCTTTTTCTCCTTCAGCACTTTCTCCATCCTGTCCATCGCTTCCTCAAGCTGCTCGTAAGCTGTTGCGTAGCTTATCCTTATGTACCCCTCGCCGGCCTTTCCGAAGGCCGAGCCCGGAACGACCGCGACCCTGGCTTCTTTCAACATGAGCTCGCTGAACTCCTTGTCGGTTAAGCCGGTGTCCCTAATCCTCGGGAATATGTAGAACGCTCCCTTGGGCTTAACCGTCGGAAGGCCCATCTCGTTGAGGCGCTTCCAGACGAGGTTCCTCCTCCTGTCGTATTCTTTCCTCATCTCTTCGACCGCCTTCCAGCTCCTCTCGTCATCGAGGGCCTTCGCGGCGGCGTACTGGGCGAAGGTGACGGGGCAGGTGGCGTTGTACATCTGGAAGCGGGTCATCTTCTCGATTATCCATGCAGGAGCCACGACGAAGCCGAGGCGCCAGCCGGTCATGGCGAAGGTCTTGGAGAAGCCGTTTATCGTTATCGTCCGCTCGAACATGTCATCGAGGGAGGCTATGCTGTAGTTCCTTGCACCATCGTAGACGAAGTGCTCGTAAACTTCATCGCTGAAGACTATGAGGTCGTGCTCGACTGCGAAGTCTGCAATCTCCTCGAGGTCCTTCTTAGTCAGAACCGCGCCGGTCGGGTTGTTTGGGGTGGTTTATAATGAGCGCCCGGGTTTTGTCGCCTCACGTGCTTCTCGAGGTCGTCAACGGAAAGGCGGAACTCGTTCTCCTCGTAGGTCGGGACCTCAACTGGCTTTCCGCCGGCGAGAACAACGGCTGGGGCATAGCTCACGAACATGGGACTCGGGATGAGGACTTCATCTCCGTCCTTGAGGAACGTGGCGAGACCCATGAGAAAAGCCTGGTTCGCCCCGACGAGCACCATTATCTCGCTCGTAGGGTCGGCTTCGATGCCGTTCTGCTCCTTAAGTTTCCTCGCTATAGCCTCGCGGAGCATTGGCAGGCCGGCGTTCGGGCCGTAGTGTGTCATGCCCTTGTCAAGGGCCTCCTTGGCATACTCCTTTATATGCTGGGGTGTATCAAAGTCTGGCTCGCCGATTCCGAGTGATATGAGACCCTCAACACCCTGGGCGAGGTCGAAGAGCTTTCTAATCTCAGAAGGGTTGACGAGTTCGAGTCTGTCGCTCAGCGCCATGAACCTCACCGCTCTTCCTTCTCGGCGATGTTTATAACCTTACCTCACCGAAAAGATGGACATCGAAGTGCCAATATGGACGTTACGGTCCTAAAAGATTCACCCAAACACCGCCAACCCTTCAACTACCAGAACGTCCAGTTCAGCTTTTCTAAACGTCCTTAGCGCGTCCCCCGGTGAGCAGACTATCGGCTCGCCGTGCATGTTGAAGCTCGTGTTCAGAACGGCTCCGATGCCGGTTCTCCTCTCGAAGGCCTTGATGACTTCGTAGTAGCTCGGATTTACCTCTTTCCTCACTGCTTGAGGCCTCGTCGTGCCGTCCACGTGAACGACCGCCGGAGCGGCTTCTCTGAACTCCTCGCTCGCGGTGTAGCTCATCGTCATGAACTCGTTCGGCCTGCCTTCAAGGTCATCGAGGTATTCTCCCGCCTTTTCCGGGAGCAGGGAGGGCGCGAAGGGCTGGAAGACGTCCCTTTTAAGCGCCAGATTTAGTCTCTCCTTAACCTTTTCGTCGGAGGGGTTGGCCAGAATCGAGCGGTTGCCAAGGGCCCTCGGTCCGAACTCCATCGCCCCCTGGAAGAAGCCGACGAGCTTCCCCTCGCTAAGAACATCGGCAACGAACTTTTCGTTGACGTCCTCAAACTCGAGCCCCTCCTTTCTCAGGAACTCCTCAACGTAAGCCCTCCCGTAGGACGGGCCGAGGTAGACGTGTTTGAGCTTGAAGGGCTTCCATTTTCCGTCGAGCCTCTCGAGCTGGGTCCTGACGAATATCGCGGAGCCGAAAGCTAATCCCCCGTCGTCCATCGCGGGGAAGACCCACAGGTTATCGTCTCCGAAGATTCTCCTAAGGACTGCGTTGGCCTTGACGTTCTGGGCAACACCACCGGCGTAGGCTAAAGGAAGGCCCTTCGAACTCAACTTAACGCCGAGCTCCTCGAGGAGCTTCTCAAGGTGTCTCTGCGCGCTCGCCGCTATCTCGATGGCCTTCCTCTGAAGCTCACCGTCGAGCTTTCCGCGCTTCATCTGGTTGGCAATTTCTTTCGCCCTTGAGAGTGGATAACCGAAGAACTCGGCCAGCCTTTTGGTTGCCTCGACGCCGATGACCTTAAGATGGTTGTCAAAGGTCAGCCCGCTGAGCTCGATTATAGCGCTCAAATCGTAGGCCGGCCGTCCGTAGGAGGCGAGGCTCATCACTTTCCCCTCATGGCGCATCGGTTTAAATCCTAAAAGCTCCGTAACTGAGGCGTAGAAGTCGCCGAGGCTATCTAAATAGGTGCTCTGGGCTATTCTAATCATCTCGCCGTCCCTAGCAACGTAAATCGAGGAGCTTAGACCGTCTCCCGCCGCATCTATGCTAACCGCTAAGGCCTCGCGCCAGCCAGAGGAGTAGTAGGCGCTCGCCGAGTGAGCGAGATGGTGCTCGACGAAGAGGACCTTTCTCTTGAACTCCGGGCCGAAGATGGATTTCAGCCTCTCCTCAAGCTCCAGAAGCCTCTTCCCCTTCCTGAAAATCCCTGCGACGGCTATTACCTCAACGTCCTCCGGGTCAGCGTTTGCCATCTCGAGAACGGCCTTGATGCTCAGCTCGGGGAAGCCCCTGTACTTCTTGACCCGGTTTAAGCGCTCCTCGTTCACCGCGAAAATCTTCTCGCCGTCTATCAGAACAGCCCCGGCGTCGTGGCCGTCGTGGACTCCGAGAATCATTTTAACACCTCCATATCCCCAAGGTCCCACACGAAGCCGAGTTTCCTCAGCTCATCTTTGGATTCCACGCTTCTGGCGATTATCCCGAAGTGGAACTCCCATCCGTCAAGGCCCATAAGCTTTGACTTCCTATCGAGCCTCTCAAAGACCTTTCGGGCGTCTCTCTCACTCAGGTCCCTCCACTTAACCTCTATCAGGAGGGCCTTCTTCTCAACCTCATCCATCGCAACGAGGTCAATCTCCTCGCACTTCCGCCACCACCGTCCAACCCTCGTCGGTTTCAGAGGAAGTTTCTCCTTAATTTTCAGCAGAAACTGTCTGGCAACCTCTTCAAAAATCCTCCCGACATGTTCGTCCAAATCCTTCATGACGAGTCTCGTGAGCATGTCGCCGTTTCCGGTCTCGATTAAATCGGCGTTTGGATGGACGTACCTGAACCAGAACGAAAAGTAGGGGTCGTCAATGTAGTACCGTCCCTTTCTGCTCTTTTTGCTCTCCGTTACCGGAACTTCCCGCCTCACGATTCCGAGGTTAATCAGAACCGACAGGTACTTTCCAACCGTTCCCCTCTCGAGGCCGGTCTCGTTCATTATCTCGCCGAGGGTCGTTCTTCCCCGCGCAATCGCCTCAAGAACGGCGAAGTAGAGCCTTGGCCTCTCAAGCTCCTCCCTCAGGACGAACTCGGCGTCGCCGTAGAGGAGACTGTCCTGTCTGAAGTAGTTCTCGGTGAGGTTCTCCTCAACGCTGAGCCCATCGTCGAACTCAAGAAGATAGGCGGGGGTTCCCCCGAGGATTGAATAGACTCTAACGAAGTCCTCCATCGAGAAACGGGGGAGAAATTCCCCCGCGCTGAAGAAGTCGAGGGGCTTTACCCTCAGCTGGCCGGTTCTCCTGCCGTAAAGCGGGCTCTTGTATCCGAGAAGCTCCTCCATCATCGAAACGCTTGAGCCACTTATTATAAGGTAAAGCTTTCCCTCCGAGAACTTGGTATCCCAGTAGTCCTGAAGAATTGAGGGCAGGGCTTTGTTCGAAAGAACGAGGTATGGGAACTCGTCTATTGCCACGATTAGCCTTTCTTTCCTGCTTTTTTGATGGAGGTACTCAAATAGGGCATCCCAGTTGCGGAATGGATTTTTGAGAAGGACGTCGTCCCCGAAGTAAGAGGTAATCCTCTCCGAGAACCGCCTGAGGTTCTCAAGCTCGCTCGTTTCCCTCGCGAGGAGGTATATCCCTCCGTGTCTCCTCAAAAACTCCGTTATGAGGGCAGTCTTCCCAACCCTTCTCCTTCCGTAGATTACCACGAACTCCGCACTCTCGCTCTCAAGTCTCCTCTCGAGGAGCCCAATTTCCCGTTCCCTGTCTATGAACCTGCGAGACAATTTACCCACCAGTAATTTACTTTGCAGTAAATTGTTTAAAAGGGTAGCGGAGGGAAAAGGAATCAGTAGGTCCTCGCGAACCTCGCTATGAACTTCGCCTCCCTGCCGCAGACCGGGCACTTCTTGCCTTCGATGCCTTCCCTGGCCTTCTCCTCCGGGTAGGGTGTTCCGAGCATCTTTGCGTCGAGCTCCTCCTCCATTTTAAGCCCGCACTCCTCGTCACCGCACCAGGGAATCTCGACTATTCCGCGCCTGTCCTCGAAGACGGCCTTAGCTTCCTCAATAGTGTCAACGCGCTTGATGTGGCTCTCAAGGAACTCCTTGGCGCGGTTGTAAAGGTTCTCGTGGATAGAATCGAGGGTCTTTTTCACTTCCTCGACTATGTTATCGCGCTCGACGGTTACCTTCTCGAAGGTGTCACGCCTCGCGAGGACGGCTTTCCTTCCCTCCACATCTCTGGGGCCGACCTCTATGCGGAGGGGAACGCCCTTCAGCTCCCAGTCGTAGTACTTCCTTCCCGGCCTTATGTCGCGCTCGTCCACATGCACCCTGAAGCCGGCTTCTCTAAGCTCCTCGGCTATCTCCCTCGCGTAGGCGAAGACGTCAACGTTTGCGTCTTTCTTGGGAATGGGCACGATAACGACCTGAATCGGCGCTATCGTCGGCGGGAGAACCATTCCGCTGTCGTCGCCGTGAACCGCTATGACCGCCGCCAAAAGGCGCTCGCTCATTCCGAAGGTCGTCTGGTGGACGTACTCGTGGTCGCCCGTCTCGGTCTCGTACTGGATGTTGTAGGCCTTGGCGAAGTTCTGCTTGTAGTTGTGCATCGTGCCTATCTGGAGCGTCCTCCCGTCGGGCATCATTATCTCGGCGCCGAGGGAGTAGAAGGCACCGGGGAACTTGTCCCAGTCCGGGCGTTTGGAGATTATGTATGGTAAAGCGAGGAACTTCGCGAGGCGGTCGAATATCTCAAGGTCCTCCTTTATCTGCCTCTCGGCATCTTCGAAGTCGGCGTGAGCGGTGTGGGCCTCGAAGAACCTGCTTATCTCGCGGACTCTAATCAGGGGCCTCGTGTGCTTGGTTTTCGTAGCGGTAGACGTTGACTATCTGGTAGACCTTGAAGGGCAAATCCGCGTGGGAGCGAATCCAGAGGGAGAACATTGAGTACATGGCAGTTTCGCTCGTGGGCCTCAGAATGAGCCTGACGTCGAGGGGGTCGAGACCTGCATGCGTTACCCAATAAACTTCGTCCTCGAAGCCCTTTATGTGCTCAGCCTCTTTCTGGAACTCGGTTTCGGGGATGAGCGCCGGAAACAGAACTTCCTCGTGGCTTGTCCGCTCCATCTCGGCCCTTATGAAGGCCTCAATGTTGCGCATGATTTTCAGCCCGTACGGAAGCCAGACGTTCATTCCCTTGACCGGGTAGCGCTTGTCGATAATTCCAGCCGTTTCGAGGAGCTCGTTGTACCACTCGCTGAACTCGTTGCTCCACTTCTCACGCTTTACCTTCCCCATCTGCACCACCTAAAGGGAGAACTGGAAGGAGTTTTTAAGCTTTCTCGGGCCGGGCTTGACATTCGTCCAGCCGGAAACCTTATTAGGGACGTTTCGATAGACATCTTAAGGTGATAACATGAGGCCGAAGGTGGCCGTCCTCTTCAAGATGAAGAGCAAACCCCTCGAGGAACTCAAGAAATGGGCGGACGTTGACGTTATCCTCTACCCGAGCGTTGAGGAGCTTAAAGAGGTCATCGGGAAGTACGACGGGCTGATAGTTTCCCCGCTCAACCCGGTCCCCGGCGAGGTCTTCGAACATGCAGACAGGCTGAAGGTTATAAGCTGTCACTCGGCCGGCTACGACCACGTTGACATCGAAACGGCGACGAGAAAGGGAATCTACGTCACCAAAGTGGCCGGCGTTCTCAGCGAGGCGGTAGCGGAGTTCGCCGTTGGCTTAACGGCAGCGCTTCTGAGAAAAATCGCCTACGCAGACAGGTTCATTCGCTCTGGAAAGTGGGACTCCCACAGGACGGTCTGGAGCGGTTTCAAGGGCATCGAGACGGTTTACGGCAAAACCGTTGGAATCCTCGGTATGGGGGCGATAGGAAAGGCAATAGCGCGGAGAATGAAGGCGATGGGGACGGAGATACTCTACTGGTCGCGCTCGCGGAAGCCGGATATCGAGGAGGAAGTCGGCGCGAAATACCGTCCCCTTGACGACGTGCTGAGGGAGAGCGACATTGTAATCCTCGCCCTCCCGGCGACGAAGGAGACCTACCACATCATCAACGAAGAGCGGTTGAAGCTCCTTGAGGGGAAGTACCTGGTGAACATCGGACGCGGAACCCTCGTCGATGAGAAAGCCCTCGTTAAAGCCCTCAAAGAGGGCAAGCTGAAGGGCTACGCGACCGATGTATTTGAAAACGAGCCGGTTCAGGAGCACGAGCTTTTCGACTACGAGTGGGAGACCGTTTTAACGCCCCACTACGCCGGCCTCTCGAAGGAGGCTATGGAGGACATGGGGTTCCAGGCGGTTAGAAACCTCTTAGCAGTTCTGCGCGGTGAGGTTCCGGAGACGCTCGTCAACAGGGAAGTTCTGAAGGTTCGCCCTCCGGAAGAGGTAAAGATGCTCTGAGGTGGTTTGAATGCTTGTCGAGGAGTTGAGGGAGATAACTCGAATTCCCGGAATTTCAGGCTACGAGGAGAAGGTCAGGGAGAAAATCGCGGAGTTGCTCGAACCCTACGCCGACTACACCGTTGATACAATCGGCAACCTCATCGTCGAGCTGGGCGAAGGTGAACTGAAGGGCCTCTTCATGGCCCACATGGACGAGATAGGGCTTCTGATTACGGGAATAAGGCCCGATGGAAAGCTCACCTTCAGGAAGGTCGGAGGGATAGACGACAGACTGCTCTACGGCAGGCACCTCGACGTTGTAACCGAGAACGGAAAGCTCGACGGCGTTATTGGAGCACTTCCGGTCCATCTCAACCTCGAGAGGAAGTTCGACACCGTCCCCTGGAACAAGCTCGTCATAGACATCGGGGCCGAAAGCAGGGAAGAGGCGGAGAGACTCGGCGTTAAAGTTCTCGACTACGCAGTCTTCAAGAAGCACTTCGCGGTTCTCAACTACCGCTACGTCTCAACCCGCTCCCTCGACGACCGCTTCGGGGTTGTGGCACTTGTTGAGGCGATAAAGGACCTGGTCGACCACGACCTCGACGGCAGGTGGATTTTCGCCTTCACCGTTCAGGAGGAGGTCGGGCTCAAGGGAGCAAAGTTCCTCGCGGAGCGCTACTCGCCGAAGTACGCCTTCGCGGTGGATTCCTTCGCCTGCTGTGCGGAGCTTACTGGCGATGTTCGCTTAGGCGGGGGAGCGGTGATAAGAGCCGTGGACAACTCGGCCATCTACACGAGAAGATTGGCGAGGAGAGTAGCTGAAATAGCCTCGCGCAACGGGATTCCCCTCCAGGTAGGGGTTACTGGCGGTGGAACCGATGCCTCGGCCTTCCAGCACAAGAGCGAGGTCTTAGCCTTGAGCGTCCCGATGAAGTACCTCCACAGCGAGGTCGAGACGCTCCATCTCGGCGACCTCGAGGCCCTGATAAAGCTGATTGAGGCCATAACCTTCGAGCTGTAGCCAACCATTTGAGTGGAGGAGTGTGACGATGCTGAAATACATCGACTACTTCGCGGTCGGTGTCTTCATTGGAATCCTCGCGGCACTGTTCGGCCTCGGAGGGGGCTTCCTGATAGTGCCGACGCTCAACCTGCTCGGCGTCGAGATGCACCACGCGGTCGGAACTTCGAGCGCCGCTGTGGTTTTCACCTCTCTCAGCTCGGCGATAGCCTACTCAAGGCAGAAGAGGATACACTACAAGGTCGGACTGCTGCTGGCCTCGACCGCTGTTATAGGCGCCTACATAGGGGCATGGCTCACATCGTTTATCAGCGCCTCCCAGCTGAAGGTCATCTTCGGGTTGGCGTTAATCGTCGTCGCCGTCAGGATATACCGGAAGAAGACTGCGGAACCGAGCGAGGTCAAACTCGAGGACGTTAAGGTGAACTACAAGCTCGTTCCGGTCGGTGGCTTCTTCGCGGGAATCGCAAGCGGTCTGCTCGGCGTCGGCGGAGGAATTATTAACGTGCCCTTCCTGACCTACCTCGGACTGCCGATTCACTACGCCGTTGCCACGTCGAGCTTTGCCATAGTCTTCACCGCAACGGCCGGAGCGCTCAAGCACTACATGATGGGAAACGTGGAAACGCAGTGGCTCGTCCTCCTTGTGCCGGGCCTCATACTGGGTGCGCAGATAGGGGCCAGGATAGCCAAGAGAACGAAGGCGAGCAGTCTGAAAAAGGCATTCGCCGTCGTGATGTTCCTCCTGGCCTTGAGAATGATTCTTAAGGGACTCGGCTTCGCGGTTCCGTGAGGTTTTTAAAAGGCCCCCTTAACTTTTTCCCATGAGCAATTACGCCCTCTACTTCGCCGTGGGTGTGACCGTCGGAATCGTTTCTGCCCTCTTCGGCTTAGGCGGTGGCTTCGTTCTCGTTCCGGTTCTCAACCTGCTTGGTGTCAGCATTCACCAGGCCGTCGGAACTTCAAGTGCCGCTGTGGTTTTCACAGCCCTTAGCTCAACGATTGCCTACTCGAGGAGGGGGATGATTCACTACAAGACCGGCGTCCTGCTTTCAATTCCCGCCATCGTAGGGGCATACCTTGGGGCCGTCATGACGACCTACGTGACTCCCGGTGAGCTCAAGGTAATCTTCGGCGTGACCCTCCTGTTCGTCGCTTACAGGATTTACACAAAGGAAACCGCGGAGCTTGGTGATTTGACGGTTTCCGAGGTCAAAATCGACTACCGCCTCGTCCCAATCGGTGGGTTTTTCTCGGGGATTGCCAGCGGTCTCCTGGGGGTTGGGGGCGGGATAATCAACGTGCCCTTCCTCGTGTGGCTCGGCATGCCGATGCACTACGCCGTCGCGACCTCGAGCTTCGCCATAGTCTTCACCTCCGCGAGTAGCGCCCTCAAGCACTACATGCTGGGCAACGTTGAACTCCACTGGCTCGTCCTCCTCGTGCCCGGCCTGATAATCGGGGCACAGCTCGGAGCGAGGCTTGCGGAGAGGGTTAAGGCGTCCTCCCTAAAGAAGGCCTTCGCGATTGTGATGTTTCTCTTGGCTTTGAGGATGATAGTGAGCGGTTTGAGGTGATAACATGGAGGAGCTCGTCGAGAAGGTTTGCGAGAAGTTCGGCCTCGAGGTCAAAGACATGGCCGACGCTTGGAAGCTCGTTGAGTGGCTTGAGGAGAGGGAGTGGGTCGTTTACATCATAACCGCCAAAAACAGGAAGCAGGTCGATGCGTGGCACCCACGATACGGGACGCTGTTCGCCCAATTCGGGGAGGTTCCGAACTTTGGGAGCATCTTCGAGGGCATCTTGACCGTTGCGCTCTTGGCTAAAGAGCTTGAGGAAAAAGGAACGATTTGAAACGCGCGTTCCACCGCGACCCTAAAATATTCGGGCCCCCAAGAGGGGGACGGTGATGGCCGTGAGGAAGTTACTCGTGGTAATACTGACGGCCCTGCTCGTGGGGAGCGTGGTACCTTTCGCCCTCGCGAGCGGGTCAGAGAACTCCACCACCGGGACAAACGAGGTTCCGCAGGAGAAGGTCGTCGCCCAGAAACTCATAGACAACCTCAAGAGGCTCGCCGAGGTTACCGAGGCGAAGGTTCCCGAGAACATGACGAACTCAACGTATCTAACCTTAGCTGAGGAACACTACAACAAAGCCCTGAGCGAGTTCCAGGCGGGGAACTACAACGCCTCCATGGTGGACGCGCTGATGGCGATGCACTACTACCGGCTCGTGCTGTCGGAGATTAGGGCACCGATGAAGGGAACCAGCACCGTGGAAGCCCAGTTCAGGGCACAGGTTGAGAGAACCAGGGCCTACCTGCGCTACGCTGAGAGGCTCATCAACGTTGCCGGTGAGAAGGGACTAAACGTCACCGAGGCGAGGGAACTCTACAACGAGACCCTTGAGGCGTTCAAGCTCGTGATGGAGGACGTACGCTCTGGAAACATGACGAAGGCAAGGGAGGACTACGAGGTTGCCCTCCAGAAGAAGGCCGAGCTCGACTCCGCGTTGAAGGAACTGAGGCTTCAGATGCTCCACCAGAATGCGGAGCAAGTGGTTGAGCGCTTCCTTGCAAAGGGCGAGAGGGCAATCCAGCTTGCCAACAGGACCCTGAGCGAGAACCCGAACCCGGAGCTGAACGAGACCTACACCGCGTTCCTTGAGCTCTACACGAGCGTCAAGACCCTCGCGGACGAGGGCAAGTGGGACGAGGCCCTTAACCTCATAATCGAGAAGAGGGACGTGGTCAAGGAGTTTCAGATGACGCTCGCAAGGGGAAAGTCCATGGCGAGGTGCCACTTCAAGTGGGACGGAAACTTCGAGAAGCTCAAGGAGCTCCGCGAGAGAATAGTCCGCGACGGCGGGGAGCTCATGAAGCTCAAGCGCGAGGGCGTTGACGTCTCGAAGGCGGAAGTTCAGTTGAGGAATGCAATGAACGAATACAAGCTCGGAATCCGCCTGCTCCGCACCGGACAGCCTGAGAAGGCGAAAGAACACTTCGAGGCCGCCGTCACCCTCCTGAAGGAGGTGGAGGCCTTTATCAACGCGCACTCCTGACCTTTTCATTTTGGAGGTGGAGGAATGAGAAGGCTTCGATGCACGGCGCTCGTCTTTGCACTGCTTCTGCTGGCTTCCCCTGTCCTCGCCCAGGAGACCGTAAAGCTCTTCGTTTACGAGGACGGTTACGTCAAGGTGGAAATTTCGATAGTGCCGAATAACTACACCGAACCGCTAATCGTGCCGGTTACCGAACACGCCCAAGACATCATCGTTGAGGACTCCCGGGGAAACCCCATCGATTTCCAGGAAACCAACGGGTCCCTCCTAATTTATCCCGGAAATGCTGAGCTCGTTAGGATTTCCTACTACACCCCCGACCTCACCTCCAAGAGGGGAATAGTCTGGACGGTTAACTTCTCCTCCGAGGTTCCCTTTGAGGTCCTCCTGCCCGATGGTGCCGTTATCGTTGATTTAAGCGATATCCCCCTCCGAATAAACGGGACCTCCATAACGATGCCTCCGGGCAACCAGAGCGTCTCATACATCATTGAAAACCCCCCAACCGGCCAGAACCAGAAGAGCGGTGCCCTTGAAGTCCTCCTGGCCTTTGGCGGGGCTGTTCTCATCGGAGGAGTGTTTTTCATATGGTGGCGAAAACGGGCCGGAAACGATGGCGGTGAGACCAAAGCTGACCCCATTGAAGAGGCCATTGAAAGCGATGAGCTTCGGGAGGAGGAAAGGCTTGCGCTGAAGTACCTGCTGGAGCACGGCGGACGGGCCAGTCAGGCCGAGATAAGGGACGCGCTTGGGATTCCGAAGACGACTGCGTGGAGGATGTTCAAGCGCCTCGAGGAGAGGGGACTCGTTAAAATCATCCGGGGGAGGAAAGAGAACTGGGTGGAGTTGAAGCGTTAGAGAAAACGTTATATCCCCCTCGCTCCTAATTCTATCCGCCTGAAATCGAAAGGAACTTGCGGAAACGTTTTAAGTCCTTTGTTCCACCGCTTCCCTAATTAGGGATGAGCCGTAACTTAAAGCGGTGATAACCGTGAGAGAAATCGCGTTCATGATTATCGGGATACTCCTTGTCTCACTTGTCCCAACAGTCGGTGGGGTTAGTTCCGAGACCGTGTCTGCGTCAACGAGAGCAAACGGACTGCTCCTTGCACTGGACCGGCTTGCCAACTACACCCATTCCGTCAACTGCACCTCCGAGCAGGCGGACGCCCTCAGAGAGAAGGCCTGGGAGCTGTACAGGGCAGGGAACTACAACGAGAGTGCCGATGAAGCGCTTAAGGCAATGGACCTGTACCGCTCCGCGCTCGAATACTGTAAAACTACCGGGACTACCGGGGAGGAGAACATGACGCAGGACTGGGTCTCTGTCGCCGAGACGGAGCTGGCAATCACAGCGAACGTCCTTGAGTATGCCAAGAAGCTCATCGATTCGGGAGAACTCAGCGGAAAGGACCTTGGGAGTGTTGAGGTCGAGTACAACCAAACACTCAAGGTGTACGAGGGACTTAAGAAGAGCCTCGCGGAGAACGATACTCAGGACCTTCCCCACAAGGTGGCTTTCCTGCGTACATCCCGGGAGGGGCTTGAACGGGCAATCAAACTTGCCGTGGGGGATTCCCTCAGGAAAACCGCCCCAAAGATGGCCGAAATCCAGCTCCGTATGCTCGACGAACTCGTTGAACGTGGCAGGTTAAATGAAACGGAAGCCATAACACTAAAAGAGCAGATTCTGGAGGCTATTCAGACTGGGAATTCCGGTGAGGTTTTAAAGGTCCTGCGGGACGTGAATAAAGTTCTCTCAAAGACCCTCAGGGGACACAGGCGCGGAAAGAAAGAGAAACCTCATCCAGAGGTCTCTCCCAACAACCAGACGAGTTCGGGGATGACTCAAACTCCCGAGAAGAACGAGACCAGCACCCACCGCGGCAGGGGATAGGGGTGAAGCCGGTGAAAAGGTGCCCGATGCTTTTGATTGTGGTTCTCCTGCTCGCCCCTCACGTGGCCGCCCAATCAATAAAATCGGTTGAAGTTTCAGTCTATGCAAGCGGTTACGCTAAGGTTACCGAGGTTCTCACCCCTCCGAACTACTCCGTGGCCGTCGAGGTGCCCCTCCTGAGCGAGAACGTTACAGGCCTCTCCGTTCTGGACGAGAATGGAAAACCGCTCCTCTTTGAGAAGAACGGGAGCGTTCTAACGGTTTACATCCTCAACTCGACTACCCGGATAACAATTACCTACTTCACAGACTCCCTGACATCAAAGGAGGGAAAGGTCTGGAACCTTACCTACAGCTTCCCGTATCCCGTTACAATCAAGCTCCCGCCCGGGGCCGTTGTCGTTGATTTGAGCGACGTTCCCCTCACGATAACCTCGAACTCGATAACAATGCCCCCCGGCAACCAGAGCGTCTCCTACATCCTCCCGCCCCCGACGACATCAACTACGTCATCCCCATCACCCACCCAGACACCCACAACGACCACCACGTCGAGCACGTCATCAACGTCCCCGAGCACGACCTCAAGCATTCCCTCACCATCTGTAACTCCTTCAACGACCACCACTCCAAGCGAACCGAGCACCCCCGCGTCCTCCGGCAGGAGGAACCTGCTCCCAATAATCGGCCTCCTGGCGGCCATGGGCATTCCCGCGGTCGCATACTGGGCGAGGAACAGGAAACACCCAGGGGGGCTTCCCATCTCAAAGGACGAGCTCAAGGAAAAGCTTGAAGCGATGGGTCTCACCGACGAGGAAATCAACGCGCTCCTCTACGTCTACGACCAGGGCGGAAGGGCCAAGCAGGCCGACGTCAGGAAGGCCCTCGGAATTCCTAAGACAACCGCGTGGAGGATGTTCAAGCGCCTCGAGGAGAAGGGCCTCGTACGGGTCTATAAGAGGGGGAAGGAGAACTGGGTGGAGCTGGTGTTTTAGCGACGCCAGCTTCTTTGGGACCCTTATCTGCCTTTTATGAAAAGTCGTTGGCCAAGTATAATACCCGCGCCATAACTTTTGTTATTGGTCTTCAAAAGCACAATACCGTCTAAAGAGTGGATTTGAATAGTGAAAGAGCACAAACAAAAGAAGGGAAAAAGCTCACCTAATCCTCGCGCCGAGCTTTACCTCCTTGTCGGGCATGAGCAGGGCGACGTTCTCGCCGTCATCAGCGGCCAGAAGCATTCCCTGGCTCTCGACACCGCGGAGCTTCTTGGGCTCGAGGTTCGCTATGATGACGACGGTCTTGTTGAGGAGCTCTTCCGGCTTGTAGTACTTCTTAAGGCCAGCCACCAGCTGTCTGACCTCGTCGCCCAAATCAACCTTGACCATGTAGAGCCTGTCGGCGTTCGGGTGGTCCTTGACCTCGATTATCTTTCCAACGCGGAGGTCGAGCTTCGCGAAGTCGTCAAAGCTGACGTAGTCCATCTTTCCACCCTCCTTTTTCTTCACCTTCTCCTTCTTCGAGGCCTTTCCGGGCTTTTCGGACTTGACCTCGAGTTCCTCACCGTAGACGCTCTTAAGGATTGCGAAAGCTTCCTCCCTGTTCTTGAAGCGCTCCAGGGCGACCTTCACGACATCGTCGCGCTTGTAGTACTTGTCGAGGAGCACCCTCGCGCTCTCCGGGTTTCCTCTGGCGATGTAGTTGAGGATGAAGTAGATGATGTTCTCGTCGGTAACCTTCCTGAACATCGGAGTTGCCTTCCTGACACGGTGTCCAGCTGGAATCTCGGTGAACTCCCAGCGCTTGAGCTCCTCGAGGTTGAGCAGGTGCCATATCTTCTCGCTGGCATCGGGCAGGAACGGCTCGAGGAGGATTCCGAGGGCCTTGACAATCTGGAGCGAGACGTTTACGGTGGTTGCAGTTCTCTCGCGGTCGGTCTTTGCCGTCTTCCAGGGCCTCTGGTGGTCGAAGTAGCGGTTGCCGAAGATGGCCAGCTCCATTACCCTCCTAAGCGCGTCCTTGAAGCGGTACTGGCTTATGAGCTCGCCGACCTCCTCGAAGGCCTTCTGGATTTCCTCGAAGGCTTCTTTGTCCAGTTCGTTTAGCTCACCCCTCTCCGGCACGATTCCGTCGAAGTAGCGGTTCACGAAGGTGAGCGCGCGGTGAACGAAGTTGCCGAGGTTGTTCACCAGCTCCTCGTTTATCTTCACCTTGAAGTCGGCGAAGCTGAAGTCGCTGTCGCGAGTTTCGGGCATTATCGCGGTGAGGTAATACCTCAGGTAGTCGGCCGGGAATGCGTCGAGGAACTCGTGAACCCAGATGGCCCAGTTCCTGCTCGTCGAGAACTTCTTGCCTTCCAGATTGAGGTACTCGTTGGCCGGGATGTCGTATGGGAGGTTCCACTCGGCCTCGACTTCCTTGTCTTTGTATTTGCCGTAGGCCATCAGGAACGCCGGCCAGAATATCGCGTGGAAGGGTATGTTGTCCTTGCCGATGAAGTGTATAACTTTGGTCTCGCCGTCGAGGTTGAGCCAGAACTTCTTCCACTCTTCCTCCTTGCCGGCGCGCTTGAGGGCCTCGATGGTGATTGAGATGTAGCCTATCGGGGCCTCGAACCAGACGTAGAGAACCTTGCCCTTGACGTCCTCGTCGTCGAGCGGGACCGGGATTCCCCAGTCGAGGTCGCGCGTTATGGCCCTCTCCTCCAACCCCTCGTTAATCCAGCCGAGAACGGTGTTCTTGACGTTGGGCTTCCAGTGCTGGCTCTCAACCCACTTCTTGAGCCTCTCCTCGAAGTCCTTCATCTTGATGTAGTAGTGGGCCGAGTCCTTGAAGGTAATAGGGTTGCCGCAGATGTTACAGCGCGGGTTGATGAGGATTTCCGGCGTCAGGGGCCTTCCGCAGACCTCACACTGGTCGCCACGCTGGTTTTCGGCGCCACAGTAGGGGCAGGTCCCGATGACGTACCTGTCGGGCAGGAACATCTTGTCGTGCTCGCAGTAGGCCTGCTTGGTTACCTTCTTGACGAGGTGGCCGTTTTCAAGGGCCTTTAAGAAGAACTCCTGGCTTATCCTGTAGTGCACCGGTAGCTCGGTCCTGCCGAAGTAGTCGAAGCTGATTTTAGCCCTCTCAAAGGTCGTCTTTATGTGCTCGTGGAACTCGTCGACGATTTCCCTTGGGCTTCTGCCCTCCTTGAGCGCGCGGAAGGTTATCGGCGTTCCGTGCTCATCTGTACCGCATATGAAGAGCACTTCCTCGCCCTTCAGCCGAAGGTAGCGGACGAATATATCGGCCGGGAGGTAGGCTCCGGCCAGGTGGCCCGCGTGAATCGGCCCGTTCGCGTAAGGGAGTGCCGAGGTTACCATGTATCGCACCATTTCAACCACCGTTGGCCGTTGTTTCTGGCGCTTATAAGACCTGCGGGTTTTAAACATTACGGTGGGTTATTAAGTTGTTCACTAAATATGCATGGTTTGATATAAAATCGGCCGGCACTTTTCTCCGGAACATCACGGTGAGAAAGGGCCGGGACCCGAAAGGCCCCTTCAAAAGGGAAAACTCGAAGGGAGAAGACAGGAGGGACGGCTGGAAATCGAATTTTGCAAATTCAAGAATGTGATATAATGTTCCAATTTCCTATTTAGATGTTACGAAATTTTTTTGGAAAGTACAATAATGCCCGCAGAACCGTTTTTTCAAGAAGAACCCTATCAAAAACCGGTTATTTACTCGAATAAACGAAGAAGAGGATTTAAGTGGAAATCAAAGGGATTCCAAGCGTTTGGAAATCGCAAATGGTCCCTACAATGTGGTGTCTAAACCAACTCCGACTTATGCTGGGGCTCCCCTTAGGTAGCGCGATGTTGCCCCGATAAGAGGGGGTTTCCAGAAAGGCTTAAATATCGGGAGGTCCTTCTTTCTCTGTTGGGCGAAAGAATGAATTTCGCGCCCTGTTGCAATAAGACTCTAGGAGAATTGAAAGCAGTTAGCACGGTTTCATCGTCGCCCATACGGGCCACGTGTTGCAATAAGACTCTAGGAGAATTGAAAGTAAAGTCGGGGCGATAAATGAGGCGAGGACGGTCCTCACGTTGCAATAAGACTCTAGGAGAATTGAAAGCGCGGGTGTTAGTGTATTCGAAGACCCCGTTAAGCGTGTTGCAATAAGACTCTAGGAGAATTGAAAGTATGTGTAGTTGTAACCTTTGGACTTGACGACTTGGGTTGCAATAAGACTCTAGGAGAATTGAAAGTGTTTCTTGGCGAGAGTCTTTATTGACTTTTTGTAAGTTGCAATAAGACTCTAGGAGAATTGAAAGCTTAAGGGTCGCTACGTCGGCCGTGATGGTAAGCGCGTTGCAATAAGACTCTAGGAGAATTGAAAGATGGACGAGAGAACGCTGTCTTTAGCGGTTTATGCTGTTGCAATAAGACTCTAGGAGAATTGAAAGAAGGAAGACCAGGCGCCTCATGGCGGTAGCATAGGGGGTTGCAATAAGACTCTAGGAGAATTGAAAGCGAGTGGGGCGGATAGGCTTTTAGTTGTTAAGCGGTTCAGTTGCAATAAGACTCTAGGAGAATTGAAAGCGTGTTATCGTTAATCAATTTGGTGGCCGGGGAAGTTGGTTGCAATAAGACTCTAGGAGAATTGAAAGGAACCGGGTTCAAGGGAATTGGCTGAATGAAGACCTGGCGTTGCAATAAGACTCTAGGAGAATTGAAAGGTTCTCGAACAGGTATACCGGACGGATTCTGTGGAAGGTTGCAATAAGACTCTAGGAGAATTGAAAGACATCTTCCTCACCCTCGGCTGGATTTCAGGGACATGGTTGCAATAAGACTCTAGGAGAATTGAAAGTTATTTGCTGGAAGGCGGGTAGTTCTTCTCATCCTGCGTTGCAATAAGACTCTAGGAGAATTGAAAGTGGGATTATTTCAGGAAAAGGCGTGAAGAGAAGCTCGTTGCAATAAGACTCTAGGAGAATTGAAAGGCAGTAAGTTGAAACCTTCCACTTGTTGGCTTCTCTGATGTTGCAATAAGACTCTAGGAGAATTGAAAGTACAACGAGAAGTTCGTCACGTTCGAGGAACTGCTTGGTTGCAATAAGACTCTAGGAGAATTGAAAGACAATAGTCCCAACGAGCTCTCCAACCGCAAAATTCTGTTGCAATAAGACTCTAGGAGAATTGAAAGAGTGAGGTCTCTGACCTCGTGAGGTGGGCTTGGCGAGTTGCAATAAGACTCTAGGAGAATTGAAAGAGAGGACTCTAACGACCTCTACACCGCGAACAATCATGTTGCAATAAGACTCTAGGAGAATTGAAAGGGTTCGACGAGGATTTGCTCAATCATTATCTTTACGCGTTGCAATAAGACTCTAGGAGAATTGAAAGAGACTATTTGATTTATTGTTCGGAGTTCATCCGGTTAAGGTTGCAATAAGACTCTAGGAGAATTGAAAGTTCAGAATCCCTCCTCCTGGCGTGTGGAGGTATGCAGTTGCAATAAGACTCTAGGAGAATTGAAAGCCTCAGACATCGGCCTTCACCTCCAAAACGGGCTTTAGTTGCAATAAGACTCTAGGAGAATTGAAAGGCTTCCTGCCGTATTGGGCTGATAGTGAAAGTAACCTGTTGCAATAAGACTCTAGGAGAATTGAAAGCTATTTCCCGCTTCTTGAAGCAGGTTATCCCGCGTGGGTTGCAATAAGACTCTAGGAGAATTGAAAGGCCAACACTCCCGCCACGGCCGTGGCCGTAGCGCTTGTTGCAATAAGACTCTAGGAGAATTGAAAGATCTCCCTGCCCTAAGTGCTGTCCAACTTCGATCTTTGTTGCAATAAGACTCTAGGAGAATTGAAAGTTAGCTAGCTCTTCAATCCCGTACAAGTGAAACTTAGTTGCAATAAGACTCTAGGAGAATTGAAAGCGCTCTGAACTCGACTGAAATCCGCGAGATTTACGAGGTTGCAATAAGACTCTAGGAGAATTGAAAGAGGTTTGCAGTTCCAATCGTTTAGCTCGAAACACCCAGGTTGCAATGAGACTCTAGGGGAATTGAAAGGAGGTCAACCCAGAGTAGGTTGGTGGAGGGGCTGAAGGGTTGCAATGAGACCTTAAACGAACTTGGTTTGAAAAAACTAAAAAGCTGGGAGCTGTTAGCTGCTCTAGCAAGTGTTCACTGACTGAAGCGCTCTTCGATGTAGGCCCTTATGAGGTCCTTCGTCGCGAGAAGGCCCTTGACGTGCGTTCTCTCCATCCCGTGGCTCGCGTGGACGCCGGGTCCAATGAGTGCAACGCGGAAGTCCCAGCCGGCCCTTAAGGCGGCAGAGCCGTCCGAGCCGTAGTAGGGAAACACATCGACAACGTAGGGAATCTCTCTCTTCTCCGCCAGTTCGATGAGTGTTGTCGTCATCTCGTAGTCGTAGGGCCCGCTCGAGTCCTTCGCCGCTATCGAGACCGCCGTTTCCTTCCCATAAACCCCTTCGCCGACGACGCCCATGTCGACGACGAGAAGCTCCCTTGTTGTTGGCGGATAGCCAGCGGAACCACCGTGGCCGACCTCCTCGTAGGGCGAGAAGAAGAACGCCACCGGAAGCTTTTCGAGCTCGTCCGCTAGCTCAAGGAGCAGGTCAATCATCACCGCGACGCTCGCCTTGTCGTCAAGGAAGTGAGCCTTAACGAAGCCGTTCACGTACTCGAACTTGGGGTCGAAGGCTATGAAGTCGCCTGGCCTTATGCCGAGCTTTTCAGTATCTTCCTTCTTCTCTACCTCGGCGTCGAGGCGGATGTACATGTTCTCCTCCTTGCGCTCCTTCTTGCTCGCGTCCTTGTTAACATGGACGCTCGGATTCTTGAGGAGAAGCGTTCCGCGGTAGCGCTTCCCAGAGCGGGTTATTATCGTGCAGTACTCCCCTTCGAACGTCGGGAGGAGGAGTCCGCCGACGCGGGTGAAGCTCAGGTGTCCATCCGAGAGTATCCCCCTGACCATGGCGCCGAGCGTGTCCACGTGGCCCGCTATGACAAGCTCGGGCTCGGGATGGTTGTAGGCTAGGAGGGCTCCCTTGTTGGTATAGCGGGTCTTTATTCCGGCTTCGTCCAGCTTTCTCTCAATGTGTGTGAGGACCTCTTTCGTGTATCCAGTGGGGGATGGAATCTCCAGAATCTCCCTCAGAATCTCGACGACGCGCTCCATTCGAACCACCATTAAAAGAGAAATCGAAAGGGATAAAAACTTATCTCAAAACACCCAGAGCCTTGCTTCCTTGTACTCCCTAAAGGGCAGGGTCTGGAGCTTGGGCTTTACCTTCTCGAAGGTTTCAGTGGCAACGTAGAACCTCACCGAACCGTTCGGGGCCTTGAGTTCGACCGGGGTTTGTCCGTTGGCCTCGTTGCCGAGGAAGCCCTTTCCGCGCTTGACCGAGGTCTCCTCAACCCTCGCCACGAAGCTCCTCGCGCTCTCCTTTGCGTACTCATCAGCGCGTTCGACGAAGTCCTTCGGAAGTTCGAGGGAGGAGAGGTACCTCTCTACCGCCTCCTCGTACTCGGTTCTGGCCCTCGCCGCGGTGTACATCGAGATGTAGGCTCCCCCGTAAATGAGCCCCCTCTTGAGCGCATCGCCCCACGTTCCCTCCCGCATCCGGATGTAGTAGACTTTCTCCCCGATGACCGCCCAGACCCCGAACTTGGGCTTTCCCCTCGCTATCTCCTGAACCGGAACTATCAGCTGGGCTTCCATGGGTCACCACCTCACCTCGAAGTTGTAGAACGAACCGTCCGTTCCAAGGCCCAGAATCCGTGTCCACTTTATGTCGGGTCTGTAGTCGAAGGTCAGCCTCACCAGCGGCGCCGGGAGGTACAGGTTCTTCCTGAACGCGAACTCGTAGCCCTGTTTTTGGTCGTTCCAAACATGTTGATACACCGCCAGCGTCCCGTCGCCGAGCGATAGCGCTATGAACTCATCCTGGTCGTTGGCCCCGTAGAGGCCGACCACGCTCGGAACCGTTGTGTAGGGCCCCTTCTCCACGCTCACCTTGCCGTTCGAGTAGTCCGGCGCGAGGCCGTAGAGCTTGCCGTTCGAGTACGCGAGCAGCTCGTCGAGGTACCAGTAGTGGTAGGCGCCGATTAGGTCCACGCGGCCGTCAATCCGGTAAACGTTTGTGTCGTCCTTGTAGCGTCCGACGGGATTGGGGAGGATGTAGGTGCCCTCATCGGTTAGAACGACGACGAACTGGTCTGCTATGTAGGGGTTGACCTCCCTTATCCTTCCGGGCAGGCTGTAAACCCTCGGCTCGACCGTTACGTTCGCTTCACCGTTCCACATCTCGGAGGTTGCATCCGAATTGTAGATGTAGACCCTCAGCTCGCTCCCCTTCCATGCGAAGACCAGGTAGTTCGACCAGAAGCTCTGGGCAACTATTCCAGAGGCGTTGAAGCTGTAAACGGCGTCGCTCATGAAAGTGTACCATTCAATCTCGTCTCCGACGTGCCTCTTCAGGCCCATGAGGATGTGCAGCCTCCCGTTCTGGTCCACCATTGCGGCGTAGTCTTCATTTGGGAGGGAGTAGTAGAGCCTCGCCTTCACGGGGAGCAAGATTAAGTCAACGGCACCCGTGTCGTAGGGGTCGATACTGGGTTTATCGGTCGTTCCGTCGAAGAAGTCGGGGTCCCAGGGGACTATACTGAGAACCTTGTCGCCGTAGACCAAGAAGATGACTGAGTCGTAGCCGTATGGGAAGTAGTACAGTCTGCCCAGCTTCGGCCTTATCTTTATTCCACGGTAGCTGTGGCCATCTCTGGTGTAGACGAAACCCTCCACGGTGTAGGCGTTCTCGAGGAAGTACTTCAGACTGCCCTCCGAGCTGGTAGACGCCGATGGGGTGGAAGTTGATTGAGTTGAAGTTTCCGTTTCGGTTCCTCCGGAGCCGTTCTCTGTTCCAGAGCCCCCGGAGGTTTCAGAGGTTCCAGTTTCGTTTGAGCCCCCAGACGTTCCGCCGCCTTGGCCAGTCGTTAGGTTGGCGGCGAACTTGTAGTAGTTGCCGTTTTCGTCCCAGAGCACAACCGTTGCGCCAGCGTAGGGGTAGGAGCCTTCGAACCACTTCACACCCGCCGGGAGCGCGACGTAGCCCATGCGCTCGAGGCTAGTGCTTCCAAGACTGACGTCGTAGAAGACCATCTCCCCTCCTTTAACGGCGGTTAAGTCGATGTCGCCCGACCTGACGTACACCTGAACCCTTTCAAAGCCCGTGAGGGGGTAGCTTGCCTTCTCTTTTACCCTCCCCTCGGAGACCCTCATCACGAGGACGGTGCTTCCGTTGTAGAGCGCCAGGTAGTCGTAGTTCTCGCCTGTGTCCAACGACATCTGTCCCGCGCCGGCTGCATCAACCGTTTCGGTGATGCCGAGGCTTCCCGGTCCGTCGGCGATGTTGATGATGTAGAGCTTCCCTCCGCTCAGGACGTAGATTCCGTCGTTCCCGATGAGAACGTCTTTTATCCCGGAATCGAACGTGAACTCCCGTGCCTGGGGCTTGCTCCCATCCCCGCGGGCGAGTTTTAGCGCCTCCTCTGCGGTCATCCCAATGACGTAGGCCTTGTTTCCACCCCACGCGACGTAGTAGACGTACTCATCGCTTCCGTCTGAGCCGGCAACGACGTTCTCAACTCCCAGCTTCCATGTCTCGTGGGCCTTTATCTTCCTGAAGTACGCTATCTTTGGCTTATCCTCCGGCCACTTCTGGTACTCGTCGGTGTCGTAGGATATGAAGTGTAGGGTTCCATCGTCTGACACGACGAGTATCGAGCCGGAGGGACCTCCGAGGGTAAAGTCCACTCCCTTGACGGGTATCGCGAGGACGATGAATGGGTACTCCTTTAGGGTGCCGTCCTCGTAGGCGTAGGAAAAGCTCTCATCGGCATACTGATAGACGTAGAGGTTTCCGCCGGAGTAGAACATCGGGGCGTAGTCAAAGCGCGTGTTGTACGCGTTGCCGCTGCTCACCCACGAGGAACCCTCAACGTAAACCTTTATTCCCACGCCGTTTCCTCTGAACAGCTCGACGTGGCCCAGACTGGCTATTTCCTCAAGACTCGTTACCGTTCCCGAGGTCCCTGTTGAGGTCTCTGCGGTGCCGCTGGAGGTAGTTTGACTTCCGCCGGTTGCCTCGTGGGCGGCCGATGGGGAGGTTGCAATCGCCGTTCCGCCTTCACTTGATGTGGGCTTCTCCGTCGTTCCCCCCATACAACCGGCCGCCAGCACAACGGCGACCATTGCCAGCACGAGGAGAGCCTTTCTCATACAACACACCTCCGGAGATACGACAAGGGCCGGCTAGCCCACAATCCTGCCCTCCTTTTCAAGCATTTTCTCGTAGTTGGCCTCGGTCATACGAATCTTGACCTTGTCCCCCTCCCAGAAAGTTAGCTTCTTTCTTTCGATGGTGTCCTCCCTGCGGTAGTCGAACCATCCCCTATCCTCTTCCTCTTCGTATTCATCGTAGGGCTCTGTTTCTCGGTAGCACTCCACGATGATTTTCTTTTTCCTGGACTTCCGGAGTATCCCTACCTCGACCTCTTTGACCGATACGTTCTCGACGATGAACCAGTCGGAGGTATTGTACTTCCCGCCGTAGCCGCTCTGGGCTTCAATTTCAACGCCATAGTGTCTGAGCTTCTCCCAGTTCTCTGCAAGCTCTTCTGCCCGTATTTTGAATGTCTTGTGGCGTATTGACTTGACAAAACTTGAAGCGGCGCTCTTTAGGGAATCCATAAACCCCATTTAACTCACCCCGGCAATTCCCCAAGCCAGCTTTTCAAACTGAAAAAGCTCAATTTCAAGATTTGGACGCGGTCAGCAAAGCCGCCGCAAAATGCGACGACCTCAACGGTTGCAGAAAACATCTCGTTCCATTTGTAAAACCAGCGGACGAAACGACAGGACATCCCCACCTCCAGAAAGTTCATAGCCGGAGGAAACGCCCCCACGAGAAGGCCAAGAAGGGCGGCTTCGGTTCCCCACCACCGGCTGGCTTGAAGTGTCCGCTGGTACTGAGGTTCACGGTGGCTGTTGGCACCCAGGGGAACCAATGAACCTGTGAACTCGGGGAGGTGAACCTCTGGAAGCCTTGGCTTTGATTCCTCGTCAATCCGGGATTTTAAAAGCTCATCGGATGGACGTTCAAGAAACTTAATGAGAATGGATTCGGGGTCGGGACTATCCTCGTCGTTTCTTGGAATCACCTCGCGCCCCGGCTCCCTGATGCATCCAGCGTAAACCGCTCCAGCGACGGCCCCGAGAACAATCAAAAGGGCGACCGCCACTGAGAGTACCTTCCTCATGGGGGACCCTCCAAAGAACCGAAAGGGTGCCTAAGCATGCATTAACCAAACTTGGCGCTAGGGATATATTATCCTTTCCTTAGGTCGTCCTAATTCTCAAATCAGAAAGCGCAGGGCGACGAAGAGCCCAATGACGAGGAGCGTGAGCACGAAGGTTACGCTTATCGCTTCCTCGGCCTTGAGCCTGTATTGGGCCAGAATCGCGTTGGCCGCTATCGCCGGGGGCATGCTGGCCTCGACGAGAACCGAGTAGAAGACCTCGGGCTTGGCCCAGCGGAGGGTGAGGAAAACGAAGGCGAAGGGAATCGCAATCCTGAAGGTTCCGACCTCCAGGAGCTTTCTGACGTCGAAGGCCCTCAGCGTTATCCTCGAGCCGAAGTATATGAGGAGGAGCGGTATGCTGAGCCATCCGATTGTTTTTATCGGCTCAATAATTCCAGTCGGGAGTTTTACCCCGGCGATGACGAGTGCCAAAGCGATGAGGTTCGCCAGCGTTGGCGGGAACTTGAGGGCCTTCAGAAAGCTCTCCCTGACGCTCGCGCCACCGCTGGAGTAGTGTGCCGCTATGAAAGTCACAATCGGGATGACTATCATTGAATTGGTCGTCGAGTAGAGTATCGCCGGCGTTATGTCGCTGAGGAAGAGGCTCGCGATTGGAAAGCCTAGGGCGGCGGTGTTGGGATAAACCGAGAGCACCATCAGCGCGCCGGCCCAGGGGTCGTCTTTGAGCTTAAAGCGGCCGTAGAGGTAGGACGTGGACAGGCTTATGCTGATGACGAGGAAGACGTAGAGGAAGACCGTCTTTATGCTGAGGAGATAGGCCAAATCTTTGCTCGCGACGTTGCCGAAGATGAACAGGGCGAGCAGAACGTCGTTGACCAGAATCCGGAGGTAGTCGAAGGGCTTCTCCGATTTAATCGCTCTCTTAAGAACGTAGCCCAGAGCTATGAGCGCGAGCATCTCGGCGATGTTCATGGTTAGAACTAAAGCTCAGCGTTTAAAAGGGTGTCGAAGGGGATGGAAAAAAGAAAAGAAGTGGGGGTCACTTCTTCTCCGCCTTGTGGAGTGGCCACCAGGCCTTCTCGCCGAAGAGGCTCATCATGGCCGGGCCGAGGAAGTAGACTGCCAGGGTTGCCGTTATGAGCACTCCAGCGGCCAGCGCGAATCCTATCTCCCTCGTTCCCCAGGTCGAGCTGGTCATCAGCGCCCCGTAGGTCGTCGCCAGCACCGCCGCAAGGCCGATGACGACGAGGTCCATGCTTCCGGCGGCGACTATTAGGGCCTCCTTCGGCGAACGGCGCTCGAACTCGTCCCTGGCTTTGACCAGGTAGAAGCTGTTGTAGTCTATGCCGACTCCCATGAGCACTATGAAGACCATCAAGGGCAGGAACCACATGATTTCCTGGCCGAAGACCTTCTGGAAGAGCCACGTGGATATCGCTATGCTGAGGAGCACTCCTGTGCCGATTGTGGCCATCGTCGAGATGACCGCCGGGATTCCCCTGAGCGTCGGTATGAGGGACAGGAACATGAGCACGAGCGCCACTGGGAAGATTCTGTGCCAGAATATGTCGTTGATGAGGTTGCTGAGGTCGAGGTCCAAAGCAGCTCCACCGCCGACCATGCCCTTGGCTATCTTTCCGCTGGATTCGTAGCCTTTTATGAGGTCCCTAATCTGCTTGACCATCTGATGGGCCGGCTTCGTCGTTGCCTCGTACTTGCTGACGACCTCTATGAGCACCATGTTTCCAGTGGTCGAGATGTACTTGTCCCCGCCGATGGCCTTGAGCTTGTCGAGGCTCGCGTTGACCGGCTTTCCGAAGGGCTGGGTCACGGTGTAGACGTACTTGACGCCGTCAATCTTCTCGATGTCCCTGACAATTTGGTTGATTGTCGCGAGGTCCTTATCGGTAACCGGGTGGTTGAACTTGATGAGGACATACGTCGCCCCCATAACGTCGGCTCCAAGCTTGCTCTGGCTCACCTCGAGGAAGTGGTAGGTCTCGCTGTCCTTCGGGAGGAAGAGCTTGACGTCGTGGGTTCCGTTGAAGTTGGCGAAGGCGTAAACGGCCGGCGCGAGCAGGAGCATGAATATGAGTATGACCGCCTTGGCGTGTTTGATTGACCACTTGGCGATTCTGCTTTCCTCGTGCACGTTGGTTTCCTGAACGTGCCTGATGTGCCTCGGCCACCAGAATATCGGCTTGTCGCCTATGAGGACGGTTATGGCCGGGATGAAGGTGAGGCTCGCGATGAGGACGACTATAACGGCCACTGGGGCTATGATACCCATCTGCTTGAATATCGGGAACTCCCAGGCGAGTATGAAGCTTGCGAAGGCTATGATGTCCGTTGAAGCGCTCGCGAGGACGGCATCCTTAGCCCTCTTCAGCGCCTCGCTCGCGGCCTTGTTGTGGTCGTAGCCCTCAGCGAGGTACTCCTTAAAGCGGTGCAGGTAGTAGGTTGAGTAGTCTATTCCCAGTCCGAGGGCCGTCGTCACGGTAATCATCTGGGCCCAGCTTCCGACGTTGATGATGTCTCCCTTGGCGAGCAGGTAGAGGATTCCAAGGGCGGTTAGCGTTGCCGTCGCGACACCGGTGAACGGCAGGAGCGTCGCGAGAAGTGCGAATCCGAGGATTATGAAGAGCACTATCAGAGCTCCGGCGAAGCTGAACTTGGTCGTCTTGTTGTTGTCCTCCTTACCGTAGTGTATCATCTCGTAGGTCTGAACCGGCGTTCCGCTGATGTAGGCCTTTGCATCTGGGAAGTACTTCTTCATCTCCTTCAGAAGGACCTCCTTGGCCTTGAGGGTGTTTTCGTACTGGAACTTGCTCTGCTTCTCCAAGTTGCTCACGTTGGCGAGACTCTTTGGAACCATCGTTATCAGCATCGTCGTGTTGTCCGGGCTCTTGAGCATGCCGATGTAACTCTTTGCGAGGCTGTAAATGGACGGGTAAATCTGCTCCTCTATCGGCTTAACGTCCTCCTTGGTTATCTTGTTCGGGTCATCCTTGAACTTGAAGGCTATATCGACGAGCTCGTTAGCGTTTACGTTTATCTGAACTCCGAGGTTGATTTCCTTAACGAACTTCTCGACGAGCTTCGCGGTCTTCTCCTTTACTATGGCCTCAATGTCGGAGTCGGTCGCGGGGTAGTCCTTCGCAACGGCGAGCATTATCTCCTTCAGGGTCTCCTTGACGTCTGTTGGAGCGTTAATCTTGGACAGCTTCTCGTTGACGCCATTCTCGAAGAGTTCATATGCTATCGTGTAAGCGTCTTTTCCAGCGTAAATCTCATCAACAACCTTTCCGAGGTCTATCGGCGCGTTTCCGGCGAGGCTCTGGATAATCTCCTTAACGGCATCCTTAACACCGACCCCCTTCGCAAGCTCCTCGGGGTTCTTGAGAACAACGTTAACAATAGTCTCAGCGGTTTTCTCGTTCCTGAGCTTCTCGGCGGTCTTCTGAATTAAGATTTCCTTAGCTATCGGCGCGACGTTTCCGTTGGAATCGTAGACCTCGCTTATGACGCTCTCGGGGAGCTCAACGCCTTTCTCCCTCACGAGCTCGGCGAGGAGTGAAACGGTTGCCTTCTTCAGCAAAGCAGGGTTCTTTGCCAGAACGCCTGTGGCGTTGGCATCGAAGGCAACGACCGTCTTCGCTATCGGCTTGGCCAACGGCTTCTGTTCTGCCGGAAGCTTCTCAGCCAGTGCCCCGGCGAGGAGGTTCTCCTCAAGCTCCTTGGTCGGGCCGTAGACGAGGAGCGCCCTCAGGACCTCGTCGGCGTTGGGCATCTGGAGGAGCGGACTGCCGGCCATTAGGGCCTTCGCGACCTCGATTGTGGCGTTCTCAACGGCCAGAGCGCCTGGATTTCTTCCGAGGCTTATCGAGACGTTTACGATGTAAGCAAGGGTCTTTGCGGGAACCTCGCCGAAGCCTGGAACGGTGTAGTTACTTCCTGCCATCTCGATGACCGTTGGCAGGTTCTTGAGCGCGTTGCTCGCTATCTCCTCAACGGGCCTGACCGCGTTCTCGCCAAGCTGAATGAGGGCGTAGTTGCTTCCGGCCTGCTCGTCAAAGGCCAGAACTCCCTGGTAGAACGCAACCGAGTAAGCCTCCGCGAGGTTCTTCTGCATCGGGTCGGTTATTTGGGTCAGAACCATAGCCTTCGTGACGTTGGCCAGGAACGCGTCGGTTATGGCCGTCGCCCCGTAGGCAGTGTAGGCAGGATAGGTCGCGTTGTAGACCGCGTAGACGAATTCAACGGGAATACCGAGTTTGGTCGCTATAGCCTGAGCAGTCATTTCGTTGAGTCCGCTCTGATAGGCTCCCGCCTGAACGAGTGCACCGTAGGTTCCGAGGACGCCAAGGTAGGTCTTCGCGTAGGCGTCGCTCAGGTTGTAGAGGCCAACGTTGAGGCTCGCTATCGTAGAGTTCAGGTTTTTCAGCTGCTCACTCGCCGTTGTGAGGTTCTGGTGAAGCCCGACGTAGGCAAGGTCAGTCTGATTAAGCGCCTTCCTGAGAGCGAGGCTCTGGTTGTAGAGGGTCGTTAAGTTGGTCTCGAGCGCAAGGTACGCCCTCGCCAGGTCTGGAACGGTATCGTTGAGGACCTTCACTTGGTTGGTGAGGTTCTCCACCTGGAGCACGGTCATTCTGTAGGCGTTGCTTGCGTTGAGGGCGGCGTTGTAGAATATTCCGGTGAGGTTGGCGGTTGTCTTCGTTAGGTTGAGTGCTATCTCGTAGGACTTATTGTGGAGCAGGTCGATGGCATCATAGTAGGACGTGAAATTGCTCCCATAGGGCTTCGCCTCGGTCTTAAACCTTTCATAGGCTTCCTTTGCCTTCGGACTGCCAACGTTTATATTGGTCACTATTATGTACGTCATGTTGTCATTCTGCGAGAATCCTGGGAAGTATTTTGTCATGTTGTTCTGAACCTCTATGCTCTCCACGTGCTTGGGCATGAACTGACTCATGCTGTAGTTGGTGACGTTGCTGAGCTTCATCGCCAGCGGTGTCGCGAGCACTATGACAACTATCCACACCGCGACGATGAGCTTTGCGTGCTTCACAACCCAATCGTTCCACGCCATGATAACCACCTATGTTGCCTTTCAACACTTCTTTTTTAAACATGTCTATTTTCGACATGTCATCTGAGGGAATAGTTTATAAAGGTTTTTGGTCATCCACATGTTAGGGGTGGTTACGACGGAGTTTGAGAGGAAAATTATAAAGGGCCTGTTCACAGTTCCGCTGAAGAACATAATCCTCGTCATCGTTGGATTGAAGGGAGAAACCCACGGCTATGAAATACTCAAGGAGTTGGAGAAGTTCACGGTTGGAATTTGGAAGCCGAGCCACAGCAACCTCTACACTCTCCTAAACAAGATGGTTGAAGAGGGCCTTCTCGAGCCGAGGGAGGAGTATCGGGGTAAAGTACGGCGCGTCAAGTACAAGCTCACGGATAAAGGGTGGGAGTACCTGAGGACATCGAACGACTTAGCTCTGCGCTCCCTTTACACCGCGATAAGCTACCATGAGAGGCTCAAAAAGAAAATTGAAAACATGGGGAGGGAGAGGAAAATTGACAAGGAAACACTGAAGGAGTACCTCGAGCTTCTAAAACAGATTAGGGACCTTCTCGACGATGAGATAAAGGCTGTTGAGTCGCGGCTCGAGTGAGTTTCATAATCCGAGCCGCCCAGTCCCTTCTTCGACATAACCGATAAACTTTTATATACCTTCATCGCAAGTTGAGTACAGAAAATTGTACTACAAAAGTCTGTACCTGGTGGTAGCATGGACGAACTGAAGGCCCAGCTTGAGGAACTGAGGAGGAAGCTGGCCCTGCTTGAGGAGAGCGTTGACCCCGTTGATGAGGTCATGCTGTCCATAAAGGAGAGACTCAGGAAGAAGCTGAGCGACGGCCAGCTTCCGGAGCTCGACGAGGAGAAGGCCGCAAAAACCCTCAAAGCACTCGCGAATCCAGACAGGATTAGAATCCTCAAGATGCTATCCAAGAGGCCGATGGGCTTCAAGGAGATTAAAGACGCCCTGGGGGTCGAGAGCCCCACCGTTTCCCATCACCTCAAGCTCCTTTTGAGGACGAGGATGGTCAGGAAAGGTGACAAGTACGAAATCTCGCCGGATGGACGTTTGTTTTTGCGCCTGCTTGAGATTATAACCGCACTTGAGGAGGTGGAAGAATGAGTTATCCGTTTTATGAGGAGAGCCCGCGCTTCAAGGCCGCGGAGTACCTAAAGAAGATAACGGCCGTTCTGCTGATAGTCTGGCTCTTCAAAGGGTATCTTGGACTCGAAAACTACAACCGCTACATTGTCTACTCGATAATCGCGCTGATATTCGCCTTCGAGCTCCTAGGCGTTGGCAAGTGGGTGGGGGTGACCGTTACGGGAATCGTCTTCGCGCTCGCCAAGGGCTTCCTGTGGACGAGTGTTTTTCTCTACTTCGGCGGCTGGCTTGGAATGCCCGGCGACCTGCACCGTTCAGCAGGGAGGGCCTTCGCCTACGCCGTCGTCCTATCGATAGCGGGACTGCTCATCGGGAAGGGTGAGGAAAAGAGGTTCACTTGGAAGGTCGAGAAGAAGGCCTACGAGTTTGGGGGAGCGAACTTCGGAGACGTGAGGCTGAAGGGGCGCGGGAAGGCATATCCCGTCAAATTCGGGAACAAGAGGGTTGGCTGGGCCATAGACGGTGAGGTGGAGGTCGAGGTAGAGACACCCCTCGGGACCATAAAGAAGGCCCTCTCAAGCCCCGTCGTGGTCTGGGGTGAGCTGACCGTCGGGAAGAAGACGAAGGCAGGTGAGGGCTTTGTCGCTGAAGTGAGCAGGCTAATCAACCCGGACAGGCTCTACAAGAACAAAAAGGGCTCAACGGCCGTGGACCTCGGCATCGTCAAGGTCTATGAGGGCGAGGACTTTGAGTATGTCAAGGTTCCCTTCGTGGAGGTCATCGAGACGCCCCACGGAGAAGAAGTGAAGATAGGACCCTTCAGAATCCGCGATGGAAGCCCGAGGAAACCGAGGGATATGCTTACGATAAGGGAGCTCCACAACGGCTTCCAGCTCACCAAGGTTGGAGACCGGCTGAAAATCCAGACCGACGAGTTCTCCATTGAAGTCGACGGGAACAGGGTTGTTTACAGGAGCGGAAACGAAACGCTCAGCCTCGGCGAAGCCGTCTCGCTCCGCTCCGGGGACATCTCAGTTACCGTCGGCAAGGGACGGGCAAAGATACGCATCGAGGACGTCGTAATCTCGGCCAAGAACGGGGTCGTCAAGATTAGGGCCGGCGGCAGAACCCACACTATAGAGAACGACGAAGCTTACCGCCTCGTGGTCAGGAAGGCGAAGGAGATAGTGGACGAGCAGAGCGCCGGCCTCATCGAGGGCCTCGGCGTTGACAGGACCATGCTCACGCGGCGCGTTAAGGAGCTACTCGACGAGCTGATGAACTACGTGGGGTGAGGGCATGGAGCCGGAGAATCGTCACAACGGCGCCGAGGAGGCCCTCTTTGACTTCCAGCCCGGGCCGCTGGAGGGATGGCTGTGAGGTTTGAGAACGTCGAAAGGGTCTGGATGAAGCTCGTCGATGCGGATGTGGAGGTAGGGCCTTCATCCGACGGAGCGGTTCACGTTGAAGCCGCGCCGGAATCGGCGTTTTCCCTGAAGGAACGCTCCGGGAAGCTCAGCATCCTTACATCCACGGAATGGAAGCTCAAAAATCTTCCGAGGAAGGACAAAGAGCGCGCCCGGCTGGTCATGAGGGTCCCAAAGGGCGTGGAAATAGCAGGGGGTATGAAGCGGGTCTCTCTGCACGCTGAGGCGGTGAGCTTCGGCTCCCTCGCGACGGTAGAGGCCGCCGTGGAGCTCAGAAATTGCGCTGTTAGAAAACTCGCAGTCGGCCCCACGAGGCTCAGCGGCTCCATATACGTCCTGGAGAAGACGGAGATAGCGGTCTCCATGGGGAGCCTTGAGCTCAAGGTGCTTGAACTGGAGGCACCAATCGACGCCTCGGTAGTCATGGGCTCCCTCAGACTGTCCCTGCCCGAGGACTGCGATGCAACTGTGGAGGTCGCGGGAAACGCTGACGGGGTCATCCTGAATTCGGGACGGCTCCTCGGGAGTGGTGAGCACAGGATTCGGCTCTCAAGCGCGAAAGGTGTCGTTGTGGTTGATACGTGGGGTGATGAGGATGATGTTTGAAAACGTCCGGGAAGTTGACCTGAAGGCCACGAACGGCCGGGTTGAGATTGAGGGCTGGGAAAACGACTACGTTGAGGTGAACTACACCGTCCACGGCGAGGTGGAGGTGATAATCGAGAACGAAAACGGGAAGCTCGTCATAAGGGAGGAGCCGAAGAGAAGGTTCAGGTTCGCGGGCGTCCTCAAAGCGGAGGAAGGCTGGGCCGAGATAGAGCTTAAAGTGCCAAAGGGCGTCCCGGTGAAGGCCAAAAACGTCAACGGGGAGCTCACGGCCAAGGGAGTTCGCTTCACGGAGGTGACCACGGTAAACGGGGAGATAACGCTCAGAAACTGCGAGGCCGAGCTGATAAAGAGCGTGAACGGCGAGATAGAGGCCCACCTTCCCGTCGCCGGCCCTCTGGAGGTTTCCACTGTGAACGGAGACATAACGGTAACGATTGAGGAGCTCGAAGGGGACGTCTCAGTGAGTTGTGTCAACGGGGATATAACCCTCCGTCTTACCGAATTCTGCGACGCGAGGGTTGAGGTGAAGAAGGTCAACGGCGACGTTGAACTGGTTGGGATTCCCGACGGCGTTATCGGAACCGGGGACTTCCTAATCCGGGTGAAGACCGTGAACGGCGACGTCCGGGTCGAGCTGATTTAATTCTTTAATCCTTTAATCACTTAATTCGACAACTAAAGAGTTAAAGAACACGGTGGTTGGTATGGAAAGCTCCAGAGGCCTCGGCCGGAACTTCTGGCTCTTCGCCATCGGTCGCTTCATCTCCCAGCTCGGCTGGGCGGTTCAGGACGTCGCCTTGCCGCTCTACGTGCTCGACCAGACCCACAGCGGTTCGATGATGACGCTCTTCATCCTCGCCGAGATAATCCCCTCAATCGTCGTCATGCCTTTCGCCGGCGTCGTCGGCGACAGGTATAATAGAAAGTGGCTCATGGTCGGCTTCGACCTGCTCAGGGGAGTTCTCCTCTTCGGCGTCATAGCCTTCAACTTCCTCGGCATCTACCAGCTCCTCGCCGTTCAGGTCGTCATGGCAATCCTCGGCTCGTTCTTCTCCGCTGGAACCGGGGCCATGTTCCCGGATTTGGTGGATAAGGAGCTCCTCGAAAAGGCCAACTCGACGGTTGCCTCTCTGACCATAATAGCGCGCCTCCTCGGTCCCGCTTTGGGCGGTTTAATCTACGGAATCGGTGGTATTAGACTAGCGATGCTGATAAACGCGGTAAGCTTCTTCGGCTCGGGCCTGTTTGAGATGCTCATACGGTACGAATGGAAGGCGAAGCCGATTGAGGACATCGGCCAGGTGTTGAGCGACATAAAGGAGGGTGTCCGCTTCATATTCAGACACAGCTACCTTAAGACCCTGATGACCTTCGCGATATTCATGGGAATCTTCGGGGCGCCCTTCGGTGCCGTCCTGCTTCCCTACGCGATGAGGGAAGTGCTCAAGTTCACGAGCGTCCAGTTCGGCCTCATGGAGAGCTTCTTCATGGGTGGAGCCCTGCTCGGAAACATCTTCATAGCGGTGAAGTTCGGTAAGAACGCCGGAAGGTTCCTGTTCAGGGCGATGTTCATAAACGGCTTCGTCATGGTGGTCTTCATTTGGCTCATATCCCCTGCTTCTGGCCTGGGAAGGAACGAAGCCTTCGCCCTACTGATGGCCGTTGCAATCGTCATGGGAGTTGCCGAGGCCTTCATAGACATTCCGATACAGTCGAAGATTCAGCGCGCCGTTCCGAGTGAGGTTCGCGGCAGGGTCTTCTCAGCCCTGGGAATCCTCACGAACATAGCGACACCCCTCGGCCTAGTCCTCGTCGGCCCCCTTCTGAACATCTACCCGGCGTGGCTCGTGGCGTTCGGGATGTGGTTTGGTATGGCCGTTGTGGTGGTCTACTACTGGGTGAAATACCGGGATGTCCTTCTAAAAGACGTTGGCGGGCCACCCGAGGGGGAAGTGATGAATCCGAGGCCGTAAAACTTTTAAATACTTTTTGTAACTTTTGTTGACGAGCTCGTGGGGGTGGTAGAATGAGCGCGGTGGACCTCGTGATGGGTAAAATACTCACGGACATGCTGGAAATCGACGGGGTCATAGGTGCGATAGTGGTCGACAAGGACGGCCTCGTCATCGAGTCGGCGATGAAGAAGAACCTCGACCGCGAGGCCATCGCCGGGGTCCTTCACGAGCTCGTTTCTGCCATAAAGCTGATGGGCAACCAGTTCGGGGCAGGAGAACTCAAGGAGGCCATTCTCGAGTTCAAGAACGCCAGGATGTTCACAAACCCGATAGGAAGCGATTACTATCTGATAGTCATCGGCGACGCCGACCTCAACCTTGGCAGGATGAAGCTTGAGCTCAGGAAGGTCCTTCCAAAGCTCGAGGAGATGCTCTACTGAGGTGGTCGCCATGCCCATCCGTCTCCTTTCCTTTTTGTGGAAGGACAAGCCAGAAATCTATGAGATGGTCATCACCCAGGACGGCCTCAGCCTCGAGGGCAACGAGAGGCTCGGGGCGCACATAGAGGACGTTCTGCATTACATCGAGAAGAAGGCTGGAGAGCTGGGCCTTGAGGGGAGCGTAGAGGTCTTCATCCGCAACGGGAAGAAGGTGATAGCGATAAAGCGAATCGGCGGGCTCGGAGTTGCCGTTGTCAGCCCGAGCCTTGAAGAGGCCGAGAAGGCATTGAAAGACGTGGAAAGCAGAGCAAACGAGCTCCTTAGCGACCGCTACGAGGAGGCAATGGAGGAGTACCGGCGCTCTATTTGACCTCCTTCAGCTTCCCCTCGCGCTTTTCTATGAGCCTCGCCATCACAAAGAGCAAATCGCTGAGCCTGTTGAGGTAAACCAGAGCCTTCTCCCCTATGCCGACCTCGAGGTAGAGCCTCGCGACCTTCCGCTCGGCCCTTCGCGCTATCGCCCTGCAGACGTCGAGCTTGGCACTCGCCACCGTTGAGCCCGGCAGGACGAAGGCCCTTAGCTGGAGCTCGTCTTCGTACTTCCTCGTGAGCTCCTCAAGCCAGCGAATCTCATTATCCCCGACCTTCGCGTACTTTCCCTTGCTCGCGAGTTCCGCCATCAGGTCATAGAGCTGAACCTGGACCTTCTCGAGAATTTCAACCATTTCATCAGGCACGTAGTGCTTTGCCTCGCCGATGAAGCTGTCGAGTTCGTCAATCGTTCCGTTTGCCTCCATTATCATTGAGTTTTTGATGATTCTCTCGCCGGTGAAGAGGCCGGTCAGGCCTTTGTCACCCGTCTTGGTGGTTATCGGCATGTTACTCACCGGTGTTTTTAACTTTTGGATGTTTATTAGGCTTCCGGAAGACTTTTTAAGGGGACGGCTGAAGACGAGCGGGTGATGCCATGTCGAATAAGGGCCTCTGGTCGCTGGTGATAGTTCTGCTTCTGCTCGGAGGTCTCGTCGTCCATCCCGTCTTTGCCCAGGACACCCAGTACGAGGTTAAGGTACTTAAGCTCCCGCCAAGCGACGATACCTATGTCAAAAACGGCAAATACAGCGAGAGCAACTACGGAACTGCCTACAAGCTCTACGTTGGAAACTACAAGGGAAACGTTGAGAGAATCTACATTAAGTTCGACCTCGGAGAGCTGAAATCAATACTGCCACCTGGGGCAGAAATCGTCAGCGCCACCCTTCACATGTACACTTACTACGGCACGGACGAGAAAACGATTCGTGTCGATGCCTACGAGGTTCTGGATGATTCATGGAGTGAGAACTCGCTCACGTGGGAAAACCAGCCCGCCCACGGTAGTCTCCTCGACAGCGTGGCAGTTGGACCCCAGGGTAAGGAGTGGTCCGTTTGGAACGTCACCTCCTTCGTGCGCTCCAAGCTCAGCGGGGATGGAAAGGTCAGCATTGCCCTCATAGCAGAAAACGAAACCGAGATATCGGACTCGGCTGGCTACACCTCAAAGGAGAGTAAGTTCACGAACGACCACCCGTACCTGGAGATAGTTTACAGGGTGCCAGTTAAGAAGGAAGAACCGCTTCCAAAGCCCAAACTGGGAACGAGGGGACTCGGGCTCAGTTTGTACTACTCCAGGGAATACGCGGTGTATAAGTCAACTTTTGAGGACCTCGTAACGACGGTTTCAACCCTGCTGGGAGAGCTCAATGCCTCAAACGCAACAATCCCCGAGAGCCTCATGGAAGAGATTGAAAGTGTGAACCGCACGATTGCGGAAATCCAGAAGGAGTACTCCCTCTATGAGAACTTCTCCATTGAGGCGCACTCCAAAACTCCTCTCCTATACGTCCCCGCGATGATTCACATACGACGCGCCACGGTTCTCTTAAAGTCCACCCTGCCGGAACTCCGCACACTCGCCGCCGAGCTGAAGGACCTCTACAAAAAGGTTAGCGAAAGCCCCAGTACTCCCGTTTCGAACGAGACCGGCCAGACCTCGACGAATCAGACGACGGAGAACGTGACAGCGCCTTCCAACGTCACCTCCAATCAAACGGCCGTCAGCAACGCGACAACGACCCACGTGACCCGTGTTCTCATAGACCTCTCGCACGGCCAGCACTACTTCACCAAATACGGCTTCAAGGGCCTTGTTGAGGACATAAAGAAGCTCGGCTGGAACGTCAGCGTTACTCACTCTCCGCTCACCTACGATGAGCTGAAGAAGTACGACGTGGTTATACTCGCCAATCCTAGAACGAAGCTGAGCAACGAGGAGATAAGCGCCCTCAGAAAGTACGTTGAGGAAGGAGGAGCACTCTTCGTGGCCGGTGACTGGTACAAGTACCTCAACCCGACCCTCAACGAGCTCCTCGAAGGCACCGGCGTCCAGTTCGAGAAGACCGAGCTCATGGACGACAAGGAGAACAGCGGAAGGCCCTACTATCCGTTCGTTGGAATCTATAACAGGGATTGCCCGGTAACCAAGTTCATTCCCGAGAACTGGAAGATGTACTACAACGGCGATACCCTCAACGTTACCGGCGATGCCGTATGGATAATCCGGGGCTACAAGAGCTCCTACGCGGTTGACGCCAGCAAGAACACAGTTCACGAGAGGGGAAGCGAGCCGGTCGTTGCGGTGGCAGTAACCTTCGGAAAAGGTAAGATAGTAGTTTACGGCTCGAGCAAGGCCCTGAGTGATGCATACTATGGCAAGTACATCAAGAGCAACTGGCCCTTCATCAAGGGCGCTCTCCTCTGGCTCGTCGGCGAGGAGAGCTGATTCTTTCCCCTTTTCTTAAATTTCCCTTGGCGGGACGAGAATCCCGAGTTCCGTTATTATGCCCCTCACGTACCGCCAAGGGGTAACGTCGAAGAGGAAGTTCCTCACGCGGTAGCCCTGCCTCGCGTAAGGTCTCTCGAGTATTTCAACCTCGTCGCTCTTGAGTTCTGGATGGAGCTTGAAGCTCTCGGTTGCGACGTAGAAAGGAACGCCGTTATCGTGGCACGCCAAAGCTAGGAGATATGTGCCGGCTTTGTTCACAACCGCCCCGTCGCGCGTCACGTTGTCGGCACCGACCAGGGCTATCGTGGCGTTCCTCGCGAAGAGGCCGAGCTGGGCGTCGGTGATTACTTCGAAGCTGATTCCTTCCCGTTCGAGGGCGCTCGCCAGCGCTATCCCCTCGTAGTCCGGGGCGCTCTCGGTGAGGATTACATTGAAGTTCACCCCCTTGGCCTTTGCCGTCCTGAGTATCTCAAAGACCGCCGACGAGAAGGAGTGCGTTATAACCGTGTCGCCGTCCTCGATGAGCTCGCTTCCGATGTTGCCGATTGTCTTCTTCGCCTCGTCAATCAGACGGAGGAACTCTTCCGCCCGGGATTTGACGAGAAGGGGGTTATCCGTTACGGGAATGAAACGCGAGAGGTTGTAGAGCGAAGCCATCGTCGGGTTTATCCTTGGAAGCTCGTGCCTGAGCTCGATGAGGGCCTTCCTCAGCTCGTCGCCCTCAAGAAGGTCTGCCAGAATCAGGTAAGCTTCCGCCCCCCGTCTGGCCATCCAGCTCGCACCGCGTATCCTCTCGGCGCGGAGTTCTTCAAGAACGGATTTGACCTCTGGCGGAAGCATTTCGAACCCTCACGGCACGGTTCTGTCGGGGTGAACCACCATGCCGCTCTCCGTTATCTCGTAGGGCCTTATGACGTTGTCGAAGCCGCTTCCGCGGAACTTGGTGATTTTGATGGCCCTCATCAGCTTTCCATCGCGCTCGAGGAGCTTCATCTCGATGACTCCGCTCACGAGGTACTCCTCGATGTCGGTCCTTTCGAGCTCTGAGGTTATAAGGACCGTCGCCTTAAGACGCATCATGCTCTTGACGAACGTCAGAAACGCCCTGCGGTAGTCAATCTCGTCCTTTGTGGCCAGCTTGAGCATCGTTATCGGGTCAACGACCACCCTCGAGTAGCGCCTGACCCTGAACTGCTCCTTTATTGATTCGGTGAGCTTGTTGAGGTTCTTGGCGAAGGTCTCAAAGAAGTCCTCAACAAGGACGTAGTGCTCGGTTGTTGGGGTTGCGTCTATGAGGGTGAAATCCTCGTGGTAGACGTCGAAACCCATTCTCCCGAAGTCCTCCCTTATGTTCTCCGCCGGCTCTTCGAGGGTTATGTAGAGCACGCTCTCCCCGTTCGCCACTCCTGCCATCGCAAAGTGCATTGCTAAGGTCGTCTTTCCGGTTCCGGGTGAACCTTTAACGAGGTAGACCCTTCCTGGAATCAGCCCACCGTGAAGCATCACGTCAAGCCCAGGAACGCCCGTTGAAATTCTCCCCGCAACCATAGTCTCTCAGCCATAATTTTTAACGGCGTTCCCAATATAAGCTTATCTCTTTCCGTGGAGGCCGAATACCTTTCGGAAGAACTTTGAAAAAAGGAAGGGGCGAGAAAGGGAGGACTAACCCACGTGGAAATCATGAGAGAGCCTTGAGCACAAAGGCGAGCAAATCCGTAAGCTCCCTCGCCCTCGTCTCAGGGGAAGCACCCATGTGTCCGCTCTTGGTCTCAACGCGGAGGTAAACCGGCGCTCCAAGCTCCTTCAGCCTCAGGAAGAACTTGATAGCGTGGGCGGGATGCACGCGGTCGTCGTGGAGGCCGGTGTAGATGAGCGTCGGCGGATATTTAGCAGGCCTGACGTTGTGGTAGGGACTGTACTTCAGCAGGAACTCCCTGTCCTTCGGGTCGTCGGGATTGCCGTACTCCGGAACCCAGACGCTACCGATGTAGAGCTTGTGGAAGCGCATCATATCTATGACGGGGTAGCCTATCAGCGCCGAGTCCATTACGTCCGGCCTCTGGACGAGCGTGGCCGAGACCAGAAGACCGCCGTTGCTCCTGCCCCACGCCGCTACCCTGTATCCTTCACTCTTCAGCTTCTCAAGGACGGCTATGAAGTCGTCGAAGACGTTCTGCTTGTTCTCCCTCATTCCCGCCCTGTGCCACTCCTCGCCGTACTCGCTCCCACCGCGCAGGTTGGCCATTCCGAAGGTTCCCCCGCGCTTTATGAATGGAATCGCCTGCGGGAAAAAGCGTGGCGTCAGTGAAATGTTGAAGCCCCCGTACCCGAAGACCCAGGCTTTCTTCTCGTCCCTCTCGCCCTTAACGAGGAAGTAGTGAACCCTCGTCCCATCCTTCGAGACCGCGAAGTCCTCCTCGACCCTGAAGTTCCCCTCGATTTCTTGTCCCTTGATGAGCTTGAGCTCTCCATCGAACTCGTAGAGCCGGTATGGGATTGTGAAACTCTCGTAGCGGAGCAAAACCCTCTTTCCGTCGGCGTCGAGCGGGTAGACGCTCCCCGGGAGGTCGAAGGTTATCTCGTCGAGCTTTTCCCCGTCGAGTGAGTAAACCTCAAGCCCCTGACTCGCGTGCACGAGCCTGCCCGCGAGGATTTTATCCCCGACCAGAACAGCCCACTCAAGAGGGAACTCACCTTCGGGGATTACCTCCTCGACTTTTCCGCCCTTAACCGAGATGAGCTTTCCTAAGCCCTTCCCCTCCCTCGTCAGGAGGTAGAGTTTGCCATCGCGGACATCAACCGGTTCAACCGGAACGTTCGCTGAGTAAACCTTCTCCCACTTCTCCGGCTCGTCTATTGGGCCAACGTAGATTTCCGCGCTGTTCCAGCCGAAGGTTACCGTAACCATCGCCATTCTCTTGTCACTGCTCTTCCTCAGCGAGATGAAGTAGCCAGACCCGAGGCCCTCTCCGAAGACGAGTTTTTCTCCGCTCGCATCCTTCCGGAAGAACCTCTCGGCGGGGGCTTTAACCCCGTCTGGAGTTTTCCCGTGCCTGTAGAAGCGGGCGAAGTAGTAGCCGTCATCGAGGAAGGTGACGTTCCACACCGACGGCCTGAACTCCTCGATTAGCTCGCCGGTCTCGAGGTCGATGATTCTCGTTATCCCCTCGTCGGCACCGCCTATCGAGAAGCTGTAGGCCAAGAGCCTGCCCTTTCCGTCCGCGGTGAAGCCCTGAAGGAGAACCTCGTCGTTAAACTCCCTCTCAAGCTCCTTCGAGTCAACTATAGTTTCTCCGCCGAGCCACCTGATGACTTGCCTGTCCCTCTCGCGGTACATCGCCACAACGCCCTTCTCCGTCAGCTTCGCAGAAACAAGAGTTGGAATCGAGTAGTACTCCCAGACCTCGGGGAAGAGTTCGTCGCTGAGGTCTCCTATGAACTCTCTAAACCTCCTGTTCTCCTCCTCGACGAGCTTTAGAACGCGCTCGTCCCTCAGGTTCTCGGCCCATATGTATGGGTCTTCCATGAAAATCACCGTCTTAACGTTCGGCCCAGACCATAAAAACCTTTCGTTGTTTCGAGTAAGGAACAAAAATTTGAAATTTTGGAACAAACTTCCCGACATGCGCCGGGAGGACGAGCACTTCATGAGAATCGCCCTCGGGCTCGCGAGGCGCGGCGAGGGCTGAGTGAACCCGAACCCGATGGTTGGGGCCGTCATCGTCAGGGACGGGAGCAGCGTCAGCGAGCGCGTGAGCCTCGGGCGCTTAAAACCCTGGGGCAAGAAGGTGGCCGTCTTCTTCAACGTTAGAGAGCCGATTTACGTCAAGCTCCTCATCACCGCGGGAAACGGCGTTTTCATGAGTTCATGGGTGAGGCTTGAGCCCTCTTACGGGCCATACACCGTCCCGGCGGCTTACGGGACCATCAGCAGGGAAGTGAGACCGCAGTTCATTCCCGCTTTGATTGGAGCGATAGTCATCGTGGGGACCACCGTGTGGAACCTGTACGATATGTACAAGGCGTGCACTAAGTACGGCGTCGATTCCGTGGAGTGCAGGCTTCAGGGTGCGTTCGTTGTGGTGGGTCTCGCTCTCTCTGGCGAGGAGGACGGGTTTAAGATTGTCTCGAAGCTCGGCGAGAAGTTCGGAGTGTCCGAGAAAATTTACAGCGTTCTCAAGCGGGTGGGGGTAGTAGATGACGAGGACAACGTTCTTAGGAGGTTCTTCGGAATCTTCGATGACGTAGTCAAGCACGGTGATGACGCCGCGGAAGCCCTCGACGACCTCGCTGAGGCAGGCGTTTCAACGGAGGCAATTGAGGAAGCCGTCAATGAGGGCGTTTCACTAAGTGCACTCAAGGATGTTGTGGAGCACGGCGCTACGCCGAGAGAGGTTGCCGAGGGAATTCAGGAGGCTAAGCGCGTCGTTGCCAACCATGCCTTTGACGAAAGGATTACCAGCAATGGGCTGCTGTACGTAGTAGGGGAAGTCAACGGTTACGCCGTGGGCATAATAGGGGACAGCGAAAGCGAAGGCCTCATCCACATACTCCTGAGGCACGTCTGGGGGTACGAGATGACGAGTCCAAAGAAGCCCGTTACAGATTTCTGGCCTTTGGGTCAGAAAATCATAGTGAACGGTGAGGTTAAGCAGTTGCCCATGGTCTTTGACAGTGAGGAGGAGCTGATGGAGTTCCTTAATGATGTGCTGAAGAGGGCGCTTGAAAATTCCGAGTACAGGGAGGAGTTCCTCAAGCATATAGGAGAAGGCAAGAACTTTAAAATTCTGGTGGACCTTAAGAAGCTTGGAATGCACGTTGATGGGATTGACGTTGTTAGGCTGGAGTTCAAGTTCGAGAAGGGTGAGTTCGTGCTGAAGACGGCGTATCCGGAGAAGGGTAATGCTGTGTGGGAGTATAACAGGTATCTTGGGTGGGGGGTGAAAAAATGATTGAGTATTTTGATTTGCGGGGAAGGCACATGTTTGTAAGGGTCTGGACGGAGTACGTGCCCTCCCCAGACCCCTTCACTTTAGTTTTTATCATCGACAACACAATACTCCTCGGAACCTGCTGGAACAACAAACTAGAAGGAGCTGCTGTGGCTGTTCATGGGGTTTTCCAGGAGTTGTTGATGGCCAGCAGTCACATGTTGAGGCCAGATGACCCGGAGGTTCAGAAGTATTCTCAGTCTGAGAGAAATATCGCCGAGTGGGATAAGTTCCAGCTGGGGGACGAGCCAGTAGTGTTTAGGACGACTCTTAATTCGGAGGCGGCAGGATTATACTACTTCTGTGCCACTGAAGACACTGCAAGGATTTACTACCACAATCACCTCCTCGAATTCACTAATTGTCCTGAATTCAAGGGTAAGCATAAGGGTGTTGTCGAGCTTCCCCTTAAAGAGTTCGTTGAGGATGTTTTGAAAATCAGCAGGGAGTACCTGGAGAAGTACGCTCCGCTCATCGAAGAGGTTCGCTTCAAACACGAAGGGAAAAAAGAGAACTACAACTTCCTCTGGGAGCTCTATCAGGAAGTAGAGGAGCTGTACAAGAAGAAGTTCGGACTAGATTCATGACTTTCTCTGCTGGTGGATGGAAGGATGCTGGACAGGGCATTGTCCGGCCCCAGCTGCAGCGATGTTGGGCCTTCCGGTCCAGCAGTACTGTGATGGACATAATAGTCCATCGGTTTAATGTGTACCTTTTTCTTTTAAAAGCCTCGCCCTAAAGGGTGGGGGAGGTCAGTTTGAGGGCTTCCTCGTCCTGGACCTCGTCGTCCAGCCCGGATGATTTTTCCATTTTTGGAACAAACCTTTAAAAATGATGTTCTTTTTACGGAACATGATACCAATGGACCTTAAAGAAATCCGGAGGGTAATCCTCGACGGAAAACCCGTCGTGCTGGTGGACGATAGAAGGGAGTTCGAGGCCGATTTGGTTTTTCCGGCAGAGCTTGCCTCTGCCGAGGTTGTGAACTTCATGCTTTCCGCTAAGGGCCTCCTCTGCCTCACGATGGACATGGACGAGGCCCTGAGAAAGGGCTTCTTCCGCCTGCCGAGCAAAGAAGGTGAGACGAACTTCCTCGTTCCCCTTGATTACCAAGAAACCTTCACGGGCATAACGGCGGAGGAGAGGGCTTTGACAGCCAGAAAGCTCGCCGAGGGGCTGGGGGTTGAGGCCTTCCGCTACCCCGGTCATCTGCACCTCCTCGGCGGGATTGGGCTCAACAGGCGCCGCGGGCATACGGAGAGCTCGCTCGAGCTCATGGAGTTCCTCGGCTTCAGGCGCTACGCCCTGATAATCGAGCTCCTCGACGAGAGGGGCGACTCCCACAACCGCGGGTACGCGCTGGCCTTCGCTGAGGAGCACGGCCTGCCGGTTATCACGACGGACGACGTCTGGAAGGAGTTCGTGAAAAGGAAGCAGCTGATTAGAGTTTACGCCAACGCGAGACTGCCTACAAGGTACGGAGAGTTCAGGATAATAGCCTTCGAGAACGAGCTCGACTTCAAGGAGCACGTCGCGATAGCCAGGGAGCCCTACGGCGACGTTCCTCTCGTCAGGGTGCACTCGAAGTGCCTCACGGGGGACACGCTCGCCTCCCTCAAGTGCGACTGCGGAAGTCAGCTGGCCAATTCACTGAGGATGATAGTGCAGGAGGGCGGGATTCTGCTCTACCTCGACCAGGAAGGGCGGGGAATCGGCCTGAAGGAGAAGGTTAAGGCCTACGAGCTCCAGGACAGGGGATTGGACACCGTTGAGGCCAACGAAGCGCTCGGCTATAAGGCCGACGAGAGGACCTATGAGGCCGCCTTCCAGATGCTTCGCGCGCTGGGCGTTTCAAGGATACGGCTGATGACCAACAACCCGGCGAAGGCCAGGGCTCTTGAGGAGCTCGGGATGGAGGTCGTCGGGGTAATCCCAGTTCCCGGGGAGGTCACCGAGCACAACAGGCCCTATCTTAGGGTCAAGGCCGAAAAGCTCGGCCACAGGCTTCCTTTTGAGGTTTAGGGGGGTGTTGCTGTGGAGGTGAGGACGTTTGAGGGAAGTTTCAAGGGGGAGGGTCTCAGGATAGGCGTCGTGGTGGCGCGGTTCAACGACCTCCTCACGGAGGAACTCCTTAAAGGTGCCCTCGACTGCTTCGAGAGGCACGGCGTTGAGAGGGTCGACGTCGTCAGGGTTCCCGGTTCCTTCGAGATTCCGCTGATGGCCAAGAAAATGGCCGAGAGTGGAAACTACGACGCGGTCTTGGCTTTGGGGGCGGTCGTAAGGGGCGAAACGATGCACTTTGACCTGGTCGCCGGCGAGGTCTCCAAGGGCGTCGCGAAGGTCTCGCTCGACACGGGCGTCCCAGTCATCTTCGGCGTCATAACGGTTGAAAACGAGCTCCAGGGGCTGAACAGGGCCGGAATAAAGGCCAACAAGGGCTTCGAGTACGCGATGGCAACCCTTGAGATGGCAAATCTGGGGCGCTCGCTGGGCATATTCGGGAAATAATCCTGTATATTGGACATTTTTTATAACTTTGGACATTCTTGTATACATGGAAATTCTTATAAGATTGTGCGAAAATATGCAGATTGCCACATACAAATCCAAGGAGGTGCTTGAGAGTGCGCAGGTTTGCATCCGTTTTGTTGATGGTAGTGATGCTTTTGGCCCCCCGTGCCGCTGTTCCATCCATGGGCGGGGGCCGCTCCAAGTGAGCCCATGAGCGTCCAGCACAGGGACTGGGGCACGGGGGGAGAGTTTGACGTCCAGCTCAACCTCGGGGGCAAGTACGACTGGAGGGTCTACGTGAGGCTTGTGGGCGCCAACGTTTCCGGCCAGTGGAGCGTTGAGAAATCGAGTTGGAGGGACTGGACCGTTTTCACGCCCCTCAGCTGGAACAGGGGACCAACGGCAAGCTTTGGGTTCATAGTTCAGTCGGGTAAGGCGAAATCAATAGTTCTCGTCGTGAACGGCAAAGTTTGGGATGTCTGGCCGAAGGGCGCACCAGTTCCACCCTTAAATCCAGGTAACGGTACGAACCCGTCCCCCTCCCCGGTCACGGGTTCTTGGGTAAACGTCACCAACCCCGATAACTCAACCTCCCTCTACGTCGCGTACAAGGTTGCGAGTGATAACGGGTCGGTCCTGACGGTTGATATTCACATCGCCAACCTCAACCGGAACTACACATGGGATGGCTACTGCTTTGACCTCAGGAACATCAGCTTTGAAACTACCGGGAGGATCCTCTCCATCGGATACGCAGAAGGGGGAAGCCCGAAGTACTACGTCAACGGCAGCCGCGTGACCCTCGATCTCACCTGGAGAAGCGTCTTCCCCCTAAACACCTCAGTCACGGTCGTTGTCAGGATCGCGAAATCCGGCTCTGATCCGGTCCCCCATAATTTTAAGGTCAACTATCTACGTGGTCCCGTCGTTTACCCCAGCATTGGAGCCCTTCCCGCGAGCTGGAGGCCGGGTAACTTCACGCTCTCAGATCTCATTGGCAATCCTTCCGAGTACTACAGCCCGAACTTCACGCCCGAGCTCAACGGCGTAATCGTTTGCCACCCACCCAGCAGGACGCAGATAATTATAGGCCTCGCCAACATAACATATCCTCTCAACCTCGCCCGCGGCGCCAGGATGTGGGTTCCGAACAAGTACTTCGCCATGGGACTTGCACTTGCGTACGCTTGGTTCAGGATAAACCCCAACTATCTTATGGCGCTCGCCGCCAAGGAGAACTGGGGAACCGCGGTTACAAAGGACCCCTCCTTCAAGGGCTTCAACGTCACAATCAACGGCCAGACTTACCACTGGCCTGTTCTCATAGACCATCCGGACGGCATATTCCAGATTGAGAGCGAGAACTTCATCCAGCTCACCAAGTACTACCCGGACCTGTTCCCGACCAACGCCTCCCACAACGCCTACCTTCAGGTCTCCCTCAACCCAAAGAACCCCGCATGGATACGCTCCCCCATAACAGCCGCCATAAGCCTTACCATGGAGAGGGAGCTCCTCTACGCGGCCATTGGAGAGAAGTACAACGAGTTCCTGCGCGAGGCTAAAGACCCATGGGCCGAGACTGAGATACTTGACTACGGCTACAACAGGGGTATGGGTTCTGTCGCCGCACTCAAGGTATTCTCAAGCAACTGGGAGAAGGCCGTAAACGCACCCGTCCTGTGGAAGGCCCTCAACATGGAGGGCTTCGGCGGCCACGTGCCGACTGTCGTCAACATAACTGCAACGATGGACATGGAGACAAGGGACGTCTACGACGCCAACATAACGTGGAGCGACATCGTGTACTTCTTCAACATTGTCCGCACCAGCTTCTTCAGGAAGGGTGCTATAAGCCAGGAACAGTGGAACAGGATGATGGAGAACGTCCACCAGGCCTACGAACTCCTCTCACAGCACTGGGGCGGCGACCACATATCCTACCGCTACGACTTCCTCACAATACTCAGGGTTGCGATGAAGTTCTGGCCGAAGCCCCTCATCCCGAGGCCGACGGGCAACGACTGGTACTACCAGGCCAGCAACTACAGCCCGTGAACCTCCCACCCCCCTTTTCCTTTTACCACCCCGATGGCGAGCACCTTCTTCTCGAAGGGAAGCTCCAGAGCCTTTCTCGCAAGCTCCTCGGCGCTTTCAAATGCCGGGAACTCAAGCTCGGTGAAGCCGAGGCTGTAGGTTGCCGTGACGAAGGCCTTTCCTTCCCTCAGCTTCAGTTCCCTCACCCAGAACTCCTCCCTTCCTGCGAAGCCGAGCCAGCCTTTGCCGTCGGTTCCGGTTATCCCGGCTATCCTCGGCGTGCTGTAATCATCTCTCTCGTAGTCGAGGGCATCAAGAACGTGGATTAGGGCCTTCTTCGGGCTTTCCCACTCGAGGGCCTGGGCTATGAAGTCCGTCTGGAGGCCGTTCGTGACGACGGCGTATTCGCTGAGGAGCCTCACCACCGGGTAGCTCACGTAGGGGTTGTCCGTTTCCGTCAGGTTCTCGATGTAGACGGCGTTTTCCCTCACGATCGCCCTCCTCCTCGGAAAGGAGCGGGAGCAGAGGAGGTAGAAGGCGAAAGGCCTGCCTTTCATCAGCCCGATCCCGAGGGTTCTGCCAGTGTAGGTCACGTTACCACCTCCCCGAGCCGGTCTTCCTCGATGGCCAGCCTGATTTCCCGCGCCATCCTCCTTCCGACGCTCATGGACTCGTCCCAATAGAGCCTTCCGTACCAGTGGAGGGCGTTCGAACCGCCGTCGATGCGCGAGGCGAAGCCTATCGCCCTAAAGCTACCGTCGTAGGCGAAGTGGAGCGCGAAGGGACCGATGATTCCGGGCGGTTCGAGCTTTTTCATGGCTTCCACGAATGCCAGACCGTAGTCGTAGAGCCTCGGAAGGAGCGATTCCCTCAAAGCGACGCCAACGTTCCCCGCTATCATGTAGGGGAGCGGTTTCGCCGGCCAGCGGGCATTTCCGTCGGCGATAACTACCCTCTCGTCGACGCCGAGGAGTTCGAGCCTTCCCAGAATCGGCGAGTAGAAAAAGTGGACGTAGAGGTAAACGCCCGGGACGAACTCCTCTATCCTGTGGGGTTCCTTAAGCTCCCCTACCTTCTCATCAAGCTCCTCCCCGCGCGCTATGAAGTGCCCGCTCCCTCCCCTCGGTCCCTCAAGGCGGACGAAGTAGAGCTTCTCTGGCTCAACCTCATCGGGCGCGATGACCCGGACCCTTGGAATTCCCGCCTCGTCGAGGGCTTTATCCTGGAGTTCAAAGCTGGTTTCCCACTTGAGGAAGCGCCTGTTGCCGAAGAACTTTGCTTTAGCTCTCTCTATTCTCTCAAGGCCGAGGTAGGCCACGAAGGAGCCGTGAGGGATTACTATTCCGTCGTCATCGAGAATCGCGCCCATGTCTTCAGTGACCACAAGCTCGTCCGCGAGCCTCGTGGAGGCGTAGAAAGCTTTTCTTTCGGGCTTCACGTAGAGCTTCGTCCTGAACCCCTCGTCTTTGGCCCCGAGGAGAATCTGAAGGGAGGAATGAGACGCTATCGTCGAGATTATCATCCAACCACCTCCGAGAGTTCCTCGCGCGTCAGAATCCTCCCGTTCCTCGCAACGCGCATGGTATCTCCGCTCAGCTCGTCTATGACGATTAGCCCGCCGTCAAGCCTGCCGAACTCGAGCTTGAAATCAACGAGCTGGAGGCCCTTCGAGGAAAAGAACTCCCGCAGGATTCCCGCGACCTTTCTGGTGGTTTTCTTCATAGCCTCAACCTCTTCTCTGTTCGAGATTCCGAGGGCAATAACGGCTTCCTCCGCTATGAGGGGGTCGTCGAGCGAGTCGTCCTTCAAAGTGAACTCCACTATCCCAAGCCTCTGGAAGGGCTTCACCCAGTCTTTGTAGCGCCGAAGGAAGCTCCCGTAGGCCAGCTCGCGGTAGATGACCTCCAGCGGAATCCTCTCGGCCTTCAGGAAGCGGGCTTTTCTATTGTCAATCCTCTCCACGAAGTGCGTCTTTACGCTGTTCCCCTCAAGCAACCTGAAGAAGAATTCGGTCTGCTTCAAAACGAGGCTTCCCTTTCCGGCTTTCTCGCCGATTACCTCGTTGCCCCCGCTGTCCTCCCTGCCTTCCCTCCCGAGAACCGTGTCCTTGAAGTGGAAGATGAGAAAGAGCCCGTCCTCGTAAACGTCCTTCGTCTTGCCGGAATAGACGAGCCTCAAGCTCTCACCCCTTCCTCAGCATGTCATTGATGAGCTTTATCGCGCAGAGGTCGCCGCACATCGAGCAGGCCTCTGTCTTCGTCGGTCTCTCCTTCCTTATCTCGATGAACTTCTCCTTATCCCAGCTCAGCTCGTACTGCTTCGCCCAGTCGAGCCTTCCCCGCGCGACGCTCATGAGGTAGTCCCGCCTGAAGTCCTCCTCGAAGCGGGTCAAATTGACCGCGTGTGCCGCTATCTTCGCCGCTATAACTCCCTCGCGGACGTGCTCGACCGTCGGCAGTCCGAGGTGCTCGGCTGGAGTAACGTAGCACAGGAAGTCCGCGCCGTTCAAAGCCGCTATCGCTCCCCCTATGGTCGAAGTTATGTGGTCGTAGCCAGGGAAGATGTCGGTAACGATTGGGCCGAGGACGTAGAAGGGTGCGTTGTCAGTTGCAACCTTCGCGAGCTTTATCTGGGCCGGAATCTGGTCAATCGGCACGTGGCCCGGTCCCTCGACCATCGTCTGAACTCCGGCTTCTCTCGCGCGCCTTACGAGCCTTCCGAGGGTGTAAAGCTCGGCAATCTGAAGCTCGTCGCCCGCATCCGGAAGACCGCCGGGCCTAAGCCCATCGCCGAGACTCAGAACAACGTCGTACTCCTTGGCGAGCTCGAGGAGGTAGTCATAGTCCCTGTAGAACGGGTTCTCCTCGCCCCAGTGGAGTATCCACGCCGCGAGGAAGGTTCCCCCACGCGAGACCATGCCGACGACTCTCTTTACCCTTTTCATCTTCTCGACGACTTCTTTCGTAACCCCAACGTGAATCGTCGTGTAGTCAACGCCGTCCCTGAAGTGCTTCTCGACGGCCCTCCACATATCGTCCTCGCTCATCTCGATGATGGCCTTTCCTTTAGCTAACATCTCCTCGGCGGCCTGGTAAATCGGTACCGTTCCGATGGGCACGTCAACGGCGTGCATGATGGCCTTCCTTATCGAGTCAAGGTCTCCACCGGTGGAGAGGTCCATTATCGTGTCGGCGCCGTATTTCACGGCGACCTTAGCCTTCTCTATCTCCGCCTTAACGTCCACTATGTCGCGCGACGTTCCAATGTTGGCGTTGACCTTAACGCGGACGACGTTGCCCACCGCGACCGGCTTAACCCAGTCGTGGCGGACGTTCCTGAATATCACAGTATGCCCCTTTGCCACGCTCCTCCTGAGTTTCTCGGCGCTTATCCCCTCCCGCTCGGCGATAAACTTCATCTCCTCCGTGATTATCCCGCGCCTTGCATCCTCAAGCTGGGTCATGCCAATCACCCGGTTTTAAAACCCATTTATAACAAAGTTTTTAAATTTCAAAACTCAGTTTTGAGCGGGACTTAAAAGGTTTTGGGTGGTCGCGATGCTTAGGGAGATAGAGATAAGCAGGGCGATAATAGAGGCCTACACTTCCGAGCTTCTCGAAAGCCTGAGCCTCGACGTCGCTATTGTGGGTGCCGGCCCCTCGGGGATGGTAGCGGGATACTACCTCGCCAAGAACGGCGCGAAGGTGGCAATCTTCGAGAAGAAGCTCTCAATCGGGGGCGGAATCTGGGGCGGTGCGATGGGCTTCAACAAAATCGTCGTTCAGGAGGAAGCTAGAGAAATCCTCGACGAGTTCGGGATAAACTACAGGCCGTTCCGGGAGAACCTCTACGTTGCCGACGCCATCGAGACGGCTACGACGATAGCGAGCAAAGTAGTAAAGGCCGGCGTGAGGTTCTTCAACATGGTTGAGGTTGAGGATTTGGTTCTCAAGGAGAACCGCGTCGCGGGAATCGTAATCAACTGGACGCCGGTGATGATGACGGGCCTTCACGTGGACCCGCTCACGGTCGAGGCGCGCTTTGTTGTTGATTCGACGGGCCACGGGGCGCAGATAACCCAGCACATCGTCAGGCGCGGTCTCCTCCAGGTTCCGGGGGAGGGGCCGATGTGGGCGGAGAAGGGGGAGGAGCTGACTGTGAAGAACACGAAGGAAATCTTCCCGGGCCTCTACGTCACGGGAATGGCCGCCAATGCAATAGCCGGAGCGCCGAGGATGGGTCCGATATTCGGCGGGATGTTCCTGAGCGGACGGAAAGCGGCCCTCGAAATCCTCGAGAAGCTGAGGTGATGGAATGGCCGTCCTGATTGTAGCTGGCCTCGACACCGGGGGAGGGGCCGGTTTAAAGGCCGACGTCGAGACGGTCTCCGCCCTGGGCGAGCACCCGCTCCCGGTTCTGACCGCTGTCACCTACCAGAACCCCTCGGAGGTGAGGGGCTACCACGCCCTTCCGCCCGAGGTTGTAAGGGAACAGATACGGGCCGTTAAGGACGGCTTTGAGGTTAAAGCGGTTAAAATCGGGATGCTCGGGAGCGGTGAGGTTGCCGGGGTCGTGAGGGAAGAGACTGAAGGCTTTATCCGGGTTTTCGACCCGGTGATTGCCTCAAGCACCGGAAGAAAGCTCATTGACGACGCTGAATCGCTCAAGACCCTCGTTTCCGGCTCGATAGTCACGCCCAACGTCCCGGAGGCCGAGGCGCTCACTGGAGTTAAAATCCGCTCGGTTGAGGATATGGGAAAAGCCGCGAAGGCCCTCGTTGAGGACCTCGGCGCGGAAGGCGCAGTCGTAACGGGGGGACACCTTAACCTCACCGACGTCCTCTACTGGCGCGGGAGGTTCTACGAGTTCCCGGGAGAGAAAGTCGAGGGCTTCACCCACGGAACCGGCTGTGCCTTCTCCTCGGCTTTAGCGACGTTCCTCGCCAAAGGACTTGAGCTTCCGAAAGCCGTCGAGATAGCGAAGCGCTTCGTTGAGAACTCCATCAGGTTTTCAAAGGCGGAAGCTAAGGCCGTAAACCCTCTCTGGGAGCTGGAGAAGGACTCTTACCGCTGGAGGGCCGAGAAGGAACTTGAAAAAGCGGTTGAGGAGCTGGTGGCCTTTGGAGAAAGGCTCAACCCGCACGTTCCGGAGGTGGGAACTAACTTCGCCCTCGCGACGCCCTTTGGAGAAGTCTTCGCCGTCAAGGGCAGAATCGTCCGCTATGGGAATACCGTAAAGCCCGTCGGCCCCGTTGAACTCAACGCCAGCGACCACCTGAGAAGGGCCCTCCTCAAGATGCGCGAGTTCTATCCGGAGCTTAAAGCGGTTCTGAACCTCCGCTACTCGGAGGGGCTGATAGAGAGGGCGAAGGAACTCGGCCTCGTCGTTTCGTTCTACGACCGCAGGGAAGAGCCTGAAGAGGTGAAGAGGGCAGAGAGGGGGACTATGGAGTGGGGCATCGAGACGGCAGTAAAGAGGGCCGGAGAAAGGCCCGACGTGGTTTACCACCTCGGCGACTGGGGCAAGGAGCCGATGGTTCTGGTCTTTGGGAGGGATGCGCGGGAGGTCGTGGAGAGGGTGCGGAAGCTCTTGGGCTAACGTTTTAACTCCCTCTTCCCTATTTATCCCGGTGATTCCATGCTCATAAGGGGAAAAGTTACGGGTAGCGAAATCCCGCGCTTCAAGCACCGCTGGTTCGGAATCCTCGAAGTTGAAGCTGATGGCGAAAAGTACCGCCTCTACATGACGGGCAACGTCGCCCAGTGGTTTCTGAACGGCGATGAGGTTGAAATTGAAGTCCTCCATAAGCCAAAGGAGAAGGACGGCGTCAAGGTTCTCGACTTCGACGATTATAGGCTGTGGAAGTTCTACGAGGGCGATAGAATTCCCGTATGGCCACTCTTCGAGAAGGAAGTCGAGGCCAAGCGCTACTCGCCTTTGACCGGCGAGCTCCTCTACACCTACAAAATCAGGGCGAGGGAGGCGAAATACGAGTCCGACTTCGAGGCGATTGCCGAGCTGGAGCAGTACCACTACGCGAGCCAGAAGGAGAAAGTTGCCCTGTGGCGCTGTGAGAACGGCCACATCTTCGAGGCGAACACCAAGGGGAAGTGCCCAATCTGCGGGGCCGAGAGCCACATACTCGAGATAAAGGGCTCGACCCCGGCGTCGCGCTTCCTCATCTTCGAGCTCGTGGAGAGGGAGGAGTACGAGCCGAGGATTCTCAGCTACGTCCGCGTTGACCCGCCGATACCGCTCATGCACCGCCGGCTTCCGAACGGCGAGGTGGAGAAGAACATCCGCGAGAGGGTCTTTCCCGAGGAGTGGTTCCACCCGGCATTCTGGCCGGAGCGCATAATGAAGGAGCTCTACGAGGAGCTGAAGAGGAAGTACGGAAAGAAGAGAATCGCCCGCTCCTACCTCTGGGAGCAGGCCAAGTGGAGGGCTTTGGCAGAGACCAATACAGCGGGCGCGAGGATAGCGAGGGTCGTCGTTCACCCCGACTACCGCTCCGACGGGCTGGGGCAGTTGAGCGTCAAGTCGGCCCTCGAGTGGATAGCCGAGCGCAGGATTCCCGAGATGCGGAAGAGGAAGCACATTGTTGAGACCATAGCTCAGATGGCCCGCTACAACCCGTTCTTCGAGAAGGTCGGCTTCAAGTTCCTCTGGGAGACCGCGAGCGGAAGACCAGTCCTCTTCTATCCGCTGACTGAAGAGGCAAAAGAGTACATCGAGCGCTTTTTGAAGGAAGACCCCTACGCTCCAAAGGACGGAAGGCTCTGGAAACCCAGCTACGGAAAGGTTGAGCCCTTGGCCGGACCGATAAGGTTTGTCAACGTCAGCAAGGTCTTTGAGAGCGAGCTCGACATAAAGGGCCTGCCCGAGGAGATTCAGGAACTGCTGAAGGCCTTTGGCGTCAGGCACCGCATAATCCAGAGACCCGTTTTACGGAATTTGAACTTCGAAATCCTGCCGGGCGAGCTTATAGCCGTTGTCGGCGCGAGCGGGGCCGGAAAGACAACACTGCTGAGGCTCATCCTCGGCTCGGCCAACGGCTGGTGGGAGGAGCGTTTTAGACCGACGGAGGGTGAGATTGAGGTTCCGGACAACGCCAAGGTCTCGGTGATGATTCCCGGTGAGTTCGAGCCGACCTTCGGAACGGAGAGCATCTTGGAGCACGTTTACAGGAAGATAGGCGACCTCAACGCCGCCGTGGAGATACTCAACAGGGCCGGTTTGAGCGACGCCGTCCTTTACAGGGCAAAGTACGGCGAGTTGAGCACGGGCCAGAAGGAGAGGGCGAGGATAGCTTCGCTTTTGGCAGAAAAGCCCAACCTGCTCCTGATAGATGAGTTCTCGGCCCACCTCGACACGCTGACGGCGATGCGCGTTGCAAAGAAAGTCGCCGAGATAATACGCGAGGCTGGCATAACTGCCCTGATAATCACCCACAGGCCCGAAGTGCTGAAGGCCCTCGACCCGGACAAGGTGCTCTTCGTGGGCTACGGAACGGCCAGGCTAAAGAACGCAAAGGACGTCGAAAAACGCTGAGCCGAGCCAGTGGAGGAGGAAGCTCGGGAGGAAGCTCTCCCCTTCCAAATCCATTTTTGCAAAGATGATTCCGGCCACCAACGCGTAGGGCACCTCTATTCCGGGCTTCCCTATGTGAACGAGCGTGTAGGGAATGTCCTGGAGGACTATCGCCAGCCACTCGTTCTTTCTGGCGAGGGGGAAGAGGAGGAAGCCCCTGTAAAAGGCCTCGTGGGCGAGCATTATCAGCCCCATGCCGAGCTCCCCGAGGAGGAAGCTTCCCGGGCCCGAGTAGGAAAAGACCGGGTAGTAGTTTCGCATCGAGGGAATTGTAGCCCCGTATAGGCTCAGCGGAATCGAAAGGGCGAAGAGCAGGAGGAACAGCTTAACACCCTTGCGGTTTGGGGGTTTGAGTCCCAGCTCCTCTGGTCTGAAGCCGAGGGCCGTTGAGATTGCCAGGGGAACGAGCAGGTAGGCAACGAGAACAATCAGAACGTGCCCCCAGAAAGAGGCCGGGATTAGCCAGGGAACGAAGCTCAGGGGAAAGAGAAGGACGTAGAGAAGCGAAGCTCTGTCCATTCTTCACACCATGAAGCTTATCTGGACGGTGTTGGCATAGCGCCTGACCTCGATTCCGCGGTTTGTGAAGGCTATGCCTATCTCAAGGGGCCTCTTGGGGTTCGCCCTCCTGATGACGCGGATTCCGACCTCGTCGCCGATTCTGTCCTTGTTGAGTCTGTTGATGTAGTCGTAAAGCAGTCTGAGGAAGTTCCGGTAATCCTGCATCTCCTCCAGGAACTCCCTCTGCTCCGGGTTTAGCTTGGGGTATAGGTAGCGGTGGAAGAACCAGTCAAAGGAGCTGTAGGTCTCTGAGGCATGGGCGAAGAGGAGCTTGTAAAAGTCTACGTTCTTGTTGCCGAAGGCCGAGTCCATGTACTCGATGGCCTTGCCGAGGTAGCTCGCGGCCTCGCTAAGCTTCATCCTTATGAGTCTCACGTCGAGGTCGTTTCCCCTAAGCAGGAGCTGGATGTAGCGCCCGCCCCCATAGTCCATGTAAATCGTGTTGTAGAATAGCACCAGACTGGAGGGGCGAACCGTCATGTACTGAGTGAGCCTTCTTATGACGTCCGAGAGCCGGTTCAATCCCCGTGGGTCCCCGATGAGGAGCGCCTCCATTCCATAGAGGTTTTCGTGGATAACAACATCGTTGTCGAGCCAGAACTCAACCTCCCTCCTCCAGCCCGGCATGTTGTAGCGGTTCAGGATTCTGAGGTCAAGTATCGAAACGGGAACCTCCTTCTGAACCCCGCCGAAGCGCTTCTTGAAGATGACGACGGGGTGATAGCCGCTCGTAGGGTTGAGGTACGATACTGGAATCTCCATAACGCGCCTGAGGGCCAAGAGAGCGTCCCTAATCTTCGGAACATCGTCCTTTGTGAACCTGCTTCCCAAGTCCTGAAGGAGAACCTCAAAGCGACTCGCCATGCGCACCCCCAGAAAAGAAATGAGGTTGGGGGTTAAAAACCTCACTCCGACTTCTCTTCCTTCTCCTCTGCGGCCTTGGTCTTCTTCTTGCTGGTGGTCTTCTTGGTGGTCGTCCTCCTGGTCTTCCTGCCCTTGGTGCTCTTCCTGGTTCTCTTCTTGGGCTTCTCTTCATTCTCCTCAGCCTTCTCCGCTTCCTCCTTCGGCCCCTCGCCCTCTTCCTTCTCCTCGGCAGGCTCCTTCGTCTCCTCCAGGGCGGTCTCGGTGGTCTCCTCGGTGGCTTCGGTAGTTTCAGCGGGCTCGGCCTCTTCGGGCTTCTCCTGCCCTTCAACCTTTTCCTCGGTGGCCTCTGCTTCGGCTTCGGCCTCCTCGGGTGGCTTGAGGAGCTCCTCGATGTTGGGCTTGAAGGTTATCTCCTCGTAGCCAAGGAACTTGAGGTCGCTCTCGAGGAGCATCTCGCCGATGGCCAGCGTTCCCCTGTCGACCTCGTCGAGGACCGGGGTGAAGTCAACGACGACGTCCTTCTCGCCGACCTCGATGACGACCTTGTTGGCGTCAATCCTCGGGAGGCGGAGCTCAATCATGGCCTTGACCTTCTCTATCGGGTCCTCAATCTTCTCGACTATCTCGACCTCGTAAACCAGGTGCTTGCCCGCGTAGGGGTGGTTGAAGTCGACCCTGACGCGACCTCCGCTGACGGTGAGAACCCTTCCCTTGAGCTTCCTTCCGCCCTCGGTCTCAATCTCGACCGGCATTCCTGGGAACGGGATTATGCCCTGCCTCCTGAACTGGCCGAGGGTGAAGGTCTTGATGAGCTTCCTGTCGCGCCTTCCAAAGCCCTTCTCAGGCGGAATCTCTATCTCGTACTTCTTGCCGACCTCAAGGCCCTCCAGGGCCTCATCAAGGCCCCTGAGGACGTGGCCGGCACCGACCGCTATCGGGACCGGACCGTAAACGCCGTTCTCCTTGTAAATGCCAGCCTGCTTGGCTATCTCTTCATCAGTAGTGTCGAAAATCTCGCCGGTCTCCTTAATCTTTCCTGTGTAGCGGAGCTTTATGACGTCTCCCTTCTCAACCTTGACCATCTTTACAACCCCCTTTTTCGGGCTCTAACCGGAGTTGTGGAGTTGGTTTTTAAGCTTTCCCGCAACGATAAGCTAATAAAAAGGCCCTCCCAAAAGGCCCCGGTGGTGGGAATGGCGATTAGGATATACAACACCCTCACGAGGCAGAAGGAGGAGTTCAAGCCCCTTCGCGAAGGCGAGGTTAGAATGTACGTCTGCGGTCCGACGGTTTACGATTACCCCCATCTTGGCCACGCGAGAACTTACATTGCCTTCGACGTCGTCAGGCGCTACCTCGAGCACAAGGGCTACACCGTTCTAATGGTCATGAACTTCACCGACATAGACGACAAAATCATCAAGCGTGCCAACGAGACCGACGAGGACCCGAAGGAACTTGCGGAGCGCTTTTTGAGGATTTTCCTTGAGGACATGAAGGCCCTGAAGGTCAAGCCGGCCGACGTTTATCCCCGCGTCACCGAGCACATGGACGACATCATCAACTTCGTGAAGAAGCTGGAAGAGAAGGGCTACGCCTACGAAGGCTCTGACGGCGTTTACTTCGAGGTCAGGAAGTTCAAGGACTACGGAAAGCTGAGCAAGATAAAGCTCGAGGACCTCGTTAAAGGCGCGCGCGTCGAGCCCGGTGAGGGGAAGAAGAACCCCGAGGACTTCGCCCTCTGGAAGAAGGCGAAACCCGGTGAGCCCAAGTGGGAAAGCCCCTGGGGCGAGGGAAGGCCTGGCTGGCACATAGAGTGCTCCACGATGAGCAGTAAGTACCTCGGCGAGAGCTTCGACATCCACGGCGGAGGAAACGACCTCATCTTCCCGCACCACGAGAACGAGATAGCCCAGAGCGAGGCCTGCTTCGGCCACGAGTGGGTTCACTACTGGATGCACACCGGTTTCCTGATGGTGAACGGCGAGAAGATGAGCAAAAGCTTAGGCAACTTCGTAACCGTTAGAGAGCTTCTCAAGCGCTACGACCCGGAGGTTATAAGGCTCTTCGTCCTCCAGAGGCACTACCGCTCGCCCCTCGACTACAGCGAAGAGGGCATAGAGCACGCCAAGAACAACCTCGAGAGGCTCTACAACACTCTCGAAAACATCCGCGTGGCGATGGAGAAGGCGGAGATTTCCTTCCGCTGGGACGAGCCTGAGTTCAGGGCCTACGAGGCCATAAGGGACGCCAGGAGGAAGTTCTATGAGGCGATGGACGACGACTTCAACACGGCCGAGGCTTTGAAGGCGGTCTTCGAGGTCAGCAACGCGGTCAACCGCTACCTCACCGAGGTGGAAAGGCCGAAGGAGAGCATCCTCAGGAAGGCCTGGGAGTTCTTCAAGGACGTCGGCGAGGTTTTCGGTCTGTTTGAGGACTACTTCATGGAGCAGAAGGCCGGAAACGAGGAGGAACTCATAAACCTGCTCGTTGAGGTAAGGAGTCAGCTCAGGAAGGAGAGGAAGTTCGATTTGGCCGACAAAATCAGGGACGAGCTGAGAAAGCTCGGCATCCAGCTGGAGGACACACCGCAGGGGACGGTCTGGAAGAGGATTAAGGTTTGAGCGTTCTTTTTAAAAATTTAAAGGGACGTCACCAGGGATACCTGATGACGTTACCCGGCCTAACCTTCTCCTCTATGAACTGCTGGAGGGGAACCCCCGTCCAGCCGCTCACTCCCTCTCCCGTGAACTTCGCTATCCTCATGCCCGGCGCGAGGCTCTCAAGGTGCTCGAGGAGCTTCAAGAGCCCGTCGAATGTGAAGGTCGTCCTTATCATGCCGTCGTTGTACGGTGGCCAGTCCACGAGCATCGCCCAGCCGTTCTTTGTGATAATCTTCTCAAAGACCGCATGGGGAGTATTCTCAAAGTCGTTGAACTGATTGTTCCACTTTAAGTTGTTAATCGTGCCGTACTCCCTTCCCATGAACACCGGGACGTTTGCATGACCGCCTGGCCTGTCTGTGTGTTGCATGCCTGCGATGTAGTATTCAAGGCCCGGCACGTCAGCCAAGCGGAGTATTCCAGCCGCCATAGCGGACATCATTATGCAAATACCACCGTGACTTAGGAGACCATCGTCTATTGTCATGAAAAATATCTCTGAATTGAACCATAGATAGAGTCCCGCTATGCGTAAGTTCACACCTTTAATAACGTACCACTGCCTGTCCCCGAAGACTATGCTCATCATGGTGTCGAGGCTCTGGTTTTCCAGTTTCCTCATGAGTCCAGCAATCATCGCTGTTCCGGGGGAAAGTTCGTTGCTTATCACTGCTATGTATGTGTCTTTGCAGTGCATTATATTTGGACCATATCCCCAATATATACTGTTATTTGAATTGATACTCCATAGTTGGTACTCATGGGGATATAGTATCTTCATTATCTTTGGATAGTACTGCCACGATGCTACATGAAGTCTCGCGGCAAAGTACAGAGCCCACAGCTCATCAGTTTCGTTGTTGAACTCCGTGTTTTCCTTCAGGACCTTTATAAGGCTCCGCTCCTCCTCCGTTAGGTTGGGGAGGTCGTCTTTGGTTGCGTACATCCTCACGACCTCGGCGAGCCCAGGGTCCTTCGAGGTGTCGTTCCTTCCCATGAGCGGGTACCAGACGTAGCGGTCGTTGAACACCAGCACGACGTTCTTGGGCTTATCGTTCACAACCTTTCCGTCGTAGCGAACGAGTTTGACGGTTCCACCCGATTCGTAGGCGACGAAGGCGCTTCCGTTCCCGGTAACGACGAGGTACGGGTTCACTCCCTCGGACTTGTACTTGAAGTAGAGGAACTCTGCCATCGAAAGCGGCGTCGCCCTCCAGCCGGCGGCCTTCAGCGCCGAGCCGAGGAAGTAGAGGCGGAGGTCAATGAAGGGGAGGAACGCGGAGGTGTTGTAGTAAATCTCGCGGTATCTGATTGGCTTGAACTGGGTTATACTGAACCGCGCCCATGAGAACTTGTCGGCGTAGCCTTCGTTTATCTTCTTCTGTATCTCTTTGTAGAGCCGCTCTTCTTCGTAAAAGTTGTCCGTCCTCACCATGTAGTAGTCCCACATGCCTGGATGTGTCGTGAGGAGTTCGTTGAAGAGCTCGTCCGCCTGGAGGTATATCTCCGGGTGGTCCACTGCGAGGGTTCTCGATTCGTATATCGCGTACTTGTACTGGGGCAGTTCCCCGGCTTTCTCGGCTATATCCATCCACGCGTTGAAGTGCATTGTACGAACGAGTTCCTTCCAGGACTCCGTCGAGCGGAGTTTTTCAAAGGACTGCTTTGTGAAGTAGTCCATCGACAGAACAACGTTGTCCTTCCAGACCTTTGTTTCCTTCGATTTCTTTACGTTTATATCAAAGTATCCGCTTTGCGACGGGCCGTACCTAAGCGTTATAGCCTTCTCAAAGAAAACCTGCAGTTTAAACCTTCCCTGTGAGTCTACAATACCGCTTCCCGCCTTGCCCACCTGGCAGTAGGCCACCTGAACACGATAGCCGACGGCGGGGTTTACAAAATCCAAGGTCAGCACGCCGGAAATCGTTCTGGGCTTGAGGTTTTTCACCTGGAGGGCCCTAGCTTCAAAATGACTCCCATCACTTGCGTTGAACTCGAAATCAACAAGACCTGCCCCCTTTGAGAAGTAGGCAACTCCCCTTCCCCGGAGGTAGTCCCACCTGACGGACGTGCCGTCGATGTTCACCCGTACGCACTCTTTGCAGTGAACGCCGTTGACGGTTACGTTGCCAAGCAGAGTTGCTGTGTACCATGCGGACTGCCAGCTCCAGGATGAGCCGTTTTCGGTCGAGAGGGGCAGATAAATCAGGTACCAGTAAAGGGCAGGAAGCGCTGAAGGACATCCGGCTCTAATGTAGATTGCATTCTTAATAACTCCGCTGATTGCAGAATCCCTAAAATAGCCTGTACCGTTTATCCCCGTGAACGTCAGCAGAAACTCACCCGGGGACGCGTATTGAGAAACGACCTCAACCGTGTAGTTTAGGCCCCTTTTCTCGTCCGTCATGCGGTAGAGGATGTAGTGCCCCGGGTTCGTCGGAAAGTATTCCACGAAGTTTATCATGCCCTCGTTCGACTGCTGTGATTCACTTGGAGTGCTTGTGGCGTTCGAAGTCTGAGACTGGTTCTCGGGGACATTGGAGGACGATGCAGGTGGAGTGGAGGTCGTTGTCTCGTTTTCCGCTATCTGCGGGGTGGTCGTGGTTTGGGTCTGCGAATTCTCCAGATTCTTTGTTGCGGTTGTAGTGGAGGGGGAGGGGCTTGAGGTTGACGAAACCTGAGACGTACTCGACGAAAACGTGTGTGGAGTTGTGGACGTCGTTTCCGTGGCTACCTGACTCTGACTGAGGCACATGGAAACGAAGGTCATGGCAACCACAACTATCAGAATTGCGGCGAGGGTCTTTTTCCCCATTGTTACCACCCGTTGGTAGTCCTTCACTGTAGGGTACTGATGAATAAAAATATTGCTGAGTATCCAATAGGTCACACTGACGTCATGTTTAGGTTAATGGAATCAACGAGGCCGAGAACGATTCCTGCCACTATCAGGACGGCGGTTGCGGTTTTCATGGGTAACCTAAGAGCAACGGCAGGCAGAAGAGTCCGAAGGAGAAACCCGAGCGGGGACGTGAAGTCAACCCACCACAGAGGAGGCTTTTTTAGGCTGGAGAGTGCGTCTTCAACGCTACCCTCGAAAACGTCGGTGTTGATTACCCCTGTGAGGACCCCCATCCTCGTTTCGACTTCACTTGGGTAACTCCCAACGTAAACGAACCTTGGCAGTCCCCTGGAAGGGACTTTGATTGTCCTAAACACCTCCGCAAACCTTTCGTCGTCAGTGAACACGCTCGTCCTCCTAACTTTTACCTCGAAGGGGGCGCTTCTGATGAAGGGCAGAATCCTGACCTCTCGGTAGACTCGATACAAAACGACTCCAAGCCCCATGAAGAGCGCCATCACGAGCGCAAACGTTGGAGAAAGTGGTTCAAAGACCCAGAGAAGGAGGAGCATGAATCCAACGTTGAGGCCGATGAACTCTGGAACCGCCTCCATTTCAACCACCTATTGAACCGCCTAGGGAAGTGATTAAAAAACACTCACGTACGTATTTAAGTGTTTCTCCCAGTTGCTGGGAGTTTTCTATCGGCAATTACTGTTGACATCAAGGGGAAGAAAGAAAGGCTCACTCAATCTTCGCACCGCAGACCGGGCAGAACTTCGCCCCCTCCGGAACTATGTGACCGTTGGGACAGCGCTTGATTTCGTGCCCGCAGTAGGGGCAGAAGCGCGCCCCTGGTGGAATAGGTTTGCCACAATAGGGGCATATCTCCTGTTGCGCTGGCTGGGAGGGAGCCGTTTGCTGTGGTTGCTGGGGAGCTGGAGGTGCGCCGGCATAGGGCTGGGCCGGGGCCTGCTGGGCCGGTTGCTGGAAGAGCTGGGGAACGAGCACCATTCCCGTCCCGACACTCGCGCCGGGGCTCTTGCCAAGTTCCGCCGCAACCTGCTTCACTGTGTCCATCTGCATAACCGCCTGAGCATTGCCCGTCTGCATGAGCCAGAAGAGCCTCTGGCGCCACTCATCGGTAGTGTTAACGCCCTCAATCTTAACATCGACCAGCTCGAGGCCCAACCTGCGGAAGTCCTCCATGAGCTTTATCTTCACCTGAGTGCTGACCATGTCGAGGTTCTGGAAGAGGTCCACTATCGAGTAAGCGCTGAGATGCTTCATCATGCCCTCGTTGAAGTAGGCCCTGATGAACTTGGTAACGTCACTGGCATCATACAAGCTCTGACCGCCGACAACCTCGGTGATGAAGAGGACCGGGTCCGCAACCTTGAACCAGTAGACGCCGTAGTACTTGACCGGCGCTAATTCTTTCGTCTGCGTTTCGCCACCGTAGCGCCCCTGGAACTGCTTCATGCTGACGAAGATTATCGTTGCCTTGAAGGGGCTGTTGCTCCCGCCGACGAGCTTGTATAGGAGTGGCAAATTCTGCGTCGTCAGCGTGTGCCTTCCGGGCCCGAGAACGTCGTAGATTTTGCCGTCGCGCATGAAGACTGCCACTTCGTACTCGTGGACTATGAGCTGGGCACCCCACTTTATGACCTCGTTCGGGTACCTCCAGATTATCTCGTCCTCACCGGGGTTGACCCATTCGATTACCTCAACCATATCACTCACCCACCGCGAAACTCATCCTCTGGTTAAGAACCTCTTCAAAGTTCACGAGCTTGTCATCGAGGTTGAGAACCGCAATGCCAAGGGCCTGGGGATTCGCCACCTGGGCGTTTAACGCTTTGGCCTCGTTAAGTATCTCCTCAGCGAGCTCAATCATCTTGGCGTCGTACTCGATGAGCCTTTCGAGTTCCTTCTCCTTGAACTTGACCCGGTCGAAGTAACCGCGGTAGCCGGCCTCGGCGTGCTTCACCCTGCTCTCGAGCATCATGAGCTTCTTCCTCAGGTTTTCAATGCCCATCAGCTGTTGGCAGTTCACCATGGCGCATCTCTGCAGGGCCCTCTCAAGTTCCCTCTTTGCCTGTCCCAGAAGGTCGGCCACCTTTCCCCTAATCAGCCTGTCGTCTTCCCTGAGGAGTTCTTTCTTCTTGTAGCCGTGGAATCCGGGCACGATAAGTTCAAGCTTCTCCACAATCGAGGTTTCCTTCCCCATCTTATCACCTCAAATCGGCTGGAAGTAGAGGTTTCCGGAGCGACCCTTTATTACACCGCTCACGATTCTCTTCTTCACGGCGCCTTTAGAGCCTATCCCCCACGCGCCGACCGCCCCGGGGATTAGGCCACCCAGCAGGCCGAAGGGCGTTCCGAAGATTGCCGACGCTATGAACCCGAGAACCGCCCCGGCCCCGATTACGCCCATCGCCATCGCACTGGCTTTCTTTCTGGCACCGCTTTCAAGGGGGTATTCTGCCGAGATAACCCTTCCATCGGTTCCGTCAACGTAGCCCCAGTATTCCTTTCCGGCATACTCATAGCGGAGCTCCCAGAGCGGGTAGTGGACGAGACCCAGGTAGCGGACTTCGAGTTCGAGCTCGTCTTCGCTGACGCTCTTGTCTTCCTGCCTCGCCTCTCCAATTAGGGCGTTTATCAGCGCAACCCTCGCGAGCTCTTCGGCCTTCTCCTTCGGAACTTCGGGCTCGTAGTAGTAACCCTTCTTGACGACGTCCTCACTGAAGAAGACCTTGCCCCTAATCGGGAACGGGTAGCCCTCAAGGAGGGTCTTAAAGGGCGAACCCGCGGGAATCCCCATGAACTGAACTTCCTCAACGGTCGGCCAGAGCCTGCTCCTTCCGTGCAGGTAGAAGAAGTAAACCGGAACCCAGTGAAGTTCTTTCTTGGTTATCTTCGCCCCCGTTATGTCGGCCGGAGCGCCGTACTGCCTTGAGAGGAACTTCAGCAGAACACCGCCGGCGTCCTTCTTCATCGGCGGGAAGAAGAAGTGCTCACCGGTTTCCTTCGTATGGACGTGGAAAGTCGTCCCGCAGTAGGGGCAGGTGGCGACCTCAACGGTGTCGGGAACCTTGAAGGTCGCGGAGCACGTGGGACAGGTAACCTCCATTTCAACCACCCCTCTCAACGCGCTGGCCCTCGAGGATCTTGAAGCCGAAGTACCCGCTCAGAACCGAGCCGAGCCCTATCGCTATCCCCGTCAGCGCGTAGGCGCTCGCCGCGGCACCGTAGGCCCCACCGATGGCCCCTATCAGGATTCCGAGGGCGACGCCACCCATGTACTCCGCCCGCCTGAGGGTTGACATCGGTTCCGTCGAGGCGACCCTCTTCCCGTCCCAGCCCGCGAAAACCGAGTGGTATATCGAGTTCTCGAACTTGTAATAAACCGTCCACATCGGCAGGAGAACGAGACGGGTGTTGCTTGGTTCCTCGGCCTTTACGTCAAAGCGGTCTATCCTGTCGGCCTTGGAAGAGTAGCGGTTTCTGATAACGTCTATCGCATCTTCGCGCATCATGAGCTTTGCCTGCTCTTCGTCCATCTCCGTGTTGAGTATCTCCAGCTTGAGCTTTTCCCACTGCCCCTCGTCGAGGTCGAGCAGGCGCTTTTCTTCCGGCCTCGTCTTGGAGTAGTGCTTTATGATGTCGTCAACACCGAAGCTCGCCACCTGCCTTCTGGCCGGGCCTATCAGGTGCAGGGTCTCGCTCACGACGTCGTGGTAGTGCCTCTCAACGGTGTGGCACCGCGTTTCCGTGTTTCCCTCGCTGTCGGTGTAGGTTTCGCACTCCTCCTCGCGGACGGTGTAATCCACATCACCGCTCACGTAGACGTCCCCGACCCAGTACGGTGCGTAGTGACCCTCAACGCCGACAACCTGAATCGAGTCCTTAATCCGCTTGAGGTCGAAGTCCTTCTCGACCATACGCCAAAACGCTTCCGCGATTTGGTTCTTGTTGAGCGAAGGAACAAGGAACATGTCCTCAGTCCTGAGGTTTCCGGTCAGGTGGTTCGGAAAACCGCAGTACGGACAGACGGCAACAATCGTTTCGGGGGTCACCTCAAGGGGTGCCCCGCATCGTTCACATTTGAAGGCCTCCATGGGCATCACTCATCTTAGTTATGTTGAAACTCCTTTTAAGGATGTCTTAAGGGGCTTCGAACCTCACTCAAACATCCGGTTTGAACTTCAAAATTCGAACTTTTTTCTAAGTCTTGGCAAATATAGAAACCAGAAGGTTTAAGAAGCGAACTTCTTGATTTTGGTTATGAATCTACAAGTGCGTTTAGGTGATGGGCAATGATGGTAACAGGAACTAAATCATCTGGAAGGGGCACATTCTTATGGAGAATCAATCCCTTTGAGGTTATAGCTTCAATCTGGAAGGACGTCGTCGAGGGCTCCAGGGTCGCGGTTCCCCATGCCGTAGGCACAATGAAGACGAGCCACGGTTCAGTGGTGGAACTCGAACTCAGCGTGGTTCTATACTCCTCAGAGAGGCGGCTCGTCGTGAAGGACGGTGACGAGGTGCACTTCCTGTTTCCGGTGAGCCCAGCCGACGGCCCAGAGGGACTCTACGTCAAGCTGATAGAGGCGCTGGGGATAGTAGCATGAAGCGCAGGGAGACCTCCGTTAAAATAAATGCTGGCATGGATTCAATCGATTCAATCCTCCACGACCCGGCTCAGTTCATAACGAACTGGCCCTACGTGGTCAAGGTGGGGGGCAGAAACCCGGTCGTGGCCGAGATAATGCTACCCCGCTTCGTCTTCAAGTTCAGGGACACCTACGAGTTCGAGTTCCACGAGGACTACAACAGCCACATCTACGAGGGAAGGGGAAAGAGGGGCAACCTGACGGTCGTGATAACCCTCAAGGAATGGCAGAAGTACGTTTCTGCCAATGTGGAGCTCTCCTACTCGGGCAGGGGGGAGTTCCTCCTCGGGAAGACCCTGGAGATACTCGTCGAGGGGATAGCCAGGAACCTTAAGGAGCTGGCGGAGGCATCAAAACCCGTCGGGGTAAGCCGGAGAACTGAAGAGGCGGTGGTGGGAGTAGATTTCTCCGACCCCATGAGCGTCGCCAATTTCTTAGCCAAGGCCAAGATGGTTCACAGCGGTCTACACGTCATCCCTGAGGGAGGCTTCTTCAACGTTCTCAACGAGATTCTTGAGAAGGCGGGCAGTGAGGTTCTCTACCTCTCGGGGATAACGTCCGACGGGACCAGCGGTTTCAAGGTGCTCGTCAGGGGCAGTCAGGTTCTGGCCGTTGAGTTGAGGAACGGAAGCGAGGTTAAGACCCTCAAGGTTGAGGGAGAGGACGGTGTTAGGGAAGCCGTTGAGCTCCTTTCAAAGGTTTCCGGGGCCTACATGGTGAACGCGTGGGTCCCCGCTGGAGGTGTTTGAGATGATTAGGAACATGAACAGCTACCCGCTCTACGACGACGGTAGCCATAAGGTTTACTGGCTTGGAATTGAGGAGAGCGAGGACGAGAAGGGAATACTGACCAACCAGTACCTCGTCATTGACGGAAACGAGGGCGCGCTTATAGAGCCCGGCGGGTTCTTCGTGTTCTCCCGCGTGCTCAAGAACGTCTCCTCCCTGATTCCGCCGACCCAGATTAAGTACCTCATGTACTCGCACCAGGACCCCGACGTAGTTGCGGGTCTAAACCTCTGGTTCGAGTACGCGCCGCTGGCGAAGGTCGTTATCTCGGAGCTGTGGGTGCGCTTCATTCCGCACCTGGCCGTAATGAGCGCCGGCAGAACCGTCGGAATCCCCGACAGGGGTGCCGAGTTCAAACTGGGAAGCTCGACGATAAGAGCGGTTCCTGCCCACTACCTCCACAGCCCGGGCAACTTCGTCTTCTACGATGAGAAGAGCGGAATCCTGTTCAGCTCGGACATTGGAGCCGCTGCATTCTCGAAGGACGAGTGGTACCTCTTCGTTGAGGACTTCGACGAGCACACAAAGCACATGGAGGGTTTCCACAGGAGATATATGAGCTCAACGAAGGCCCTTAGGGCATGGGTCCGCTCGGTAAGGAAGCTTAAACCCAAGATGATAGCGCCGCAGCACGGGGCGATATTCAGGGACGAGGACGTTGGCAGGTTCCTTGACTGGCTTGATTCGCTTGAGGTCGGGATTGATGCCTTCGAAAATGAGTTCTACGGGGACTGAGTCCCCAGCTTTTTTACGAGCTCAAGCAACTCCCACAGGTTTTCGACGTAGTAGTCGGCCCCCTCAACCCGGCCGAAGCGGGTGACGTTGACGACCCTGGCGCCTGCACGATGACCGGCCAGAACGTCGTGAACGCTGTCCCCCACGACGAGAACTTCCTCCGGCTTCAGTCCGAGCGCTCCAAGGGCCTTGTTTATAAGGTACGGGCTGGGCTTGACGCCGTCGATGTTGGAGTAGTCCTTGCCGACAACGACGTCGAAGAGCCCCCTGAGGTTGAAAAGGTCGAGAACGAACTCGGTGTTCTCCTGCGAGGCGTTGCTGACCGCGGCCATCTTGAGGCCGAGCTTTCTCAGCTCCCCGAGCGCATCAACGTCCGGAAACGCCTTTATCTTCCCCTCCCTGGCCATCGCCTTCCGGTACTCGTTGTTCGCCCTGTCTATGACCTTCCACATCTCGACCGGGTCTATGCCGAGTCTTCTCACGTAGCTCCTCGGGAGCTCGCCGCTGACGGTCTTCCTGTATGCCTCGTAATCGATTTCTATCCCCGCCTTCTCGAGCGCCGGCTTAACCCACTCCTCGAACCACTTCCTGTGGTCGTAGCCCTCGTAGTAGACGAGGGTCTCGTCAACGTCGAAGATTAAACCGCGGAGCATCTCAACCCCCATGGGGAGTTAGAAGAGGGGGTTTAAAGGCCTAATCCTCCAGCCTCTTCAGAAGGGCGAACTCCCTCGGGTCCCAGGCGAGTTCGTCGGTGACGAGGTAAACCCTGCCTCCCAGGAGAATCGCGTAGTCGCGGACGTCGTTGAGGAACTTCACAACTGCAGTAAAACCGTTGTGGAGCGCCAGGTACTCCGGACACGCTATGACGACCGCTTTATCCGGGTCGCTCTTGAGGCTCGCCACGATACCCTCAAGAATCCTGTGGAGCTCCCTCGGGCCGAAGAAGCCCCTCGCGGCGCTCACTGTCACGAGCTCCCACCCTGGCGGGACCCTTGCACCGGCCCTGCCGATGACGACCGCCCTCTCTTCGGGAATCTCCTTGAGGGAGTGAACTATTCTGAAATGCCCCATCCCAGGCTTGTCCACAAGGGCCCCCGCGAGGAGGGGAGCGAACGCCTTCAGCATCTTCCCACCGTCCAGTTTTGGGAGTTGGAGTTTATATCCCTTTTTTGTAAGTGGTTATGTAGGTGCATCCTCGGTCAAGGCCGATTTCATCACACTTCAGCCGGTTAATCCATCGTCATCGGAGCTAATGAATAAAAGACACAAAATTTAAAAACTTGTTGGAACTCAGAAGAGTTCCTCGAGCTTGACGTCAATCTTGTCCGGGTTGAATGGAAGCACGTGCCTCGTGGTTTTCGGTGAGAAGACCTCTCCGCGCTTGACGAGCTCCATAACGTCCTCCTTGGTCGGGGCCTTCCTGATGAAGACGTAGTCAATCTCGCCCTTGGCCATGTCCTCCCTCGCGTCCTCCTTAAGGCCGTAGTAGATGAGCTCTATCCTGCCCTCCTGGTTCATCTCGTCGAGGACCCTGCTGACTACCTTCTGCTCGTCGAGGCCTCCAGGGATTGCAAAGCTCTTCTCCCCGACTATGGCGAAGGCAACCTCACCGCGCTCGGCCTTCTCCTCTGCCTCGGGGTCCTCAACGACCTCAAGGCCCTCCTTCCTGAGCCTTTCTATAACCTCATTGAGGTCGCCCTTGAAGGCCGGATACCAAGTGTAGACCTTGACGTCGTCGCTGAAGTAGTCGAGTATGACCGAGGGAGCGCGTTTGGCGCCGAGCTTCTGAAGGCCGGCCCAGCGGTGGTGGCCATCAACGATGAGGTACTCATCCGTCCCCGGAATCTTCGCGAGGAGCATCGGCTTCCAGAAGATGCCGCTTCCCGTAACGCTCTCGATGAAGTCCTCGAGCTCCTTTTGAACGAGCTGCTCGTGGGGCTTCATCTTGTCAAGCTCGATAAAAACGTAGTCAACCTTAACGGTCGGGATGTCGTACTTCGGAACCTTTTCAACTCCCATGGCAAACCCCCCGTGACTATGCAGATGGAAATCGAACCGCTCAATAAAAAGCCTTTCCGTTGAAAATTCCAACACTTTTATGGAGAATCATTGAGGTTTCTGAGTGTCTCTCGAAAATTCTCCCGCAAAAAAAGTTAAAACCTCGAAGGGTTATCCAACTCAGATGAGGAACGTTGCCGAACTGCCCCTTCACGGTGGCCACGTTCCCGCGTGGCTCGCTCAGAGGATGAGGAAGCTAACGAGACTAGTTCTAATACTCGCCGTTGACGAGTACGGGACGAAAGGCCTCCTCGAGAGGCTCTCCGACCCGGTTTGGTTCCAGGCCTTCAACAACCTCATCGGCATGGACTGGGACTCCTCGGGCTCGACGACGGTGACGGTGGGCATGATAAAGGAGGCCCTCTCGCGGGAGGAGCTCGGGGTTAAGGTCGCCGGGGGGAAGGGAAAGGCAAGCAGGAGAACGCCGGAGGAGCTGAAAACCATAGCGGAGCGCTACGACCTCGACCCGGAACCCTACATCCGAACGTCCCGTCTCGTCGCGAAGGTTGACACCGTTGCCTTTCAGGCAGGTTATCAGCTCTACCACCACGCCTTCCTCCTCGACAGGGAAGGCAACTGGGCGGTGATACAGCAGGGAATGAACGAGAAAGCCAAACTCGCGAGGCGCTATCACTGGTTTGACGCCGAAACCTTCACCTTCGACCCCCACAAGGCGATAGCGGGAATCCGCGCCGAGTTGGCCCTTAACACCGTCTCAAGGGACTCCAGGGAGTTTCAGAAAACACTCCTCGACCTCGTGAGCGAGGGGCCGGAGAAGGTGGCGCGCGAGGTTGAGACGATAAAGGCCATCGCAAAGGGCTATCGACCGCTGGTGTACTACCGTCCGAGAGACGTCGATGAGATGGCCATTTTAAAGCGCTACGAGAGCCTCGGGAAGCTGGAGCTCAACGCGAGGGCCCTTGAATTCGCGAGGGAAATGGGCGTCGGGAACTACGAGGAACTCCTTCTCCTCAAGGGGCTCGGGCCGAGCACGCTGAGGGCCCTCTCGCTCGTGGTCGAGCTGGTCTACGAAACGCCCCCAAGCTGGAGGGACAGGGTGACGCACCCACCGGACCCCTTCAAGTTCACCTACGCAGTTGGCGGAAAGGACCGCGTTCCGTTCCCGGTCGAGAGGGGAACCTACGACGACCTAATCTCCTTCCTTGAGAAGCTCGTCGAGAGGAACCGCGATGAGCGGGCACTCGTTAGAAACGTCGCGAAGATTACCAGAAACTGGAAGTTTCCGGAGGACGAGAAACGGCCAACGTAACGCGGTTGTGGTGGGTTTATAAGGGTCCGACCGCATCCGTCCGTTGGCCGTCTTGGCAGGGGGAGCTGGGTCATGGCTTCGAAGTACGTTAAGGCCCTCTGGGTGTTCGTGGTCGTTTACATCGCGTTCTTCTCTGCTTACTCCGTGTTCAGGCTCTACGCCTTTGAGCACTTCTACGCGCCTGGGTACGTTCTCTGCGATACGCACACGTTTTACAGCGACTTGATAAACACACTCCATGGGAACGGCTTCTTCTACAGTCCCTACGAAGGAACTTCCCACTTCGCGGTTCACAACTCGCCCATCCTCTTCCTCCTCCTTCCAATTGTCGCGCTGTTTCCTCACATCGAGACGATACTCGTTGTGCAGTCTATCTTCATAGGGCTCGGTGCAGTTGGCCTCTTCTATTTTGCCAGAGAGGTGTTAAAAAGCGAAAAATCGGCGCTACTCCTTGCCTTGATGTACCTCATAAACCCCTTCGTTCACGGGATAAACAAGGCAGATTTTCACGCCTGTGCTCTGGCGATTCCCTTTGCCTTTCTGACCGCGTACTTCTACGAAACAGGGAGAACTAAGCCCATGCTCGTGTCGGCGACCCTCGTGCTCTCCGCAAGGGAGGACGCCGGGCTCTTCCTCATCGCCCTCATGTGGATGGGGATTATGCGGAAGGATTCCCCAATGGGTTCACTGAAACCGCGCACTTGGTTGAGGAACCGGCTTGAACTGACGATGGTTCTCCTCGCTGTTCTTTGGATGGCCGCTAGCTTGGTTCTGATATTCTGGTTCAACGGGTGGGTCCCTCCGAGATGGATGGCCCGCTATCACGGAACTCCCAACTTCCTGAGGGAGAGGGGATGGTCCTTTGTGGCGTTGGTTCTTCTCTCCATGGGGTTCCTGCCCCTCCTCCAACCCCGTTTCCTCATCCCATCCGCGCCCCTGTGGGCGGAGCTCCTCCTTGGGGCTTCCTGGGCCATGGTTAGCTACGACTTCTACTATACCTACATGCTCGTGCCGTTTCTCTTCATCGTCTCAGTCTACGCTGTCTCCGAGAACCCACGGATGCTGAGAAAGGGATTCTTAATAGCGCTCGTTTCATCCATTCTGTTCTCGCCTGTCTACGGGGTCACCAGGATTGGGCCCTACGACAGCGTTTACTTTTGGGCGAGATTTCTCGGCAGGATGCTGCATGGGATGGGCTAAAACGCAAACATCCCATGCTCTCTGCGGGACAGCCGTGCTTTGCAAGGACTGCATGCCTTAAGGATGGCGTGAATTCTTAGAGCCGCTATGTTGCTATCATACTAATACTTCTACGGTAGAAGACTTTATAAAGGCTGACATCTACCGTATACTGGTGGGACCGATGCTCAAGGTTCAGGTTCGCAAGCAAATCAAGAGGCAGAAGAAGAAGGGTAAAATCTACAACGTCGAGCAGAGGCTTATTTACATCCCCTCAAAAGCAGAGCTTCCAGAGGAAGTTTACATTCTTACCCCTGAAGAACTCAAGGGACTCGCCGAGCTGATTCCCAAGGAGAAGAGGCCGAGCTGGTTGGTGATGGAATGAAGACGCTTGTAATCTCAGTAGACAGAAGCAGGCAGAAAAGAACCATCTATGCGTTAGTTGAGGCAGAGTACGACAACCTCAGATATATCCGAGAGAAGGGTGGCTGGCTTAAACACCTGGCAGAGCTTCCGAAGCAGGAGCGAAGGAACTACATTGCAAAATTCCCGGACAGATTCGAGAAACTAAAACCATACGTGGAGAAAATCATCATAACTCCCTTCTTGAGCGAGATTAAAGACGAGGTAGTTAACAAATCAGGAAACATTCGCGTTCTGATTCTCGATGATGCTGTGCTCAAAAAGTTCAGCGAGTATTCAGGTCAAAAGAACGTTTTCAAGGAAAGTTTAGCTAAGAGGAGATACGAGTTCCGGCACGTTGTTCTTCTCACAGATAACCTCGCATACATTAGCCGCGAGATTTACGAAAAGAACCCGAATCCAAACGCTCTCAAGAAAGAACTGCGGAAAAGAGGGATACTGTGAAGCCCCTCTCACGGTGCGTCCCCGGCTTCATAAGGGTCTGCCAGGGCCACCACTCGAAGGGCCCGCCAACTCCGTCCCCAACGGGACTTCATGCTCATGCGGCTCATCGCCCAATCATTCTCACGGGCTCAATATCGTATACGCAACGTGCACTTTTAAAGGTTACTGAAATGATACATCATTTCTCCCAAAGTTATAAATAAAGAAAACCTCACTGTCTCCGGCTCAAACTCAAAAAGGGTATCTACCGCGACTTATAACCGGTCTCGTTTCATAGAAGACGCCGTTTTATTGAGGCTCTCGCTTGGAGAAGGTGCAGATAAGGCGGGAGGCAGGATTCTGGTGCCCGGGCCGGGATTTGAACCCGGGGCGCGGGCTCGAAAGGCCCGCATGTTTGACCGGGCTACACCACCCGGGCGCGTCCGTTCTTAGGGGGCCGAGCGGACTTAAAAACCTTTCGGCCGGTAGATTTTTAAACATCCTCCCGAGCCCCCCACCGATGGCCATGAAGACTCTCGCGGACGTTCTCAGGGAGGCACTGAGGGAGAAGGGGATAGAGAGCATAGGAACGCTCTCGAAGCGCTTTCGAAAGTCCAAAAACAAACTCCAGGACATAGCGGTTGAGATAGTCCACGGCAAGGGCGCAATCTTCCGTGTCCCCGAGAAGACTGCAGTCGCGTGGGACCTGAGCGGAAACCGCGTTGAAGGCTCTTACTACGCCTACGCCCCTCTCTGCATGGCGGACAAGTTCGAGATGGTTCTCTCCCCGGAGGAGCTCCGCTCAAAACTGCCCGAGTGGCCCTACTTCATAATCGACCTCCAGCTCTGGGACAAACACACCCAGAAGGAGAAGGGCAAGGTCTGCCTCCAGATTAACCAGAGCTACGGCCTCCTGCGCGACTACTTCACCGGCAGGGAGCTGGCAGTTACATGGGCCAACGAGGAGTTCCGAAAGATGTTCCACGGTCCCCTCGATAGGATTACCGCTTACGAAGGTTCGACCTCCGAGTTTTTGAGGAGGGAGGGAATAGACGAGGTCGTTCTCCTCGACCCCTGGGCCGACGAGGTTTTAAGCGAGGAGGACTTCGGCGTTAAGGCCTTCGTAATCGGCGGAATCGTCGACACCGGCGGAGATAAAAAGCTGACTCCCAAAATCGGCGAGGAGCTTGAAGGAGCTGGAATAAGGGTCAGGCGGAGAAAGATAGTTCTCAGGGGCGACGTGATAGGAGTTCCCGACAGGATAAACAGAATTCTAGGCATACTCCTCAAGATGCTCGTTGAAGGCAAACCGATGGACGAGGCCGTCTACGAGTTCCAGGAGCCGCTCCACGCGCGCTGGAGGCTCAGGAAGGAGCTGCCAAGGAGGGCAATTCGGTACAGAATCGACGGGAAGGACTTCCGCGTCGTCGAGAAGGAGCTCTTCGACGAGTACTCGAAGTGGCTTAAAATCCGTCCGGAGGACTTCGTTAAGGTCCTCAGAGAGCTGGATTTGATTGCTCTCGACAGGAGAAGGATACACCGCCTTAACAAGCTCTCGGTTCCAAGGGTAATCCGCGGCAGGCTCTACCGGGTCATACTCCTCAAGAAGGCTGCGATGCTGTGCTACAACTGTTAAAAGGTGATTTAAACGTGATACCTGATTGGATGCTTAGAGTCTCCGTTTCTTGTCCCTCTTAATTTCCTCAATGAGCTCTTTTAGTGCCTTCTGGCGCTCGACTTTTGAGTAAAACTCATATTCATTCTTTAGAAACTCGTAGTGCTCTCTCTCATCCTCCGCGAGGCGCTCCATGAGCTTTTTGTGCTCTGGATTTTCCAGGAGCTCTGCGAGGAGCATGTAAACCATCTCAGAGAGCCTTTCGGCGTCCATCCCTATCTCAAGAACCCGCAGGTAATCTCCGACAGTTCTAAGTCGGTAGTCTTTTTCTGAGAAGACCCTTGCCCAGCTCTTCAGATGGACCTTCGGAACATCTTCGCCCGGGAACAGACTCTCGAACAGTCGAGAGACTTCCAAATCATGGCCTCTCTCAATCTCTAGGAACTCTCTGAACTTCTCACGCGGGTATCCGTCCGGTAGGTTCTCATAGAGGAATCGGTACAGGTTCGTTGAGTCCACTTCCCCCTTGAGGATGTATGCCATTATCTCCTTCAATGATTTTTGAGACAGCTCCCTAACGGCCTTTCGGATTTCCTCCCTCACGCTGGCTTTTTCCATGAAGAGCTCTAAGGCTCTCCCCATGGCATCACCCTCCTTAGATTAGGCGGAATCGTATAAAACCCTTGTCATATATCGAAGGTTGAGCCAACAGGTTCTTAAGCTCGGACTCCAAACCAAGCCAGGGGATTGCCATGGGAGTCAGTGCCCTTATAATGTTCCGGAACTACAACATAGGAACCCAGCAGGTTATGGGAGGCTCGCCCTCGGATGTCATCCCGAGGATTTACTCGAAGTTCAGGAAGGCCCACTGCCCGGAGCAGGCTATACTCAACCTGATACGGGAGAACGGCAACGTTGTCTTCGGCGAGGGCGACAACAAGATGTTCACAGGCTACGACTTCGTCTACAAGGTGTGGTACACGGGAAAGACGCTGTTCATAGAGGACGAGGACGTCCTAGAAGACGACATGATTCAAGAGGTCCTGGACGAGCTTAAAAAGGAGTTTGGTGACGTTAAAGTTGAAGTCATACAAGAGCATGACGCGACCTTGTTTGAAATCCACTTGAAGTGACTCTCACCTTTCTCCTTTTCTCCTTTAACCTACGCAAAAGAGAAAGGGTCAAAGGACCCTGAGCAGATATACGAGACCAACTATCAACGCCAGCAGGATGTACGCGACGTAAACGCTGTCCGAGCCCTTCATCAGCCCGTGCCTGAACCACTCCGAGAAGTTCAGATAAGCCCCCGAGAGCTTTTCGTAGGCGATGTTCACCCTTTCGCGCCAGTAGAGCCTTCCGTTCTCCTCCCTCGTACCATAGAGCCAGCCCTCGGTTATGAGGAGTATTGCGGAGTGGGCTATCGGCGGGTACTCCGGGTTGCTCAGCCCACCGCTCCAGGCCCTGACGCGCCTGACCCTCTTGAACACGGTCAGCCTTGCTATAACGTAGACGCTGACGCCGAAGACCGTCACGAGGCCGGCCAAGTAGGTCGGCGAGATTCCGCCAAAGTCCTTGGCCACAACAAGAAAGCCGTCCTTTATGCCGAGCGCCCCGCCTATGAAGGACGTCGCTTTTATTCCGGCGAGCGAGCCGACGACGCTATCAACGAGCCTGAAGACCGCCAGCGGAAGAACGCCCACCATTACCAGCACGGCGCCCATGAACGCGTAGGCGATGTCCTCCGCCGAGAGCTCCCTTCTCCCTCCGGCGCGCTGGATTCCGTGGGTGATTATCTTGCTCATCGCAACGCCCGCGACACCCGCCGTTAGCGCAACGAGCGACCCCACGAGGACCATGAGGACCTTGAGCTTGGCGTCAGGTATCTTGAAGCTCTGGAGGAGCGTCTCTATGCCCATCCACTCGCCGAGAAAGCCCGGGAACGGGGCGACGCCGGCTAGGCTGAGGGCTGAAACGTAGCCCGCGACGACGCCGACGGTGGTAAGCCTGCCTGCCCTGACCTCCGGGAAGCGCCCGGTTCCGTTCTCGAGCCTTCCCGCGAGCAGGAAGAGCAGTCCCTTTGCGACGCTGTGGGCGAAGGCGTAGAAGAGAAGCGCCAGCAACGCGAACGAGGCAAGGGTTTTGTTGCCGGCGTTCAGGGCTACAACGGTCCCGCCGAAGAGCGCGAGGAGGACGCCGTCGTTCTCGACGGTGCTGTAACCTGGCAACTTCTTGACGTGCTCGGTGCCGGCCGCGTAGGCCGCCCCAAGTATGGCCGTTAAGCCACCGAGCAGGAGGAAGAACGAACCCACCCACGTGGCGGGACTCTCGATGAGGAGCAGCCTGACGAACCCGTAGACTCCCATGAGCGTCAGAACCGCGCTCAGGAGCGAGGAGAGGTTCGCCGGAGCCTTGCCGTGTGCATCTGGAAGCCAGACGTGGAACGGGAACATGGCCATCTTAACCGCGAAGCCGAGGCCGGCCAGGAAGAACGCAAGGCTCCAGAGTTCAGAGCCTTTCCAGGCCGAAAACACTGTGGAGCCGGTCTCAACGGAGAGCAGGCCGAAGCCGGCCAGGATTAGGAGGGCGCTCAGCTCGCCGAAGGCGAGGAACTTGTAGGCTTCCCTCCTCGAGTTTTCCCTCGCGGTTATCCCGAAGTAGCTCGCTATCGTCATGACCTCCCAGCCGACGAGGAAACCAACGGCCCCCTTTGCGATTAGTATCACGAGCATTCCTGCTATGCTCATCGCGAACGAACCGGCTAACAGCCTCGGGTAGTGGTTGTCGTAGCTCAGGCTGAACAGCGAGGCCCCTAGCCATACTATCCCGGAGACCACGAGGAAGTAGCGGGAAACGTCGTCTATTCCCTCCGGCCGGACGAGGGCAAGGACCAGCAGGCCGGCCGAGAGAAGGGCCGAGAGCGCGTAGCTGGCCTTTTTCGAAATCATCGCGAGCAGGGAAGCAACGATGAAGCCTACGGTTATCGCGTAGAACGGGTTAATCATTCGACATCCCTCCCGGCGGCCTTGAGGAGGCCCTCTATAATCTGAACGGGACTTGGAGGACAGCCCGGAACGTAGCCGTCAACTGGAACGAAGTCCTCAACTTTCCTACCACACAGCGCGCCGTTGGCGCAGGCTCCCAAAACCAAGACCCGCTTGGGTTCGGGCATCAGCTCGTAGGCCTCCTTCAGGACCGGAATCATCCCGTCGGTCGGACAGCCGGCGACGAGGAGAACGTCCGCGTGCTTCGGTGTCGGCGTGAAGAATATCTTGAGCCTGTGAACGTCGTAGTTCGGGCTGTGGAGGAGCGCAACCTCCCTGTTGCAGGCGTGGCAGGTTCCGACGTCAAGGAAGAAGACGTGGAGCGACTTCCTGAAGGGGAGAGGATTTTTAACCTCACTCAGCCCTGTTTTCTGGCCGAAGGGAACGCTACAGAGACGGCAGTTGATGCACTTCCTGTAATCAAGCCATCCATCCTCAACGGCCCCGAACGGACACTCCGCCGGAGCCTCGAGCGGGAAGCTGAAGGGAAGCTCCTCCTCGCTCACCCTCTTTGGATACTCGCTCGTCAGAACGCCCTTCCTGAGCCCCCTGATAATCCACATCACTCCTCACCTCCCTGCCAGAGGTCTGCATCCGCGAAGTTCAGGCCGAAGCTGTGCAGTCCGAAGGGGAAGTCCGTGAATATGTTTCCTGTTATGCCCCTGCAGAAGGCCACGTAGTTTATCCTCGACGCCCCCCTGAGGCCAATCCACGAAACTCTGCCGTCCCTCAGCTCCACGAGCGTAAGAACGTCACCGTGCGGGGCCTCCGCCAGTCCGATGTTGAGGCCCTCTTTAACCTCTGGGTCTGACTTTAAAGCCCTGAAGTCTATTCCCTCGATAATCTCGAAGGAGCGCTCTATTTCCTCCATGCGGACCATGAGCCTCGCGAGGGTGTCCCCGTCCTCGCACGTCACCGGTTTGTAGGAGTAGAACCTGTCGAAGGCCCGAACGTCCCTTCCGACTCCAGAACCCCTCGCCGCTATCCCAACGGCGTCGAGCTCGATTACGTCCTCTTTGCTCAGCCGGCAGGTGTTGTGGAGACGGTCGATGAATATCTTGCTCTCGAGTAACTCCTCCCTCAGCTCGCGGAACTCCTCCTTGAGCTTCTCTAATCTCTCAACGGCCCTTCCGTCGAGGATTCTAACTCCACCCGGAACGTTCGCGCCGAAGCCGTAGCGGTGGCCGGTCAGCCTGTTGAGGACCCTGAGCGTTTCCTCCTCGAGCCAGTGGAAGTGCATCGTTGCGACCTTCTGGGATGCATCTCCAGCGAGCTTGTGGATGACGTTGAAGTGGTTGTAGAGCCTCTCAATCTCGAGGAGGCCCTTCCTTACCTCCCAGACGTCCTCGTCGGGGTTGGCCTCAACCGCCCTCAGGAAGGCGTAGGTGTAAGCCAAGGCGAAGTTCCCGACGGCCCTCTCAAGGATTGCTATGGTCTCCTCCAGCGGGCGGTTTATCAGCCTCTCCTCGATTCCCCGTCTCTTGTAGCCGTAGACGGGCCTTATAGAGACTATCCTCTCGCCGTAGGTGAGTATCTCGAAGGCCCCTGCCTGTCCCAAGCCACCGGAGGCAGGACCGAAGGTTAAAGGAACAGCGTTGCTTCCCGGCGGGATTTTCATGTAAGGCGTGGTCTCACCTATCAGAGCGGGCGCAATCTTCCTGTCCGGCAGTCTCTCCTCTTCCCTGATGAGGGCCTCGCCCGTGTCGTAGTCGAGCCAGACCGTTAGGTAGTTTCCGTTCCTCCTGAAAACGGCCGAGAGAGCCATCATATTACCAGACCCCCGGTGAGTGCAAGGTAGACCGCGTAGAGGCTTACCCCGAGAGCTACGAGCGTCATTATCAGGGGTATCAGCTCCTCACCGCGCTGGAACTCCGCTCCTTTCCCCTCGCCGAAGAGCATCTTGGCCGAGTGCCAGTTGAGGGCCAGGAACGATAGGAGCAGTCCCGTTCCGATGAGGATGGCCCACCAGCGGTTTATCGAGAGGGCCACCCCGAGTATCGACAGCTCCGCGAGGAAGGTTCCGAAAGGCGGTGCACCGGTCACCGCCAAGGCCGATAATCCGAAGGAGTAGCCGAGCGCCGGGCTGTCCTTCAGCAGGCCGTTGATTTCCCCAATCTCGTGGCCGTACCTGCTAACCGCGCTTCCGGCTGAGATGAAGAGGGCGCCCTTGGCGAAGGCGTGAACCGCGACGAGGACGAATACGAGCTTGAGCAGGCTCGGCCTGTAGTAGCTCAGCGTGAGGCCTATGGTAGCCACGCCCATCATGTCCATGCTCGAGTAAGCTAAGAGCCTCTTGACGAACCTCTGCGAGGCCATAAGGATTGACGCCACTAGGACCGTCAGGATTCCGACGGTTAGGGCTATGTAGACGGCCTCCTTTCCGAGACCCGTCGATGCCTTGAAGAGGCGGTAGTAGACGAGGAGCGCCGTTGGGAGGAGCGTTCCCGAGAGCATAGCGCTGACCGGCGAGGGGGCGCTTCCGTGGGCGTCAGGAAGCCAGCCGTGCATCGGGAAGAGGCCGACCTTTGTTCCGAAGCCTACTATGGCAAGCAGTCCGACCACGGCGCCGGCCTTCTCGGAGAGAACGAGGTGCCTGACGTCGAGGGTTCCCGCGAAGCTGTAGGTTATGACCACTGAGAGGAAGGCTATTCCAAGGCCTGCTGAGGCGATAATCATGTAGCGCCAGGCCCCCTCAACGTTCCGCTTCTTGCCGTCTGTGATTATGAGTATCGCGCTGACGACGGTCGTTGCCTCGAGCCCAATCCACATCCAGCCGAGGTTCGAGACGACGGCGGTGAAAATCATCGAGAGCGCGAAGAGCGAGAGGAAGCTCCAGTAGAGCCTGAGCGGGTAGAAGGGCCTCTCGACCCTCTCGACGTAGTAGAGCGATGCCAGGGAGGCGAAGAAGTAAATCCAGGCTATCGTCGTTGCCAGGACCATTGAGTACCAGTCGGCGTAGAAGTAGTGGCTCGAGACGGTGTAGCCCCTGATGAGCATGTCGGTTGCTATTGATGCCGTTATGAACGCCAGCCCCGGGACGATTGCCCTGCCGAGCCTCTCGGAGAGGAGCGGAACGAGCGTCGCTATGAGCGGTATTGCGAGCAGGTAAACCACTGCCTCCATGCTATCACCCCACCAGCTCCTCGACTTCCAATGGCCCGTAGCGCTTCTCGGCACCGAGAACGACCGCGAGCAGGACGAAGGCTATCATGTCGAGCAGTATTCCGAACTCAAGGACCATAGGCATTGGCGAGAGCATCACCGCGAGGTAGAGGAGCGCGTTCTCCTCGCTGAGGTAGCCGACTATCTGGGCCAGGGCGTTCCGCCTCGAGGCTATGATGAGCATGCTGAGGAAGAGCAGGACGAAGGCTATGACCCCTCTCCAGTCGTTTGTGGCTTTGTAGACCGGGATGTAGAGGAAGTAAGCCAGGACCGCCACGATGAGGCCGAGAACTATCGCGTGGTGCGTAGTCTTAATCTCCCTTCCGCGCCAGATTCTCTCCTTCCTGACGTCCCTCTGGAGGAGCCAGGGTATCAGGAGTGCCCTGAACGCTATCGTGATTCCGCCGAGGATTATGAGCTCGGGAATCCGCTTTTCCCAGCCGACGAGCCCGATTATTAAGCCGATTAGGACGGACTGGAACGCAACCGCGTCAATCAGGGAGTGCATGTAGGACTCGGTGAGCATGAAGAAGGCCGTGAGGAGGACCACCGAGCCGAGCAGGTTGAGGATTTCGTTAATCACGGAGCACCACCCCCGAGGAGGAAGCTGATGACGCCCATTATCGCCAGGAGGAAGCTGGCGGAAAGGTAGTCGATGATGCGGAAGAGCCTTATCTTTGCCAGGGTCTCCTCAACGACGACAAAGGCCAAGATGAGGCCGAGCATCTTGACGAAGAGCGTCGCGATTCCCTTGGCGATCTCAGCCAAACTTGCGCTCGTCGCGAGGCCCCATGGAACCGCGAAGACGTTGAGGAAGACCGCCATCAGGATGAAGGACTTCATATAGCCCGCCCAAGTGTTGAGGGCGTAGAGCGGGCCGGTGTACTCAAGGCCCTTCGCCTGGTCGAGCATTCCGAGCTCGTTGCTTCCGTGGGACTCGATTGGGAGCTTTCCAGTATCGAAGAGCAGGAGCATAAAGAACGCGGCCGTGATGAGGATGTGTGTCGGGCTGAGGTACCAGCCTTCGGCAGTTATCCTGTGGTTCATCAGGAAGGGGTTGTTGGTTCCCGTCAGTATGGCCACGCCGAAGAAGACCATTATGAGGACCGGCTCCGCGAAGGCCCCGAAGTTAACCGAACGGGTCGCACCTATTCCGGTGTAGTAGCTTCCGGTCCTCTCGGTGGCTAAAATCGAGGCCATCGCGGCGAGACCGAATATGAAGGTCCCGCCGAAGAAGTCCACAGTCGGGGCGAACCAGCTCGGGAAGTTGCCGACTATCGGGAGCATCCAAGGCAACGTCAGCATTGCACCGAAGGCTATGAACGGCGCGATGACGAAGAACGGTCCGACTCCCTCTGGAATCAGCGTCTCCTTCCTGAAGAACTTCGCGAGGTCGTAGTAGGGCTGGAAGATGCTTATTCCCTTCCTCGACTCGATGCGCGCCTCTATCTTCTTGAGGATTCCGACCATGAGGGGTGAGAGCAGGAGCACCACTATAACCTGAACTAGACCGATAACCACCCTGTCTTCCGGGTTCAAAGGCGTCACCTCCCCGATGTGGAGAGAACAGGCGTCATTAGCCCCTGTTCGGGGCAGTTAGGGCGGACGCCATCGCCCGGAAATTTGCCCGGCGGTTTTATGAGGCTGGGTTTTTAAAGGTTTTGAGGACTCGGGAGTTCACTGATGGACGTCTTTGGGGTGATGCTCTTCTTTTCTTCCTGCCTTTAGGTACTTGTCCATGACATTAATCGCTTCCTCGTCGCTCCATTTTCCTCCGAGCATTCTGTTCTCGGCTATGTATCCGGCCAGTTTGATTGCAAGGGTTCTGTTCTCGTTGAAGAGCTCGTACATCTTGTAGTTGAGCACCGCCTCCTTCTTCGAGAGCTCGAGCAGTCTGTCACGGAGTTTCTCCTCTTCCATCTCCCTCACCCTTTAAATTCTCGTTTTCCCTTTGGAGCTCCCCAAGGGCTTTCCTCAGAAGCTCGTTGTCCCGCTTCATCTCGGCGTATTTGAGTTCCATAAGCTCAAGGAGCTTCTCCATCTCCTCGATTCGCTTCTTCAGCTCCCCTTCCCTCAAGGTTCTCCACCGGGTAAGAATAGAAGGGGAGGCGTAAAAACCTAACTCAGAAGAACACTATAACCGCGTCCCCAACTACTGCCGTCTCGACCTCTTCTCCTTCGCTGAACACCGCCTTCCTGATGACCACGTCGTCCTTGCCGAGCTCGACCTTTTCTCCATCGACCTCGAACTCAACCTTTCCGGTCTCCTTGAGCGCCTTGGCAACCTCTTCCGCGTGCTCCTTGAGGTAGGCGGTAATCTTCGGCACGAGCTTTCCGTAGCGCGGACCGACGGTTCTGAAGTTGGGCTTTATCTCGGTTATGCGCTCTTCCAAAGCCGGCTCGCCCCTGATTATCTCGAGTCTCTCGATGTTCATCGTTCCGGCTATGTCCCTCTCGATGGCCCTGAGCTTCTCGTAGGAATCGGTTGCATAGATGGCCACGTGCTTGAGCTTGGCGTTGAGGGCGAGGCCGTGAGAGTTCTTGTAGCGCCTTATCGCGCCGACTATTTCTCTCGCCAGCTCACCGAGCTTCTCGGCCTCTTCGTCGATTCTGTCCTCTCTGAACTTCGGCCATTCAAGGAGGTGAACGCTTTTAGCGCCAACCCGCTCGCGGAAGAGGTTCTGGTAAAGCTCCTCGGTGATGTGCGGGACGAACGGAGCGAGCAGGAGCATCAGGTTGTAGAGGAGCTCGTAGAGCGCCGTCTTAGCCTTCAGCTTGCTCTCCTCGTCGTCGCCGTAGAGGCGGTACTTAATCATCTCGATGTAATCATCTGCCACCTCGTGCCAGACGAAGGTTATCAGCTCCCTCGTCAGAAGGTTGAAGCGGTAGCGCTCCATCTCCTCGGTGGCGAACTTGATGAGCCTGTGGAGCCTTGAGAGAATCCAGCGGTCGAGCGGTTCGAGCTCCCCGGGCGCTTTGGCCGGGTCGAAGTCGGCCAAATGACGCTCGGCGAAGCGGTAGATGTTCCAGACCTTCTGCAGGAAGCGGAAGTTGTAGTCAACGGTCTCCCACTTGAACGGGTGGTCCTCTCCGGGCGGTGCTAAAGCGGTCCAGAGGCGGAGCGCATCGGCGCCGTACTTCGGAATGACCTCATCAGGGGCAACAACGTTGCCGTAGCTCTTGCTCATCTTCCTGCCGTCGGGCCCGGCGACCATTCCGTTGATGAGGACGTCGCGCCAAGGCTTCTGGCCGGTGAGCATGTAGGTCCTGAATATCGTGTAGAATGCCCACGTCCTTATGATGTCGGTTCCCTGGGGCCTGAGCGCGGTCGGGAAGTTGTGCTCGAACCAGCGCTTCGCCTCCTCGTCGCCCTTGATGGCCTCGTGCCACTTGGTTATTATCAGCGGGGTTATGCTCGAGTCGACCCAGCAGTCGAGGACGTCCGTTACGGGCTTCGGCTCGCTCCCGTCGGAGCACTTCCTTGGAGGCTTGTCAAAGCGCGGGTCAACCGGGAGCTCATCCTCGTCGGGCAGTATTATCTCGCCGTTATCGCAGACCCAGAAGGGAATCGGCGTTCCGAAAACCCTCTGCCTGCTTATGACCCAGTCCCAGTCCATTGACTCGGCCCAGTCCTTGAGGCGGAGGAACATGTCCTCGGGATACCAGTTTATCTCCTTCGCGACCTTCACTATTTCGTCCGTGAAGTCCTTGACCTTTATGAACCACTGCTTCTTGGGGAGTAGCTCAATCGGGGCCATACAGGAGCTCCTCTCGGTGTGTCTGAGAACGCGGTGCCTTATCTTCTCCTTCTTGTAGAGGAGGCCCATCTTCTCAAGGTCTTCCGCAATCTTCTTCCTCGCTTCCTCGGTCTTGAGGCCGGCGTAGGGTCCGGCGTTCTCGTTCATCGTTCCATCCTCGTTGATGGCTATGATGACCGGCAGGTTGTAGCGCTTCTGCCAGACGACGTCCTGTTCGTCGCCGTAGGTACAGTTGTAGACCGCTCCGGTTCCAAAGCTCGGGTCAACGTCCTCGTCCGCGAGAACCGGTACTTCTCTCTCGAATATTGGCAGTTTAACCTTCTTGCCAACGACGTCTTTGTAGCGCTCGTCCTCGGGGTGGACGAAAACTGCCACACAGGCGGGCATGAGCTCGGGCCTCGTGGTGGCTATCGGAACGTGGCCGGAACCATCGGCAAGCGGGAGCTTGATGTAGTAGAGGAAGCCGTCCTCCTCGACGTAGCCGACCTCGGCTTTAGCTAAGCTCGTCCTACAGCGCGGGCACCAGTAAACGGGGTGCTCGGCCTGGTAAAGCAGGCCTTTCTTGTAGAACTCGATGAGGGACTTCTGGACTGCCGCCTTGTACCAGTCGTCCATCGTGTGGTACTCCAGGTCCCAGTCCGCTGAATAGCCTATCCTGATGAACTGGTTGCGCATTGCCTCGATGGCCTGCCAAGTCCACTCAACGCACTTCTGGAGGAACTTCTCCGGCTGGTCCTTGCTGATTCCGAACTCCTTCTCGACCTTAAGCTCGGTAGGGAGCCCGTGGTTGTCGAAGCCCTGCGGGAAGAGCACGTTGTAGCCGGTCATTCTCTTATAGCGCGCGATGATGTCAATCCACGTGTGGCTGAGCACGTGACCGAGGTGGAGCGTTCCACTCGTGAACGGGGGCGGAGTGTCAATCGCGTAGCTCGGCCTCTTCTCGTCGAGCTCGTACTTGTAGATTTTCTCATCGAGCCAGAACTTCTGCCACTTGGGCTCAATCTCGTTCGGGTCGTAGTTCTTCGGGAGCATATTATCACCTTCCACCGGGTTTTTCCGGGATGTTACCCCCTTCACCGGGGGCGCTTAAAAAGGTTAATCCCCAGATTGGCAGGGCCGAGAGGGCCCCGGTCAGGCCGGCCGCGAGGTAGGCCGTGCCGAGTCCGGACTTTCCGGCGAGCAGGCCTACCGCGACGTTTGCAATCGCCGTAAACCCACTTCCTAAGGTGCTCAGCGTCGAGCTGACCGTCGAGCGGACTTCCGAGGGAATGAGGTCGTTCCTGAGGACTGCCATCAGCGGTCCCCTCGCCCCGAGGGTAACCTCTACCGCGAAGAGGAGAGCCACGCTCTCCCAGAGGCCGGGGGCGATGCCGAGGAGGGCAATCTCAACGCCGAGCAGGGCAGACGTTAGGGCAACTGTTTTCGGAGACGGTTCGAGCTTTTTCGCAAGTAGCGCGCCGAGGGAAGTGGAGAGCAACATCGTCGCGAAGAGCGGTCCGAGGGCCTCGTCCGGCAGTCCCTTAGCTTTCAGCAGGAGCATCCAGAACGTGAAGAACGCCCGCCCCGTGAAGCTCAGCAGGAACGAAGAGAGGAGGAGCAGGTGCAGTCCCCTATTTTCAAGGACCACATGCAGGCCCCTGCGCAGTATCCCCGAGTATCCGAGTTCCGCCTTACCCCTGTTGTCGGGCAGGAGGAGGAAGGCCATAAGGCCGGAGGCCATCGCGAGAACTCCGGCGGTAACCACCGGGGCGTTCGGAGCGAAGCCGGCGAGTGCACCGCCGAGGAAGCCACCAGCAAACCTGGCTGGCCCGGAGAGGGCCTTCAGCCTGCTCAGGACCTCCTTTACCCGCTTTCTATCGCCAAGGGCATCGTAGAGCCAGGGAACCATCGTTCCGCTGACGAGGGCGCTTCCGAGGCCGGAAAGCGACGCACCCGCGAGGATGCCCCAGAGCCCTCTTGAAAGGCCTATGACAACCAGTCCGAGGCCGAAGAGGGAGCTTCCGATTGCGTAAACCCTGACCCTGCCGTGTCTGTCCGCGAGACCGCCGGTCGGGAAGTCCGTGAGAAGCTGGGCAAGCTCCGAAACGCCCTGAACCAATCCAATCTCAGAAAAGCTCAGGCCAACCGACTTAAGCCAGAGGCTCAGGTAAGGCCCAAGAACCGCGGAGCTCAGCGAGCCCACTAAAGCCGTCGCCGTGTAGCGCCATTTCAGACCACGCTCCCGTCTTCCAGTGGACGATAGGCATCACCCGTGCACTGAAATGGGGAGGGGTTTAAAAGTTTTTGCATTGTCCCTTATTTCACTGCCACCAGCCAGTACCTTCTGTCGTTAGGCCTCAGCTCGTGGAGGTTTCCGTAGATTTTAACCTTCCTGAAGTGCCTCCCGGCCAAAAGCCTCATCTCCCTCGGCGTGTAGATGTTGAGTTCGTCGTCCACCATAAAAGCCCTAACGCTCCCGTCGGGCTTAACTACCTGCACGAGCCTCTTGAAGTGGAGTTTCTGAAAAGCCGGCTCCACCTCGCGCCAGTCGGTTATGACGAGCCTTTCTTCACCCTTTCGCTCGTCCCATACTATCGGACCGTCCCTTCCGCCGTAGAACCAGCAGGGGAAGTCCGCTATGAAGACCCCGCCCTCTTTCAGCGCCCATTTTACAGAATCAAATAATTCTTGAATTGCAGAATCATCGAAATACATAATGGATGAGAAGAACATGGTTACCGCGTCGAATTCCTCCTCAAAGTCGAGCTCAAGCGCGTTTCCTCGAATGAACTCGACATTAAGCCTTCTCTCTTCGGCCTTTCTTCTTGCAACTGCCAACATCTCCTCGTGGAGGTCGAGACCCGTAACCTCGTAACCGCGCCTCGCGAGTTCAAGCGTCGGAATCCCCGTTCCGCAGGCGATGTCGAGGATTTTTGTTACTTCCCTTTCGGCCTCTTTCTGGAACAGTTCCTCCACGAAGTCAATCTCCTTACCAACCCGCTCGGCCCTTCGCCTGTAAATCGAGTCGTAGTACTCGGCCAGAACGGTGTAGAGCTCGTGCATGACATCACCGAAGTGAAATCAGCTTCAAGCTTAAAATATTTCTCCCCCTCCCAGCTCCCTGAACGCCTCGATAAGCCTCTCGTTCTCCTCCGGCTTCCTCACCGAAAAGCGCGCGTATTCCGGCAGTCCGAAGCTCGCACAGCTCCTCACGAGGATTCCGCGCTTCTTCATGGCTTCAACGAACCTCCCAGCGTTTCCGACGCGCTTGATGAAGAAGTTTGCATCGCTTTTAACCTTCAGGACCCTTTCAAGCCTCTCCTTCTCGCGCCAGATTAGGGGCATCGTTTTCCTCAGGTGGTCGAAGCCGTCTTCAATGAGGAATTCGAGAAAGGCAACCCCAGTCGAGCCTATGCTCCACGGCATTCTAACGCTTTTGAACGCCTCTTCAAAGCCGAGGACGTAGCCGACCCTTATTCCCGGTAAACCGTAGCTCTTGGTAAAGGTCCTGAGCTTCACTATGTTTTCTCCCTCCGGACTCTCCGGCTTTTTCACGAAGTCTATGAAGGCCTCGTCGAGGACGAGGAGCGCCCTCTTCTCTTCCACCGCATCAATGAGCGGCTTGAGCTCCCCAACGCGGTAGAACCTTCCGTCCGGGTTGTTGGGGTTGCAGAAGAAGACGACCGAGTCTCTCTCGACGAGCTCCGCTATTTTTTCCGGTTCGTTCGGGCCTTTGACGACTCTCGCTCCAAAAATTCTCGCTGTTCTCTCGTACTCGCCGTAGGTGTGCTCCGGTATTATCGCCTTCTTCCCGCGGAGCGCGAGGATTCCGAGGAGGTAGAGCGCCTCGGTGATGCCGGCCGTTACGGTTAGAGGCTCGCCGACGAGCCCTTCCAGCTCCTCCTCAAGCCTCTCGTAGTAGGGGTAGCGGTCGCTTATCTCCTTTGCGCGTTTGAACATCTCGTCGAGCCACTCCGGCGGGTAGGGGTTCAGCGACGCCGAGAAGTCGAGCAGACCTTCCTCCCTCGCGCCTCCGTGATGGGTCGAGAACTTCACGGGCTCGAGCATTGCAGGGGTACATACCCGCTAAGCATTTTTAATGCTATCCCCTGCATAATTCCACGGCTGAGAAGCCTTCCACTTCCGTAGCAGTGATCAAAATTGAAACCAAAGGCTGTGAGTCACTGCTCCAGCACCAGCCACAGGTTTCCGGCGTCGCTGTGCACAAACACGAAGATCAGCGTGTTGTTGTCTTTGAGGGTCACCGTCTTGGATGTTATCGCGAGGCAGTAGGAGTCCATCTGAACCGGGACGTACCAGTACGTAAGCGAACCAACGAGACCGCCGTCTTTGTAAATCTTGAAGTCAATTCTCTGCCCGCCGGTCGTTGTGATGTTCCTCGGCTGCCCCCAGACGATTGTGTACTTCCCTATCCTGGCCTTTCCGGAGAAGCTGACGTTTCCAATTCCCAAAACAACGTATCGGTACTTCTTTCCTCCCACCTCGGCCGTCGTGCTGTTCAACACGCTCATGTTCAAGTACTTCAGGCCCTCTCCCTGCGCTAAAATCCCCTTTGAACCCGTACCGCATTTCTCAAGACGTTCCCTGGCACTGGTGAGGAATGCCGTGATGTCCTTGGGAGAAGAAGACTGCGTGTGGCTGAACCCCGGAGTTGAACTTTTTGATGGAGAACCGCTTATGCACAGCGAAGAAAAGAGCAGCAGGGAAATCAAAAGGATCAGCAGGGGGACTCGCTTCATTTTTGTCACCATAACCGGTAATCATTTGGGTAATGCTGACCGCCGATGTCGTAGCCGATGTACATGTTCCCTGGACCCAGTAGCTTAATCTGGATGCCATTGGGTGTGGTTTCATATCCACTGCCCTTGGCCTCATACACGTACCCATGGGGCCAGCAGGTAGACACCCACGGTTCTATAAGCCAATTGGTGTTTATTATTCTAAATGCGTTACTTCCCCCCAACTTATCAAGCTCTGAGGGATTTGTGGTATACGCCTCTAAAATCCCTCCAATTGGCGTTGATACTTCACCGGAGTCTTTTAGGATGAAAATGTCGTATAACGTGTGCGTGCTCCAGTCAACAAAGTATAGATGCACTTCATTAGTTGAGTCCCGAGGTATAAGCCGGATACCCAGTTCATAAACTGTGCTTGGCTTGGGTCTAAAAACTTCCCCATTCAACTTGAAGGGGGGGCAAGCCAAATCACATTCAAGTTGGGGATTTGTAGAACCTGCCGAAATATGCCAGCCCCAATCGGGGTGGAAGCCTAGAGAGGTTTGATAAAAGTAGCCTTTGCTTGTCGATAGCGATGCCCAGATAACTATCAAACACTCCAAATCCTCGGGCAGTCTTGGTGGTGTTTTTACCTGGATAAATCCCCCATAGATTTTGTTTGAGGGGGTTGGGCTTCTTACTCCATATTGCCAGGAATGTTCGGTGCAAGACATAACATCACCTCGTGATAAATATATTGCTATTTACTTAAAAATTTTTCCATTAAAATAACTTGACATCGAAGATGTGGGCTTTATTGAGACATAATGTTACAATAACGTGTCTTATAATGGTTCCCAATTACCTTTCCTCAGTTCCACTAAGTTCCAATTGGGGAGCGTAGCCGCAACGGATTTTCAGAGCACTGCGGGTCTCAGCATGGACACACCTCACAGGGCCATCATCCTCTCAAACAGGGCCCGAAGGTCGTGGTAAAGGTGGGGTTCGGCCTTGCAGAGCCACTCAATGAGTCTCGCACCGCCCTCGTAGAACGTAACCCTTGAGAACGGCCTTTCCCTTCCGGCGTGGTTCTCGGGGAGCCCAAAGAGCGCCCGCAGACGGTTCTCAATGAGCCTCGCAAACCCCTCCTTCCACTCCTCCCAGACCATGTACTCGAAGTCCTTCTCCGAAAGAACCTCCCGGAGGCCCGCCCTTATCTCAGGGATTCTTTCCAATTCTCCGCCGAGCAGGCCGAGTAGAGCTCCACAAACCGCCCGTCTTCGTAGGGGAAGGGATGCTCGAGCTCCCACGGGTAGTCACCCCGCTCCCAGTACTCCCTCGCGATTCTGAGCCCCTTCTTGAGCTCTATCTCGCAGCACTCCGCCTGGTAGCAGTGCACGAACTCGTGGAGGATGAAGACGACCCCTCCTCCGATGAGAGGGCGCGGCGTGACACGACCGCGGCGGTTTTCCACCCGGTCTCCTTCAGGGGAAACGCGGCGAATATCTCCTCGGGGAGTTCCGCCGGAAAACTGCCGGAGTAGCGGTAAGAATCTCCCTCCGGCTCGAAGACAAGGAGCTCTCCTCCGCTGAACACCGCCAGTGAGTAAACTCCCCTGAACAGTGGGTGCACCTCCACGGCCTTCTTTTTCATTTCAAGAGCTTTGAGAGCCCGCTTTCAACGTCTTCCGGAGGTAACATTGCTATCACCTCATATCATATTTAGCGGACGAAACTTAAAGGTTGCGGCAATGGTTATGGCCACCCATTCGGCAACGACGAACCAGTAGACCTTTAGGGCCCGTTTTATGTCCTCGTTTTTCGGCGCCCTCCCTGGGAAGCGGTAAACGCCGGGCTTCTCGAGCCAGACACCGAGGACGGCGCTCATGGCTGACATCGGCTTGTCGGAGTTTATCTTGAACTTTGCAAGGCGGTAGTACCTGAGAACCTTCCCGCCGCCGAGCGGGAGGTAGAGGAGAACGGTCAAGCGGGCGGGAATGAAGTTAAGGACGTCGTCTAATCTGGCGGAAAACTTGCCGAAGAACTCGTAGCGCTCGCTCCGGTAACCGAGCATTGCATCGAGCGTGTTCACCGCGCGGTAGAACAGGGCTCCAGGGAGGCCGAAGAGGAGGAAGTAGAACAGCGGAGCGATTACGGAGTCGTTGAGGTTTTCAGCCAAGCTCTCTATCGAGGCGGAGTTTAGATGGGCCTCGTCGAGGTTTTTAACGTCCCTGCTCACTATCATCGAGACGGCCCTTCTCTTTGCTTCGATGTCCTCGGTTACCGTCCTCGCTATGTGCTCGTGGAGGCTCCTTACCGCGAAGGAGCTTTTCAGGAGGTAAACTGCCAGAACGTAGTTCAGCGGGGAGGGGAGGTAGCAGGGAAGGAGCGAGAGGGCTAACGCGAAGGCAATGACGAGCAGAGCCGTTAAAGCTCCCGCGAGGAAATCCGGAAGGGGACCCCTTCGCTTCCACTTCCCGTCGAGAAAGCCCGCTATCTTCCCGAACCAGACTACGGGGTGGAGCTTAGCCGGTGGTTCTCCAAGGAGGAGGTCCCAGAGAAGCGCGAGGAGAGAAACGATTAGGGCGTCCATTCCCCAAAGGCCTCCCCGATTTTAGCGTACTCGGCGAGCATCTCATCATTCGGCTCGCGGACTCCGCGACGCACGTACCAGGCCGGATGTCTCAGGTACTCCACCTCAAAGCCGAGCTCCCCCAGGGCCCTTTCGGCGGTTCTGCCGAGGGCAAAGACGGCTTCCGGCTCGAGGATTTCAAGCTCCCTCGCGAGGAGCTCGTAGGCGCCTTCCGGAACGCGGGACAGCCTGTTGTTCGGAGGGTTGCACTTCACGACGTTGGTTATGTACACGAAGTCCGGGTTGATGCCGAGGTGGAAGAGAACCTTCCTGAGTAAGCTCCCGGAGGCGTCGCGGTAGAAGCACACGCCGGTTTTTCCGCAACCTCTCCTTCCCGGCGCTTCGCCCACGAGGACGACCTTAGAGCCCGCCCAGCCGTTGGCGAAGGGCAGTCCCTCGAACTCGCCGACCTGGAGCTGGTAGCGCAGGTTCTCTCTACCACAGAAGTACTCGGGGTCCGTCAGAAGGGAGCAGTAGAGGGCAGAAAGCTCTATCGCCCGGGCCTCGGAGGACTCATCGGTCACCAAAAACCTTTCCTTCGGGTTGTAAATCGTCCGGGCGTAGGTTCCGTAAGTTCTCTCGTCCAGATTCATGAAATCGCGCCATGTTTTCAGTGAAAGTGGTCTGGTCAGAAGGTTTCGCGGATTAACGTAGACGTCGCCGACCCGCTGAAGTTCATCAATCCGAATCAGCATAATGGATAAAAGCTCCAAACCCTTTATAGGCTTGGTGGTTGAATGAAGGGAGTCGCCTTTTTCTCGGGTGGCAAGGACGGCCTCTACGCGGTTCACCTTGCTGAGAGGAACGGAATCGAGGTCCCCTACCTCCTCACGTTCAAAACGACTATAGGCCTCTCTCCCCACTGGGAGAACCTCCCTGCCCTCAAAACGCTCGCCGGCGCGATGGGGAAGGAACTGCTAACCTTCGACATGAGCCGGGGGAGCAGGGCTTTGGCGGAGTTCATAGCTTCGCTGGACGTTGACTACTTGATAGCGGGCGATGTTCTCTTAGAAGACCACTTAAAGTGGATTGAGCGCCTCGCTGAAGAGGCTGGAGTCAAGCCCCTCGAACCGCTCTGGGGACGGGATACGAGGGAACTCACCGGGAAAATCCTGAAAGCCGGCTTCGAGTACGCGATAATAGCCGTGAACAAGGAGAAGCTCGGCAAAGAGTGGCTCGGCTACACCTTCCGCTCGGTCGCCGACCTGGGGCTCTTCCTCGAAAGGAACCCCGGCGTTGACCCGGTCGGCGAGTTTGCGGAGTTTCACACCGTTGTTTTAGCGTCTCCGCTCTTTGAAGGGCGCTTCACCCTTGAAATCCTCTCAACCGAGGAGAGCGAGAGGTATCACTGGGTCAGGTTCGGGCTGGTAGGATCTATAAAAAGTCCTTGAATTTAAGCCATTCAATGTGTTTCCAGGGGATGAAAAATTTGGTAGTGCTGTCCTCTGGATCAATCATTACAAGATAAGTCTTGTCAGTAAACGGATTAAATATAAGCCCCTCAACACTATCGCCATTGGATAAACTCAACTTAGCATAGGGAAGTTTTCGTATTTCAAGTAATGTAACCAACCGATTAGTTAGTATACGATGAGATATCATCTGCTCCGAGGTTCTAAATATCAACACCCAAAGCACAATTATAAACACCACTAATATAACGCTCCAAATTAAATCTAGATGACTTTCGTCATTCACAGAAGCAGCTTTTATTACTGCATCTCCTACAAAAAGAATCACTAGTAACTGAATTGCCCCCAAAATATTGACAAACAATACCAGATAGCTATAAATACGGAGTTTTCTAAACTGACCCTCAGTTGAGATTAAAGGAAAAAGATTATGTGGGTAGTTATAAAAGATCGAAGCTACTATAGCTCTACGATGAGATATTAGCAGGAGTGCGACGAAAAATATCAAAAGAAAGATATTAACAACGTCATTAAAAATAAACACTAAATAATCGATATGAGATAAGTTACTGTTTTGAGATAGATAATGCTCAAGTCCAATGCGTATAATAAATTCATTTAGCATTGGGAGTACATATATCGCGACTATGGAAAAACCCAAAAAGATAGCTAGATCCAATAATTCATCTTTTATTGTGGGATTTTTTCCTAAATAGTACATAGTGTTTCTTTTTATTTTATTTATATTTTGATTAAGTTCTTGAAATATATGAACGTTAGTAACTATAACATTCTGAATTTTCTTTTGATTTGTTGGCTCATTATTTCTTTTGAACATATCTAGAATAAACTCTAAAATTTTTGGTATAGATAGTAACACTAACGTGGCAATGATATCCCTTAAAGATAGACCCTGATATAAAGGAACGTTAACGCTGATATCTATCATTTCAACAAGTTTATAATTAAGAGATACTTAAAATTATTATGGTCTCACAAAACGAATTACTAAAAAACCTAAACAGCAAAGGTATAACGCTCGAAAAGATGCTCGACACCGCGTTAGAGCTCTACATCGGCGACGAGCGCGAGAAAGTCAGGGAAAGGCTGAGAGGGCTGATGCTGAGGTATCTCCAGGATATCAACGTCCAGGCCCTGCTCCTCTCTGCTCTTCTCCTCGAGGAGAACTTCAAAGTTGAGGGCGACCCCGTGAATCTGGTCGCGGACGAGCTCATCGGCATAAACATCGCCGAGCTCATAGGCGGAAAGATGGCGCTGTTTAACTTCTTCTACTACGACACTAAGAAGCCCGGAATTTTAGCCGAGCTTCCGCCTTTCCTCGACGACGCGATAGGCGGCTTTATAGCGGGCTGTATGACGAGGCTGTTCGAGGAGGTGTAGCGGTGCGGAATCTTTTACCCTTCTTCACGCGGATTCCGGTCAAAGGCGACTTCGAGCGTGTCAGGAATGAGCTCTGGGCGCTTCCCCTGCTCGCGCCCCTAACTTCTGCCTTAGCAACGCTCGTCCTTTACCTGAAGCTCCCACTAAACAACGTCCTCGCCGTTCTCGCGCTCTACCTCACGATAGGCCTCCTCCACCTCGACGGCTTAGCTGATTGGGCCGACGGGATTATGGTCAAGGGCGACCGTGAGAGGAAGATTAAGGCGATGAAGGACCTCAATACGGGCATAGCCGGGGTTTTTGCCGTCGTTATGGTTCTCCTCCTGCAGGTTTATTCTCTCCCCTTCCTCCCGTTCTACGCACTCTACTTAGCTGAGCTGAACTCCAAGTTTGCCATGCTCCTCGCCCTCGCAACGAAGAAGCCCCTCGGTCGGGGCCTTGGGGCGTACTTCATGGACGGGATGAACCGGGGGCAACTGGCCATCGGAACGGCCTTCTACCTCCTCCTGCTCCTTCCAGTCATTTACCTCGAGCCTCGCTCCATATCTTCCCTTCTTGGCCTCCTGGCTGGAGCATACGTCGTTCACCTCTCGCTAAAGAACTTCGGAGGACTTAACGGGGACTGCATCGGGGCTGTGGCGGAGATAACGAGAGCCGGGACGCTCTTAGGAATGGCACTGGCTTTGGGAGGCTAATTCAGAGCCCGCCCTGAAGCCATCCGGCGAGCTTCAGGCTCGTGCCCTTCTCAATTTCTCCCTTCAGGTTCTCCTTCAGCGCGAAGGCCCTGACCTTTCCGATGGGCTCGTTGCTGAGGAGCATCATGTAGCCGGCCCCGCAGGGCGTTTCGACTTCCTCAAACTCAAGGACATGAGCGGTCATGACGTAGTCGTCTATGAACGCACCCTGAACGCTTACCGCCGCTGGGAGGAGTATCTCGGCCTCGTTGAGGTCAATGACGACCTCTTTACCGTCGGGCAGTTTCGTGGTTTCCCTCTTGAGTTCCTCCGCCGTTCCCGTGTACACAAAGAAAGCCAGCTTAACGTTGAGCCTCTCCGAGGTCAGGTAAGCTTCCTTTCTCTCGATGTAGTCGGTTGCGTAGAAGGTAACCGCGGGGGAATATTCGCTTAAAACCGCCCCCGAGACGTTAGCTTCGGGCCACTTCTTCCACTCAAGGAATTCTTTAACCTCGAACTCAACCGTTACTCCCTCAAGAACAGGAAAAGCAGTGACCGGGTTCATGTCACGCTTTACGACTCTGAGAACCAGGCCGCGGGCTAGGGGGACGTCCACAACTTCATAGGAGAGCTTTTCCCTTCCGAGGAGCTTCTTCTTCTCGAACTCAACGCTCCTGGCCGGGTACTTCCCGAGAACGGCATCCTCGATAAGATTCAACCCCGCCCTCTGGGAGGTGCAGACGGTGTCGAGGTGACTCCCGTGATGGATTCCGTTTATGAATTTTAACTTCTTCCTCCCACCCAAAACCATAGAATCCCACCGTTGTTAGTACAAAATGGGATTTAAAAACCTAACGTTTCCGGATGAGTTCAACAACCGCCTCGACGTGGGGCGTGTGCGGGAACATGTCCACGAGAACCGCCCGCTCCACACGGTAAGCCTTTTTCAGGTGGTTCTCATAGTCGAGCCTGAACGCCTTTGGATTGCAGGAGACGTAAACGACCCTTTCAGCTCCACTTTTCACCAGCAGTTCCCCGGCTTCTTTCAGGCCCCTCCGGGGTGGGTCCACTATCACGGTGTCGTAGTTGCCTATCGGAGTCTCCTCAGCCCTCCCAACGCGGAATAAGGCGTTTGCCCCGTTCAGCTCGGCGTTTCTGTTGGCTATTTCGACCGCGAAGGGATTAACCTCGATTCCCTCGACGGCAAAGCCCCTCTTGGCCAGCCAGACCCCGAATGTGCCGACGCCCGAGTAGAGGTCGAGAACCCTCTCACCCTCGGTGAAGTTCTCAACGGCCCTGAGGAGAAGCTCAAGGGCGTAGCTGTTGGTCTGGAAGAAGCTGTTGGGGTGAATGAGATACGTTACGTCACCGATTCTCTCCCGTATGAATGGGTTTCCATCGACGAGCTCCGGCTCCCCGCGCGGGTCGTCTCTGTCGTCAGCCTTTAGACTCCAGTAGAGCGAGTCCGCGAAGGAGAAGTAGTCCCTAAAAGCTTCGGCCGTTTCTTCAGCGGGCCTGCGATGGGCTATGAGGTTCACCATGACCTCTCCAGTGAACTTGCTCTCCCTGACCTGAAGGTAGTGAACGTCGCCAGTTTTTCGCTTCAGACTCCACGGCCTAAGCCCCGTTTCCGCCAGAAAATCGCGGAGGGCGCGCAGGTATTCGGGGGTTCTCTTCGAGAAGACCGAGCACTCCGAAAGGTCCACAACGCCAATGGGGTTTCCGTATTCCTTGAGGCCAGTGCCGTTGGTCGTCACGATGAAGTTGCTGACGTTGCGAAACCCCCAGATTTTTGGCGAGCCCTTAATCTCGGCCCTTATTCCGGTGATTCGCTCGAAGAGTTCAGCCTTGAGTTCGAGCTGGGTCCTGTATTTTAATCCCTGCCAGAGACAGCCACCGCACTTCCCGAAGTACCGGCACCTCGGAAGAACCCTCAGCGGGGAAGGCTCAAGAAGCTCGAAATCCCTCGCGATTAACCTGCCGAAGCGCCTTCTCGTTGATTTGACCCTAACCATGTCGCCGGGGTAAGCGAAGGGGACGTAAACGGTTTTGTTCCCGGCTTGAAGAACCCCGAGGCCGTCGTCGCTGAGTTCGCGGATTCTTCCGTTTACCATAGGGGAGGATTTGCCCGGTCGCTTAAGAACCCTTCGAAGCCGGTAATGCACAACTCTGCACGTGTGAACAGGTGTGGTAAGGTTTATATCCCCGTCGTTCGAAGCACAACCGAGGTGTCCGCGATGAGCTACCGTGAATACCGCGATAAGGTTTTGGAGTTTATTGAGGACCACGAGAACTGGAGGGCCCACACGATAAACCTCATAGCGAGCGAAAACGTGACTTCTCCGACGGTTACAAGGGCCGTTGCAAGCGGTTTCATGCACAAGTACGCCGAGGGCTGGCCGAAGCAGAGGTACTATCAGGGTTGTAAGTACGTTGACGAGGTCGAGCTCATCGGCGTCGAGCTCTTCACCAAGCTCTTCGGGAGCGACTTCGCCGACCTCAGGCCGATTTCCGGAACCAACGCTAACCAGGCGGTCTTCTTCGGCCTCACCCAGCCGGGCGACAAGGCGATAGTTCTCCACACCAGCCACGGTGGTCACATAAGCCACATGCCCTTCGGAGCGGCTGGAATGAGAGGATTGGAAGTCCACACCTGGCCCTTCGACAACGATGAGTTCAACATCGACGTTGACAAGGCCGAGAAGCTCATCCGCGAGCTCGAGCCCAAGATAGTCGTCTTCGGTGGCTCGCTCTTCCCGTTCCCGCACCCGGTCAAGGAGCTCGCGCCCGTAGCTAAAGAGGTCGGCGCCTACGTCATGTACGACGGCGCCCACGTCCTCGGACTCATCGCAGGAAAGCAGTTCCAGGACCCGCTCCGCGAGGGTGCCGACATAATCACCGCCTCGACCCACAAGACCTTCCCCGGGCCGCAGGGAGGAATAATCCTCTACAAGAGGTTTGGAGAAACCGAGGAGATAGCCAAGCTTCAGTGGGCCATCTTCCCCGGAGTTCTTAGCAACCACCACCTCCACCACATGGCCGGAAAGACCCTCACCGCGGCCGAGATGCTCGAGTACGGTGAGAAGTACGCCGCCCAGGTCGTTAAGAACGCGAAGGCCCTCGCCGAGGCCTTAGCGGAGGAGGGCTTCAAGGTCATCGGCGAGGACAAGGGCTACACCGAGAGCCACCAGGTCATCGTTGACGTCAGCGACCTCCACCCCGCTGCCGGAGGCTGGGCGGCACCGCTCCTTGAGGAGGCCGGCATAATCCTCAACAAGAACCTCCTGCCCTGGGACCCGCTTGAGAAGGTCAACGAGCCGAGCGGTCTGCGCATAGGCGTCCAGGAGATGACCCGCGTGGGAATGTTCGAGGACGACATGAAGGAGATTGCCAGGTTTATCCGCCGCGTCCTCATCGACAAGGAGGACCCGGCCAAGGTCAGGCGCGACGTCTACGGCTTCCGCGCCGAGTTCCAGAAGGTCCACTACTCCTTCGACCACGGGCTCCCGCTCAGGGAGTGATTGGGCTCCCTCCAGTTTTTCCATTCTTACTTTGGTTTCTCCCCAAAGTTTCTCCAGCGACTTCGGATTTTCTTGAAGAAAAAGTTATAAGCTCCCTTCTCGAGGCGTTTCCAGCGGTGCCTGGCCTTCATTCACCGCGCACCCCCGCCAGGCACCGTAACCGTGCGCGTAAAATCAGGGGTTCGAATAAGGGGCTCAAATCACAGTTAAAATCAAACCCTTTCAAATCATTTTGAAACGAACGAAAGCGTTAATTACTCTTGTGGTGAGTTTATCTTGGTGGTGTCCGTGAAAAGGGCAGTCCTTGTGGTTTTAATAATCGTCGGATTGGTGGCGGGTTATTTCCTCATTGGTTCCAACGGCTCGGCCAAGGCCTCCCCCGATGAAAAGGCCCCCGTTACCATCTCCCTCGACAGGGAACGCTACTCACCGACGGATACGATGGTCATAACGGTAACCAACGACGGCAATGAGACCGTTACCGTTGGCTATCCCTTCGAGCTCTATCGCGAGGAGAACGGGGAATGGGTCAAGGTAAACGTTGACCTCATGTTCATCCAGTCGGTTGTTCAGCTGGAACCGGGAAAGAGCTGGACTCAGAAGGTCAGCCTCTCCCAGCTGAAACTTTCGCCAGGCCACTACAAGATTGAAAAGAAAGTCTCAACGCCAACCAGAACCTTTAGCGTGAGTGCCGAGTTCTACGTCGAAGGCTGATACCCCCTTAATTTTTCCTGTCTTCAGAGTTTCTGGCAAAACTTTTTATTCTCCACCCACATACCCAACCCCCGGCTAGAGGGGTGATGCTCATGAAGTTCTGTCCGAAGTGCGGTAACCTCATGCTCCCTGACCGGAAGAAGAAGGTCTGGGTCTGTCGCGTCTGTGGCTACGAGGAGCCCTTTGACGAGGAGAAGGACAGGGCTAAAACCAGAATAACGCAGAAGGTCGAGCACAAGCCCGACGAGGAGATAGTCGTCATCGAGCAGGACGTCAAGACCCTGCCGACCACCAAGGTCACCTGTCCCAAGTGCGGCAACGACACGGCCTACTGGTGGGAGATGCAGACGAGGGCCGGCGACGAGCCGAGCACGATATTCTACAAGTGCACCAAGTGTGGCTACGTATGGAGGGCCTACGAGTGAACGAGCTCGAGCGCGAAACCCTCGTCAGGCTCGCGAGGAAGGCCCTGAAGGAGCTTGAGGAAGCCTACCGCAGGGTTCCCGATACCGACAACGGAAAAGCTTATTTATTCCGCGGAAAAGAAAGGGTTAGGCTCATGCTTAAAATACTGGAGGGATGAAGATGCCGTTCGAGGTCGTTTTTGACGGTGCCAAGGAGTTTGCAGACCTTATCGCGACAGCGAGCAACCTGATAGACGAGGCCGCCTTCAAGTTCACCGAGGAAGGCATAAGCATGCGCGCGATGGACCCGAGCAGGGTCGTTCTCATTGACCTCAACCTCCCGGAGAGCATATTCTCCAAGTACGAGGTCGAGGAGCCCGAAACCGTTGGAATCAACATGGACCAGTTCAAGAAGATACTCAAGCGCGGAAAGGCCAAGGACACCCTCATCCTCAGAAAGGGCGACGAGAACTTCCTCGAGATAACCTTCGAGGGAACGGCAAAGAGAACGTTCCGCCTTCCGCTCATAGACGTTGAGGAGCTTGAGCTCGACCTTCCGGAGCTCCCGTTCACGGCCAAGGTTGTCGTCCTCGGCGAGGTTCTCAAGGAGGCCGTTAAAGATGCCTCCCTCGTCAGCGACGCCATAAAGTTCATCGCCACCGAGAGCGAGTTCGTCATGAAGGCCGAGGGCGAGACCAACGAGGTTGAGATTAAGCTCACCCTTGAGGACGAGGGTCTGCTTGACCTCGAGGTCGAGGAGGAAACCAAGAGCGCCTACGGAATCAGCTACCTCAGCGACATGATAAAGGGCATCGGCAAGGCCGACGAGGTAATCCTCCGCTTCGGCAACGAGATGCCCCTCCAGATGGAGTACATGATTAGGGACGAAGGAAGGCTCGTGTTCCTCCTCGCCCCGCGCGTTGAGGAGTGATTCCCCTTTCCTTTTCTCTGAGGTGGTGGCATGGACATCGTCAAGCTCAGGGAACTGCTTGAGCAAGAGCTTTCCAGCGTCGAACTGACGGAGTTAGACGAGGACTTTTACAGGGAGTTTGACAGCCTAATCAAGGCCCTCAAACTGAGCGCCGAGAGCTCCCGCGAGAGGGGCGAAAGCGTCGAGGAGAGACTTTACCTGGCCCAGCTCAAGATAGCGGAGGAGCTGATGAAGGAGATAATCAAGCTCCGCCTCCACAAGATTGTTGACCTCGCCGTCGAGGGAACGATAGCGGAGATGACCGATGAAGAGAGGAGGATTTTCAGGGTTCTCAGGGCCTTCGTCGAGCGCGAGGAGCTTCCGGATGTCGGGGAAGATGTTGAAGTCAAGGTCGAACCCGAGCCGGGCGAGGCTGAAACACCAACTAAACGGCCACTGCGGGAAGCCTACATCGTCACCGCCGAGCTTCCAGCGATTCTCGGGCCCGACCTGAGGGAGTACGGCCCGTTTAAGGCCTGGGACATGGCGGTTCTGCCCGAGGAGATAGGAAAGGTTCTCGTCGAGAGGGACGTTGCCTTCAAGGTCAAGATTTCCCCGTGATTGCCATGCCCTTCTCCGTCTGCATGCGGGACTGCTACGACACCTGCTCGATGGTGAGCGAGCTCAGGGACGGAAGGCTCAGGGTTAGGGGCAATCCGGAGCACCCGATAACGGCCGGCTTTCTATGTCCCAAGGGTGCCCTGCTTCCAAAGTGGTTCCACTCGGAGGACAGGCTAAAGAAACCGCTAATCCGAACCGGCGGGAGGGGGAGCGGCTCCTTCAGAGAAGCGAGCTGGGAAGAGGCGATAAGGCTCGTAGCGAAGAAGCTGAAGGAGACCATCGGGAAGCACGGGAGCGAGAGCGTTCTCGTTTACCAGTATGCAGGAGATAGGGGGGTCGTGAACTACGCGTTCCCGCTGAGGCTCTTCCACTACCTCAACACCGCCGTGCTCGACTACGGAATCTGCGACAGGGCCGGGCAGGAGGCACTTAAAGACGTCTATGGAACCGCCGTTGGACTCGACCCGGAGGAGCTTAAAAACCAGCGGTTAATTGTCTACTGGGGAATAAACGCATTCTGGACGAACCTTCACGGCTTCGCCCTTGCCAAAAGGCACGGCCTTGAAATCTGGACGGTTGACGTCGTCAGGACCGAAACGGCCAGGAGAAGCGACAGATTCTTTCAGGTGAGGCCGGACACGGACGTTCTGTTCGCTTTGGGGGTTGCGAAGCTCATCATCGAGGAGGGGCTTTATGATAGGGCCTTCGTCCGCGAGAACGTTTACGGTTTTGAAGAATTCAGGAATTATGTAAAAACGTTATCGCTTGATTATGTAAGCAACGAAACCGGGCTGAGCGTCGAGGAGATAGAGACCTTCGCGCGGGAGTTCGCTGAAAAGAGGGGGGTAATCCACATCGGCTACGGCTTCCAGCGCTCCTTAGGTGGAGGGGAAGCGGTAAGGGCGATAGCAATCCTTCCCGCCCTCGTCGGCCACCGCTTCGGCTTCATCTACGACATGAAAACGATAGACAAGTCCTACGCAGAAGGCGCCTTCCTGAGGACGAAGCCGGCAAAGAGAATTCCGCAGATGAAGCTGGCGGAATACATTGAACGGGGCGAGATTAAGTTCCTCTACGTCTACAACTCCAACCCCCTCGCGAGCCTTCCGAACCAGAACAGGCTGAGAAAAGCCCTAAGCGAGAGCGACGTCTTCGTCGTTACGCACGACATCTTTCTCACAGACACGGCCCTCTACTCGGACGTCGTTTTGCCGGCAAACACATTCTTCGAGAGGCTTGACATAGCGGATTCCTACTACCACCGCTACGTTGCTCTGAACGAGCCGGTCGCGAGGCTGTACGGCAAGAGCAACAGCGAGGTGACGAGGCTTCTCGCGAAGGCCCTCGGGATAGAGAATCCCCACCTCTACGAGAGCGACGAGGGGGTAATTCGAAAGGTTCTCGAACTCAACGGCCTGAGCTGGGAGGAGCTGAAGGCGAAGGGCTTCGTCAAAATTCCGGAAAAGCCGAGGAAATGGGAGACACCGAGCGGAAAAATCGAGTTCTTATCGCGTAGGGCGGTTGAAAGGGGCTTAAATCCGTTTCCCCAATACAGGAAGTTTGAAGGGAAGTACCCGCTTCGCCTGCTCACGCCAACCTACAGAATGACGATAACGAGCCAGTACCACAACACCTACGGAATGGTCGACCCCAGTCTATACATAAACCCTGCGGACGCCGATGAGCGGGGAATCCGGGACGGCGAGACGGTCGAGGTCTTCAATGACTACGGCAGGATAAAAACCCTTGCAAAGCTCAGCGACGACGTTCCGAGGGGAGTTGTCCTGCTCTACAAGGCCTTCTGGGTCAGGCTCCTCGGCTGGAACGCCAACTTCCTGACGACTGATGAGACGGTCGAGGATTACGGGAACGGCTCGGCGTACCATTCAACGTGGGTCGAGGTTAGGAAGCTTAAAGGCGAATGAATATTACAATGACCCCAATTTTGACAATGGAAATTTGTGTCAGTTTACACAATGACAACCATTTTTAAGCGGGTCTGGACTTCTCCTCACTGGGTTTAAAAGGCCTTTGTTTATCCGCCAAGTTTTTGCCCAAAAACGAACCGAAAGACTTATATATTCGAACCTCTGAGGTTTATAGTGAAGACGACACACAAAAAGAAGAGGTGATGAAAAATGGTCGTCATAGGAGAAAAGTTCCCAGAGGTTGAGGTCAAGACCACCCACGGAGTGATAAAGCTCCCGGACTACTTCGCCGAGAAGGGCAAGTGGTTCATACTCTTCAGCCACCCGGCCGATTTCACCCCGGTCTGTACGACCGAGTTCTACGCCATGCAGAAGAGGCTCGACAAGTTCAGGGAGCTCGGCGTCGAGCCGATTGGACTCAGCGTTGACCAGGTCTTCAGCCACATCAAGTGGATGGAGTGGATTAAGGAGAACCTCGGCGTCGAGATTGAGTTCCCGGTCATCGCCGACGACCGCGGTGAGCTCGCCGACAAGCTCGGCATGATTCCGAGCGGAGCAACGATAACCGCCAGGGCTGTCTTCATCGTCGACGACAAGGGCGTCATAAGGGCCATCGTCTACTACCCGGCCGAGGTCGGCAGGGACTGGGACGAGATACTCAGGCTCGTCAAGGCCCTCAAGGTCAGCGACGAGAAGGGAGTTGCCCTTCCGCACAAGTGGCCCGAGAACGAGCTCATCGGCGACAAGGTCATCATCCCGCCGGCCAGCACCATCGAGGAGAAGAAGGCCAGGGAAGAGGCCAAGGCCAAGGGCGAAATCGAGTGCTACGACTGGTGGTTCTGCTACAAGAAGCTCGAGTGAGCTTCTTTCCCTATTCTTCAATCCCTTCCAGGTATTTTAGTGTATCAACAAGCGGTTTAAACGCGGTTTCTAAGTTCTCCAATTTACACGATAGGATAAATTTTGTGAGCGTTTTGTATCCATACGTGCGGATGACGGTCATTATCTGACTTTTCAAACTTTTAACATCTGAGTGTTCGAGCTCAACTTCCTCCCTTCCAAGCTCAAGGTTAATAAGTTTTCCAACCCATTCTTCAACAGCAAACTTCTCTCCCTGCACAACAATATGAACTTCAAGAGTGTTCGTACGAACAACATAAGGATTTGACCCAGTAATGACATAGTCTTTAAAGAGGTCCTTGCATATCTCGTCAAGTTTCTTCAAGTCAAAATGCTCCTTATCAATCAGAATAATGTATCGTGTGTGTCCCGTAAGTTCGTAGACTTCAGGAACCGATTTAATAACGTTCAGGCCGGTTTTCCTAGATAACGGCCTTTTTGGAAAAAGAAGGATTTTGTCTCTGCCGTTGTATCTCTTCGCAATTGCTGGAAGTACCTTCTCCTCGGTACGACCGTCTCCTGTCAAAACGAGGGCGATAATATCAGCGCCCGTGGGAGACTGTGTGAGAACCCTCACGGAAGACACCTCAAATTTTAAGCTCTGCCGCGATGAGTCTTGGGTCTATATTTGACTCTAAGAGAGTTTCTATTTCGTCTGGACTGAGCTCACGGTGATAGAGAGTGTCTTGTGAGTCCTTTCTGAGGAGGATGACCTGTCCATTAAATTCCTCAATTTCTTCACTTAGGTCATTGAAGTAATACAGGACGTCTATGCTGTGAGTTGAGAGAACCACCTGCCATGGGCCAAGGGCAAGCCATCTCATGAGCTCATACAACATTCCGGGATGGAGGGCTGTGTCAAAATCATCCCATAAGACCAGTTTTGGTCGTAGGAGCTCAAGGAGCATCATGACCTTTACGCTCTTTTTAACACCGTCTCCAGCGTCCTCTATGTGAATATAGCTGGCATCACTCCTCCTGAGGTACCAGCCGTCTCTTTTGAGGACTATCTCAGTGAACTCTTCGTCAAGAACCTCGCTTATTCTCCTCGCAGTTTTAGTGTGTATTTCCTTCTTCACAATTTCGGGTTCCTTATCCTCAAGAAACTTGTTGATATGTTTCATGAAATTCGTGTCGTATGGAAGGAAAATTACTGGAGATGTCTTATGGAGGTCAATCTGAACATGTTTGTTCCCACGTAAAAACTCCCCATTATCTGCCAGCGCGTGGGTGATTGTTCCTTTTTCGGTTTCGCATGTTATCTTGGCTCGTCCTGCATACTTATAGATGAGCCTGTGTGCCCCATTGTGCCGGTCTCTAATGAATTCAAGCACACTCCTTCCGGTAATTGGCTCCTTATACTCTGGAACCGTTCCAAGAAGTATTGCCTCCATTAGTGTTGATTTCCCTGCGTTGTTCTTTCCGATTAGTATGTTGAACTTTTTGAATGGAATCGGGCTTGAAAGCTTTTTTATTCCCCGAAACTCTGAAATTTCTTTTATCTCACGGATGAACATGATTGCTCCCTCTATTCTCACGTATCCGGTTAGAACTTAAAAAATCATCCCTAAACCTCTCGAAAATCAGCTCGTCCACGTATCCATAGCCCGGAACGTGGTGGTGTTTTCTCAGCCTCCCAACGAGCTCGAAGCCGTTCTTCTCGAGGACCTTTATCGAGGCAACGTTCGGCTCGTAAACCCTCGCGTAGACCTTCCTGAGGTTGAGCCAGTTGAATGCGTAATCGAGGGCCAACTTCACAGCCTCGCTCCCGTAGCCCCTTTCCCAGTGCTCCCTTCCGAGGAAGTAGCCGAGCTCCGCCCTTCCGTCGCGGTGGTCTATCCTGTGGAGCCCTATGAAACCGACGAGGGAAGAGGTTGAGTTCTCCACTATTGAGAAGACCTTCTCGCGCTCCTTTGCCTTCCTAATCCTCTCGTACCACTCCATCTCGTCCTCAAAGAAGAAGACTTCCTCCGGGGCCGTTAAGAAGAGCCTCACGCTCCTGTCGTTGAACCAGAGCCACGCTTTCCTTACGTCGTCCCTCAGCGGAACGGCGAGCGAAACGAGGTTGCCTTTGAGAACGACCGGCCTCATCGGGCGCACCTTAACTTTATTAAGCGGTTATGAGTATTTAAACCCGATGGAGAGGGAGAAACTCATCAAAACCGTTGAGGCGATACTCAGGAGCGCGGGCTACAAAACGGCCCGCCTCGAGTTTAGAGGTTCCTGCTTCGACATAGTAGCGAGCCGGTTAGTGGTTCTTCTCTTCCTCAAGGTCGTCGCGAACATAGACACCGTTACCGAGGAGCAGGCAGAGGATTTGAAGAGGCTCGCGAAGTTCTTCAACGCCTCCCCGCTTATAGTGGGCCTCCGCTCAAAGAACGCGGAGCTTGAGGAGGGAGTTGTTTACGAGCGCTTCGGAATCTACGCTTTGAGGCCGGAAACGCTCTACGACGTCCTCACCAACAACGAGCTACCGGCCATCTTCGCGGAGCGCGGTGGGCTCTACGTCCGGATAAACGGCGAACTCCTTAGGGAGCTTCGCGAGAGGCACGGTTACTCGGTCAACGAGCTCGCTCAGCTCCTCGGGGTTTCGAGGAAGACCCTCCTCAACTACGAGCGCGGTGAGGGGGCCGTTTCCCTTGAGGTGGCGATTAGGCTTGAAGAGCTCTTCGACGAGGCTTTAGCCGAGCCGATTGATGTTCTGAACGCGAGGGTCGAGGCGAAGCTCGACGTTAAGCCCGAGAGCCCCCTCGAAAAAGAGGTCTTCGAGAGGCTGAAGCGCCTTGGCCTCGGTCTTGTGAAGGTTAAGAAGGCCCCGTTCAACGCAGTTTCAAAGGGCGACGAGTTCAGAATCCTGACCGGGATAGACGAAAGGAAGACCCGCTCGACGGTGAAGAGAGCCGAGATGGTGGCAGAGGTTGGCCGGATAATCAACTCCGACGGCGTGTTTATCCTTGAGAAGACCAAGACCGAGGTCGTCAAGGAGGTCCCCATAATCCCGAAGGAGAGCCTCAGAGAAGTTAAGGACGCCGACGAGCTCATCGAGATGATTGAGGAGCTCAAAAAGGAGATAAAGGCGAAGCTCTTCAGCTGAAGAGCACCTTTCTCCAGCTCTCGCGGAGCTTTCCGACGTACTTCTCCGGCGAGGCTATGAGAACGGCCCACCTCGGAGTCTGGCGCCTCTTGAGGGCGTTCGCCAGGGGCGTTACCTTTGAGAGGGGCTGAACCTCGCCGTTTTCGAGAAGCACCTTTATCCCGGTCTCCTTCAGCCTCGGCTCGCTGAGCATCAGGTCTGCTATGCTAAACTCGAGGATTACCTCTCCCTCGCTTGCACCAACGGCCTCCGCCAGGGCTCTCTCAAGCTCCTGCCTTCTCTTGACGTTTCTGTAAGCTGACAACAGCTCTCTCTTCTCCTCCTGGCTGAGCTCCTCCGCGCTCGCGAGAACCGCGGCCTTGTAGAGCTTCCTGTAAAGAACGCGCCTCGTGAGCTCCGCCGGGAGGCCTTCTAAATCCTCGAGTTCAACTAAAACCCGGCAGTCGGTCATCTTCCAGAAGTCCCAGAGGTGGTCTTCCTCGAGGGCGAACTCCAGGGCTCTTGTCAGCATACCTTCGGCAATCTTCACCGTGTGGTGGAAGTAAACGCGCGAGTACATCAGCGAGCGCGCCACCATCATTCCCTCGACGGCTTCAACCCCCTTCTCATCGACGACGAGCTCGTCATCGTGGATTTCGAGCACCTTGAGGAGCCTCTCAAGGTCAATTATTCCGTGCGCGACGCCGGTGTAGTGGGCGTCTCTGATGAGGTAGTCGAGCTGGTCAACGTCAACTCCTCCGTGAAGCATCTGGCCGAGGTAAGGCTTCTTCGCCCTGCCGAGGATTAGGTCCGCCACTTCCCTCGGCTCAATTCCGTGGCTTTCCAGTATCTCCGGAATCTTTCCGCCGTCCTCGTCGCCGGTTATGTTTATCCGCCCCATTATGATGTCCTGGCCGAGGCGCATGTGGTCGCGCTCCTTCACGTAATGGCGATAGATTCCCTCGAAGGTGTGGCTTAGGGGCCCGTGCCCGATGTCGTGAAGCAGAGCGCCGACCTGGAGGAGCAGGCTCTCGTCCTCGTCGAGCCCGACCTCGTCGGAGAGGCGCTTCGCAATGTGCCATGTTCCAAGGGAGTGCTCGAAGCGCGAGTGATTGGCACCGGGGTAGACGAGGTAAGCCAGACCGAGCTGTCTTATGTGCCTGAGCCTCTGGAACTCGGGCGTTTTGACGAGTTCGAGGATTACCCCCGTGACCTCCATGCTACCGTGAATTCCGTCGTGGATAATCTTCGCTTTTGCCATTCCCACCACCGGCTGGAAATCTGAGAAGGGCCTTAAATAACTTTTCGGCATTATGACAAGAAAGTTAAAGGTAAGAAAATCAGAAGTCCTTTCCAGCGACGTATATTCTCTTGGTCTTCCCAGGCCTGACTGTGAGGCCCTCGTGGAGCTTTTCCAGCGGGACTGCCTCGATTATGAGCTCCGAGCTCTTCGCTTCCTCGACCTCGTAGCGAACCGGATTGTTGGCCTCGTAGATGAGCTCCCTCACCTCGTCCTCTATTCCGGCTGGTTTTTCACCCTCGTAGGCGACCCTAATTATAACCCTTGGCCTCGGGTTGTCCGGCGAGAGCGGATGATAGAGTATCACGAAGTCCTTGAGCTTGGGATGGCCGTAGACTATCTCCATTACCTGGTCTATGTGAAGCTTTGCACCGGAGAGAACGACGACGTCCTTAACGCGGATTATACTGACGACTTCGCCGTTTTCGAGCCTCACCAAATCGCCGATGTCGTAGTTGAAGAGAGGTAACCCCGTCAGCTCACCCTCGCTCATGACCTTTGTGATGTAGAGCCTCTTGTATTCCGGATAATCCTCGTCGCCTGTATCTTCGAGGACTATTACGGACTCACCGAAGTGGAACGGTGTTGCGCCTTTCTTTGTAACTATCCTGAAGCCGGTAACGTCGTCCTCCGTCGAGCCGAAGTTGTCTATGACGACGGCGTTCGGGAACAGTTCAAGGGTGGCCTTGGCCAGCTCCGGAGTCAGCGTCTCTCCGCCGACGACTATCGTTTTAACATCCTCTCTGAGCTTCTCCGGCAGGATGAGGCCGAGGTTGTAGGCTGTGGCAGTTAGGGCCCATATCGAGGTTGGCTTTATGTCCTCAAGCTCCTTGAGAAGGAGTTCCCTGTTCTGGAGGTAGGTAATCGGCACTTGGAAGTACGCAGCCTCGGCGTTGTTACCCTCAAGCCCGCTCAGCGCGAAGGTGCCCGATGAAGAGGGTAGCGGCGGGAAGAAAGAGGCAACTCTCTCGCCCTTCTCGAAGTACTCGTTGACCCAGGGTGCCATCTGGCGTGCGGTCCTTTTTCTGTCATCTGGAGTGAATGGCACCCTCTTAGGCTGGCCGGTCGTTCCGCTGGTTCGCATAACCGCGTGGAAGAGACGGCCCTCCCGTATGTAGTCCGGCCAGACGCGGGCCCTCCCGTAAAGGTCGTGGGGCTTGATGGTTACCCTGGCCGTTAGTTCACTGAGGGTTTCTGGAGAAATCCCTTCTAGGTCAAGACCCTCGAATTTCTCTTTCCAGAACGGAGTCGTTTCCACGGCCTTGCTCAGGGTGTATTTAAACCCATCCAGCAGGGTTTTGCGATATATAACGGTGGGCATGGCGTCACCCATCAACATTGGGCGTTGGTTTATTTAATCCTATGGGTTCAAAATGCAACTCTCGTTTAGAAAGACGTTTAAGAAAGGCTTATATTCTCCTGTGAACAATTACATGCTATGACGTACGAAGATGTTCCGGAAAGTCTAATTGAGGAACCCCTTAAAGTCGAAGAAGACGAAGTTCTAAGCCACCTCGAAAGGGTCATTGAATTCCATCTTGAGAAATCCCCATACTGGAGGAAGTTCTCCTTCGGTGTTGAGGAGCTACTCGGGGACACGGTGGTAGAGACCGTCGAGAACCTGCTCAACAGGGGCTTTCTTGTCAAAGAGGACTACCTGCGTGCCAACTGGCTCGATTTTCTGCCTGAGGGCTACCGGGGCATGGTTCGCTTTTATCAGTCCTCAGGAACTACGCGCGAGAGGGCCATCGGCCACTGGGACCGGGAATACGTGAGATACCTCGTCTCGTACCTTAAATCTGCCCTCGACGAACTTTACGGCCTGAACGAAACGTTTCCCCCGGGCAGGATGCGCACCCTTGCGCACGGGCCCTACGGCTGGTATCAGGACGAGATAAGCGAGCTCGTGTGGAGCTACGGTGGCTACCTGTACTTCATAGGAATGGAAACCGACGGGCTGAAGAGGGTTTTGGAGGAGAAAGGAGTTGAGGAGGTCCTGAGAATTCTCAACCCTCTCGTCCGCTACACCGAGCGCGTGCTTAGGAGGGACAGGATAAACCTCGCGAGGACCGCACCACCTTTAATCGGGCTCTTTGAAAGCGTATCGGAGGATATAGAAGCAGTTATCCTGAGTGGCGTTGGAACTGACGTCGCTTTTCTCAAGGAAGTTGAGGAGAAGTTTCCAAATGCCCGGGCAGTCCCGCTCTACGGCTACTACCTCTTCGGCGACCTCGTAGGTATTCCGGGGAAACGGGAAATAGCCTACTATCCCAACTGGCCATTCACGCTGGTTCTTCCGGTCAAAAAAACCGAGGATGGATACCGCGTGGTGGACTACGGGGAAAGGGGTTTGCTGGCCGTGGTTATAGCCAGACCGGAGGTGCTCGTCGTGAAGGTTGAAGACGAGACCGCCATTCGGGCTCCGCCGGCCGGACCGTTTAGATGGGACGGCTTCGCTGACCCGAGGAGGGTTGTTCATGACCTCCGCTGATTTTATCCCCTACATCAGCGGATTTCTCGTGATACTTGCTGACCTGACGGCCGCCTTCTTAATCCTCCGCGTATACTTGAGGAGGCGTAGAAGGTCTGCCCTATTCTTTTCCGCCGCATGGTTTGCCGATATGCTGATGGTTGTTCTTTCAATGTCGATGAATCCCCTGGTACGGATGATTGCTGAATTTTCACTGACTATCTTTGCCATGCTGGTTTTTATGGGGTCCGTGAGACTACTCGATGAAGAGTTGATTCCGGTCCCCCACTATATTCTCCAAAGGATGGCACTTATGGCACCGATTTTTTATATCTTCGTTGCCTCGGTGTATCACTTCACAGGAAATGCCGACTGGGCCCTCACCGCAGGGGTCTCCCTGGGAATAAGTGGGGCTTTTGTGTTTGCCAGCGGTGTCCTTCTGAGGCCCCTTGAGACGGTTTACAAAAAGCCTGCGAAGGTTCTATACCTCAGCGTTCTACTGTTTGGTCTTCACTTGGTTCCAGCGGCACTTTTCGGTCTCTACGAGTGGTACCTTCCCATTGGCTTTACTCTCTCAACGACGCTCACGATAATGATGGCATATTCAATGCTCAGGTTAACCTCTACAAGGGAATTCCTTGAGGGGAGAGGCGAGGTTAAGGTTCCTGAAATTCATAGCGGAACAATTATACTCCAGCCGGAAGATTTCGAGGAGGTTCTTCCAAAGCTTCGAGAAGCGCCAGTGCTTGCATTTCTTCGCGACTTAAAGTACTCCCAGAAAAGCTGGAAAACCTACTTTATAACTGCAGTCCCGTTTCGGAAGGAGGGAATCTCGGGAACGATAAACCCCACAGAACTCGCCAAGATGACGGAAATCGTCTACCAGTACCTAGAGGAAACCAAACGGATGGGTTTACCCGGGGTTGTTGTTATGGATTGTCTGGAGTACCTCAGCATGTACAACCATTGGGATTCGCTTATGAAGTTTCTGTCCAAGCTTAGAGACTTAGTGCTGGTTAGGGGTGGAACGCTCATCATCGTCGTAGACAGAAACAGCGTGGAAGAACGGCTCTTCAACCAGCTAAGAAAACTCCTCGAGTGAGGGTTTATAAACCGCGCCCCCTACCTAACAATGCCCCCGCGCGAGGACCCCGGGGAGAATGAACCGGGGGGCGATGCGGGGGCTACAGCCCGGCCTCAGCGAGGTCCCCGCGGGAGGGCCTTCCGCGTCCCGGAGCACGATGACCGCGGGAAACCCAGGCCGGGCACAGTTCTTGCCCGCCTGGGTTAACCCGCCTGAGTGTGGCGTTGCCTTCGATGAGGGCGGGCGTTACGGGCGGGCGACATCTACCAGCTGTTCTCTGGGTTGATAATGTTCCTTTTAGTTATATATTGTCACACTGTTGAACGGACGATAGAAAGGGTTATTAACCCGAAACGCATAATGAATAATGCCATGACTGAGAGTGGTCTTATGAAACCTCCGGAGCAGAATGTTAAAGAACTTATACCCTGGCTTAAGGATAATCCAGTCTACGAAGTATTAGAACAAAGAAAACGCGAGGCCATGGAGATAATTCAGGATATTACCCAAAAAGAGTTGGAAATTATTGAAGAACTTCCAGATGACGTTAGAGAAATTATAAAGGTCCCAGACAGCGGGGCCTTAATTAGGGACCTTTAGTATAATGTCACCCATACCTCTTCTCCCTCAAGGTACCCCTCACTGTCTTCAGGGATTTCCACGTAACCGTTACTCTCCACGAGCGAGCTTATTATTCCGCTTCCCTTCTTCTTGATGGGTTTTGCCTTCCCGTTCTCGTACCAGACCTTGACGAACTCGTATCTACCGAGCTGGCTCGGAACCCTATCGGTTAGCGTTGCCTTAGCCCGTACCTCGTAGTTTCTGGCTCCAACCAGCTTGGCCAAGGCATGCTTGACGTACAGGTGGAACTGCGCGAAGACGGCCACGGGGTAACCGCTCATTATGAAGACCCTCTCGCCGTAGCCTATTGGCCGGCCCGGCTTTATCGTCGTCCCGTGGAAGAGCAGGTTAACGAACCGGTGGGCGAAGTCCCTGTCGCCAAAGGCCGACCCGCCGGTGACGAGCACGAGGTCGTTCTCGGCCTTTGCCCTTTCAATTGCCCCCTTTATGGCTTCTTCATTGTCGGGAACGATGCCGTAGAAGACGGGCTCGCCGAAATACTCCTCCACGAGGCCCTTCAGCATGAGGGAGTTGCTCTCAAGGATTTTGCCGGCTTTCAACGCTTCCTCGTCGAATTCCTCAATCAGCTCGTCGCCGGTTACGATTATCCCAACCCTGGGCTTCCTCATGACCTTGACGGTTTTGAAGCCCACGCTTTTGAGGAGGGCCAAGTCCTGAGGCCTGAGCACCTGCCCCTTTCTCAGGATTACCTCTCCCTTCTTCACGTCCTCGCCGGCGAAGGCGACGTTCTGACCCGGAGCAACGGGGCGGAGAACCCTTATCACATCTCCCTCGCGCTCGGCCATCTCCTGCATCAGAACGGCGTTCGCTCCTTCTGGTATCTTCGAGCCTGTCATGAGCTTTACCGCCGTCCCAGGTTCCACTTTCGCTTTACTCTCCTCTCCAGCGACAATCTCATCAACGACCTTCAGCTCGACCGGGCTGTATTCCCTCGCGGGGAAGGTGTCCTCAGCCCTCAAAGCGTAGCCATCAACCGCCGAACGGTCAAAGGGCGGGCTGTCTATCGGCGAAACGACGTCCTCAGCTAAAACTCTGCCGGGGGCATCCTCGAGCGGAACTTCTTCGGTTTCCCCAATCTCATTCAGGTCGTCGAGGAGTAACTTCAGTGCCTCCCGGTATGGCGTGAGGCGCTTGAACTCTTTCATGTCATTCCCTCCCGTGCTTGAGGACGTGGCCAGCCTCCTTGAGGATAATCTTTATCCCCGTCTTCGCGGCCCCAAGGCTTCCCGGGAGGCAGAAGACCGCCATCGCCCTTCCCGAGCTCCTGATGACGCCGGCAGTTGCTCTCGTCATTATCGCCGCCGTGTCTATCTCCTCGTAGCTCATCAGCCTGAAGATTTCACCAAAGCCCGTGAGCTCCTTGTCGAAGAGAGGTCTCAGGCTCTCTATCGTCACGTCCCTGCTCGCTATTCCAGTCCCGCCGGAGGTAACGACGACCTCGGCTCCCTTCTCGAAGGCCTTAACGACCGCTCCAATTATCGCCATTTTCTCGTCGGGCACGACTTCGTAGAGAACCCTCTCGTGTCCTGCCCTTTCCAGCTCCTCGATGAGGAACTTCCCGCTTGCATCTTCCTTCTCGCCCCTGCTCGCGGTGTCGCTGACCGTTATGACCGCAAATCGAAACTTCCTGGGTGCCTTCCTCTTGTGCTCCTCAACGCCCATGTTACCACCGGGGTAAAATCTTCGCCTGGCTTAATAACCTTTCAGCAAACGGAAGCGTTTAACGGGGATACATTTTCTCTTGAAAGCCTCGCCCGTTAGGGCAGGGAGGAGGTCAGCGCAATGTTTCCGAGGAATCCCACGTAGGTAAGGGTGAAAAGGAGCTTGAAGCGCCTAAGCCAGCCCATATCATCACCCTAACAGCCCCAGTGCAGGTAGAACCGTTATCGCCATGCTTAGAAGCCCGCCGAGGATTAAAGCCGGGACCGTCTGCTTTTTCTCAATTCCGAGGAGGTAAGCCGCCAAAGCTCCGGTCCATATCCCCGTCCCGGGCAGTGGGATAGCAACGAACACCGTGAGGCCGATGAAGCCCCATCTCTCCACGTAGGGGTGCGCCTTTTTCCTGACCCTCTCGACGTAATAGAGGTAGAGGTGTGCCACCTTTCTGAGGGGCGTTTTTTCGAGCCAGAGCATTATTCGGTCTATCAGTGGAAGCGCCAAAGGCAGGAGGAGCGAGAGGGTGAGCACGCCAAGGGAAGCACTCAGGAGGGTTTCCCAGAGGGAGTAGCCCCGCCCTATGCCGTAGACTATCGCGTAGCGCCCCTCAAAGGTCGGCACGAGGGAGAGCAGGAAGACCTCGAGGAAGCTATTCAACGTCGAGCACCCCCAGGCCAAGCCTTGAGATTATCCGCCTGTAGAGCGGAATCCACGAGTCCTGGGTGGCCTTGACGATGCTGTAGACCCAGGGAGCGAGGAGCAGGCTGAAGAGGACGTCGCCGAACCAGTGGACATGGAGGAGCAACCGCGTCATCGCAACTCCGACCGCGAAGAGAACCGCAAGGGGAGTTGCCCGCTTCCAGCGGTTCGAGGCGTAGACCGCGATTATTGCCCCGCGATAGGTGTGGCCCGAGGGGAAGGAGTAACCTCCGTGGTTGCGGGGCCTCGGCTCGTTGATTGCGACCTTGAGGACCCCGACTATGACGAGGCCGACGACTGCTGAAACGAGAAAAACGAGCGTCTCCCTCGAGAGCTTTCCCGAGTTCCTGATGTCGAGGTAGATAACAGCGATTGCGAAGGGAACTAGGAACAGGTCGCTTCCGAAGGCCGTCAGAACGTTCATTAGGCCTGGGTTCGGTGATGGGAGGAGCGCATCAACCCGAGAGTTTATGCCCGCCATTAAACCCGTGAGCTGAAGGACAAGAACGAGAACCAGCAACGCCGTGTTCAGCAGGAACTTCCAGTTCTTGAGGGATTCGCTGGACATGGATTGGAGAAAGAGTTTGAGCTAAAAAGCTTTTCTAAATCAGCCCCTCGTTGTAGAGTCCGTGGTAAACCTTGAGGAGAGCCTGCTGAACCCTCTTCGGTCCGAAGGTTCTGACGGCCTTTCCGAGGCCCTCGTTGTATATACGGCGCATTATGAAGTCCGTTTCGCGGTTGAAGTTAAGCCTGTCCTGGTTTTCGAGGTAGAGGCGCGCTATCTCCTCCGGCTCGCGGTAGTTGAGGCCCTTGAGCCACTTGAGAGGGATTCCGTCCTTGAAAGTCTTGACGACCTCGAAGCCTATCACCGTGACCTCGTCGTCCCCGTAGAGCTCGCCATAGATTTTGTTCAGCTCGCGGAGGAGCTCCTTAACGTCGGAGAAGCCGTCGAGCTTGGCGTCTTCGTTGGTGAGCTCTCTAACCTTCTTCCGCTCGACCTTCGTGATTCTGACCTTCGCTATTGCCGTGTCGCTCGGCGTTATCACGAGATAAACCTCGCTTCCAGGTTTCGCCTCGTAGCTACCGTAGCGTATCGTCGTGACTTTGTCTCCCCTCAGGATTCTTGACTTGTATGAGCTGTCAATCAGCATGAACTTCCGAATCTGAACGCTCTTCTTCCTCATCGTTGAGTCCCCTCACAATCCTCGGAACCTCTTCAAGGTCCTCAATTGTGAAGTCGGCGTAATCGAGGTAGTCGAGCTCCCTGTCGCGGTATTTTCCATAGCGGAACCAGACGGTTCTCATTCCCACCTGCTTGGCCCCGTAGATGTCCGAGTAAAGCCTGTCGCCGACCATCAGGGCCTCTTCGGGCCTGACGCCGAGCTTCCTGAGGGCCCGCTTAAAAATCTTTGGATGAGGCTTCTTGACGCCGAGGTAGTCCGAGATAAACACCTCGTCAAAGAACTCGTCGAGTTCGAGGCGGAGTATCTTCTCCCACTGCTTTATCGGGTCGCCGTCGGTGATTATCGCGAGGATATAACCGTCCTTCTTGAGCTCGAGGAGGACCTTTCTGGCCCCTCTAACGCTCTTCAGGTAGGCGAACTTCGTGTTGTGGTAGGCTATAACACCGGAGGCAATCCACTTGGGGTTGTTGGGGAGCTCAAGACGCCTGAGGAGGTAATCAAAGTGCCTGTTGAAGTTGCTGCCGTACTCAGCTATCAGCTCAAGAAGCTCGCTGTAGGCGGTTTCGAAGTCAACGGGGAGGCCGTGGCGTATCATGTTCTCTATCGCGTTTCGACGTGCCATCTCAGCTAAGCGGGTGGTGTCGACAATTGTGTCGTCAAGGTCGAACAGGACTGCCCTAATCATACCCCGACCCCTTGGTTTCTTCTCCTCACGACTATTTAACGTTGCCGATGTCAAGGAAGAGTCCTCTCTTCCCTTTGGCCTGTTTTTTCGCCTCCTTCACAGCCCTGAAGTACTCGTCTTCTCTTCTCAACTCTTCGAGGAGCTCCTCCAGCGTCCATTTGAGGTTCGTCTCAGTCGTCGTCGCGAAGATTACCCTTCCTTCGGCCAGCTTCCTGACCTCACCTATGACCCTCCTGATACCCTCGTTGTCGAGGCCGTGCATGATGACGAACCTTCCACCGGCCCAGTCAAGGTTCCCGCCCTCAGGGGTTCTTTCGAGTATCTCCACCAGGGTGAGCTTCCTGAAGTGCTCGGGAACCGGCAGAATCGGGTAGCCGAGCTTTGCAATCCCCTCGATTTCATCCTCGGCAAAACCTATCAGGAGCAGCTTCATCTCAACCCCCTCACGAGCTCAACGAGCTTTGGAAGCACTTCGGCCGCCTTCCCGCGCAGGAAAACGTCCGCAATAGGCGTTATTCCGCTCCTCTCGACGTTCACCTCTATGACCCTGCCGCCGTGCTCCTTGACGATGTACGGTATGTACGCGGCGGGATACACTACGCCGCTCGTCCCGACGACGATGACCGTATCTGCCTTCTCCGCCAGCCGAAAGGCCGCTTCCAGAGCATCCCTCGGCAGGGCCTCTCCGAACCAGACCACGTCGGGCCTGAGGAGGGAACCACAGCGGGGGCATCTCGGGAGGTCTCTTGACTCCACGAACTCATGAACCCGGCCGCTCTCCTTCAGGTTCTCCCTGTAATCGCAGGAAGTACAGCGAACCCGGAAGATGTTTCCGTGGAGCTCTATCAGGTTCCTTGTCCCTGCCTCGCGGTGCAGGTCGTCAACGTTCTGAGTTATCACCGCCCTGAGGACTCCCATCCGTTCAAGCTCCGCCAGAGCATAGTGGGCGGGGTTCGGCTTCGCATCCAGAATCTTGTGCATCCTCCATCTGTAGAACTCCCAGACGAGGCGAGGGTCCCGGTCGAAGGCCTCTGGCGTTGCGAGCTCTTCTGGACGATAGCGCTTCCACAGGCCGTTGGAGCCTCTGAACGTTGGAACACCGCTCTCGGCACTGATTCCCGCACCGGTAAAGGCTATGGCAAAGCGGGACCTTGCCAGGATTTTAGCGGCGTGTCCCTTCATGCCATCCCCTAATCAAGTGGAATTTAAAAACCCTACTAAAGGTTAAGCTCTATAAACAAAAACATCGAAGGATATTAGAAGCAACCTTCAGCCTTCCGAGCGAGGGTTTAAATTGTGTTCATCGGTGCATTGGACGGAGGTGATGCGAGATGCCGATTACCGATGGAACCCCGAGGAGCAAGGTCACTACCTCACACGGCCGTTACTACTCGGAGAGACTGGCGGCTCAGAGGCGGAAAAAGCTCATCCTGATTCAGAACCTCAGGAAGAGGAAAGCGGTGAGGGGGCTTAGGGTAAGCACGATTCGCGTTGAGAAGAAGCGCATAACAAAGGGAGAAGCTCTGGCAATCCTCGTTGGGACCCAGATAGGCGCCGGAGTGCTCGGCTTGCCCTACGCCGCCAGCAAAGTCGGTCTGATTCCGGCCATGCTTGTCCTCTTCGGCGTTATGGTGCTCATGCTGGCGACTGGCTTCATAGTCCTCAAGTTCTCGGCAGGAATGGGCGGGGCGCAGATGAGCACCATAGCCCAGCGCGTCCTCGGAAAAGCTGGTGGCTGGCTGATGTACGTCAGCATATTCATCATGAGCTTTGGAGCTATCTTAGCTTACATAGCGGGAATGGGAAGCGTTTTCGCAAGCCTCTTCGGGATAAGTGAAACTGCAGGAGCGTTCATCTTTTGGGTTCTCGCCTCGATAGTCGTTTACCGCGGTCTTGAGGCGAGCGGAAAGACCGAACTGGCCATGAGCTACATAATGCTTGCCCTCTTCATAGCGGTCACCGTGATGCTCGTTCCCCATGCGAAGCTGAGCAACGGCCTCTATACCGACCTCTCGGGAATCCTAAGCATAACGGGTGTTGCCATCTTCGCCCTCGGCTGTCACACGGTGATTCCCGACGTCTACAAGGGCCTCGGAAGCTACGAGGAGACCAAGAAGGTTCTCGTCTGGGCCTTCATCATACCGACTGCAATTTACGCCATATTTATGGCGGCGTTCCTGCTGGCCTTCGGAAAGAACACGCCACAGATTGCCACCCAGGGGCTCCAGTGGCTCTATGGAAGGCTTGGAAAGATAATCGGCAACCTCATTCCCCTACTTGCCATAACGACGAGCTACATAGGAATAGCCCTGGCACAGCAGAGCAACAACGAGGAGTTCGTCAAGCTCAAGAGGCCCGTTGCGTGGGCCCTAACCGTTATCCCGCCAGCGGCAGTGTACTTCGCAGGAATCAAGAACTTCGCAGACGTCCTGGCCTTCGCCGGCGACACGGGAGACATGATGGCCTTTATAATCCTGCCGATACTCATCTGGCTCGTTGACAAGCTGAGAAAACGCTAAAAGCGCCCCCTCTTTTCTTTATCCGGTGGTGGTCATGCCGAAGGTCTTCATCACGCGCGCGATTCCCGAGAACGGCATCGAGATGCTGAAGAAGCACTTCGATGTCGAAGTCTGGCCGGAGGAACGGGAAATTCCCCGAGAGGTTCTCCTCGAGAAGGTCCGCGATGCTGATGCCCTCGTTACGATGCTCAGCGAGAGGATTGACAGGGAGGTCTTCGACAACGCGCCAAGGTTAAGAATCGTCGCGAACTACGCTGTGGGCTACGACAACATAGACGTCGAAGAGGCAACGCGGAGGGGAATCTACGTAACGAACACTCCAGACGTTCTCACCGACGCGACAGCGGACTTCGCGTGGACGCTTTTGCTTGCAACGGCGAGGGGGCTAATAGAGGCCGATAACTTCACGCGCTCCGGCGAGTGGAAGAAGCGCGGTATTGCCTGGCACCCGCGCTGGTTCTTGGGCTACGACGTTTATGGCAAAACCATCGGAATCGTTGGTTTTGGCAGAATCGGGCAGGCGGTGGCGAGAAGGGCTAAGGGCTTCGGCATGAGAATCCTCTACTACTCCCGCACGAGGAAGCCAGAAGCAGAGAAGGAACTCAACGTGGAGTTCAAACCCCTTGATGAGCTCCTGAGCGAGAGCGACTTCGTGGTTCTGGCGGTTCCTCTAACGAGGGAGACCTACCACATGATAGGCGAGCGGGAGCTCAAGCTCATGAAGGAAACGGCAATTCTCGTGAACATAGCGCGCGGAAAGGTCGTTGACACGGAAGCGCTCATCAAGGCCCTAAAAGAGGGCTGGATTGCCGGGGCCGGTCTCGACGTCTACGAGGAGGAGCCGTACTACAACGAAGAGCTCTCCAGCCTGAGGAACGTGGTTTTGGCGCCCCACATCGGTAGCGCGACCTTTGGGGCGAGGGAAGGAATGGCCGAGCTCGTGGCGAGGAATCTCATCGCATTCAAGAACGGCGAAATCCCGCCGACGCTCGTGAACAGAGAAGTGGTGAAGGTCAGGAAGCCGGGGTTTGATTAAAGGAGAGTCACTTTCACTCCGATTTTCTTTGCAATCTTCCCCTGTTTCTCATCGCAGGTAACGAGAGTTGCGTTGAGTTCCTCGGCCTGCGCTATGAAGAGGGCATCGTAGACCGCTATGCCATGCTCAACGCTCAGCTCGAAGGCTCTCCTCAGGTATTTTCGGTTTTCTTCAATCGTTATCAGGCCTTTATCAACGAGGAGCTCCAGCGCTCCGAGAAGCTTCTCCCCTTCTTCCCTGCCAAGGGTTTTGTATACCCTAACGTTCTTCCAGATGACGTTGACGCACTCCGTGAGCAACATCTCAACCGTCTGAGCCTCGCTCTCGGGCTGCAGGTGGGGAATTACACTCCCCCAGCCTTCCTCCTTCAGGAGGAACTTGCAGAGGGCGGAGGTGTCAATGACTCTCACGGTCCTCCCTCACGAGCCGTTTTGCGGTCCCTTCAGGGACTCCGGGAAGTGACTCGACTAGTTCTATGACCTCCTGAAGGGCCCGTTTTTTCTCTTCCTCCTCTATCCTCCGCTTTATGAACTCCCTTATCTCCTCGCTCCAGTTGATGTCGTACTTCTTCATCTCCCGCTTGAGCTCAGGGGAAATCCTTATGCTCATCACGGTGGAGCCCATGTAATTCACCAGAACTCGTTTTGTACTACGAACTTTAAACTTTTTCGAAATACGATTCGAAATACGAAAGCCCTTGATGGCATGACCCTGCCGGCTGAAGTAAAAGAACGCAGGCAAGGAGCTCTGGGAAAGCTATGAAAGGCAGCGCTGGAAGCATCTCTGGGCGTTTTCTGGAGTAGAGTATCAGAAGGCAGAGACCGAAGAGAGCTGAAAGAGTCATTGCTATTCCATATTTCGGTGATACTTTTGCCATCGCCGATACCAGAATGGCAGGGATGGCAACGTCCCCAGAATCAATGGAGTACCTTCCCGTAGGAACTCCTACAGAGGAGTCCATGAGACCTGGCACCATCGCCCTTGCGAGTGATTTCATGTGCCCAGTACCAAAAACGGCCACGTAGTCATAAACCGCCATGATAAGAAGGAACAATGCTGCATCGCTTGGATTCATAGATTTTCCGACCATTCCAGCGGCGACTCCACTAATGAATGCCGTTGATGCGTTGAGGGCTTTCTCTTTCAGAACAAGCCTTAACATAGGCGCGAGAACCGCTGGATAAACCGGCATATTGAATGCCTCAAGAATGTAAGCGGCGGATGTTCCGAGGAATAGGAGCTCAAGGCCGAATAGAAACTTCCTGAGAATCTGGGTTCCAAACAGCCTGTAAAACATCAACAGTAAACCCGTTGCAAGGATAACAAGGACAAAAAGAAAGAGTGGGCTGGAGCTCTCTCCCGTGCCCTTCACGGGTATCGCAAGGAGCAATGCTACTGCGTACCATGCCGCTATTTCCCAGGCCTTTCCTTTGAAGTTGAGCACCCCTCACACCCTTCGAGCGTTTTCCTGACCCTTTCCCTTCCAGCGGGTTCCAGAGGTTCGGCGGGTATTCCAGGCATGTCCCAGAACGCCAGATGCCTCAAGAGGTCGTCGTGAATTCTCTCGTTGGAAGCTCCCTTCCTCAGCTCCTTAAGCTTGAGCTCGATGCTGGTAAACCTCCGCAGGCTCTCATAGGAAACCCTTGCGAGCAGTTCCTCGGCACTCTCGCCCCTTCTCCTCAGCTCTGCGGCGACAGCCGGTGCAATCATTGCACCGAGTAGTCTATCGGCTTCGTCTCCAACGTATTCCCTTAGTTCTTTGCGGAGATTCTCCCCGTAGTGAAGGATTTCCCTGAGTTCACCCCTGCCCTCGATGAATTCAACGACCATTGCCGCCATTACCTCGACTTTCTCTCTCGGGGACTTTTCCCGCTTGAAGAGGCCTATCTTTCTGCCCTGTTCGGGGAGTTTGTTCACAATGGGCTCCAGTTCACGCTCGATCTCCTCTATGTGTCTTGGGTCCTTCAGGTGGGCAATTATGTGCGCCAGCTGGTCTATGTTCCTGTTCATGTACTCGATGCCCTGCCTTCTCCTGTCTTCGTTAACACCCATTCTCTGGAGCACTGCCTCTGATGCGATCCTTGCCGGTTCCCTGAGGCTTTTGAGGAGCGTTTCAATGTCCTTGCCCCTCTCGGGAAGGGGCGCACCTGCCAACGAGTGGAGTGTTGTAAACACGTGCTTCCCGTATGTGGCCATTGCGAGGTAGCGGTCAACATCCTCCTTTCTCACATGTCCTGAGCGCACCTTCCTCAGCAGATCCAGCCAGTAGGACGGCACTGGGGGTGTGCTTATGCCCGTTTCCTCGATCTTGCGCATTGCTTCAAGGGTTGCCTTCGCCAGCTCGGGGTGCCGTTCGAAGAGTGTTATGAGGTCTATCTTGCCGAAGTTCTTGCTCCACCTTTCGGATAGCTCTTCTGGCGTGTAGTGGCCCTGCAATAGGTAGTAAAGCTCACGTATCGTGTGCTTGCTTCCCAACGCCTTTTCCAGCGCTTTTGCCAGCGCAGGATCTTCCGACTTCGCCCTCTGACGGACTTCCTCCAGCGCGGCGAGTATCTTGGATACCGGCTTCACATGTTCTAGTCCTACACCCTCCTCTGCTGCCCATTTCAGCACAGCTCCTGCTGCGTTTCCGTGCCTTGCCAGCAGTTCGTGCATCTTTTCCGTCGGCTTTACCTTTATCTTGCCCCCTTCCTGCTCAACGGTTATCAGCCCTTTGTTTACCAGCCACGCATATATCTTTGCCTTCCTCTCCGCCACGTTTCCTGTCTCTAACTTCAGATCCACTCCCAAATTCTTCAGCGTTTTGAACGTTTCCTCCACTTCGGATGGTTCCTTCTCTGTGATGGGTTTGGTGGCAGCCTTCGTTGCAGGAGTTCCAGTGGTGGGTGGTCGGAGCCCCTTTGGCTTTATGTACTTGTGCATAACCTGTCGCAGTTCTTCCAAGTATTGGAATGTTTTTTCTGGATCTTTGGCGTATTTCTTGATGAACTCTTCAAGATCGTCCATGTTTGAGCCGCGTTCTAGCCAGATCTGTGCGTGATTTATATTATCTGGGCCCCACGCATCAACGAATTTGGCAATGACCTTCGCGACTTCTTCTAATTTCTTTAATTCTTCGTCGGTTATTTTTCTACCAATGTATTTCTCGGCGTGTTTGCTGTTTTTTAGGGCGTCACGAATAAAACTCCAGTTTATTCCAAGCGGATCTTCGCTGTGGTGCTGCCATTGAGTAAAGTGATCGGGCACATCTTCGAGTTGAATAACTGTAAACACTTTGTGTGGAGTTGTACCCAGAATGCTTGCCGCTGCCTCGCCGAATATTTTGAGCCAGAGGGATAGTTTTGTGGCTTCTGCAAGATCGTGACCAACTATGGGCCTTGCAGCACCCGTTTCTGCCCCGAATACTCTCTCTCAAAGTCCCTATATTTTTCCAGCGCCTTTCCACCTTCTGGGTGGATATACTCTATGAGCTGCCGCCACATCTTGGCAGTTTTTTCGTTTGCGCTGAAGAATTTGTTCAGAAAGCCCCGTTCCCACTTGGCATTCCCCTTATGTCTTGTGGCGTACACGATCATGATCTCTCACCCAAATCAATCTCCTTCGGGTTCACCGTGGATTGGCATAGCTGCGGATATATTTCCTATATTCATGGTTATGGTCGGCGTTGATATTGTGCTCGTCGAAGCGACCAGGGAATAATAACTTAGTGTACCGGCAACCGCTCCGGCAGCTCCACATACGAAGCTCGCTTTCATCTCCTTCTTGAGGAGTTCGCGCAGTGTCTCATCCATTCCTTTAAATGCTTCATCCGCTGCTTTAGCGAGCCCTTTACTTCGTAACTCGGATGTAATCCTATCTATCAACAGTTCTGGCTTACTCTCTGCGAGTTCTTCAGCTCCTTCTATTCCTAGTTTGCTGCCAATTTCTGCGAGGGTTGTTGGCTTATGGTCTTTGCCATACTGCGCAAGGAGCCTAAGTAGATCGTCGGCCTCTTTGTTTTTTATGAATTCGTCACTAGTAACTGCTAGATATCTAGGGAATTTCTTAGCTATGCTATCAAATTGCTGCGCGGATTCTGTGTATCTGGTTCCCAGTTTCACGAAGTCATCGAACGTTGCCTCCGCGCTTCCCGCAGCTTTTACTAGTTCCGATGCTTGGCTAATACTTCTTTGGAGACGGTATATCTGAACAGTGGGTAAGAGCGCTTTCTTGACTCCCATGATAGTTGCTGTCCCAAGTATTTGGCTGCCTCCAAACAATGCTTGCGCCTTTAGTTTGCTCTCCTCTATCTGCTGGCTTGCAAGCCAACCAGTTAATGCCGGTGCAATTGCGCAGGCCCCCATATCTTTTATCCATTTGCCCCATGATAGCGCACCAGCGATTCCTCCTGTCCCTGCAGTCATTGCTGCATAGCATACTGAGGTTGTAGTACCGCAGGCGACCGTATATGCGAGCATCCCCATTGGGTTCTTCCGCGGGTTCATCATGTTCTGCCAGTGTTCAATGTATGCTTTACCATACCCACTCAGTCCCTCGCACTCTGATCCGCCGAACTTCACTGTCAGCAGATACGTTGAGTACTTCTGTGGGTCGTATGTGCTGGAAACGAGCTGCTGGATCGGCTGGCAGTTGGGCTTGCAGACTGTTACGCCGTTTGTTACTCCTGCAAAGTTGTCGTATATCGATTCTTGCGTGCAAGTTGACTTGAGCTTGTTCGCCCACTCCTTTGCATCCTTCACCCAGACGGGCCAGCCCGTGCTCGAGCAGAGCTTCCACTCCCAGTTGTCCACGCTGGGGGAGTAGAAGCAGTAGTCGGTTCCGTTGAACTTGGCGACTGCCTTTACGCCATTTCCGAGATCAACGGGTGTGCTTCCGGTGTTGCTGGGCTGTGCCTGTGACCAGTCTGAGATATCGCCAGCAATTGCTTTCAGGAGGAGATCCCCGACCTCCGTGGCGAGGGACGTCTTGTTGTTGATGTTGCTGAAGTGCGGGTTCGTCACCACAAAGGATATTGAAGCACCCTCACTCAGTTCCAGCGTCGTGCCGCACACAGCTTCCAACAACTTACACCCCCAGTAATCTGGCAGATAACTACAACGTTGAGTCAAATAAAACTTTCGGAAGATATGATTGCCGAAGATACCTGCGGAGAGTGTCATTTCAAAAGGGCTAAATACCGTGCTCTCCAAAGTTTGGTGGGAGAGCCATAGGAATGAAGATGCCTTTTCCTCTACGAGCTGTTTAAAGAGAGAATCGACGGGAGGGTGCTCAATGACTACGCGAGGGAACTTGCGTTGAAGTTCCGTTCTAAGCGCGATTTGGAAGAGAGGCTCGCCTTCATCCGGCTTTACGTGAAGAGGCTGAAGGAGAACCCAGATGAAGTCTTCAAACAGCAGGTGAGGCTTGTGAATTCGTTCCTTGCCTCCGCCAAGAAATTTCCCCTGAGCAGGAAGAGTACCTGCAAATGAAGGGAGAACTGCGGAAAGGATTAGAAAAACCTAAAGGCTCTTCAACCTCTTATGGCTTCTTGAGGTTTTGGTCAAGCTACCGGAAGTTCTTTCCAGAAGTTTCGCCGTCTTTTTAATCTCCACGGGCATCTTAGGTTCATTATTTTGGCTAATTTAACTAATTTTGAGAGCTTTAAGAGCCAAAAAAGTATTTTTATAGTGCTGAGAAAGTTCTAATTCGGTGGGGAGCGTGTGCGAGTACACGTATTCGGATGGAAGCAAGTGCTGTGAAAAGCCGCTCGAGGGCTCGAAGTACTGCGCGCTCCACATAGGCTTTGAGGAGGGCGAAAGGTTCTTCGGACGCGAGAAGCTTGAGGAGCTCAAACTCAACGCAGTTGCAGAAAAGCTCCGGCGGCGAGACTTCAACTTCGAGGGGGTCGCCTTTACAAACTGCCCATCACAGGGGAAGTCCTAGAAGCTACTGGCATCGAGGTGGTTGGTGACATCAACCTGAGCTCTTCAAAAATCGGCGAGGTAATAGTTAAGGGGAGCGAGGAGAAGCCCCTAAAGTTTGGAAACATGCTTCTCTATGGTGCTGAAATCTCCGGGCTGTACGTCACGAGCTCCGAGTTTCAGAAAATCTCCACAGCTCCCCCGACGTTTCATGGAGAGACCAATGAAAGGGCCGAGAGGATTTCAAAGGGGTTGGAGTCTTTCGATGTAAGCCCCGAGCTCATAAGGGTGGATGAAATTAAAATGCTCAAGGAATCCAAGGCGTCCGTAGACGCTCTGTGGATAATAGCGTGCCGAGGGAAAGAGCTTTTCCTGAACGGTCTGCAGTGTTCAAACCTATTAATCGCCGAGTCCTCCCTTGGTGAGATTTGGATGGACTTCTCTGAGTTGGGGCAGATTGTCCTAAAAGGCGTTAAGGTAGGCGAAGACTTTCACCTGAAGTTCTCGAAGATTGAAACGGGCAAACTCCTTCAGCCCGTAGAGATTGGGGGACGGCTCTATCCAAATCATGCCAAAATATCTTCAAATCGCTTCGCGGTTGAGCTGTTCAAGCTGGCAAGGCAGCTCTTCAAGAGAGAAGAACTGCTAGAAGATTTGGACAACGCTGAGTACTGCTTCTACAGAGGAATGGTGGCGAGGAGAAAATGGAGAGTGGAGCTTGCCAGGGATGAAGCGAAAATAGTTGGCGGACTACGGGGAAGGTTGAAAGTCTTAACTGCCCAGATTGGGAGCCTTGCGGAGTACCTCTTCCTCGATATTACAACGAAATACGGCACGAGCTGGAAGAGGCTCGTCTCAATCTGGCTTCCAATGGTTCTGCTTATCTTTCCAGCGCTCTACTACTTCACAAACAGCGTTCCGGGAATTGAGTCCTATTGGAAGGCCGTTTACTTCAGCGTCGTGACCGCAACGACCCTAGGCTACGGCGACTACCATCCGGTGGGGATTGGAACTCTCATTGCATCGTTAGAGGCGATATTGGGGACGTTTATGTGGGCCCTGTTAATCACCGTCCTTGGTAGGAAGTACCTCAATCCATGAGAGTTCAGCGTTTTTGCCCTCTCCCTTTCTCCTCATAAAGTCCTCCAAGTCCCAGACGAGCCAGCCTTTTTTCCTCAGCTCCTCTTTCCCTTCAACTCTCTTGGCAACCAGTCCATAGCTTTTCTCCCAGCCGTTCAGTCCCACAAGCTCGGCCTTCCGCTCCAAGTCCTTTAAGATTCCCCGCGCTTCCCTCTCGCTCAAATCCTTCCACTTCACCTCAACGAAAAGCGCCCGCCTTTCCCGCTCGTCCAAGGCAACTAAGTCAATCTCCTCACCCTTACGCCACCAGCGGCCGAGCTTTGTGAAGCGGAACGGAAGCGTCTCGGCTTTGTTCAGCTCGATGAGGAACTGCTTGGCAACATCCTCGAAAACGAAGCCGAGGTACTCGTTGAAATTCCGCTTAATGTCGTTAACCACGTCAATCCCCATCTCGATTTCGCTTCTCCGAGGGTAGACGAAGCGGAACCAGAAGCTGAAGAGGTTGTCCGCTATGTGGTAGCGCCCCCGCTTTCCTCCAGTTACGGGCAGTTCCTCGGTAACGTAGCCCATCTCCTGGAGGACGAGCAGATACTTGCCGAGCGAGTTCTTCTCTATCCTTGCCCTGTCCGCTATCTCTCCGAAGCGGGTGTAGCCGAGCGCTATCGCTCTGAGGATTGAGAAGTAGCGCGAGACGTCGCGGAGCTCCTCCTTGAGGAGGTACTTCGGCTCGTCGTAGTACTTGGCGCCCTTCGAGAGGAGCAGAACTCTGAGGTTGTCCCAGAAGTCAAGCTCGGGATTGTAGTCCGCCCAGTACTGGGGGACGCCACCGAAGACGGAATAGACGTAAACCGCCTCCTCCGTGCTCAACGGGTGGAACCGCCTGACCTTAAAAAAGCTCATCTCCTCGACCTTCCACGCCCCGGTTCTCCGCCCGTATATCGGGGATTTGGCTGAGAGAACGCCCTCCATGAAGGAAACCAGCGAGCCGCAGAGAACGAGCATTATCTTCGTCTTCGAAAGGTGCAAATCCCAGTACTTCTGGAGGACGCTGAGGAATTCCCTGTGGGCTTTGGCCACGTACTGAACCTCGTCTATGACCACGACGAGCCTCTCCCCGCTTTTTCCCGCGAGGTAGGTGAAAAACGCTCTCCAGCTCTGGAGCGGGTTCTCCCTCAGAAACGGGTCGTTGAAGTAGTTCGCCAATCTCTCCGAGAAATCCTCTAAGATGGTCTCGCTCTCCTCCGCGAGGAGATAAATTCCCCCGACCTCCGAGAGGAACCTTTGAAGGAGGTACGTCTTGCCTATCCTCCTCCGGCCGTAGAGGATTATCAGCTCGGGTTTCCCCGAGGCGTACCTCGACCTCAGGAACTCAAGCTCGCTTTCGCGGTCAATGAACTTACTCATGAGTATCATACTTGTGAGTACGTTTCATGGCTTATAAAGTTTTTGAAGTTAAGGGTTTTTAGTTTCGGTGGCGATGATGACGACACCCTCGGCTGACGGTGATGAGCTGGACCCGTGCCTGAGCCTATCGAATAACAGAGAGCTCATCAACGTCATCGAAGTCGTTGTCAAAGGTTGCTATTTTCTTTATCCCATTTAGAAGGCAGGTGGCGACAATCTGGGCATCTCTCGGCATCAAACCGTATTTGACGGCATAGCTTTGGACAAGCCCCGGACTCGTTGCGTCCTCAACGAGTTCAACGTCATATTGAAAAATCAATGCAAGTACCGATGTAAAAGCCTCGTCTATCAACGCCCTGCCCTCACGCGTCTTCAGGTATCTTTTTGCATCGTATCTGTTGCGAATTCCAGCTTTTTCCGAGAGCAACTTTCTTAAAATGACGTACGTTGCTTCTTCCACCGTTGAAAAGGACGGGGCCAGCATTCCTCGGTTTTTCCCAAGAACTTGGAACGCCCGCTCCGTTAGGGAAGTCTCAAAGAGGTAGTTGTAAAACACGTTGGAATCAACGTAAATCACCGGCCTACCTCCCCGGCGTACTCCTCAAGCTCCTCGGCGCTTGCCCTTCCAAGCATTCCGGGACGGACTTTCTTTTTCATTGCCTTTGCGAGAAACTCTGCGTCAGCTTCAAGGAATTTTTTGAGCCGTTCAATGTTAACTCCCGCCGGAACCTTTATCGTTATCTCCTCCATGCTCCCACCTAATGAGAATTCGATGGAGTTGTATAAATCCCTATCGAAGTTTCACCCTTCCCATATAATTGCCTTGAACCTCTTCGCGTCCCTGCACATGTCGGTGTTGTTGAAGAAAACGAAGCTCTCGTCCCTGTTCCAGCCGAGGACGCGCTCTCGAACTTTTTGCAGTTCCTCGTCGCTGTAGGAGTGCCGGTAGATTATCCTCCCGTTCTCGTAGCGCCCGTGAAGGCGGTAGTAGCTCGTCTCACCGCTGTGGAGCGGAATCCTCACGAGCGGGTCGGTAACGTCTATGACGTCGAAGGCCCTAACAAAGCGCTTAACGCCCTTCTCGCTCCAGCCCCTCAGCTCAACGGCTATCTCGAAGTTTCCCCTGTCAATCATCTCGAAGAACCTTTCCGCGTTGGCGAAGCTCTCCTCGCCCTCCCTGAAGCTCTTCGGCAACTGAATTAGAATGAAACGCGCGCCAAGGGTTTCGGCCTCCTTCAGCGTCAGGCGCTAGAAGTGAAGGACGTCGCTCGTTGGCCTGAGAAGGCCGACGTTTTTACTTGGCTTCACGTTGCTCCTCCGCCACGTCGGGCTGTTTGGAGGGTGCGTTACGCCCTGAAATGCCTTCATCGCAAAGGCGAAGCCCTCGGGAGCTTCCTTCCTCCAGTGCTCAAGGGTTTTCTCCTGGAGAATTCGGTAAAACGTCTGCTGGACCTCAACGGCGTCGAAGTCCCGGAAATACTTCGCCCTTGCCTCGCAGAAGCCACACGTTCCGACCCTAATCATCTCCATCACTCCAGAGGTTCCCTTCCATAGCGCAGGAAGTTCAGGTAAGCCTCGTCCTCGCCAACTATCGCACTCAGGATTGCGTCAACGTAGGCGTCGAACTCCCTCTTCTTGATTACAACCGAGTGGTGCGCGTACTCGAGCGGAATCACGTATTCGTCTTCTGCTACAGAGAGGATTTTTGCCAGCGTTTCCTCAAAGTCCTGCTTCTCCGGAACTTCGAGGAGGTAAATCAGCCCGCCATCGGCGAAGCGGACGTATGCCGGCCATATTCTCGCGCCCTCTATCTTCCTTCCGTCGAGGACGAGAATCTCGCGAAGGTTCTCGAAAAAGCCGTGCTCCATGAGGTCGAGGATTAGTTGAGCGAGAGCCTCTTTCTTGCCGACCTTCGACGAGAAGCGCAGGTAACCGCTCCTATCGGTCAGCGAAGCAACGACCGGCGTGTCCACCATTATCGGGACCTTCTTCAGTTTCTCCCTCTCGGCTACCGTCCCTATGACGTCGGAGCGGTAGAAGGTCTTCGCTATTGAGGCTATCTCGTTTCCCAAAAGCCTGTCGAGGGCGTGGAGGTACTCGAGATACTCAAAGAGGACTATCAGGTTTTCGGCATCCACAACCCACCATATTTTTCCGCGAATGCTCCTCGAACCCTTCTCCTCCAGTATCTTGAAGATTGACTTTCCCTCCCTCCCGCGGGCGAGCAGAGATGGGCCAGAGATGACGCCCTTCTTGAGCTCCCGTTTCCACTCCTTCCACTTAATGTTTAGGGCATCGAGGAAGTCCAGCGAGGCCTCCAGAAGCGTCCTCCCGTGCCTCTCATAGAGCTGGTTCGTGGTTGAGTTCGCGTAGCTCGGCGGTCTTATGAGGGCCCCGCTTATCGTGCCGTCCATGAGCACGAGGTCCGACATTTCCCCAACGAGGGCGCCCATTCTCTTCTCCAGGGTATCCATGTGAACCCTTATTCTATCGTCGGCGTTGCTGTAGGGGAAGAGCGCCCCGATGTCGTTCCAGTAGTAGAGGTCGTCGCCGACAGCCGAAGCTGAAACGGCGTAGATTATCGCCCCGCTGAGCCTCTTGGCCATCCTACTACCGTCAACGGCGTAAACCTTAGCTTTTTTCGGCTCGGGTAAGCTCTCCCAGCGGTAGTGCTTCCTCACGAGGGGAACGAGCTTTCCGAGCTCTTTCCTGCTCTCCCTGAGGAAGTGCCTGATTTCCTCGAGGTGCCGGTCGTCAATACGCTCCAAGGCTCTCCACCTCCACCCTCGCTTCACCGGCGTTGGTAACCCTTATCACGTAGTCGGCCGCGTCCTTCAGCTCCTCGTCGTGCGAGACGATGATTACCTGCGGTATCTTCCTCAGCTGGCTCGATATAATCTCCACGAGCTTCTTCCTCCTCTCCTCGTCCAGGAAGGGCGTCGGCTCGTCCAATATGAGCAGTTCAAGGTTGCCCACCTTGTAGAGCGAGAGGGCCAGCCTAAAGGCCAGACCGAGCGCTATCCTCTCCCCACCGCTGAGGAAGTCTATTCCCACCTCGTTGCCCGCGTATAAAACCTTGAGCTCAATCCTCTCCTTCCCATAGCGTTTCTCGCGCCTCAGTCTTATCCCCTGATACTTGCCCTCGGTCATCTCCGAGAACAGCTCTCCGGCCAGCTTCTGCACCTCTTCAAGGCCCCTGAGCTCCTCCTCCGCTTTCAGCCGGGCTACCTTCCCCCTGAAGGCCGTTATGTCCGCGAGGGCCTTCTCGACGAGCTCGAGCTCCCTCTCGGCCCTTTCAATCTCCCCGAGGTTTGCCTTCAGATCGTCTATTAGGCGAGCTATCTCGTCCCTCAGGCTTTCCGCCCCCTCCCGCTCGGCCCTCGCCCTCTCAAGGGCTCTCGACTTCTCAAGGTATTCCCTCTCGGCCCTCTCAAAATCCTCCTCCGAGAAGTCCTTTCTGGCTTCCTCCAGCTCTTTTCTCACTTTTTCAAGCTCGGCCTTCAGGCGCTTCATGTTCTCCCTCGACTCCTGCTCCTTCCTCCGCTCGATGTCAAGCTTCTTCTTGAGGGCTTCAATCCTCCTCGGGACGTCCTTCAGCGAGAGGAACTCCCGGTAGGGCTTCTCGAGCTCCTTAATTTTGTCTTCCACTTCCTCGAAGGACTTAAACCCCCTCTCGGAGAGCCTCTTCAGAATGCCGGCCTTTTTCTCCTCGAGGGCCTGGAGTTCATTCTTTACTTCTTCCGTTTCCTTCTCAATGCCCTCGAGCTCCTCAAGCCTCTCCCTCACACCCCGGATTTCCTTCTTGAGGCCGATGAGCTTCTCCTTCGTTTCCTCGAAGAGTTGGGAGTCCTTTTCGAGCTCCTCAACACCGAGCTCCTCAAGCTTTTTCTCAGCTTCTCTGAGCAAATCGGCCGTCTTCTTGAGGCGAATCAGCTTTGTTTCCTTCGCGAGGAGCTTCCTGAGCTCGAGTTCGCGCTTTCTCAGCCCTTCGAGTTCCTTCTCAAGGGCCTTGATTTCCTCCTCGATTTTAGATATCTCTGCCCTGTATTCGGCCAGAATTTCGCCTTCCTCGTGCTCGTCTATGGGTCTCCTACAGAGGGGGCAGATTTTGGCCCCTTCCAGCCTCTCCATGTTGGCCCTGAGCTCCGCCTTTTTCCCCTTCAGCGAGGCTATTTTCTCCCTGACCTTTGAAATCTCCTCGCTCAGTTTTTCGAGTTCTTCCCTGGCTTTCTCGACTTTTTTGAGTTCCCTCTCAAGCTTCTCGACGGTGTAGCCGGCCCTCTCGAGTTCCTTCCTGTGCTTCTCGGCCTCGCCGAGGATTGAGAGGGCGCGCTGATAGAGCCTGTGCCTCTCCTTAAGCCTCTCGTATTCCCTCCTCGTCTCGGCCTCTTTCTTCTTCAGTTCCTCAAGTTTCCTTTCCAGCTCAGCACGCTTTGCGGTTTCCCTCTCGAGTGAGCGGAGCTTTTCCCTCAGCGAGGAGAGCCGGACCTCAACCTTCGAGAGCTCGTCCTTCAGCTTCAGCAGTTTACCGAGCTCGGTATACTCCTCTGCGAGAGGCCTCAGCTCCTCGAGTCTCGCCTTCTTCTCCTCCAGCTCCTCGAGCTCGAGCTTCAGCTCCTCAATCCTCTTCTCCCGCTCTTTCAAAAGTTTCTCCTCGCTCGCTAGAGATTTTTCGAGGAGCGCTATCCTCTTCTCGAGGCCGGCTATCAGCTCTTTCCTTTCTTTCATCTCGCGGTAGAGCTTGGAAAGCTTCTCCACCTCAGCCGAAAGCTCCCTTTCCCTCTTCCTCAGCTCGCTAATCTTTCTCAGCGTCTCGGCGAACCTCTTCTCGGCCTCGCGGAGGTTCTCCTCGATTTCGGCTTTCCTCTCGATGAGTCTCTTGAGGTTCTCCTTCCTCCTCTTCAGCTCGCGGATTACATCGGCCGAGTTCCTCTCGGCGTTCTCGTAGTCCTCTATGCCGAGAACCTTGCGCAGAACCTTCTCCATGACCTCGCGGTTGGTGATTATGCCCTCAATCTCGCCCTGCCTGATGTAGAGCGCGTTCGTGTAGACCTGCAGGGGGTAAACGTTTCGCTCAATCCAGCGCGCTATATCGGAGCTCTTCTCCGCTATGAGCCTTCCGTTCTCGAGGAGCTCGCTCTTCTTCGTGGTTCTGGTTATGCGGTAGGTTTTGCCGTTGTGCTCGAACTCCAGGCTCAGGGAAAGCTCCCCTGTTCCGACGCGGGCGTTGGCCTTCAGGTAACCCTTCGGGAAGCTTGGGTGTCCGAGGTAAAGCGAGGCGAAGATGGCCTCAAGGATTGAGCTCTTTCCGACCCCGTTCTGGCCGATTATCAGGTTTATTCCGTCGCTGAACTCGACAACGCTTTTCCTGTGGGCCCTGAAGTTCCGAATCTCGATTTTCCTGACCCTCATAGCTTACCACCCCTGAGCCACGCGTCGAGGCTCGACGGCTTTGCCGGCTTCGGTTTCTTTCCGGTCTTCTTCTCGGGTTTTGGCTTTTCCTGTTTCTCCCTCTTCGGAGTTGCCTTCACGTGCTTTTCCTCTTTCGGCGGTTTCTTTTCAACGTTTTCCGGTTTCCTCGGCTCTTCCGCTGGTTTGCGGGCCCTTGCGCTCATCTCCGCCGGAACGCCGAGGCGATACTTTTCAAGGAGCCAGTCCATGAACTCGTCGAGCGGGAACTCCTTCGGTTCGCTCCTCATGTGGAGGAAGAGCTCCCTCTCCCACTCGGTCAGTATCTCCTCGCCCACACGCTCCTTCGAGATTATCGCCTCGCCCGTGACCCTGCTCCTGAAGGCGTAGTAGGCTATGCCCAAATCCTTCAGCAGGTCGTTGAACTCCGCCAAACTAACGCCACCCTTCACAGTTCCCTCGAGGTAGATGATTGCCACGGCCTCTTTCGGAATCAGTCCCGCCACCTCCTCGACCTTCCGCCTGAGCTCGGCCTTTGAGTTTCCGGAAATTGTAACGCGGTAGAAGGGCCTCGTCTCGACCTCAACGAACTCCGGCTTGAAGTCCTCGACGATGTAGAAGCCCTTCGGCTGGTTGTTCTCCCTGACCTTCGGCTTTCTGTCCTTCTCGCCGTAGATTATCAGATGGCTCGCCTCCCTCACGTCCGTCCTCTCGAGCGAACCTGGGTAAACGATTGGCCCGTTCAAGCCGGTCTGCTCCGGCTCCGCAACCTTCCTCACGTGTATGTGTCCAAGGGCGTAGTAGGAGAAATTCTCGGGGAGTTCGCTCAGCTTTAGGTCGAAGGCGTCCTGATAGGGGGTGTCCTTCGCGAGGTAGTCAACGGCCTGGTGAAGCATCAAGATGTCCCCCTTCTTGAAGAGGGCCTTCAGGACGTTGGTGTTGCCCCTTATGAGTTGCCAGCGCGTGTGATGCCTTAGGCCGTAGATTTTAAAGCCATTAACCTCGGCCCAGACGAGGTAGCGGTCCGCTATCTTTTTGCTCCGCAGGAACTCGTCTTTCTTTTCTCCCCTCCTGAGGCCAAGGGTCCTTAGAAGGCCGAGGTGCTCGAGCAGGTCAAAGACTGAGGCTTCCCTAATCGTCTTGTCGTGGTTGCCCTCGATGGCGAAGACCGGGATTTCCTTCTTCCTCGGGATTTCGAGTATTTCAACCGCATCGCGCAGGGCCTTCGGCGACGGCCTGCTCACGTGGAAGAGGTCTCCGGCGATGAGTATGAAGTCTACTCTGGCCTTAACGGCCTTCTCAACTGCCTCGCGGAAGGCCCTAACGTAGTCCTCGTAGCGGAAGGGCTGGTTGAACTGCTCCCTGCCGAGATGGGCATCGGCTATGTGCGCGAACCTCATCTTAACACCTCACAGCGGGAGGGCGCTTATGGCCTCTTCCTCGCTAACCTCTTCCTCCTTCCCCTCGAGCCACTCCTCGACGATGTCTATGTCCCTTCCTCCATAGTGGCCGTTGAAGTCCTTCTCGAAGTTATAGATTTTCACCATCGCCGGAATCGTGATGGCGTAGCCGACTATAACCGCTTCACCGACGCCCAGGGAGGCTATATCGCTCAGCAAGTCCTCGCTTATCTGCTCGCTCGCCTGCTGGACGTAGCGCTGGTCGTTGGGCTCAACCAGCTTGAGGATTATCTTGGTGTTGGTCTGGCTGAGTATGTCGTCGTCCAGCTTCTTCGGCCTCTGTGACACTATTCCAAGGCCGACGCCGAACTTCCTGCCCTCTCGCGCTATCTTGCCGAGCCACAGGGTTGCGGGATTCTTCTCGCCCCTCGGCGCGAATATGTGTGCCTCCTCAACTATGACGAGGATTGGCTTTTTCACGGCCGGGTAAGCTTCCAGTATCTCCCTCGCGGTGAGCCTGTCGTTGGTTCTGACGGCTTTGATGTACTCGATGCGGTTCTTGAGTATGCCCCTCAGAACGAAGCTCGCGAGCGTTATCATCTGCTCCTCTTCCATTCCGCTGAGGTCTATGACGTTCACCATGCCGGGCCTTATCTCGCCGAGCACATCTACCGGACTTATGAACTCGCCGAAGTTGGCCTTCAGCTCGCCTATGTAGTCCTTCAGCCTTATCAGGGAGTCCAAATCCCTCGCCTGAATCTTCCTCGGCGTTTCAATGCCCTTCTCGTTGTAGTAGTAGATTACCTTGTCGTCGGTGTTCTCGTAAACCCTAATCCACTCCTCTATCTTGTCCTCCATCGCCTCGAGGAAGGGCAGACCACCGACGACCTTTCCGTCCCGTCTCATCTCCTCCTTGACGGTTCTGTAAACGAGCCCGAGGAAGCGCCTCTGGAGGCTCGCGTTTTCCGCTATTCCCAAAAGCGTTGCCAGCTCGCTCAGCCTTATTCTCCCGGGGTCTATCGTGGCTTTGATTGGATTAACACGCGCCCCGGGCCAGCTCAACCGCTGGTACTCGCCGTGGGGGTCGAGGATTACGACGGTGGCGTTCACGTTGTCCACAAGCTCCTTGGTGAGAACCGCTATGGTATTGGATTTACCGGCTCCGGTAACGGCCAGAACCGCGAAGTGCCTCGAAACGAGCCTGTTGGCGTCGAGGCGGACCTCTATGTTGCCCCTCGCGATGAGCTTTCCAATCCTGAGGTGGCCGTTGGCGAAGATTCTTTCCAAATCCTCGTCTCTGGCCAGATAAACCCTCTCGCCGGGCTTTATGGGAACGCGGTTCGGTGCCGGTTTCACCAGAAACTCGCCGTCCTTCGTTCTGAGAACGCCGAGAACCTTGGCGGTAGCCAGTATCTCCTCGCTCTTGTCGAGGATTCCGCGCGAGAAAACGTTGACCGTCTTTTCAACGTAGTCGTAGCTTCCCCTTCCGGCTTCCATAAGCCAGTTAAGGTTTCTGATGGACTTGAGGAGAGCCAAAACTTCGTCTCCCTCGCGGTTTTTGACGACGAGGAACTCGCCGAAGCGCGGGAGCTCGTTCTTGGGGTTGACTATGAACGTGAAGTGATCCGTGCTCGATTCACCGAACACTATTCCAACCGAAGCGTCGCGCCCTTCCATATTACCACCTTGAGTTGATTTTCCGGCGAGGACAAAAACCTTTCGATGCCGAAAGGGTTTTTATTGGCTCCCCCAATCCACCACGCCCGATGACGAGCTACTCCCGGCTGAGCGGTGATGAACCACCTACCGGCCGAGGGCTTTTAAGGTTAAAGCGGAAGTTCCAACCATGAGAATCCTCCTCGTCACGGGAAAACTCGCCGAACCGCTCGTGAGGAAGTACGGGAAAGGCTGCGACGTCCTCGTCACGCCGGTCAGCGTCGCGGCCTTCTTAACTCCCGAGCTGATAGTCCGCTACCTGAAGAGGGCCGGCGTGAGGAGCGAGGACTACGACTTAATTCTGATTCCCGGTCTCGTCAGGGGTTCAGCCCAGCCCATCGAGGACGAAATAGGAATCCCAACGTTCAAGGGGCCAAGGAACGCGAGGGATTTGCCTGCGGTGCTGAGGGCATTGGAGAAGGGCTTCAGGCTGAGCAAGGAGAAGCCGGCGGACGAGCTCTTCTCCCTCGACGGGTTGAAGAAAGTCGAGGACATCAGGAACAAAGCAAAGGACATGCGCTACATCGAGAACGCCATTAAGAAGCCCTGGAACGTCCTCATCGGCAATCTACCGGTTGGAAGGGACTTCCCGACGAGGATTCTCGGCGAGGTCGTTGACGCCTCGAGACTCGGCGTAGATGGGACGGTTGAGAAGGCCCTCTACTACCTCCGTGAGGGGGCGGATATAATCGACATTGGAATGGTTGCTGGAGAGACGAACCTCGATTTCATTGAGTCCCTCCCAGAAATCCGCGAGAGGCTCAAAGAGAGGGGTTTCGACGTTCCGATTAGCTTCGATTCTCTCAACACCGCTGAAATCGAGAAAGCTTTGAGCTACGCAGACCTCTTCCTGAGCGTCGACGAGGGTAACCTTGAGGAACTCGTCACCGATAAGCCGGTCGTTCTAATTCCGACGAACCAGAGGAAGGGCTTCTTCCCCGCCAGGCCCTCAGAGAGGGTCGAATTTCTCGAGAGGCTCAAAGAGAGGGCGCTCGATTTGGACTACAAAACCCTAATCCCTGATTTAATCCTCGAGCAGGTTCCCCACCTGGCGCGCTCAATTACGGCCTTCCAGCTCTATCGCGAGAGGAACCCGGACGACGTTCTCTTAGCTGGAGTCGGCAACGTGGTTGAGCTCTACGACGCCGACAGCGTGGGAATGAACGCCCTACTGGCCGGAATCGCGAAGGAGCTTTCGATAGGTCTTTTCCTCACGACGGAGACGAGCGCAAAGGCTAAAGGCTCCGTTAGGGAGCTGAGAAGGGCTGTGGACATGAACCTCTTCGAAACTCCAAAGGACCTCGGCTTCGACCTGCTCATTCTGAAGGAGAAGAGAACCAGGGAGTGGCGCTTCGAGCCGGCGGAAGAAATAATCGAGGCTGAAGAAAAGCCGGTCCAGCTTGAGCCGGTTTACTTCAGGATTTGGATTGAAAACGGAAGAATCTGGGTGAATGCCCATAGAGGAACAGAAGCGGTTCTTACAATCGTCGGCGACGAGCCGAACGCGATAATCGACACGATTCTTGAGCGCTTTGAAATAAGCCCGAGGCACGCCTTCTACCTCGGCCGGGAGCTGGAGAGGGCCTACACGGCCTTAAAATTGAGGAGGAGCTACGTTCAAGAGGTTGAGCTGTTCCCGGGGTTTTACTTGGACAAACTTGAGTAATGATGCACATATAATTTTTGGTCGATTCCTTCTTTCTGGCATTGCGTCGATGAGCCAAGTGCTTTTAATGAATTGGGGTTTTGCGTTGGGATTTCAGCCAAGAATTGGACATAAATTTTTGTTTTTCCAAATGTATTCATTATCAACTACCTCCTTACAAGATTTTTTAGCTAGAATGGAGACACAATAACACTTGCTGTTCAATAATTTCTTGTCTGAGCGTTTTAAACTGCAGAAGGTGGTCTGAAAATGCCTGTTCATATTTTACGTTATGTGGAGGTATTAGCATGTACAATTCTGACAAAATAGGCTTTGTCTTCCGTTTTATCCCAATATAAGGTAGTTCCAAAGGATTCTAAATAAAAAAACCGAGATGCGCTGGTTTTCAAAGTTCAAACAAACGAAGAAAGATGACACCTTTTCTCGGATTCTTGCGCTGTTTCCGAGGGGTGCGGTGGGACGAAAACAGCTGACCTATGGACGTTCCGTGAAACACGCTTTGATAAAACCAAAATTGCAAATTCTACGGGTGCTGTTCCTTACTCACCCTGTTCCCTTCAGTAGATTTCCCAGATTGCATTTTTACAATACTTAATGGTCTAAAAAACGGCCTCTAATCTCTCTAAATCCAAAGCATTCAAAGGCGCAAAACTTATATACCAGTTTCACTTTCTCCTTTAATGTCCAAAGGACGAAAAAATCGGACCGTTTCAGAACTAGCGTAGCTTTGGAAACTCAAACTTCTCTGCGTCGGTTGAGAAGCGTATGGTTGAGTTTCAGAACTAGCGTAGCTTTGGAAACACTTTAAAAAGAAGTATGGGTGACAAAAAAAGCTCAATTTTCACCTTGTTTCAGAACTAGCGTAGCTTTGGAAACCTTATATATGAGCAACATTTGTTCTCTGCTGAGGGAACCACCGATAAGTTTCAGAACTAGCGTAGCTTTGGAAACTCCGCTGGGTCGAGCCCGCCCAAAATGCCCCCGATTTCCGGGGGGCGTTTCAGAACTAGCGTAGCTTTGGAAACTATCACCCAACTCGCCATAACACCACCTCCATAGTATTTCAGCAATTTATTGCACACAGTTTCAGAACTAGCGTAGCTTTGGAAACGGAATAAGGAAAGAGAGAAGTCACAAAAGCTCCAGGCGACGAAGAACGTTTCAGAACTAGCGTAGCTTTGGAAACTGCCTCAACACCATTTTTCTCTATAAATATGATTTTGTTTTCAATCTTTAGTTTCAGAACTAGCGTAGCTTTGGAAACTTGGAAACATGGTGGGATGACAAGGATTTAAGAAAAAGCCGGGACTTAGGTCGTTACCGAAGGTTCTGCATCGCCGGCTTCCTGAAGAGCTCGTCGAGCTCCGCCCGCTTGGCCCTGATTTCCTCGTATAAGTCCGCAACCTCACCTTTCCCCGGGTACTTCATCTTCAGTGTCATCAGGAGTCCCTCCAGGAAGCTCAGAATCGAGAGCTTTATGTAGTCCCCGCCTTTCTTGGTCTCAAGACCCTCGTTTAAAGCGATGAATGAGTCCAGCCTTGCGATTAATGCCTCTTCACCGAGTTCCTTCAAAAGCGCCCGAACCTTTTCGGCCTCTTCGACCTTCATGCTTTCACCTCCAGAGCAAAGAACTCGACGGCCTTTTTCTCGGTTTCCCTCTCGACCTCTTCAAACTCCAGCCCCTGGAGCTTGGCTATCCACTCGACCGCAACGCGAACGTTGCACGGGACGTTGCGCTGTCCCTTGAAGGGGCTCATGTATGGACTGTCTGTCTCGGCTAAAAGGTAATCCACATCGATGGCTTCAGCAACCGCCTTAACTTCCGGGATGAAGACTATCCCTGTGTTTATCCCTATGACGTGGTCGTTCTCGGCTATCTCTTTTGCAAGCTCGACGCTCCCGGCGTAGGAGTGGAAGTAGGCCTTAACGCCGGCTTTCTGAACCAGCTCGTAGGCCTCCTCCTCGGCTTCCCTCGCGTGAATAACCACCGGAAGGTCGAGCTCAACGGCCAGCTCAAGGAAGTGCCTGAAGATTTCGCGCTGGTTTTCCCTCTGCGCCTTGTTTTCGGCGTAGTGGTAGTCGAGGCCTATCTCCCCAATGGCGACTATCTCTTTCGAGTGCTCCCTGATGAAATCCTCGACTTTCCTCACCTTCTCCCAGTTGCCCCTGCGCGCTTCGTTCGGGTGGTAGCCGAGGGTCGGAAAGATGAAGCCGAAGTATGGCCTGAGCAGTTCCCAGCTCTTCCAGACGTGGGCCTTCCGGTACTCGGTTATCGAGTCTACCACCGCCCTGAGCTCTTTCCGGCACTCTTCGATAACCTTCGGAGCGTCCTTTTTGTAGAACTCGAAGTGAGCGTGTGCGTCAATCATGCTCCCTCGTTAAGCCGGGAACAGAAAAGCTTTTCCCCTGGTGTGTCCAAGTAACTTTGGGCGTTGGTCATGGAGCGGGACCCGAGTGAGGTAATGAAGGAAATCGTAAATCGTCTGAAAAATCTTTCAGCCAAGGAGTTGCTGAGCTACGCGATTTTCAACGAGAGGGATGAGGTTGAGTACTACGCCGAACTCGCAAAGAGAGCCAAGCGCAGGAGCGTGAAGGTCCTCTTCAGGAAAATGAGCGAGGAAAGCAAGGTTCATGAGAACATGCTTCGCGAGCTCTTCAAAAAGCTCTTCCCCGGTGAGGAGCCCGTGAAGGTGGACGCCCCTCCGGTGGAGGTCTACCCATTCTACCCAGAGTTCGAGAGCGCCGAGGACTACGTCTCAGCCCTGCGCTACTGTATGGAGAGCGAGCTCTTCGCAAAGCAGACCTACGAGCTCCTTGCGAGTGTTGCCCGAGACGAGGAGGTCAGGAAGCTTGCCCTCGACCTCGCGGCGATGGAGCAGGGGCATTACGAGGAGATAAAGCGGGTCTACGACCTTATGGAGGCCTTTGAGCGGAGGCACAGTTCTCCCTGGGAGCTCGACTCCGGAGCTTACCTGCTCACGGACGACACCAAGGTAAGGTACTTCCTCCTCGACTTTCTCGACGAGCCGAAGGAGCTCCTCGCCCTCGTCCGCGAGAATCCCCACCGGTTCGGGGAGTTCATAGAGGGCTCCAGCAGGGTGTTCTGGATTACAAAGACGGACGTGGAGGGTGCCGTTCCCCCAGAACTCCTGCCCGATATGAGGAACGAGCTGTCCCACTTCTTCAGGGAATGCTCGTCGCGGGAACGGCGCGGCGTCGTGTTCCTCCAGAACCTCGGCTACCTCGTCAGCCAGCTCGGCTTCAAGGACACCCTTGACTTCGTTCTCTACGTCAAGGACCTCGCAATCATCAACGACGGCTACCTCATAGTGACGGCGATTCCAGAGGCGTTCGAAAAGAAGGAGTGGGCGATTCTCACGTCGGAGCTTGAGCTAATCTCTTGAGCGCCTCTCCCACACCACTTTCCCGTCTTTCCGGACAACCCGGATTATCCTGTGGTATGGAATCTGCGTCTCGCCGATGAAGAAGTAGCCGTGCCCAAGCTCAATCATCTCGACGGGGATTTTCTTCTCGTTTCCATACGCTCCCCGATGCTCGATGACAATGTAATAGTCCCTCTCGTCTTCCCTCGGGTCGTGCTTAATCTTCGCCAGAACCTCCTTCAGGGAACCCTTCCTCATAGGAACCTCCTCGCGGTTTCTATGTTCCCGCGCCAGTCCTTTATCACCCACCCGTGCCCGGGCAGGCCGAAGTCAACATCAAGCTCCGCCAGCCTCCCGATGCTTCTCTTCAGCTCCTCCCGGTTCCCGGTTGGCAAATCAGTTCTTCCGACGGTTCCATTGAATATCGTGTCTCCGGTGAAGATTAGCTTAACTTCGCCGTCGAGGTAGAGGCAGGAGCTCCCCGCTGTGTGGCCCGGCGTGTGGAAGAGGAGTAGTTTTCTCTTGCCAACCCTTAGATAGTCGCCGTCATTGAGCTTGATGTCAACATTATGCCCCGGAAACCTCTTCCCGTAGGCGTAGTCGAGGATTATCCTTCCATCGGCGCGCTCAAGGACTCCGGCTGTTTTCCTGTGCGAAGCGAAGAGAACCTCGACGCCGAGCCTCTCGAAGAGCGCCTTCATCGCGAGGTTCCCGCCGACGTGGTCGAAGTGCTCGTGGGTGTTGAATATCACGACCTTCCTTAGGCCGTCAAGGTAGCCCTCGCCGAGCCACAGGGAGAAGTAGCGTTCGACGTTTTTGCCCGTGCCCGTGTCGATGATTAAAGCTTCTTTTCCGGAGCGGAAGAGGTAGACGTTGGAGTCCCAGTTAAGGCCCTTTAGCATCACCGTGTTGGGCGGAATCTCGATTGGGAACAGGTCCGGATAGATTACTTCAAGGTTCTCCAAGCTCCCACCTCCAAAAGGGCTCGAGGGGGGACCGCGTCTTCATCTCGGGGGGAGCGAGTCCCCGTCAGGAGGGATGAATCTCTTCATCGCCCGGAGTAGTTTAGGGCGGTGGTTTATAAGGTATTGGTATGGGGCGGGTGAGGGGTTTATAAGCTCACAATCCAAAGCCCATTAGGTGAACCAAATGAAGACCGAGAGAGCGAAGGAGATACTCCTCCAGCTTTTGAAGATACCCTCGCCTTCGGGCCAGGAAGACCGGCTCATGCTCCACATCATGGAGTTCCTGCACAGGCTCGACTACGACGTCAAGATAGAGAGCGACGGCGAGATAATAGACCTCGTCGTGAACCCCGAGGCGGAGCTCTTCTACGAGGTCCACGTTGATACGATACCGATTCGCGCAGAGCCCTTTGTCAGGGGCAACATAATCTACGGCACCGGAGCGAGCGACATCAAGGGCGGTGCGGCCGCGATTCTGCTCATGCTCGAGGAGCTTAGGAAAGAGGGCAAAGACCTCAACGTCGGCATCGTCTTTGTCAGCGACGAGGAACTCGGCGGTCGCGGGAGCGCGCTCTTCATGGAGCGCTACAGGCCCAAGATGGCCGTCGTTCTGGAGCCGACCGACCTTGAGGTCCACATAGCCCACGCAGGCAACATCGAGGCCTACTTCGAGGTGGACGGCAAAGAGGCTCACGGCGCCTGCCCGGAGAGCGGTGTGAACGCCATAGAGGAAACCTACAAGATGCTGGAGGAACTCAAGAAGCTCGAACCATTCAAGGCCAAGGGCGAGTTCTTCGACCCTCACATAGGAATTCAGGAGCTCGTCTGCGAGAACCCCGTCTATTTAATCCCTGCCCTGTGCAAGGGAAGGCTCGAGGCGAGGCTCCTGCCGGAGCAGGAGGTCGAGGACGTTCTGGATTTAATGGACCCGATACTCGACGAGTACACCAAGAGCTACGAGTACACCGAGATATGGGACGGCTACAGACTTGAGCCCGACGAGGAGATAGTCCAGCTGGCCAAGAAGGCGATGGACTGGACGGGCCTCGACGAGTTCGGCGGAATGAGGAGCTGGACGGACGCGATAAACTTCATGTACAACGGAACGAGGACGATAGTCTTCGGCCCCGGCAACCTCGACATCTCGCACACCAAGTTCGAGCGCATAGACGTCAGGGACGTCGTTACCGCCAGCGAGTTCCTCAAGGCCCTCAACGAGATTTACGGTGGAAGTTAGAGTATCCTGCACTATCCTGCTATGGAGCTCTCGCCTTTGCGGACCGGTAAAACGTTACTCTGAGACGCTTTTCCTCGCCCCGCCTTTCCTTTACCGTCCCCAACCTTCACCATCCCGAAGCCCACTGAATTCTTCTCTCCGAAACCAACGAGGTAACCAACCCGGAGGAGCTCCTCGCTCCCCCTCGCCCTGAATATCAAGTGCCAGGCGCGCTGGAAGATTCCGGGTTTGACTTGGATGCGTTTTGGCTTTGCAAGGAGAACTTTGAACTCGAGGTCCCTCTCATCGGGGAGTGTCCCGTAGAGGGCCGTGTACTTCTCCATCAGGTTCTCGACTATATTCTCGTAGAACTCTGGCTCCGTTGGGTTGAGGTCGTAGCGTTTTACTCTCCCAAGCTCCTGTCTCAGTGTCGTCACCGCTATGGGGGAAAGGGTTATCATCTTTTTTCCGCTGAACCTCTTTGGTTCGGCTATTGATTTAACGCTCTCGACCGTGAAGCGCTCCCCCCAAAGGGTGACCTCCGGCTCCTGGAGGAGTCCTCCGAGAAACGCCTCCGCTATCTCTGGGACGGCAGTGGAGAAGTAGAAGTAGCCCCTACCGTAGCCATAGAAGTAGGGCTTGCCGTATTCAAACTCACGCCTCTCGGCCATGAAGAGGGAGAACGTGAAGAACTTGGGGACTTTTGGGTTGTGTAGCCTTAAGCTGAGCTCCGGATTGGTACGCTGGACCCTCCTGTATATCAATCCCTGAAGGTAGTGCAGATGATTAAACGGTACCTTGAAAGGTTCACTCTCGGGTGTTAGCCGTATTGCAAATCTCAAAGTATCACCTCACGTACTATTTGGTTAAGGAATTACCATTGTAGGATGAATTTTAGAATTTATAAAGTTTTCCAGAAATTGTAGAATCTACAACGAAGCTGCACGGAGGTTATCCAAAGAGTTAGGTAGAAGGTAAAAAGAGAGGAAACTTCAAAGAAGCATCCTCGCGTCGACGGCAACGGCGCCGTCCTCGTAGGCGAAAATCGGGTTGATATCGAGCTCCTTAATCTCGGGAAGCTCAAGGGCAAGCTCGCCGACCTTGACGATGATGTCAGCCAGGGCCTCGATGTCCACCGGCTTCTCACCGCGAGCTCCGGCGAGAATCGGGTAGGCCTTGATTTCCTTAATCATCTCAAGGGCTTCCTCCTTGGTAATCGGGGCGACGCGGAAGGAAACGTCCTTGAGAATCTCGACGAAGATTCCACCGAGACCGAACATTATGGCCGGGCCGAACTGCGGGTCGCGTATCATACCGACTATGACTTCCTTGCCGAGCGGGAGCATCTTGTAGATTATGACGCCCCAGAGGTCGGCGTCGGGCTTGTACTTCTTGGCGTTCTCCATGATGGTCCTAAAGGCCTCTCTGGCTTCCTCATCGTTCTTGATGTTGACCTTAACACCGCCGGCGTCGCTCTTGTGGATAATCTGCGGAGAAACGATTTTCATGACGACGGGGTAGCCGATTTCACGGGCGAACTTTACAGCTTCTTCCTCGTTGGTCGCGACCTTGAAGTCCGGAACCGGGACGCCGTAAAGGCGGAGTATCTCCTTCGCCTCGGGCTCAACGAGTGGCCTGTTCTCGGCCTTGGCCTTCTCGATTATCTTCCTTGCCTCTTCGACACGGCTCATCTCAATCACCTCGTAAGCTTGACGTTTATCACTCAGAGGGGAAGGTTAAAAGGGTTTCCATTTGCAAAGTTTTGGTTCAAGCCCGGTTGAAGCCGTGCGAGGCTATAAATAGGACAAAGGCCAAAGTTAATTGGTGAACAATATGAAGAAAAGGTTCTTTCCCTTGGTCGTTTCGCTCGTTGTCATTGTTCTCGTTGCCCTCTCCTTCCAGGGTGAGAAGGCCTCGACGAGCGACGTTACGGTTGCACTCTACAGCTCGGCGAGCGTTGGGATCGTCGAGCGAACCTTCGAGGTGGAGCTGAAGGCCGGGATAAACGAGGTCCCGCTGAAGGAGCTTTCGGGCCTGAACCTGGCGGAGGTGAGCGTCAGACCCCTAGACGACGGCGTCTCGGTCATGGGCCTCTTCGGTAGCGGTGAGAGCAGGGTCGGAAGCGACGTCGAGGTCGGCCTGAAGAACGGGAAGGTCATAGCAGGGAAATACCTCGGAACCCGGGACGGAAAAATAGCGGTCGAGGGAGACGGTTACTACCTGATAAACCCGAACGAGGTCGCCTACTTCAAAACGAAGGACCTCGGGGGGTCAAGCGTTTACGCCGTCCTCAGGTCGGAGAAGGCCGGGAAGTTCAGGGTGAGCGTCACCTACCGCGTCTCCGGGATAAGCTGGGAGAGCAGGTACAGGCTCTACCTTGGCGACCAGGCCGAGCTCAGGGGTTACGTTGTCATAAAGAATCCCACCGACAGGGAGTTCAGCGATGCCAAAGTTCTCCTCGTCGCTGGAGACGTCAACTTTTACTCCACCTACTCACAGCCGAGGACCCTCTACGCTAAGGCCGGGGAAACGAGCGAGGTAACGGTTGGCTCGCCGGAGAAGGTCGAAGCCTTCTACCTCTACCGCCTCGGCGTTGCGGACATCAAAGCGGGGAGCACGATGGTTTACCCCTACGTCGAGCTGAAGGCTCCGTTCACGAGGGAGTACCTCTACGAGAGCTGGGCCTACAGCGGTGAGAGACCCGTCTACGAGTCGATTTCCTTCAAGACGGATAAAGTCCTTCCAGCTGGAACCGTGGAGATTTTCAAGGAAACCCGGGATGGGGAGCTCTTCATGGGCGAGTCGAGAATCGGGCACACGCCGAAGGGTGATACCGTCAGGATAGGCATCGGCAGGGACTACGAGCTCAGGGGCACCACGACCGTCCTCGAGCGGAGCGACGATGGAAAACAATACAAAATCAGGATAACCCTTCAGAACTTCGGGAACGACACGAAAACCGTCATCGTCAGGCACCACAAGTGGGGTAAGGTGACCTACGCCAGCCTTCAGCCCCTCGACGAGACGGCCGACTACGTCGAGTTCTCGGTGACCCTGAAGCCCGGGGAAAAGAGGGAGATAACCTTCGAGTACGGGAGTTAGCTCTTCCGTAGGGTTATCTCGAAGCTCTTATCCCCTTTTGTCACGTCCATGACGAGGCTCTTGTCGTAGTCTATGAACTTCGTGCCCACGACGTTGTAGCCCTCCTTCCTGAGGAAGTCGGCCATCTTGAGCCCGAGGTCGTCGAAGAACTCGGCCGCCATCGTGGCCAGGCTCGGCTCCTTTATCCCAAGCTCGTCGTGATACCTCCTCGCCAGCTCAAAAACGTCGCTCATGATGACCACCGACATGAATAACTCGTTAACACATAAAATCCTTACCCTCAATAGCTGAGCCTTGGGTTGTACTCGAGGAGCATGAGGCCGTTCTTGAAAATCCTTATCGTCCCGCTCTCCGAGAGGCTTATGGCCATTGCCTTCGTCAGCTTGGTTATTCCGGCGGCCGCGATGTGCCTGCTTCCCAGGCCAGGCGGGAGCATCAAATCTATTACCTTAGGTTCGACCTCGAGATACCTCCCGGCCGAGACTATCCGTCCGTCCTCCCTTATGACGAACGCACCGTCGAGCTGGGCGAACTCCTTTATTATCTCTTTACTGTTCCTGTCGAGGACGTTTATCTTGTGGCCCTTGAACGGGTTTGGAATGAGCTGGTGTGAGTGCTTTAGAACCCTCCTCGTGTCGCCGATAACGAATATCGTCCCGACAGGCGTCCCCTCTCTGCCTTCTATGCTGAGCTCGATTGCAATCTCCAGCATCCTCTGAAGGACGCTTTGGTTCTGGGCAAAGAAGCTCTTCATGGCCGAGATTCCTTTCTTGACAGTCTTGACTCCTATTGAGTTCTCGGTAACGTAAACGAAGGAATCTCCCTCACTTACGATGTTGTGCTCCAGGAGAAACGCGGAGAGGAGGTTGAGAACGTTGTTGAGGTCGAGGTTCTGGGGAATGGACACCCTCTTCACTTTCTCGTCCTCAACGTCGAAGGAGGACCCGACGAGAACGACGGGCAGGTCAGTTGCAGGCACGTTCTCGTCCTCAATCTCCTCCATTATTACAATTGCCTTGGCTCCGAGTTTCTTCGCTATCTCAAAGGCGCTCTCAATGAGAACTGGGGGTATCTTCATGGTACCTCAACGTTTTTCGGCCAAAAAGGTATAAAAAGGTAGCGGGGAAACCGGAACGGTGGTGGCATGAGAGTAGTGGTTGCAATAACCGGCGCGAGTGGAACAGTTTATGGAACCCGGCTCTCCGAAGTTCTTCGGAAACTTGGCCACGAGGTGATTCTTCTCGCAACGGAAACAGGGATAAAGGTTGCCCGCCACGAGCTCGGCGTTGAACTCAAGCCGGATTACCCAGAGGACGACCTCTTCGCTCCCACGGCATCGGGTTCGTATCCCTTTGACGCAATGGTGGTCGCCCCCTGTTCGATGAAGACTCTTTCAGCGATAGCGAACGGTTACGCCGATAACCTGATAACCAGGACCGCGGACGTTGCGTTGAAGGAAAGACGAAAGCTCGTGCTCCTCATTAGGGAGACACCACTTAACTCCATTCACATTGAGAATATGCTTAAGGCAAGCAGGGCAGGCGCAATTGTTATGCCAGCATCCCCTGGATTTTACACAAAGCCCAAAACTGTGGATGATATAATAAACTTTATAATCGGCAAAATCTTAGATATTCTGGAAATCAAACATGATATTTACCAGCGCTGGGGGATTCCCCATGGTACAGTTGGATGACCTTGATAGGGCAATACTCAGACTCCTCAAGGAGGACGCTCGCCTGACGATATCCGAGATAGCGGAGAGGTTAAATAGGCCAGAATCAACCATACACTTTAGAATCAAAAAGCTCCTGGAACGAGGTGTAATCGAGCGGTACACGATTATCCTAGGTGATTCACTTCGTCCAAAGGCAGTGGCGCTGATTTACATTCAGGCCGAGACGCCAATCATCGAGGACTTCCTTGAGAAGTACATCAGCTACATCATGAAAACACTCTCCATTCTCCCCAACGTTCTTGCAGTCGCGAGGAGCGGTAAGGACAGCGTCATCGCGCTGGTCGGTGAGGAGAGCGAGGATAAACTCAACAAGTTCATAGACGAGACGATAAAGGTTCTACCAACGCTGAAGCGTGTGGAAGTGATTCCACTACAGGACTTCGTCAAAGGCGAGGATTTGATAGGTTTCCTCGTGAGGGTCTGAGATGGAGATTGAGGTGAAGTTCAGGGTTGATTTTGAGGAAGCAAAGCAAAAAATCGAGTCCCTTGGGGCCCTCTTTGTCAGGGAGGAGCTCCAGGAGGACGTTTATTTCTCCCTACCCCTTCCAAAGCTCCTCCGCGTGAGGAAGCTCGAAAACCTCGGGAAGGCCTTTCTCACATACAAGGAAATCAAGGATTTGGGCAGGAACGAGGAGTTCGACGAGCTCGAGGTCGAGGTCTCGGACTTCGACACAACCGTCGAGATTCTCAAGCGCCTCGGCTTCGAGAAAGACATCGTCGTGAGGAAGAGGAGACTCGTCTACCGCCTGGGCGATGTCACCTTTGAGCTCAACGACGTTGAAGGCCTCGGCGGTTTCCTCGACATAGAGGTCATCTCAGATGACGTTGAAGAGGCGAAGAAGAAAATCTGGGAAGTTGCAAAGCTCCTCGGCCTGAGCGAAAGCGATGTGGAGCCGAGGCTTTACCAGGAGCTCATGAGAGAAGCCATGAGAAACGAGAAGAAGGATGAAAAAAGCTGACCTTTCTTTTCACAAGCCTCGCCCTTCAGGGCGGGGTAGAGTATTCTGCAAATTAGCCATTAATCAGGAAAGCAACCTTTTTTAAAGCCCAAAAACCACACCATACTTTGAAATGAAGCGAACAGTAACAGTAAAACTTCAACCCTCAAAGGAGCAGGAGAAAATTCTCTTTGAGTTAGCCTACGCTACAGCAATAGTCTGGAACAAACTCAACTATCAGAGACTAAAACAGTTCAAAGAATTCGGCAAAATCGATTTTAATGGAACGGAAAAAGAGGCTTATCACGAGTTCAAAAACTGGATTGGTGGTTCGACAGTCCAGCAATTAGCCAGAAAGAACGCCGAAGCGTGGAGAAGTTTCTTCTCACTCAACAGAAAGAAAAAGAAGGGTGAACTTCCCGAGTGGTTCAAGCCAAGACCACCGAAATTCATTAGGGAAAAGAACGGTAGAAAACTCTTCATAATCCTCCTCAGGAACGACCAGTATCAGGTTAAGGGAAATGCTCTTGAATTGAGAAGACTTGGCAAATTTGGAAAACTCGAAATCCAGTTCAAGGGGCGAATTCACCTGAGGGGCAAACAGGGACGATTGGAAATCACTTACGACCCCGTTAAGCGTAAATGGTATGCCCACATCAGCTTTACGGTTGAGGAAAAACTTGAAGGCGAAGAATGGGTGAGCATTCCAAGGCAACATAAAGGAAATCTCTCGGCTGGCATCGACCTTGGAGTAAACAATCTCATGGCAGTTTACGTGGAGAACGGAGAGAGCTTCCTCGTGAATGGAAGAGCACTTAAAAGCATTGACTTCTACTGGAGGAAGAAGATAGCTGAATACCAGTCGAAAATCGACAAATCTGGAGCTAAAACGAGTAGGAAACTCAGGAGAATGCACGATAAAGCGAAACTACAAGCCAAGCACTACATTAACACTGCCGTTAGACAGACGGTTAAGAAGCTCTACGATTTGGGTGTTTCTAAAATCGTGGTTGGCTATCCAAAAGGAATCGCCAGAAACTCTGGTAAGGGCAAAAGGCAGAATTTTATCCTCTCCCACATTTGGAGATTCAATTACCTCATTAAACGTCTTACTGAAGTTGCTGAGGAGTATGGCATTCAAGTTGTTGTAGTTGACGAGGCTTTCACATCTCGGGTTTGCCCCCTCTGTGGCCAACGTCATAAGAATGCTCGTTTTGTTAGGGGTTTATTCAAGTGCCACAGGGGGGGCGTTGTTATGAATGCGGACTTAGTTGGTGCCTTCAATATTTTGAAAAAGGCCGTAAAAACCATAACCCCGAGCCTTCCTGCTCTTGCAGGAGGTAGGGGTAACAGGGGCAAGACCGTCCCAGAGGGGTCGAAGGCCCACGTTATCTTGGGTCTAAATGAGACCCCTCAAACCTCCCTGCCGTTGGCGAGGGGTTAAGCCGAACCCTCGCCTTGGCAGGGGAGGAGGTCAGCTAAGGCCCGTTCCTCACTTGGCCGTCGCAACTATCTTGATTATGTCGTTGAACCCAAGCTCGTAGTCCTCTCCAACGCGCCTCTTCGTTCTGGCGTTCACTGCGTAGAGGAAAGTCCTTCCGAGGTCGGTGTGAACCTTGTACGCCAAATCCCTCGGCGTCGAACCCTTCGGGAGCAGGTAGACGTGGGGCAAGACGTTGCCGAACTGATCGGTGAGCTTGTTCTCGTCCTGAACCGGGTAAACCGGGATGAGGTTGAGGAGCTCAAAGACCGCTCTGTTTATGACCTCCTGAACGCCGGTCGAGCCGAACCTCTTAAGGACCTTCTCCCTGATAAGCTCCAGGGCCTTCTCCTGCTTGGGATTCATCTTCTTGACGATTTTGAAGTCGCTCGAGCCCGGGATGTACTCGATGAAGCCCGCCTTTGCCGCCTTCCTGAGGGTCAGCTCCGCGGCGGCCGAGGTGGGGACGACGATGTAACCCCTCTTCTTTCCCTCCTCGATGAGCCTCCTGATTTGCTCGTCTGTGGCGGCATCTGCCTTGTTGGCGGCTATTATTATTGGCTTGTTGATTTTTCTCAGCTCGCGGACGAATGCGAGCAAGTCCTCGTCGCTCCACTTTGTAGGGTCGCCCGGAAGGCCCACCTTGTGAATCGCTTCCCAGACGTCCTCCTCGGTTACTCCAATCCCGGAAAGGTGGTCGGCTATTGCCTGCTCTAATTTCATGTGCTGGAGTTTAATCCTCTTCGCGAACTTCTCCCAGCCCTTCTTGAGGATTCCGTAAATCCAGTAGTCTATCTCCCTCTCGAGGAACTCGATGTCCTCAACCGGGTCGTGGTAATCCGTCGGCTGGCCCTCTGCGTCGGTCTTTCCGGTGGCATCTATAACATGAATCAGCGCCGAGGCCATCCTCAGGTCGTCGAGAAACTTGTTGCCCAGACCGCGTCCCTCGTGCGCCCCTGGCACGAGACCGGCGACGTCAATCATCTTTATCGGAATCAGGGCCTTCCCCTCGCGGTACTCGTAGTTCTGAGGGTTCGGCTTACAGCCGAGCTCTTTGCAGGGGTGCTCCGCTATGGCATAGCTCACGCCGACGTTGGCATCGATGGTAGTGAAAGGGTAGTTCGCTATATCAACGTCAACGAGCGTCGCCGCCGAGAAGAAAGTTGACTTTCCGACGTTTGGCTTTCCCACAACGCCTATCTCCATTCCTCCCACCGGCCTAAATTGGGGGGAGGGTTTTAAGGGGTTTCGGCCGAAAGGCATAAACGCTCCAGTGCCCATTATACCCGGTGGTTCCCTTGAGGGTTTACGTTCTGGTCGAGGACTACTCGGGCTATGAGAGCCCGTTCCTTGCACAGCACGGCGTCAGCTTCCTCATCGAGGGCGATGGGAGGAGAATTCTCTTCGATGCCGGTCAGAGCGCCGAGCCAGTGCTCCACAACATGAAGCTCCTTGGGATAGGGCCGGCCTCAATAGACCACGTCTTCCTGAGCCACTGCCACTACGACCACACCGGCGGGCTCTTGGGGATTTTACAGGCCATCGGAAGGCGCGTTCCGGTTGTAGCGCACCCCTCGATTTTCAGAAGGCACTTTATCACGAAGCCATACCTCCGCGAGGTCGGTGTTCCCTTCAGGCGGGAGGAGGTTGAAAAGCTGGCAGACCTCTACCTCACCGCCGACCCGCTCCTGATAACGGAGAACGTCCTCTCAACCGGCGAAATAACCGCGAGGGAGGACTTTGAAAGGGCCGAGCTTGAGGTTTACACCATCGAGAACGGAAAGATCGTGAGGGACGAACTGAGGGACGACATGAGCCTCGTCGCTAAAACTCCAGAAGGACTCGTTGTTATAAGCGGTTGCAGTCACGCGGGAATCGTGAGCATAGTGAAGCACGCGATACGGCTGACGGGGGAGGAGCACGTTAAGGCAGTCATCGGGGGCTTTCACCTGATTGAGGCGAGTGAGGAAAGAATAAGGAGAACCATCGAGGAATTCCAGAGGCTCGGCGTTGAGGAGGTCTACACCGGGCACTGCACCGGTCTGAAGGCGGAGACCACTTTCCTTGAGGCCTACGGCGAGCGCTTCCACAAGCTCCACTCGGGGATGGTCATCGAACTCTGAGCTCCTCAAGGCCGAGGGCAAGCTTTACTGATTTCTCGGCTATGACGTCCATCGGGTCAATCAGGGGAACGCTCAGGTCGTCCGGCTTGAGAGCGACGCTGACCTCGGTACAGCCGGCTATTATTCCATCAACCCTCTTTTCGAGCTTCTTCGCGACCCGCAGGAGGAGTTCCCGCCCGTAGGCAACGTTTCCGGCCTTAACCCCCCGGTATATCCCCTCCATTACGAGCTCCTGCCCGGTCCTGTCCGGCGTCGCGATGGCTATTCCCCTCCTAAGGAGTGCGCGGTGGTAGACAAGGCCCTTTATCGTCCCGTCAGTTGCGAGAAGGCCCACCTTCTTGAGGCCCATCTCCTTCACGCGTTCCGCAGTTTCCTCGACCATGTTGACGAGCGGAATCCGTATGGCCTTCTGGATGTCCTCGGCGAAGAAGTGAGCCGTGTTGCAGGGCATTATTATGAAGTCCGCCCCCCAGCTCTCGAGCTTTCTGGCGCTATTTATGAGCTCGGGCCTCGGGTCCTCGCCCCTGCCGAGGATGTATGCGGTTCTGTCAGGGATTTTCGGGTTGTTGTAGATGATGATGCGTGGGTGCTCCTGGTCCTTTTTAGCCGGGGTTTTCTCAACTATCCTCCGGAAGAGCTCGGCAGTTGCCAGCGGGCCCATCCCGCCGAGGATTCCGATGATTCTCTCAGCCATCAAACCACCGTTACACGTTTTTGGGAAACATTTTTAAACTTCGCTACTATGTCTAAATCAAACATGTCTCTACAAGACATGTCTGGGTGAGGAATATGCTGAACTACAAGAGGACGACCCCGAAGAAGGTTCCGGACATCGAGGAGAGGAAGGCCTACATGGTCGGAGGGGGAATAGCCTCCCTCGCGGCGGCGGTTTTCCTCATAAGGGACGCCAGAATGCCAGGAAAGAACATATACATCATAGAGAAGACCCCCGTAAACGGGGGCTGTCTGGACGGCTCTGGAGACCCTGAGAACGGCTACCTCCTCCGCGGTGGCAGGATGTTTGAGGAGCACTACGAAGCGACCTGGGATTTGCTTGGAAGCATTCCCTCCCTCGACGACCCTGAAAAGACAATCCTCGACGAGGTTGTCGAGTTCAACAAGGAATACGTTGGCTCCTCCAAGTGCAGGCTCGTCGGGACTCCGGGCAAAAAGGTTGACTTCTCCAAGTACGGACTAACCCTCAGGCACCTCAACGAGATGAACGAGCTCCTCATAACACCCGAGGACCAGCTCGGCGGAATAACAATCGAGCAATGGTTCTCCAAGGACTTCTTCGAAACCAACTTCTGGTACTTCTGGGCGACGATGTTCGCTTTCCAGCCCTGGCACAGCGTTGCCGAGATGAGACGCTACATGCTCCGCTTCATGCACCTCGTTCCGGGAATGAACAGAATCGAGGGCGTCCTCAGAACACCTTACAACCAGTACGATTCAATAATCCTCCCGATTCAGAAGTGGCTCCAGGAAAGGGGAGTCAACTTCATCATGGGCACCAAGGTAGTTGACGTTGAAATCGAAGAAATCGACGGCAGGAAATACGTCACCAAGCTCTACACGAAGGGCCAGCACGAGGGGGTTATAGAGGTCAGCCCGAAGGACCTTGTCTTCATAACCCTCGGCTCGATGGTGGACAACTCCACCTACGGCGACTTCGAGCATCCCCCGGTTCTCAACAGGGGCGAAGGCGACAGCTGGAGGCTCTGGCGGAACCTCGTCAAGAAGGACCCGTCCCTTGGAAACCCAGATGCGTTCGCCTCGGACATTGACAAGACCAAGTGGGAGTCCTTCACGATAACTTTCAAGGGAGAGGAGTTCATCAAGATGCTCGAGGAGTTCACCGGCAACAAAACCGGAACAGGCGGTCTCGTGACCTTCAAGGACTCCTCCTGGCTCATGTCGATAGTGGCCTTCAGGCAACCCCACTTCAGGAACCAGCCGGATGATGTAACCGTAATCTGGGGCTACGGCCTCTTCGTGGACAGGGAGGGCGACTACATCAAGAAGCCGATGAGCCAGTGCACGGGGAAGGAGATATTCCTTGAGCTCCTCTACCACCTCGGCTGGCTCGATAAGAAGGACGAGCTCCTCGAGACCGTCATAAACGTCAGGACTGCGATGATGCCCTACATAACCGCCCACTTCATGCCGAGGAAGCCCGGCGACAGACCTCCAGTGGTGCCCGAGAACTACGGAAACCTCGCCCTCATGGGCCAGTACGTTGAGGTCCCTGGCGAGTGCGTCTTCACCGTCGAGTACTCCGTCAAGTCGGCGATGATTGGCGTTTACAGCCTCCTTGACCTCGGCAGGGAGGCGCCGGAAGCCTACAAGCCCTACAGGAGGATAGACTACCTCCTCAAGGCGGCGGAAACCCTCGTTGACGACGACAAAAAGGAGATGCTGAAGAGGAGCCTGAACCTCTTCCTCTTCGGCTGACCCTTCTTTTTACTCTTCCAACCATACCGAGTCGTCGCCTTTGTAGTTGAGCTTCACAACGAAGAGCCTGAAGGGTTCATCCTTTTCGTTGATTACCCAGTGAACGGTCTTCGGCTTGACGAGGAAGATGTCGCCCGGCCTCGCGAGGTACTCGGTCTCGCCGATGCCCAGCCGAGCTTCACCGCTCATTATGTAGAACAGCTCGTACTGGTGGAGGTGGTAGTGCCTCTTAACAGTCTGCCCCGGCTTTACCTCGACTATCTGAGCGTACGAGCCTTCGGGCAGTTCGCCCTCGAAGAGCGGGAGCTTTCTGTAGGTGCCCCTGTCTATGAGGTTTTTGATTTCGGCTTTCATGGGCAGAAATAGGATGTGGAAAATAAAAACGTGGCGGAAATAACTGCTCCCAAGCACGCTTCAAGTTTTCTTTTTAGGCCATCAGAAAGTTCAAGGTTGCACAACAACGTCATCAACGACCTCGATTTCCGAACTCCAAACGCCACCTCTGCCTTTGGCCTCAATCAAAACACTTGACAGGAACGGTCCTGTCAGAAAGGTCTCAGCTTTTCCGCGAAATATGAGCCACACCGCTGGACTGCAACCTTTTGCGGATAAGTTCAGGGTTATCTCCCTGCTTGAGTTCCCCGAGAAGTCGCTCTCATAGTAGGTCCCATCACTATACAGGCCAGAGAAGTCAAGGGGGCGCTGGGCGTATACCAAATCTCCCGGGGCGGAGAGCTCGGCGCAGTAGTTGTCGGGCGGCTCCGGGCCCATTGAGCTCGGTTTCTTCAGTGCGCTCAGTGGCTGGATGCCTTTTTGGAGACCACTAAGCATCGAGGACAGGTAACTTTCGAGCTCCAGCCAGTAGGTCTCGTTTCTACCGAGCCTCCTTGGCACGAGAACCGACAGCGACCAGTTGCCGTAATCCCAGGGAACCGAGATTTTAAGGGTATAACTGCCGTTCTCTCCCCCGAGAGTGGCATCGGGTAGTGTGAGCTCGTTAGCACCCAGACCGCTGACCTCTATCCTCTGCGGGAGACCCGTTTCCCTGAACACTGTCCTTATGGACAGAACTGTACATTCACCTTTTCTCAGGTATCCCCTGTACCTTATCGTCCCGTTTTCATAGCTGAAGTCGGAGATTGTGGTGTTGGCCATACGAAACTTCCCCACTTCCTTGGGGATATCACCGAGAAATCCCGGCGGATACGCGCCAGGTGGAAGAAGGACATAGGTAGCGGCTCTGTCATCTATCCATTTCTGGGGTGTTATGTTGACAGCCACGTTTTCATCGGCCAGTGAGCACAGGAGAATGTGGATGGTGTACCCCGTGTTGTCGAGCACTTCAAGGGATTTTGAATACACTTTGCCCGCGAACTTTACCTCAGTCCCTTTCATTGGCTGTGGTGTGTTATAGATTCTCTGACCTGTGAGTGCTATAAGAAGTGCGAAAAAGAGAAGAATCGCCAATGAGTATTTTTTCCAGGATCTCATCCTGAGTCAAGCCTCCAATTCTTGTCCCCATCAAGCTCGAATGAGGCCTTTCCCTCAATGTATTTTTCCCACCAGTTTGGTTGGATAGACTCCATCGCCTCGTACGCAGTTTTTCCTTTATCAAGCATTTCCCAGAACTTCTTTCCCTTCTGTTTGATTACACTAAGTGAAATTGGCTTGTCAGTCCCAATGTAGACTTGATACTGTGCTCCGTGTCTGAGCTTAAATGAGTCACAGCCCAAGACAAAGATTAATGCACTACTGAAGTCTGCATGAACATATGAATATAAATCCCACATCCCCCTTGATGATACTCCATAGTTGCCCGAAGGAGTTTCTAGGAGTATGAAGCCAGAAACCTCGTTATCATGGTTTAATTCGGCAGTGTGTCCATAGTAGTACCACACCTTAATCTTAGCGTTACGAGCAGCGTTATAGTACTCTGCCATGCATCTACTTATGTTTGAGAGGCAATTCTGATCGTGTCCTCTTGACCACGCATTCCAAACAAAAACAGGATATCCATGCCGGGAAAGTATTTGTGTAACGTAGGACGTGTGGTCATAATCGACAGACGGGTCCGGGATGAATGTTATCACGGCAAGTACATCACCGCCTCCACTGCCACCAGGCGTTACTGCACTGATTGAAGGATGAGTATTGCCCCTTCCGGAGTTCAGCCAGGGTAGAATATCCGTCGGTTTAATCTGGGTTGCGTTTTCCATGGCAACTCTGGTAGCACTTACAAGGATGCAGGCTCCAATCAACAGCGACACCACAAACATGACCAACAATGCATGCCTCCGCATCGACCCCCCCAACGGGTTCTTGCGTTAAATTTTATTCACTCATCATATATAACACTTTCGTTCGGAAAAAAATTAGCAATAAATATTGTCATACATTTGTTTTATAACCACGTAATATTTTCCTTTCGACTCCCATCGAAAGGCTCAAAAGACTTTTATAGTTGTTCATCCCACAGGTATTTGGACAAACGTCAACGGTGATGGCCATGGAGGCACTTGAAAGGGCCCTTAAGTGGGCTGAAGAAAACCTGAAGGCTGAGTATATCGAGCTGCGCTACGAGGACCTCAAGAAGACCACGCTCGGCCTCAAGGATGGAGTCTTCACGAGCTTTACAGGGAAACTCCACAGGGGCGTTGCCATAAGGGTTCTGGCGGACGGTGCCTGGGGCTTCGCCTCGACGAGCGAGCTTGAGAACCTTGAGAAGAAGATTGAAGAGGCATACAAGCTCGCCAGAGCGGCCGCTCAGACGAAGAAGGAGAAAATTCAGCTGGCCGAGATAAAGCCTGTCGAGGACTTCGTAAAGAGCAAGATGAAGGTCAAGCCGAGGGAAGTGGACATCGAGGAGAAGGTTTCCCATCTCAGGGAGCTTGAGAAGCTTCTCAAAGAGGACAAGGCAGTTAAGAGCGTTCAGATTCGCTACGAGGACGGCGGGGGGAAGAAAATCCTCCTCACCAACGAGGGAACGAGGATAGAGTGGGACTACAACTACCTCTACCAGGGAACATACGTCACCGGTAAGGCCGATGGAAAGCTCGCGATGGCTAGGGACAGCATCGGAGCCGTTGACTATGGCTGGGAGCTCATGACCGAGATCGAGCCAAACGAGAAGGTCACCGAGAGGGTCCTGAGAAAAATGCACAGCCAGCTCAAGGGCGTTGCCCCGAAGCGCGGTGAATGGCCCATCGTTGCCGGCCCGATAGTCGTCGGAATCATCGCCCACGAAGCCCTCGGTCACCTCGCCGAGGCGGACCTCACGATAAACTCGCCCTTCAAGGACCTTATAGGCAAGCAGATTGCACCGGAATACGTCACGATGAGCGAACGCTACGTCGAGGGCGGCTTTGGAAACGACAAGTACGACGACGAAGGGGTTCCGGTTAAGGACATTCACATCATCGAGAACGGAATCCTGAAGGAGATAATGCTCAACCGCGAGTACGCGGCGAAGTGGGGCATGGAGCCGAACGGCCACGCGAGGGCCGAGAGCTACCGCTACCCGCCGATAATCAGAATGCGCAACACAGTCTTCGAGCCGGGCGACCACTCCTTCGAGGAGCTCATCGAGGACATCAAGTTCGGCTACTACGTGGTTGACTTCCGCGGTGGACAGGCTCAGCTCAACAGCGCCTTCCAGGTCGGAATCCAGGAGGGCTACGTCATCAGGAACGGCGAGATAGCCGAGCCGATAAGGGACACCTCGATTACCGGCGTCGCGATAGAGGCCCTCAAGAAGATAAGCGCCGTCGGCAAGGACTTCGGCCTCGAGGTCGGCTTCTGCGGAAAGGGACAGACCGCCTTCGTCAGCTCCGGTGGCCCGCACATGAGGTTTGACGGGGGAATTCTCATCGGGTGAGGTGGTGACGATGGAGAACCTCATACGCTACGCCGAGAAGTTTTTCGACGAGGTTGAGATTGCCGTTTACCGCTCGAGGGAGGTTAGCGCCAACGTTGAGCTCAACGAGATTTCGATGGCCTCGACGAGGAGCGGGGCGGTAACGATAATCCGCGGTATAAAGGACAAGCGCCTCGGCCTGGCCATAGTGGACAGCGACGAGGAGAAGCGCGTTAAGGAAGCGATAGAGCAGGCCGCGAAGATGGCGAGGCTCAACAGCAGGGACGAGAAGTGGGTCTCCCTGCCAGAGCCGGGGAAATACAAGGAGAAGCCCAAGCCCAACTACGAGCTGAAAGAAGCTTCTCCCGATGCCCTCGTCGAGATGATGGTCAAAGCAATAAAGCTCGCCCGTGAGAAAGAGCCGAATGCCGTCGTCGCCGGCGGACAAGGAGGCGTCAGTTGGGAGGAGAGGCAGGTTGTGAACTCCCACGGAATAGATGTCTTCCAGGAGGGCGGCGCGGCGTTCTTCTTCGTCGAGCTGGTCGGCAGGAAAGAGGGAGTCGTGACGCCGGGCATCTTCGACTTCGACGCGAAGAGGAATTTGAACCTAGACGTTGAAGGAGTCGTCGAGAGGGCCGTCCAGAAGGTCAAGTGGGCCTACAGCGTCAAGCCGAGCAGGAACGAGGAGGTTCCGATAATCCTCGGTCCTTGGGCAATCGCCGGTCTCTTCAGCTACGCTCTCCTTCCGGCCTTCAGCGGTGAGAGGCTCGTTAAAGAAACCACGCCTTTAGCTGGGAAGGTGGGCGAGAAGATTGCAAGCGACGTGATAACGCTCTACGACGACCCGTTCCACGAGCTGTCGCTCGAACCGGTGATAGCGGACGGCGAGGGCGTTCCGACGAGGAAGAACGTCCTCATTGAGAGCGGAACCTTCAGGGGCTTCGTCTGGGACAACTACTGGGCGAAGGTTTACGGAACCGAGAGCACCGGAAACGGGAAGAGGGATTTAAGAAGCGGCGGAATCAACATTGGCTTCCACAACGTTGTGATTGAGAGGGGCAAGCGCTCCCTTGAGGACATGATAGCCGAAATCGAGAGGGGCTACTTCGTGGACGGCTTCCAGGGCGCACACTCCAGCAACCCGGACAACGGAAACTTTGCCGTAACTGCCAACCCCGCCTTCCTCATCGAGAACGGCGAGGTCGTCGGCTCGAGCGTCTTCCTCATCGCCGGAAACGTCTACGAGCTCCTCAGGCAGGCGAGCGAGGTAAGCAGGGAGCAGACGGTAATGCCCTTCATGAACATCATAACGACGCCGTTCATAAAGTTCGAGAACGTGAAGATAGCGGGGAAGTAAACCGGCCCTTCTGTCATTTTCAATCTTTCCGTTTTTCTAACCTTAAGGGTGTTTTATCGGAAAACATTCGCTTTTAAAATCCCGTTCTCCGCGCAGAACATCACTTCCGAACCCTGAAGTCAATCGCGATGTTGAACTGCCTCGGAGCGTAGGGGCGGACTTTCCTCTGCTCAAGGAACTCGACCGAGAAGCCCAGCTCCCACGCAGCGGCTTTAATCCTCGCCTCGTGCTCCGAGTACAGGTCCTCCTCCGGGCCGAAGCCGTAGTAGTGAACAACGCCCCCGCTCCTAACGCTCAGCATCGCCTCCCTCAGAAAGCGGTCCGCGAACTTGGGCAGGTTCATTATAACGCGGTCGGCCCTGAGCTTTCCGGCAACTTTCCTGACGTCCCCGAGGATTGGAACGACGTTGTAAGCTTTGTTCAGCCCGATGTTCTCTTCAAGGTAGCGAATCGCCCAGGGGTTTAAGTCACAGGCAAAGACGAGCCTCGCCTTCCTCGCGAGGATGATTGAATACGGTCCAACCCCGGCGAACATGTCGAAGACAACCTCGCCCGGCTTTGCCTTCCTGAAAATCCTCATTCTCTCCGTGGCGAGGCGGGGTGAGAAGTAGACTTTAGCAACGTCGAGCTTGAGCCTTATCCCGTTCTCGCGGTGGAGGGTTTCAGTTCTCTTCTCCCCTGCGAGGTGAATTAACTCCCTAATGCGGTATTCGCCTTCAACCTTACTCCCCTTGGCGAAGACGGCCCTTATGTGTCTGTGGACCCTGAGGATTGCCTCACCGATGGTCCTTCCGTAAGGCATCAGCTCCTCGGGGAGCTCGATTATCGCGATGTCGCCGATTATGTCGAAGGAACTTGGGAGGAGGGGTTTAACACTATCCGGGACGTCAACTACCTCGCGGTAGCTGTGGGGCCTCCTCTCGAGCCTCTCGAACTCGGCCTCGACCAGCTCGAAGCCCTCAACCTCTCTCGTGACCGGAAAGAGTACGAACTCACCCTCCCGCCTGACGGCGTATCCTTTCGCCAGAACGCCGAGCTCGATGAGCTTCCTCCGCACTTTCTCGGCCTCTCTCTTGGGAACTTTGACAGCGAGCATCGGAGGATGTTAGTGGTGAGGTTTTTAAAAATGCCTGTCACTGAGGGTTTAAAGCTTTTCAAAAAGGAACTCCTTCTGCAGGACTATCGTCCCTCGCGTCGAGCTTTGCTCAACATCGTGCAAGCGAACAAGCTTTACAACAGCCTTTGAGAAAGGCTGGCGAAAAGAACGTCATTCTTGCCAAAGAGCAAGAAGTCAGTCGTACATTCTCGAATTGGGAAATTCAACGCGAGTTTAACATTAAAGGGGCTCAGTGAAATAGCTTCAACTTATTTTTGGCGTCCTTCGGACGCCGTTTTCAGAGTGAAACTCTCGCCAAGCAAGCTTTTGGGAAAAGCTTGACCAAAAGAGCCAAACCCTCTGAAGAGGCAACAAAAGAGCCGCATGCCTCCCCAAGCGATTCACTTGTTTTGGGTTTACTCTCATGACTGCTTGGGGGAGGTGTTTAAACTTGTAACGCGCCCAAAGGGCGCTAATGGAAAAAAACACGCTCGAGAACGGCGAGTTTGAGAGCAAACCCACCCGAAAATAAACCCTTCTAAAACGCATGCTTCACTTTAATGAAACTTTTCACCAGAAAAGTTTCCCCACCAGCGCTGAAACTTTTGGAAAAAGCTCCACCAAAAGCTTGTGATTCTTCTTTAAGGCATCCTTATCAAGGGATTTCAAAGTCAAACCCGCCGTTGAAAGTTTGAATTCACACTCTAAGGACTCCTTCACACGGGTTCTACTAAAACCGCGCTCCAAAGGAGCGCTTTTCTGGAGAAACCCCTTCCAAATGGCTCCTTTGAAGGAAATTCCTTGAGAGCACTATTATTTAAAAATGCAAACTTCTTAGAGTTGTGTTTTTGAAAAGAATCACGAGCCTTGGTCAAACTTCGCGTAGGCGAGCAAGCTTTAAGAAAGCTTGACCAAAGAGTGCCATTCTCCTCCAAAGAAGCAAAAACCAGTCGTGCACTAACTAAGTGCAACTTTAAATCATGGGTTTAACCTTCTTGACAAACATTTTCAAGCAGTTTCACATTTTTATCGGCGCCCAAAGGGCGCCTTTGGAGAGTGAAACACTCACTAAAGAATAAGTGAATAGAAAAACCCGCTCTAAAATCTTCAATCCCCAAAAAGACACATCATTTTCCGCCAGCGCTTGCGAAGCAAGGGCTGATGGCGGGCCCGGCGGGATTCGAACCCGCGACCTCCGGCTTAGAAGAGGTAAATAATTTTTTTGAAGAAGTTACCGAAGATTTCAGAGAGAGAAGAGTATCATCAGGGGCGGAACCGCAAGTAGAACCCCTGCCCTACGGGCTCGAATACTCACGGGAGAGTGGTTCACGGAGGAATTACAGTAGGGGTGGATGGTATGATTTCCCTGCTTGGCGGGACGAGTTCTACCAGTATTTAACTCAGGAGAAGGGCATCTCAAGGAAAACGGCCAGGGAATATCTTAGACGCCTCGATAAGTTCTTCTGGGAGCATAAAGGGTTGAGAACTCTGGAAACCCTGAGAAGGGCCCTCAAGAAAGAAAACTACCCGCAAAACCTCTCGAAAGGCCTGAGAAACTACTTCCACTTCCTGTTGAGTAGAGGGGTTTTGAACAGGATTGAGCACGATGAACTCGTGGCAGTGTGCAAACTCAAGAAAGGTGGCGTGGACTGGAAACTCCTCGATGACGAGGGCGTTAGAGCGTGGAAGAAAGCAGTTGATGACTTCGCTCCAAGATACAGAATACCCTTCAACCTCATACTATACGGGGGATTGCGGCTGACGGAAGCCGTAAAAATTTACACAGAATTCGACCCTGAAAAACTCCACTGTGAGAAAAACTACTGCTTTTACGAACTCGGCTGGAGAAGGGGGCAGAAGAGGAGTTATTACGCTTTTATGCCCCGCTCCTTAGGAGAAGAACTCCTCAAACACGATGGCGAGAAAGTCAGCGAGCACACCGTAAGGAAACACTACCACAGGCACGGAATTTACCCCAAATACCTGAGAAAGTGGTTCGTGTCCAAAGCCAGCGAGGCGGGAGTTCCGAGCGACGCCATCCGCTTCATCATAGGCCACTCCATATCAAAAGACACCCTCAGCCTCCACTACCTCGACCTCCTCGGGCAAGCAAAACGGAATTACCCAAAAATCCTCAAAACCATAGAAAACGCCCTAACAGAAGAGAAAACCCAAACAACCCACACAGAAACAGCAACAACCGAAACGGCCCTACTAAACTCCTTCATCAGCGGGGAACTGGCCCAAATCCCCGCCAATCTTTAACCTCCACCATCTCCCCAATTTTAGGTTTTATAAAGTTTTCAGTAGAGGACACGCCTTCTTTCGGGATTTTAGGTTTTATAAAGTTTTCACGGGGGAAATAAGGGGCAAGTAGGGGTGTTCAACTGGTAGCCTTTAAAAAAGCACAACGGGGCAAACTTTATGGTGAAGGTGATGAAAAACGGGACCCTCACACAGACGAGTATCGAAACGGGAGCAAACGCGGCAGTGATGAACGCACAGGCTGGTGCTGTTCTGGACAATTTTGTCCAGAATTGGGACAGGAGGCTTAAGCAATTTTCAACTTCCGTATATACGGAAGTGCCTATGCTGGTGTCGCTCGGAAAAGAAGTTTGTTCGAAACAAAGAGAGGACTTCCCCTACTACAACAGCGACCCCACAAAGAGAAACGGAGACATCTTTATATGGAAAAGGGAACTCACCGAAAAAGAGAAAGAGAAGCTAAGGGAGTGGTGCGACGAGGAAAAATTCGCAGTTCTCCTCGTCGGAAAAACCCAGCTCCCAATAAGAGTGAAAGTAAAAGAGAACCAGTGGGCTTTTAGAGTCAGGATTCCCGCCTCAGTGAGCAGACTGTTCTTTATGGGCAAGCACTCAGCCCAAGTAAAAGTCTTCGAGAACGGCCTCCTCATCAAACTGCCCAAGAACATCCTGAACCCCCAATTCTTCGACCTCAAAAACGGAGAAGAATTACTGAAAGGAGGGAGCAACGATGAGTGAAGCCCCCACCACAACACAAACCACCAACCAGTCCCCAGTTAGAACAGAGAAAAAACCCCTTAAAAAGACTGCCCTCACCATCCAAGTCGAGAAGATACTCGACTACCTGAACCAATTCTACTTCGAGTGGCAAGGCTACCCCAAGGACAACCCCGATTACCTCGTCCGCATATGCAAGAACAAAAAAGACCGCTGGGAAGAAAAACACTTTTCTCTCTCCCAAATCGCAAGAGGGGATGAGAAGCTGAAAAACTTCATAACGGACGCCATATGGAACAAAAAGAGCCTGCATAACAGCATCAGGGCTTACAGCAAAAAAGCGAGCTTGAAAAAGTGCGGTGGAAAAGCCTGTTTTAAGGCGTTCAAAGCCATCCAAAAAGGGAGCAGTAGGGTTCTCCTGCTGGATATTGACAAGGAAGGGCACGAGCCGTTCACCATCGAGGAGTTCAAGAGGGAGTTCGGGGAGCTCTTAAAGGAGATGAAGGATGCGGGCATCAAGTTCGTATATTACAACAGCGGGCGTGGCGTTCACATCCGCATACTGCTTGATGAGCCACTGGGTGAGAACGAATACGGCAAAGTGATAGTCACACTGGCCCAGTATCATCGGGAGATACTCAAGGAGGGGAGGCCTACTCTAACCATAGACACACAGGTTAGCGACTTGGCGAGAGTATTCAGGACTGTCGGCTCTTACAACCACAAGAACCCGGTAGCACTTGTGGGCTCCGATATGAGGGGCATCGAAGGGGTCACTGAGAAGAAGAAACTCCTCCAGTTTGTCAAAGAAAAAGAGGGGCTCCTCCAGAGAGTGAACGAAGCTGAGAAAACTCCGGATGAGAAGTTCGATATATACAGTGATGATTTTAGCACCGTCGCTTTTGAAATTGCGGCGATATGGAAACCCTATTACAGAGAAGGGACAAGACAAAACCTTGCACTGCTACTGGCTGGCATCCTGAAAAAATACACGGTATTAGAGGACAAACAGGTGGAGGAACTCTTCAAGAAAATTATCGAGAACTTGGACGATGACGAAAAGGCCGTCAGGTTAGGTGGCCTGCAAAACACCCTGAAAAAAGACAACCCAGCAACGATAACCCTCTTCTTCCTGAAGGGAGAGAACGGGGAAATTATTGACAGGAGTGGACGGTTAGAGCAATTCTGCAGTGTAAACAACCTTAGCAAAGAACGGGGGGCAAAGACCCTCGAAGAGCTCATAGAAAAAACAAGGGAAATTTTGAAAGAAAAAGGATTAGCAGTCAAAGCGAGGGGACTCATAGGCAGAAAACAATTTCAAAGAAAAATAACCCGGAAAGGAGTAGTGGTGGGTTTCCTCGAAATTTACACAGATAAGGTGAAACAGTCCATAGCAAGATACAACGATGAAGAGGGCAGATGGGAATTAATAGGCGAAGATGCAATTTTTGACGGAAGCTTTAGGCTAAGAAAGATTGAAGTATTAAGAAGAGAAGACAAAAACATACCAACAAGATACTATACAATAGACTTCATCAGCAAAAGCGGGGAAAAAGAAACTTTTGAAAGAGTAACACTCCCTGAGATAGCGAAGTATTTTAGCACGACAGAATATGCAGTTATGCAGTCTACAAACGAACTCAAGAAAATATTCCAAGGGATTACCGCCATCCTAAAGGACATATATAACATACAAGAAGAAAGCCTTTCCGAAAGCTTTGAATTCGAAATTATAAAAGAAGATGATTACTGGCTCGTCACGCAAAAAAGCGGCGCGATTCTAAATGACCTCGTGACAATTGATGAAAACGCAGGAGAAGTCAAAAATATGACAAAGCTCCTAACCGCTATGAACTGCATAAAAGACGATAAACTATTATTCTTACTCGCAGGCACGAGTTTCTCAGCACCCTTAAACGAACTCATAGAATATAAGCCGATAATATGGATATATGGGCCACCAAGAGTTGGGAAAACAAGCTCAGCAAGAATTTTTACAGAAAAAGCCTGGGGAATAGAAACCCCCGATGCAGTGAACATCACGGGAAGTACCTTTAGACTGGACTACAACCTAAAAGTCGGCTCCATCCCACTTCTCGTCGATGACCTCTCAGAACTTTCATACGGAAAACTCGTAGACTCCCTCAAGTCCTATGTCACAAAAAATACAACAAACATAAAAGGAAACGCCGACCAAACAGTGAAAAAATACAAGCGGACTGCAAGCCTGATATTCCTCTCAAACTACAAAATAAAAACCAAAAGGGATGACGAGGCCTTTTTGGATAGGGTACTCCAGTATGAAGTCCAAGAACAAGTATTTGACGAAAACTGCCCCAGAGGGTTAGTAAGCTCCCTCCCAAGAGGGATTTTTCCCAAAAGTTATTTCTTCGGCCTCATCTTCTACAAACACCCGAAAAAGTTATTCTACGAAAAAACAGGCGAAATAGGAGAAAAAGTTGGGAGTATCCTACCAAGCGTCACTGGAAGGAGAGCAGAATTCTGGGCGAAACTACTTGTGGGGCTTATTGGCTTCAGGAACTTCCTGCAAAAAGCACTCGAAGAGTTCCAGAACTTAGACCCAAAAGAAAACAAAGAACTGAACTTTGAGGACTTACCCGAACTGGAAAAAGCCACCGCAAACCTTGAAAAACGCCTCAGCAAACTTATCGAAAAAGCTCCCGAGTTAATAAAAGAACTTGAAAGCACCAAAGACGACGACGCTGTGCTCACAATATACGCAAAAGACATACTAAGAGCCATAGTCAAAGACCCCGACCTACACATAAGCAGGACGAAAAAAGGAAAAGAATACTTCTATGTGACGAGGGTAGAACTCGAAGAAGGGAGAAAAAGAGACAGACAAAAAATACGGAGCCTCTTCGAAAGAATAAATAGCCTCAACCAACTCAAAAAAGCCCTCGAAGCCCTCGACTCAGGCTTCGTTGAGATTGACAGATACAAATTCAACGGCAAAAAAATAACAGCCCTCCAGATAGACGCCGAAGTCGCAAGAAACCTGATAGAAGAAGATGAGTGGGGAGGAAGAAGCATAGAAAAAGAGCCCACAGACACCGACATAGGCTACGCCCTAACCGATGCCCTTGACGCCTTCTCAGAACAAAACAATAAGAAAATAGTGAGCCCCTTCATACTCTACAACCACCTAAACGAAAAGCTAAGACACTTCGGCCCCAAGTGGTCCACCTGGACAGAAGAAGATATGATACCCCTCCTGGAACAGTTAGCGAAAGAAAAAGCCATAGAGAAAGTGCTGGGGCTTGATGGGACGCCGACTTATCTTGTTGCCGATAAGAAGAAATTCCTTGAGAAGTTTCCAGAACTCCTCAAAAAAGAGGCCGAAAACAAACTCAAACTAACGGAAACCCCCGAAACGGAAAACACGAACGAACCGATGCCCCCCGACGACCTGCTTAAAAGAGTCATCACCAGCGTCCTCGGAGCCACCACCGAAACCGACGAAGAAGGCCACAAACGCCTCAAAATAGATGACGCCGTAAGAGCCTACAACACAATTATGCCCAGAGAAGGCTACCCCAACTGGGGCCACTGGACAAGAGGAGACTTCCTCGATGTCGTTTACTACCTCAGAAAAGACGGCCTCGTCAAGAAAACAAAACGGGGCAGTATGACCTACTACTACATCATCGGGGACGAAGAGAAAACCATCGAACGCTTCATCGAAGCCCTAAAGATGATTTACCAAGAACGCTGGGGAGACGATTGGTAAGCTTTTTTTCTTCTCCCTCCTTCTCCATAAGCGGGACAAAAATATGAGATACACTGTGCCTTTCATATTTCTGGGGACACTGGGGGCAGTATGGGGACACTGCCAATATTTCTTTAACTGTCCCATCCAAACGATAGCCTGGTGAACTCCCACCCAAAAATTTTCCAAGGGGACACTGGGACAGTGGTTTTTTCGAGCTCGCATATTGTGGTAGGATTGCGCAAAGGGGACACTGGGAGACAGTATGGGGACACTTGTCGAAAAATTTTTAGTGTCCCCCGAATTTTGAGGCTGTGTGCTCTCTCGCTTAAGAATTCTTCAAGGGGACAGTGGGACAGTGGGTTTTTGGGATACCCCCCAATATTTTGATTCTCTTTGTCAAGTCCATCTTCAGGGGACCTTCTAAAAAAAACAAGTTCAAAAAACTGCAAGTCCACTGTCCCCTCTACCCCTTGAATTTGAAAGCTATATTGCATACAGACCCAGAATCTGGAGGGGGCACTGGGGGACAGTGGACATACAATTGTATAGTATGTATGAATTCTTGCCCTATATAGCCTCCAGCCTAAGAATTCTTCAAGGGGACACTGGGGACAGTAGAAGGGGTAAACGGGGGTGTCCCTTTTCCATCACCCCACACGCGGGGAAGCTTAAGGCTTTTCCCCCCATATTAGTGGTGAAAGCCTGTGGAAGTAGGCGATATTCTAAAAATTATAGCGGCCATCGCCATCATCGGCCTGATACTGCAATACGGTTACAAGACGATGAACAAGGGCAACAGTCAGACTAACACGGTCGTCAGCACGGCTCAAAACACGATTAACAGCCTGGCCAGTAAGGCTGAGGTTCAGGCGAAGCTCACCGACCCGAAGATTTCAATAAGCTATATCGTCTATAAGGACACCACTAACACTGGTAAGTATGACCCTGAGAGTGGGACTGGTGACCAGATTTTGACTTCGGGCTCTGGTTGGGATGGTCTTCAGACGGCTTCACAAAACTATAACTTGGTCTTCTTTGGTAAGGTCAGTGCGTTCCCGTCAAGTGGTGGGAGTATTGTTCCTGCGACGACTCTTCCGTTCTCAGGTTCAGCGTTCTATCAGCAGTTGAAGAGCGATTATGCTTCGGCTGGTGCGTTCCCGCTGACGGAATACTTTTTGCTTGTGGACCCGAGTGAGATGAGTTTGATTTCTTCAGGCTCAGGCTCTTCGTCTTCTTCAGGTTCGGGCGGCTACTATGCCATAGTTACGGTTAGCGTCCAGCAGGGATGGCTCGGGTGATTTTCGTTTTCCCTCTTCTTGTGGTATTTTGGTGCACTTTCTGGATGGAAAGTTTGAAAAGTTCGGAAAACCAAGGGTCGTCTTGGTGGTTTCTCGTGGTGAAGCTTGATGAGGTGCTCAAGGACCGGGATGTTGATAAGGCCCTTGTCGAGGGCTGGATTAGGACGGATGGGACTGGGAGTTGGGGGCACTTTTCAAGGATAATTCGCCAGCACTTCGGGCTTGATGATGAGGACGAGGAAGTTCGCTCGAAGGGTCGGGATGAGCTCCTTGGTATGGCGCACACTCTTGCCCTTGAGATTCTGGGTTATGAGCCTCTTCCGGCCTTGGTGGCTCTGCCTCAGGTTGCTTGGTCGGCCCTTTTCTGGGCCAAGGTTGATGAGTTGAACGGTCTCTTGTCCCAGGCTGATGTCATAGCGTCTCGCTGGGATTTTGGGCAGTTCAGGGATGATGACGAGTTGTTCGTTATGAATATCCTGAACGGGCTTGTGATTCTGAGTGATGATATTGCCCAAATTCGGAGGGAGTTGCTGGATTTGGGTGTTGATGAGCCCATCAGGATTACGAACCCTCTGCTCGTGGCCCTCTTCATAGAGGCGGGTATTGAGAGTGGCGTGTTCAGTGAGGATTTGGTGTGCGATTTGCCCGAGATGGATGATGGTGGCGAGTCGGTCGAGCCTTCACAGGAGGGTGAGTGATTATGAAGCTCACAGGTTGCTTCAATTCTTCCGAGGTCCTTCACTTCGAGTTTTGCACCACAGGCGTTAAAACTTCCTCACAGTTGTTTGGGTGGTGGTGTCTTTGAAGCGTAGGGCAGGTTTCAAGGGAGCCATCAAAAAGCTGTTGGAGGTCTTGGGCGTCATCTTTATCCTCATAGTGGCCCTCGGAGCGTATGCCGTGTATGAGGAAAGCAAGACGCCTTCTGGGAAGGTGTATACTCAGAAGGAAGTGTTCCAGAACTGGGCGAACGCTCGGGTTAAGTTTGCACTTGAGAACGAGATAGTGCTGAACTATACTGTTTACAAGGATACGGCGGAGCCCGGTCGGTTCAACCCTCAGCTTGACCGTGCTGTGTCCGTTGGGCAGGGTTGGGAGTTCCTCAACGACACCGCTCATCGTTTCGGCCTTCTCCAGTTTGGTTATGTTCCTAACCTTGCTCCTGGGTCGAAATACAAGCCATCCGCTTTGAAGAAGTTCACTGCTAAGAACTTTTATGATGAGCTTGTGAGTTTGGTGAAGGTGCAGGGCCTGCCGTTGAACGCCACTTTTGTCCTCGAGCCCTTTGGGGGAGAGGGTGGCTACTACGCTGTGGTTTCGGTTCACTTGGAGCGTGGGTGGGGCGGTTGAGCCCCTCTCCCCTGCTTTGCTTTCCTGTTTTCTAAGTGGCTTTTTTGAAAAAGCAGAGAAAAAGAATTCTTCAGGACTTTGCGGGGCTTAGTTGGACTTTCCAGCCCAGTATCCCAACATCGGGGGTGGGAGAAACGGTTATCCCGTGCCCAGGAGCTTCGTTCACGAATTCTCTTGCCCTTCTTTGTAGGGCTTCGCCCATCTCCGTGTGCCCGAGGGCTTTGAGCACTTCGATGACTTTGACTTCTCCTCTCTCTGTGATGAGCGCCCTCACTTTCTCCCAGAGGTCGTCGTTAGCCGAGTTGATGCTCGACTCCAGTTTTTCGAGTTTCTCCTTCAGTTCGGCAAGCTCTTTCTTGAGTGCCTTATTTTCCGCTTTTAGTGCCATATTCTCAGAAAGGAGTTCTGCTTTTTCTCTTTTTTCAAGGAACAATTGTGAGAGAAAATCACCCAGCCCTATGGAGTGAGGTTTTGCCCTTATCATCTCATCGTAGATGTCCGACTCGAGAACGAGGCTTATCAATCGGGGATTGTTATACTTCCTCGGTCTTCCCACACTTTCACCGAAGTTAATTATATAAATAAATAACTTAACCCTCCGAGAATCAGGTTGAGCTACTCGTCTCTCTCCTCGTTCTTGTTTATCTGGTATCTGTTCTGTTTGTTCTGCAGGGATTTTTTATTTATTTATATAAAAAACTCTGCAAGATAGAGAACAGACTGACTTCCTTCCTGTCCTGGTGTGTGGGTTTCGAGAGGAAGTCAAGTGTTCCCGGGGAGAAAGAGAATAAGAGAAGAATTGGGAACTTCTCAAGTGAAGACTGCTCTCTTCCCCGCTGGTGTGGTGAGGCTTAAGGCTTTTTGCCTCTCTTTATTCTTGGGGTGTGGTATGATTGATGTCCTCTCGTTCCTGCTCGCCTTCCTCGGGGGGTTTGTTCCGGCCTACACTATCAACCATCCTGTTCCCGTCATAATTCCTCCTTCGACTGTCCTCTCGCTGACTTCGACTCACCAACTTGCTGGTGGCAGTGCAGGGGCAGGGAGTTCTGGGAGTTTTTTCACTGTGTTGGTGGTCCCCGATTCTGGGTCCTCTTTCCACTATGTTGAGGTTATTTATGGGGCCGATAAGCCAGCGAGTATAAGTGCGAACTTGTCGAATTTGAGCACGATTTGTGCGTATATTCGTTTCCCAAAACTGCCTTCGGGATATAAGGACGAATACCCAAGTATCAAGCTTTGGGGGCGGGGTGTGACTTTTATCACTCGGCTGAAGGAGAGGGTGCTGACGGTGACTCCCAGGGGGCCTGCGTTTGTTTACAGGGATGTGCTCGTTCACGCTTCTCAGATTATCTTTTACAATACTTCGGAGATTCGCCTTTATCCGCCTTCGGCTTTCAGTTGGGATATTGTCCCCACTAAGAAGAAGGGAGCGGCTTGGAGGCTCATCAGTTTCTATGCTGGTAATATGACCCTTTATGTTTTTGCGAGTGGTGTTGGGCCTGTTTTGTATACTGGACAGCTCAATTTCAGCAAGAGTTCCGAGGTTCAGTGGATACAACTGTGGGATAAGGCGAACAATTTCCTCTTCCGTTATCGAGAGCCAGCCTCTTGATGATGAGGGCAATTCGTCAGGGCCTTCGGATAATTCTACTAACTCAACGGGCAATAACAACGGCACAGGCCCATCGAATTCTTCTAACTCGACTAACTCGTCGGTGAGCGTGGAGCCCGATGACCCGAGTTATGTTCTCAAGCAGGCCGTTCAGGAGGTGGAGCGGGATTCCCACAGTTATGATGACGCCAGTTCGTTCTCGAATATTTACAGCACTGGGCCGTTCCACTATAAGTTTCCGAGGCTGTGGTTTTACCATCATACTGAAAAGTGGTCTGTTTCTGATGGAGTGACCGTCAAGCATCGGAGTATCAAGGAAGCGTATTTGCCGATTGTCCCGCTCTCGCAGGTTGCGGAGTATTTGAACCTCACGGTGCCCGATTACTGGAAGAATAATTTGACTATGATGGATTTGGCCGTTTTGGCCAATAAGAGCTTGACCTATATTGAAGACCTTGTGGTGAACCTCACCGTGCGGAAGTATGAGGCTTTGATGGGGAGTTCGACCAATTTGAGGGCCGAGGGCTTGAGTTATATTGACGGGCACTGGCTTGTTAAGGTGAGTGGCTCCGAGTCGGTGATGGTAACGCTCACGGTTTCAGAGGGAAAGACTATTGTCGGCACCCTTCACCCGATTGCTCGGTGGACTGTCGTAAGTGCCTTTCCCGCATCCGGTTATATCCTCGTGAACAAGCATACTGGCGAGGCCTATATTCGAGTTTACCCAGAGGGTGACTTGCCCACTTCGCAGTTCGGGGTTATCACTGGCACAGTTGTGTTGTATGGTGGTGAGGCCATCGTGACGACTTGGAAGGATGGGCTCCCAACGGGGGTTTTCACGAAGTATATTTACCGTTACAAGGCCAGCGTGAAGTTTGGGAGCAAGGCCCTCATAAAGGCTCACTTGAAGGACCTTCACCTGACTTCCGTGCTCAACCAATTGGGCTACAAGTTGTATGCCCAGAACGATGATTGGGCCCTCTACCGTTTCGGCCTCTCGAAGAAGGAAGTAAGGGCCCTTCAATATGAGCGGGAAGCGGGGGCTTTTCGTCTTTTCTGGGCTTATTTGGAAGATTCGGGTTTGGTCTGGGTGTTCGACCCGTCGTTGAAGAAATTGTCTGATGATGTGAAAAAACGGGTGTGGGTGAACCCGGCCCGTTTGGTCCTTTCATCAAACGACCTGGTGGATGGTGCAGTCAGCCGTGAGGGCGACTTCTTCGTCTACACTGATACCTGATTTTTTTCACTTTTTTGAAATTGAAAATAGAAAAGAACAGGCCACTTCAGAAGAAGACATCTTTGATGGCATCAACGATGCCCCTGCTGTCTATGAGGAGCTCCTTTGAGATGGTATATTCCTGACCGTCAGCGGTCAGCAACCTAATCTTGAAGCGGAAGTCCATCTTTTCGCCAGTTATCAGGCTCCACTTCTTCTCGGTCGTGACGACGAGGGAGAGGGTGCAGTCGTAGTAGGTGGTTGCGGGGGTTGTATTGGTGGCCTTCGTGGTAAAGGATGCGTTGCAGAGGCCGAGCTTGTTGAGGTAGTTGAAGTTGAAGTCAATCGGGATGTAGTTCATAGCCGTGTTTATGTTGAACTCTTTGACGACATCCTGGGCGGGGATGTTGAGGGTGTCCCCGTGTAGCCCCTCTGCTATTTTGGTCCCCAAGTCGCCTTTGAGGATGGCTATCTTATCGAAGAAGAATTGGCCGTTTGCCGTCTTGTAGAAGCTCATCAGCACTCTGTCCCCGGGCTTTATGTTGTAGACTTCGACCTCAATTGGGATGACGGTTTTCTGGTCTTTGAAGTAGCCGCCGCCTTCGAAGACGGCCTTGTCTCCGGTGTCGGGGTGGAGCAGTTTTATGTTTGGGCTGTGAGTGGTGGCCGGTGTCGTGTGCTGGGAGAGGTTTGAGAGGTAGCCGTTCTTGTAGGCCCAGTATCCTACGGCGAGTAATAGGAGTAAAAACAACAGGTCGCTTGAATTGGCTCGGCGTTTCACGCTTTCACCACTAATACTTGGGCTGAGGCACTTTAACCCTCCCCGCGTGTCTGGTGAGGCTTAAGCAATTTTGTTACTATTTTACCTGGTAAGAGCTGTGGAAGCCCCCCAGTCCCCCAATAGTGTGGTTTCGGAGTTTGTTGAGCAGGCTTTGAATATCATCCTTCACCGTTCCTCGGATTTCTCCTCGCTTTCCCAATCAGAGCTTGATGGACTGGCCGATAGGGTTGAGAAGAGGGCCCGCAAGAGCACGCACAAAGTTCAGGATGGCTATCTTCCGATAAGCCTCGTCGGCAGGTGTGAGGTTATGGCTTACTCCAAGGTGAAGGCGGCCCTTTCAAAGGCCACCCGCTCAGGGAACGGTGAGAGCACAAGATACCTATGGGGAAGGGCCGAGGGATTGAACACAAAGAGCAGGTTCAGGGGCTCGCTCCTTGAAGAGTTCGTTGGTGAGGCCCTTGAAGATTTTGCAGAGTTTTACAGTGAGAAGACTGGCACGAAAGTGGTGTTTCAACATAACAGGCTTCTCGTGGGCACGATACCCGGGTTCAAGGAAGCCCGCTTCAAGGGGTTCGTGAGCGAGGTTGATTTCTCCTTTGAGTTCTACTCCGAGGATGGCCTGACTTTTGAGCTTGGTATTGAGTTGAAGAGGAAGAACAAGTCGCCCGAGTTCGACCAGTTGAGCAAACTCTGGTATCACGACTTTTTCTCGATGAAGTTCTTCGCTCTGAAGTTCGACCGCTTGTGGATGGTGAACGCTCACCCGAGGAATTCGTTCCAGATGGAGTTTTATCTCAGTGGGCCTGAGCGGACGGCCTTCGCTTATGAGCTCGCTGAGATTTTGAAGCGGTGGAACGCTGATGAGCCCTCGCTACGCCCCAACTCGTGGTATTGCAGGTATTGCGATTTTGGCCGTTCAGGGAAGTGTCCTCTGCTGATGAGCAGGCCGTCGTCGGAGTTTTCAGGCGTCAAGTGGCTCGATGCCAAAATTGTCTTCAACTGATGAAGGGGCAAAGTCCCCCTTTTAAAGTGGTTCCCCGCAGGACAGCGGGGAGGTTAAGGTGTTTGGGTGAAGATTATTATGGTGATGGTGATGGGAAAACAGAGGCCGAAGGATGATGGGACGGCCACCACTGGCCGATTTTATATCAGACAGGATTGCGCCTCAGTCAGCCCGAGGTTTGATGTCCACATCTACCCGTCGGCCATAGAGGAGAAGCCTGCCTTGAGAAGTTTCCTCTTCAAGTGCTCGGACTGGGAGTATACTCCGGTGGAGCTCCGGATTTACGGGGTCAGTGATAAGCCCATAACGACGCTCTTTGGGGCGAAAGTCAGTTATGTGGATTTGGCCCGCTTCAAGAAGAACACGAACAGTTACCGCTTTCAGCTCTCCATCCCAGCCCGCTTTTTGACCCTGATTAAGAAGGTCCTCAAGAATTTGCCCTCTTCAGGGCCCATAACGGTGAGGGTTGAAAAGAGGGATGGGTTCAGGAGAAAACTCATAGTCCTTGAGCTTCACGCTGACGAACTCAATTGAGTTTCCACTTCCCGATTGGACAAGTTTGTCCCCACAGAGAATATAGTTGAACACCCAAACGGCCCTCTGCGGCCTTCTTTTCCTGTTCTTGCCCTGTTGCCCGCAGGCGAAGTTCCACTTCGCAACGGGTATAAGATTAGGCTCCCCTAATTGGTTTTTACATACTTCAGCAGTTTGACCATACTCCGACCCAGACTTTTCCCGACTCTTCAACTTCAACTCACTTACCTGACCTGACTGACTGAAGACTGACTGCCAAGTGATTTTTCTTGGAAAAGTTTGGTTCTCAGTATGGGCAAACTGCTGAACTATGTAAAGCCTCACTCGCTTGGCATCTCTCCACTTCGCAACGGGTGTAAGATTAGGGGGCTCTAACCCTTCAAATTGTGAAGGGCACAGGCCCCTTCATATCCATCCAGAGGAGAAACAGTCCGAAGGCCACCCCGAGAATCGTTAGTTTGAAGGCCTCAACGGCCCCTACCAGGTGGCAGGTGGCCGCTTCAAGGGCTATCATCGCTGAAATTCTAACGAGGGCTTCGTTCAGGGTTGCGGTCCTCACACTCCCCCCCATAACTTGTCTTGGTCTATGGCCGTTTAAGCCTCACCACTCACGCGGGGAGGCTTAAGCAATTTCATCCCCTATATTAGTGGTGAAAGTTGTGGAGAAACTGGTAATAGGCCTATTGCTTGTTGGTGTAGCCGTCCTCGTGACTTACCACTACAAGGCTTCGGTTGTCGGCATACTGGGGATGTTCAGCGACAAGACGAACCGCCAGGTGATAGGAACCAACGATGAGCCTGCTTATCATCTTGAAGTCGTTGCGGCCCCGGGACAGGAGCTCAAGATGGTGCCCGACAACTCTTCAAGTGGGGTTTACAAGACCACAGTCCTCGTCATATCGGACAGGCCTTTGAAGGTGAACTCCAGTGTTCCGCTCGGGACGGACTTTCCGCTTGCTGGAACCCCAAGGGTTGAGAAGCTGGTGAAGGTTTCAAACACGAGCGATGGCAAGAGGGAGTATCTGTATGAGATTTCCCTGAAGGTCAGGGTTCAGAACGAGAGCAAAGTCCAGGGGTTCATCGGTGGCCACTTTGTTTACCTCACGGCGGATAAGGACACTGTGGGCTCCTCAACCTCGGGCTCTTCATCTCCTATTGCGAAGCCAATAACGAAAGTCTTTCAGGTAAATTCGAGCGATGAGATTATCAGGTTTGGCTTTTACCCAGCTCAGGGTGTCGCTGACGGTCGGAGTGTGACTTTGGAGTATTTCAGCCCCAGTGGCGAGGTTCTCAAGAACGGAACTCTCTACCAGCTCTCGGTGAACGACTCGCTCACGATAGCGAACATAACTGACGGTGCGAGCATCCAGCTCAATTTCCCGCTCAACACGACTCTAAAGCAGGATGTCGAGTATTATGTCAAGATTGAGATTGGGAACTTGTCCTCGGGAACCATAGTGGCCAATTACACTATTCCAGTCCCGCTTGATGAATACAAGAGTGTGGTCTTTTGCTTTGACAAGACTACTACGGTGAACTCGATGAGTTCGCAGTTCGTGGCGAACTTGGAAGAGCCTGACTCAGTTAGCGGGGTCATCTTTAGTGATGCTGAGGGTGGCCCGCTCTTGAAGTTGGGCGTCATCCTCGTGCCTCGTGGGTGATGGCTTTTTCATCTTCTCTCCCCCTTTTTCTGTGTTGGTTCTTGGACTCTCTTTGCGGTTGAAGGCCGTTCTCGGGGGGCATCACCACTGGTTGGTATGCTTAAGGTGACAACGCTATGATTTTAGTGGTGTCGGTAGTGGGTCGGAGCAAGAAGGTTGGCGTAAGTGAAGCCCGTTTGATACGGTCGCAGGAAGACTGGGGAAGATACTCATACAGGGTGTATGCTTATGTTGGGAAGATTCATCCCGATTTGACGGCGAGGCTTAATAAGAAGGTCAGCGAGGAGCTGGAAGTGAAGTTGAGGATTCTGAAGGGCAGGAAAAAGCTGGTTGAGGTTCCGTTCACGGCGACCCTTTTGAGGGTTGTGATGCTGGGGGTGAATAAGGAGGGCAGGAGTATTCATAAGGGGACGAGGTTCCAGTTCACTATCCCTCAGAGGGTGGTTACTCCTCTTGAGGATGTGCTTGGGTGGGAGCGGAATAGTTGGCCTGTTCAATTGTTTTTTGAGCACGATGAGCGGTTCGGTAGTGATTTTCTCGTGTGCGAGTTGAAGCTTTGAGGGCTTTTTTCAATCTTTTCTGCCCCCGCAACCTTAGCCCCGCTGAAGAGGCCCTGTTTTCACATAAGTTCTTCTTTTTGCCTGGTTATCCGAGTCCTATTTTGAGAGCCCCCGCTGTGCTCGTCTCGTGCGCAAAATTCAAGCCTGCCCCGAAACCTTAGGAGCGAGGGGCCGTAGCCTTAGCAGGATAGGGCGCCGGACTTCTAAGCCGGAGGGAGCGTAAAAAATTACTTTTGCCCCGTGTGCCCGTTTCGCAAGTTTTGACCCCAAATCGGAGCCCTTATAAGGCTGGAATTTGTACAACTTTTGTACAACACGGGTTTGGAGGTCACGGCTTTGGTGGTTAAGTTTTCTAAAACTCGCATAAAGAAAGGCCGTAGGGAGTATGAATATGCGGTTGCTCGATTTCCGTCAATCCTTGCCGGTAGAAGTTTCCAATACACTATTACAAAACTGGGTGGGCGTTTTTTGGTAGTGCTTTTGGAGGTTGGGCCGGGGGTTGTACAACCGTTGTACAACCGTCTTCCTGTGGAGGAGGGTTTTGGAGCTTCAATACTGGAGGTTTTGTTGGGTGCGTTGTTAACTCCAGTGAAAAACGGCAGTTGCTCCGTGAATTCGTCAAAAAACGCTTTGTTGGCGGGCCCGGCGGGATTCGAACCCGCGACCTCCGGCTTAGAAGGCCGGCGCCCTATCCTGCTAGGCTACGGGCCCTCGCTCCTAAGGTTTCGGGGCAGTTTTATAAAAGTTGCGGTGGGAATGAAAAGAAAAGAAAGCTCAGCGCCTTCTCCTGAGGAGGAGCGGTATTATTGCGAGTCCGACTATTGCGGCCGGACCGCAGATGCCCTTGCTGCTCTTCGAAGTGGTAGTGCTGCTCGTCGGAGCCTGAGTGCTGGTGGCACTGGCCCCGTTCGATGATGTCGCTCCACCCTGCCCCGCGGGCGTTATCGACCTCGTGGCGACAAAGCTTCCAAGGCCGCTTATTGGGTCAGGCATTGCGACGTTAACCCTGCTGTTTGTGAGGAAGAACCTCCAGGTTTCAACTGTGTATATCCTTGGGGAGTTGTAGATGTGAAGGGCATAGGCGAGCTTGTAGAGGTCCCAGAACTGGTTGATGTTGCTGATGCTAACGGTGAAGTCATTCTTAGTCCATGTGTTCTGAACGAGGAGCATATCGAAGTCGTATCCGGTCCAGTCAAGGAGGGGTCTGAGCTTGTTGGGGGTGTTGTAGTAAGTGAGGCCGAGCGAGGTTATGAACTTGTTAAGGTCGCCGTTGGAAACAGCATCAACGACCTGTCTGAGTTTGACCGGGTTGTGGTAGCCGGCACCCATGTTGGGGGCAACGTAGTAGTCGAGGAGCCAGAAGTCGGTGGCGGTGCTGGTAACCGGGTGGATTCCCCTAACGACCCAACCCTCGGTGTAGACCTGCCACTGAAGGGTGTGCGGATCCTGGTTGTAAACGTTCTTGTTGGCTATCGTTCTGTCCCACTTTATGAGGTCCACCTTGAAACCTGCCTTCTCGAGAACCTGGGCGACGTATTTACCCTCATCTAGCCTCTTATCTTCGGGGCGGGCAACGACCTTTATGGTGACTGGCTTGCCGTCAAAGTACCAGACACCATCCTTCTTTACAAGGCTGTGACCAGCGACCTTGAGCCTCTCGGCCGCGGCTGTCATGGTGCGGTCAATCATGTCGAGGGCGTACTGCTCGTCACCCTGTGGAGTGAGACCCAGGGCGCGTCTAACCGTGTCAATCCTCGCGTAGGCATCAGCCTGTCCGCTGACTTCGGGGCCGAAGAGGGGGGCGCCGCTTCCCTGAAGTATCTGGTTGACGAGGTACTGTCTGTTGATGAGCCAGTTGAGGGCGTACCTGACGCCGCGAAGGGCAAGCGGGTTGAACTTGATTCCAGAGGGGGTTTTAACGAGTCCGGTGCTCTCGTTGCCCACGAAGTTGAGGTTGAGGCTCCACCAAACGGCGATGCTCTTAATCGGTTTGAGGCTGTCTTTGTACTTCTGCAGGAGGCCTTGGAACTCGTTGTAGGTGATTGCGTACCAGTAAACGTCATAGTCGCCCTTGGCAACGGCCAGAATTGCAGTCTGGGGGTTGAGGGTCCCGTAGATGTCTATCTCTTTCCAGTAGGGCTCCCAAGGAAGCTTCTTGCCGTTGACCTCGCCGGGGAAGCCAATCCTCTCGTCGTCAGCGAGTCTGAGGATGACGGTCATGGACTTCGGGTTGTAGCTGTAAACGTAGTAGGGACCATCGCTTATTATAGCGTTCTTGTACTTCTCGGTCCAGCTTATTATGCCCTCGTAGCCCTTCTTAGCGAGCTCGGGGGTGAGTCCAGCCTTATCGGGGGTAAGTCCCCACATCCGAAGGTAGGAGTTAAGCTCGCTCTCGTTCCCCAGCCAGATGGGTATTAGCTTCCCGCTCTCGAGTATTTTCTTTGCCTCGGCCGCGAAGTATGGGGCTTGGTTCGGGTCAATCATGTCGAGGTGGAACCCGTTCTGGGGCTGGGTATCCCAGGAAAACGCCTTGCCGTTGACACCGTTGGCCACCATCTGAACCGAGACGTAGAACAGCTCCCATGGGAATGAGGGCTTAACGAAGTAGTTTCCAACGGCAGTTCCCCACTTGCTGTACGGGACCACGTAGTTCTGGTAGATTGTGTACTCAACGTACCTGTCGGTGACGTTGTCAATCTTAAGGCCGAGAACCTTTGGAAGGGACGTTAGGAGTGCGTTGGCCCAGGCCTGGTCGTAGTACTTGTCGTTCTTGCCGTTCTGGTAGCTCCACTCCCAGTCCATGGCGTAGCTGAAGAGGTAGTCTGCAAGGGTTATTGGCTGGCCGTCCTGCCAAGTTCCGAGGCCACACTTCCAGGTGACGGCGCTCTTGGCTATCTTCCCGGTGTTGGGGGAGACCCACTTCTTCTGGGTTCCGTTCCAGATTATAGCATCGGCCGGAACCTGAACGTTGTACTTGATGCCAACGAGCTCACAGCGGTAGTTGTGGAACTGAACGTCCGAACCGGTGACCACTGCGGGGTCGCTGAGGAAGTACCAGACCCTGCTCGTGTAAGTGTCGGTCATCCCGTTGGGAGATGGATTGAAAACACCCATGAAGAGGCTGCCCTGGGCGGCGAGCTGGACTATCTTGAGCTTGTCCCCCGGGACGTTCTGAGCATTGACCGGATTTGAAACTGCAAGTACGCTCGCGAGAACGAGCAGGGCGAGTGCTACTCCAATGCCCTTCTTCATGTGCTCACCTCCATACATGCCATTACCCCTAGTTATAGACCTTCTTAAATCTTACTGTCACATTTTTAGTCCTAAAATATCCCTAATAGACACAATTTAGCGTCGATGTCTTGCCCATTAAAGCGTGGGATTAATAAGTCTCTGAATGTTCCTTTGTTGAATGCGTGGGTTCTGTCACCCTCATTGCCACCCATAGTTTTACAACAATGTAAAACTTAGGGCGCCACCGGGTTTATAAACCCCTTCCCCATTTCAGCCTCAGGTGAGAGCATGGGGAGACCGGTTTTCCTTGGAAAGGCTTACATAAACTGGTGCGAGAAGTGCAACGTCCCGCTCATCGGCGATAGCTGTGCCGTTCACGGAAAGGAGGGAATATTCCGCCTTAACATTACTCCCCCCGGCGATTTGAGGTTCGCCTTTGAGAAGGACCTGGAGTTCATAAAGTCAGTCTTCGTGGAGCACTTTGGCGTTGACGTCGGAGAGATCCTCGACGGAAAGGTCGTCCTCCTCAACAAGCTCCCGAGCGAGGACGATGCCTACGAAATCATCGTGGACGGCTACGTTTTCGGTTACATCAAGTTCGACCCGGTTGAGCTCCGCTGGAAGGCCGGCCTGAAGGTTGAAGGTGCCATAGCGCTCTGGAAGCGCTTTGGAAAGAGAATGAAGAAGTGGGTTATAGTTGACAGAGGTGCCGTCGAGCCGATAAAAAACGGGGCAAACCTCTTGGCTGTCGGTGTCCTTGAAGCCGACCCGAGCATAAGGGTGGACGACGATGTGATTCTCGTCTCCGAGGACGGCGAAGTCTTTGCGACGGGAATAGCGAAGAAGGACTACGAGGCCCTAATACGGGGCGAGCGCGGAACGGGGGTCAAGCCGAAGAGGCAGAAAAGCGTCAACTACCGCGAGGGAAGAAAGGCAACGATGGAGGACGTTCTAAGGGCGAACGCGATAGCGCTCGAGGAGAAGGTCATGAAAAGCCGGGAGTTCATGCGGAAAGTGGCGAGCAGGTACTCGGACTTACCCGTTGCCGTTGCCTTCTCTGGCGGAAAGGACAGCCTGGCCGTTCTCGGGCTGGCCCTGGAGGAGTTTGGTGGGGACTTCACCGTCTTCTTCAACAACACCGGAATCGAGTTCCCGGAGACGATAGAATATGTGGAGAAGCTGAGGAAGGAGCTTGAGCCGAAGGGTATAAAGTTCGTTGTTGCGGACGCTGAAGACACCTTCTGGAGGGCGCTATACGTTTTCTCACCGCCCGGTCGCGACTACCGCTGGTGCTGTAAGGTCACGAAGCTCGGCCCGATAACCCTCGCTATAAAGGAGAACTATCCGAAAGGAGTGCTCATGTTCGTCGGCCAGAGGAAATACGAGAGCATAAAGCGCTTTAAGCAGCCGCGCGTGTGGAGGAACGAGTGGGTGCCCAACGAGATAGGAGCTTCCCCGATATTCCACTGGCGCGCAATTGAGGTGTGGCTCTACATCTTCAGCAGAAAACTGCCCTACAACCCGCTCTACGAGCGCGGTTTTGACAGGATAGGCTGTTTCCTTTGCCCGAGCGCTTCTTTAGCAGAGTTCGAGAGGCTCAAGCGCGAGAAGCCCGAGCTCTGGGAGAAGTGGAGGAAGGCGCTGGAGCACTGGAGGAAGCGCTTCGGCCTTCCAGAGGAGTGGATTACCTACGGCTTCTGGCGCTGGAAGAAGCTCAGCAAGGGCGAGAAGGCCATAGCGAGGAAGCTTGGCGTTGATATTCCCGAGGAGCGCTCGTGGGAGCCAGTTAAGGTTAAAATTGAGGAGACAGGCGAGGGTTACGAGCTGGAATTCAACACAGTTCTCAACAAAAAGCGCCTCCTCCAGGTCGCGCCGATACTTGGCGAGGTGAGCGTTGAAGGGGATGTGGTAAGGGCCGGCGAGGCCGAGTTCTTCACGGGGACGAGGAAAGCAAAGGCCCCCGACGAGAGGGAAGCGATTAGCGCCTATCACCTCGTCAAGCGTGCCTACGAGTGCGTCGGCTGCGGCGTCTGCGTGGGAAAATGCCCAGAGGGGGCTTTGAGCATAGACCCGCTCAGCAGGAAGATAGTGGTGGACTGGAACCGCTGTACGCACTGCAGGGAGTGCATGGACGTCTGCCCGCTTTTGAAGATTAAGAACCCTGAGGAAGGGAGCCAGCTTTAATGATTTTGCGAACTTTGTCTACCTAAGCTTTTAATTTTTAAAATGTAAAATTTGCCAATAGATAGTACAATATTCTAAACAATGACTACATTAAGCATGTACTACAATTAACCAAAAATTTTAAGTACTTTTAATGTGCTACATTAAAATGACCACCCATTTGGAGGTGGTTAAATGCGACAGAAAGTAGTATGGTTTACGACACTGTTGTTGGTAGTGGCCGTGTTCCAAGGAGTGAGCGCCACCGGCTACAGCAAACAACTTGGAGTCAGCACATACACGCTGTATGTACATGACCAGAAGATTCCAATAATTGCAAAGAACGGGGTAATACAGATTCCCAACACTCCTGGACTTGACAGAAAAGAGGTTTTCATGGCAGTGAACAGATACTTTTCTCTCAGACACAGACAACTACTAGGAGCATCAAGTCATTGGATAGGGTCAAGCTCTGACTACGAACAAAGAGAGGCTTTCAGCGTACCACATCAAGGCGACGTTTACATCTCTGCATATGCATCTCTGAATATTGAAAAGGACCAATTTTCCGTGGTGGCAGTAGGCGGATACTCTTCGGCGGCCTGCTGGATTCAGCCATACGACTACTGGTGGTCCCAGGACTATCGGGCAGAGAATTTAACCCTAGGGGTTGAATTGAGGTTCGTTGCCATTAGGGGTTCCGTCCACATCTCAATACCACCAGGGATAGATTTTCAGGGAACTTCCGATGAAACGAAATACAGCATAACACTTCACAACACTGATTATGCTGGGGTAGACTTTGATAACATAGAGGCAACTGCACTTTTTGGCATATGGCGTGTGGAGGATCATACTATCGGGACATTTTATTTCAGCAAAGCCCGGGGGACTGAATATATACAGGGGGCTAACGTTATTAAGGTTAGGAGGGAGTCACATTGAAAAGAAAATTTTTCTTTTCTTCTCTTTTAATATTATTAATTTTTTTGTTGGGGATATACTGGAAGACCGGATGGAGCGGAAGCAATGGAAACAACGCTATTGAAAACAGTGGGACAACAACAAAACTCAGCTGTCTCCCAACGCGTCTCAATCTCTCCACGTTTCTTGGTGAATCATGGATTAACTACACCTCCCGGAGGTTGCATCTTGCCGAGTGTCCAGAAGGGGGTTTCACTGAAATTGACGATACAATAACCCCCGACATTGTCTCAACGTACTACTTTGTGACGGCACTAAAGATGATTAACCAAACCCCATACAACAGACTTCAGACTATAAAATGGCTTCATGAGAATGAGAGAAATCTTTTTGAAAATACGACAAGTGATTATACCGCTGACTTCCCTAAATTCTGGATAGTCTACTATGGTGTTATGACTCTGTCAATGTTAAACTCTTCTCCCAAAAATCCAGATAGAATTATAAGTTTCATATTAAGTATGAAGCAGAGAAACGGTTCTTTTGTGTACAAAGGAATGGACTTTACTCCACAACCCATCGAGCTTCTCCATGTCCTTGGATACAATTTAAGCAGTCTCACCAAGACAAGGGAATATTGTATTGAGCAGTTTGAAAACCTGACGGTGCCAGATGGATATGATGGCCTCCAATTTATGAACTTTCTCTTTAACTTTCCCTATTATACAAAGTGCCTAAAACTATTGGGTGTCAACTATACAAAATTGAGAGGATACCACCGAGACCTCTTGTTCATACAAAACCTTTCCAGAAACATAAAGACAATAATAAGCTACCGGCCACCGCTTTTTATCATAGCCCATGTAGCCCAACTACTCAGGGAGTATCACCTGCTGAATAGCACTGTCTCCAACGAGATTTACAATTACGTTATCTCCCAAGAATTGCCCGATGGGGGCTTTAACCTCTTTGGAAAGAACTACGGAGAGTTTCAGGGAACGTATTATGCAGTGAAAGCTATTGTAGCAGTTGGCAGAAAACCCGACAGAAAAACAATAGACTTTATACACAGTTGGGAGAGTCCCCTCGGAGGCTTTGGCTTTCCATTTCAAAAAACCTGCGGACCAATATTAACATACATGGCTGTTTACGTTGCTAAGAAAATAGGAATGCCCCTTAACAAAACTAAGCTGGAGGGGTATCTTGAAAACGCTCTCCGCAATAGATGGCCCTACGGCCAGGATGATCCCGGTGCTTTATACGCCGTCTACTTTACGTATAAAGAGCTTAACCTCACAATTGATTCCAATGACTTGAACTACCTAAAAAATGAAACGATACGGCTGATACGATTGTACTTAACTCATAAACGGGAGGACCTTTTGATGGACGATGGATGGATATCACTCATAGAGCTTGGAAATTCAATAGGGATTAAGCTAAGTCCAAAGACCAAATCTGAACTGATTAGGGAGATACTTTCCAAGAAAAACGATGATGGAACGTTTGGAATCGAGAATGGAACTGGAGTAATCTTCTACCAAACAACAAATGCAGTAATGCTCCTCTACGCCCTTGGGTACAACTACAATGACACTGACACTCTTCAGTATCTCTTAAGAACAATGCACGATGGAGGTTGGGGTTACCCAGACCTCTACAATACCTATAGAGTTGTAGAAGCGCTGACACATATGGGCCACTGTCCAGAAAATATCCAGAGTTTGATAGGCTTTATCCACTCATTAAAATATAAATATGGAGGTTTCCTGTTTTATAGAGGGGCAGATTACTATGGGGGACTTCAGGAAACCTACTATGCCCTTAGGATTTTGGAGCTGATAGGGGCCATTAATTAGGCACCTTTATAAGCCCCTTCTCTTTTCCCTACTCCGGTGAGAGACATGGAGGAGTACTTCATCTGTCCCGAGTGCGGTAGCGATGACGTTGAGGTCATCAAAGAGCGCGGAAGGGAGCTTACCCTTCGCTGTAACGAGTGCGGTAACGTCTGGCACGTGACGCTTCCGAAGCTCGTCAAAGTCCCGCTCATCGTTAGCAAGCACGAGAGGAGCTTCAAGAGCGAGGCAGAGCTTCCCGAGGGCGAGGAGATTAGAGTCGGCGATATAGTTGAGACCGAGGAGGATGAGGTAAGGATTACCGGAATCGAGCTGGAAGGAGGAAAGAGGGTGAACCGGGCGAAGGTCGGCGAGATAGTGACTCTCTGGGGCGAGAGCTTGACCTATCCAAAGGTCATCAAGGTGTCGGTTTACATGCCAAAGGGACTCACGCAGTCCTTCCGCGTGAAGGTTCCTCGAGATGAGGAGTTCGCCGTCGGCGAGGTGGTTGAAGTCGGGGGCTACACCTTCAGGATTGAGAAGATTAAGACCGAGCGCAAGATGCTCCACCACGGGAAGGCCAAAGCCGACGAGATAGTCGCCCTCATGGGCCATCACATCCCCCGCGCGAGGGCGAGGAGGAGCCTTGAGCTTTACCGGGGCTACGATAGGGAGAACCGCTAATCACATGATGTCGTGATGAGTTTCTTTATTTCCTGACCTCCGGGATGATGAGCTTGGCCGCTCCTGAGGTTGGGCATACGTTTCATTTTGTATTCCAACCTCTCGTGTTTCCTTTCTAATGTTCATCGTACTACACGCAAAGGTTATAAGATGGCACAGTAAGCCCCCAATGGTGATAAAATGCTATCACTGGGAGTGAGACAACTCGATGATATACTGGGTGGTGGGGTCGAAGAAGAGTCAAGTGTTGCGTTCGTTGGTTCAATAGAGTATGATAACGTCATACTCATGCACCAGGCAGTTTTACAGGCCCTCCGAGACGGTAAGAGGGTCCTTCTCGTGGATTTCAGGCAGCCCCCTCCAACCCTCCTAAAGGAGTTAAAAAACCACGGTATAGATTACGAACCATTCATGGGGAAATCTCTCACGATTCTCGATGGATACTCCAACCTTTACGGTCAGGCTACCCAGTCCGGAAAAGATGTTCTACCAAACCCCCTTGACCTTGGAATCACGACGGCGATAATAAAAGAAGCACTCCAAAAGAGGAACTATGAAATCCTGGTTATAGACGATGTGACATCCCAGTACACCCTCCAATCGAACCCTAAAATTTACATAAAGGCTGTTGTGAGACTCGTCAATTCGGTTAAGTCCCTTGGCAAGACGACGTTCGTTGCCGTGTGCTCCGATGTCTTTGAGCGTTCAGACCTCGCGGCAATACTGATACCTTTTGATTACATAATCGAGGCATCCAACGGAAAAATCACCATCAAAAGGACCCTCCAGCCCCTCCGTGTTCTTGAGCCCAAATTTGCTTACGTAAGGACCAAAGCCGGCATAAACCCGGTGAAGGAACACTATCAGAGCCTTGAGGGTCTGAAGACCCACTTAAAAGCCGAGGAAGATGGGACCATATGGATTGGGGATGTGCGAGTCCAGATAACAGAAGAACCGGCAGAGAGAAGTTTGATAGAAACCGTTTACGATTTTCTTGGACCTGAAAAAGGGAAGGAATTGCTCTACGCTTGGGGCAAAAAGCAGTTCCTTGGCTATGGAGAATACTCAAAGAAGCACAGCTCGAACGTGGAAGAAGCTCTTGAGGACCTCTTCAAGTTCACGATGGCAGGAGGGGGAGGAAAGCTCGAACTCGTTGAACTTTCAGATTCCGTTGTCATAGCTAGGGGCACCAACCTGTTCCCGGGTGGAAAAGGTTATCCCTATCCGTTTCACCCCCATTACGCGGGTTCACTTGCGCAGTTTTTGACTGAGTTCACGGGCGAGCGCTGGGAAGGAGAGGAGACCAAGTGCGAGGCGATGGGCGCGGAACACTGCGAGTTCGTGCTGAGAAAGATGACGTAGCGAAACCCTTTTAAATTCTCGCCCAAACTCCCCTCGCAAAACCGGATGAACGATGAGGTTTCGGAGGGATGAAAGATGGCGAAGCCGAGCTACGTGAAGTTTGAGGTTCCCCAGGAGCTTGCCGAGAAGGCCCTTGAGGCCGTTGAGATAGCCAGGGACACCGGAAGGATAAGGAAGGGTACCAACGAGACCACCAAGGCCGTCGAGAGGGGCCAGGCCAAGCTCGTTATAATAGCTGAGGACGTTGACCCCGAGGAGATAGTTGCCCACCTTCCGCCACTCTGTGAGGAGAAGGAGATTCCGTACATCTACGTTCCGAGCAAGAAGGAACTCGGCGCCGCCGCTGGAATCGAGGTTCCGGCCGCGAGCGTCGCCATCATCGAGCCCGGCAAGGCCCGCGAGCTCGTTGAGGAGATTGCCACGAAGGTTAGGGAGCTCATGAAGTGAGCTCCTCTTCCTTCCTTATCACGAAAGGTTTAAGGTTCATCCCGCGAGTCTTTACGAGGTGTGAGGTATGAGCGACGAAGGCTACCCCGCCGAGGTTATCGAAATCGTTGGAAGAACCGGCGTCACCGGTGGCGTTACCCAGGTCAAGGTCAGAATCCTCGAGGGGCGCGACAAGGGTCGCGTCATCAGGAGGAACGTTAAGGGTCCCGTTCGCGTCGGCGACATAGTCATCCTCAGGGAGACCGAGCGTGAGGCGAGAGAAATCAGGAGGAGGCGTTGAAAATGGCCCGCTGGAACGTCTGCTCCTACTGCGGAAGGGAGTTCGAGCCGGGAACGGGCAAGATGTTCGTCAGGAACGACGGCAGAGTGCTCTTCTTCTGCTCCAGTAAGTGCGAGAAACTCTACTTCATGGGCAGGAACCCGAGGAAGCTCAAGTGGACCAAGGCCTTCCAGGAGGCTCGCCTTCAGAGAGCCAAGAGGAGGAAGTGATTTCTTTCTTTTCAATCCTTTCCAACTGTTTCTACCAAGGCTCCAAAAAACCTATTAACCGCGCACCCCATTCTATAAGCGGTGTTGCCGATGGCCGAGAAGCAGATAGAGAGAACCCTCGTTATTCTGAAGCCGGACGCCGTTGTCAGGGGCCTCATGGGCGAAATCATAAGCCGTTTTGAAAAGAAGGGCCTCAAAATCGTCGGAATGAAGATGATATGGATTGACCGCGAGCTCGCTGAAAAGCACTACGAGGAGCACAGGGGCAAGCCCTTCTTCAACGCCCTCATAGACTACATCACCAAGGCCCCGAGTGTCGTGATGGTCGTGGAGGGCAGATACGCAATAAGCGTCGTCAGGAAGATGGCCGGCGCGACCGACCCGAAGGACGCTGAGCCCGGAAGCATAAGGGGCGACTACGGCCTCGACGTCGGCGATGCGATATACAACGTTATCCACGCCTCCGACAGCCCCGAGAGCGCTGAGAGGGAGATAAGCCTCTACTTCAAGCCGGAGGAGCTCTACAGCTACTGTAAAGCGGCGGACTGGTTCTACCACACCCACGCGCGGGCCAAAAAGGAGTACCTCGACACGATGGACTGCCTTGAAAGGTGACTCCCTTCCGTGTCTTTTCTCTTCCCCCGAACCCTTTAAAAGGCCAGCCATGAGTTATGCTCAGGTGATGAAGATGGCAAAGAGGATTAGACAGCCCATCATAGCGGTTCTCGGTCACGTTGACCACGGAAAGACGACGCTCCTTGACAGGATTAGGCGGACGAACGTCGCCGGCAAGGAAGCGGGCGGAATAACCCAGCACATCGGAGCGACGGAGGTTCCGATTGACGTCGTCAAACAGCTCGCCGGACCGCTAATAAAGCTCTGGAAGGGCGAGATAAAGCTTCCGGGCCTGCTCTTCATCGATACACCCGGCCACGAAGCCTTCACGAGCCTGCGCGCGAGGGGAGGAAGCTTAGCCGATTTAGCCGTTCTCGTTGTTGACATCAACGAGGGCTTTCAGCCCCAGACGATAGAGAGCATCGAGATACTCAGGAGGTACAGGACGCCCTTCATAGTCGCCGCCAACAAGATAGACAGGATAAAGGGCTGGGTCGTCGAGGAGGACGAGCCGTTTTTGGTCAACATCAAGAAGCAGGACCAGAGGGCCGTTCAGGAGCTCGAAACCAAGCTCTGGGAGCTCATCGGCAAGTTCTACGAGCTTGGCTTCCAGGCAAACCGCTTCGACCGCGTTCAGGACTTCACCCGGGAGCTGGCGATAGTCCCGATTTCGGCCAAATACGGCATAGGCGTTCCTGAACTGCTCGTTCTCATCGCGGGTCTCAGCCAGAAGTACCTCGAGCAGAAGCTCAAGATAGAGGTCGAGGGACCGGCGCGCGGAACGATTCTCGAGGTCAGGGAAGAGCTGGGCCTCGGAACAACGATAGACGTCATCATCTACGACGGAACGCTGAGGAAGGACGACACAATCGTCGTCGGCGGAAAGGACAAGGCGATAGTTACGAAAATCCGCGCGCTCCTTAAGCCCAAGCCCCTTGATGAAATTCGCGACCCGCGCTTCCGCTTCGACCAAGTTGACGAGGTAACAGCCGCGGCGGGTGTGAAGATAGCCGCACCGGGTCTCGAAGAGGCCCTGGCCGGTTCACCGGTAATAGCCGCGAGGAGCGAGGAGGAAGTAGAGAGGGCCAAGCAGGAAATCCTGAACCAGATACAGAGCGTCGTCATAAGCACTGGTAAAATAGGTGTCATCGTCAAGGCCGACACCCTCGGAAGCCTCGAAGCTTTGAGCAAGGAGCTTCAGGAGAAGGGCATTCCAATAAGGAAGGCCGACGTTGGAAACATCAGCAAGACCGATGTCATGGAGGCTTTAAGCGTCCGCGAGGAGGAGCCGAAGTACGGCGTCGTCCTCGGCTTCAACGTCAAGGTTAATGAAGACGCGGAGGAGGTCGCGAAGGCCAAGGGTGTGCCGATTTTCGTAGGGAACATCATCTACAAGCTCATAGAGGACTACGAGGCCTGGGTGAAGGCAGAGGAAGAAAAGAAGAAGCGCGAGCTACTCAAGAACGTTACCTTCCCGGGCGTCATCAAGCTCTACCCTGACGAGCGCTACGTCTTCAGGAGGAGCAAGCCGGCAATAGTCGGTGTCGAGGTCCTCGAGGGCAGGATAAGGCCAGGAGTGACCCTCATCAAGGAAACGGGCGAGAAAGTCGGCGTCATCAAGTCCATCAAGAACAAGAACGACTTCGTTCAGGAGGCCAAGAAGGGGGACGCCGTTGCCATAGCGATTGAGGGGGCGATAGTTGGCAGGCACATCCACCCCGGCGAGACCCTCTACGTTGACCTTACCAAGAACGACGTCATAATACTTCTCAAACAGCTCAAGAACGAGCTCGATGAGAGCGACCTGAGGGCCCTCAAGATGACCGCCAAGGTCAAGGCCAAGGAGGACCCCTTCTGGAGGGCGGTTTGAGTTTTCTTGCCCTTCAATTTTAGTTCTTTGCAGAGGCCGATGTGTATGCACTCACCAGGGGTTCCCATGATAGTTATCATGGCCGGCGGACGTTCCAGCAGGATGGGGCGGGAAAAGCCAGTTCTGAAGGTCGGCGGAGTGCCGATGCTCCTTAGGGTCTACCGTGAGGCCGAGAGAGCTAGTGAGGCAGTTGTCGCCCTCTCAAAAAATGCACCGAAAACGAGGAAGCTGTGTCTCCGCGAGGGAATTCCTTTCGTCGAGACGCCTGGAAACGGCTACGTTGAGGACGTTAAGTGGCTCCTCCGCGAGTTCGGGCCGTTCATCAGCGTCTCCGCGGATTTACCCTTCGTTAAAGCGAGCGATATAGCCCAGATGTCAGGAGCCTTTGACGGGAAAACGAGCCTTACAGGTGTTCTACCGCTAAAGCTGGTTCCAAAGGATCTGAAGCCCGTCATTTACAGGGGCTACGTGATAGTTGGCTTGAACGCCGTCGGAACCGAGGGGGAGCGGTTCTTCGAGCTGAGAAACCCGTTGCTCGCTTTGAACGTCAACACGCCGGAAGAGTTAAAGCTCGCGGAGAGGATAGCGGGGCTGGTGGGAAGATGAGGGGGAGCGAGGTTAAGGGAGCGGTGGCATTCGTCATCTTTCTGGCGCTCACCGTGCTGTTCCTTCTCGGCTTCCTGCTCTTCGCGGTGGTTTTAATTGTGGTTGGCCTGCTGGTCTTTCTCGGGTTTTACGTATACATTCGCCTGAAGCTCTGGTGGATAAGTAGGTATCCGCCGAAGGAGCTGGAGAGGCCGGAGGATTATTTTTGAGAAGCGAAAAATTTTTAACTTATTTTCTGGCTATTCTAGCTATAGCTACAAAGAACGGGGGATATCATGATGGATAAAGATACTCGGTTTTGGTTGGTGGTTGTATTCTTTGCTCTTCTTACAGTTGGAATATTCCTTTATTCGACGTCTTATGTCCAGACAGTAGTAACATGCAACTGTACTACTAGTACAGCAAGTGTACACTCGACTATCTGCACATGTATACCGAAAACTGATAATGATGCCTTATTTGCACAGTATATTCTTGTCCCCCTCCTTGTTAGTGCCACAATATCCTTGATAACATTGAAAATTGAGAGAGATACATAGGTTTGCTTTTCTCCTTTCTTTGAGGGAGTATTCTTTTCTTTTACCTCCACATTCGCAATGCTTCTCCCGGCTTTTCTCATTAGAAAAGAGAGAAAAGAGCTCATAAAAATAAGGGTAGGGAACTCTCAGAGTCCCAGCTCCTCTAAAATCCTCTCGATGTCGAGGTTCTTCTCAACAACTCCCGCGAACCTCTCTATTTCCCCCTCGATGCTCCAACGCTCAACAGAGACAGGCTCAAGGCCCTTCTCAGCCCGCAGGAAGTTGAGGAAGCGCTCCGTGAAGGCGAAGTTGTGGAATATCCCGTGCAGGTAAGTCCCGAAGGCCCTCTCGCCTATCGCTCCCTCAGGCTCGAAGGCTCTGGCGCCGTTGATTGCCCTAATCACCGAGAACGGCCTCTCCGAGACGCTCCTTCCAAAGCGTATCTCGTAGCCCTCGACGGCCATTCCTTTAGCAGGTTCCCAGAGAACCTCGGCACTCAGGTGGTTCGTTCTCTTGGTTTTCTCGAAGACGGTCTTAGCCGGAAGGAGGCCGATTCCTCTGACTGCTCCGTGCTTTGATTCGACATTGTCGATGATTTTTTCTCCCAGCATCTGGAAGCCTCCGCAGATTCCGACTACAAAGGAACCCTCGCGGTGGGCCTCAATTATCGCGTCCTCAAAGCCCTCCCTCCTCAGCCAGAGCAAATCCTCGACCGTGTTCTTGCTCCCGGGGATTATTATCACGTCCCCCTTGAGCTCCTCCGGCTTTGTCACATAGTCAACGCCGTTCGCCCAGTGCAGGGGCTCGAAGTCCGTGAAGTTGCTTATGTGGGGAAGTTTGATTATCTGGATGTGGAGCTCGCCCCTCACCTTGGGAAACTCCGTCAGGGAGTCCCCTTCCGGGAGGCGGTGCTCAACGTAGGGTATAACGCCAAGGGTCGGCTTCCCGTAGCGTTTCTCGAGGTACTCAAAGCCCGGCTTTAGGAGGGAAGCGTCGCCTCTAAACTTGTTGAAGACGAAGCCAATTATTGCGTCCCTCTCCTCCTGTTTCAGAAGCTCCATCGTGCCGACTATGCTCGCGAAGCTTCCCCCTCGGTCTATATCAGTGACGATGATTCCCTTCGCCTTTGCGTGAAGCATGACGCGCGTGTTGGCTATGTCGTAGTCTTTTAGATTAATCTCGACCGGACTGCCCGCCCCTTCGATTATGACGAGGTCGTGGTTCTCCTTCAGCTCGTCCAGAACGGCCATCGCCTTCCTGAAGAGTTCTTCCTTTCGCGAGAGCATGTAATCCCTTGCCGAAACGCTCCCAATCGGCTTTCCCATGAAGACGACCTGGCTCCTCATATTTCCTTCGGGCTTGAGCAAAATTGGATTAAACTTCACGCTCGGCCTTTTCCTGCACGCTATCGCCTGCAGATACTGCGCCCTGCTTATCTCGCCACCCTCGATGCTCGGGGCCGAGTTCAGGCTCATGTTCTGGCTCTTGAAGGGCACGACGTCGTAGCCGAGGTTCGAGAAAATCCTGCATAAGGCCGTAACGAGGAGCGACTTGCCGGCTCCGGAAGAGGTTCCAAGGACCATCAAAGCCTTTCCCATCTCCAACCCCAAAGCCTATAAGTGGGACTGGATAAAAACTCCACGGTGGTTGGAATGGAGAGCCTCTTCCTTCTCGTCTTGGGCAACACCGAGATAAGCACCGTGCCGGGAATAAGCGTTGCCGGAGCGACGCCAGAGCTGACGAAGCTTACACCGGTCGCCGACGCGGAGTACCTCTTCCACGAGAAGCCCCTGACGATTGATGTGATTCCCGTAACGCCAGAGGGCCACCCGACGCCGGCCATAATCACCAAAGCGGCAAAGGAGCTCGCGGACTTCCCGGTTCTCGTCGTCAGGGGTGGAACTTATCTTGCCCCGCTCGTCCCGCACGTCCACATCAGCGACGCCGTCGGGCGGGACTTCAGAAAAGAGCCTGCCCTTCCGGAGTTCGGCGATATAATCAAGCGTGCCAAGCTCTTCGGCGAGGAGCTGAACAAGACGCCGGTGAAGGAGCTCGTAATCGGAGAATCAACTCCGGGAGGAACGACAACCGCCCAGGCCGTCCTCTGGGCACTCGGCTACGAAGCGAGAACCTCCTCAGCCTCTCCGGACAATCCTCAGAGCCTCAAGGAGAAGGTCATCGCCGAGGCATTCGAGAGGGCGGGAATTGAGAAGGGCCAGCTGAGGGACAACCCCCTCGAGGCCCTCAGGCAGTTCGGCGACCCTATGATGGCTACCGTAATCGGCATCGCGCTCGGCTTTAGGAGGGACATCGTTCTGGCCGGCGGAACGCAGATGCTGGCCGTTTCGGCGCTCCTCAAGGCCCTCGGCGAGGATTTAGGCAGGTTCATGATTGCAACGACCAAGTGGGTCGCCAACGACAGGAGCGCGACCTTCCTCGAAACCGCGAAGGAAATCGGGATAATCACCTACGCCGCCGACCTTGACTTCTCGAAGAGCGAGTTCAAGGGACTGAGGGACTACGAAAAGGGCTACGTCAAGGAGGGAGTTGGAGCCGGAGGAGCAACGTGGCTGGCCGTTAAGGCTGGCTTCTCGCCGAAAGAAGTCAGCGCGAAGGTCAAGGAGCTGTACAGAAGGCTCATGGAGATGGGGTGAGTTCTCGCAGGAGTTCGGCTTTCACGCCCTCTTTGACCTATAGCTCCTTCGGAACTTCTTTTATTTAACCCCTTCCGTATCTGGAAGTACGACATATCACACTCCCGTTTCTCCCGCGCGCTCCCCCTTCAAGGCGTCCATTGCGTGGATGAGCGCGAGGGCGAGAACTGAGACAGCGGTAACCCCGGCGACTGGCGGGGAGCGCTCCGCGAGGAGAACCGCGGGAATGGCAAAGGCGTAGAGAAGGGCAACGTCGAGGAGTGCCTTCTTCAGGTGTAGCTTCCGCCCAACAAGCGCGCCGATGTTGATGAGGATGTATCCTAACGCAAGTGTCGTGCCGGCGTAGAGGGGAAGCAGGGCAACGCTTCTGCTTGAGCCCACGAGGTAGTAGAAGATTGCTCCGATGGCGATTGCTCTCGCGACGTTCACCAGTAACCGCCGCAAATGTCCCCACCGGTGAAGCACTACTGGAAGAAGTATTTAAATCTTTCTCTAGCTAGTAGGGCTTGGCGGTGAGGTCTCAACATCTCGTCATCTCCCACTTTCTTAAACTCTCCTCAAGCGCCTCCCTGACCGCCCTTCCGATATCGAGGCCGAGCTTCGTCGCCGTTCCAGCCCACTCCGTTTCGCCCTCGAGGGCAAAAACCCCGATGCCGTCGCTTGTCGTTCCGGTGGCCTTGTATCCGAGGCTCAGGAGGGTGTAGGTTTTTGCCTCCGTCGCCGTCATTATCGCGTTGGCCATCGCGCCGATGGTCAGGCCTTCTTCGATGACAAGGGCGATGTTTATCGTCCCGGGTTTCCACGGTGGCGGCTCCTCACCCGCTATCGCAGGGTTGGTTATTCCTGCGGTAACGTAGGCCTTAACGCTCCCGCTCCTCGAAATTGCGAGCACTTTGCCGATGTCCGCGGCCGTCATGAAGCCGACGAAGTTTTTCAGGTTGTGCTCTCGCTCGAAGACAAGGCAATCCCTCTTGTAGTCGCCGGAGTAGTTCTTTGGAACCTTCATGAAGAAGAATCCGCTGGCCAGAGTTAGACCGCCCCTGTGAGGAGCGTTGCTCAAAGCTCTCATCGGCTCATCAAAGGGCAGGATGAAGTGGTCGGACATGGCATCACCCTCTGTTTTGACCGGTTAGTTTTCCCATCCTCGAGGTCCCAGACTAATCAGTCTTCGACTTTTAGGGATTCTCCCCTCAATGCGCCTGCCAATCAACTCGTAACTCCCCCCTACCTTCCAGTCCCACAAGCTCGGCCTTTCTCTCAAAGGTCCTTTAGAATTCCCATTGCTTTCCTCTCGTTCGACTCCTTCCACCTGACCTCACCGAAAAGCACTTTCTTCCGCCCGTTCAAGGTAACCCCTCCAAAGAGATTATCCCCCAATGCTTCCCTCCAACGTCAGAGCACTGCGTTGAAGTCCCCCAGATCCCAGACGTGGTAGCCTTCATTATTGAGCCCTTCTTTTCCTTCCACTCTCTTCGCAATCAACCCGTAGCCCTTTTCCCACCCGTCAAGTCCTACGAGCTCACTCTTCCGCTCCAAATCCTTCAAAATCCCTCTGGCCTCCCTTTCACTGAGGCTCTTCCACTTAACCTCGATGAAGAGCGCCTTCTTCTCCCTCTCATTCAAAGCGACGAAGTCAATCTCCTCTCCTTTTCTCCACCACCTGCCAATCCTCGTGAATCTGAGGGGAAGTTCTCCTGCCCTGTTCAGCTCGATAAGGAACTGCTTGGCAACTTTCTCAAACACCGGACCGAGGTAATGGTCGTAGTCCCGCTTAATCTCCTCAACGTCAAAGACCCCCTCCTCGATGGCCGAGAGGTTTGGATGGACGAAGCGGAACCAGAAGGCGAGGAAGTTGTCGGCCACGTAGTAGCGGCCCCTCTTCGAGTTCGGTTTTTCGGTTACCGGAACCTCCCTGACGACGAGTCCAGTTTCGATTAAGTTCCTCAAGTAGGGTGTTATGTCGGAGTGCCTCATTCCGATGAAGTCCCTTATCTCCTTGGGTGTCGTTCTGCCGAGGGCTATCGCCTCAAGGATTCGCCTGTAGGTCCTCGTCTCCGTGAACTCGTACCTCAGCAGGAAATCCACCTCGTCGCGGAAGAAGCTCACGGGGTTTCTCAGCTCCCGGTCAAGCCACTTCCAGAAGGGCAGCCGGACCTGCGTTATGTAGAATGGAATACCATCGGTCATGCCGTAGACCTCTACGAGCTCCTCCCAGCTTGCGCGGGGAAAGAACTCCCGCAGGTGGAAGAACTTCAGGGGTTTGAGCTTCATTGAGCCCGTCCTCCTTCCGTAGAGGGGACTCTTATAGCTGAGCACCTTCTCCGTCATCATGCCCACGGAGGAGCCGAGGAGGATGAGCTTCGTCTTTGAGTTCACAAGGTCGGTGTCAATCGCCCGCTGGAAGACGCTCAGAACCCCCGGGTCTTCCTTAATCAGGTTGGGAAACTCATCTATGATGATTACCCTGCCCCTGAGGGCGTGGAGCAAACTCTCCCAGTTCTCCCCGGCGTACCTCACCTCCGGGAAAACTCTGCTCGCAGTCTCTCGAAAGTGCCTCAGGTTGTCCCCCTCGACGGCCAGGTAGTAAACGTGGGGAACGTCTTTCACCGCTTCGAGGACGAGACGGGTCTTTCCGACGCGCCTTCGACCGTAGATAACGATTAATTCAAATTTCCCGCTTGGGAGCCGTTCTCTCAACGCCTTAAGCTCTTCCTCTCTGTCTACGAACCTGACCATGTGATAATCACCGTTATGATAATCTCAATTATCACTTTAAGCCTTCCGCCGCTACCGCAGACATCTTCACAAAGCCTGGATGGATGGAAGCTCGCCACCGGTGAGCGTGTACTGAAAGACACCCCAAAAATAGGGAAATTGACGGCGAAGCTCACTTCGTCGCCCTCGTTATGCCGACGTCCTTAACGAGGACATAGGGCGTGATTACAGGTCTCGAAACCTCCCACCAGTGCACCTGGAACGGCTCGTTGCCTATAGCGACCACGTTGCTCAGAATCCTCCCGAGGTTGTCGCTGACGCGGATGTTCCGTATCGGCTTGAACTCGCCGTTCTCGACCAGGAAGATTCCGTCGCGCGGTATCGTCGAGAAGTCGCCGGTCACGTAGTTCTGGAATCTGGTGTACCAGACGTTGGTGATGTAGATGCCCCGCTTAACCTCGCTGAACAGCTCAGCCTTGGAGTAGTCGCCCGGTTCGAGGACGAGGTTCCAGGGCCTCGGCATTACCAAGCCGGCGTTGGCGGTTGTCTCGGTTCCGTACTTCTTGGCGAGGCTCGTGTTGAGGAGGAACGTCTTGAATGTCCCGTTCTCTATGACGGTGGTTTCCCTCGTCGGAACGCCCTCGTCGTCGAACTTCCTTGTGCCGTAGCCGTTGGGGAGGTTGCCTATATCCTTGAGCGTTACCAGCTCGCTCGCGACCTTCTGACCCAGCTTTCCGGCCAGGAACGAGAAGCCCGCCTCCGCTGCATAAGCTGAGAGCATGAAGCCCATGTAGCTGAGAAGGTTCGCGAAGGCGAGCGGGTCGAAGATGACGTCGAACCTCCCCTCGGGCCCCTGAACCGGGTCCTTGGCCATGTGGGCAATCTCGCCGGCCTTCCTTCCGGCAAGCTCAGGGTCGAACTTCTTGAGAACCCTCGCGGAGCACGTCCCGTGTCCGCTCTCAAGGTCGCCCACAAAAGCGCGAACGCTTATCTCTATCCCCGTTCCCTCGTCGAAGGCCTCAACCCCGTTGCTCGTGGTCAGGTAAAGCCTGTTGTGGTCGGTGTAGAGAACCCCTGCCACGCGCTTCGCCCCCTCGCTCAGGGCGGTGTTTATGGCAATCTCGACGTAGTCGTTCGGCTCGTCGAGCTCAACTATCGCCTTATCGAAGGTCTCTGGGATGTCTTTATACTGGAACGGCCCCTCGGCGATGCCGTAGTAGTCCTCCTTGGGCGAGAGGTTCTCGATGTTCTTCTTGAGGGTCTTCAGAACCCGCTCGACGTTCTCCTCGCTCAGCTCGGTTATCGTGGTTGTGGCGATGCGCTTGTCCTTCTCGACGAAGAGTTCCACCTTCCTCTCGTGCCAGTGCTTGGCAACGGTAATCTCGTTGTTAGCAAAGCGCACCTGCCTCCTGTTCGTTTCGTAGCTCAGAACGACGACGTCGCCGAAGCCAAGCTCTTCAGCTTTTTTGAGTATGAACTCATTAAGCTCGAACATCGCCACCACCTCACGGCCTCCTCAGAGGTATGTCCCTAAGCCTCGCGTGCGCTCCACCCATCCAGACGGGGACACCCTGTCCAGGCTCGCCCTTGCCACAGGTTCCGGGGTAGAACTCGACGTCTTTACCAACGGCGTCAACACTGCTCCACAAAGCTCTCGTGGTTATCTCAAGGATTGGCCTCCTGACGGGGTGCTTTATCTCGCCGTTCTCGATGAGATAGGCTTCCCTGCCGATGTACCTCTGCTGGTAGCGTCTGTCGTCTATGTTCCACTCGTTGAAGGACACCATGTAGACGCCGAGCTTTATGTCCTCAATCAGGTCCTCAAAGGAGTGGTCACCGGGCGCGAGGTAGGTATTGGCCATTCTCACTATCGGCTCGCGGTTGTAGTTTATTGCCCTCGCGGCCGCGTTCGAGCGCTGGCCGAGCTTTGCCGCGTACTCCCTGTTGGTTAGGAACTCGGTTATGATTCCGTTCCTAATCAGGTAGCGCGGTCTCGCCTTTACGCCCTCGTCGTCGTAGAGATAGAAGCCCCAGCTGTTCGGAATCGTCGGGTCGTCTATGACGGTGACTACCTCGCTCCCGATTCTCTCGCCGAGCATGTCTGGCTTGACAAAGCTCTCTCCAGCTTGAGCGGCTTCCCTGCCGAAAATCCTGTCAGACTCGTAGGGATGCCCGACGCTCTCATGAACCGCTATGCCAGCGACCTCTGGGCTTATGACGAGGTCAACCCTTCCTTCCGGTGGCTTCTTGCCCTCCGTGATGAGCCTCTTCAGGGCTTTGACGTCCTTGACCGCCCAGTTCCATGGCTCGTCCTTCTCGATGAGCTCGAAACCGCCGGAGAAGGCCCTCTGGACGAAGGGGGCCTGCTCCATCTGACCGTTCTCGAAGACGACGAGGTTGTAGACAACGGAAACGCGCGGGATTTTGCTCTTCACGTAGGCGCCTTCGCTGTTGACGAAGACCTTCTTCCAGAGCTGGTCGGAGTACATTAAATAGCGCATCGGCACGTTGACGCCGGTGGCTTTAACCTCCTCCTCAATTTTCCTCAGGATTTCGAGCTTCTCCTCCGGGGAAATGTCCCTGAAGTCCTTCTTCATCTTGACCTTGTAGGAAACGCGGTGGAAGTCCTCATCGCTGAACTCAACCGGCTCGTTTCTGACCTGGGAAGCCGCCTTCGCCAGCTTGACGGCCCTCTTAACGGCCTCGGCGACGCTTTCCTTAGTTAGAACGTTCGTGCTCGCGAACCCCATTCCGCCGTTGGCGAGAACCCTTATCCCTATTCCCCTGTCGGCCTCGATGCCCATTCCCTCGGGAGAACCGTTCTTCATGGCCAGATGAGTCCCGCTCTTCTCCTCGTAGCGGGCCTCGGCGTAGGAAGCGCCAAGCTCAAGGGCCTTCTCGACCGCGAACTCCAAAAGCTCCATGCACATCACCTCGGATTACTGCATAGAATAGTTCACGGGGGAGTATAAAAGTCTTTTCGTTCAGATAGTGGTCGAAATGAAGGGAAAGTTTAAGTCTCCCATGACAGGGGAAGATTAGGGGTGGAAATGGGCAGAGGGATACATCTGAAAACGAAAAAGCTTGAAGCGGAGGAAGTTAGCGAGGAGGAACTCAGAGAACTTGAGAAACCCTCCAAAGAGACCCTTGAAAACGGGATTCCCTGGGAAGAGGCTAAGAAGGAGCTCGGTCTTTGAGGTGCCTGGAAAGCGGGAGAACGTTTACGAATAAAGCAACGAAAACGTTTAATGAAAAAACCCGCACCTTTAACCATGGACTACGTGGGGCGGTTCTACCTATCAAGCCTCCTTCATATGACGTTCTACTCGGGCTTCTACCTAATCTACCTTCGGAGCATCGACCTCACCGACGGTCAGATTGGCTTCCTCATTGGCCTCTCGCTCGTTCTCGTTGCCCTGCTTGAGGTTCCGACAGGAATCGTGGCAGACAAAATCTCGAAGAAGGCGAGCGTCCTGCTCTCTAAACTTCTGCTGGTTCCCGGGACACTCCTCCTCTACCTCGCGCACTCCTTTACAGGCGTTCTCATCGCAACCCTCCTCAATTCGCTCGCGGTCGCGTTCCTAACCGGCGCGGAAACCGGCTGGCTCTACGAACTCCTTTCCAGAGACGGAAGGGAGGGCGAGTACCCGAAGGTTTATGGAAGGTTGAGGTCGTTCGAGATGGTCGGAGGCTTCGTCGGGGCCGTTGGCGGAGGTTTCATCGCGCACTCCCTCGGCATGCGCTCCGCCGTTCTCCTAAGCGCCCCCTTCGCGCTCCTCTCGGCGCTAATCCTCGCCACGGTTCCGGCGGACACCGCGAGAAGCGGAACTTCCTACGGTAGGCACCTGCTCGAAAGCCTCTGCTTCGTCAGAAACTCCCCCGAAGTCCTCTGGCTCTTCCTCTACGCGAACCTCATCGGGCTCCCTCTTACTGCATTTACGTCCTTCATGCAACTTTACTTCTACGGCGTCATCGCTTCCGTCATGGCTATCTCGTGGATTTCCGCAGGCTACACCCTGATAAGCGGAATCTCGTGGTACGTTGACTTTGGAGAAAAGGGCAGGGCCGTCATCTGCCGGTGGTCCCCCGTGTTGATTCCATCTTTAACCCTCCTCGCGGGGCTGAACGGCTACCTCGGCTTCCTCACGCTGGTTCTTGGGAGTCTCTTCTTTGCCCAGGCGTTCAAAGAGTGGCAGAGACGCTTTCAGAGGGCAATTCCGGACGAGAAGAGGGCCACCATAGGTTCGTTCTACTCCCTGTTCACTGCAACGCTGAACGGAGGTCTAAACGCCTTGGCCGGCTGGCTCTACGGGCGCGTTGGGATAGTGGAGGGTCTCGTTCTGCTGTCCCTCGGTTTCCTCCTGCTCGGAGCCGGAACAGCCCTAAAAAAAGACATATGAGTCAGAACTTCTCCTCGCACTCGCACGGTTTCTTCCCGCAGTAGGGGCAGACGCCGGGGTACTTCTTCTTAGCCGCTTCCCCCAAATCAACGCCGAGAAGGTTCGCCAGACTCGCGAGCCACGCCAGAACGTCGGCAAATTCTTCCTCCATTGCCCCGCGGTCGTTCTTCCTTATCGCCTCGCTTAGCTCGCCGACCTCCTCGACGAACCAGAGGAAGGTCCTATCAACGCCCCTCTTTGAGTCCTTGTGGAAGTAGATTTCCTTAATCATCTCCTGAAACTCACGGATTTCCATTCTCTCACCCGGGGAAAAGGGGAGAGGAGGGCCTTAAAAATCACTCGCTCGCGAGGTCGATGAGCTTGCGCATATGAATGTCGACGGTGTCAAAAACTTCAGCATCGACGTCTCCGGCCTTGACGATGAGCGGGAGCTCCGTGCAACCGAGGATGACCCCTTCGATGTCCTGTTCTTTGATATAACGGTTGATTAGGTCTATTATCCAGTCCCTGCTCGCGAAGTTGCCGAGGGCGAGCTCCTCCTTGATTATCCTCTCAACCTCCTCGATTTCCTCCGCGTTCGGCGTCAGGACTTCGAAGCCGGCCTCGCGGAGGGCGTTCTTGTAGAAGTCCGCGGTCATGGTCGTCTTCGTTCCAAGGAGGAGGGCCCTCTTAACTCCCCTCTCCCTCATCTCCTCGATGAGTGCATCTATTATGCTGACCATCGGCGTGTCAATCGCATTCTGGACGTCGGGAAAGACTATGTGGGGGGTGTTTGCCGTCAGGGCTATTATCTCCGCACCGGCTCTCTCAAGGGCCTTCGCCGCGTTGATGAGTATCTCCTTCCTGCCCTCCCAGCCCCTCGGGTTGTCCACGAACTCCTTGAAGTTTATAGAGTAGATTATCAGCTCGGGATAAACGTTGGGCTCGAAGCGCTCCCTGCTGACCTCGAGGTACTTCCTGTAATAATAGCAGGTTGACTCCGGGGTTGTTCCTCCTATAAGGCCTATCCTCTTCATCCGGCTTCACCAGAGGTAGTAACCCGGGTTTGATATGAACCTTTTGGTTTAAAACGAAAGGTTTGAGAAGGGACCCGCACACAAACTGCGGGAAAAGGAGGAAAAATACGAAAATCATTCGTTCTTCAAGTGGACGTCGAGCTGCGGGAACGGAATCTCTATGCCCTCCCGGGTGTAGAGCTCGTAGATTCCCCTCGTGAGGTCGCCCTTAACGGCCCAGTAGTCCTCGGTCTTCGCCCATGCTCTGAGCTGGAGGTTTATAGAGGAGTCCGCGAGGGCCGTTATGACGACGCTCGGTTCCGGCTCATTGAGAACCTTCGGGTGGCCCTTCATGAGGTCCATCGCGAGCTTTATAGCCCTGTCAAGGTCGGTTCCGTAGGCGACGCCTATGTCAACGTCCACCCTCCTCGTGGGCATCCGTGTGTAGTTGGTTATGACGCTCCCCCAGACGAGCTTGTTGGGAATCGTTATCAGCTTGTTGTCCGGAGTCAGGAGTTCGGTTCCCATCAGGCCGATGTTGTTGACCTTGCCAGTTTTGCCAGCGACCTCCACTACCTCCCCTATGTCAACGGGCCTCAGCGCGGCGAGCCAGACACCAGCCGCGAGGTTCGTAAGCGTGTCCTGCAGGCCGAAGCCGAGGATTAGGCCTATCACCGCCGACAGACCGAGGATTACCGGCGACACCGAGACCCCAACGGCCCCGAGGGCCACGATGAGGACTATCAGGTAGAGGCCAATGGCCAGAAACCTGCCGAGGAACTCGACGACCAGCGGCGGGAGCTTGGTCTTTCTGAGGGCCCGTTTGAAGGCCCCAACGACGGCTCTCGCAATGACGTAACCCACGATGAGAATCGCGAGGGCAGAAATCAGCTGAAACGGCGTCACCCCAACGTAGGGGAGCGCCTGGTTTAGGTTCACCATACCAACGACCTCCATACGAAGTTTTATCAAGAAAGATGGGAAAAAGGACTTAAAAAGGTTCGGGTTAGATAAGGCGCTCAACCTCGTCCCAGAGCCTCTCTGCCAGCTCGCGCTTGTCCATTCTCGGGAGCTTCTTAACACCATCGCGGGTAACGAGAAGGACCTCGTTCTCCTCGCTTCCGAAGGCACTGAGTGTATTCGCAACGACGAGGTCGCTCCCCGCGCGCTCAATCTGCTTTCTGGCTTCCTCGATGAGCCTTTCCTCGCCCGTCTCGGCCTTGAAGCCCACGAGGAATACGTCTGGCTGAAGCTCTTTAACGCGGTCTATTATCTTAGGCGTCGGCTCGAGTTCAAGGGTTAAACTCCTGCCGCTCTTGATTTTTTCGCCCGCCCGGTTTTTAACCCTAAAGTCGCTGACCGCCGCGGCTAAGACGACGACGTCGTATTTCTTCGCCTTCAGCTCGTTTTCTATAGCCTCAAGCATCTCCTCAACAGTTTCCACCTCAATCTGGTTCTCGACGAAGCTCGGGACGCTCCCCTTCGTCCTGATGAGCGTGACCTCCGCCCCCCTGAAGTCCGCCTCTTCGGCTATTGCAACGCCCATTCTGCCGCTGCTCGCGTTGGTGATGTAGCGAATCGGGTCTATGTACTCCCTCGTCGCGCCTGCCGTGACGAGAACGCGCTTCCCCGCGAGGCTCTTGGGGTGGAGCTTCCTGATGACGCGGTAAACTATTTCGTCGGTCGTCGCGACCTTCGCCTTGCCCTCCTCGAAGCGGGGGCCGATAAACTCGACGCCCAGCTTTTTGAGCTTCTCGATGTTCTCAACGACTATCGGGTGCTCGTACATGCTGGAGTGCATCGCCGGGGCTATCATAATCGGGGTGTGGGCGAAGGCGGTGGTTACAACGGTCGTGACGGGTGTGTCGTCTATGCCACAGGCTATCTTGCCTATGGTGTTCGCGGTCGCGGGACAGACGAGAACCAGGTCGGCCTTGTTCTCGTGGTCTCCGGCCAGCTCGACGTGCTCTATGAAGCCAGTAATCTCGGTCACGACGGGGTTTCCGGTGGCGAACTCCATCGCGTAGGGGTGGATTATTTTTTGAGCGTTCTCGCTCATCACCGCGTGCACTTCCGCGCCGTGTCTTATGAGCTCCCTTGCCAGCTTGACGCACTCGACAGCGGCTATACTGCCCGGAATCGCGAGAACGATTTTCTTGCCGACGAGCTTCCGGCTCTTGGTCGCGTAAATCAGCCTAACGTGGTGAAGCATCGGAACCACCGAGAAGAGTTGGGAGGGGAGGTTAAGAAGTTGTCGAGTTAAACGAGGGCTATCTCCTTCCCCGATGAGTTCGGAACGTTCGCCCTGAGCTGGATGAAGAGTCCCCCATCAACGATTGAGCTTCTGACCTTCTCGGTTTTGAGGAGGTTCACTTTACCAATCGTTAATTTGAGCACGGTGTCTATGAGCTCCTGTGGGGCGTCCGCGGAGGTGCCAACTATTATAGTGTCTGGGTAGAACTTGCTGACGTTGTAGAACAGGAGCACGACGACTGGGTATGAGCCCGTTGAGACGTCCACCCTTAGGAGAAACGCCTCGTGAATCAACCTCGCCCCGGTTTTCTCCTCCACTATCGTGACCTCAACCGGAAGCTCCACCACCGACGCCAGTCTGAGCAGAAACCTTTCAAGCGTTCCCTTTGAGATGGTCGTCCTCACGACGACGCTCTTCGCATCGTCACGATAGTACACCCACTGGAGCTTGGCGTCCTCCCTGAGGATTACCCCCATAACGTCGTTGAGCCTCTTCACGGGAACTTCGAACTCAAGCGACATCATCTCTATCCCCTCTCAGGGGTTACTGTAACGTTAGTTTGTGAGAAAGTCGAGTTAAGGCTTTATTAAGTTATTGGATTTTGGTTGTACTATTCCTCATGAACCGCGTCCTCTTCGAACTTCTTAACTTCCTCCTTCGTTCCGACCCACACGACGAGGGTGGGCTCAACGGTTATCATGCCGTCCTTAATCATCGGCTTGATTTCACATATCGCTTTCTCTATCTTGAACCCCCTGTCCACGACCTCAATCACGATGGGCAGGTCCGCCGAGAGGCGCATGACGTCGCTCGAGTGTATGTGACTCTTCTTTCCGAAGCCGTAGATGCCCCTGTAAACCGTCGCCCCGGCTATGCCCATCTCGCGGAGCTTTTCAACTATCGCTTTGTAGAGGGGCTTCCCCTTCCAGCGGTCGTTTTCGCCGATGTATATTTTCAGCCTGAGGGTGTTCCAGTGCTCAACCTCAACCATGCAATCACCTCCTTGCCACAATGAAGCCAAGGAAGACTAAGCCGATGGTTACAAAAACGTTTGCCAGCACGTTTAGGCCCGCTATGAGGTACTCCCTCTCGCGGAGGAGCGAGAACGTTTCGTAGGAGAATGTTGAAAACGTGCTCAGCGCACCGCAGAAGCCCGTCCCAAGGAAGAGCCTCCACTCGGGCGTGACGTCTATTCCCCAGAAGAGCAGCCCATAGAGGTAGCCGAGGATGAAGCTGGCCACGCTGTTTACTAGTAGGGTTCCCACAGGAAAGTCCCTGTAGACCGGCAGCAGTCCCGATAGATAGAACCTCGTGAGTGCACCCAGCGCCCCTCCGAGTGCGACCAGGGTTATTAGCTTCGCGTTCATGCCATCACCTCTGCATGTACCTCTCGGCTATCCTGAGGATCTCTTCCTTGGCCCCGTTTCCACCGAGGAGTTTGTTTCGTGAGGAGAGTGCAAAGAGCTTCATGGCCAGGTAGAAGTTTTCGTTCAGGACGGTGGTGAGTTTAAACCGCAGGGAAGCTATTTCACGGGAGAGCTCGAAGAGCTCCCTAACGTCATCAACGTTGTTCCCCTTTGGGTGACCTGAGGAGTCTCTCATTTTCAGCCCTCAGCCGGGCTATCTCCCTCCGCATGATTTCGGCATCCTTTAAAGCTTTTTGGTACTCCTCCCTGAGCTTCTCAAGTTCGCGTAGAAGTTCTTCAACCCTTCCCACTTCCCTCACCGAACGCGGATGACATGTAATAGTGTATCAGCTCCTCCACCTTCGAGTAGTCCCTTTCCGGCATGCCGAGCATCTTCCTCAACCTCTTGTTCTCGGCTATCATCCCCGAGAGCATTATCGCCAGGTTCTGATTGTCCATGGCTGAGTAGTACGTTTTGAACTTTAAGGGGGACCAGTGGCCTTCGAGCTCGTAAAGTTTCTCCTCAAGCCCGTTTATTTCCTCTTCAATTTTTCTTAGCTCCTCGTCATCAACTTCCTCGTCAACGTATCCATCGAGGAGGATAATCCGAAGTGCTTCCTCAATTCGAAAGCCGTGCTTTTTGCTCACTTCTTCTATTTGCCGCCACAGGTCGTCGGGTATTGTGAAGCTAACCTTTCTCCACCTTCCCTTTGCCCACACCGTTATCTTCATCCCCACCACCCAGCATCTTCCTGAGCCTTTCGTTCTCTTCCCCGAGCTCCTCACGGAGTTTCATCATGTACTCCCTGTCGGCCTTGGCTTTTTTCTCGAATTCAACGAGCTCTTCGTAGTGTTTCTCCATCTCCTCAAGCTTTCTTCGAAGTTTTTCCCGTCTCTCAAGCAAAATCCTCAGCTTGAGGACTCTCAGCGTTCTTTCAAGTCCCTCAACGTCCCTCAATCTCGCCTCTATCTCTCGCCTGTTCCTCCTGACTGCGTCGAGTTCCTCACCGCTCACCTCAATCTCAACGGCCAACGCTTCTCCCTCCTCTCCCGGCGCTGGGAATGAGGCCCTACCTCCCTCCCGACCAGAAATTCAACGGCCTCAATGACTGCCCTCTTTTCCTCCTCACTCGGTTTCTCCTCGGACCTGTAGTCAAAGCTCTCGATGAGCCGCACGAGCCGGGCGTCAAGCTCCCGAAGCTTTTCCTTTTGAACCTCTTCGAGACGGGTTTTAAGGTTCTCGTCTTCTACGAGTTTGAGGATTTCCTCGTAGTGCCTCCTGCAGAGTATCGATGGGGATTCCGCATAGGCATCGAGGAGCTCCGGCAGTCTGTCGGCGATGGACTCGATTAGCGTTCTCTCCTTCTCTCTTGAAAGTCTGCAGAGGAAGCACTCATCTTCCCCCACTTTTCCGGAGAGGTAGCTCCTAAGAACGTCCTCGTATATGACGGAGACCCCGTGGGGACCAAGGAGGGGGTTGGAAAGGGCGAGGTGGAGGACCTTCCACGCGTGATACGTGCAGAGCCCGCCGCTCCCCCTGAACTCCCTCCGCACCTCGGGGTCGTTGGGGTGCTCGTAGAGTATCGTTTCAATCTCGGTTCTCTCGAACCTCTCAACTAACCTGCACACCGGGCAGCCCGGCTCGCTCATGGCGTTCCTCAGCTCTAGCTCGATAACGTCCATAGGCCTTCACTAAACGAAGCGTGAGGCGAACTCTACGACTGCCAGCGCACGGTAGGTGTTCTGGAAGTTCGAGATTCCGAGTTCGATACTCCTCCTGAATCCCCCGTTGGGATTCTGAAGCTGGCGGATGAACCATACGTGCCTCCTCGGACAGGAAGGCGTCTCGTCCTGAATCTCCAGCCCCCTGGAGGCATAGAACGTCGGCTCTAGGTAGGGCGGAAGACTGTAGGGCACCTCGGTAAAGCCTCCCCAATCACCACAGAGCTCGCAGTTCCTGAAGTGGGGACTCTTCGGCGGATGATAGCCGAGTTTGCGAAGGCTGAATATCGCCTGATACGTCATAGTCGTAGTCGGCTGCTTGACGCCGTAGCCGTTGCCGTTGCGGAACTTCATGACGAACTCCCTTATGGCTTCCCTCTCGTCGGGGTTAAACTTGAGGCCGATGGCATCGAAGGCCTTTGTGACCCAGTAAGTGGCCTCGAGCGGCGTTGCCGTTCCAAACTCCTCACTCCCCCCGAGTCCAACCGCGAACTTGCCCTCCGCCGGGTTGTACTTGGTGAAGACTATCTCACTCCTCTCCCTCGCCACGTCCTTGGCCCCGAGAACGGCCAGCCCCTCAAGCGCCATCGCTATTGCCACGACGGCCGTCTGGGGCTGTATCGCATTTGCAAGGAACTCTATAGTCTTCTCGGGCTCTGGAAAGTCCAGGTCCAATAGCTCGTAAATCTTGACCGCGTAGTAGGTGTCGTTTACGTTCGTATCGTCGAGAAGGCTCACGAAGCAGTACCCTCCGTCCTCGTGGCGCCTCTCTCCCACGTATTTGAGAACCGCATCAACGTTAACGTAACGGGCAATCCTGTCGAACTTGGAGACCATACCCTCACCCCCCGGACGCAGAACAGGCGTCATCAGGCCCGGCGGGCCGTTAGGGCGGACGCCATCGCCCGAGCATTCACTTCCAGTGGTGACTTAAAAACATCTTGGTTCAACCTTCTAAAAGAACGCTTATAAAGATTCTCCCGCCTAAGTCATGAGCGGCGGTGGAATCCATGGAGTTCATCGGTTTCACATACGTTACCAACTTCCTCAGCGAAACGCTTGAAAGGACAATGTTCGAAGTCGTTGATGACGCTAACAGGCTTCTAAAAGACCTCGACCTCCCGCTGAGGTTTCTCTATCTGGACAGCCTGACCCTCGAACCCGGTTACTTAATAACGGTTGAGACTCCCGAGGGCAGGGTCAGATTATATCCCCTCGAGGTCCTCGTTGATTTCCTTGACTATCGCCTCAAGGTTGAGCTCGAGAAGAACGACGGAATAACCATGAACAAAATCCTCGGTTTGATAAGCTTCCCTCTCGCATCGAGGAACCGCTACTTCGACTTCTACGAGAGCTTCCTGGGGTTCCAGGCGGAGAGGCTCGGAAGGAGGATAATGGTGCTCTCAATGAGACCTTTTGAGTCGGACGTCCTCAGAATGGTCATCAGAACCCTTGAGAGTCCAAACGTCGAGGAGGACGTCAAACACCTCGCCAGAAGGGTCCTTCCCCGTGAGCTCGAGACCTTCAAGGGACGCCTCCTCAAGGGCATCCTTCACGAGGTCGGCCACGCCTTCGGCCTCGAGCACTGCTCCAACCCGTGCGTTATGAACCCGCCGGCGACGATTGAGGAGTGGGACTCCAGACCCGCCATCTTCTGTGACTCCTGCATGAAAAAACTGAAGGAGAGTCTTGGGAGCTTCACCCTTTGAACTCTCTGGCAACCTTGAGAACCCTTTCGGCGTGCCCCTTTGCCCGGACGTTGCGCTTCTCCCACACGATTTCTCCATCGGGGTTTATGATGAACGTGCTCCTTATGACTCCCTCGTACTCCTTTCCGTAGCGTTTCTTCTTGCCCCATGCGCCGAGGGCCTTGATGAGCTGAACCTCCGGGTCGCTCAGGAGCTTTACCCTTAACCCGTGCTTCTCCTTGAAGCGCCTGTGGCTCTCAACAGAATCCTTCGAGACTCCAATCACCTGGAAGCCGAGCCTCTCGAACTCAGAAAGCAACTCGGTGAACTCCTTTGCCTCGGTCGTACAGCCCGGCGTGTTGTCCTTTGGGTAAACGTAGAGAACCGTCCACCTGCCCTTTACGATGTCCCCAAGCCTGACCTTCCGGCCCCCTTCGTCGTAAACCTCAACTTCAAGGAACCCCATAAAACCACCGGGGCTTTTAGGGCGCCCTAATTAATAAACCTTCCGCGGGAAACGTTTTTTAGCGGGAGCGCGTAGTCCCTTCTTAGGTGGTAGCATGAGACTTCCGGGGCAGAAGACGAAGATTATAGCGACCCTCGGCCCGGCTTCGCTCAAGGAGAAAACGGTTTCTGCGATGGTCCGCGCTGGCATGAGCGTCGCGAGGCTCAACTTCGCCCACGGCGACCTCAAACAGCATGAGAGGGCGGTAAAGCTCGTCAGGAAGGTTTCGGAGAAACTTGACAGACCCGTCGCGATACTCGGCGACCTTCCCGGCGTCAAGATTCGTGTTGGGGAAATAGAGGGCGGTTCCGTCAACCTGAGGCGCTGGCAGACGATAACGCTGACCACAAGGGATGTCGTTGGAAACGAAGCGGTAATCCCCGTCGAGTTCAAGGACTTCCCGAGGATGGTCTCCAAGGGCGACGTGATTTACCTCAGCGACGGCTTCATAGCGCTCCGCGTTGAGGAAGTCCGGGGTCAGGACGTCATCTGTAAGGTTCTCGTTGGAGGTACGCTGTTCTCCCACAAGGGCATAAACGTCCCGAAGGCGAGGCTGGCGATAGATGCGGTGACCGAGAAGGACTTGGAGTTCGTGGAGTTCTCCCTTGAGGTCGGCATCGATGCCGTAGGAATAAGCTTCGTGGGCTCGGCCTACGACGTCCTCAAGGTCAGGCGCTTCGTTGACTCTCACCACGGAAGGCTGTTCCTCATCGCGAAGATAGAGCGCCCCGATGCGGTCAGGAACTTCGACGAGATTCTCAACGCCTCCGACGGCGTGATGATAGCGAGGGGCGACCTTGGAGTCGAGATGCCCATTGAAAAGCTCCCGATACTCCAGAAGAAGCTCATCAAGAAGGCCAACTGCGCCGGCAAGCCCGTTGTGACGGCCACCCAGATGCTCGAAAGCATGACGCACGAGAAGCTCCCCACCAGGGCTGAGGTCACCGACGTCGCCAACGCCATCCTTGACGGAACCGACGCGGTTATGCTCTCCGAGGAAACCGCGGTCGGAAAGTACCCTGTTGACGCCGTCAGGATGATGGCAAAGATAGCCAAGACCACCGAGGCCTACCGTGACAGCCTCTGGACGAGCAGAACGGTCGAGTGGAAGATGAACGAGTGGAAAGGTCGCGGGCCGACGAAGGGAACGATAAAGGACGCGATAGCGAGAAGCATCATAGAGGCCCTTAACTCGATTGACATTAAGTACATACTCACGCCAACCAGAACCGGCCAGACCGCGAGGCTCATAGCGAGGTTCAAACCGAAGCAGTGGGTTCTGGCCTTCGTTACCAATGATTGGGTTAGGAACACCCTTATGTTTTCCTACGGAGTCTACCCGTTCAAAGTGGAAGAAACGAGCGAAAGGGAGATAATCCGTCTCATAACGGGCCTCGGACTCGTGAGCGAGGGCGACACCGTCCTGCTGACCAAGGGAACACCGATAGGAAGGACCGCGGGAACGAACACCATAAGGATTTTCAACGTCTAACCTCCCCTTCATTAATTCTTATAAACTCCCGGGCGTAGCTTCAGGGGATGAGGCCAAAGCTGAATCCCGAGGCGAGGGCAGTTCACAGGGCAATCCTGTCGGAGATTCGGAGGAGGCTGAGCCTTCCGGGTAGTGAGGCTCATCTTGAGCGCTTTTCCCTTACCAATGACCCGAACGAGATAAGGAGACGGCAGGCCTACCTTAGGGAGAACCTCTCAAAGGTAAAGCCCGAGATGAGGGACCTAATCTCGAAGGTCAGACCGATAAGGTTCCAGCGGGAGTTCCTGAACGACAGGGTTCTCCTCGTCGACGAGTCCGAGGTTGAAGAGGCTGAGTCTTTGAACCTGTGCCACGTCACAACAGACGTCGAGGAGGCCCGCGAGTATCCTATTGTCCTGAGCACCCTCGGCTACGGGGTTGACGTCGAGCTGAAACCTCAGGAAATCGCTCCTGAGCTTTACATTCTACCCCTCTGGAGGAACAGGGAAACTCTGAAGGCCCTCACCAGAATCGGCGAGCTGACCGGCGAGGGGAGCGTTGCTCCGAAAATACTTGAGGCCCTGAAGGAGTTCAAGGAGGTAATGAAGCGCGAAAAGGTTCTCGAATCCCTCGACGAGCTGATCGCGGAGAAGGAGCGCGAGCTCAACGAGAGAATCGGCGAGAGGCTTGAGAACTTCAGCTTGACCCTCAGCGGGAAAGAACTCTTGAGCTTCCTCACCCAGCTCCGCGAGGGGAACTACGACGCCATATTCCGGCACTTCAGCGACGTCGAGGAGGAAATCCTTGAGCTGATAAACGAGGCCGAGCGCGACCTCTCGGAAAGGCTCGGAGTTACAGTGGAGCTCTTCTCGCGGGAGGAGCTTTATCCAATTCGTGTCCCTGCGGAGAGAGTCGAAGAACTCAGGAACCTTCTCGAACGCGAGCTGGCCCTCGAACGCTACCTGAAGGCGAGGAAAATCCTCGATGAGATTGGCCCGCTCATTCCCAGGCTTAAGGAGGAACTTGAGAGGGTTCACGAGCTCGACTTTCTCCTGGCCGTGAGGGAATTTGCGGAGAGCTTTTCGTTCCCGGAAATATGGAGCGGTGGAATCGCGTTCCTGCGCGGGAGGCACCTCTTCATCGAGAACCCACAGCCGGTGAGCTACGTCGTCGGGAGGAAGCCCGAGGAGTTCGATGCTCCGGGAGCGGAGAGAATTCGTGATGAAGACGTTGTAATCCTCACCGGCGCGAACAGCGGTGGAAAGACGAGTTTGCTCGAGCTGATAACGCAGGTTGAGATACTCTTCCACATGGGCTTTCCTGTTCCCGCTGAGAGGGCCTGGCTCGAGCCCCTCGACGAGCTGTTCTTCTTCCGGCGGAAGAGGAGCGTTTACGGGGCGGGAGCCTTTGAGACCGCCCTTAAGTCCTTCGTGAGGGCCTTAAGGGGTGTTGGAAGAAAGCTAATCCTGATAGACGAGTTCGAGGCCATAACCGAGCCCGGTGCCGCTGTGAAGATAATTGGCGAGCTCCTCAAGGTGGCCCACGAGAGGGGCTTTAGGGTCGTTATCGTTTCTCACCTCGGCGAGGACCTCAAGAAGGAGCTCCCCTTCGCGAGGGTTGACGGCATAGAGGCGAAGGGCCTCGACGAGAACCTTAATTTAATCGTTGACAGACAGCCAGTCTTCGGAAAGCTCGGCAGGAGCACGCCAGAGCTCATAGTTGAGAGGCTCGCGAGAAAGGCAAGAGGAAATGACAGGGAAATATACGAGCGGATTCTGGCCTCTTTCGGACGGAATGTGTAGGTCCCTGTGTAGGTAGTTACTACACCTTTTTGGCGTCATGTTCTTACTTTGTTGAATTAGAAAGCTTTAAGTATTTTTAACGCGTACCCTTTCGGGGGATGATGCATGGATGAGAAGAGCGCGCTCATAGCGTCACCGGTTCTGGCCTTTGGCCTGACGATAGTGCCGGCGTTTCTAGCGGGCCCCATTGCGGGCCTAATTGGAGGCATCATCGGCGTGGGCGCAGGGATAATGCTGACGAAGAATATAGCAGGGAAGGCAAAGATTCCTCCGGAGGTTGAGCAGTACCGCAGGGAAATAGAGAAGCAGATGAACGTCATCATAAAAATCCTCGACAGGATAGCAGAGGGAGACCTAACCGTTGAAGACACCGAGCTCAACGGACACCTTCAGGGAATTAGGGAGGCAATAGAGAAAATGCGCCAGAACCTTAACAGAATGGTTACATCGATAAGGGACGCCGCGGAGACCGTGCAGGAGAGAAGCGTTCTCATCAAAGAGAACATAGACCAGATTAGCGAGGCCATACAGCAGGTTGCCGAGGCAATCAACCAGGTCAGCATTGAGGCGCAGAGGGAGCAGGAGAACATCAACCACATGACCGAAACAATGCGCTACATTGATGAGATAGGGAAGGAGACCATAAACACGATGGAGGACTTTGAGAGGTCCATGAGCGAAGTTGTTGGACTTGCCAGGGAGGGTGGCCAGAAGGGCGAAGAGGCCGTCGGGCAGATTGAAGAGATAAGGAACATGATGCTGATGATTGAAGAGACCGTCAAGGGCGTTGCCGAGATGGGCAAGAACATAGCCAACATAACCAACGTGATTACGGGCATCGCGGAGCAGACGAATTTGCTCGCGTTGAACGCGGCTATTGAGGCGGCGAGGGCCGGCGAGGCTGGAAAGGGCTTCGCGGTCGTTGCAGAGGAGATTAGAAACCTCGCGGAGGAGAGCAAGCAGGCCGCCGACGATATCAGGAACATCGTGGAGCAGATTATGGCCAAGATTGACGAGAGCGTCGAGGTCACCGGAAAGAGCGTAGAGACCGTTGCCCAGTCAACAGAAGTCCTCAAGGAGAGCGTCTCGTACCTCACCCACATAGCCGAGCTCATGGAGGAGATGGAGGTCAAGGCCAACGAGCTCAAGAACAAGGTCCTTGAGGAGGGCGAGAAGATAGACGAGGGTCTGCGCTTCCTCGAGAACCTCGCGGCATCCGCGGAGGAAACCACGGCGGCGGCAGAGGAAGTCAGCGCCGCGGCGGAGGAGCAGACCTCGGCGCTGGAGGAGGTCCGCGCAACGCTCGCGGACTTCGAAGAGGTCGTCCAGAGGCTCATGGAAGAAGTCAACAGGTTCAAGCTTTGAGCCAGCTCCGCTCCCTGTACCTTCCCCGGCTCTCTATCTCTTCTATCTTCTCCTCGATTCCCTTTCTCGCTTCTTCGCCGAGAACCTCTGCATAGCCCTCTAAAACGGCCCTAAAGCCATCCTCGAACCAAGTGTAGTGGGTGCTTTCCATGGCCCTTTTGAGCAGGTGTAAATCAACGCCCCTCGCCTCGAGCGTTGAGTCGAAGTCCGCTAAGCCGAAGTCTATGAGGTAGACCTTCCCCCCGCGGAGAATCATGTTACTCGTTGTTAAGTCGCCGTGAACGATGCCAGCTTTGTGAAGCTTACCTATCTGCCTTCCGATTTCCCGGCAAAGCTTCAATCTCTCCCCCATTGGAACGCTTTCAAGGTGCTCCTTCAACCTTTTGCCCTCTATGAACCCCATAACTATTACCATGTCGCGTAGGTTGACCTCGTAGACGTACGGGCAGTTCACGCCGAACTCCTTCGCCCTGTGGAGGATTCGGGCTTCTCTAACGGTTCGCTCCTTCCTCAGTTTGACGTCTATCTCCGGAATCCTGTACCTCTTCGGAACCCTGTGCTTCACGATTACCCTCTCGTTCAGCAGGTCAACGCCAAATACCTCCTCAAAGGTCCCCTCGTAGATTTTCGCCTCGGCCCCCTGGGCTATGAGCCTCATTCAATCACCCCTGCTTCCCGAAGCAACTTCTCATACTCCCCGAGCTCAACCCGAATCTCAACAACGTTCTCGACGTTTATTACAAGCGTTCCCGTCCCGTCTCGAACGACCAGCACGGCCTTATCAACGTTGCCCTCCTTCACCTTCTCCCGCGCGTACTTGAGCTTCTCCCCGTCCGATTTGAGCATGTCGTCGAGGAGGGAAACTTTGTTCTCGACGTCCACCGAGACAATCCCATAACGTTCGATGTCATCTAAGACTTTCCTTGCAAAGTCAGGGGAAAGGTTGTAGACATTTACGTCCATAGACTGCCCACCACCCGTCATTGTTTCCCAAGGTTTTAGCCCTTTCCATAACTATTCTTGAATTTTTCTGTCAATTGACCAAAATTAAACTGAAAATTTGAACAATTTGAACCAAAAATTTATATAGAGCGCTGACGAACTGATTTCGCAAAAAGGTAAAAGGTTTGGAGGAATGTCAAAATGAGCATGAGTGGACAGCCGGTTGTTATTCTCCCGGAGGGAACCCAGAGGTATATAGGTAAGGACGCCCAGAGGCTCAACATCCTCGCCGCGAGGATTGTCGCCGAGACGGTTAGAACAACCCTCGGCCCGAAGGGCATGGACAAGATGCTCGTTGACAGCCTCGGCGACATCGTCATCACCAACGACGGCGCGACCATTCTCGACAAGATTGACCTTCAGCACCCGGCCGCGAAGATGATGGTTGAGGTTGCGAAGACCCAGGACAAGGAGGCCGGTGATGGAACCACTACCGCCGTTGTCATCGCCGGTGAGCTTCTCAAGAAGGCTGAGGAGCTTCTCGACCAGAACATCCACCCGAGCATAATCGTCAAGGGCTACACCATGGCGGCCGAGAAGGCCCAGGAGATACTCGACGAGATAGCCATCAAGGTCAATCCGGACGACGAGGAGACCCTCCTTAAGATAGCGGGCACCTCAATCACCGGAAAGAGCGCCGAGGCCCACCGCGAGCTTCTGGCCAGGCTCGCCGTTGAGGCAGTTAGGCAGGTCGCCGAGAAGGAGAACGGAAAGTACAAGGTCGATATCGACAACATCAAGATAGAGAAGAAGCCCGGCGAGAGCGTTGACGAGAGCGAGCTCATTCGCGGTGTCGTCATCGACAAGGAGGTCGTCCACCCGAGGATGCCGAGGCGCGTCGAGAACGCCAAGATTGCCCTCATCGGCGACGCCCTCGAGGTCAAGAAGACCGAGACAGATGCCAAGATAAACATCACCAGCCCGGACCAGCTCTTCGACTTCATAGAGCAGGAGGAGAAGATGCTCAAGGATATGGTTGAGGCGATAGCCAAGACCGGAGCCAACGTTCTCTTCGTCCAGAAGGGCATTGACGACCTCGCCCAGCACTACCTCGCGAAGCACGGCATCCTCGCAGTCAGGCGCGTCAAGAAGAGCGACATGGAGAAGCTTGCGAAAGCTACTGGCGCCAAGATAGTCACCAACGTTAAGGACTTGACTCCAGAAGACCTCGGTGAGGCTGAGCTTGTCGAGCAGAGGAAGGTTGCCGGCGAGAACATGATATTCGTCGAGGGTTGCAAGAACCCGAAGGCCGTCACCATACTCATCCGCGGTGGAACCGAGCACGTGGTTGACGAGGTTGAGAGGGCGCTCGAAGACGCTATCAAGGTCGTCAAGGACGTCATGGAGGACGGTGCAATACTCCCGGCCGGCGGTGCTCCTGAAATCGAGCTCAGCATCAGGCTCGACGAGTACGCGAAGGAGGTCGGCGGCAAGGAGGCTCTGGCCATCGAGGCCTTCGCTGAGGCCCTCAAGATAATCCCGAAAACCTTGGCTGAAAACGCTGGACTCGACCCGGTTGACATAATGGTCAAGGTCATCAGCGAGCACAAGAACAAGGGCCTTGGAATAGGCATCGACGTCTTCGAGGGCGAGCCGGCCGACATGATAGAGAAGGGCATCATCGCCCCGCTCCGCGTTCCAAAGCAGGCCATCAAGAGCGCCAGCGAAGCTGCCATAATGATACTCAGAATCGACGACGTCATCGCCGCCAAGCCCAGCAAGTCCGAGGGAGGACAGGCCGGCGGAATGGGCGGTATGGGTGGAATGGGTGGCATGGACATGGGTATGGGCATGTGATGCCCCTTTTCTACCCACTTTTGACCAAAAAGATTTATTTTTCGCCCTTGTATTCTTTCCCGGGGTGAGACGATGGGGCTCGAAATGTGGCTCCGAACGGGGCTGTTGATGGCAATCCTCACCGGACTGCTTATGGGAATCGGCTACCTCTTCGGAGGGCCCAGCTTAGCGTTCATAATGTTCCTCTTCGCCATGCTCTTCAACTTCATAACCTACTGGTACAGCGACAAAATCGTGCTGAGCTGGTACAACGCAAGGATAGTTGACGAAACCGAGGCGCCGGAGCTCTACGCGATAGTGAGAAACCTTGCCGAGAGAGCAGGGCTTCCAATGCCCAGGATAGCGATAATCCCGACCGAGACTCCGAACGCCTTCGCCACAGGGAGGGACCCGAAGCACGCGGTCGTCGCCGTAACTCAGGGACTCCTCAGAATCCTCAACAGGGACGAGCTTGAAGCCGTCCTCGGTCACGAGCTAACCCACGTCAAGAACAGGGACATCCTCATTGGAACCATCGCCGCGGCCATGGCTGGGGCGATAATGCAGCTCGCCTACTGGGCGCGCTGGATAGCGATATTCGGCTCTTACGACGACCGTGACGGTGACAACATCATCGCCGCAATCCTCGTGGCGATTCTCGCTCCAATCGCGGCGATGCTGATTCAAGCCGCTATAAGCCGTTCAAGGGAGTTCCTTGCGGACGAGGGCGGTGCGAAGCTCAGCGGAAAGCCTTGGGCGTTAGCGAGCGCGCTCCTCAAGATTGAGCAGGCCGTCCGCTACAGGCCGATGCGCGAGGGCAACCCAGCAACCGCCCACATGTTCATCATCAACCCCTTCAGGGGAATGAGCATCGCCGAGCTGTTCTCAACACATCCACCGACGGAGAAGAGAATCGAGAGGCTCAGGAAGCTCGCCGAGGAGATGGGCTACGTCCCCAACTTCTGAATTCAATTTTTGCACAATAATTTAATCCATCAATTCTTTATTTATATAACTCTGCTGAAAACTACCGGTCGCGCTTCTCAACAATATGCATTTAAACGTTAGCGCTCAACTCTTAACGGTGATTAACGTGAAAGCCGTGAAGGCAACCCTTCTCTACGACGGCCTCGGCAACGTCCAGAGGGACGTTTACGTCGTTTTCGATAAAAACATCATGGACGTAACGAAGGAGAAACCGAAGGATGCAGAAGTAATCGCGGAGGGTGTCGTTACCCCCGCATTCATAGACGGCCACAGCCACATTGGAATGGACAGGTATGGGGAACCCTACCAAGAAGGCGAGGCCAACGAGCAGATGGATTCGGTTCTTCCGCTCGTCGATGCGCTCTACTCTATCTATATGGATGACAAGGCCTTCAAACACTCCATCGAGTTCGGCGTGCTCTACTCCTCGGTTCTACCAGGAAGCGGAAACATCATCGGCGGAAAGGCCGTCTTCATAAAGAACTACGGGCGAGACATCGAGGACGCTTTCGTCCAGTACGCGGGCGTTAAGGCCGCTTTCGGCTACAACCCGCGCTCGACCACGAGCTGGAAGGGGACCAGGCCGAGCACAAGAATGGGCGCGATAGGAATACTTCTCAACTGGCTCATCAAGACCCAGAAGACGATAACGCTCCTTGAGAAGGGCAAGAAGGAGCCTGAGGAGGTCGAGCCTACTGTCGAGGCTCTGATTCCGGTCCTCAAGGGCGAGCTCCCGCTCCGCGTCCACGTGCATAAAGAGGACGATATAGCTGCTCTGCTGATGATAAAGCGGAAGTTCGGGCTCAGAATAACCATCGAGCACGCCGGCGACGTCCACAGCAGGGAGACCTTCGAGAAGATTAAAGCCGAGGGCGTTCCGGTCATCTACGGCCCCTTCGACAGCCACCCCTACAAGGTCGAGCTCAATCACGAGGACTGGAAGAACGCCAGGTATTTGCTCGATGTCAGGCCCCTCTTCGGCCTCATGAGCGACCACCCCGTTACGCTCCAGATGAACCTCTACCTGCAGCTCAGGCACTTCATAAGGCTCGGCATGAGCAAGGCGGAGGCGATAAAGGTTATCACCCACAACAACGCGAAGATACTCGGCGTTGACGACAGGCTCGGAAGCGTAGAGAAGGGCAAGTGGGCATCTCTCGTCGTCTGGAACGGCGACCCGTTCAGCCTCGAGAACTACCCGACGCACGTCTTCGCGGAAGGCGAGCTGATTCACGAGGCGGACTGGTGAGTTAAAGCCTTTTACCTCTTTTTTGCTATTCTGTTGCTTCAGAGGTCAACGCTTCTCGTCATTGCGCCATCTATGACGACGGTGGAGCCGAGCATGTATTCGGCATCATCACTGAGCAGAAAGGCCACGAGCGAGCCGAGTTCTTCCCACCTCCCGGTTCTGTGAAGGGGCGTTCTGCCAAGCACTTCCTTTTCCCACGTCTCCTCGAAGGGCTCTCCCTTCGCCTCTGCAACCGCCCTGAGGTTCTCCCGCGCACCGGGCGTGTCGAAACTGCCGAGCAGAACGGAGTAAGCACGGATTCCCTTACCTCCGTAGGTCCTTGAAACGCTCTTCGCCAGCTGAACAAGTCCGGCGCGCGTTACATCGGCAAGAACGAGCGGGGGCATCGGTTCCTTTATCGAGACCGAGTTCAGGTAGACGAGAACGCCCTTCCGCCTCTTCTCGAGCCACGTTTGAACGAGGAGCGTCGTTAGATAGCCCGGCGCCACCGTGTGGAGCGCTGAAGCCTCAATCCAGTCGAGGTAAGTAGCTTCGTGGAGGAGGCACGGCTCACAGCGGACGTTTCCGGCGTTCCAGACGAGGGCGTCAACTCCCCCAAGGAGCTCCCAGCCTTCTTTCACAAGGTTCTCAAGGTCCCTCTGGTCAAAAAGATTGGCCTCAACGGCGTAAACCTCGCCGTAGCCCGAGAGCTCGTCAAGGGTCTTTCTCAGGTTTTCCCGGTTTCTGGAGCTTATAACAACCCTTGCGTTCCTCCTCAAAAGCTCCCGCGCGACGTTGAAGCCTATTCCGCGCGAGGATGCGGTAACTATTACACCCATCCCCTTCAGGTCGACCTCAATCATGGTAGCGCATACGAGGGTGGGCTAATAACCTTTGTCCCCCTGACGAATTAGGCTTCCCGAATTTGGGAAATCTCCGTCATTATGGCAAGATTTTCGGGAAAAGAGACTTAAGGTGCAAAACCTTCGGTTTTTAACAGATTTTTCGAAAAACTTTGGGGGTGATAGAGTGAAGTTCTACATCTGCAGGGAGAAGAGCGAGCCGAAACCCTTCAAGGTCGCAATCATTGGCGCAGGCCCGGCTGGGCTGACGGCCGCCGGCTACCTCGCATGCAAAGGCTACGAGGTCCACATCTACGACAAGATGCCAGAGGGCGGGGGAATGGTAGCCTTTGCGATTCCGGAGGTTAGAATACCGATAAAGACAGTTAGAGAAGGCGTTAAGAATCTCGAAAAGCTCGGCGTGAACTTCCACTTCAGGACGAAGGTCATCTACGACTCCCCACGGGAACTCGGGGACGAGTGGGCCGAGCACTTCGTGTCGCTCGAGAGACTGCTTGGTGAGTTCGATGCCCTTCTCATTGCAACGGGCGCCTGGCGTCCGAGGAAGCTGAAGGTTTCCGGCGTGGAGCTCCCGGGCGTTTACGACGCGCTTAAGTTACTCCACCACATAAAGATGGCGAGGATAGGTTACTACCCCTGGGACCGCGTTCCCGACTTGAAGGGCAAGCACGTCGTCATAATCGGAGCAGGCTACACCGCGGTTGACGTTGCCCTCGAATCGAGGCTCCTCGGTGCTGAAAAGGTCACGATGGTCTACCGCCGTTCCCTGGAGCAGAGCTACGCAAAGGCCGAAATCAAGAAGCTCATTGAGGAGGGGCTTGAGTTCATCGAGATGGCCTCGCCCGTCAGAATCATCGGCGGAAGCAGGGCCGAAGGTGTTGAGTTTGCGAGGACGAAAATCGTCGAGGGAAGCGTTGTTACAACGGACGAAAGGTTCATCGTTGACGCCGATGTGGTAGCCTACGCTATCGGCCAGTTACCAACGAGTCCGATTCGAGAAGTCGTTTGTGCGAACGAGGAAATCCTTAAGGAGGCCGGGATTTTCTTCGCCGGAGACATCGTCGCGCCGAGAAACATCGGAACCGCGATGCGTGAAGGGAGAGCGAGGGCAAAGGAGATAGAGGAGTGGCTCACAGAGAAGGCACCGAGAAAGGTCTTCCCCGTCCCGGTTACGGCCAGGCTGATAGGCTCCGTCCTGAGCGGGAAGTGCTGACGAAAGCTTTAAACGCCCCCTTCCCAACCCCCTTCCATGACGGAGCCGAAAGAAATCGTGCTTAAGGAGAGCGAAGAGGTAGAGGGAGTTCCGATTGAGGGGCCGTGGCTTGACGACGTTTCAAGCATTGAGGAGGTTTTGGATTACTACGGGCGCATAGGCTTTCAGGCGACGCACCTCGGAAGGGCGATAGAAATCTGGCGGAAGGTCGAGGAGAAAAGGGCAAAGGGAGAAGAAGTCCGCGTTTTTCTCGGCTACACCTCGAACATCATCTCCTCCGGTTTGAGGGAGATAATCGCGTGGCTCGTGAAAGAGGGCAAGGTCGACGTCATCGTAACCACTGCCGGCGGAATAGAGGAGGACTTCATAAAAGCACTCAAACCCTTCGTCCTCGGCGACTGGAACGTTAATGATGCCCTGATGCGCGAGAAGGGCATCAACAGGATAGGCAACATCTTCGTGCCCAACGACAGGTATATTGAATTCGAGAAGTACATGATTCCCTTCTTCGAGCGGGTTCTTGAGATGGAGAAGGAACGCGGGGTTTTAACGGCGAGCGAGTTCATCTACGAGCTCGGTAGATACATGGACGAGAAGCTCGGAAAGGAGAAGGAGAAGAGCGTTATCTACTGGGCCTACAAGCGGAACGTCCCGATTTTCTGCCCGGCGATTACCGACGGCTCGATAGGGGACATGCTCTACTTCTTCAAGGAGGAGCGCGGGGATAGAGAGCTCATCATAGACATCGCCAATGACATAGTGAAGCTCAACAACCTCGCCGTCACCGCAAAGGAGACCGCCTCGATAATCCTCGGGGGTTCATTGCCGAAGCACGCGATAATCAACGCCAACCTCTTCAGGGGTGGAACTGACTACGCGATTTACGTGACGACGGCAATTCCGTGGGACGGCTCTCTGAGCGGTGCACCGCCGAGCGAAGGTGTCAGCTGGGGCAAGATAAGGGCAAAGGCCGACTACGTCGAGATTTGGGCCGATGCGACGCTGGTCTTCCCGCTACTGGTGTGGAAGGTGATGAAGGGATAGGGTTATATCCAGAAAAAAGCAACTAAGAACTGGTGAAAGCATGGAAGAGGTTATCCTCAGAGTCAGATTGCCCAAGGGCATTAATGAGGATACACGACGGGCTATTGAGAGGGAACTTGAACTTGAAGCGTTGAGGATATACCTCGAACTGAAATCAAAGAAAAAACGCGAGAAGCGCTCGATTGAGGAATACCTGGGAATATTTGGTAAGGCTTCTCCTCAGGAGCTCGACGCCTACGCTCTGGAGGCTGAGGGCTTTGAAGACGTACATTGACGCAAACGTCATTTACAACTTTCTATTCACGACGCCTTTGACCGCGAGGGCAAAAGGGATACTGACTTTGGACGATGAGCTGATTGTCTCCCCGATTTCAATCAACGAGGCAGTTTACGTCTCCTTCAGGAAGCTCGCCAAAGAGAAACATGGAATCTCCAATATCTACGATGCAAAGCGATTCCTCAAGACACCAGCTGGTTCAAAACTGATTGAAACGGCGTTTGCCATGGTCTTGGGCCTCGTTGGAGATGCGGGGATTGATATTCTACCCGATGAGGATAGGACTGAGATAATAAAGGAAGTTGCCACAATATACGGCCTCCTACCAAGCGATGCCACAATCCTTGCAACCTGCATAAAGCACGGAATTCCGAGGATAGCAACTTTTGACTCCGACTTTGGGAACATTGATGTGATTGAGGTCGTTAAATAGTTTGCACCTCCACTGCAAACTCTTTTTAAACTCCTTTGCAGTTGGAATGCAAAGGTCAATAGTTAATTGTGAATCCTCGAGGTTTCACCATTAGCGAACTCCCTTATCCCCTCCACGTCCCTCCTCTGGACGAGCCTGAGAAGCTTGGCCGTGTAGGCTATCTCAAGGGCGTTCTCCTCAAGGTTTTCGAGGAGTTCGTCAAGTCGATTGAGCAGGTCTCCCTCCGCCCGCTTCATCACCTCGCCCGAGAAGCCAGAGTATTCGAGGGCCTTTGCTATGGTGATGAGCTCAGAAGATGGCCGCCGAATCTTCTTGGCAGGGGTTGGGGTTTCTGATTTTCGGACTTCAAAAGCCCTTGGGTCAATCCCTTTCTTCTTGAGGAATTCGTACCATAGGTCTCCATACACTTCCTCTGGTTTCACGACGTTCGGGAATGCTTTCTTCAGTTCGATTATGTGATCTCCTATTGTTTCGAGCACTTTCTCCCGTGGTACTCGGAGGAGCCCGTCGAACACTCCGGTCAGCTGAACTGCCGGCGGTTGATCGTACAGGTTTTTGTAGTGATTAACGGCTATCCAGTATGGATCTGCTCGGTTGTCGAATATGTTGTGCGCAAGTTTGTCCGAAATCTCAACAGCACTCTCAACAGCCTTTCTAATTTTCTCCTTGTCTATAATCTTTCCCCTCATTTTGTACGCTGTGTAAATGGCATCTGTCATCTCTTCGATTACTTTCTCTCTGTGCTTCTGCAGGAACTCCTTGAATCTTGGCACTTTTATACCTTTACCTTTTCCTCTGTATGTTATGTCTTCTAAAGGTCTTATTTCATCCAAACCGCGGATTTCTCCAACTTCTTCACCGATTTCTTTAAGTATGTTGTGGAAGCGGGACTCTACGTGATCTGTGTGCGCGCCGCCGATCCCATCTCTTGCTAGCCCAGTGAGCAGGCCCATGAGAAAATCATATCCGACCTCTGTGGGCGTTTCTCTTTCGGAGACAAATCTGTAACTTCCGTCAGGAGTCCAGTGTGTGTGTTGGGTGCGGGTCGGGTAGGCCCGCGGCGATCTGGGCAATTTTGGCAAAGACTGTCTCGTTTTTCCCTGACGGTGCCGTATATACATCTACCTGTTCCCTTCTCTTTACTGTTCTGAATCTTCTTTTTTCTTCGATCTCTACTATTCCGGTTCTCTTCCGCGTGAGCACCATCTGGCACACCCTTTAAACTTCACCCCGGGGAGAAATAAGCCTTTCGAAGTCCCCCAAGTCAAAGGGGAAACATCTCTCAATCCACTTCAATGGGGGACTTGACCTTTATTGGCTCGAATAATAATCACGGTTATGATAATCAGAATTATCATTTCAAAGTTCCCAACGCTTCCAAAACCCTACCCTCCCCACCCGGTAACACCAGAGGCCTCGACAGGTGCTTCCTCGCGTCGGGGGGAACCTCGTAAATTTTCCTCTCCAGCTCGCGCGGGACTTCAACTGGAATCAGCTTCTTCGGCATTCTGTAGCCACAGCGCTTGCACTTCAGGTAGTCGCCCTTGCTCTTCATCGTTCCACCACAGCGCGGGCACTTGGGCTTTCTGTATTCGATTTTCGGGACGAGCTTCACCGGGTAGAACTTCTCAAGGTTGAGGGTCAAGACCCCCTCGTGCTCCTTAACCCCTCCAGCGGCTATGATTTCATCGCCGGGCAGGAGCCTCCGAACGTAGTTCCTGAACTTCTTCGTCGGCTCGAAGGCCGCCACCCTGATTTTTCCGGTCTCGTCCTCCAGCTCGAAGAAAACGTGCCTCCCGCGCTCCCAGTACGGCTTGGAAACTCTCCCTCTGACAACCGCACTGTCGTATAGCCTCAGCTCGCCGATTTTTTTGGGAGTCAGATGGTCGTCGGTGTTCTGGTTCGTCTTGTAGAGCTGGTAGAAAGCTATCGGCTCCCCAAAGCAGACCATCTCAAAGGTCTGGAGAACCTTTCCCCTGTCAATCCCCCTGATTCCGACGAGAACGGGGTCTTTGCCGTGAGGGGCTATGAGGACTGTTCTCTTGTAGGGGTCAACGTTATCGTAGGTGAAGGGGTAGCTCCACCTGTCGGCCAGAAACACGCTCTCGGCGTCGACTTTTCTCTCCTTCCCCCAGTTCTCCGGCTCGCGGTAAGCTAAAAGCTCGTAGGTGAAACGCTCCAATGGATAACCGATTGAAGCGAGCGCGCCGATTATGCCCCTTCCGAGCTTGAACTTGAAAGTTTCCGCCCCTACTTCCCTCGCAACATTCTCGGCTTCCTCGATGGTAACGTGCTCCCTTAAAGCTTTGAGCGAGAACTTCCTCAGTTTTTCGGGGATTTCGCCCTCGAGAAAAGCGACGCCGGGGTTTGTGTTCTCGTGTGTGAAGTCCGCAAGCTGATTAACGTAGAACAGCACGAGGTCCTTAATCTCAAGGATAAGCTCTTCATCGACCTCGAAGGTCATCGCAACCGCTCCGTTCCCGCGCGTCTTGTAGGGGATGTTCGGGTTCAGCCTTATCAGCCTCGGCAGGTCGATGGGCTCAGCTAAGCGCGACAGCTCGCGGTAGAGGAGCGCGCCGAGATATGTCGTGCACATGCCGTTGGGCGAGTCCGTGTCGTCGATTCCGATGTGGAGGAGCATGGTTGGAGAAAAGAGCGAGGGCTTAAAAATTAAACGCTCAGCCCCGCTCAAGGAGGACTCCCGAAGGCAGTCTAATGCTGTACCATATCGAGGCGTACGCTTGTATGCCCCTAAGGGCATCCTCGTCCGTGCCAATGACCAGCATTATCAGCGCGCTCTGGTTCCATGGATTTTGGATAACCTCCAGAACACGGAGGCTTCCGGAGTACGTTTTCCCCGTGATTCTGCTCTTTACCATCGTTCCATTGACGAACACAGGTGTGTTCTCCTGAAGTTTGGAGAGGATTGAGGCGTTGGATAGCAGGACAAGTACAAGGTTTTTCCTGAGGTCACTGGAATTTAGGTTCGAGACCGGCTTTATTGTCGCCCGAATGCCTTTGGCGGTGTACGATTCAAACACGAACTCCGCCAGTTGTTTTTCCGCAGGCGATGCGCCGTACGAAACTACCACGCCACTGTTGTTTGCGGCGATGACAAAATCCCACACGGTGATGGGAAGCGTGAGGTTCTTACCCCCATCGGTACGGTTGTACACCTCCCCGATTACCCGCGCAAGTTCGGGCATGAAGTCGGTGTAGTTCTTGTAAACGTCCCGGTGCTTCATGTAGTCGTTGACGTAAGCCCTGTAGACGTCTCCGATAAAGTAAAAGCCGATGTCCCGATTTCCTATTAGGCTCTTGAGCGCCTCCTTGGGATGCCCCGTAACGTTGAGGTAGTAAACCTCGACGGCTCTGACGAAGGTCTCGTAGAGCATGACTTTGAAGTTTGGATAGGCCATCCTGGTGAGCTTTTCCCGGACAGGGTTGTATAGGGACTCGTATGGTTTGAAGAGGTAGTAGTACTTATCCACAGCTGGATTAACGAAGCTGTGAGCGAACTCGTGGACAAGGAACGTTATTCCCGCCCGGCTCAAGTACACCCTTGGGACACCGCCCTCAATCCTGTCAAAGCCCAAGAACGCGTAGATTCTCTTCTTCCCCCCTTCGTTGAGATGATAACCGAAGCCGTCGTAGGCAATCAGAGTCAGCGGAACTATTGTCCATGAGGAGGCGTTCTCGCCGAAGAAGTTCTCCTCAAAGCGGGTCACGTTGAGGATTCTCCTCCCGTTTGCCTCGAATTCGAGAAGGGTTTCGTTATAAAAGGCTCTGTGCTCGTTGTAGAACCTCCAGAAGTCTGTCTCGTTGGCGAACTGGGCAACCGCCCTCGCGAACTCGTTGAGCAGGGTAACGTTGAGCCAGGGCCTCAGGCGGAGCATGTCGCTCCAGTTCATATCCCTTGAAAAGTTGACGGGGTTTAGGTGAAGCGCGAACTCCGGGATAGCGTCGTACGCCAGACTGTTGTTGACCATTTCAGGAACCATCCGAACGGCAGTGGCGTTTGTGTAATTCCCGAAGTAATTGAGAACGTCCCTTAGGTAGGGATAGTTGTAGGGATTTGCCCCAGCCCGGTACGGACTGGCATGCTTCCGGTACCAATCGGAGTTTGAGAGGAAGTATATTATCTGGACGAGCTCAAGGCGCGGGTCAATCTCAACGTGAACCCTGCTGGAGAGGTTCACCTCAACGGGGGCAAAGTCAAAACGCTTGGAGCTGGAAGAGTTCCGCGGGAAGCCCGACGATGAGGTGCTCAAAGACGTGGACTCGTTGATAGCACCTGAGTGCGCTTGTCCCCCCGTGGGATGAGCCGAAGATGTTGGGGACACCGGGTGGCTGGAACTCGAAGCGATGCACCCAGCCCCAACAACGAGAAGCACAATCAGAACCATGGAGGCAACGCGCTTCATGCCATCACCTGAAAACAATTTGGATTAATAAATTTAAATCTTTTTGAGGGAAGAAACCAGACATGAAAATCACGAACAGGGCTCAGAGCAGGATAAGCCCCGCGGAGATTACGAGGACAACGATGAAGTACAGCAGGGAGCACCTGTGGAAGTCTCTCAGCGAAACCCGTGCTATTCTAACCGCTATGAGATTGGCAAGAGAGCCGACGACCGTGCCCGTTCCACCGGCGTTCACGCCAATCGCCAGCGGGAGCCACGCGGGTTTGGAGCCGAGGAAGACAACCGTCGCCGGAACATTGCTTATCAGCTGGCTTAATCCTGCAGACGCCAGAACAAGGCCGGCTCCCTCGGTCGGGAGAGACAGCCCCGCCTTGATGAGTAGCGCCGAGAGCTCGTTGAAGTCGATAAAGATGAACGCGAAGGTGAGCACGAGCGCCCAGTCGAAGCTTAGAAGCACGTCTCGCTCGAGGAGAAGAAAGGTCAGCAGAGTGAGCGCAATCGAGAGCTCGTGCCTCCCGGTTTCGCCGAGGTAAACGTTGAGACCGAGGAGAAGGGCCGAGACAAGAAACAGGTCCTTTCTGAAGGCAACCGGGGGAAGGGAGCGGACGGAGAGCGGTTCATCGGGAGTAAGGAAGACGATTGCCAGCAACAGGCTGAGCCAGAGGAGGACGAAGGGGAGCATACCCCTGATGAATGCAAAGAAGCCCAAACCGTACTCGCGCCAGATTATGATGTTCTGCGGGTTCCCTATCGGCGTCAGGGCGGAACCGACGTTCGCCGATATTGCCGAGAGTGTTACCGCCCTCGCCTTGTCCATTCCCGAAAGCTCTGAGAGGGCCACGACGAGGGGAATGAAGACGAGCATTGCTGTATCGTTCATTATCAGTGCCGAGGAGAGGGCGATAGTTGGAAGCAGGAGGAGAAGCAGTCTTCTGCTCGAACCGTTTGCCCTTGCTACGAGCCTCGGCGCGAGCCTGTTGAAGACTCCCGAAAGCTCGAGGCCCTTCGAGGTTATGATTAAAGCTGTGATGAGACTTAAACTGCCCCAGTCAACGAGATTCAGTGTTCTCCCGGGGAGAGAGCGGTCTACCAGGACTAACCCGGCATAGAGAAGGAGCAGAACGCTCAGGAACCACTCCCTTTTCAGGAACTCCCCGAGCCTACAGGCCGTGTCGCCTCACCTCTTCGGTTAGATGGTAATCCGGAATCAGCTCGCTTCCGTCCGCCGAGACGCGGACGTGCAGGATTATAAAGCTTTTCCAGGCAACAGGCACGACCCAGCAGTCCTCCGGCTCCCTGAACTCCGCCCCCTCAAGGACATGGGCCTCTTTGAGGACCTCGTCTATCCTTTCGCGGGCCCCCTCAGTGCAGGGCTCCGCGTGGGGAGGTGCGCCCTTTGGACTTGGGTTGCCTGTTCGCGGGTCGTAGTGAACCCTGTCTATCGCGAAGTCGAGGTAGAGAACCGGAACGTCCACGTGGTCGGGGTGAACTATCGGTTCTCCCGCCCTGAAGAAGGGCAGTGCCTGCCTGACGAGCTCTATTGCTTTTTCAGCGTCTTCCGGCTTAAGGATTCGGCTCTTCCTTTCGGGTGTTCGCCTTATCGGGGGAAACGGCGCGCTCACCTTTCACCACCTCCGGAAAGCGCAACGACGAGGGTGAAGGTCATGACGAGGATAATTTCATAGGTCTCTAAGAGGGCCGTTGAGGGCCACTTGAAGAGGGTTCCGATTACGGCGAGGGCAAAGAGAACGAGCGAGGCAATCCTAACGTTTTTCTCCGAGCCGAGGCCGTAAATCAAAGCTCCCATGAAGAACTGGACGAAGAAGTACGTCGAGACGAAGACGTGGGGCCTCGTTCCCTCGTGGAATATCCCTATTAGAGCCAGAAAGATGGCCGAGACGCTTATGTAGGCCCCGCCAACGGTCTGGACTTTGTTGACTGCCATTGCAATTAGGTAAAGCGCGAAGGCCAGCACGAAGAACGATGTAACCACCAGACCGGCGTTGTAAATCCAGGGCGAGTTCGCTCTGGCTCCGCCGAGGTCGCTCAGCGCGTTCCTCCAGAAGGAGAACCAGGGGTTTTCCTTTATGGCCCAGGCGACAAAGAGCCAGTAGACAAGACCGCCCGCAAAACCGCTCCACGCGAGTTTTTTCGAGACCATTTTAACCCCCTAATTCCTTCGAGCTTGTGCGTAAAAACCTTTTATGTTAATTAAGGACTTCCGTTGGTGGTGGCATGGAGTTCTTCGAGGTTCTCAGGAAGAGGAGGAGCATCCGGAGGTTTCAGGACAGGCCCGTTCCGAGGGAGCTTGTGGACAAATTGCTCGAATCCGCGTTCCTCGCCCCGAGTTCCTACAACAAAAGACCCTGGCACTTCATCGTGGTGGATGATAGGGAGAATCTCAAGGCCCTCTCAAAGGCAAAGCTCGGTGCGTCCGGCCTGGCGACGGCGCCTATTGCGATAGTGGTTACCGCCGATGAAACGAAGAGCGACGTCTGGATAGAGGACTCGAGCATAGTTGCCGAGCACATACAGCTCTCAGCCTTTGCCCTCGGCCTCGGTGCGTTCTGGGTGCAGATAAGGAACAGGATGCACGACGAGACGAAGAGCGCGGAGGAGTACGTGCGAGAAGTCCTCGGCATTCCCGAAAACTACCGAGTCCTCTGCATAATAGGCGTTGGCTATCCGGCAGAGAAAAAGCCCTCACACGGTGAGGAGGTCTTCGAGTGGGAGAAGGTGAGCTACAACACCTTTGGCAGGCCGTGGAAAAAGGAAGAGGTCAGCCGAGGGCAGAGAAAGTAGCTTCCACCAGCCTCTTCACCGCTTCAACGTAACCCTGCCAGTCCATCGCCTGAACGGAAGCTGGGTGGAAAAATTTGTCGATTATCACCGGGGCGAAGAGCCCGAAAGCGACCACGAGGATTCCGAGGACTAAGTTAATTGCCACGAAGAGCGGAACCTCGTGCCTCTCCGGTTCTTCATGTTCTCCGTGCTCATGATGTCCCTCGACCGGCTTTCCGCGCCAGAGGGTTATGAAGAGCTGGAAGTATGCCCACGCGGCTATCGCGCTCGTGATTATCACGACGGAAGCCACGAGCGGGCTCACCTGGAGGAGGGCGTTGAAAATCAGCATCTTGCTGAAGAAGACGTTGAGGGGCGGAACGCCGACGAGGCTGAGCGTCGCCAGGCCGAAGAGGAACGTCGTTACCGGCATCTCCCTGCCGACTCCAGCTAAGTCTTCGACCTTCATCGCTCCCCTGCGGTAGATGAAGGCTCCAACCGTGAAGAACAGGAGCGTCTTCGCTATCGCGTGGTTGACGATGTGGAAGTCGATTGCCATCAGCGCGAGCTGGGTTCCGACGCCGAGGGTCATGAAGAGGTAGCCCATATGGAGTATCGTGGAGTAAGCGATGAGTCTCTTGACGTTCTTCTGGACGAGCATCATAATCGAGCCGAGGAATGCCGTCGCCGTTCCGAGGACGAGGAAGACGAGCGAGAGGGTCTTCCAGAAGGGAAGCCCGTGGAAGAGCGTGTAGGTGTAGCGCGCGAGCAGGTAGATTCCGACGACCTCGACGAAACTGCTGAGTATCGCTCCGACTGGAATCGGCGCGCCTGAGTAGGCGCTTGGAAGCCAGTAGTGGCCCGGGAAGATTGCGCTCTTTACTATGACCATCGCCAAAGTCAGCGCGAAGAAGATGGCCAAAGCGAGCGTCGGCTCGCCGAAGAGCTTCGTAGTTACCGGGAATGAAACCCCGTGGAACTTGGCGCTTAGGTCAGCCATGTTGAGGGTTCCGAAAGATGCGTAGATGAAGCCGAGGGCGAGGAAGTAGAGGCTCGTCGCGACGGCCCCGCTGATGCCGTACTTGAAGGCCCCTTCAACGGCCTCGCTCCTGTTGCGGTAGAAGCCGACTATCGCGTAGGCGCTCGCGCCGATGACCTCGAGCATGACGAAGGTGTTGAAGGCATCACCCGTCATGAAGGCCCCGAGAGTTCCTGCCTCAAGCCCGAGGAGAAAGGTGTAGTAGAACTCGAGGCCGTGCGTCCTTATGAATTTGGCCGAGTATATTCCCGCGAGGAGGAAGCCGAAAGTCGCCGTTAAAACGAGCGTCGCCGAGAGCTTGTCCACCTCGAAGACTATGCCGATGGGCGCTATCCAGTTGCCAAAGGCGTAGACAAGCGGTTCACTGCTCGAATAGGCCCTATCGAACAGCCAGATTCCAGCGAGGAACGTAACGGTGAGGGCGATGAGTGAGTAGGCTATTACAATTCCCCTCTTTCTGCCAGTCATGAAGGCCACAAAGGGCAGGAAGAAGGCGAAGCCAAGTGGTATGACTGGAACGAGTCCGACCTGCATGCTATCACCTCAGTCGAAGATTTTCCTCGCGTAGTCCTCGAAGTAAGCAACTATGCTCTCCTTCACTTCCTTCTCGTCGAGCGTGGAAACGTCAATCCAGTGGACGTAGAGCCACTTTCCGTCGTCGCTTATGTCCACCACAACCGTTCCGGGCGTGTTGGTTATCGAGTTTGCAACGAGGACCTTTCCGTAGTCGCTCTCGACGTCGAGGGGAATTCGCACTATGCCGGGGTTGGCCTTGAGCGTGAAGACCCTCTTTGCCACGTCAATGTGCGTCTTGGTTTCCTCGATGAAGAAGTATCGGAGGGCGTAGACGATTGCGTAGAACCACCTCCTCGGCGAGAAGAACTTGAGCTCGTTCTCAACCAGCCAGTGACCGACGATGAAGGAAACTATGAGCGCGACTATCGAGCCCGTTATTATGTCGTACTCCGTCGCTGAACCCGTGTAGAACAGGTACGTTGCCAGCACTATGAAGAACGTCGCCGGTGAAAACCTGAGCCTCATTCGCCCTCACCTCCCATTATCTCGGCCATGTCCCTTGCATCCACCGTCCCGTGGAGGCGGTAGAACTGTATCGCATATGTCGCGAGAAGTATGTTCATGGCCATTCCGATGACTATGGCCGTGAGCACGAGTGCCTGCGGAACCGGGTCGACGGCCCTGCTCAGGAACTCCTCAAAGCTCAGGTGCTTCTCGTAAATCGGCGGGAAGACGGGAAAGACGAGGCGGTAGCCGATTAGGATGAAGAGCATGTTTATCGCGTCGCCCATGACGTTGAGCATGATGATTTTCTTAATCAGGTTGGAGCGCGTGGCAACTCCGTAGATTCCAAGGAGTATCATGCCGAAGAGCGTCAGCGTGATGTAGGCGAGGAGGAAACTAATCATCGACCTCACCCCTGAGGACGGTCTTGAATATCCACTCCGAAACGCCGAGCACGAGGAACACCGTCAGGAAGCCGAAGGTTACCGCAGTGTACTCGCCGACGTCGAGGTTGAAGAGGCCCGTCTCGCCGGGCAGGAGGTTTATCTCAAGGACTTTGCCACCGTAGAGGAAAACCGGAGCCAAGACAGTGGCGAGGATTAAAGCTAAGCCGAGGGCATAAGCTGAAATCGTGTGCCTCAGGTTGAGGCCCTTTCTCTCAAGGGTGAACTTCGAGAAGACTGCGAAGAGCAGGAGGGAAGCAACTGCCATCGCCGAACCACCCTGGAAGCCACCGCCCGGCGTCAGGTGGCCGTGGAGCGCTATCGAGGCGGAGATGGCGACTATCATTACCACGACGAGCTTTGTGGTTGCACGGGTTATGAGGTCCATCTGCCTGTGAGGTTCCTTCGCCTCGAGCTCCCTTACAATCTTCTCCTGCTCGTCGGTGAGCCTGAGCACGCTGAAGGCTCCCATTATCGCGAGGAAGAAGACGAAGGTCTCGAAGAGCGTATCGAAACCACGGTAGTTCCAGACTATGGCCGTAACGACTTCAGGGCTGTGGCTCGTGAGGCCCTCGTGGGCGAAGGCGTGGCCCAGGTAGAACTCGCCGAGGGGTCTTAGCTCTGCCCCGCCGAGACCGAGGACGTTGGCGTAGACTAAGGCGTAGGCAATGAATGCGAAGGCCCCAAGGAAGGAAACCGCGACGATAACGTCCCTCTTCATTCTCCCACCTCGTAGCGCTCCGTTTTGCTTATGGCGAGGATTACGAGAGCTGTATAGGCTCCAACCGCTATGGCGAGGTATGCTAAAACTATGTCCGGGGCCGCGAGTATGTAGAAGCCGAGGGCGAAGAACGTTGACTGGACGGAGCTCAAAGCAAGGGCCTTGAGCAGGTCGTGCTCCTTCATGGCCAGGTAGCTGAAGGCGAAGCCGAAGGAAACGACTATCGCAAGGATTATCAGGTGAATCTCAATCATCTCGCCAGCCTCCTGAAGGTGAACTTGGGTTCTTCCTCCTCTCCGGGCAACTCCTCGTGCTCGCGGACGAGCTCCGCAACGTCCTCTCTCGTTGGTAAGTCCTCCTCGAGCTGGTCAACTACCAAAGGAGGCTTCTTTCCGACCCTTCCGAAGTAAACCGCTGAGACGAGGGAGTGAGTTCCTGTGGGGGCTATCAGGAGGATTAGGACACCGACGGTGAAGGCTATTCCGGCCATGAAGAACCTCTGGGCGCCGAGCGGGTAATAGACGAGCGCCACCAGACCTGCACCGAAGACCGGTAACGCAGCGCCTCCAACCGTCCCAACGGTCGCGGCGTGGGTTCTCATATAGAAGTCCTTGAACCTGAGCAGGCCTATCGCCGCTATGAGGTCGTAAATCGCCCCAAGGAGTATCGCGACCGACCCGATGATGAAAATGACGTCCTCGATAATCATACCTCCACCTCCCCGTAGAGGACGTACTTGGTGTAGTAGATGTCCAGCATGAAGGCCCACAGGGCAAGGATTATCGCACCGCTCGCGAGCATGATTGACTTGAAGTAGATTCCTAATATTACCATGAACGCCGCCATGTCGAAGGACAGGCAGTCGACGGCGAGGATTATGTCTGCCGTCGTCGGACCCTTAATCGCGCGGATTCCATAGAGGACGAACGCGAATGTGTAGATGACGGCCGCGAAGTAGAGGACCTCGTTGAAAACGACCTCAACGTTCATGCAAACACCCCCAGGAGGACTATAAGGACGGCCATCGCAATCGCGAAGCCACTTATGAGCGCGTTCATGTCGAGGTTCTTTGATTTGCCCCAGCGCGCGAGCCTTTCAACGGCCCTTATGAGTGGCATGAACATCGCCTCGTCAAGGTGCCTCACAGGGTAGTCGAGCGCGTCGTCGTAGTCCCTAATGAGCGGGAGCTCATGCTTCGGAACGACCTTTATGATTGGGAGAATCCTGTTGAGGTAAAAGCCCTTGCCCAGAGATAGGAAGTAGTCCGCCGTGAAGCGCAGTATGTCGCCCATGTTGTAGAAGATTAAAAGGAGCTCGCTGATGCGCTCCGTTGGCATCTTCCCGATTCTCCAGCCGATGACTGCCATAGCCACGAGCGTGACGAGTGCAATGAGCGAACCGGGACTTCCCAGGAAGAGCTGTGACGGAGTCTCTGGCAGGGGATAGCCGAGTTCTTCAATTGAACCCGTCAGCCATGGAAGCAGGATGAATGGGAACACCGCCACGAGGAAGCTCGCGAGCGAGACTATTCCCGTGACGGTTCTTATCGCGAAGGGAACTTCATCCCTTTCAACTTCCCTCTTACAGATGAGCCTGTTTATCCTCCTGACCTGGATTATCGAGGCCAGCGGGAATATTCCCAGGAATGCTATCGTGACGACCATCAGCCAGAGGAGGACGTTGGTAGTGCCCATTGAAGCCGTGTAGATGAGCCACTTGCTCACGAAGGCCGAGAGGGGCGGAATTCCGGCCATCGAAAAGACGGAGAGCGACATCAGGAGTGCGATGACGTGCCCCTTGAGGAGCTTTCTCATCGAGCATATGTTCGGCTCCTCTCCGTAGTGCTCTATCGCGCCGAGGCCGAAGAAGAGGGAGCTCTTGTAGAGCACCTGATACAGGACGTGGAGCAACGCTCCGAGGAGCGCAACCGTTCCGAGGAAGGTCCCCTGGAGCACGAGGGAGCTTCCGAGGGCGAAGTAGGCTATTCCAACGTCCATGACGCTGTGATAGGCGAACTTGCGCTTGAGCCTGATTTCCTTGAAAGAGTAGAGCGTCGCAAAGGCCGTAACCGTGCCGATAAAGGCCACAGCGTAACCGAGCGCCTCTCCAGACGGGAGGACGAAGTGGGCAACCCTGAGGAGCAGGTAAACTCCAAGGGCCTCGCCGAGGAGGAAAACCGGCACGAATGGACTCGGAAGCGAGCGGTAAACCCTCGGAACCCAGACGTGGAAGGGGAACGCCCCGCTCCTGACGAGGGAAGCCAAGAGGAAGAGGACAAGGAGAAACGCTGGACTGACGGCTAGATTTCCGAGGTTCTCGCGGAGGCCGTGGAAAGTCAGGTGGTGCAGGTTCCCGACGGCACCGTAGGCCAAGCCGGTCGCTATGAGGAGGGGGATTATGCCGAAGACCTGTGTGAGGACGAGATAGCGCCAGGTGGCCTTTCTTGAGCCCCTCGTCTCAGATGCCAACACCATCACTGCCGTGAAGACCGCGAAGAGCTCGTAAAAGAGCGTGAGCCTCTCGATGTTGTTCGTTGACAGAAAGACCACCGCTGAGAGGAGTGCCATGTTGGTGGCCATCGCCAGGAACCTCTCGTCCCCCTTCACCTCATAGGAGAGCAGGTAGAGCGAGAGCGTGAACGTGATGAAGGCAGTTACGAGCAGAAAGAGGGCCGAAAGGGAATCTATCCTAACAGTCGTGGGGAGGAATGGGATTATCTCACCTGAAAGACCGTTCAACCCCTCAACGGCGCTCGCGAATAGGAAGACGGAAGAGACAAGGGTAACGTAGTAGGCTCGCTTTCCAGAGGCGAGGCCGATGAGTGAGGCTATGAATAGCAGTCCGAGGGCCAGCTCCAGGACGTAGAGGCTCATGGTATCACCCCGTAGAAGGTTATCTCCTCGACAAGCGGGTAGGCGAGGTAAGCCGAGACCAGCGTCAGGACGATGAGAGTCACGAGCGACGCGGTTATTATCGGGTGGGTGCTGGCCTTCTCGACGTTGGGCTCCCCGAAGACGTTCTTCGTTATCCACTTGAGGCCGACCCAGAGGAAGACGGCCGAATCTGTTAGAACCATAATAATCGGGAGCCAGGCCAGGGCAGAAACCTTGACGAGGCTCAGGTTGGTTATCAGCTCGGCCTTGCTGAAGGCTATGCCCATCGGGGGAAGACCTGCCAGTCCGAGGAGTGCTACCGTCCACGCGAGGCCGTTCACGGGCAGGATTTCCCTTAGACCGCTTATCCGCCTCAGGTCGAGGGTCCCGAGGGAGTACGTGAAGGTTCCGGCGGTGAGAAACGCCAAACCCTTGACGAAGGCGTGGGTTGTGAGCTGGAACATTGCGGCCTTAAGTCCGATATCGAAGTTCGGTGCTTTGCCCGTAAGGCCGAGGACGGCGTAGGTCAGGCCGGAGAACATTATTCCCGCCTCTGCCACCGTTGAGTAAGCTAAAAGCCTCTTCGCGTCCTTCTGGACTGGGTAGTTGAGTATCGGGATGAGGAGCGTGAGGGAGACCATTATTGCCATGAAGTAGAAGACCCAGACGGGGAGGGGCCCGATGAACTGGATAACTCTCGCGACGAGGTAAACCCCCATCTCGACCATCGCCGCGCCGTGGAGGAAAGCGCTCGCGGGAGTTGGAGCCTCCATAGCATCGGGAATCCACGAGTAGGTCGGAAACTGGGCGCTCTTGGTGTAGCCCGCTATGAGTAAAGCAAGGAACAGCCAGGGCTTTACCCCGGGGGAAACCGTCGAGAGCGAGAACAAACTTAAATCGTGGAGCTGGGTGAGGCCGATGTAGATGGCCGTGTAGAAGCCTATCATAGCACCAACGTTCGGGATTATGAAGGCCTTGAAACCGGCCCTCCTCGCCTCCTTGGTGTTGTAATAGCTCACAACGCCCCAGCACGCTAAACCCATAAGCTCGAAAAAGATGAGCAGGCCGAGGAACGTGGAGGAGTAGATGAATCCGAGGGTGGCACCTTCAAAGAGCGTCATCCAGGCGTAGAAGAGCCCCCTACCTTTTCCTCCCGGGTGCCCGACGTTTCTCTCGCTCATGTACTCGACGCCGTAGAACATGAATATAAAACCCGCAACGGCAACAACAGTGCCTATCAAAACGCTCATGGGGTCGATTATAAGGCCATAAACCTCACCGAACTGGGCGCTTTTGAGGTAGGTAATGTGAATAAGCTCCTCGTGGCCGAGGAGGTAGAGAACGGCGACGCCGAACTGGGTAATCATCGCCGATATGAAGGAGGCGAGCATTATAACGTCCGCTTTTCTCTCGTCGAGCCTGAAGAGGATTAACCCACCGATGAGAGGGACTGTGAAGGTTAGTGCTGCCAGAAGGCTTATCATGACTGACCCCCCAGTCGGGTTAAAATCCATTAGGTTTGTCTAACGAACCTTTTTAAAGTTTTTCATTGTTTTCCGAAAGATGTTCAAAAGCGGTCATTTAGTGGCGAAATTCAATTCACTGGAGGTGAAGTTCTGTGGACATAATTGGGAACTCTTAGGGGGACAGCGCTTGTGGAAGGAATTAAAAGGTAAGGGACTTACGGCCCATTCTGAGTCAGCAGATTCCTCAGTCCGGCCTTTCTCGCGCCCAGTTCCCGGTCGAGCATGAAGAGACCGTTTGGACTGTCTCCGATTATCTTCAGCTTGTCCACGATGGCCTTCGTGTTCGCTTCTTCCTCGACCTGCTCCTCGACGAACCACTGGAGGAACTGGTATGTCGCCCTGTCCTTCTCCTCCTCGGCCAAGTCAACGAGCTTGAAGATGGACTGCGTGACGCCGATCTCGTGGAGGTAAACGGCCTCGAAGGCCTTGAGCGGGCTCTCGAAGTCCTGCTTGGGCTTCTCAATCCTCTCAAGCTCAACGGTTCCTCCCCTGTTGAAGATGTAGTCGTAGAAACGCATCGCGTGTCCAAGCTCCTCCTCAGCCTGAGCTTCCATCCAGCTCGCGAAACCATCAAAACCCTTCTCCTTGAAGTAGGCCGCGATTCCGAGGTAGAAGTAGGCCGAGAAGAGCTCCTTGTTGAGCTGTTCGTTCAGAGCTTTAAGCATCCTTTCGCTCAGCATGATACCACCTCGTTCGTTATTGTTTTCGAACCTTATAAGTTTGTCTATCGAGCTTTTTGACTCAACAAGATAACCGACGGCGGGGAGCTCGATTACCTCCGCCTGATTTTCCTGAGCTTCGGCGCTCCAGCTCCTAGGAGCAGTGCACCAATAATCAGAAGGTAGAGGTTTTCCCTTTTTCTTGGGGCGTTTTTGCAGACTGGAAGCCGGTTTTTAAAGGCCCTGGTGAAGTTCACGACTTCCAGCTTGTTTCCATTGTAGTAGAGAACCCTGACCTCGTTCCAGCTCAGGGGAGTGTCGTAACGCTCCGGACGGGTGTAGATTAGAACGCCCCTGCCCAAGAAAACCACCCTCAGCGTAACGTTCGACGGAAGTTCGAGGGAAAAGTTATCGGGAAGCCTTATCGTGTAGGTCAGGTTCTTTGAGGGAGGTAGCTCAATTGTGTCCGTAGGGCCCACCCCAATAATTTCCAGCGTGGAGCCGTTCAAAACGACCGGGTAGGACTTTGACTTTATCGAAACGTTGTCGCACGAACACAGCTCCTTTCTGATTTCCTTGGGAATCGTGACGTTCTCTACGATGCAGGGCCTCTCCGGATAAATCACCCGCCTATCGCTCAGGTACCAGAGGCCATCGTGGAAGACGTAGAACAACTCATACGCCCCGGTGGTGTTTCCGAGGTAGTAGAGCCGTCCGTCCTTGAAGTAGAAGTAGTAGTCCCCGACCATGCTCGGCGTTATCGAACCTCCCATAGCGGGACCGAGGGCGTCCCAGGAGAGGTCTATAATCGCGTCGTTGTGTCCAACCTTGATGAAGGGGTAAAACGTGCAGTACTCGTCTGGAGCAAGGACTGAGTGAGGCCCGCACAGGGACCCAATAGGAGTTGTATGCACTAAGCGTACAGTGGGGAGCATCAAAACGAACAGGAAAGCAACGGCGAGCCGGGATTTTGTTCCCATCTGAACACCGCTTGAAGAATCGCGGGAGAACTTAAAGGGTTTCTCTCCCCATTTTTGTCCCATAAGGTCTTTAAACGCATAACGGTACTCTTCTCGGTGTTGCTATGAAGGTTAAGATAATCCTCGGAACGGGGAGAGAGGGCAGGGAAAGCGAGAGGGTTGCGAGGTATCTCCTCAGGAGAGCGAAGGAGCGCTTCGACGCCGAGCTCATAGACGTGAGGGACTACAAACTCTGCTACACCCACCGCTGGAAGGTCCCGCCCGAGGTCGAGGACTACCGGCGGAAAATGCTTGAGGCCGACGCCCTAATCATCGTCGCTCCCGAGTACAACGGCGGTTTTCCCGGGGAGCTGAAGGTTCTGCTGGATACGCTCTTCGAGGAGTACGAGGGGTTGCCAGTAGGAATCGCCACAGTTTCGAGCGTTACCGGCGGGGCGAGGCTTCTGCAGGAGTTAAAGCTCCTCGCGACGAACTACCGCATGCTACCCGTCTCGTGGGTGCTCTTCTACAACGTGGGCGAGCTCTTCGAGGGGGACGAGCTGAAGGACGAGAAGTACCTCGAGAGGGTTGAGAGGTTTTTCGAGAGGCTTGAAAAGTACGCCACCGCGCTGAAGCCGGTTAGGGACGAGGTCAGGAGGGAGCTGAGATGAGAATTTTTAGGGTTCCGAGGGAGCCCGGGGCTGGAGGAACGATAATCCTCGCCATGATTGGTGGCTTACTCCTCAGCGGTGCCAGTTTGGTTGGCTGGCTAATCGGCCTCGCCGTCGCTCTGGTAACTTTCTTCACCTTCGACTACGCCTTTGACTCCTACCGCGCGTGGAAGCTCAGAGATATGGCCGTCGCGCTGGGACTGAACGGTCTGGCGTATCTCCTTCCGGCTCTCTACTGGGGAACGGTCGATGAGCTCATCATTCCCCTCGCCATCGTTGGAGTTATCTTCGCCCTCCACTTCGCCTTCTCCCGGGCAAAGGGCTGGAAGAACCCGGTAACGTATGCACTCGGAAACCTACTGCCGGCCGTCCCGGCCCTCTTCGCTCCGGCCGTGTCAGGTAAGCCCTTCACGGATAAGGTGCTCGTATTCTGGTTCCTCCTGGCTTACTACGAGGCCATTGGAGCCGCTTATGTGGAAACGAAGCTCGCCTTCAGGAAGTTCCCGCGAAAGTACCCGCTGATAGCCTGGATTCCCGCTTTCATTGTGGTTCTCTACAACCCCTACCTTACCATAGCCCTCATCGAGCCAACAATTAGACTCGTGAGGAACCTGAAGGACACCACTTACGTGGCCAGGATAGAGGACATCAAAAAGCTCGGCTGGAGCGTCTTCAGGAGCGTGATGCTTCTCTACCTCCTAACGCTGGCGATACTCTACCTGACGTGATAGTCATGCCCTTCAATCCCGCTTTCGCGGACACTCTCGACAACCCCGAGCGCAGGAGGGCGCTTCCAGTAAAGGAGATACTGCGCTATCTACTGGCTCTGAAGATGGAGAGAAAGGTTGCCGTTGACGTCGGAGCCGGAACCGGCTACCTCACCGTTCCGCTCTCGTGGGTCTTTGAGAGGGTTTACGCGGTCGAAGCGAATCCGAAGATGGCGAAGTTACTGAAAGAGAACATCGAGGGTAGGGGCATCGCGAACGTCGAGATAATCCTCTCGGAGAAACCGCCCGAGCTCCCGGAGAGGCCGAACCTCGTTGCTTTTTCCCTCTCGCTCCACGAGGTCGGTGACTGGCGGGGTTATCTGAGATGGGCGTCGAGGGTGGACTACGTTCTCGTAATCGAGTGGTGCCCCGAGTCAGAGCGCGGTCCGCCGAGGGAGGAGAAGATTCCGCGAGAGGAGTTGATTGAAGTTGAGGACTTTGAGGTCGTCCTCTCGAGGGTGCGGTTTCCTTACTACCTCGTGATTTTGAGGCCGGTGCGAAGGGGTTAAATAGTTCCGGGACAAGACGAGATTGGTGGGAAGATGGAGATAGTCATACCCGATGACGTTCTCGTTTCCCTCAAGCTCCCAAAGAGCGAGGTTGAAAGGGAGCTAAAGCTTGAGTTAGCCATTATTCTCTACTCCAGAGGTGCATTATCCCTTGGAAAAGCCGCCAAGCTAGCCGGGCTTACGAAGAGGGAATTCCTTGAGGAGCTTGCAAGGCGGAGAATCCCGAGGCACTACACTGAGAGAGAGCTTGAGGAGGATTTGGACTTTGCCCGTGGTTAGCAACTCCACTCCCCTCATTCACCTCGCCAAAATCGGCAGGCTTGAGCTTTTGAGTGAGTTCTTTGGTGAGGTTATCATTCCAAAGGCTGTTTACAGGGAGTGCGTCCTTGAGGGAAAAGGTTCAAGGGACGCAGAGCTCATTGAAAATGCCGACTGGATAAAGGTTGTGGAAATAAAGGACAAGACCCTCAAGAAGTCGCTTATGCTCGAGCTTGATGAGGGAGAGAGCGAGGCGATTGTCCTCGCGCTTGAAACCAATGCCGAGCTTCTGCTCATTGATGACTACGACGGCAGGGAAGTTGCAAGGGCACTGGGGCTGGAGGTTACTGGAACGATTGGCGTTCTGCTGAGGGCGAAGTTCCAGGGGATAATTCCGAGTGTCAAAGAAGAGCTTGAGAAGCTGAAGGAAACGGGCTTCTGGCTGAGCGAAGGGCTTTACAAAAGAATTTTGGAAGAGGTTGGGGAGAGTTAGGACTCCTTCAGACCATTGGCAATTGACTCTCCAAGCTTTTTTATGGCTTTTTCCTGTTCAAATCTCTTAAGTCTAGTGTAATCAATTAATGCGACTATTAGAAGTCCCAAAATTATCGGTCCAGAAAGAGTAATTATCCAATGAGTCTCGGATATGACCTCAGATAATTGCTTGGAGTCAGATACGAGGAGTCCCCCTCCAATGATTATTGCTGTTACACATTCAGCATATCCCTTTAGCCTGTTTCTTACTGCGAGTTCTGTATTGGTCAATGCAAAGAGTCCAACAAGAATAAACACAATGCCGACCAATTCCCCTCCCATCATTAACAAGGCACCTATAACTCCCAGTAATCCCATTTCCCTCCTCCCTCCGGGTACTTATAGATTTCCCTCCTCCCGGAGAGTATAATATTTGGGAGAAAGCCGTTCCGAAAACCAAAGCTCTCCCATCTCGCGTGAAAACCTTTTTATTCGGAAAACCGAACTAAAACCGGTGATAGTCATGGTGAAGGCCAGAGTTGAGAAGCTCTGCACCGACCCGGAGCTCTACATCATCAGGATTGACGATGATGAGATTAAGTACTTCGAGGCGACCTGGTACATTCCCGAGGGGATAACCTACAACGCCTATCTGATGAAGCTGAAGGACGCGGTTGTGCTCTTCGACACGACCAAGGCGGACTACGCAGACCTCTTCCTCGAGAAGCTGAAGGAACTCGTGAACCCGGAGGAGATAACGCACATCATCGTCCACCACACCGAGCCGGACCACAGCGGGGCACTTCCAAAGGTCCTCGAGGCCAACGGCTACAGAGCCCAAGTCATCGGAACGGCCTTCGCGAGGAACCTGCTCGAGGGCTTCTACGGAAAAGACGTCGTTAGGAACTTCAAGGTCATCAAGGACGGCGAAGAGCTCAGCATCGGCGGAAAGACCTTCCGCTTCATCACCGTCCCCTGGCTCCACTGGCCGGACACGATGATAACCTACGTCGTCGAGGACAGGCTGATATTCAGTTGCGACGCCGGCGGTGGCTACTCGATTCCCGAAACCATAGACGACAGCGATGAGGAGGTCGTTCAGCGCTATCTGCCTTACGTCACCAAGTACATCGTCACCGTCATCGGCCACTACCACAAGTACATCGTCCAGAACCTCAAAAAGCTCAAGAACCTCGGAATAGTTGACGATGCCAGGATGATTCTGCCCGGGCACGGAATAGCGTGGTGCCACAATCCGAAGAGAATCTTCGAGTTCTACGAGCGCGTCGGGGCCGGTGTTCCCGAGAAGGGCAAGGTTCTCGTGGTCTACGACTCGATGTACGGCTTCGTTGAGCGGAGAATGGAGATAGTGCTCGACGAGCTTAAGAAGCTCGGAAAGAAGCCGGTAGTTTACCGCTTCACCGACAGGGAGGCTCCAGCAGTCAGCGACATCCTCGGCGAGGTCCCGAGTGCCGAAGCCATTGTCATCGGCGCCTCAACCTTCGAGGCCGAGATACACCCGCGCATACGCTATACGCTCTTTGAGATACTCGACAAGGCCAACTACGAGAAGCCCGTCCTAATCGTCGGAGCGTACGGCTGGGGCGGGGTTGCGGGAAGGAAGATAGAGACGCTGATAACGAGGAGCAAGTTCGACCACGTAGCTACCGTCGAGAGCAAGGGAATGCCGACCGAGGAGGACGAGGCCAAACTAAGGGAAGCCGTCAGGAAGCTCGTTGAGTGGGCCTCGTGATTCTTGTTCCCTTTCTCTTCTCAACAGCTTTACTCTCTTCAGGTTCGAAAAGTGTTATATACTTTCGCTTCCATCTCAGTACGGTGTTTTCCATGCCCGTTGAGAGAGCCATGACCAGGAAGTTTTTGGAGGACGCCTTCGCCGGCGAGAGCATGGCCCACATGAAGTACCTGATTTTTGCCGAGCAGGCCGAGAAGGAGGGCTTTCCGAAGGTTGCCAAGCTTTTTAGAGCGATAGCCTACGCGGAGTTCGTGCACGCGAAGAACCACTTCATAGCCCTGGGCAAGCTCGGGAAGACCGAGGAGAACCTGAAGGAAGCCATAGCGGGCGAGACCTTCGAGGTCGAGGAGATGTACCCCGTTTACAAGAACTCCGCCGACTTCCAGGGTGAGAAGGAGGCCGTCAGGAGCACACACTACGCCCTTGAGGCCGAGAAGCTCCACGCCGAGCTTTACGAGAAGGCCAAGGAGACGGTTGCGAAGGGCGAGGATGTCGAGGTGAAGAAGGTCTACATCTGCCCTGTCTGCGGGTACACGGCGGTCGATGAGGCCCCGGAGCGCTGTCCCGTGTGCGGTCTGCCGGGCGAAAAGTTCGTGGTCTTTGAGTGATTCCTTCGCTTTTCCATTTCACAGGTTTGAACCGCAAACCTTATAAGTGCTCAATCCTATCCTACATCGGTGAAAGAAGTGGCAAAGTGGAGATGCATAATCTGTGGATACATCTACGATGAGGACGAGGGCGACCCGGACAACGGGATAGAGCCCGGAACCAAGTTTGAAGACCTTCCCGAGGATTGGGTTTGCCCGCTCTGCGGTGCGCCCAAGGACCAGTTTGAAAAGATAGAGTGAGGTGGTTGAGATGCTGAGCGAAACGGTAAAGAGTGGAGACTGGAAGGGGGAGAAGCACGTCCCCGTTATAGAGTACGAGAAGGAGGGCGACCTCGTCAGGGTCGAGGTCTCCGTTGGAAAGGAGATACCGCACCCGAACACCCCGGAGCACCACATAGCGTGGATTGAGCTCTACTTCCACCCCGAGGGGGAGAACTTCCCGATTCTCGTCGGCAGGGTTGCCTTCACCAACCACGGCGACCCGCTGACCGAGCCGAGGGCGGTCTTCTTCTTCAGGACGAGCAAGAAGGGCAAGCTCTACGCGCTCAGCTACTGCAACATCCACGGCCTCTGGGAGAACGAGGTCGCGCTCGAGTGAGCCCTTTCTTTTTCCGCCCCACCCCCATTTTTATTTGGAGAGTCCGAACGTTACGGCGGTCCAGTTTTCAACTGTCTTTGCCTCAATGCCGTTCAAGCCCTGGGAGTATTCAACGCCCGTTCTGCAGACCGAGACCGTCACGTTCTCCGGCATTTTCCTGAGCTCAAGGTGGTACCGTATCACCGCATCGCCGGGCAGGAACAGAAGGGATTGAAACGGACCCCAGAAGACCATAAAGTCGTAATTCTGCCCTACCGCCCGGCCGTCAACGTACACCCTAACCCCGCAGGAGTCTTTGGGAACGGCAATTAGAACGTCCACGACCACGAGGGAACCCGAGGTCTTCCAGTACAGCGCAACCCCATCGGACCGGGCCGAATGGCCGTACGACTCAAATGGAACGTGGAAGAGAACCGGCGAGAGGATAAGGGAAGCCGTGAAAATCGCGATGGCCTTCTTCGGCGAGAAGTTGATGGGAACGTTGGTCTTCGCGGTCATGGGTAGCTTCCAGTAGGAGTAAGCCTCGACGAAGCGGGCGATGGCTATCAAAACGACGCCAACCAGGACGGGAAAGAGGAGGGCGCCGATGAGGTAGACGTTTCCGGCGAGGTTGAAGTTCAGCTCACCCGTTGATTCGGCGAACAGGCCCATCCTCACCCGGTACACAAGAGCGTTCGCCACGAGAACCGAATAAGCCGGCGCGAGGGAGTTAACGAGTTTGTAAAAGCCCCAGGAAGGATTGAGAAGGACCCACTTGGAGCTTAAGGTTAAGAGATAAAGTGCGACAGCGAAAAGCCCCATCTCAACCGCGAAGAGCTTGATGGGCCTTGAATCAACGTCGACGTTCCACAGGTAGAGGCCGAGCAAGTAAACCACGAGGCCGAGACCCGTGGCGATGAGGGAAAACGAGCCGAGGAGCGGCGCGAGAATGAAAAGCAGACTTCCCGCGAGAAGGTATTTCCTTCCACTTACGGGAACAAACCTTTCTTCAACCGCCACTCTTATCCCCAACAAAACTACTTGTCTTAACACTTAAGGTTTTGGGCAAGGTTTAAAGGGCGAGTACCGTAGTTTCATGTGGTTGAGAGTTATGGATTCGTACTCTCTTGTAATGTCCGTTGACGGCCCGCTCGTCCTGGTCGGGGTCTTTCTCACCTGGCACCTGACGAGGCTCGTCGAACGAAACCGGCTTGGAAAGGAAAAACTGTCCGGGTTAATCCTCGCGGGAGGATTAATAACGGCCTTTGGCTTTACAGGGTACCTCGCCGGCTTCAATCTCGGAGTGCTGGTCATAATTGGCCCGGCTATCATCGCGTACGCCCTCTCAATGAGCGGACTCGTCGGGGCAAAGCTCGAAATGCTGGTTCAAATCGGTTTAATGGTCCTCTCAATACCAATCAGCGAAGACCCCAAAACCTATACAATTCTGATGTTCTCGGACGTTTCCCTGCTCCTCCTCATGGATGCGGTGGCCTTCTACTCGAATTCGCCGAAGAAACCCGCCTCGATGGCCCGCCTGTCCGCGTGGCTCCTCGTGGCCTTCACGGTCGTGAACGCGATTTACTACCGCTCCCTGCCGGCGCTCCTGCTCTACACCGCCTCCGTGTCGCTGTGGATAACCGCGTTGCTCCTCTCGTGTCCCTCGGCTAAAGTTCTCAACTCTGCCCAGGAAGGCTTATAACTGACCAGTCGAAGGGTAATCGGTGAGGGAAATGAAGGTTTACAGTCCAGACAGGGAGTGGCCCGAGCCATACAGGGCCGTCATCGAGGAGCTGAAGAAAATAACCGACCCGGTAACAGGAGGAGATATTCTCGATTCTGGCGTTGTGGCTGGCCTTGAGGTCACCGACGACACGCTCAAAATATGGCTTCGCTTCGAGAGCCACGCCGAGTACAACATCATAGGCGAGAGCCCCATAGCGTACTCCAAGATAATCGGAGACATAATGGAGCGGTTTGCACTGGTCAAGTTCGACAACGTCTACGTCTACGACCTCGGGAACAACGTTGTTGGAAAGTTCGAGAACAGGAAGGGTTACAGGCCTGAAGACCTCTCCGGGGAGAAGGTTTGAATGCCCCTCCTGGACTTTTTACGGCCCAAAAAGAGACCGGAGCCGGGTCCGAGGAAGGACCTTCCCGGGGAAGTCAAGCGCGTTGTGAAGCTACTCGAAAGGGTTAGGGACCCTGAAACCGGCCTTAACATCGTCGAGGAGGGCCTCGTCTACGGCCTCACCGTTGAAGGTGAGCGCGTCGAGGTCTTTCTCCTCATGGCCCGCTCAACTCCAGAATGCCATGCCTGCCAGATGCTGGCAATAAACGTCCAGAGGAAGATACTGGACGAGATAGTTTCGATTCTTAAAACGGAAGGGTTTAATACCGTGAAGGTGTATAACGAACTTGGACTGCTTTTAGTGGAGGGATGATGTATGGTTCCGCCCGAACTCGACGAGGGGCTTCCCCTCGAACGGATTAAGGACTTCTCGCTTGAAGAACTTCTCGGAATGGCCATAAAGGCCGAAATCGGCGCGAGGGAGTTCTACGAGAGCCTCGCGGAGAGAGTTGAGATAGGAGAGCTGAAGGAAAAGGTGAGCTGGCTCGCCGGAGAGGAAAAGAAGCACGAGGAACTGCTGAGGAAGATTTACGCCGACTTCTTCCCCGGAAAAGAAGTGGTCTTTCCGAAGGAGCACATAGGACCGGAGCTCCAGCCCGTTGCCAGGAAGCTCGATAAGGTGGAGGATATAATAGACTTAATCAGGTGGGCAATGAAGGCCGAGGAGATAGCGGCTAAGTTCTACGCCGAGCTTGAGAACATGGTCGGGGACGAGAGGAAGAAGAGGCTAATGCGCTACCTCAGCGACATGGAGTGGGGCCACTACTACAACCTCAAGGCTGAATACGAACTCCTCCTCGACTGGGCGATGTACGACCAGATGATGCACGTTGGGCCTTAATGTTCTGTTTTCTCTTTTGATAGTAAAGTATTTAAAGTTAGAAGTTGTTATTCCCATGAGTCAACATGGACTTCAGAAAGTTCGTGAGGTTGTTGGACTCGGGCAGTATTTCAGAAATCCTGCTGACCGACCACGTCAAGCTGAGATTAAAGCAGAGAAACGTTGACCCCAAACTCGTTGAGGAACTTCTACTGAAGAGGCAAAAGGCCCTTCGAGGGGTCGAACATCAAGGAGGCAACAGGTTTAAATCAACGTACGTACATCCAGAATCGAGAGGTATGGACTTGGTTATCGTCGTTGAAGCGAGGGAACGGAAGAGCAAGATGAGACTAACCGTGATTACCGCATTTCCACAGCCTGCAAGCAGACGTATCCGGGTGAGTGAAGATGGAGAGAAGTGTTAGAGGAATACAACCCATTGACTACGACCCGGTAGTGGATTCTCTGTTCGTAAGCGTTCCTAATCGGAAGTATGAGTACTCCATCATGGTCGGCGATGACTTAATCCTCGATTTTGGAAGGATTCCCCCCGGTGAAAAACAGACCATTGTGGGGTTTGAACTGTTAAACGCTTCGGAAAAATTTGGAATTGACAGACACCTTTTGAAGAACATCAGGAGACTTCACGCGGAGATAACCATCGATGAAAAAACCATTAAGCTAAAACTTTCCTTGGTCATCTCCCATCGTAGAAAAGAAAGAGAGCGCTCCAAGGTCTTAGAAGTGGCGAATTTAGGAGTTCCACCAATGGTTTCTTCAATCAACATCTGAGCTCAAAGCTCCACCTTTATCCCCGTCTCTTCCTCAACCTCTTCGAAGCCCTCCTTCATGTACTTCGCGAGCTCCTCGTCAACGGCGAAGAGAACCGCCATGAACTCTCCAAAGTGCTCCTTCTCCTCGTTGGCGACGTCAAGGAAGACGTGCCTAATCTTCTCGTCCTCGATGTGCTCCGCCAACTGTTCGTAGAAGCTTATCGCGTCGAGCTCGGCCTCGATGGCCCAGCGCAGGGCCTGGGCGATTTCCTTCTTACTCAACGGCCGGTCCTTCGGCAACTCAAACGGATATTTGGCCAGCATGGTATCACCCCCATCAAAACCCTCAGAATCCACAAAAGGAAAGCGTCAGTACACCTCAAGGCTGAAGTCCTGGTAGTCCATCCAGATACCTGTCTTCATGACCGCATCGTACTGCGCCTTGAGCAACTCGTAGTGGGCCTTCTCTATCTTCGCCAGCTCCTCAAAGAGCCGTTTAACCGACTCGTGCCTTGCTTCCTTCGAAGCGTTCTCGTAGAACTCCCACGTGAGCTTTTCCTGCTCCATTCCAATCCTCACGGCATCGACTTCGCTTTCAATCTCCCCGGCCTTCACCAGGAGCTTTTCGAGGAGCTCTTCGCTTACGGCCGGTAACTTGCACTCCTCCGCAACGCGCTCAAGGAACTTCTCCTCGAACTCCTCCCAGTGGTCGGCCTCCTCCTTGGCCAGGAAAAGGAACATCTTTCTGGCCCTCTCGTCCTTTGTCTTCCTTGCGAGGTCGAGGTAGAAGCGCATCTCGGCCTTCTCAACCTCCAGGGCCAAAGCTAAAGCCTCAAGCTCGTCCATAAAACCACCACAGTTATTTTAACTCCAACCCTAATAACCTTTGGGGGACGGAGATGAACATTGAAATGGTCAAAGACCCGCTCGCCCTGAAGGAGGAGCTTTTGAGGTTCGTCTTCGAGGTTTACCGCTCAACGAACGGCGCTTATCCCGCTCTGGAGTGGGTCGAAGAGAAACCATCGCCGGACGACTTCGAAGGTTTCAGGAGAGTTTACGAGCCGTTCCTCGAGTTCAGGCTCGGAGAGGAGTTCGACGAGCTCTACCTGCTGAGGGAAAGGCGGAAAATCGCCGGAACCGTGGCGCTCGTCTACAACCTCAAGGGCAAGGAAATCCACTGGGTTCCCGATGGGCTGAAGAACGAAAGAACGGGCCTCATCGAGTTCTTCATGACCGGCCCGGAATACAGGGGAAGGGGGTACGGAAAGGCCCTGCTCGATTTCGCGGTGAAGAGGCTCCTTGAGCTTGGAAAGACGCCCTACGTTGTAACGTTTCCCTGGCTTGAGGCCTACGGCTACTACATCAGGAAGGGCTTTGAGAAGGTCATGGACTACGGGGAGTTCGTGGTGCTCAGGTGGGAACAACCTTAAAAACCCCTCATGGGAGGCTGGAACATGCTCTACGTTGAGATACTCGGAAACCTGCCGGAGATGGCGAGGGACGAGGTAAAGGCGATGCTCGAACTCGGGGGAGGGAAGATAGTCGGCCAGGACTATCTCTTCCTGAAGGTTGACGCTCCCGAGAGGGCCTTCCCCTTCCTTGACCGCCTCGGCCTTGCCCACGAATACGGTGAGCTACTGGTTGAAGCTGATTCCGTTGACGAACTACTCAGGAAGGCCAAAGATGTGGAGTGGCCAATTGAAGGCACGTTTAAGGTTGACACCGAGACGATGGCCAACTGCAGGCACGATGTCCTCGACCTGCCGAGGAAGCTCGGGGCGGTGATTCACTCCCAGGGCCACCGCGTGAACCTCTCAAGGCCCAACACGCTCGTCCGCGTTTACTGCGGTGAAAAGCTTTACGCGGGGATAAGGCTACGTTTCTTCGACCCTAAGGACTTCGAGAGGAGAAAGGCCCACCACAGGCCGTTTTTCCGGCCGATTTCGCTCCACCCGAGGGTTTCGCGCGCGCTGGTGAACCTGACGAAGGCCACCAAAGAGCTCCTCGACCCCATGATGGGAGCCGGCGGGATACTCATCGAGGCGGGCCTGCTCGGGCTCAAGGTTTACGGCGTTGACATAAAGCCCGAGATGGTTGAAGGGGCCGAGATGAACCTCCGGCACTACGGAGTCAGAGACTTCGAGCTGAAGCTCGGCGACGCGACGAGGCTTGAAGAGCTCTTTGATAAAAAGTTCGAGGCGGTAGCAACTGACCCTCCCTACGGAACGGCAGCAACGCTCGCCGGGAGGAAACGGGAAGAGCTCTACAGGGCCGTTTTGAGGAGCATCTACAACGTCCTTAAACCCGGCGGAAGGCTCGCGATAGCTTTTCCAACGAGCTTCGACGGAATGGGCGAGGCCGAAAAGCTGGGCTTCAAGATGCTTGGACGCTACTACCAGAGGGTTCACAAGAGTCTTGAGAGGTACTTCTACGTGTTTACGAAGGATTAAATTACAACGACTGCTTAAGGTGAATCTGGAAAAACTTTTTTAGAAGTTTTTTAATAAAAATTTAGGGGGTGCACCATGAAGGCTATAGGTTTCTCAGAATATTTTCGTAACCTTCAACCTGGTGAGGATGTGATTCTTGAGTATTCCTCCCAAGACCCTGCTTATATCCTGTTAGGAACTCTCATTGAGTGCCTTCTGGAACACAATTCGCCAATTCTCCTCGTTGATGAGCTGGACCAACTTCATGTCTTTAAAACACATATGGAACTTGCCGGTTTTGATACAAGCTACCTCAACGGGATTAAGGTGATAAAAATTGGTGGTCTTATTCAAACAGGGAACGTCGTGGGATGGATTGAGCTTAGTAAAGAGCTACCAATACGAAAGAAGCGCTACGAAGAGGCCCTGAAGAAGGCCAACCTTGAATTTGCATTTAGGATAGTCCTTGGATTTGACAAGGTACTCTCAATTCATGAGGAGGACAGACGTGACCTTGAGTCACTCTTTAACCATATGATTCGCCCTTACCTTGGGAGTAAAAGCAGGACAACGATATATTTCATCAATACGGACATCATAGCGGATAGAACTCTGAAGGAGTTCCAAGAACACGCCAGCAGGGTCCTCCAGGTTAGGCACGACCTCGATAAAATGGTTCTTAAGATAGTGAAGTCTCCGCACTTAAAAGAATACGGAGAAGAAATAGCGATTCCCTTAGAATGATACGTTTTAACCCTCAAGCCAGATTTCGAGCCTCTGCTTCCCCTTTCCGAGGCTGGAGCGCTTGAACTTCTTCAGGTGGCCGATTTCCTTTATGTCCCTCACGTGGGTTCCACCGCAGGGAATGACCTCGAAGTCCCGTATCTGGGTGTATCTTGTTTCTCCTTCCCACCATATCTTCATCTCTCCGCCTTCGTCGACGAGCCTGTTGAAGGTCTCGATTATCTCTTGCTTCCACTTGTTCACGTTCTCCGGGTAAACGATGTCGAGCCTACCCTTCTCGGCGCTCATTCCGCTTCCGTAGGGCTCCCACTTCTCAGGCAGGACGACGTTGAGGACGTGCTCGAGGAGGTGCATGGCGCTGTGGATTCTCATTAGCTTGTAGCGGTAGTCCCAGTCTATCTTAAGCTCAACCTCGTCGCCGGGCTTGAACTTCTCCGGCTCCGCAACGACGTGCCAGACGTTGCCTTGGTCGTCCTTGTAGACGTCAAGTACCTCGACGCCGTTTATCGTTCCCCTGTCGTGGGGCTGACCCCCGCCGGTTGGGTAGAATATCGTCTGGTCGAGGAGCAGGGCGTTATCCTTCACCTCAAGAACCTTCGCCCTGGCCTCCTTGAGGTAGGCGTCCTCATAGTAGAGCTTGCGGGTCATTTAAACCACCGTAGAAAAGAGGGCGCGGGAGTTTAAATGGGTATCGAAAAGGAAAGAATGAAAGGTCACTTCCTCCTCCTGAGGAGGAGCGGTATTATTGCGAGTCCGACTATTGCGGCCGGACCGCAGATACCCTTCTTCGCTGATGAGCTCGTGGAGGTCGCAGTGGGGCTTGAAACGGGCGTGCTTCCCGCTATGTTGAGCTCCTTTGTGAGGACGGCTTTGTTCCCGTAGAAGTCCTCGGCCACTATCTCAAGCTTGTATTTGCCTGCCTTGAGTCCCGGGAGTTCGACGATGTAGAAGGTGTCGCCGGGCTTTCCGCTGGCGGGCTCGGCCGGGAACTTCTCAACCTTGCCGTACTTGACGAGGTTGCCGTTGGAGTCATAGATTACCGCGTAGAGGTTCCTTATGCCGAGGTTGTCCTGGGCAGTGAAGTAGACGGTGAAATCGGAGTTCGGCTGGGGGTGGCTCGGCTGCAGGTAGGCAATCTGGAGGATGGGCTTCTCAGTGTCCTTGCCAGTGTCGATGACGAGCTGGGAAACTCCCTTCGGGACCGTTACGTTGAGGAGCATGTAGTACTGGCCCGCGATTTCCCTCTCTTTTATAACCTTGTAGGTGACGTTGGTGGCACTTGGGTCCACCTTAGCGTTGGCAGGAACCGGAACAACGATGGGCCCTGAAACGCTATTGTTGAGCTCGTTGATGAACTTAAGGGCGGTTCCAAGGCTCGTCTCGTACCTGAATATCATGAACTCCTGCGGGACCGGGACGCTTATGAAGTCGCTCCTGACCTTGTCGTTCTCAATCTTAACCGGGGTGTAAGGCATCTCAACGCTGCCGTTCTCGCTTATGACGACGAGGTTGCTTCCGTACCAGGTCGGGCTGTGCTTCGGGTTGGCCGGCGGGTTGGGCTCCTTGTCAGGAGCACCGGTAGAGGTGAGGGTGAGGAAGTAGTGCTTGTGGCCCTCCTTGTCAATGTAGAGCCAGTACATGTCGTGGTGGATGTGGCCGCTCATCGTGAGCGGGATGTTGTACTTGACGACGTCCTCGAGGAAGCGCTTCGCAACGGCCGGGTCAGCGCCCCAGTAGTGACCGACGTACTCCTTGAGCTGGTCCCAGTCGGTGCTCGGGTCGAGGTTCTTTATGACGCCGCCGAGGTAGTTCCAGCGCGGGGCGAAGAAGTACGGGTGGTGGTATAGAACTATCGGGATGTATCCCTTGTGCTCGTTGAGGACCTTCTCCATCCACTCAATCTCGTCCATGGTCGGGTAGCCGCGGTCGCCGCCGGTGTCGAGACCGATTATGAGGAACTTGCCAATGGTGACGTAGAAGTACGTCGGGCCGAGAATCTGGGTGTAAACGGTCGGCGGGTCATCGTGGTTGCCCTTAATTCCAACGACCGGGAGTCCTGAAGCGGACGCAAGCTTGGTGATGTTGAAGATTATCCTGTAAGCAGTGAGGTCACTGCTCGTATCGGACTGGTCACCGGTGTTTATGAGAATGGTCGCCCCCTTCATAGCCCAGTACTGGTAGGCGCTGTAAGTCGCGACGATGCTGTGAAGCGGAATCGGGTTGGAGCACATGTTCTCGAGCTTGTATATGTTGTTCTGGAAGTAGGGGCCGCAGACGTAGCCTATCTTTGCGCCGGTGGTGACGTGGGTGTCGCTGACCCAGGCAATCTTGAGGGTCTTCGGCCACTCCTTGAAGACCTTGAGACCGTTCGGAAGAACGAGGGTTCCCTGGTTGGTCTTTATGAGCAGGAAGTAGTCATCGGGGGCCATGTCCTTGGGAACGCCAACGACAACCGTGCTCATGTCTTTCCCCGCTGGAGCGGTGGCGCTGAGTATGTGGAGGTCGTAGGGGCCGTGCAGAATTGAGACGGCTTCTATTCCCTTCACGTCCAGGTTGTTCCCCTTCAGGTAGAGGGTGAAGTTGCCGCCCGGAATAGCGAACGCTGGAACAACTGGTGCCGGCTGGTAGAGGAACTTGCTGTACGTGTACGAATAGCTGCCGGTAGCCGATACTGGCGTTACGTTCAAAATCGCCAGTGCACCCATAAAAGCCAGCAATAGTGCCAACAGCCGCCTGGCCATGGTATCACCGGTGGGAAGGGGAGAAGAGGCACTTAAAACCTTTCCCGTTCGAAACCTGTCCAAAGAAACGCCGTTCACGGTCCTTTTTGAGTCTCTCCTGTCAAAAAAGATACCATGTAGTCCGCAGTCGGGGAGCGACCGCCGAGGTGTTTGTAGAGGGAGTGCATTTCCAGAATCTGGACTCTCAGCTTTTCCTCCGGCCTCACGAGGTAGCGCGTGAAGAGCACCGCCATCTCAACGAGCAGGCAGTCGGCCCTGCTGAATGGCCGAAGCGGCAACGCTCCCTCGATTTCGCCCTCCGGAATCAGCTCGCAGAGCAGAACCTCGGTCTCGCCGAGTTCATCCTTCCAGCGCTCAACCTTCCACTTCGCCTGCCCATAGAAGCCTGGTAAGCCTTTAATCCAGCGATAGCCGTTCACCTCAACGAACTCCAGCTCGACGGGAAGGTTCAGCGCGGTTCTGACGAGCAGTTCGGGGTCATTTGTAAGCTGAATTGACACCATACCGGTTTCGGGAACCTCACGGAAGCTCTTTCCGGGGAAGAGCTTGAACCTTAGCCTCTCGCCCTCCCGGACAACGCCAACGGGCGTAACGTTCGAACGCGTGACGAGAAGGACCTCGTAAACTTTCCCCTCCTCGAAAACGTCGAGCATTCCGACCACCGGGCCAAATGAAGAAGAAAAATCAGAGGTTCTGCTTGGGGAGGACGATTATGTCGTCCCTGTCGACGTAGAAGGTAACCGGCTGGGTCGGCCGGAGGTTGGCTATCTCCCTGTCGCTTATGGCCCTGGCTATGATTCTCGTTTCTCCGAAGAGGCCGACGACCTCGGTGAAGAAGCCGTAGTACTCGATGAGGTCAACGGTTCCCTCAAGTGAGACGGTGTTCTCGCCGGGCCTGAACTTTATGCGCTCCGGCCTTATGACGAGGACGACGTCCTCACTCTTCTCGGTGTAGTGGAGCCCATCGAGGCGGAAGCTCTCGAACTCAACGGTGACCTTATCGCCGTTCCTCTCGACAACCTTTGCCGGAATGACGTTGGTCTTGCCCATGAAGCTCGCCACGAACTCGGTCCTCGGCCTCTCGTAGATGTCCCTTGGTGTTCCGACCTGCTCGACGGTTCCGACGTTCATAACCGCTATCCTGTCGCTTATGGCCATTGCCTCCTCCTGGTCGTGGGTAACGTAGATGACGGTTATTCCGAGCTCGCGCTGGATTCTCCTGATTTCCGAACGCATCTCAAGCCTTAACTTGGCGTCGAGATTGCTCAACGGCTCGTCGAGGAGGAGGACCTTCGGCTCGACAACGAGCGCCCTGGCTATGGCAACACGCTGCTGCTGTCCGCCGGAAAGCTGGGTCGGGTAGCGGTTCTCGAAGCCCTTGAGCTTGACGAGCTCGAGCGCCCACTCGACCTTCCTCTTGATTTCCTCCTTCGGAAGCTTCTTGAGCTTGAGGCCGTAGGCGACGTTGTCGAAGACAGTCATGTGGGGCCAGAGGGCGTAGTTCTGGAAAACTAAAACGGCACCGCGCTGGTAGGAGGGGAGGTACGTGACCTCTTCGTCGCCGAAGTAGATGTGCCCGCTGTCCGGGTAGTCTAGGCCCGCTATAATCCTCAGCGTCGTGGACTTTCCACACCCGCTCGGGCCGAGCAGGGTGAAGAGCTCCTTGTGCTTTATGTGAAGGTTTATCCCCTTTAACGCGGTCGTTCCATCGAAGGTTTTCACGATGTTCTCAAGCTTGACGTCAACCATCTCAATCACCACCTCAGGTAAGACCGATGAAGGAGTACCTCTGCTTGGTTATTATGTTCGCCAGCACTATGGCCACTATCTGGACGAGCATGAGGAAGACACCCAGCGCGGCCGCGAGGTTGGCGCTTCCAACGGCGCTCATGATGAGTTCCCTCATCTTCGCCGTTATCGGGTACCACGTGGAGTTGATGGAACCGAGGGTGATGCCGACGCTCGTCTCGCTCATACAGTAGACGAAGCTCAGCATCGCTCCGCCGAGCAGGTTGAGGGAAATCATGGGCAGGAGTATGCTCGTCAGTGCCTTCCACCGGCCAGCTCCGAGGTTCATTGCCGCCTCCTCAAGCGAGACGTGGACCTGCTGGAGTCCAGCCGAAATGGAACGGGCCGCGAAGGGCAGACGCCTAATGGAGTACGCTAGGATAAGCGCCGCTCCAGGGAAGAACGCCAGCAGGTTCGTGGGGTCGAGAATGCTTCCCTTGAAGGGCGGAACCGTCGAGAAGAAGAAGAAATAACTCATGGCAATGACGATTCCAGGAACCGCTATCGGTATTGTGGCGAGGCTGTCGAGTATCGGGGCGAGCTTGGCCTTCTTGAACCTGCCGGAGGCGTATGATGCAGTAAGCGAAAGCAGGATGATGATGAATATTGCAACGGTCGAATACAGAAGGCTGTTGAGGATTACCCTCGTGACGTCGGGCTGTGTAATCATGGCCTTCATGTTGGCGAGTGTGAAGCCGCTCGGCCAGGTTCCGTACCACTGCTTTGAAAACGCGAGCAGGATGACTCCAATCTGCGGGAAGATGGTTATCAACAGGAGCGGAACGGCGACGAACGCGATGATGAGGGCCTGCCACCACTTGGGCTTGGCAACCCTCGGCTTCCATCTGCCTCCCTTGCTGAGCATCGCGTACTGCTTGAGGCCGACGTACCAGCGGACGGCGAGGAACATTATGAGGGCGATGGTGAGCATTATCAAGGCCAAAGCCGCCATCTGCGGGTTGCCTATGGCGAAGCCCGAGACGAAGGAGCTGTAAATCTGGTAGGACATGAGCTTCTTGGCTATTGCACTTCCCTGGAAGACTATCGGCGCGGCGAGGTCCTCGAGGCTGAAGATGCCGACGAGTATGGCACCGGCCATTATTCCGGGCAGGGCGAGCGGGAATGTAACCGTCCTGAAGAGGTGGAAGCCCCTGCTGCCGAGGTTCTCGGCCTGCTCCTCAAGGCTGGGGTCGATGTTGATGAAGCTTGCGTAGGCGTTGAGGTAGACTATCGGGTAATAGGTTATAGTCTGTGCTATGACGACACCCACGAGACCGTCAATCCATATTGGCTTGGGGAAGAGGTGCAGGTGCTGGTAGAAAATCCAGTTGATGATTCCGTCCGGGAGGAACATCTTCTTGACAACGACGACGTTGACGAAGGGCGTAACGAGGAGCGGGATGAAGAGGAGGATTCTCATTATGTTCTTGCCCGGGAACTCGTAGCGAGCCATTATGAAGGCGAAGAACGTTCCGAGGAGCGTCGTTAGAATCATGACGCTTATTGAGACGATTATTGAGTTGAGAACGACACCGAAGTCCCAGCCGTAGAAGTGGTAGACCTCATGGTTTCCGTAGGGCACTGACTTGACTAGGTATCCGTCCGGATGGAGGTTGAAGTAGTAACTCGAGCTGAAGATGCTCTTGAACCAGTAGAGCGATACGTGACCGTTGTACTTGAACGCCGTTCCTAGCATTACCAGGACAGGAATCACGAGAAACGCCACCAGATACAGCAACGGAAACAGGAAGGAGACTATGACGACCGGGTCCGGCAGCGGGGTTCCGAAGAGCTTTTCACTCCACTTGCTGACCTTCATGGTGTTACCTCCTCGCGGTTTTTAAACCACTCGCAACTACCTTAGGATTTGCGAGTTCATTTTAAAGGTTTCTGAAAAGAGTCTGGAAAGTTTGGGGAGATTGAGTGGCTTTTCTTGACTTTAGCCTGTCAAAATGAAGAAAAGAAAGGTCAGCTACCCTCCATCTTCTTAAGGTCCTCCATGACCTTGTTGTACTTGGCCTGGGCGGCGTTCCTCCACTCCTGCATGAGCTGGCTCTGGAAGCCGGCGTCCGTTGCTATCTTGTTGTTTATCTTGGCCGCATACTCCTCCGTGAAGGTTACCATTTTACCCGTGAGCGGGTCCTTGAACTGTATCGGTGCGGTCAGTTCTTCCTTGAGTTTCTCAAACTGCTGCTGTGTTATCTTGCCGCTCTTGTAGGCGTTGACTATGGCCATCCAGGTCTGGTGGAGCGGGCCATTGACGTCGATGAGGGTGGCCTTGAAGTAGTACTGAAGGGCGTTCACGGTCTTGAGGGCCTCATTGTCGTTGAACGGGATTCCCTTGCTCGTTATAGCGAGCTTGTAAGCCTTTAGAAGGGCCGGCCTGGCCTTACCGAAGGTCTCACCGGCGTACTTGCCGTTGAAGAGAACCTTGGCCTCATCCTGGGTTATGGTCTGGTTGAAGATACCGGCGTTAATCGGAAGCCTGTTAACGTCGGGGCTCATCCAGACGGCCTGTCCCTCGGTTAGAACCCAGTAGATGAAGGCCTGAGCCGCCTCGGGGTGCTTGCTGTACTTGAGGAGTGCAATCGGGTCACCGTTGATGATACTCTCGCCCTGCGGGATGACGTAGACACAGTTCGGGTTCTGCTTCATGGCGGTGTAGCCGTAGAAGTCGATGGTGTTTCCAGCGGCAATCTCACCGTTGATGACGGCGTCCCTGACGGCGTCACTCGCCTCGTAAACCTTGGAGTTCGCCGCTATGATGGTCATTATGCGCCATCCCTTGTCCCAGCCGAAGGCCTGGAGGATAATCTGGTAAATCCTCGTGTTGGAGGTGCTCCTGGTCGGGTCGGCTATACCGTACATCGGCGGGTCGCGGGCCCACTTGTAGGTGGCTATGTCCTCCCACTTGTGCGGGAACGGGAGCTTCTGCTTCTCCAGAACCTGCTTGTTGACGGTGAAACCGAACGACGAGAGGGCCGCGGCAATCCAGTAGACCTTACCGTTCTCCTCCCTAATCATCGGCATTCCGGCGAGGGTCTTGGGAATCTGCTTGCCGATGAGGCCGAGGACCTTCTGGTCGGTTATCGGGGCGAGGTAGCCCATCTTGTACATGTCATCGAAGAGGGTCGGACCTCCGCCCCAGCCGACGTCGGCACCCTTCTTGATGTACTCCGGCCAGAGGGACTCGGGAACGCCTATGAACTTAAGGTTGGTTATGTGGTACTCCTTGGCTATCTTGCTCTTGAGGAAGAGCTCCTTCGTGAGGTACTGAATCGTCGCATCGTGTCTCGTGACTATAACAAGGGTTATTCCCTTGGAGTTCTGGGTCGCGGTGCCACTTCCGCTGCTACTACTACCGCTAATACAGCCGCTGGCCACAACGCTAAGGCCCAAAACGAGTATGAGGAGGACTCCAAGCATGCGCCTCATGGCAATCCCCACCCCTTCTTTGGGCATCTTTTAAAAAGCGTGTTGGTTCAACGATATAAAAAAGAAGGAAATCACTTCCTCCTCCTGAGGAGGAGCGGAACGACTGCAAGACCCACGATAAGGGCCGGGCCACATATCTTGCTACCGCTTGAAGAGCTCTGGCTCTCCTTGGTCATCTCAACACTCCACTCGAGGATGTTGGCTATGACGGTCGGCCCATCAAGCTTGACACCGTAGTACTGGCTGACCCACATGGGCTCGTAGCCGCCAATCGGAGTCTCACCGCTGACTATGATGACGTCCGGCTTCTTGTCCTTGCCGACGTTGACAATCTGGGCGGCGACAATTGGGAACTGGCCGGTGCTTCCGGCGGAGTACGCCTTTCCGGCCGGGGCACTGTTCTCAGTTATGTCCGAGTGATTGCTCGAGTGTATGATAACGTAAGCGTTGTCCGGCTTAACCTTTGGTTCGAGTGGGTGCCAGGCCCCGCTTCCGTCCGGCTTGTCAACCCAAGCGACGACACCCGGACCGTGGGCAAGAATCTTACCGCCGTACTTAAGGTTCTGGACGAGGATTGACCTCTTCGGGGTGTCCTTCCACGGGTCGTCGTAGGCGACGACACGGTAGGACTTTCCACCGGCGTTGCTGACGGCATCCTCAACGGAACAGAGGTCAACACGGAGGTTGGTTATGTTGAGCTGGTCGAGGAGGCTGTCGACGAACTGCTGGGTCTTGGCACCGTTTCCGTAGTCGGAGTCACCGGCGACCCAGAGAACCTTACCGCCGAGCTCAAGCCACTTCCTGATGGCCTTAATCTCGTCGGGGTAAAGTGGGCTGATTGGCTGGCCGAGGATAAGGATTGTAACGTTGTTCTTCACGAGGGCGTCATAGGTTATCTTGCCGCCGATGTCCTTGATTCCAAGCTCGGACTCGTACTTGGTGTCACCGAAGTAAACGAAGGTGTACTGCGTCAGCGTCTTGAGCATGCCCTTCGTCAGGAGCTTGCCCTTGTAGGTGGCATCCGTCAGTCCCTTCGGGTTCTCCCCGTGGGCGAGATCCACCGCTATAACAACCTTGCCGGTGTCAGCGGCGCTGACCGCTGGGCTGGCAACCACCCCAAAAACCGACAGCAGAACGACTGCCGCCAACAGTACTGCAACCTTCCTCATGGTATCACCGTCCTCTTTAGCGATAATGCGGTTATAAATCTTATCGCTCGGAACTTTAACGAGCCAGAAAAACTTCCGCAAAGCCCTTAAAGCCTTCCGCCGTTTCAGGCTCAGGTGGTAGTGATGGACGTTGAGGAAAAGATTGAGCTCATAAAGCGCAAGCCGACGGAGGAGCTCCTCACCGAGGAGAACCTTAGGCACCTTCTCGAGATTGGAATCCCGATGCAGCACTACATCGGCTTCGAAATCAGCGGTTACATTCACCTCGGAACCGGACTCATGGCCGGAGCCAAGATAGCCGACCTCCAGAAGGCTGGGATAAAGACTAGGATTTTCCTGGCTGACTGGCACAGCTGGATAAACGACAAACTCGGTGGTGACTTGGAAACCATTCAGAAGGTCGCCCTCGGCTACTTCAAGGAGGGCATGAAGCAGAGCATCAAGGTGATGGGCGGAGACCCCGACAAGGTCGAGTTCGTTCTGGCCAGCGAGATACTGGAGAAAGGTGATTACTGGCAGACTGTAATAGACATCTCCAAGAACGTCACCCTCGCGAGAATGATGCGCTCGATAACGATAATGGGGCGTCAGATGGGAGAGGCGATAGACTTCGCCAAGCTGATTTACCCGGCGATGCAAGTTGCTGACATCTTCTACCAGGGCGTCACCATAGCCCACGCCGGAATGGACCAGAGGAAGGCCCACGTCATAGCGATTGAAGTTGCCCAGAAGCTTCGCTATCACGCCCTCGAGTGGAACGGCGAGAAGCTCAAGCCCGTTGCTTTACACCACCACCTCCTCCTTGGCCTGCAGGAACCGCCGGTCTGGCCCATCGAGAGCGAGGAGCAGTTCAAGGAACTTAAGACCCAGATGAAGATGAGCAAGAGCAAGCCCTACTCTGCTGTGTTTATCCACGACAGCCCCGAGGAGATTAAGCAAAAGCTCAGGAAGGCCTTCTGCCCGGCGAGAGAAGTTAAGTACAACCCCGTCCTCGACTGGGCCGAGTACATAATCTTCCGCGAGGAGCCGACGGAGTTCACAATCCACCGCCCGGCCAAGTTCGGCGGCGACGTCACCTACACCACCTTTGAGGAACTCAAGAGGGACTTCGCGGAAGGGAAGCTCCACCCGCTCGACCTCAAGAACGCCGTCGCCGAATACCTCATCGAGCTCCTCAAGCCGGTTCGCGAGTACTTCGAGAAGCACCCGGAGCCACTTGAGCTGATGAGGCAGGTCAAGATTACCCGCTGATTTTCCTTTCCCTTTACCGGTGATAAAATGCCAGGGATTGACGAAAAGGACAGGGAGGTTCTAAGAATCCTCCGCTCAAACGGCAGGATTACACTGACCGAGCTTGGAAAAAGGGTCAACCTCTCTCCAGCAAGCGTGAAGAGCAGGCTTGAGAAGCTCGAAAGGCTCGGGGCGGTTAAGGGCTACTCGGCGGTGATTGACCCTGCTTTCCTCGGGGACTTCGTGAGGGCCCTGGTGTTCCTGCACTTCGAGCGCTTCGACGAGGGGCTCGGCCCCATGATAAGGGACATAGCGAAGCTCGACAACGTGGAGTTCCTGTACATAAAAACCGGTGACTCACAGGTGCTCATCAAGGCCACGTTCCGAGACACCGCGGAACTGGAAGAGTTCCTGAAGAGCCTGAAGCGGAAGTTCGGCAGGAACCTGAAGTTCATCGAGGCGAACCTCGTCGTAGAGGAGCTTAAAAACTGCTGGCTCGCCGATGAGGACGCCTCCCGACGCTGAGCCGTGATGAGTGGACGGCTGACCGAGGCGGTGAAGATGCTCTTCGTAATCAGACCCGGAAGGAAGAAGAACGAGCTTGAGGCCTTCTTTATCGAGAACGAGCCGGAAAAGCTTAGCGAGATGAAGAACCTGAAGGCCGAGCGGATATTCCGCCTCATAATGCGAGAGGGAAGGCTCTTCAAGGTTCTGGAGGGGAGCAACTATCGCAACCCGAAGGAGATTGAGAAGCTTTTAAGGCAGGCGAGAATCGTCCTCGTCAACGCGGACGAGTGGGAGGACTACTTTAAGAGGAGGCTCCAGAACAAGCGCGTTGAGAAGGCCGAGCTGTGCCGTCTCTGCCTCCTCGAGGGCAGGATAACCGTTCTGACGCCCGGCAACAGGATAAAGTACCGCAACGAGTACATCTGCGAGCGCTGTGCCGAGGACGAGCTTAAGAGGGAGCTCAGGTTTAGATTCAACAGCATAGCGATGTTCGAGCAGGCGAAGAAGCTCCTCGACAGGTTTAGGGACCTTGATAAAGTGCTCTACGCCTTCGACCCGCGCTTCGACCCGACGAAGCACCCGGAAGTCACCAAGTGGGACGAGCTGAAGGCCAAGCGCGTCAAGGTCGAGAAGGTCAAGGTTGACGAGCTCCCGCTTCCGGAGAGGTTTAAGGAAGTTCTGAAGGCCGAGGGCGTGAAAGAGCTCCTTCCCGTTCAGAGTCTGGCCGTCAAGAACGGCCTCCTTGAGGGAGAGAACTTACTCGTCGTTTCCGCGACTGCGAGCGGTAAAACGCTAATCGGAGAATTAGCTGGAGTTCCCAAGGCGATGAAGGGGAAAAAGCTCCTCTTCTTGGTTCCGCTCGTTGCTTTGGCAAACCAGAAGTACGAGGACTTCAGGAGGAGGTATTCGAAGCTCGGGCTGAGGGTTGCCATTCGCGTTGGAATGAGCCGTATAAAGACCAGGGACGAGCTTGTGGTTGTGGATACCGGCATAGACGCCGACATCATCGTGGGAACCTACGAGGGAATAGACTACCTCCTCCGCGCCGGAAGGAAGGTAGGCAACGTCGGGACGATTGTAATAGACGAGATACACACGCTCGACGACGAGGAGCGCGGACCGAGACTTGATGGACTAATCGCGAGGCTGAGGAGGCTTTACCCGAAGGCCCAGTTCATAGGCCTCTCCGCTACCGTCGGGAATCCTGAGGAGCTGGCTAAAGAGCTCGGATTAAAGCTCGTCCTCTACGACGAGAGGCCGGTTGACTTGGAGAGGCACATCATAATAGCGCGCAACGAGTCCGAGAAGTGGCGCCACATAGCCAACCTCTGCAGGGCGGAAGCGATGAGGAAGTCGAGGCAGGGCTACAAGGGGCAGACGATAGTCTTCACATTCTCAAGAAAGCGCACGCACGAGCTTTCAGCCTACCTCACGAGCAAGGGCCTCCGCGCGAAGCCCTACCACTCCGGTTTGCCCTACAAGCAGAGGAAGCTTACCGAGATGGAGTTCCTGGCTCAAAGGCTTGACGTCGTCGTCACGACCGCCGCGTTGGGGGCTGGTGTCGATTTCCCCGCCTCCCAGGTCATCTTCGAGAGCCTCGCCATGGGCAACAAGTGGCTCTCTGTTAGAGAGTTCCACCAGATGCTTGGAAGGGCCGGAAGGCCCCTCTACCACGAGAAGGGCAAGGTCTACCTCGTAGTCGAGCCCGGGAGAAAATATTCGGCCCAGATGGAGGGAACCGAGGAAGAAATAGCTTTCAAGCTCCTGACGGCCCCGATAGAGCCGGTTCAGGTTGAGTGGAGCGACGAGCTTGAGCAGGACAACGTTCTCGCTCACTCCTGCGTTTTCAACAGACTTGACGTCATCGAAGAGGTCCAGGAGCGTTGTTTGGGGGCCAACCAGAGCGCCGAGAAGGTTTTAGAAAAGCTGGAGGAGTTCGAGCTCGTAAGGCTCAAAAAGCCCCTCGTCGAGGTTACTCCTTACGGAAGGGCCGTGAGTATGAGCTTTTTACTGCCAAAGGAGGCCGAGTTTATCCGGAAGAACCTTCGGGAGAAGCCAGCAAGGTGGATTGCGCTCAAGCTTCACCCCTTCGAGAACCTTTACCTGAGTGGAACGCTCCAGAGGGAGCTTGAGGGGGCCGTGAGAGGCAGGATAAGCTCCAACGTCTTCTCGCCGAGCTTCGCTTCTATTCTGGAGGAGCTTGACAAGGTGATTCCCGAGCTGAGTCCCAATTCCGCGGAAAGGCTGTTCACGATTTACCAGGAGTTCTTTATGTGCGGTGAGGAAGACTGCACCGAGTACGCGATGGAGCGCGTCGGAAACCTCATAATCGAGCTCCGCAGGAGCGGGAAGCACCCAAGCCAGATAGCGGAGCACTTCAGGAAGGTTTACGGCCTCATCGTTTACCCGGGAGACGTCTTCACTTGGTTGGATGGCATCGTCAGGAAGCTTGAGGCGGTGGAGAGAATCGCAAGGGTCTTTCGCGTGAGAAAGGCCGAGGAGGAAGCAAAGCTCCTCAGAAGGGAAATAGAGGAGGGGAGAACCCTCAGCTGAGCCCGAGCTTTCCCTTTATCTTCTCCTTGAGGCCAACTTTAAAGGCGCTTATGATTGGAACCATCCGCTCCACTGCGTCGTGTATCTCCGATGCAACCTTCTCGAGATTCCGTATCAGGTTTTCCTGCTCCTCCATCGTTGAAGTAACTTCCTCCGTTGAGGCCGTCGTCTCTTCGGAGCTGGCCGCGAGGTTCTCCATCGCGCGGAGGGCCTTCTCTACCTCCTCCCTCGTCCGGAGTATGCTCTCCTTGACCTCCTCCATCTTTGGGGTGACCTCCTCTATGAGAGTTGCTATGTTGCCGAGGTACTCAACGGTTTCCTCAAGCCCCTTTGAGCTCTCTCCCACCACAGAGACGCTCTGATCCGTGAGCCGTGAGGCCTCATCGATGCGCTCGGTTATCTGGACGATTATGTTCCTTATGTTGTCGGCGGCCTGCTTGCTCTCCTCCGCGAGGCCCCTTATCTCCTGGGCAACCACCGCGAAGCCCCTACCGGCTTCTCCTGCCCTCGCTGCCTCAATAGCCGCGTTCAACGCGAGCAAATTCGTCTGCTCCGCGATGCTCGTTATGACGTCGGTTATGCTGACGATGTTCTTGCTCATCTCCTTGATGTTGTCAACCGCCTCTTTGACGAGCTCTATGGTGCGCTGGATTCCCGCTATCTGGCTGGCCGAGGCCCTGCTCCTCTCGCGTCCCTCGTTCGCTATCTCCACCACTTCCCTCATCGAGACCTCGAACTCCTCCATGGCCTTAACGCTCTCCCCGCTGATTTCCTCAACGTAGCGCATTCCCTCGGTTATCTCGTTGATGTTCTCCTGCTGTCTCTGCGCCTCGACCGCTATCTGTCGTATCGCCTCGGTTCCCTGGGCGACGAGGTTAACGCCCTCGCGGGACATTTCAAGTAGTCTCTGGGAGCTGTCCTCGAGCCTCTCAGTCGTCTCCTTCAGCGTGCCGAGCATCTCAATGAGCCTCTTCCTGAAGGTCTCAAGGGCCTGGTGGAGCTTCGCGAACTCTCCTTTACCCTCAGGCAGGCTAACGGACAGGTTTCCCTCAGATAGCTCCGTGATGTAGCTTATCAGGAGGTCAAGCTCGCGCTGGAGCTCATCGCGCTTTCTCTCGCTCTCCTCGTGGACGCCGACGAACTCCGACGTAATGTTTCCAAGGTAGCGGAGGAGGAGAACCGCGATAACGACGCTGAGAACGAGCATAACTATGAGATAGTACTCAAGGTAGGTCATCTTCCTGCCAAAGGTCTCGCTGTAAAGACCCACAGCGGTGTTCATCTCCGCCAGGAGCTGGTCGTTGTGGGTTATGATGTAGTTAAGCGCCTTCTTGAACTCAGGACTGTTGGGGTCGTCCTTGGCGACGATTTTGACGCTCGCGTAGAACGGTTCCCAGAGCTTCTCAACCTTTTCAAGCTGGTCGCGGACTTCTGGAGGTGCGGGGGGTACGTTCCACTCCTTGTCGTGAATGGGGGCCTTTCCACCGTAGAGGAGGGCCTTGAGGCATGTGTCAAAGAGCTCCGCTGTCGAGAGGAGGTCATCGCGGTAGGAGTCGTTTCCGAGGGCAACAATGAGGGCTTCCTTGGACATCTTCTGCGTGAGCATCCTCTGCCTGCCCGCGATGTCAATGACGATTCCGTCCGCCTTTGCCTTGCTCGCGTAGAGGAACACCCCTGCAACGGACACGACATTGAGGATGAGCATCACTATAATCCCCAGCCGGACAACCCGCTCCATTCTCATGAGCGTTCCCCAAAATTGTTACCTTTGGGAACTTAATTGGGTTTTGTGTAGGTGCGGATGTAGAAACAAAAGAGAAATCAAACCTGAAGGACCATCTGGGCCGGGTCGCGGATTGCGGGGCCGAGGCCGATGATGTAGACCGCGAGGTACCAAAAGCGCCGCTCCTCCTCGTCCGGAACTAAGTACTTGAGAGCGTAGTAGACGACGACTAGAATCAGGGTTATCCACGGGTAGTAAACGAAGGCCCCGAACCAGTGAACGAGGTGGCTCTCAATCCAGTGGACCTCGTGGTAGTGGTAGTCATGGATTCCAACGACCGTTGAACCCATATCGTAGTAGTGAGCTAAAACCGCGTAGAGGTAGAGCTTATCGAAGGGCCTCCAGTGGTAGTAGGCTAAAACCACGGCCCAGCTTATGAAGGTGTAAAGGAGCGTCAGCTCGTATGGGCGCCAGTTCTTGGCGTGAGTTACGAGCATGTAGTTCGCCCAGAGGGCCAGAACCGTTCCCCACCCGATTGTAATCTTTGGGTAGGTCTTGAGCTTCGCATCGGCCACTATCGCAGGAACTATAAGGACAAAGGCCGTGAAGAATATTCCAGGGGTTAAAATAAGCGGATTCTCGGGCAGGACGCCCCCATCAACGAGGGCCCTCACCGTTGCCCCAAAGACGACCATCGGCGTTACCGCCCAGAAGAGCCGCTCATCGACTCTGATTTTCAGGGGCTTTATTATGTAACGGTAGGAGTAAATGACTCCAAGACCGAAGAGGAAGGCGTAAACGAACGTGTTGACGGCGTTGTAGCCGCTCCTAGTGAACATTGGATGCCAGAATTCATTGTAGAAGAAATCCCACAGAGCCTTCTCGATGCCCATTTTAACCACCGGGGGTCGTTGGCGTCGAACCTTAAAGACCTTTTGGAACAACTTATTAAGGTGAATGCCGTAGGTTGTATGAGGTGGTATCATGTACGGTCATCCCGCTGGACCTGCACTTACGGGTCTCGGAACGCTCGCCCTCCTCGGCTTCCTCCTTGCCCTCTTTATAGCGGGGCTAATCTTGGCCTTCAGTGCGAAGCTCGTCGGTATAAGGGACGCGTCCATAGTCGGCGCAATGGTCGCAATAGTCGGGGGAGGAATCCTCGGCGCGATAGTGGGTGGAATCGTGGCGCTGGTGTTCTCAATCGCAGGCCCGATGGGAGTAGCGCTCGGCTGGCTCGCCTTCATGGTTACCTACGTCTGGGTCATCAAAGCGGTGTTCCACACCGACTGGGTCAGGGCGTTCCTGGCGTGGCTGATAGCGATAGTGGTTGAGCTAATCATAGCCGGGTTCCTTGGCCTCATCGGGGTCGCTACCCTCGGTGTAATGTTACACCCCTGAGCGGAAAAGATAAATAGAACCTCCGCGAAGGATAAACGATGCCGGGCTTTTTCCAGCCAGTTGAGGAAATCAGCGGGATAAAACCCTTCGAGGGCTTCCCGGTCGAATTCAGCCGGGGTTCGCTGTCGGCCCTCGTATCAACCGATGAGTTAGCCGGCTCGCTGTTCGTCCACACCCTGCTCGGTGAGGCGCTCAAAGCTGGAAAGGCCTACCACGTCGGGCCCAAGAGGGCGTTCTCCCCATCAATCCTTAGGGCCCTTGAAGTCGATCCGTCCACCCTATTATCGGCCAGCGTTTACAGCGCCGATGAGCTCCTCCAGGCCCTTGATTACGTTGAAGACGAGTCAACGGTCCTCGTTTCCCAGTTCCCAACGCTAAAAGGTGTCTCCAGGGAAACACTTCTGGAACTGAGAAGGAGGGCCGATGAGGGTTCGCTCACGCTCGTCCTCCATCACGAAACCCTTACCTTCAACGAGCTCGACCTTCCGGGAGAGTTCGCCCGGCTCTTCCTCCTGCCCGAGCTCTTCGATTCTCTCCTCGTCCTGAGAACTAGCTCCTACCGCGGGCATTACAAGCTAAACGCCACCGCCCTCAAGGCCCCGCCAGAGCAGATAGCGAGCCTTGGAGACCACTCGATTCCCGTTGACTCGCTCGTCAGGACGCTCACCGGTAGATGACGACGTGCCCGAAGCCAAGGGCAAAGCGGAGGTACAGGAGGGACGCGAAGCAAACCAGCAGGATTGCAAGGGCCAGGTAGTCCCTTCCCTTCATCGAAATGTCTCTGTAAAAGGTTCTCTTCTTGCTCGCTCCAAAGGCCCTACTCTCAAGGGCTATGCTGAGCTCGTGGGCCGTTTTGAGCGAGGCAACGATGAGAGGAATCAGGATTGGAATCGTCTTCCGAATTCTCTCCAAAAGGTTTCCCCTGTCGAGCTCGAGACCGCGACTCCTCTGGGCGTCCATTATCGTGCCCGCAATGCCGTAGAGCGTCGGAATGTAGCGGAGCGCTATCGTCAAAGTTAAGCCAAGCTCATAGGGGAGGCCGAGCCTGACAAAGCCGAGTATCAGCTCCCTCTGCCTCGTCGTCATCAGGAGCTGGAATGTCACAAGCCCAAAACCGAGCAGGCGAAGCGAGAACGAGACACCGAGGAGAAGGCCGGTGAGCCTCGGTTTGTAAACGAGTGGCCAGATTACGACGGTTAACGCAACGATGAAGAGGAGGGGTTTGAGGAGTCTCAACTGCTCGCCTATTCCGAGCTTTCCGAGCAGTCTGCCCGAGAGCAGGATGAGCAGGAACAGGGGGATGAGAACCTTCGGGTCGTTGAAGAGCATCAGCGAGGTTATTCCGATGAGCATGCCGATTATCTTGACCCGTGGGTCGAGCGAGTGCAGGAGCGAGTCCCTTTCGACGTAGAACTGGTAAATCACTGCCTAACCCTCCTCGCAAGCTCCTCAACGCTCCTCACGAAGCCGGCACCAAGATTCTCAGCGAGGGCGAGCAGTTCGGGCATCTCAAGCCCGTGGCGCTCAAGGTTGAGGCTGAAGAACTCCTCAACCGGGCCGTCGAAGGCCTTCTTCCCATCCTCCAGTAGAACCACGCGCTCAGCGAGCTCGAGCACCAAATCCATGTCGTGAGTTATGAGCAGAACCCCGTGGCCATTCTCGCGGAGTGATTTAATCGTCTCGACAACGCTCCTCTCGGCCTTCCAGTCGAGTCCCGTCGTTGGCTCGTCAAGTATTAGGTACTTCGGCCTCATCGCGAGCACACAGGCTATAGCCAACCTCTGCTTCTCCCCACCGCTCAGGGAGTAGGGCGTTCTCTCCTCGAATCCCTCAAGGCCAACCGCCCCGAGGGCCCAGCGAACCCGCTCCTCGACTTCATCCTCGCCCAGTCCGAGGTTCTTCGGCCCAAAGGCGACCTCCTTGAAGACGGTCTCCTCAAAGAACATGTGCTCGGGGTTCTGGAAGACGTAGCCGACCCTTCTGCTCAGCTCCGCTACCGTGTGCTCCCTCGTGTCCATCCCGTCAACGAGAACCCTTCCCCTCGTCGGCTTCAGAAGGCCGTTGAGGTGCTTGGCCAGTGTCGTCTTCCCGCTGCCGTTCGGGCCGACTAACGCGAGGATTTCCTCCCCAAAAGCCAGGTTTATTCTCCTGAGGACTTCCCGCCCGTTGTAGGCGAAGTGAAGGTTCTCTACCCGTATCATCGCTTAGAGCTCCCCCGAACCCTTAAAAACCTTCTCAGACCATCCTCGACAGCGGGCAGCACCTTCCTCGCAACTTCGAGGAGCGAGACCTCTCCGAGCAGCATCCTGAGGGAGATGGCGCCCTCCGGAACGGGGTTGTTCACGTTGAGGCCGACCCCCACGACGGCGCGTCTCACCTCCTCCATCTCGCCGGAGACCTCGACGAGGACTCCCCCGAGCTTCAGGTCTTCGACGTAGATTGCCTTTCCCACGGGTTCGGCGCCTACGCCGAGGTCGCTGAGAGCATCCAAGAGCGCCGAGAGCACGGGCTCCAAAATCGAGCCGGCCTCGGAGAGGCGAAGCTCCGGCGAGATGGGCACGGAGAAGTACAGGCCGCCGGGAGGGGAGGGCCAGCGGCTGCCCCTTCTCCCCCTTCCCGAGCGCTGGGTCCCCGCAACTACAAAGGTCCAGTCGCCCAGTTTCCACGCGACGTCCATTGTTGAAGCCGTCTCCGGCAGGTAGACTGAGCTGACGGGTAGCTCCCACGGATAGGGGACGTCCGGTTTTCCCTCGAGGACGTAGCCCTTCCCGGTCGAGCGTATGGAGTAGCCGAGCTCCCTGAGCTCCCGCACGTGCTTCCAAACGGCAACGCGCGAGATTCCGAATCTCTCAGCCAGTTCCTCCCCGGAAAGGGGAAATGGGCCTGCCAGAATCGCCCTCTTGACGGGGCTATCGCGAAGCATTCTCTCCCTCGGCACGGTAGTTCGTTAACCCAAACCCTTTAAAGCTTAACGGAAGTGTCCGTCGGTGGTGGCATGAAGGCGAGGGAGGTATCTTTGACTGGACTGTTCGTGGCGTTGACGGCCGTTAGCGCCCAGATTCAAGTTCCCTTCGGGCCCGTTCCCTTCACGCTTCAGGTCTTCGCGGTCATCCTCTCAGGTCTCTTACTCGGTTCGAGGCTCGGCTTCACGAGTCAGGTCCTCTACGTCTTAGCGGGTGCCATCGGTTTTCCTGTCTTCGCCGGATTCGCTGGCGGTTTCGCCCACATCTACGGCCCGACTGGCGGTTACCTGCTTGCGTTCCCCCTTGCCTCACTCATAGCTGGACTCTTCGCCGAGCGCTCAGAGAGAGTGGAAGTGTGGCTCCTCGGGTCAATCCTCGGAATCGGCGTGATTTACCTCCTCGGCTGGCTCAGGCTGGGCCTCTATCTAAACGGCGACTTTGGAAAGGCCCTCGCCGTTGGGGTGCTCCCGTTCGTCCCTTTCGACATAGCGAAGGCAATCCTGGCCGTTGGAGTTGCAAAGGCCGTTAAAAGGGCTCTCCCCTGGCTTTGAGCTCTTCAATCGTTTTCTCCGCGAAGGCGACGTCGAGGGAGTTCCTGACGCGGAAGAAGCTGAGGGTTATTTTGGGATTCCTCTTCGCCAGCTCCTCTATCGAGACCGGCTCGTAGTCAAGGAACTCGGTAACCCTTGAAAAGCTCCTGTAACCCTCGGCGAGCGCCGATTCTATCGCATCCCTCAGCGCGTCCGGCTCGTAGACCGCGTGAAATACCTCGGCGCTCCCGTCGTTCCAGACTGGGATTAGCGCCTCAGGTTCGTTCTCGTAGAAGAGACCGATGAGGTAGTTCACGAGGAAGGGCATTATAAGGGGCATGTTGCCCTCGACCAGGAAGAAGGGTTCGTCGGGGAGGGCTTTGAGAAGTGCCTCCATCTTGCTCCTTGCCGTTACTGGAATGGGCTTGGAAACGTGGAGCGAGTAAGTCTTCAGCTTGTCCCCTCTGACTATTGTGAGCGTTTCGTTGATTCTCTTGGCGGTTAAGAGCCTCCTCTCCGTGAGCTTGATGACGGGCTCCCCGTCCACGGGCAGGGTGTAGTTCTCCCACCTCTTCTCCGGAAACGCGAGTATAACGCCGAGCATGGTGCGAACTAAAGGGCCCGGTTTAAAAATCTCCCGGCCCGAAAGTTTTATATACCCTAGGTTACTAAAAAACCACGGCAAGAACGCGGAGGTGATGGGAAATGGCCGAGATGATAATACCCTATCCACAGCTCCAGAAGATTCTGGAGAGGACCTGTGAGCTCGCGGTCATCAAGCCGAGGGCCGAGGAGATGATGGACATCGTTGAGAAGAAGCTCAGCGACCTCTTCGAGGTTGCCTATGAGAACGCCAAGGCCGAGCGCTCGAGCACGATAAAGATGCGCCACATACCGATTACCAAGGGCTTCAAGAACAGCCTGAACCTCTTCAGGGCGGTCATCGAGGACGAGAAGGTCCAGATTGAGCCCATCAGGAAGTACGTCCTCAAGAAGATACCGGGCGACATCCCGCTCGAGGAAGAGGTTGTCAACGAGCTTCCAATTATCGCGGGAACGCTCTTCGTGCTCATTGGAAGGGTTATCAAGGCCCTCCACCCGGAGATTAAGAACGTCTACCCGGAGCACATCGAGGAGGCCAAGAAGGTTCTGGATTACACACTTTGATTTTTCTTTTTGTGATATTCTCTTTTAAACGCCGTCCATAACGAAAAGTTTATATATTATTGGATAAGCGATTATTAATGGTGATACCATGACTCAACTGGCATTGTTTTATTATGCTGGAAAGAAAATTACACCCAAAGAACAAATTGCAGAGTTTATAAAATATTTCGATGGAGTTGTGCTATTGTCCACCGACGAAGGAAAATATTCGGATTTTTCTACGCTCTTGAGTGACATGAAAAAGTTCGTAGCAGAATCCGGTTTGGGATTTGAAATATGGGTGGAAATCCCATATTATGATGCTACTAAAACACCCAGGGCTCTAGAGGATATGAAGGATTGGATAATTAAAGTTGAATCCTCTACTGTGGCTAGGAGGGTAACAGGGTACTACTTCAGTCTGGAGGGAGCAGGGGCCGTGTCTAGTGATTCTACTAAAATAAAAAACATTGTGAGTTACATTAGAGACACTTACAAAAAACCTGTACTGTGGATACCCATAGAAAGATGGGAGGACCGTGATCCATTGTATTTAACAAGAAAATGTGTACAAAAAGTAGGATTTACTCATGTAGCTCCGCAACCCCATTATTACATGGTCACCGACACTAAAGGTGATTACTACAGACCAAATGGTATGAATTATCAAGATTTAAACGAGTTTATGTGGTTCTGCCATGAAAATGGGTTCGGTGTCGAGATGGAATGGGACTCAGCAGTTAGAGGGTATTGCGAGCACTGTGGGTACGGATGTGATGCCGTTAAGTGCACAGAGAGAGCAAAAGACTACTTAATATCTCTCAGGGACATTGAAGAAGAATATGGAAAGTTTCCATATGTTGTTTACTATTTTAGCACAGACATTAACAACTATTTAAAAGTGGTGAGGTAATGAAAGGAATTTTCGATGATACATTTAAAAACATCATTCTTCTTTTGTTTGTTTTAGGATTATTCACTCTAGGTTCAGGAAGTGCGATGGATATATCATGGAACGGAACCGTCTGGGCTGTTTTGGATAATGAGAACGGAAGCCACTTAACGGTTGTAACGCCCGACTGGCACATCTCAACGGTTCCCCTCAGGGTCAACGGGACTCCCTGCGGTTTGGCGTGGAACGGAAGCCAGTGGATAGTTGAGACATTCATCCCGGACCGTGTGGAGATTCAAACACTCAATGGCTCGGTTCTCTTTAGAATACACAGCTATGACTGCAGGGGCTTCGCCTACCTCAACGGAACTTACTACGTTCCAATCTCAGAATCGGCGAGAATGGGGGACTGCTCGCTTGTCCAAGTTTCGGGAGAGGGGAAAATAAAAGGAACAGTCCCTTGCGGTTTCATCAACGGCGTGAAGGTAAAGACCGTAGAAGGAAGGATTTATCTCATGAACTGCACCGGAATCTACGTTTACTCCGATGGGCGCTTTGAGCAGGTTCAACGGCTTAAAAACTGTGCCGGGGACTTTGATTTCTTAGGGGACAAAACCCTTTTATGCTCCAACGGTCTCGTCGAAGTTTCCAAAAACGGCGGGCGGGAGATACTGAACGCCTGCGATGCCATCGGTTGCAACGATGAGGAGTGCCTGGTTGCGGCAAACGGAACGCTCTACGTATACGATGGCGGGCTGAAAAAGCTCGAAATTAAGAACCATGCGAACCACTCAGAGGGCACCTTCAAGAAAGCCATTGTCCTGGGCGCGTTCATCGCCATTCTGATTGTTTTGCTCGTTTGGAGGAAAAGGTCATTCTGAGAGTTTCAGCTCCCCAAACTCTTCTTTTATCCGCTCGAAGTGCCCGTCTCGTGTAACAAGCGTGAGCTCCCTGTTTATCGCGACTGCTGCAACTACCGCATCAACCGCCGGAACGGGCGTCCCCCTTCTGACCATCACTTGGGATATCTTGATTGATAGCAGGTAGTCTTTGAGGCTCGGCGTTATCACAGTCAGCCCGAGCTCAAGCGCCCTCGGAAACGCCACGATGTTGAGAATCGTTGTGTGCCCTTCGAGCTTCCTGCGGGATTTTAGGGCATCAATCAGGACGTTGGTGTCGTAGAGAGCCTTTTCCATTCGGCATCCCTTGTTTTCTTAAGCGCCTTCTCGTACTCCTCAACGGGCATGCTCTCAAGCTCTTTTCTGAAGTCCTCTCCGAGAAGCGAGAGCAGTTCGTCCGAACTGAGTTCTTCGGCCTCGATTTTGGCCAGATATTCCGCTATGGCCTTTCTCGCCACCTCACTCCACTTTATCTCCTGGGTGTTTCTTCATGCGCCTGTAGAGGTCATGCGGGACTGAGAGGGTTATGTTCGGCATGCCATCACCGCACATGATTATGTGAGTTTAAGTTGTGGTTTCACAAGCCCCAAGTTGGACTATACGCTTTGAGACTTTCTTCTGTTTTGAGTTACATTTCTTTATGCGCTTAGGAAGAAACATTTATAAGCACCACAGCATACCCCGAGCGGTGGTTGGGTGAGACAAAGCCCCTTCGTAGTGTTAATCATAATCCTCGTATTCCCTCCGCTCGTTGCAGGTGCAACACTGAAATGTCCTGCCAAAGCCCCCGCCAATGGAATCGTTTGCAGGCTGGAGGGCAACGGAAGGGGAAAGCTCTACCTGAAGAGTGTTGATGGGATTCCCCCTCGAGGATACTTAATCACGATAAAGGATTCAAAGGGGTTTAGGTACTCCATCAACGACAGGTGGGAGACCTTCGAGCTCCCTGCAAACGTCAGTTTCAGTCCCGATGGCATCTTGGGACGAATAAAAGACAACTACTTTGACTTCGTCCCGGACTGGGTCCTATTTAACAAGGAGCACACGTTTACGTTCGTTTTTATTGGGGAGAATGGAACCCGAGAGAGTTTTCATGTAAAGGTTTATATTGAGGGAAAACCGAACTGGAATAGCTTCAAAGATGACTTGAAAGCTTTTGTCTTCCTGTATGTCATTCTCTGGATTATATTTTCTCTGGTCTCTGGAATTGTGTGGCTCGCTGATAAGCGTCGCAACCTATACCCCCTGAAAGCCCAAATGGTTCTCATAATGGGCGCTTGGATTGCTGGGGTTGCTATGGCGCTACAATTCTCACAGCTATTCGTCTTTGGTCTGCCTTACTACTACTTCGGGAGCGGACTGAAGCTGTGGGGGGACATAGTTATTGGATTGAACTTATGGGCAATAACAATCTCCATTATCTTCTACACCGGAAACTATTTCCTGATGCCGCTTTATCTCGAACGTATGGCTTACCAAAAGCCTCTCCCGGAGCTGAAGAAGCAAACATTGGGCGGTTGCTCTGGTCTCGTGTGGTCCCTTATCACCCTCGCGCTTGTCTCCGGGGCACTCGACTCAAGGGTGGGGAGTTTGCTCCTGATATTCCTTGGAATTGCCCTCTCTATGCTCACCTATTACATCCTCAAAACATTAAAGCCCGAGGGGGTGCTCTTCACAAACCTCACCATCGCGGGATTCCCCTCACTCAAATACCGCCCGGATTTCGCATTCGTGGTCTTTCTGGTTGTCCTCCTCTTTGTAGTGTACTTTATCCAGAAAAAGTGCCTCAAGCGCTTTACAACGGAAAAAGAACGCCTGATTGCCGAGATTGAAGAGAGGGTTGCAAAAATCGAGGGGGCAGGAAGATGAGAAAGCGCACCATCCTGATAATTGTCCTAACTGTCTTAAGGATGAGGGGAAAATGGCCATGAAAAAAGTATTCGCAACAGTAACTCTGCTACTTCTTTTTAGTATGATTCCTTCAGCCAATGCAGTTCACGTTGAATGCTCCAGAACAGCGGGATACAATGGAAACTTTGGGGTTTGGATGTTAAAATGCAACGTTAGTGACGCCCCCCGTTATCCTGATTATTACGCTAAAGTTGGATTAAGAACAACGGGAATTGAGCCAATTCAGAGAGGATTTTTTGAAATATGGATTTCTGAGGCGGATTTGGTTAATTTTACACCCACTGTTTTGCCCGATGCCGCTTTCGCTCAAATGAACGTCCCGGTTACAATTTACATCATCACCTACAACTCCAATGGAACGCCGATAATCATTGCAAAGAAAAATGCTGAGGTGAAACTAAAAATGTCTATAAAGGACTATGTCCTCTCTTCTTTGATATGGGGTTTACTTGGGTTGCTCTTTCTATTCATTGCAGGCTACACTAAATGGGACAGCGGAAAGGGCCTCGTTGGAGACCTGCTATCAACATACCTCGTTTTTAGAGGGGCTTTCGTACCTTCCCTCTCGGCTCTTCTGATGATGCCCTTCACGACGTTTTCGATGATGTCAAACGGGAGAAGCGAGGCATCTGCCCTCGTTCTTTCTGGTCTCTCTGCCCTTCTGCTGTTCGAGAGTGCGTACGCCTATGGAATCGCGAAGTCGAAGTATCCAAAGGTATCCTTCTACACCGGCCTCGGTTGGCTTGCCGGCCTTCCGCTCGCGTTCAGCTTCCACTGGAGCGACTACTTTTACCCGTTTGCACTTTCCCTCCTGATAGCCGTCCCCATTATGGTAATCCTCTGGAGGTACGCCGAACTGCCGTATTCAAAGTGCCGTAAGATCCTTTCCCTCTTCAGGACTTACTCAGTGCCCCTAAGCATCGGCGTTGCGCTCGTTCTTGCGCTCCACTACACGACCGAAGAAACGACTTCGCTGTTTGCAGTGCTCATCGTTTCCCTGTTTATCTACGCGCTCACATCAAAGCTCGCCTTCGAGAGGCTGGAGTGGGCGAAGAGGAAGTTCGACGAGGACATTGGGAGAATCGAAAAAGCATTAGCATTACTCTGAGAGCCTCAACTCTCCGAATTCTTCTTTTATCCACTCATTTAAATTTATTATGTGGGATTATATCCCTGTGGAAGCTTTGCATGATATTGAGAGGGACGTTTTGGTTTGATATCTATGTCAAAAATGAAAAATATTAAGAATGCTATTATTCCAAAACTTTTCAGAATGTTTGAAATGCTATGATCTCGGATAATCGAAGAGACAGGAAGAGAAAATATCGAGAGATATAACAATCCCCCAAAGAGAACCTCAAGTTTATGTACAAAGTTCGGAATTTTTGAAAAGAATAGAAGGCCAACAAAAAACGATGCAATAAACACATAAACAAGAGAGCTAAAGTCACCAATCTCGTTCAGAGATATTTTCTGGCCATGTAATATTGCCCAAGAAATTCCAAAAAACAGGCCTGTTAAGACAAGGATAAAAGCATAGACACCAGCAAGTTCGGCGTTTTTGACAACTAATCTCATATTCTTTTTTAGTGTTGTCATTGAAACCTCAACCATAATATAAAAATGAGGAAATTTAATATCCCGCTTCATATAGTATTTATTGGCATAGTGTTGTATTTTAAGCTTTTAGACCTTCTCCAACCACCTCTCCATCCACCCTGCTATCAGCTCAAGCCTCCTGACCCTGTGCTTAGGCTTTCCGCTCCTGCTCAGGTCGTGGTTCTCTCCAGGGAAGAGCGCCAGCTCGACGGTCTTGCCAAGGTATTTCAGAGCGGTGTAGAACTGCAGCGCCTCCGGAAGCCAGCAACGGTAGTCCTCCATCGAATGGATTATCAGGAGTGGAGTTTCCACGTTCGGCGCGTACTTAAGCGGGCTCTTCTCCCAGTAGCCGTCGGTGTTGCTCCAGGGGTCGCCCCCTATCTGGTCCGGAGCAAAGAAGTAACCGATGTCAGTCGTGCCGAAGAAGCTTACCCAGTTCGAAATCGAGCGCTGGGTAACTGCCGCCTTGAAGCGCTTCGTGTGGCCGACTATCCAGTTGGTCATGAAGCCACCGTAGGAACCGCCAGTAACGCCGAGCCTCTCCCCATCAATGAAGTCGAATCTCCTTAGGGCCTCGTCAACGACCTCCATGAGGTCCTTATAATCCCGCTCCCCGTAGTGGCCCCTTATATCGGCGAACTCCTCACCGTAGCCGTCGCTGCCGCGCGGGTTGGAGAATATCACGGCGAAGCCTTTAGCCGTCAAAACGTGGAACTCGTGCATGAAGGCGTAGCCGTAGGCCGTCTTCGGCCCGCCGTGGATTTCGAGAACGGCCGGGTATTTCTTTCCGGGCTCAAAGTCAACGGGCTTCATAATCCAAGCGTCTATTTCAACGCCGTCGCTGGCCTTAACTGTGAAATGCTCAGGCTTGGAGAACTTGTAGTCCTTAATCCAGCCGTTGAGGTCGGTAATCTTCTTCTCCTTGCCGTCGCGGAGGACGTAGAGTTCCAGTGGAGTGACCGCGTCCTGGGCGGTGAAGGCTATGTAGTCGCCGATTGCGAAGCTCTCAACGCTCCTATCACCACTAACGACGCGCTCTATCTTCCCCTCAAGGTTCACCCTGAAGAGGTTCGCCCTCGGGCCGTCGGTTGCGACGTAGTAGACCCAGCCGTCCCTGAAGACCAGCTCGGCCCTCTGTGCTCCACGAACGTCGCTGTTGAGGGAGTTGTAGGACGAGCGGTCAAGCTTAGCGGTTAGCTTCCTCATCTCGCCAGTCTCAGGGTTGTAGTGGTAGATGTGCGTGTTCGTCGGAATCCCACGCTCGCGCGTGTTGGCCTTGAGGATGAAAGTGCCGTCGTCGAGTGGAATGAAGTCGCTCACGCTCCATTTTCTGGGAGTTAGGCGCTTCGCTTTCCTGCCTTCAAGGACGTAGAGGTCGCTCACCATTGGCTTCCTCTCGCGGTCCTCCTGGGCGATAAAGTAGAGCTTCCCGTCGTGGAAGCGAACCTGCGAGACGTCGAGGTTCTTCGGAGTTACGCGTCTCTTTTTGCCGGTTTCAACGTCCACCAGATAGACGACGCTTCTCTTCCCGTAGACCCAGCCGACGCCGTTGAACCAGAAGGGAATCTCCTTGATGAGGTGAACGTCGTCCTTGGGCTTCTTCTCGACGTCTATCGGCGTTATAACGGCTATGCTCTTGCCGTCCTCAGTGAAGCGGAGGTTCTTAATCCCGTACTTGAACTTCGCTAAAAGCCTCGCCTCACCGCCGTCGGTTGGGATAACGTAGAGCTCGGCTTCCTTGCTCTCCCTATCGCGCTTGGAGGTGAAGGCTATCAGCTTCCCGTCCGGGGAGAAGCGCGGGTTTGAGTCTTTCTTTCCCGAGGTGAAGGGTTTAACCTTCCTGCCGTCGTAGAGGTAAAGCCTTGAGAAGTAGTCGTCCTTCTCGACGCTTATCTCGGTAACCTGGAAGACGACCTTCCGCCTGAAGGCGTCGAGGTTGCCGACGAGCTTGAACTTTCCGAGGTCCTTCTCGGTCAGACCTTTCATAGAAACCACCGGGGTAAGTCAGTGTTTTTCGTATAAAAGCTTAGCGTTTCAATTTGTATCGAAAAAAAAAACTTAAATATTTAACTATAAGTAGTTATTAATGAAAACCTTATGGAGGGGTCTATATGCAAAAAAGGCTTATAGTAGCAATTGTGTCTCTTTTTGTAGTTAGTTCTTTGTTAGTAGCACCAGCAATCCAGGGAGTTCCCCCCAGCTATTCTAACCAGCTTTACAGCCTCTACGGAGATTGGCTTCAGGGAAAGCCCGTCGGCTTAGCAGTTTTCCACGTAATCCCAACCTACAACGGAAAATCTTTCAAGGGCAATCTAATACTCACCGTTATAAACTACTCCTCTGACCCTCCTAGGGTAATACTCGTAAAGCGCATCACAGGATATTCCGACGTTGCATTCAAGATAGAAAGAATTCCCGTTGGTGTCAGAGAGTTCACAGTCGTCGAGAACGGCAGACTCGTTCAGAAGACCAGAACTGTCTTTAGAGAGAGGGAGTACTACGTGGGAGTTTTCGGCTACGTGAACGGAAAGCTGTACAGCGGTGGGAAGTTCGTGATCTTTGAGCCACAGAAGCCAATAACCCAGCTGAACGTAGAGCTAGGGCTCTTTGCGAAGAGTGTTCCCAAGCCGAACAAATCCAAGGAGAGAGAGTACATGGAGAGCCTTAAACGAAGGGGTGTGAGTCTCAAATCCTCTGACGGCATCGTCTATTCTTCGACCCCCGTTGAGACTAAAACAGAAATTGTACACCTTCCTGCTGGTGTTATACACGCCGCCCCATGGACAAAGGTTTCCTGGTGGGTCTCCGGCGGATTTCTTGTCAAGGGCTACGGAACAGACCAGAAGACCGCCCTATGGTACGATTCCTTTGACCAGTACACCTTTGGAGAACTAATTCCCCCTGACCCCCACGGATGGCATAAGAGCGGAAAAGACCCGGCAGTTTCCTCTGTGACGACTTGGGTTACTCTCGACAACACGAACTCCCCATACTACAGGAAGGAAATCGTCATGGCACACGTTAGGTACGAACTCGATGCCTACGTTTACAGCTCCTGGATAACAGGACTCACGATAACCCAGTACGTCCTGAAGCCAACGAGAATAACTGGACTTTCAAACGGTCCTGTATCAATAGAAAACCCACCAGCGGTTCCCAGTTACGCCGACACAATCAACCAGAACGGAGAGTCCTTTGGATTCGAACCGAGAACAAGCGGTCCTGAATGGATGGTCAGGGAGGTAACGTTTACCTTCAGCCTCAACTACGAGGGAGTCGATGCAGAAGTCTCTGTAACCCTTTACAGGCAGGCAGGCGGTTCCTCGTACGGTGCGCCGTTTGTGGTCGTTTACAACGCTGTTGGCGCGAAATACTGGTACAAAAACGATGACCCTAAAACGTATGAGTTCTTCGTTCACTGGTAGTTCCTTGTCTTCTATTCGGATATTCTTTCCCTTTTGAACCTTAACCTCAATTGAGTCGAATCATCTGATGCCTCACCGCTTTCGAATCAAAGCTTGTAACACAGAAATGTATTTAAAGGCATCTTGTGTATTTATGGTAATGAAACTTCCCTTGAGAAAACACTTCGTGGTGCTTGCACTGGTCTGTGTGGTTCTCCTGACCATCGTTCAGTGGTGGGATTACGGCCGAACCGGTGAACTCCTTGAAAAATATCCAGGAGCCTCCTTCCCCGCCCAGTACACGGCCAACGTCAGCCCCATTCTGCCGTCCCACTACGTCCACTCCCTCGGGGACTCCATAGTTGGCTACTCCTACCGGCTCTCCACCGGTGAATACCTCCTGTACGTCAGAGGACGGCACGGAAGGCCAAACGACGACTACACGGAAGAACTTCAGTGGCTGAACGATTCCTACATCCATTACCTTACTCTAACGAGCGAGTCCATTAGAATGTGGTCTGAAACTGGAAACGAGTCTTACTTGCCCGCGCCGTGTTTTGGATGGAAGAGACTCTCAGAACAGGATACGAGCTGGAAATCGTCAAGCGCGGAAGAAACGTGACCATGATTGTTATGAAACCTCCTTATCCCTACAGACTCCTTTTGGAGGAAACACCGGTTTTACTAGGTGAGGTGGTCTTCATCCCGCTCCTCATCGTGATTACCCTCCTGCTGGTGTTCCGGTTCGATGCGGTGAGAAGGTTCATATCCAGACACAGGTACCTGGCGCTTCTGCTGATTGCTGTCATCTCGATGTCTTTTCTTGTGCACGGACACGTCCACAAAGGACCCAACGCCTTCGTCGGTGTCAAGCCCCACTGGAACAACGCGCTCAACCTCTGCGGTGGTGAAGTTTACTACGTCCACCGCAACGCCGCGTCGACTCGATACTGCTCAATGCATCCCGCTCCGCGGAGTACGTGGGCGTTGTGAGAGAGAATGGACACCTCAGACTGATGGCCCTTGCACTTCCCCGCGGGAGAGAAAGGGAGCTGTTGCGCAGTCTCTCAAGGGTAACTACCGTCCTTTACATGTACACAGTTCCCCCGACGGCTCCATCGCAGACCACAGTGGAGAAGGTTCGCGGCGACCTGCTTAAGAAAGGCGCTATCAGCGGAACGGCCGCTGATGAAGTGATAAACGCCACGCTCAAGAACATTCAAGAGTCGGAGGGTCTGAAGGTCTGCGGTAACCTAACGGTCGTAACGCTCACGTTTGGAAGGGAAGGGTAGCCAAATGGAGGTTCATTGAGGGTTTGGCCCAAAAAGAGAACTCACACTCTCGGGTGGCCTCCGAATCAATCTGGGCTATCTTTTTAAATTCCCCTTCTCCCCTTTAGCGGGGGGAAGCCATGACCGTGAAGGTCAGATTTGACAAAGAAGTGAGAGACTACGCGAAGGGCGAGAAAGTTAAGGACTCAATCTTAAAGCTCACCGAGACCGCTTTAGCCCAGGCCCTCGAGAACTTCCACAGGAGAATGATTGTAATCGAGGGCGACACGCTGAGGAAGGCCGAGTTAGCTGGAATACTCGCGGGGGCCTCCGCGAGGGTTTTGAGCGGAATTTTGGAAGAGCTCATGAAGAAACGCCTCCGCGACGAGAGCGAGGATAAAATAGAGGTTCTCTACGCCACCGACGCGCTCGGCGAGGAGACCTTCGGCAGGAAGCGCTACGAGGCATTCAGGAAGCATTTCGACGTTTTAGCAGGCTCAAACGTCGAGGTAAAAGCCGTTACCTTCAAGCACACCCGTGACATCCTTGGAAGAACCTACGATTTGCTCATCCTTGACATGAGCTACGACTACTCGCCGAACGACCTCGGAAGGATTATCGAGACCGTTCGCGGTGGGGGGCTGATTTTCATACTGGCTCATCCCTTTGAGAAGTGGAAGAACATGTGGACAGGCTTCCACAAGAGCCTCGTAACGCCACCTTACACGATAGACGACGTCAAGAAGCGCTTCAATAGAAGGCTCATAAGGAAGTTCACGGAGCACGGCGGCATCTACATCATCACCGAGGGCGGAAAGGCCAGGAAGAAGCCAAAGAGGAGCAAGAGCCAGGCGAGGATTAAAGCAAGAAAGGGAGTTCCTATCCCGGAGGAGACCCTCTTCCCGAAGGAGCTCTACGAGATGGCCTTAACCGAGGGCCAGGTTGAGGTTTTGAAGGCCTTTGAAGAGCTTGTCGAGGGCGGAATGCTCGTTCTTACAGCGGACAGGGGAAGGGGCAAGAGCGTTTCCGTTGGAATCGGCGCGATAGGTCTGGCCTTAGCTCTAAAGAAGAGGACGAGAATCGTCGTTACCGCTCCGGAACTCGAGAACGTTCAGGCACTGTTCCGCTTCGCCAAGAGGGCTTTGGAAAGGCTCGGCTTCAAGCCCTACGTCGTTGAAGAGCGCGGGCTGATAAAGGAGCTCTACGCGAGGAAAATCGGCCTGCGCTATTACCCGCCGGCCGAGGGCTACAGGAAGAGCGCCGACCTCTACATTTTGGACGAAGCGGCAGGAATCCACGTTCCGATACTCCACAAGTACCTCAACAAGGAGCGCGTCGTTTACTCCTCAACGATTCACGGCTACGAGGGAGCGGGAAGAGGTTTCTCAGTCAAGTTCCTCAAGAGGGCGAGGGAGAAGAGGGAGTTTAAGGAACTCCACATGGACGAGCCGATTCGCTACGCGGAAAACGACCCGATTGAGCGGTGGCTGTTTGATGTGCTCCTTCTCGATGCCGAGCCCGTGGAGCTCACCGAGGAGGACTTCGAGCTGATTGAGAAGAAGGAGGTCTATCTGGAAGAGCCGGACCTCGACGACTGGTTCGAGAACGACCGGGAGGACCTCAGGAACTTCGTCGGAATCTACATCCTCGCCCACTACCGCAACAGGCCGAGCGACGTGGCTTTACTCGCTGATGCTCCACACCACGAGGCCCGCGTGCTTAGGCTTAAGAACGGCAAGATAGTGACGGCGATACAGATTGCCAAGGAAGGAGGAATTCCGAGGAAGGTAATAGACAAGATGGCCAAGGGCTACAAGCCGAGGGGCAACATAATCCCGGACATGATGGTCAAGCACCACTACATCAAGGAGTTCGCGAAGCTAAAGGGCTACCGCATAGTGAGGATTGCAACGCATCCGGACGCGATGGACAGAGGCTTGGGAAGCAAGGCCTTAGAACTCCTCGAAAAGGAAGCGAGGGAAAAGGGCCTCGACTGGATAGGCTCTGGCTTTGGAGCCAGTGAGGAACTCGTCCGCTTCTGGGTCAGGAACGGCTTCGCTGTGGTTCACCTCAGCCCCGCGAGGAACCCGGTCAGCGGTGAGTTTACCGCCATAGTCCTCAAGCCGATAAGCGAGAGAGCCAAGAAGCTCATCAAGAAGGCCAACGACGAGTTCAGGATAAGGCTTACAGAGTGGCTCGGAGACACGCACAGGGAGCTTGAGCCCGAAATCGCGCGCTGGCTCTTTGAGACGCCCTTCGGCGAGGCCGTTGATTACCCGGTTCACCTCACGGAGATTCAGAAGAAGAGGCTTGATGCGTTCACGGGCAAGGTCCTGACCTACGATACCGTGGTCGACGCGGTGAAGCCGATAGTGAAGCTCTACTTCCTCGACGGATGGATGAAGCCCTACCTGGACGAGAGGCAGATAAAGCTCCTCATCTACCGCGTTCTGCAGGCCCACAGCTGGGAGGAGACTGCGAAGCTGATAGACAGAACCGAGACCTTCACAATGATTGAGGTGCGCGACATAATAAGGGGCCTCTGGTACTACTACAAGAGGCTCCTCTGACGAACATTTTTTATATCATTGGCCCGTAAAAGGCCGTGTTAGTTTCAGTGATTTCAACGGTGACACCTATGCCAGGCGGAAGCTGGGAAAAGATAATATCGATGACGAAGGACGGAATAAAGAGCATTGGGATGATTAAACAGAAGTCCAAGCGCGGAAAGAAAATAGCCCTTCTCATTGATGGGCCGAACATTCTGAGGAAGGAGTTCGGGATAAAGCTCGAAGACATCGTTGACGTTCTCGAAAGCATCGGAGACATCCGCGTTGCGAAGGTCGTCCTCAACCAGTACGCCCCACAGGGCCTCATAGAAGCCGTCTCCAACCAGGGGTTTGAGGCCGTCGTTGTCTCGGGCGAGACCGGGGTAAAGCTCGCCGTTGAGGCCATGCGCGAGATTTACAACCCCAACATAGACGTAATTGCCCTCGCGACGCGGAACGCGGAGTTTCTGCCGGTCATCCTCAAGGCCAAGGAGAAGGGAAAGGAAACGGTGGTCATCGGCGTCGAGCCGGGATTCTCCGTTGCGTTAAAGCACGCGGCGGACTACACCATAGTCCTCGAGCCCAAGCGGAACGGGAGGGATGAGCTGTGAAGGAGACGCTCATCAAGGTCCTCAAGCGCGAGAAAGAGTCACCAAGTGAGGAGATAAGCGGCAAGAGCATCGGGCTCATAATAGACGGGCCGAACATCCTGAGGAAGGAGTTCGGGATAAAGCTCGAAGACATCGTTGAGGCCCTTGAGAGAATTGGTAAGATAAGGGTCGCAAAGGTTGTCCTGAACCAGTACGCCCCACAGGGACTCATAGAGGCGGTCGTCAACCAGGGGCTTGAGCCGGTTATAGTCGCCGGCGACACCGACGTGAGGATAGCGATAGAGGCCATGGAGCTCATATATAACTCCGACGTGGAGGTTATAGCCCTGGCCACGAGGGACGCGGATTTTCTGCCAATAATCCAGGAGGCAAAGCGGAAGGGAAAGGAGACGATAGTCATAGGCACCGAGCCCGGCTTTTCTGTGGCCCTCCAGAACGCCGCCGACTACGTCATCAAGATGGTTAGCAAGGTAGAGGAGTGAGATGACCAAAACTGTGAAGCAAACCTTTTTTAAACCTTCAATTATCGGGTTATTGAACGTGACAACTTGTTAATGGAGGTGGTTCGATGAAGAGGCTACTGGTGATTCTGGTTGCCGCCCTCATGGTGACCTCTCTCTTCGGCGCAAAGCCAGTCAAGGCTGAGGAAACGCTGACCGTTTACTCCTACGATAGCATTGAGCCTTGGATGAAGGAAATCATTCCAATATTCGAGAAGGAGTACGGCGTCAAGGTCCGCCTCGTGACGTTCGGCGACGCTGGAGAAGTGCTCAGCAAGCTGATAATCGAGAAGAACAACCCGCAGGCAGATGTCGTCGTTGGAATAGACAACAGCTACCTCCAGAAGGCCCTTCAGGCGGACATTCTAATCCCCTACAAGCCGGAAAACGCGAAGTACATTCCCGATTGGATTATAAAGGACTTCGACCCGACTTTCCACCTCACGCCCTATGACTATGGCGCTATAGCGATAGTCTACAAGAAGGACGTCGTGAAGAACCCGCCGAAGACCTTTGAGGACCTGACGAAGCCAGAGTGGAAGGGCAAGCTCATAGTGGAGAATCCGCTGACGAGTTCAACTGGAATGGCCTTTTTCCTCTGGACTATTGGCGTTTACGGTGGCAAATGGCCCTACTACTGGGAGAAGCTCAAGCAGAACGGCGTGATAATCGTCAAGGGCTGGGGGGCCGGCTGGGAGATGTGGGACAAGAACCAGGCCCCGCTGTTCGTCAGCTACGCTACCGACCCGGCCTACGCGGCTTGCGAGGAGAACAGCACCAACATCGGTGCAATTTTCCTTAACAACACCGCCTACGTTCAGATTGAGGGGGCGGGAATCGTCAAGGGGACGAAGCACCTCGAACTTGCAAAGGAGTTCATAAACTTCCTGATAAGCAAAACCGCCCAGGAGAAGCTTCCGCTCAACCAGTGGATGTATCCCGTTAACAAAGAAGTCAAACTCCCGGCCTGCTTCAGCTACGCCCTCAACGTCAGCTCGGCGAAGGTTATCACAATCCCCTCGGAGGAGCTCGCTAAGAACACCGACAAGTGGCTCAAGGAGTGGAGGGAGCTAATGGTCGAGGGCAAATCCCCCGAGGAAATCTCGCCAATGCCGACTTCCACCGCCAATACGAACAAAACCGAGAGCTCAAGCGGTAAGGGTTCGAGTATCTGCGGCCCTGGTTTGATAGTCGGACTTGCTATAGTGCCTCTCCTTCTCAGGAGAAGACTCTAACTTTCCCCACTTTTCAATTATGCCTAACAAATCTCTATTCAATGAATAAGAACGAGAACAACATTTTTCCTTTGAGGTTAACACCCCTAAAACGTCCAAATTCTCGTCGAACAAGTGAAGTTTAGGCTCAAGGAGAGCATTGGAACGCTTTCCCGAACTTGTAGAAAGGTAAAGGGAATAATCCACAGGATAAGATTGGCTGATATAATTTCCTTATTCTTCCATGGAAGGCAATCTCCAGATTGGAGAAACATTTATATACTCCAAGAGCAGTGATATTAAGTGCAGTGGTGTCTATGCGATATTTAGTGGTAGTGAGATACGAAAATGATGCCGAGAGAAAGAGAGTGGACTACCTCCTTGAGAAATGGTCAGAAAAAACTTCAATAAAAAAACCAAAGGGTCTTATTTTTTTCATAGATACCGACCGTCCACATGAGTTCTTGGAGGACTTGTTTTCAAAGTTAGAGGGAGAACCCGAGAGGAAAGTGGAGGTGTATAAGGTTGAAGGTACCGTTAGGGGGGTGGAGAAAAGGAGCGTTGAGTTGAGGTACAAAATTCCCGAGGAAAAGCGAGTGGTTGAGAGGTTTATTGAGTACATCCTTACGAAGTTTAATGCAAACGTACTCCAGAAGATAGGGGGAAGCAAAGTCTACGAGGTCCCAACGCGAAAAGGTAGGGGTACGGTACAAGTGGAACTCAAAGAGAACAACGGGACCGAGGTCATAATCACGATTCAGGGTTATGGGGATGTTGTTGATTTTCTTTCAGAACGAATCAAAGAAGAACTCACATTGTTTGCAGGTGATTAAGATGGGGCTATTTGAGGAGGGCAGGACGGATTGTGTTAAGGCTTTGCTAAAACCCGCGGAGCGGGTTTTGAAAGAAGGGCTGGATATCGCGGTAGAGAGTTTTCAGAGGCGAGAAAAGCTCTGGCAACAGGTAGAAGAAAATTATGAACGCTATTTAGATGGAGAATGTGGGGAATTTCTTAGGGACCTTGATATGCACTTTAGGAGCAAGTTTGAGGGCGCGTTGGCTTTGCTCGCTTGGAGTTTCAGGCAGAACGGCGAAACGTACCTTCCAGCCAGTAGGAGGTATAGGGACAGAGAGCTTGAGGCTCTCGAACGTGTTCTCCGTTACAACGTCTTCGAAATATACACTATGGAGGACATACTGAGGCAGATAATGCATAGGGACACCAACATTCTCGGTCTCCTCAGGGAGTACCGTAGCGTGAACACATGGATTGAGGGAATACTACAGGACCACAGCATCAAGTTGCAACTGAGATTGTTCTTGAAATCAACGTGGGAATCCTACAAGGGCAAAATAACCGCCGCCATGGCAGAGGCAACACAGCGCTTTGATTGGTTCCAGGATGTCATCCACGAAGCCGAAGAAGAAACAATGGCCGTCGAGAGGACATACCGGAGACAACTGGAGAGGAAAGACCAAGAGATGAACGAACTGAGGAAGCAGATGAACAGTATGCGCATGAGATTCGAGCAGGAAAAGGCGGAGCTTCAGAAAAGACTTGAAGCCGCAAAGGATGAGGAACTCGCCCGCATCATTCAGGAAAAGGAGGAGATGCGGAGAAGGTTCGAAGAGGAAAAGGCCAGGCTTGTTGAAGAGATAAGCAGAATGAAAGATGAGGAAGCTAGAAAGATGCTGGAAGAAGAACTGGCCAAGATGCAGGAGAAAATGACGGCAGAAGTTAGGGCAATGGAGGAAGAAATAAAACGGAGGGAACTCCAGCTCAGAGAAAAAGAAATGGAACTTAGGAAGAGAGAACTTGAAATCAAAGAGAAAGAGGACGAGATTTCAAGGAAAATCCGGGAGGTAATGAACCTTACAGGAAAGGTCGAGAAGGGTTCACGCTTTGTGAAACTTGACGAAGCAAGGATAATGGAGATTAACTTCATAGGTCGGATTAAGAGCAAGTTCAAGGACAACGTTAAACTCCTTGGAATGACGTTTAAGGTGGAGTCAGTAAAGGAGGTAAAAACGTTTGACAAAACATCGTACGTTGGAAAGCTCAATGAGAGGGACATCAAAAACGTTCCGGACAATATGCTTGTTGAGGTCAAGCTAAAGGAAAAGAAGCTTCTTGGCAGGGGAAAAGAGATAATGGTCAAGGCACTCTTCTACGGAAGGCCAGAGCGTTATGCGGAGGTCGGCTTCGATACAGACCCAATTGAATTGGCCGACATAAACGCCCTCCTAATAGACGCCCGGGATAACGCCAAGAACGACCGCGTTGTTCTTCTCGTGGCATCTCCCACGGGATTTGAGAGGAGAGTAAGGAGTTACATCGACTCGAAGGACTTTCATAGGAACTTTATCTCCGAGAACGTCTCCATTGCCCTCCTTGACCTTGAGAGCGGTGAACTGCTGTACAATCCCCACGATGAATACGCTAAGGCCTTCGAGCCTTTCCTCAGGCTTGAACGGGATGAAGAACTCTTGGCCAAGGTTAAGGCAATGCTTGAGGAGAGAGTCTCACAGAAGGGATACGTTAGGCTTGAAGATGCCGTTGGAGACTTCTCCGAGGACATCGTGAAAAGGGCATTCCAGGAGCTCAAGAATGAGAAAGGTTACGTAACAAAATTCATCGACGGCGTTGGTTACGTCCTCGTAAAGGAGGGGTTCCTCTGAAGCTTTCGTTTTTAGTATGAAGATTGTGGTGGGGGTGTTGATATGGGACTAAGAGACATGTTTGGGAAGAAGAACACGATAGAGAAGCTCTCCCTTAGGGAGCTCCAGGGGGAAGAGATACGGCTGAGGAACAGACTGGAACGTCTCAAGAAGGACCTCAATCAGATAGAGAAAAAGAAAAAGCAGCTCTTCCAGGAGGGAATTGGAGCGGATAAACTCAAGAAGAAGATGCTTGCCCAAGAAATCAAAAGCCTTGACATGGAGCAGAAACTCAAGCTCAAGGACTTCACGATGGCCCAAAAGCAGTACACTCTGATAAAGAATATGATAATCGTCAAGAAGTACGAGAAGGAGCTTCGGAAAGTTGGGATATGGGAAAAGCTGAGCAGTGTTGAGCCAGAACAGCTCGAGCAGGCCCTGATAAAGATAAACCTTGACGGAAAGGAGTTCGATGAGATGGTAAGCAGCCTCAACAGGGTATTCGAAATGGAGGTTGCTGAATTTGAAGAGAGCGAAGACGAGACGGAGAGGGAGCTTCTCAAAGCCTGGAGCCAGGTAGAAACAGGGGAAGCTGATGTAGAAGAGGTCGCAGAGAAGGTCATTTCTATGGACAAAAAACTTGAGGATGAGGAGCTATGAGCATCCTCTCAAAATTTTTTGGAAAAAGAAATCCGCTGGACGTCCCCTTGAAGAGCCTTAACGAGAGCAGAATAAAACTGGAGTACCAGATAGAGAAAGTTGAGAATGAGATAGCAGGCATTGACCGGGAGATAGCGATACTATTCGAGAGGGCCAAAAGAGCGAGGAGCAAGAGCGAAGAGCTGACCATTGCAACCAAGATTAAAACGCTCAACCAGCGCAAAAAGAACCTCCAGAAGACTCACATGCAACTTAACAAACAGCTCATGCTCATCAGTAACCTTGCAATAATCAAGGAAAACGAGGCCCTTCTCAAGGACACACCGACGTGGAATCTACTTCGTAGGATGTCTCCGGAGGAGCTTGAGCGCCACCTCACGGAGATGCAACTCGATGCCCAGAACTTCAACGAGAACCTCAACCAGATGCTGGGCATGACCGACCAAACAATAGGAGCAGGTGTGGATTTTGAAGAAGATGAGGAGCTTGCCGAGATTATGAGGACCATCCACGCAGTCAAGGAAGGGGAACTTGAGCCCGAGGTAGCAGCAGAGAAAGTGACCGGCGAAGAGAGGCCGAAGAAAAGGAAGGAGGACTGGTTCGAGGAGTTTTGATTTTTTTCTTGCTTTCAAAACCCTTGGAGATGGGATAATGAAAAAGAGAATCGTTGCTGTTGTATGGGTTGTTTTGCTCATTGGAGCGGTGCTGGTTACACCGAAGGAAGTGGCGGCAGAAAAAACAAACGGATACTGGGTAAAAACATATGGGCCCGGAGAAATAACCGACACCAAGATTCTTCAGGATGGGGATATTATTGCAGTAGGATATGCATATACGACAACAGGTAAAAAAGATGTATTAGTAGCGAAGCTCTCATCAAATGGAAGGATAATATGGGCAAATACATATGGAGGAAACGAGGATGATAGAGCCAATGCAGTTGCTGTCACTCCAACTGGTAATATTATCGTGGTGGGGTGGACAAAGAGCTTTGGCAATAATGAAGGTAGCGCCTGGATTCTTAAGCTGGATAGCAACGGAAACATAATTTGGCAAAAAACGTATAACGATGGTGATACATGTTATTTTGATACTGTCGGGGTATCCCCTGAAGGAGACATAATTGTGGCAGGTTCCGTGTATATTCCCACCCCAGGAAGATGGGAGGCATGGATTCTTAAGCTTGATGAAAATGGAAATATAATCTGGAAGAAAACATATAGTGGTGGATCCGGGGAAATTACTACAATTAAAGTTACATCCAGTGGCAACATACTTGCAGTCGGAACATTCCATGGGGATATTTGGGTTGCACAGCTCGATTCATCGGGTAATATAGACTCACAAAGGGTACTCCGCCCAAAACTTAGTAAAGATGAAGAAGCGGAGATTGGGATAAACAGTGTTGCACAGACTTCAAATGGGGATATCATTTTAGCTGGGTGGATTTGGACATTTATTGTTGCCCCCGGGTCATACTCACCATACAACCCCGATGGGATTATTATAAAACTTAGTAGAGATAAAAACATCATATGGAGTCATGTCTATGGAGGAAACAGACGGGACTTTTTTAAGTCAGTACAGGTGGTCAAAGGAGATATAATTGCGGCGGGAAGTTCAAACAATGCAGAATGGGTTGTTAAATTGGGCCCTGACGGAACCCCGATTTGGCAGAGGGCCTATTACTCAGGCAGGATAAATTCCATTTCATACACAAATGATTCGCTTATCCTTGGAGGCACATATATTGGTTACACCGAACAGGATGCGCAAATCCTCAAGATTCCTTTGAATGGTATTGTGGATGGGGCGTACTCAAATATCACATTAAACTCAAAGAATCTCGAGTTTTTAGAAAGTTATAGTGTTAATTTGAACGTTACTTCGCCTACACTCCAAACTATGGAAAGTAATGCTCTCGTGGCCCCTTGGAAACCGACAGTTTACACATTATATACTACCACCGGGTACTTACAGATTAATTCTTCTCCCTCTGGTGCTAATATTTATATAAACGGAACATATGTTGGCACATCACCCATCAAGCTGACGTTAAACTCTGGGTATTACAATGTAACTATCACTAAGGAGGGATATTTGGACTACAAAAAACTAATCAAAATAACCCCTGGAAAAACAACATCTATCTATGCAAATCTCACCCCATCGATTGCAAGTTTAATCGCATATTACTCCTTTAATACCTGTGATGCAACGGATGACAGTGGCAACGGGCATGATGGAACAATACAGGGCAATATTCGGTGTGCTCAGGGTGTCATGGGAAAAGCTTTAAACTTTACAGACTATTTACAGGTAGTCAAGTTACCCAACTCAATCCTTAACGGACTTAGGTATACTACCATAACCTTCTGGATTAAAACCACAAATGGAATCCAAGGGATTTTAAGTGGTGCAAACGAAAATTACGACAATGAGCTCCTGATATTCATGGGGAATGGGAGTTACACAGCTAGTTATCACAACAATTTTGGTAGGGTTGAGCTGTTACTTCATGAACAGTTCGTTATGTATTCGCCACCAATAAACGATGGAAAGTGGCACATGGTTACCCTAGTCTTAGGACCCAGCTTTTCTAAGATGTACATAGATGGTAGATTAGTAAATCAGAGTACTATCGGAACCGGAAGTGGTCTCAATATCTCAAAGAATGGCCTATGGGTTGGTAATGACCAAGACTGTGTGGGAGGATGCTGGGATTCTGGACAGCAGTTCAAAGGTGCCTTAGATGAGCTGCGGTTTTATCAGGGCATTCTTAACGCCTCAACTATCGAGGCCTTATACGAGCAGGGGGAAGAGGCACTTGAAAAGCAAAAAACAGCAAACTCGCAAGAAACCCATGTTGGAGCTTTGGGAATAGTAACTCTGAAACTTAACGAGTCTGTTATTGTGAGGGATGCTAATGGGAATGAATACAATATTACATTACTCGACGTTTCTAAAGTAAGTCAAAGAGTCCTTTTAAGGATAACATCACCAACCAATCCCCAGTTCTCTCAAGTTATATCCCCCTACGCCAACGACACCCACTCAGTAGGCCCCATTAATATAACATTACTCCGTGTGTATATCGGAAACAATGGAGAATACTACGCAAAAATAAAAATATCTGGGGCTATCCCATTAAGTAATACCACAACAACATCAATCACCCAGACTGAGGCTTCAACGGGTTATATGATTGGTTCTGAGACTATTCCCGGTTTCCAGCCGTCACAGGAGTACTTGAAGAACGTCTCAGCCTACGCGATTCAAAAGGCAGAAGAGCTCATCGGTTGGATGGAAGAGAATGGCTACCAGGTCCTCTACGCCGAAAAATACCTAGATGAAGCCAAGAACGCTTACAACAACGCGGATTACAAGACAGCCAAAGAATTGGCCCTGAAAGCCTGGATTACAGCTTGGGAAGAATGGTGGATTCAGTATGAGGCCGAGATCCTAAAGGAGGGCGGTGTTGACCCCTCACAAGCCCTCTCTTATTACCAGTCCGAAGACCTGAATGCCTCAATCTCGGAGCTGAAGTCGCTCTCCTCCGGCCTCTCAGGTGAGTATGCTAAGCTCTTCAATTCAGTGGACTCAACTTTCTCAACAGTTCAGCAGTACTGGAGTTGGGGCATCAGGCTCTGGAATTACGTTGGTGACCTTGAGGCCTCGGCGTTAAAGTTCAATAACGGACAACTGGAGGTTGCTAAAAATCTCGCGGATAAGGCGCTGAACACGGTTAGGGACATTGGGAGCATGGCGAGGAAAGTGTTAGAACAATTGAAGAGCCTCGGTCGCTCAGTATTCGTCGAAGGCAGGGGAGGTAAAAACGCTCAAAACCTCTTCGAACACGCCATGAGTCTCTTTGAGCAGGGTAAATTCGAGCAGGCTAAAAAAGTCATCGTCCAAGTGGAGGAAATCATCACGGTGACAACGACACAAAAGAAACACGGAATCTGCGGACCAGCGTTTATACTTGGTCTTGCATTAATCCCGCTGTTTTTGAGAAAGCGCAGGGGGTGAAAAATTGAAAAAACTCCCCTTAATCTTTTTCATTCTTCTCATCTCAACCCAGTTAGTGGGTGCCTATTCATTACCCGCTAAGACTCTCTTTCATACCGGTGGAAGGATATACTCCATCTCCACAAACAATGAAGGCATACTAATAGGGTCAGGAGACGGCTACGCCTACTTTATTTCCCCTGATGGGCAGTTAATCTGGAAGTACGGAGTTGGGAGCGAGATATACTCCACGTATCTGGTAGGCAATATGGCGTTTCTCGGGTCGAGAGACGACTACGTTTACGAGCTCAACATGGACGGCCAGGAGGAGACGAAGTACTATATGGAGGGAGACGTGACTGGGATTAAAGTCCTTGGAAATACTCTCTACGTATCCACGGGGTACAAGGATTATAACGGTAACTACTGGGGTGGAATCTGGGTTTGGACAGTCGCGGGGAAACCCATATGGCAGATTGCGCGTCTCCAAAGGGCAGCTTTCAGTATTGACTCAGACGGGAAAATAGTTGTGGTCGGAACAGGTTGGGAACAGGGAGGGTATCATGGTGCAATAGAGGTTTATGACATGAAAGGAAACCTAAAGTTCTCCCATCAAACGGGGGACTGGGTAAAAAACGTTAAAATCTGTAGCGGCATAATCCTTGGCGCGTCCTATGATGGAAGCCTATACGCCCTCTCAGAGGATGGGAAACTACTATGGAAGTACAACGCCACCAATCCGATATATTCTCTCGATTGCAACGGCAAGGTAATAGTAATTGGAACAAACGACGGAGTTATACACATCCTTGACATGAAGGGCAGACCCTTAGTTGAGACCAGCATTGGAGTTGCTCCCTGGTCTGTCAAGCTCGACGGAAAGTACATTTACGTTGGGACTGACTCAGGAAACCTCATAAGGCTTGACCGTTCAGCTATCCCATCTGAGGAGATTAGCAAAGCAAAAGAACTGGCATCCTCCGTTGAAAACGCCAGTGGGATTACACTAAGTCCAGTTGAGAACCTGCTGTCCAAAGCAGAAAACCTCTTCAATAACGGAGACTATGAAAATGCCTACAGCTACGCCCAGCAGGCATACGCTCTTGCAGAAAACGCAAGGGAAGCGTGGAACGATATTCAATCCGCGAAGTCGGTGGGTAACGTCACCCAAGCAGTTCAAGCGTTCAAAGCGGGGGACTACGACCAGGCCAAGGAGCTTGCTCTAAAAGTGATGAACTCGGTAACCAGTGTGTCCCAAACGGCATCAACCGAGACGGAAACAATAAAACGAACACAGACAAGGGTTGTGGTTGTTGAGAGCAACACGAACTACCTCCCTTACGCTGGTGCCGGACTCGCCGTGCTCTTAATTCTGGTGCTCGTTGTGTGGAGGCTCCGCTCAAAGCCAAAATCGGGTAAAATTGAAGGAAGGGAGGACCCTCTGCAAAATCTCTTGTCCCGCTATTCCGATGTCGAGAAAATCGGCGAGGGTGGCTTTGCCGCTGTTTACAGGGCGAGGCGTAAGGACGGCACCGTGGTCGCCCTGAAGGTGCCGAAGAACATAGACGAAGAGACTGGAAGAGCGTTCATCCGTGAGGTCAGCAACTGGCTCCACCTGAGACATCCCAACATCGTTCGTCTCTACGAGGCCAACGTTGTCCCCGTTCCCTACATAGAGATGGAGTACTGCGAGGGTTCGCTCGAAAGGGAGAAGAAGCCCACGGGAGTTGAGAAGGCGGCGTGGTTTATCTTCAACACAGCGGAAGGCCTGAAATACGCGCACTCGAAGAAGATAATCCACCGCGATTTAAAACCGAGCAACATCCTGCTCAAGAACGGCGTTCCCAAAATAAGCGACTGGGGGCTGAGCAAGTTCATAGGCGAGGAGAAGGCAAAGACGATGGTATTCACACCCTACTACGCCTCTCCCGAACAGATTGCCCCCGAAACCTTCGGCGATGTCGACGAGAGGAGCGACATCTGGCAGCTCGGCGTCATCTTCTATGAACTCGTCACCGGAAGGAGGCCGTTCGAAGGTAACTCGCTCTCCAGCCTCGCACAGGCGATAACGACGAAGGAGCCCGTTAAGCCGGGCGAGATAAACCCGGAGGCGAAGGAAGTCGAGCCGATAATCCTGAAGATGCTCGCCAAGAGGAAGGAGGAGCGCTACCGGAGCGCCGAGGAACTCCAGAGAGACCTCGCGAAGGTGCTCGGCATCAAGTACCAGAGGGCCCTTGAGAAGAGCGTCTCGGCGAAGGACTTCTCAAAGAGCGCCTTCTACGCCGGGGAATTGGCTCTGATGCACCTCAAGCTCGGCAACTACAAGGATGCCCTGAAGTACCTCAGGGACCTCAAGGTCTATTCGAGGAGCGGGGAGCTCGACGGGCTGATAAGCCAGGTCGAGCTCGCGATGGACGAGGGGATAAAGCTCGGAGAGGACTTCCTCAACAGGGCAGAAGTTGTCATTCACGATGCGAAGATGGGGAGGTGAAGGTTTTGTTTTTGCATTTTCAAAAGCCAAGAAAAGGGGTGGAAGGATGAGGAAGGTCATCGCACTGATGTGGATTGCCCTGCTCATTGGAGCGCTGGCGGTTACGCCGGGGAAAGTGAAGGCTGAGGACACGAACTGGTGGGTCAAGTATCTCGAGGCAGGGGATACTTGTATTAATGCCCTCACAATAGCGCCAAACGGGGACATAATAGTAGCTGGAGAGACTGACAGCTTCGGCGCTGGCGCTACTGACGCTTGGGTTCTCAGGCTTGATGCTAATGGGAATGTTATCTGGCAGAAGACTTACGGCGGGAGCAGCTGGGATTATGCTAACGCGGTTGCAATAACAGAGAACGGGGACATAATAGTAGCTGGAAAGACTGACAGCTTCGGCGCTGGCGAGGGGGATGTTTGGGTTCTCAGACTCGATGCTAATGGGAACGTTATCTGGCAGAAGACTTACGGGGGAAAATACGGGGGAAAATATGATGATTGGGCTAAAGCGGTTGCCATTGCACCAAACGGAGACATAATCGTAGCTGGGACTCGGTTGCTGAGGTTGAGCCCGCGTGGAGAACTCAAGTGGGCGGTGAAATTAGAAGGATCAGACATCAAAATCCTCCCTGATGGGACTGCAGTACTGGTGGGACTAGTGGGAGGTTTTATTGCTCGCTTCAACATCGACAAAGTCCCACAGTACTCCGGTTGGGTCAGATGGGATGAGGTAAGCCTTGAAGTCCATGACACCAACGCCCAAGTCCAGTCAACAGACGCCAAGGTGAAAGATTCAAATGCAGAGATACAAGACACGAACGCGGAAGTTCAAGATACCAGCGCCGAAGTGAAAACACTCTGGACTTACACTCCTCCCAAGACTTCTTCCTCAAGCTCATCCACGCCAGTTCAAACCCCAACGCAGACAAGCAGTACATCTTCAACAATCACCCAGACTGAAACCTCAACGGGTTACATGATTGGTTCTGAGACTATTCCCGGTTTCCAGCCGTCACAGGAGTACTTGAAGAACGTCTCAGCCTACGCGATTCAGAAGGCTGAGGAACTAATCACGAACCTCACGAGCATGGGTTACCAGGTCCTTTACGCTGAAAAATACTTGAACGAGGCCAAGAACGCTTACAACAACGGGGACTACAAGACGGCCAAAGAACTCGCGCTGAAGGCATGGATTACCGCGCTGAAAGAATGGCAGATTCAATACGAGGCCGAGATACTGAAGAAAGCGGGAATAGACCCCAGCCAGGCCCTCCAAGAGTACCAGAACGGAGACTTGGACGGGGCCATTAACGAGCTAAACAGCCTTGCGTCGGACCTTAACGGAGAGTACGCTAAACTCTTCAATTCCGTTAAGAGCACATTTGACACCATCCAGTTCTACTGGAAGAGCGGGATTAGGCTCTGGAACTACGTGGGAGACCTCTACTCCTCAAACGAGAAGTTCAAGGACGGAGAGCTTGAAGTCGCTAAAAATCTCGCGGATAAGGCGTTGAACACGGTTAGGGACATTGGGAACATGGCAAGGAGTTTGTTGAAGCAATTGGTTAGCCTAGGCAGGTCTGTGTTTAGCAACGGTAGAAACCCCAAAGCCCAGGAACTATTTGAGCACGCTATGAGTCTCTTTGAGCAGGGTAAATTCGAGCAGGCTAAAAAAGTCATCGTCCAAGTGGAGGAAATCATCACGGTAACAACAACACAGAAAAAACACGGAATCTGCGGACCGGGGATTATTGTGCTAATAGCGCTGGTTCCCCTGCTCAGGAGGTTAAAACATAGATGAAACACAACTCGGGCCCGTTTGTAATTTCATTTTTTCTTCCCATAAAACGACAGGAGAGAAAAAAGATGCCAAAGAGAAGCCTTGAGGAGGACTTCGTTCGGAGGCTCATCATCTCGATTTTCCTGATTGCCCTCCTTCAGGGCTTCGGGTTACTCATATCGCTCTTCATATTCCTGCCGTGGATTGAGAGGTTCCTGCGGGAAACTGGTCCTCGGAGACCAAGACCCGAACCAGTTCCCAGACCAGTGCCCAAGAAACCGCACAACAAGGACTCAACTCGTAGAATCTCCCTTACGGACGGGCTGATTTTTGAGGCGCCGAAAAAGCTAATCCGGGGAGCTGAGGCGCTGATAAAGGTTGGTTTCAGAAACAGGACAGGGAAAAGCCTTCGCGTCTCGATAGACCTGTCGGAGCTGGCCCTCTACGGAAAGCTGGAGAAGAAAACCATTGACCTGTACCTCCTCCCGGGCGAGGAGAGGAGCGAGTACGTGCGCTTCGTGCCCTCGAAGGTTGGGAAGCACGCACTTACAGTCCGCGTTCGCTCCGGGCCGTTTATGGGGAAGAAGGCCATTGACATTGAGATTACCGGAGAAAAAGCCGGGGGCAACGGGTTGGAGGCCCTTCTGTCGAGATACGAGAGGGTCGAGCTAATTGGAGAGGGCGGCTTTGGCAAGGTCTACCGCGCCCTAAGGGACGGCCGGTGGGTCGCGCTCAAGGTCCCCCACGTCCTCAACGAGAGAACCGGAAAGCTCTTCCTGCGCGAGGTTTCCATATGGCGCGAGCTGAGGCACGGCAACATAGTGAGGCTCCACGACGCAAATCTGACGCCTTACCCCTACATAGAGATGGAGCTCTGCGACCGGTCGCTCGAAGACCTGGAGAAGCCCCTTCCGGCGGAGCGCGTGGCCGAGATAGCTTTTGAGGTAGCGGAAGGCCTGAAGTACGCCCACTCAAAGGGTATAATCCACCGCGACCTGAAGCCAAGCAACGTCCTCCTCAAGGGCTCCAAGCCGAAGATAAGCGACTGGGGGCTTGCGAAGGGTCTGTTCGAGAGCGGAACCACGACGGTAACGGCGATGACGCCTTACTATGCCTCACCCGAGCAGATAAGTCCGTCGCGCTTCGGAGGGGTTGACGAGAGGACCGACATCTGGCAGCTCGGCGTTCTCATGTACGAGCTCGCGACGGGGAGGAGGCCGTTCGAGGGGAGCGACTTCGTCGAGGTCGCCGGGAGGATAGTCATGGAGGAGCCGCGGAGACCGAGCGAGCTCAATCCGGAGGCGGAGCCCCTCGACGGGATAATCCTCCGCTGTCTGAGCAAGGAGAAGGAAAGGCGCTACGGAAGCGTTGAAGAGCTCCAGCGGGATTTGGCGGGGATCCTCGGCGGGAAGTACAGGGAAGAGCTCAAGAAGAGCGTCGAGCCCTCGCGCTCGGCCTACTACGCGGGCCAGCTGTTCCTCCTCCACCTGCGGCTCGGGGACGCGAAGGAGGCCCTGAAGTACGCGAGGGACCTGCTGAGGTACACGAGGGGGAGGGAGAGGGAAGAGCTGGAGAGGCTCATCGAACAGATTGAGCTGAGGGTTGAGGAGGGGCTCCCCATTCCAAAGGAGCTCGTTGAGAAGGGTGAGGTGGTAGTCCATGAGGTTAGCGGGGCATGAACGTATAGTGCATGTTATGGCTCCCTCAGACACAGAGGGGTTCGAGATGGGAGGGATGTTGAATTTGGATGATTACAGCGCTCGTTGGGGGTCTAGCATGGGTGGGAGCCGGTTAGATAAGGGGGGAATTTCATGAGAGCAATGAAGGTGTTTGTACTAGTTCTTTTAGTATTCATTGTCTCGGAGAGTGTCCCTTGGGCTACTGCTGGAAACGTTAGCGTTTCGTGGTCCTCAAAGGCACCAGGTACACTGATTGCCGTGTGTGAGACAATGAACCAGTTGATAATAGCTTCCGGGACTAGGTTGGAGTTTAGAGACCTTAAGGGGAACCTCCTGAATTCGAGGGATTTGGTGTATCCAATAACCGATGTCGAGCTTGAGCGTAACACATGGGGGTTGGATGTCTATGTTGCATCTGGAAAGTTCATCCATGTTTTCTATAAAAACGGGATGTACAAAAGGTTCACAGCACCCGACTCGATGAAAGTTCTGAAAGTAGAACCCTCCCCTTGGATCGACAGGGTTCTTCTCCTGCTGATGGATAACGGGCACTACTACGCGTATATAACGAACAAGAAGTTCTCAGAGGTCGTATTTAAGCTCGATTTGGGGACGGATAGACCCCTCGTTGGAATGACCTACGATGCCAACTACCTCGCGGTAGCCCAGGGAAGCGAACTCCGCCTCGTTGAGGTTTCCGACGGAAAGGTCGTGTGGACTAAAAAGCTCGGAGGAAGCGTTACCGCTCTCCTCGTTGTTGACCGTGGGGATGTGTACGTGGGAACCTCCGGGGATACACCGAAACTTCAGAAACTCAATGCTAAAACTGGAAAAACCGAGTTCTCGGTGCCTCTGCTCGGTACTCCCGTTGCAGTATCCATCGACTGGGAGGGGAGCTATCTCGCCGTCGCTCAGAAACCCGGTAGGCTGTCTTTACTCTCCTCCTCTGGAAACGTTCTGTGGGAGGAGGATTTCTCCAAGGAATTCGGCGAGGTGGGCGATGTTGAGGTATCGAGGAGCGGTCGCTACATAGCGGCGACGTTCGGCGGTGGGACGTTGGTTCTTACCAACGGATTTGTGCCTCCGGCGAAGTTTAGTGTGAATGCCAAAAACGCCAAGTTGATTCCTGTATTCACGGCACAGGTTAGGGGAAGCGTTTACGCTGTTGATGCGGACGATGAAGGGAAAGTTCTTGCGGTCATTAGTTACTACCCGAACCCTCAGGGGACCTTTCCGGATTACCTGAGTGACGTTGTCATTATGGACAGCTCCGGCAACGAGATGGGAAAAGACACTTTCGAGGGAATACTCAGAGATGTAGCAGTTAGCGGGAATGGAAAATACATAGCGGTTGTTGGCGACGACCACTATCTTCACGTGCTCAATATGAAAGGCGATGAAGTTGCGAACAGATTTTTTGACTTTTACAGCGGTGGATCATACACGGTCGCCATCTCAGAAAACGGTAATAGAATAGCAGTTGGAACCTTTGCAGGCTGGACCGATGATAACATGACGGAGGTGGCAAACGCCAGCATTTACTACTTCACGTTTGATGGCTCCAAAATCAATGAGGTATGGAAGAAGCCGTTTCCAAGCCCTACCTGGGGAACGAGGGTGTGGGGGCTCTCTATGGACTCTCAGGGAAACCACTTGGCAGTGAGTGTTGATGGTGGGTATAACAACACATTTATCCTTTCATCGAGCGGTAAACTCCTGTGGGAAAGTGGGGAAAGGGGATACATCCGTATCAGCAAGGATGGTGAAACCGTAGTATACCTGCCCCTCCCAGGAGATGGCATTATTCGCGTTCAGAAAATAACGGGGGATATTATCTGGACCAAGCCCGTATCTGGGGTTATAGGGGGCTTCAAGTTTTCAAGGGACTTCTTAGTGGCATGTCTACGAGATGAAAATAAATTAATCAGCACTATCAAGATTTTCTCGATACAAAATGGCACAGAGATTCTTACAGCAACTTTTCCCGGATTAATAGTTGATTTCGCAGTCAGCAGGAACAACTACCTCCTGATAGGCTTCGAGAACGGCACCGTAGAATACTACAAAATCGAGAGCACGGTTCCTCTGCCCAACGTTAGGGTCACACTGAAAATCAAGAGCTTCCCATCCAACGCGAGGGTCTTCGTAGACGGCTCATACAAGGGAAATACTCCCCTAACCCTTGAGCTTGAGGAGGGTACTTATTCAATAGCCATCGAGAAGATAGGCTACACCCGGTGGACCTCGACCGTTAAGCTCCTTGCGGGGGAGACGAAAACCCTCAACGTAACTCTTGAGAAGGTGGCCGCGGACACGGGAGCAGTCTTGGAGGTAACCTCCACTCCCGAGGGAGCAAAGGTCTATTTGAACAGGGAGTACGCGGGGGTTACGCCCCTCAACTTGACACTTGAAGCCGGCGACTACGAGGTAAAACTGGTTAAAGAGGGTTATCTGGACTGGGTAAAAACCGTCTCCCTAACTCCAGGCTCCTCGGAGAAGGTCAGTGCAGTTCTGAGCGAAGCTTACGGCGTCCTTGAGGTTACCACGAGTCCAACCCAATCCAAGGTCTATGTAAACGGGGATTACCAGGGCCTCTCACCTCTGAGGATAACCCTCACCCCCGGCAACTACACCGTGAGAATAGTCCGCGAAGGCTACGAGGATGAAGAGAGAAACGTTACAATCAAGGGTGGGGAAAAGACTTCCCTCGCATTGACGCTTGTTCCATTGAAGGGCTCCTCAGAAGGGTCAGTTGAAATAGCAGGGGTTACAATGAGCTCGAGCACGTTCTACTACATAGGTGCCGGTGTGGTTGCTGTTTTCGTTGCCCTCGTGCTCTTCATCAACAGGCGCTTGAAGCAGATAGAGCAGAAGACCACCGCCATGACGGTTGATGAATTCGCCCCAAAGCCGGCCTCCCCTACTACCTTTCCCCAGGAGCTCTCCAACAAATACACTGACGTTGAGTTTATAGGCAGGGGCGGCTTCGCCAGGGTCTTCAAGGCCAAAAGGGCGAGCGATGGAAAGGTCGTCGCCGTAAAGGTTCCCATAAACCTAGACGAGGCTACTGGCAAGAGTTTCATCAAGGAGCTCCAGAACTGGGCCAACCTGAGGCATCCAAACATCGTGGAACTCTACGATTACAACATCCTTCCCATCCCGTACCTTGAGATGGAATACTGTGACTGCAGTCTTGGGCGGGAGAAAAAGCCGATGGACGTAAAGAAAGCGGCATGGCTGATTTTCAACATAGCTGAAGGCCTGAAGTACGCCCACAACAAGAAGGTCATCCACCGCGACCTGAAACCGAGCAACATCCTCCTCAAAAACGGGGTTCCAAAGATAAGCGACTGGGGACTGAGCAAGGTCATGACGAGCAGCAGGAGCTCCACGGTTGCAGGCTTTACCCCGCTTTACGCCGCCCCAGAGCAGATAAGTCCGACAAACTTCGGGGGCACCGATGAGAGGACGGACATCTGGCAGTTGGGCGTGGTGTTCTACGAGCTCGTAACCGGAAAGCTTCCATTTGAGGCGAGCGATTTCGTGGAGCTGGCTTCAAAGATAACCACAAAGGACCCGGTTCCGCCGAGCCGGCTCAATCCAGAGGCGAAGGAGGTGGAGCACATAATAATGAAAATGCTCTCCAAGGACAAGGAGCTCCGCTACAAGAACATGCTCGAACTCCAGAGGGACCTCGCGATTTACCTCGGCATGTCCCTCAAAGAGGAGCTCAAAAAGAGCACGACTGTGGGGGACAGGCACAGGATTGTTTCGTATCTCGGCGACCTTCTGCTGATGAGTATGAAAACCGGAAATAAGATCGAGGCATATAAATACGCAACGGATATCGTGAACTACGTTACAGGAGAACTAGGAAATGAGTTCAGAAACCTTGCAAAGTACCTGCAAATAATAACAGAGGAGGGCCTTCCGATTCCGGATGAACTCATTCAAAAAGCCGAGATTCTCATCCACAAAGTGAAGCTTGGCTTTGAAAGGCTCTAGGTGGTCTAAATGAGATGCACCCACCAGTACAGGCATTCGATTAAGGAGTGTCCGCGCGAGGCGGAGGAGCTTGGCCTCTGCATTTTCCACCTTCCATTCAGTGGAAAGAACTTTGAAAAGGCGGAGCTAAGCGGCGAGGACCTTGAGGAGGCCTACCTCAGCGGGGCAAATCTGAGGGGGGCAAACCTCAGCAACGTCAACCTTCGCTATGCCGATGTAAGTGAGGGTAATCTAAGCGGGGCAAACCTTGAATGGGCCTCTTTGGTGGGTGTTGATTTAAGCACTGCCAAGTTGGACGGCGCAAACCTGACAAACGCTGATATACGCAATGCTGACTTAACGAGAGCCAACCTAGACGAAGCAAACCTGAGCTTTGCCAACCTGGAGGGTACGAGCCTTATTAGGGCGTCTCTCAATGGAGCCGAGCTCTATGGTGCAAGTCTGAATGGCACAAATCTCCTTGGTGCCGACTTCAGGGGAGCAAGGCTCTATGGGGCTGAGTTTGATGGGGCAAAAAACGTTGAGCACGCGATTTTTGACGACATCGCAGTTGAGGAAAAGGAAGGAGATGAATTCAGAAAGAAGAAGGACTTTGAAAGGGCATACGATTCTTACTCCAAGGCTCTTGAAGTTTACCTCGACCTGAAGAGAATTTTTAGGGCCAAGGGGCTCTACGACAGGGCCTCAGTTTACTCAGTCGGCGAGTGGCGCGTTCGTGGTAAGCTTCAGTTAATAGCTTCCCGGGTTCAGAATCATAGTTCAACCAGATTTCTGCCCCTAACGGGAGGTGGAAAACTGGGTGTCGTTGAGGGAACACTTAGGTACGTTACAAACAGGTTGTACGGGATTACATCCCTTTACGGAGAAAGCCCACTGAGAGTTCTCTTGACGACAGTGACGATAATACTGGCTTACGCACTGATTTTCTGTGTGAGTGGAACAATCCGTGTGGGTTCCCCAAGGGACTGCCTCTACTTTAGCATCGTGACGTTTACAACCGTTGGATACGGGGATATAACCCCCGTCCCCTCCCATAGACTACTCGCGGCGAGTGAAGCCTTTATCGGTGCGTTCATGCTTTCGTTCTTTGTGGTTGTGATGAGCAGAAAACTTATCAGATAAATGAGAAAGTTAGGAGGAGGTGTAAGAATGCCAGTTGACCTTTCAGGGCCTTTAATGGCCGCCTTCAAGAAAGCGAAGAGGGAATTCGAAGAAGCCGTGAAGAAAGGAAATAACGAGGTTGCCAAGAAGAAGGCTCTGGAGTGCGCCCGCATACTGAGGCAGCTCGCCAACTATGACGAGTTCAGCAGGGAGAGTTATCTTAGAAAGGCCAAGAAGTGGGAAGCCATCGCAAGGGACGTTGAAGCCGGCCGCTACGGGATAAAGAGGAACAAGCCGATAAAAGAGGGCGGAAACCAGAGGAGAAGCGGGAACTTCGAAGAGAATCGTGAAGATGATGTATTCAAACAGTACGTAGAGGGCCTCATTGCAAGGTCAAACGTTAAGTGGAACGACATAGGTGGTCTTGAGGAAGTTAAGAGACTCATGATGGAGACCATTGTTATCTCAGCTCTACAAAAACCCCAGTCAGTACAGCCTTGGAAGGGAATCCTCCTCTTCGGTCCGCCGGGAACCGGTAAGACCCTCCTCGCGAGCGCGGCAGCTGGAAGCTTAAACGCGACCTTCTTCTCTGTCAAAGCCAGCAACGTCCTAAGCAAGTACTTCGGCGAGTCCGCGAAAATAATCTCGGCCCTCTATGAGGTGGCTAGAGAGAAGGCCCCCAGTATAGTGTTCATGGATGAAATAGATGCCCTAACAACGAAGCGCTCCGGTGACCAGAGCGAGGCCAGCAGGAGGATGCTGTCAACGCTCCTCACCGAGCTTGACGGTTTCCAGGACAAGAAGAGTGATATACTCGTTCTCACCCTCGCGGCAACGAACACACCCTGGGACCTTGATGAAGCTGTTCTGTCAAGGTTTCCACGGAGGATTTATGTTCCGTTACCTGACCAGAAAGCCACGAAGGAGATAATCAAAATCAACACGCGCGGGCTCGACATAAGCAGACTCGACTTGGACGCGATAGCCGAGGAGAGCGTCAGACGCCGGTACTCGGGAAGGGACATCAAGAACCTCTGCCAGGAAGCAATATGGAATATGATACGTGAGGAGAACAGGGACCTTCACAAGCTCGCCGAGCTTCCATTCCACGAGCTAAAGAAGCGCTCGCTCAGAACGAGGCCTCTTGAAATGAGGGACTTCGAAGAGGCATTCAAGAAGATTAAGAGCCCACTGACGAGGAAGGAGGTCGAGAGGTACGAGAAGTGGGCGGAGGAGTTTGGAGGGTAACGCTTAACAGGTTTTATCATTTGGGAGGAATTGCCATGAAAAAGAGCGCTATCATACTGTCAATACTCATACTTGCTTCCATGTGTATGGTTTCCACACAGGTAATGGCTGACAGCTCCACAACATCAACCAACCTACCAACATACTGGGTGAAGACTTACGGCGGAAGTGGTAATGAGACGATTACCGGCGTTAAGGTTCTGCCGGATGGGAGCATTATTGCAGTGGGTTACACGAATTCCAGTGGAGCTGGGGGCGATGATGCTCTCGTCATGAAGCTCTCACCCAACGGTAACGTAATCTGGGCGAAGACTTATGGTGGAAGTTGGGAGGATCTTGCCAATTCTATTGCAATTGCCCCAAATGGAGACATAATAGTAGCTGGAACAACTAATAGCTTTGGTGTTGGGACTCCCCATTATAAAAATGTTTGGGTTTTCGAACTGGATGAGAATGGAAATGTTATATGGTCAAAGAATTACGGCGGGTATAATGATGATATGGCTTCTGGGGTTGCTGTAACCCCAGAGGGGAACATTATTGTGGCGGGCTATACTTATAGCTTCGGCGATTGGCACGGAGACGTTTGGGTTCTTAAGCTCGATGCTAGTGGGAACGTCATTTGGCAGAAGACTTACGGGGGAGGATGGGCTAACGCAGTTGCCATTGCTCCAAATGGGGACATTATAATAGCTGGAGAAACGCAAAGCTCCGGGTCTGGTGATGCTTGGCTTCTTCGCTTGGATGAGAATGGAAAAGTAATATGGTCTAAGACTTATGGTGGAAGTTGGGAGGATCTTGCCAATTCTATTGCAATTGCCCCTAACGGGGACATTATAGTAGCCGGCCAGACTTGGAGCTTCGGCATTGGAACACCAGATTATTCAAGCGTTTGGGTTCTTAAGCTCGATGCCCACGGCAAGATAAGTTGGCAAAGAACCTTTGGTATCTATACTAATGAATATGCTGAAGCAGTTGCTTTAGCTCCTAATGGGGGTATTATTGTAGTAGGTAGTACTCTAAATGGAGGTGGTTTAATCTGGGAAATTAATTTAGAGGGAAAGATAGTTTGGCATTGTGATGAAAGTGATGAAGATTGGGTTTCGTGGTTTAAGACAGTTACCGTGGCTCCTAATGGAGATATAGTGGTAGCAGGCTATATATACATGTATACACATAACAGTTATGAAACTGAAGTCCTTAAACTCCCCCCCGATGGGAATCTACGTAATTGTAACTTTTGCGGGTGGAGAACTGATACTCCGACAGAAAATTCTAACGCCAAAGTTAATAACGCCACTGTTTCTGTTAGGAATCCAAGTGCTACAATTAGATATGCCCATGCAATTGCAAAAGTGTTCAGACCAAGAATAAAAACATTGTATCCCCCATTTGGCACGATACTAATTTCTTCCTCACCTCCAGGCGCTAAAGTTTATATAAACCGGATTTACAAAGGAGTCACTCCCTTGGAGATGAATCTATCAGCGGGAAATTATAATTTAACTTTAGTATTAAGTGGATATAAAAACTATAGTACTATAATAACGGTACAAGCAGGAGCAACAACAAAAATATCGGCAAATCTAACGGAATCCCCCCTCCACACAACAAGCCCAAAGAGCACAACGTCGAAAACAACAAACAGAATTGACTTCTCAGATATTGTAGGAGCACTAATTGGACTCCTCCTAATCGGCGGAATCGCTGCTAAAGTCAAAGGCGGAAAATCCAAAACCTCCCCACCCAAGGGAGATATCGTAACCTCAACCCCCGCTCCCGCTAGAAAGCCCGAACCAAAACATTACGCACCACCAAAGCACGTTCCCGGCTTCCCGCCCGAGCTCCTCGACAAGTACGAGCCACTCGAGTTCCTCGGTGAGGGTGGCTTCGCCAAAGTCTTCAAGGTTAGAAGGAAATCCGACGGGAAAATCATAGCCCTTAAGGTTTCCCGCCTCAACGAGAAGACAAAGCGTTTCTTTCTCAAGGAGGTCAAGGCCTGGCGCCTGCTCAATCATAAAAACATCGTCAAGCTCTACAACGCTTACGCTGAACCACTACCCCACCTTGAGATAGAGTTCGTCGATGGAATTCAACTCAATGGTGAAGTCATCAGGGACCTCGGCAAGTATCCGAAGCCCACTGACGAGGAGAAGGCACTTCACTTCATCAGGGGCATCGCTGAAGGGTTGAAGCACGCTCACTCAAAGCAGGTGTATCACAGAGACCTTAAGCCCCAGAACGTCCTCATAACGAGCGATTTAACGCCCAAGATAACCGACTGGGGACTGGCCAAAGTCGGCGCGGTTTCAACCACAGCCACGACGACAAAGGGACTGACGCTCCTCTACGCGGCACCGGAGCAACTCGACGACGAGACCTATGGGCACACCGACCAGAGAACTGACATATACCAGCTCGGACTCATTTTCTACGAACTCTTAACCGGGAAGTTGCCCTACCAAGGGACTTCTCCAGCAGTCGTCATGGCCAAGGTGATAAATCCGGCAGTAAAGCCCAAACCGCCGAGTCACTTCAACAAGGCCCTGGCAAAGTACGACGGCATCTTTGAGAAACTCCTCGCAAAGGAGAAAGAAGGGCGCTATCAGTCGGTTGAGGAGTTCCTCCGCGACCTTGAGCTAATGAAAAAGCTTGACGAGGAGAGGAAGGCCCTCGAAAAGGAGATAGAGAAGACAAAGACTACCATGAGTCTCACAACAAATAGCAAGGAACTCAAAAAGCTCGTGCGCCAGCTTGTTGAACAGCTGAGCAGAAATGCCGTACTACATGCCCAGCTCAACGACAAGGCTGGACTCATCAATGCGCTTGAGGATTTGAAGGCGTTCTCGAAGGAACATAGAGATGAGCTTGAAAGTGCAATAGACCAGTTCAAGATGATGATGCAGGAGAGTGTGCCAATAAGCAAGTCCACGCTGGACGAGCTGAAGGTCCTCCTGCACAAGGTTCAGAGGGAAGTTGAATGACTTCGACAGCAATAAAGCTCCACAAACGGCACTTTAAAATTTCAGAGGAAATCAAGATAGTCCCACATCTAATGGAAAAGTTGAATGTGCAAAGAGCATCATCACAACGACCTAGAGTTCACCCTCATGAGGGGGACGGCGAAGAGGGGGATATTCCTGCTCAGCTCAGAAAGTTTCACAATTACCTAGAGGCGAGAGGAATGAGGGGGATAACTCACCCAAAAAATGATGGGAATCCCCACGAGACCCATTGGAAAGACACTGCCAATTGCAAGGGACAATATAGAAGCCGGCATGTTGGTGATGGGAAATGAGCAGAAATCCATCTCTCCTGTTGCTCCCCGTGGTTTTCTTAATTATATTGCCGTACGTCAGTGCAACGACGATTGGGATAGACCTCTCCCACGGCGAGAACCCAAACGGCCTCACATCAGTGGTCTACAAAAATCAGACGCTCGCTCCGGGAATAGTTGAAACCTTAACCCAATATAACTTCGTCTACTTTGGGAACGAGAGTTACCAGGACGAGCTGGGAATCCGCTGGCTGGGCAGGTCAATAACTCCAGGCCTGCTGGAAAACGTTGACGTCCTCATACTCGGCCAGCCAACGACAAACCTCTCAAGCGCCGAAATCTCAGCCATAAGGGAGTGGTTCTACTCCGGAGGGAAAGTTCTGTGGGTTGCCGGTGATTCGGACTATGGAAACGGTGCCAAAACCCAAGGAATAGTGAACAGCCTGCTTGAAGCCCTTGGAGCGCCCCTACGCCTTGACCTGTGCTCCGTTGAGGACCCTGTGAGCAACGCCGGCGGGAAGGCATACCGCCTCATAGCCTACGACAGACCGAGCAATGATACCCCATACCGCCTGCTTTTGATTCAGGGAGTGGCTTACGGCATCCTTGCCCATGGCCCGGGCCCGGTGGCGCTCTTCGCAAACGGCACCTGGAAGCCCCTGAGGGATGGGAACAAGCCTTCGGGAGTTTACATCATACTCAGGACGAGCAAAAATGCCCAAATCGTTGAGAACAGCGCACCCTCTGCAAAGGCTTACAAGGCCGGAGAAAAGGGTGAATTCCCGATAGTGGTGGCATGGGTATGGAATTTGGGCAACAAAAGGAGTGTTCTGATAGTCAGCGGCGAGACGCCCGTTGGAGGCTACCTTCCAATGTGGGTCAGTCAGTATTACGGCATCAAGCTCGACGGACCAACCTTTGTCTCGAACGTAATCCACTGGGGAATCACCGTTGCGTCTGGACCCCTTGAAGCTTCAGGTTTGAGCTCATCAACGTCCGCACAGGAAGTATCAAACAACCCTCTTGCCCAACCTCCGAGTTCCCTGCCGGAGACAGGAACGACCGGACAAGGCCCGTCTTCACAAGTCTCCTACCTCGCAATTGGAGGTATTCTAATATTCCTCTTCGTTGGACTTGTCTTCCTGAAGAGCAGGGAAGGGAGTGAAAATAGGAGCAACCGCGACATCCCTAGCTTTCCTCCTGGGCTCTTGGACAGGTACGAGCCACTCGAGTTCCTTGGCGAGGGCGGTTTTGCCAAAGTATTCAAGGTCAAACGCAAAAAAGACGGCAAAACAGTCACCCTAAAAGTCCCGCATCTAACAGAGAAGTCAAGGAAATCCTTCATTAGGGAAGTTCAGGCCTGGAGCATGCTGGAGCATCCAAACATAGTAAAGCTCTACCGTGCAGAGGAAGAGCCGGTACCGTACCTTGAGATGGAGTTCGTCGAAGGTGCGGAAGTTAATGGGAAGCTCGTTAGAACGCTTGAGGAACTTCCAAAGCCCGTTGATGAGACCACTGCTTTAGAACTCGCCAGAAGTATCGCAGAGGGATTGAAGCACGCGCACTCCAAGGGAATAATCCACAGGGACTTAAAACCTGGAAACATCCTCCTGAAGGCCGGCTTAACCCCAAAGATAACAGACTGGGGATTAGCCAAAATCGGAACAAATTCAACGACCACAACCTCAGGGGTAACGGTTCTCTACGCCGCGCCGGAGCAGCTTGACCCCGAAACCTACGGACGCACCGACCACAGGACTGACATCTACCAGCTCGGCCTAATCTTCTATGAACTCCTGACAGGAAAACTGCCCTACGGAGGGAAGGGCCCCGCAAGTGTAATCGCAAAGATTCTCAACCCAGAAACCAAGCCAAAACCGCCGAGTGCCGTTAGGCCAGAGCTTGCGAAGTACGATGGGCTCTTCGAGAAGTTGCTGGCGAAGAGGAAGGAAGACCGCTACGGAAGCGTTGAGGAGTTTCTGGAGGACCTTAAGCTCTTGGAGAGGCTCGAAGGAGAAAGGGCCGACCTCAGAGGGCAGATTGAGGAGCTCAAGAAAACCATCCAGGTAACGACGGACCGGTCGGAGGTTCAGAGGCTCGTCGGGAAACTCGTTGAAGGACTTGGGAGGAACGCGGTCCTTTCAGCCAGGCTCAACGACAAGGCAGGCCTGATTAGTGCGCTTGAGGAGCTCAAGGAGTTCACCCGGGAAGAAAGGGGAGAGGTTGAGCGGGCGATTGAAACCGTCGAGCTCCTCCTGAGGGAGGGTCTGCCGATTTCCCGGGAACTTGTTGAGAGAGTGGAGGTTCTCGTTGACAGGATTAAAAGGGAGGTGGAGAGATGAGGCTAATACTGCCCGAAAATCCATGCGTGGACTTCAGCGGGGCCGGAGCTGACTTCGTTTACGGGATAACCCACGTTGGAGGACGAAAGCACAACGAGGACGGCCTGCTCATCATGAAGCTCCCCGACGGCTACCTACTTGCCGTTGCGGACGGGTTGGGGGGCCACAACGCCGGGGAAGTCGCTTCTAGGCTGGCATTGAATGCAATCGCAGAGGTCTTTGAAGGGGAGTACGTTGGGGGCCTTGAAGAAGACCTTCTAGCAATTCTCCTGAGGAATGCCCACGAGGTTGCCCACTCCGTTGTTAGGGAGCGCGCAAAGGGGCCGCTTGAAGGGATGGGGACGACCCTCGTCTCGGCCGTAGTTAGGGGAAGGACCGTTATCGTTGCCAACACCGGCGACAGCAGGGCGTACCTGGTTTCAAAGGGGAGGCTCGTCGCGAGGACGCTCGACCACTCACCACTTCAGGAGCTCGTTCTCATGGGTCATGTAAGTGAGGAGGAAGCCATGTACCACCCACTCAGGAACAGGGTGAGTTCTGCAATTGGGCGGCGTCTGATGGTTGACCTCTACCGCTGGGAGGTGGGAGCCAATCACATCCTTCTTCTCAGCACGGATGGCCTTCACGACTACGTTCCAAAGGAGGAAATCCTGCGGGCGTTCACCCCGGGGAAAACGGCACGTGACCTCGCCAAAATCCTCGTGGAAAAGGCCCTGCCTGCCACTGAAGATAACGTCACGGTGGTGGTGTGGAGATGGTGACTAAGAACATGGGGAGTCTCGTAGTGATAGCCCTGCTCCTCGTGGCAATTTTAGCGTCCTCTACACCGGCCGCGGCCAGCAAAAGCACCTCTATGGTTAACATCGACACAACGGCTCCGGGAGTTAGCGTTTACCTCGACGGAAAATACGTCGGAGTGACTCCTATACACGGGCTTAAGGTCTCAGAGGGAATTCATACAATTCGACTCGAAAAAAACATGTATGGAACAGTCATTGTTCTCTTCAACGCGGTCCCCGGCAGAAACATTACACTAAACGTTCCTATGGTGTTCAATTTTAAGGTTGGAGAAAATCCCATTCTTAACGTGAGAACAAGCCCTCCCGGTGCGGAGATAGAGCTGAACGGTGTTATCATAGGCACGAGTCCAGTATACAACTATACACTCATTCCAGGTATGAAATACCAACTTCAGATTAACCTGAGAGGGTACAATCCAGAGAACCTCACACTGAACCCAGATATGCACACTTTGTACTACGTCTACATCACGCTGACTCGGGAACTCACAACTAATTCCTCGGGCTCCCCTGGAGAAACCTCTATCACTTCAAAGCTGTTGGGTTTGGCCCTTCTGATTGCAGTTGGGGTTGTAGCGGTTGCCATAGGCCGTAAAAGGCACAAGAAGGAAAAGAAGCCCCCCTCCCCTCGGCAACCCAGAGAAAGCGTATCCAAGCCCTTGGAAGGCTTTCCTCCTGGGCTCTTGGACAGGTACGAGCCACTCGAGTTCCTTGGAGAGGGCGGTTTTGCCAAAGTCTTCAAGGTCAAACGCAAAAAGGACGGCAAAACAGTCGCCCTAAAAGTCCCAAGAATCGACGAGAAAACAAGTAAAACCTTCCTCCGCGAGGTTTCAACGTGGTTCCAGCTCAACCACCCCAACGTCGTCAAGCTCTACGACGCGGACATCTTACCAGTTCCCCACCTTGAGATGGAGTTCGTTGAGGGTGCCAAGGTTGATGGGAAGCTCGTTAGAACACTTGAAGAACTGCCTAAGCCCGTTGATGAGGAAACCGCACTGAGACTCATAAAGGGAATTGCGGAAGGCCTAAAACACGCCCACTCGAAAGGCATCGTTCACCGCGACTTAAAGCCTGGAAACATCCTCCTGAAGGCTGACTTAACGCCAAAGATAACCGACTGGGGACTCGCGAAAATCGGAACGATGAGCTCGGGAAGGAGCGTGATGGGATACACCCCACTCTACGCCGCGCCGGAGCACCTGATGCCGAGCAAGTTCGGAAACACCGACCACAGGACAGACGTATGGCAGTTGGGGACTATTTTCTACGAGCTTCTCACAGGCAGGGTTCCGTTCGAGGGCTACACCTACGAGGAGGTCTTCGGCAAGATAACTGACGAGAACTACCGCCATAAGCCACCCTCCGACTTCAACCCCGCATTGGCAAAGTACGATGGGCTCTTCGAGAAGTTGCTGGCGAAGAGGAAGGAAGACCGCTACGGAAGCGTTGAAGAATTCCTGAGGGACCTTGAGAAGCTCGAAGAGAGCGAGAAGCGGAAGCAGGAGCTCGAGTCCCAGGTTGAGGAGCTGAAGAAAACGCTTGCAAGAAGCGTGGAAGCCCTAAAGAAGAGCAAGACGGCCGATGAAATCAGGGAGAACGGCAGACTTGTCGTTCAGACTCTCTCAAAGCTTGCTCTGGCTTACGCGGAGCTCAACAGAAAAGCCGAACTTCTCAACACCCTGAGCGACCTGAAGTTCTACACAACCCAGCACAGGGAAGAACTTGGAAGGGCAATTGAAACCCTTGAGCTCATGATTAGAGAAAACCTGCCCGTAAGAGAGGACTTCATTGAAAGGCTCAAGGTGCTCCTTCACAAGATAGAGCGCGAAAACGGGGTGTGAGTTATGAAGTTCTGGAAATCCAAGGAGGAAAAGGAAATAGAGCGGAAGATACGGGCCAGAAAAGCGAAGATGGCCCTAAAACAATACATAAGTAACCTCGAAGCCTTAAAACGCCGGGTCTTTCTCCAGGGAAAGGAAGCGGCAAAGCTCGGCGACGAGGAGCTGTTGAGGAGGAGTGCAGTGAAATACCTCACCCTTGAGAACAGGATAAAGCAGGCGAAGAGACTCCTCCTTCTGATGGAAGAAGCCGAGATTCAGAGGGAGCTCGTTAAGGTCTCTGGAGAGTTTCTCCGCTTCAGCCGGGACATCGTTGAGAGCATTGCTGAGGGACCCGGTGCAGAAGACGTTGCCAAGATGCAGGTCGAGTTCGAGAAGGCGATGACAAAGGTGGAGAGCCTCGATGAGGCCCTGAGTTCCATGCTCGACGTAACGAGCGAAAGCATCCTGAGCGGAAACTTTGACGAAGAAACGATAAAAGAGGCAGAGGCGTTCTTCGACGTAGAGCCCTCCGGAGAGAGGCTCAAAGAGATTGAGAAGGCTATGAGGGCTTAGCCCAAGCCACTTTTCCATTTACCACAACCTTTTCCACGTCGCTTCCCCTCGCGGAGTAAACGAGGAGCGAGTAAACGTTTTCCAACGGCCTGAACCACGGTTTATCCGCGTTTATGAGAACCAAATCCGCGAGATAGCCGGGTTCTATGAGTCCGGCCTTTAATCCAAGGGCCCTTGCGCCCCCAACGGTCGCCATTCCAAAGAGCTTCCGAGCTGGAACCGCGTGCGCCTTTCCGGCAGTTAGATTAGCCACGATTCCGGCCGTTCTCATCTCAAGGAAGGGGTCAATGATTCCGGTTGGGTTGGGTGAATCGTTGCCCAGCGCTACGTTAAGGCTGATGTCAAGGAGTTTTCTCAAGTTCACCGTCCGAGCCTCAAGTTTGACGTTGCTCGTCGGGCAGTGGACGAGGGTCGAGCCGGTCCTGGCCAATCTCTCGAAGTCAGAATCGTTCAGGTAAACGCCGTGGACGCTGATTAGCCTATCGTTCAAAAGCCCGGCCCTTTCGAGGAGACCAACGGGCGAAAGGCCGTAGCGCCTTCTAACCTCGGAAACCTCCGCCCTGCTCTGGGCGAGGTGAACGTGAATCCTCGCACCGGTTTCCCTTGAAAGCCCGGCAATTTCCCGCATGAGCTCAAGCGAGACGGTGTTCGTTGCGTGCGGTGCAAGTGTGGGCGCTACGAGCTCGCTCCGGTTTCGCCAGCGCTTGAAGAATCGGGAACCTTCCTCAGGACTTGCAAGAGGAAAATCAACCTCGTCCATGACCGTCTGGCCGATGAAGGCCCTTACCCCGAGCTTCTCGGCGACCTTCGCTATCTCGTCCGCGAAGAAGTAGTGGTCGTTTACCGTCGTCGAGCCGTTCATCAAAGCCTCTTTAAGGCCGATTTCAGCCCACTCGCGGATTTCCTTCCGCGTCCATTCCAGCTCCATCGGCCAGATGATTTTCTCAAGCCACTCCTCCGTCGGCAGGTCCTCGCCGAGACCCCTAAATCGTGCCATTGCCACGTGGGTGTGGGCGTTGATTAGGCCGGGAATCACGAGGTAGTTCTTCCCGCCGTAAACTTCGTCAACGCCCCACTCTCCCAGTTCCCCCGCCGGAACGACGGCCCGAATGACGTTATCCTCAACGATGACGGCCCCATCTCGAACGGAGCGGTAATCGACGAGCTTTCCGACCAGTGCAAACATCCTCCCACCGTTGAACATACGGCAGGGAAGAACTTAAACCTTTTGACGTTGTGACATTCAAATTCCCAAAGGATTTAAATCCCAAAACGAAAAACTCCGACCATGCCCCGGCTCGTTCGGATTGAGTCAAGGCTAAGGGTCCTGTCGCTCTGGCTGAATAACCTCTTCTGATTGGGTTAGCGTTATAAACCCCGCTGAAAAGCTTTTGGAGGTGGTAAAGGTGATTGATAAGGTTTACTGTGCCGACGTTAAGCCCGAAATGGAAGGAAAGAGGGTTAAGCTCGCCGGATGGGTTTACAGGAAGAGGGAGGTCGGAAAGAAGGTCTTCATAGTGCTCAGGGACTCGAGCGGAATCGTCCAGGTGGTCTTCTCCAAGGAACTCAACGAAGAGGCCTACAGGGAGGCCAAGAAGCTTGGCATTGAGTCGAGCGTCATCATCGAGGGAACCGTTAAAGCTGACCCGCGCGCTCCAACCGGCGCCGAGGTTCGGGCAGATAAGCTTGAAGTTATCCAGAACGTTGACTTCTTCCCGATAACGAAGGACGCGAGCCCGGAGTTCCTGCTCGACGTCAGGCACCTGCATCTCCGCTCGCCCAAGGTCGCGAGCATAATGAAGGTGAAGGCCACGCTCGTTCAGGCCGCTCGTGAGTGGCTCCTCCAGGACGGCTGGTACGAGGTCTTCCCGCCGATACTTGTCACCGGAGCGGTAGAGGGTGGCTCAACGCTCTTCAAGCTCAAGTACTTTGACCGCTACGCCTACCTCAGCCAGTCGGCCCAGCTCTACCTTGAGGCGGCCATATTTGGCCTCGAAAAGGTCTGGTCGCTCACGCCGAGCTTCAGGGCCGAGAAAAGCAGGACGAGGAGGCACCTCACCGAGTTCTGGCACCTCGAACTTGAGGGAGCCTGGATGGACCTCTGTGACATCATGAAGGTCGAGGAGGAGCTGGTGAGTTACATGGTTCAGCGCGCGCTTGAGCTCAGGAGGGGCGAGATAGAGACATTTAGAAAGGATTTAACCACGCTCAAGAACGCCGTTCCGCCATTCCCGAGGATAAGCTACGACGAGGCCATAGACATACTCCAGAGCAAGGGCGTCGAGATAGAGTGGGGCGAGGACATGGGCGCCGACGAGGAGAGGGTTCTTACCGAGGAGTTCGAGGCCCCGTTCTTTGTCTACGGATATCCGAAGGGCATCAAGGCCTTCTACATGAAGGAAGACCCGGAGGACTCGAGGAAAGTTCTCGCGGCAGACATGCTCGCGCCCGAAGGCTACGGCGAGATAATCGGAGGCAGTCAGCGTGAGGACGACTACGACAAGCTCGTGCAGAGAATCCTTGAGGAGGGAATGAACCCCGAGGACTACCAGTGGTACCTCGACCTCAGGAAGTACGGCTCCGTTCCGCACAGCGGTTTCGGCCTCGGCCTTGAGAGGCTCGTCGCGTGGGTCCTCAAGCTCGACCACGTCCGCTGGGCCACCCTCTTCCCGAGGACGCCGAGCAGGCTTTATCCGTGAGCCCTTTGCTGGCGCAAAGCGCTCGCGGAAAGTTTTTGCTCTTTTAGTTTATTTCAGGTTCAGAAAGTGACTAATTAGAGCTGAAAGTACCATAGTACCAACTGTAGCCATGGCGGTTACAAGATACTTGAAACTTCTTGGCCATTCCTCTATTTCCCGGACAGCATCAATAGCTACTTTTAGTTCTGAGAAACGGGTTGGAGTAGGGTGTTTAGAAATTAACTTCTCATACTCTTCTTGAAGAGCTTTTTGAAGTTTTTCTAATTCCCTAAGTTTTGCACGTTTTATATTCTTGTGATGAGTCAGTAAAAGGCCAATACCAATAAGTCCCGTGAGAGAACTCAAGAATAGTCCTGAGGCAATTGCATTTAGGGCTTCATTTTCTGTTATAAAAATGAAAAGTGCAAATCCAATCGACATGCTTAAACTAGAAGATAGCACGTTCAATACAACTTGACCAAGCTCGTTAAAGTTGGACCACTTATCAAAAACAATCTTGTAAGAAAAAGTTTCGAGAAGAGAATCTATGTCGTTAACTACGACAACTACGGGCACTATAAACAAGTATCCAATAAACAAAGACAGGACAGGCCAGTAAATCAAATAAATTAATGTGTGCGTTTCTGATAAGAGAAACTTGAAAAGCCCAAAACCAAGGAAAAATATTTCAAATGTAGATATTTCTTTAAAAGTATTGTTAATGAACAAGCAATTTAGAATAAGAGCATTTTTTCTTAGATATACCTCTGAAAGATTTAGAGGAAGCTTTCCAAAAAAGTCAAAATTCTGAAAGTCATTAATGCCACGAAGCAGGAATACAAATGCAATCAAGAGAACTGCAAAAAGGAAACTAAGCATTAACCGCTCTCTGGAATATTCCACAATTATCATGTCAAAAAGAATCCAGTATAATGGATAAATATGAACTTCTTGGTCTCGGAAACTAAAGGAAATCCCCGCAAAAAGGATTCTCATCATAGGAGGTCTCTTGATAACACACGCATTATTCATTTCACTTTTTAGAAAAACCATAGTGAATGCTCTATCACAGTAAGGGCAAGTAGCTTCAGAAACTAATATTTTTCTTCTATCCCCTCCAAACGAACCCCAAAGAAATTTAGAACGCTGTTTTGTCCCAGGAAGAATATATAGATTATTCAAATCTGAATCCAATTCAATTGAATGAATTTTGCCACAGTATGGGCAGTTGATTATCTTCTTCATACGTTCAGAGTCAAACCTAATCCTGATTTAAATATTTGGGAAACATTCATTCTCCATCGCTGAAGCTTTTGAAAAAGCTTCACCAAAGAAACTTTGCCCACAGCCTTTGGGAAAGGCTGGCGAAGGAGCGCCCTTCTCACCAAAGGGCAAAAAACAGTCGTGCACTAACAAAAGGGCAAATTCACAAGGGGTTTAACACTACAACAAAACCCCTAAGATAGTTTCAACTTCCTATTGGCGCCCTTCGGGCGCCTCTTCAGAGTGAAACTCTTGGAAATGAAGCAAATTTGACAGAAACCCCTTTCCCAAAACGAACACTTAGAATCAGCACTTAACCTTCCGCCAGCGCTTTCGTCAGAAAGGGCTGTAATGGTGGGCCCGCGGGGATTCGAACCCCGGACCTCCACCTTGTAAGGGTGGCGTCATAACCATCTAGACCACGGGCCCGCCCACCTTCGAGGACGCTGGAAAATTTATAACGTTTTCGCATTATTTCCTTTGGGATTGACATGGACAGAATTAAACTTCTCGCGGGGCTCTCGGCAGTTCTCATCCTAATCGCAACGGGGGCAACGTGGGTCATTACAAAAGACATCAACACTACCGTTGTAATCCTCACGCTCGCCTCAACCCTGGCAACCGTTATGATGGCAGTAACGATATACGAGCTGGACATAGCGCTGAAAGAGCTCAACTTCGAAGCGGTTAGTGCGGTTTACGAGATGATGGACGAGAAGGTCAAAGGCGACATTGCAAAGATTAGAAAGTGGCACCAGGAGGATAGTGAAAAAGGACTGATTTCAAAAGGAAATGTAGTGAAAGAGGAGTTCTACAGAGAGTTCTTTCGGGACAACGAAAAGGTAAAAACCGTAAGCGACGCCAGCAGGGTGCTCAATCGCATAGGATACTTCGTTTACAGGGACTTCGTGGGTGACTGGTTCATCCAGGAGCAGTACGCTGGTTTGATACTTGACTCATTTCTCGCCATGAAGCCGTACCTCAAAGCCCTCAGAGACAGCAGAGAATGTGGCGAGGAGGAAAGCGAAAGGGAAAGGTGCAAAAACGGACCCTGGTTCCTGAGGCGCTTCTACCTCCTCCTGGTCGTGATTAGCTACGACTACCTGTGTAGGGAATTTCAAGAGAACTGCGAGAAAACGTTCAAAAAGTATGGATATCCCGGGCACACAAATCCCATTCCCAAAGAGTGGCTTGCAGAAGACGTTAGAAAATGGCTAAAGAAAAAGGGTTACAAAAAGTATGTTTAACCAACGCCCCTCCTGACTTTCACCGCCAGCCCGCTCTGGAAGACCTTCAGCTCCTCGCCGTTCAGGAGGGTCTGCCCTGTCGCGAGGAGCTCGTCTTTTTCATTCACCACCAGAACCTCGTCGTAGGGCCTGATTGAGGGGTCGGCATCGACCACGAACTTGGCGAAGACGTTCTTGCCCTTCCTCGCGAAGGGTTCGGCATCTTCGTTGACCACAACGCGCATCCTAGGGAACGGCAGGAGCGCGTGGAGTCTCTTGGCGCCTTCGATACCGAGCGTTAACAGGCCGTCCTCCGCTCTAAAGGTCGCGAGATGCTTACCTTTGGCCTTTACCTGCCTCGGCATGCCAGTCTTCCGCGATAGCTCCACGAAGGCGTCTTTGAAAGCCTCGCCCGCCCCTTCGCCGAACTGATACTCTGCCACCGCCATGACGTACTTCCTCGCTTCCCCTTTCCTCGGCTTCTCTATCGTGAAGTCCTCCTCGCCCTCGCTCTGGGCGAAGGGGTAGCTCAAACTCAGATACTTCGGAATCTCTCCGAAGATTGGATGGTTAATCCTCTCAGGGAACTTCTGGGCAACGCGCTCGGCCCTCTCCCTGGCGCGATAAACGATGGGCCATCTCATCGCTTCCTCGCTCACCTTGAAGAAGGCGCTCGCTTTGGTTATCGGCTCGTTTTTCTCAAGGTAGTCCCTGTACTCGAGCAGTCTCTTGTAGGCGGAGTAAAGCTTCGGGTGACTCCTTGCCCTCTCGTCAACGAGGCGCCAGAGTTCACCCTCTTTTATCGCTTGCTTGACCCTGTTTAGCTCCTCGCGTATCACCCAGAGGTTGTGAAGAGCTAAAAGCCTCGTCCGCTCCTCCTTCGGCATCTCACGCAACTCTTGCGGGGTGTAGCGGGAGCAGACCGGGCAGGAGCAGGGGAAGTATTCGAGCTCTTCGAGTCTTTTCGTCCCCTCGGGCGTCAGGTAGCGGTCGTCTTTAGCGTACAAAGCGTAGCTGGCTGAGTCGAAGAGGTCAACGCCCATAGCAACTGCCAAAGCGAAAATCATCGGGTGGCCGGCGCCGAAGAGGTGAACGGGCCTGTCCGGTCTTAGACCGAGCTTGGAAGCTATAACAACGTCCACCAAATCGCGGTAGCGGTAGCTCTCCATGAGAGGAACGACGGCCCCAATCGGGTGAATTTCGAAGTTCATCTTGCTGAGCTCCCGAGCGGCGTAGGTTCTTAAGTCCGGATAAGTTGAACCCTGAACAGCAGCGTTCATGGCGATGTTCTTTATGCCTTCGGCTTCCTTCGCCCGCTCGAGGGTTATCCTGAGGTCCTCCTCGACATTCTCCCTCGGCGCGTCTGGGGGAGTCGGAATGTCGAGGAAGGTACCTATATCAACGCCGATTTTCTCCTGGAACTCTATTATCTCCCGGTTGGTAACCTCAACCTCGCCGTAGCGCATGAGCTGGAAGGAGCCGGAGTCGACCTCGATTATCCCGTCGTAGTCGAGGAGCCTATGAATGCCAAGCTCAATGGCCTTTTCTCTCAGCTCCGGCGTCTTGTAGATGATGTAGGAGTTGGTGATTATCATTCCAAAGCCCATCTCCTTGAGCTCCTTCGGCGTCACGATGAGCTGTTTCGGGTTGATGACGGGCATTATAGCTGGAGTTTCGATGCTCTTGCCGTTGACGGTGAGCTTTCCTATTCTTCCGGCCGCGTCGCGCGCCTTAACCTCGAACCTGAACTCCATGCTCTCACCTCTAGGAGAGCTATCTCTTGAACTTAAAAGCCTTAGTTGACTGTTTTTTAAGCGAAATGTTTAAAAGTTTTTGTGATTAAATGTGAGTGTATGGTAGTGAAAGAGAAACTCTATACGCTCAAACAGGCGAGCGAAATACTCGGAGTCCATCCAAAAACAATCCAGAAATGGGACAGGGAAGGAAAAATCAAAGTCATTAGAACGCCCGGCGGACGAAGAAGAATCCCCGAAAGCGAAATCAGACGCCTCCTCGGGATAAAAGAGGAAAACGGCCTCATCATAGGCTACGCAAGGATTTCCAGCCACACTCAAAAAGACGACTTGGAACGACAAATCGAGGCGATAAAAGAATACGCAAGAGAAAGAGGCTGGCAAGTTAAAATCCTCAAGGACATTGGCTCCGGACTGAACGAGAACAGGAAGAACTACCGGAAACTCCTTGAAATGGTCGCCAAAGGAGAAGTGTCAAAAGTCATCATCACTTACCCAGACAGACTCACCCGTTTTGGGTTTAAAACACTGCAATTCTTCTTCCAGCAACACGGGGCAGAGATAATAACAATCCACGAGAGGGATAAAACCCCAAGAGAAGAACTAATTGAGGACTTGATGGCCATAATCATCCATTTTGCAGGCAAACTCTACGGAATGCGCTCTCACAAATACAAAAAACTCAAGGAAGGCATGAAAAAACTCATAGAGGAGGTTGAAGACGAGTGAAAATCGTTCTCACCTACAAAATGACGCACGACTGGAATGTTCAGGAACTCCTTACCAAGTATCAAAAACGTCTCCAGCGAGTGATTGATGAGATTTGGGAACACACGACTTGGAAAGAGAAGAAAGTCAAACACCGATACTCCATCGGGAACGGGAAATACAAGTATTACGAGACCACCCGATTAATCCCATACTTTCCAAAATCCAACGAGTTCAAGAGGAAATTAAGAAATCAGCTCCTCAAGGACTGGCCCTTTGCCAAACACTACGTTGATTCCGCCATAAAAACAGCCTACTCAATCCTTGAGAGCTGGAGGCAGAACTACTTAAAGGGAAGGAGGAAGAGAAAGAAACCCGTAGTGAAGAGGAAGTTCGTGCGGGTTAAAACCACCTTGATGAAAGTCGAAGGTTCAAAAATCAGGATAACAGTCAAACCGAGGGAAGAATACCTCGAACTCAACTATTCTGGCGAGTGGTTTTATGAGCGAGTCAAGGACTGGAAGGTTGGCGGGTTGATAATCAGGGAGAAAGACGTTTACCTGACATTCTCGAAGGAAGTTGAGTTTTCGAGCAGGATTAAAATCGGGATTGATAGCAATCTTATGAGTCTCGACGTTTATCACCCTGAGAAGGGCTGGATTAAAGCGGACTTGAGTGAACTCCACAGGATTGCTGAAACTTACGACAGGATTATTGACAGACTCAAGAGTATTCAGAAGAAGGCTCCAAAGAGGATTTCGAGACTGCTCAAAAAGTATTACGTTCGCAGGCGGAACAGGATTGAGGATTACCTTAACAAACTCGTAGTTCAGCTCTCAAAGGAGTTTCCTGATGCGGTTTTCATCTTCGAGGACTTGAACAAGTTCAGCATGTTCAACGGAAATGGTAGAAAGTTCAATCGGAAACTCTCACGCTCAACTTGGAGTAAGATTGTCCAAAAGCTCTCCTACCGTGTTCCGGTTGAGTTCGTCAATCCCGCTGGCACTTCCTCCACCTGCCCGGTGTGTGGGAGCAGGTTAGAGTCCCGAAACGGGCTGGTGGAGTGCTCTAACTGTGGGTTTAAGGCTGATAGACAGTTTGTTGGAGCGTTCAACGTTTTCGTGCGGGGACTTGGGGTCGCCCTGAGCGGGGGTGAAGCCGGTGATTTACTCCCCAATGAACCCGGAGGGGAGTTGAGGCTGATGAATCCCAAGTCCGTCGTGAGAGTAAACTTGAACGGGAGGACATTCACTCACTTACCTCCCTAAACTCTCACGACGGACAGACCCCTGCCGAGAAGAGCTTGATGAGCAGGAAGGCGAGGATTCCAGCGAAGAGCGGCGCGCGAACCCAGCTCTTCACGATGTCCACGAGGAGCTTTTTGTTAACGCGCTCACCCTTGTAGGCGCTCAGTCCGCTTATCGCCCCGACTATCGCCTGGCCCGAGCTGACGGGCAGGCCGAAGAGGTTCGCGGTGCTGACCGCTATTGATGCCCCAAACTGGCTTGAAAAAGCCGAAGTCGGACCAAGGGGTGCTATGTCCTTTCCTATCGTCATCATAACCTCGTAGCTGAAGGTGAGCGTTCCGAAGGCCATCACGAGGGCGAGGAAAGCATTAGGATTGGACATTCCGCCGGCCTTTGCGAGGCCTATGACGTTCGAGACCTCGTTCGTACCGAGGTTGAAGGCTGAAAAAGCTGAGGCGAGAAAAACGAGCCACTTTTGAGTAATTTCAAGGTTCTTGAGGCACTTTATCCTCCTGAGGAATGGCTTGTAGAGCTTGTATATTGCTATGGCCAGGAGGGAGGCGAAGACCGGAGAGAAGAACCACGCCGAGACGATTTTACCGATTGTCCACCAGTCAACGGGGAGGCCGAGGGCGAGGGAGGAACCTATGAGCGCGCCTATTATGGACTGGGTCGTTGATATTGGCCGTCCCCACAGGCTCGCGATTGTAACGGCAGATGCCGCACTGAAGAGCGCCAAAGCGACTTCTCCAGCCGATAAACCGCTCGCCAGTCCAGTTATCGTCCCTGAAACGGCCGAGTGACCGATAACCGCACCCAACGTGGTGAAAACCGCGATTATCAGGACGGCCCGTTTGAAGCCCACTATCCCTGAACCGACTGCTGTGCCGACTGCCTTTGCGCTGTCGTTCGCTCCTACAGCCCATGCCATAAAGAACGCCGCTGCGATGACCTCCAGCATTCCCTCACCTCTCTATATTCTATATAGTCTATTTAGGCAGAGAGGCACTTTAAAAGGGTTTCGGCTTTAAAAGCATTGCGGTAGCTATGACCAAAAAAACTAGGACAGAATGCTGAATTGAGATTCGCGACGAATCACAACCGCCCGGTGAGAAGCCTAGTGTAGCCGTAGACGTGGAGCGAGAGGTAGAAGAGCGCCCAGAACCAGACGATTAGGGGGAAGAGGAGGGCGTTGGAGAGCTTCCCGCCCTCAACGAGCGTTGGGAGGAGCATTGTGACAACCTCGAACCCCCACCAGAGGGCGAAGAGGCTAAAGTTGCCGGTCGCGAGCAGTAGAATTGGAACCAGAACGTCTAGGAGGGCTATGAAGTCACCGAGCAGGAGAAATCCCCAGTCTTTGGTAAAGCCACCACCGAGGTTTTTGAGGTCGCCGAGAAACCAGCGCTTCCTCTGGCGCCAGAGAACGAAGAGGCTCCTCGGCATCTCCGTCCAGACCCTTGCCCTCGGCGCGTAGACCACCCTTCCGAGCCTCTTGATGGCCTTTGTGGTGGCGTAGTCCTCAACGATGTCCTCGACGAAGCCTCCGATTCTCCCGAGGGCGTCCCTGCGGAAGGCCGAAACCGGACCCGGGGCGAGGCTTAAATCTTCAAGCTCCTTGGCCCTGCGGAACATCGCTATCCTAAGGTGCTCCGCGTCCTGCGCCCTCTCGAGGAAGGAATCCCCCATGACCCTTACCTGCCCTCCAACGCCGAGCACTTCATCGGAATAGAAACGCCTCACGAGTTCCCTAACCGCGGTCGGTTCGAGGTAGCTGTCGGCGTCGGTCGTCACTATTATCTCGCCAGATGCTTTAGAAAGGCCGAAGTTCAGGGCTTTGGCTTTGCCCCCGTGCTCCTTCCGGTAGACCTTCAGGCGGGGGTTTCTCACCGATGAGGCAACCTCAAACGTGTTGTCCCCACTGCCGTCATCGACAACGATGACCTCAAAATTGGGGTAATCCTGAGCAAGAGCCGAGCGTATGGCTCTAAGAACCCTCTCCCCCTCGTTGTAAGCCGGGATTATGATTGAAGCTCTTGGCGTCCATTCATTAATTCTGTAATTCCTGAAAAGGCTAATTATGTAATTGAAGAAGAAGTAGCCGTCCCAGAGGAAGATGAGCGCGAGCGCAAGGCGAAGGAAGTTCATGGTCATAACTTCAAATTCTGGTTTTTAACGGTGTCGCCGGGGACGTCAAGGAACCTCGAGAGCCATCGAGCCACCTTTGCTACGGCTTCGGGCCTTGCGTAGAGTCCCCAGCGCCAGTTGCTCTCCTTGGCCTCGACGAGCGCCCTGACGACCGGCGAAACCTCGCTCAGGCGTTTTATTTCACCGCTGAACTCCACGAAGGCATTCCTCTCCTCAAACCTCGGCTTTGGTGGGTAATCAAGCAACGCGAGGTGGCCGAACTCGCTTTCCAGCTCCCGTTTTAGCTCCCTGATGGTTCCTTCATCGAGCTCCTCTCCGCTCCAGATGACGCGCTTGTAGAGTTTTCTGTTCTCGATTGCACCGATGAGCTCGCGGACTTCCCTTCTCTCGCTCGCCCTCAGCCGAGCAACGAGGTCAACCTCGTCCATTTTCCGGAGCTCCTCAAGCTCAATCCCTTCAAGCTCAACGGCCTTGCACAGCATCGCGCTCGCTATTCTAACAGTGTGGTGCTGGTAAACCGTTGGATACATCATGCTCCGTGATATGAGGAGGTTCTGGCCGGCCATTATCCCCTTCTCGCCGAGGATTAGTCTCTTCCCGTCCCAGCGGAGGTTTCGTATGAGCCTCTCGAGGTCGACCAGCCCGTAGGCAACGCCGGTGTAGTATGCATCGCGCACGAGGTAGTCCATTCTATCGGCGTCTATGTCACCGCTCACGAGGGGGTGCTTGAGAAGGCCGAGGAACTCCCTGAGCGAGAAGCGCTCCATCAGAACGTCGCCGATTTCGCCGTGCTTTATCAGCCACCTTGTGTTGTCCTCGTGCCTTGGGAAGAGGCATTCAAGGGTGTGGCTGAAGGGGTAGTGCCCGAGGTCGTGGAGTAGGGCCGAGTAAACCGCTCCCTCATCAATCCCCGGGTTTCTCTCCCGTATGAGTCTCGCTATGTGGAAGGTCCCGAGGGAGTGCTCGAAGCGTGTGTGTCTGGCAGAAGGGTAGACGAGGAAAGCCAAGCCGAGCTGGGTAATCCTCCTGAGCCTCTGGAACTCCGCTGTGTCCACTAGCTTTACCGCGAAGTCGTCGAGCTCTATTCCACCGTGTATCGGGTCGTGGACGAGCTTCATTGAAATCCCTCAATAAACATTTTCCCGCTTCCCGATTTTCAGGATTCGTATAATCTTTTCTGCCTTGTTATACTCAAACAGAACTCCGGTAATCTCCCACACGAAGGCGGTAAACGTTCTCGTATCCTCTGAGTTTTTGAACATCGAGCCTCGCAAGGGGAAAGTAAGCCAGCTTTGATATCCTGTCCTTAACCAGATTGCGTTCTTTTACGGGGATACTCTGAAGTTCTTTGAGAGCTTTCCTGCTAATCAAAATGCGGTTTTCAAAGCCCATCCTTCACCACGTCCCACTCAAGGAACTCGTCATCTCTACGCTCCATGATGGCCTGTTTCTCCCACTCCTCGGGCTCGGCTTCTTCGATGAGCTGAAGGTTGACTTCAATGAGCTCTCTCAGGAACTTCTCTATCGCGTCTATCCTTTGCATTATCTCAACAAGGGACGTCCCCATGCTCTCACCGATTCAATGTTATGAAGAAAGGATAAATAAATTGTGTTCCCAATCAGCTCCACGTCTCGGCTATGACGTCGTGCTTGTGGATGCTCTCGTTGCTGATTACGCGCACGTGGATTTTGCCCCTAAACTTCTCCCGGGCCTTGACGAAAATCTCGCGCGCGACATCTTCAACGAACTTCGGGTTGCGGTGCATTCCCCGCACGACCGCGTTTTCATCGACGGTCTTCAGGAGCGTGTAGGTCGGGTGGCTGAAGGAGCTCTCCACGACATCAATCATGTCTTCGAGCGCTATCTCCTCATCAAAGGCCGTTCTGACCTCAAGCTCGCCTACGGCGCGCTGTATGTGGGTCTTCCCTTCGTTGTTGGCCATCGCGTGCGGGCAGGCGGTGTTTCCAATAACGCGAACCCGGAGAACTTTCTCAAATGTGCCGTCCTCGTTCTTGATGACGCCGACCTCGACGTCGTAGGGCTCGTAGCTCGTCTTCCCGCTAGCCGGCGTTTCCCGGGGGATTATGAGGTGGGTCTTAATCCAGACCTCAGCGCGCCTGTGCGGATGCTTGCCCTCAAGGCGCCTTATGACAGCCCTTCCAAGCTCCTCAAGCGAGCTGTGGGCTTCTCTGACCTCCTCCTCTACGGCCTCGCTCATGGCCTCGGTGATGCTCTCCACGAGCCTGCTCATGTGGATTCCCTTCTTCTCGGCAGGGACGTCTATCGTGACCTCGAAGAGCGGGAGGAACGTGTATACCTTCCCCTTCCAGTTAATCTTGGCGACGCTCCTGAGGTTGGTTATGCCAACGCGCCTGAGGGGTTCTCTAATCTCCGGAACTTCTTCCTGAGTCTCAATCACTTCTCTCACCCGGGGTTGGCTTGAGAAAAGGTCTTTTAAAGTTAAGCCCGGAGCTCGTTCACCATGTAGTAAACGGTCCTCAGGGGAATGCCAAGACGCTCGCTGATTTCCCGCATCGGGACGCCCTTCCTGGCCAGCTCGCGGACGAGCTTCACCGTTTTTTCGTCGTACTTCCTTGGCCTTCCCCTGGGCCTGTTCTCGGGGACGAGCTCTATACCGAGCTGGCCGAGGGCGTAAATGACCCTCTTGGAGACCTTTGGATAGAGACTCGGTGGACAGCTTATCCTCTTCACGTTGGGCGCGTTCTCGAGGATTTTGACTACGACCTCCTTGGTGGGCCTTAAACTAACGTAAACCTCGGTAACGTCCTCGTTGAGCTCAGAAAGCTTCCGAAGAAGCTCGTCGTAGGTTTTGGCGCTCACCCGAACTTTCATCTCCTCACCCCTGCAGGAGGTCGAGGAAGCGCTTGGCCTTGTCGCTCTTCGGCATGAACTTCTCGAACTTCTTCAGCTCGCTCTCGCTGAACAGAACCTTGTGCAGGCCGGAAATCACGAACTTCTTTATGGCCTCCTCCAGCTCGGCCTCGTCAATCCCGAGGAGCTCCGCGACTTTTCCTTCGTCGTAGGAGCTCATGCCGTAGAGCAGAACCCCACCGAGGAGGTAGTTGGGAATCGTGGTTATGTCCTTCCTCTTCCCCGTCAGCTGGCCCTCTATCTCGCACTTCCTTATGACGTAGATGCTCCCCTGCCCGGTCTTGAAGTCCTTCTCGTGCCTGAAGGGCAAATCGAGGATTGAGTAGTGGCAGTCAACGCAGAGCTTTATCCCGGGGAATATGCCCAGGGTTTCACGCTCGGTCGAGGAGGTGAGGAAGTAGTAGCGGAAGATGTCCAGGCCGAGCTTTTCGGCGCCGTTCTCGGGGTCGAGGGAGGCGTAGGCAAGTGCGAGGTTGTCAACTGTGTAATGGTTGTTTATGAGAACCCCCCTCGTCTTCACGAACGTCAGAACGCGCCAGCGGAACCTTCTTCCGAAGCGTTTCCTGAGCTCCATCTCGATGTCTGCATCGGCCGGAAGGTCGAGGCGGGCCTTCTTCAGCCTGTTGTTCTCGAAGTACTCGACCTCAATCCTTATGCTCTTCGTCCTGACGGTTCCCTTCTCGCGGAGCTTGCCCTTTATGAACTTGAAAGTCTCTCTGACCTCGATGCTCTCCCTGGCCAGAAGCCTGAGCACATCGCCGGAGTAGGCGAGGTGTGGAAGAACTTCAAGCCTGCCGAGCTTCACGGGCTTCTCAACGGCCCTGACCTTCTCGAAGTTCTCCTTCGTTATGGCATCTATCGGAATCTCCTTCCTGCCGAGCTTGAAGGTGTAGTTGGCCGAGAGCAACGCCAGGGCCATCTTGTGAGCGGTGATAGCGGAGCGGAGCCTCTCAAGGGCCAAAGCCCTGTTGTGCTTCTTCCTGTAAATCCACTGGAGGTGGGGGTCCTTGTTCTTCTTGTCCATGAAGCGGACGGACGGAGCCGTTTCCCCAACGCGCCTCTCGAGCTCGTCCTGGAGGTCGTTCAAAAGGGAAACGTTGCGCTGGAGGGTGTAGGCTAACTTAGCGGGCTCGAAGTTCTCGAAGAGCTCACCCAGGTCTATGCCTATATCGTCGAGTATCTTGTTGACCTGGGCGACGAGCTCTTCAGTCGTCGTCATGGTAGCAAATCACCGTTGTTTATCTTTTCCGGTAAATACTCCTTGGCGACGAACTCGAGGGACTTATTAGCCAGGGCCTGCTGTTCAATCCTGACGCCCCACTTGAGGGCCATCTTGAGCTGTCTCTGCCACTCCTTGTTCTGGAACCAGGGGTACTCCATTTCCTCAAGGATTCTCTTGTAGTCGCCCGTCGGGCCACCTTTCTTGTTGGGCGGGATTCCCTTGAGCTTCTCGGTGACGTTCTCAAGGCCGTAGCGCTTTATGTCGTCCATCGTCATGCCCACGAACCTCGCTTCCGGAGTTGCCAGCTTGTCGCTGAGGTAGGCGAGGTTTATCGAGCCCTGCTTTATGGTGGAGTAGATGTACCAACCGTAGGGGTCGCCATCGGTGAAGACGATGATTGGCAGGCCTTCCTCGTAGTGGAGCCTGTGGATTAAACGCCTGACGCCACGCGAGGCCTGTCCCTGGGTCGCTATGATTAAAGCTTTCTCCTTCTTCGGGAACTTTTCCTCGATGAGACGGTCTGCCATAGCGGCGGTCTCGACAACGAGGGCGTAGTCAACGTTTATCTCCGGGAACTGAATGTGCTCGACCGTTCCCGGGACGGCCCAGCCACCGCTTCCGAGCTTGCTCGCGTTGAACTCGTCCTCGCCGTCCCTAATCACTATGTCGCCGTAGATGTAACCGCGCCTGTCCGCTGTGATGTGCATCTCCTCACGCAGGACTCCGAGCATTCTCTCCAAATCCTCGATAATCGGGTCGCTCTCGCGCTGGTCCTCGAAGGTGTTCTCCTTCGTTCCAGGAATCGTGTGCTTGTTGGCGTAGTAGGCTTCACGAAGGCTCGCGTGCTTGCCCTCGGCGACGAGCCTCTTCACGTAGGCCATTATGAGTAAGGTTTGCATAAACTTCCGCGTATGAGCAACGTTGAGGAAGTAACGCCTCGAAAGCTTGTCGCCCATTCTGATGAGCTTGGCCTTCTCGTCGAAGTAGACGTTATTGAGGCCCCTTGAGGGTATGTCGAAGTGGGGATTCTTACCGGCCTTGATAGCCTCGAGGACGCTCCTTCCGTACTCCTCAAGCTTGCTGAGCACCTTTCTCGGGTCGTAGGAGAACTTCTCCTTGGGCCTCTCGCGCTTTATTGCCTTGGATTTAGGCATTCTCGCTCACCTCCTGCCCCTTGGAGGCAAAGTGACTCTCTATAAACCTGATGAAGTACTCCCTAATCTTCTCCTCCGGCTCGCCCGTGAGAACGCTTAAAGCCCTCGCTACCTCGGGCACATACTTCTCAAAGGTTTTCTTCCTCTTGACCTGGTAGAGGCGTCTGTGCTTTCCGCTGAGGTAGGTCTGCAGTCTTCTCGCCGCGTCCATTATGGCCAGGCGAATCTCGTTGTAAATCTCGTCAACGCTCGCTATGCTCTGCTTTCCGGTTCCGGTGTAGGGGACGTGGACTGAAACGACGTTAATCATGAGCACGAGCGGGGTTCTGTCGAGGTCGTCAACGCGGTAGCGCTTCCAGTCTATCGAGCGTGCGGCCTGAGTGGTCACACACGAGCCGGCGTCGAAGAGGAGCGGAACGCGGTTCGCGTATCTTAAAAGCTCGAAACCGCTCGGTATCTCACCGCCGTAGGCAAGGCCGACCTCGACCTGGAAGGGGATTCCGCCCGAGTAGACCTTCGGGGGCCTCGTTACGGCCGTTACGAATTCGGGCTTGAGGATTCCCTTCAAACCCTTCTCGATGTTCTCCTCGCCTATGGGCCTGAGGCCGTGCGTCGGCGGAGCGAGGAACTTCATGTACTTGAAGGCCTCGACTATCTCTTCAGCCTCATGCCAGGTGAGTTTTTCGGGCGGTTTCTCCATCATCTTCGCGACCTGCTTGACGACCTTGGTGTAGCCCTTGAAGGAGCGGAGAACGGCCTTGACTTCACCCTTCATGAGCCTCTCGTAGAGCTGTTCCTGAACCTTCTTGTCCTCGACCGTCTTGATGAGCCTCAGTGCCGCTATGTACTCGACGAGCTCGTCAACCTTCTTGTCGCTTATCCTCGAGAATTCTCCAACGAGGAAGCGCCTCACGCTCGTCCTTCTCGTCTTCTTGGCCATTCTATAAACGTCGTCCGTGAGAACGCCCTTCGGGTGGGGCTTCATCTCAACCGGCGGTTCCGGAATCTCGTCGCTCGAGCGCGGGAAGACGATTAGCCTTCCGTCGGGCTCGATGAGCTCGATGTGGGCGTGGGGATTCGCTATCGCGGTGAGCTTGAGGTACCAGTAGACGCCCTGCTTGGAGCGGATGTAGCGGACGTTCTTGACCTCGAGCTCTATCCTCGTCCCGTGCCAGCCGTCCGGGTTGGGGTGCTTCTCCTTCTTTACGATTTTACCCTCGTTTCTGTCAACGTCTATCTTCACCCATGCCTCGATTATCTCGTCGCCCGTCGAGGTCACGACGCGCGTGGCCTTTCCGCTCGTTATCTGGGCGAACATCACCGCACCGCTTATACCGATACCCTGCTGGCCCCTGCTCTGTATGTTCCTGTGGGCCTTCGTTCCGGCCAGCATCTTTCCAAAGACGTGGGTTATGTACTTCTCCGGGATTCCCGGGCCGTTGTCCTCTACAACCACCTTGTAGTGCTCCCTTCCGAGTTCCTCAATCTCGACCCTTATGTAGGGGGAAATCCCGGCCTCCTCACAGGCGTCGAGCGAATTCGTCACCGCCTCATGGACGAGCGTTGTAAGCGAGCGGACCTTGCCGGTGTAGCCAAGCATTGCCGCGTTTCGCCTGAAGAACTCGCTGACGCTCTGGATTTTGAACTCCTTAAAGAGCTGATTCGCCTCGGCCATGCTCATTCCTCCAGTTCGTTCTCGGGCCCGCCCTCAAGGGCCTCGTAGTAGGCAGAACTCTCAAGCTCGAGGTCCTTCTTGCGCCTTTCGAGGTAGCGGTAAACGACGCCGTGGGGCGAGCCCTTGGCGAGCTTCTCGATGGCCGTCCTGGCCACCTCGACCTGAATCGGATTACCGATAATCGCGACGGTCTTCCCGTAAACGCTAACGTCAGCGCCACTCATCTCCTCGATAATCTCCCTCGTCCTTCCCTTCCGCCCGATGATTCTACCCCTGACCCTCGGCAGGGCGTTCTTCTCGTTTCCTACGACGATATCCGTGAGGTTGACAACCTCGAGGATTTCACCCTCGTTGAAGAGCCTGAAGGCCCTCTCCGGTGAGAAGCCCCTTCCGATTGCAAGAACAACATCCCTCGCCTTCCAGACCGCGAGCGGGTCCCTGGTTTCCTTCGTGGAGGTGATGAAAACTTCCCCGGTCTCGCTGTCCACCTCTATTTTCGTGCCGGTACGCTCCTCGATTTCCTTCTTGGTCTTGCCTTTTCTGCCTATGAGGACGGCTATCCTCTCCTTCGGAATCCTGACGAACTCCTCCTGCTCGCCCTCGGCCACGTAATCAATCTCGCCGAACTCGGGTTCCTCAACCGGTCTTCCATCCTTATCAACGCGCTCGTACTTTTTCAGGAGTCTCTCAAACTCGTCCATGCTCTCACCTCTCAATCAGCTCGCGGAGCTTAACCTCGTAATCCTCAACGTCAACCCCCTTCCTCGCGAAGTAGTTGGTAACGTTCCTCAGGTCGCGCTTTAAAAGCTCGACGCTCATGCGGTTCCTCCTGACGGTGGCCTGCGACCAGTCTATGACCACCGGCCCGTCCCAGAGCAGGACGTTGTACTCGCTCAAATCGCCGTGAACCATGTCACCGCGCTTCCAGAGCCTCTCGATGACGCCGATTAGGTAATCGTAGAGCTCCTCAAAGTCGCTCCTCTCAAGCTCCCTCTCAACGTCCTTCAGCCTTGGAGCGGGCATCTCATCGCCAATGAACTCCATTACCAGGACGTTGTTGCGGAAGATTACCGGTTCGGGAACGCGAACCGCGTACTTTATCGCCCTCTGGAGGTTCTTAAACTCCCTCCGAGTCCAGACGAAGACGAGCTTCCGCATGTCCTTCGGCAGGTAGCCGATGCGGGGGTCCGCCGCGAGGTACTCCCATATCCTCCTGAACTCGGTGGTGTAAGTTCTGTAAATCTTCACCGCTATCCTGTTGCCCTCGGCATCAACGCCAGCGAAGACGTTTGCTTCCTTGCCAGTGCTTATTACGCCGTAGAGCTCCTCGATTTTACCGCGCCGGTGGAGGTAGGCCAGGGTTTCTTTCGTCGTCCTGTCGAAGACCTCGTTGGCTATCTTGTAGAGCTCGCTGTCCTTCTCCCGCCTATCCCTAAGACCGAGTATCTCCTCGACTTCCCTTTCAAGGGCTTCCTCGCGCATCTCCCATCACTCGGAATCAGAACAACAGCTCCCCGCCTGTGAGGAAGTCCTGGCTTATCTTGCCCTTCCTGAGGAGCCAGTCCACCTGGGTCCTCGTGTAGCGGTAGACGATGTCTCCGCGCTCGTCGGTCTGAACGGGCCAGGGCTGGACGATGACGACGTCGCCAACGCGCATCCACATTCTCCTCCTGAGCTTGCCCGGAATCCTGCATCTCCTAATCTTGCCGTCCTCACAGCGGACGTCCATCCATCCGGCACCGAGGGCCTGCTCTATGACTCCGAAGAGCTGTCCCTGGCTCCTGTCCGGGAGTGGAACGCGGATAACCTCGTCTCCCTCTACCTGCCTGTTCTTCTTTTTACCGCCCCTACCTTTCCTGTACGCCATGAGCATCACCTCCAACCGCTTTGTTTGAGCCCTTATAAGCTTACCCATGCAAAAATTCTCCAACTGCCCTTTGGCCCCAGACTTTTAAAATTTTTGCAACGAGATTACACACTCCTGTCCAGTATGGGAACATCAAAGTTTAAAAACGAACCGAAATACTTGAGGTGGGATTGGCATGACCGCGGTGGAGGCCGAGAACCTCACGATACTCTACGAGGGCAAACCCGCTTTGAGCGACGTGACGTTCAGGTTAGATGAAGGTAAAACCCTCCTTCTCCTTGGCCCAAACGGCGCGGGAAAAACGACACTCCTCAAGACGATAGCCTGCTTCCACCGCGAGTACAGGGGAAAGCTCCTCGTCTTCGGGAGGAACCCCTGCGACGCGAGGCACCTGATAGGCTACGTCCCCCAGAGCAGTTCCCTCAACGAGCGCGTTCCGATTACGGCCTTAGAGGTCGTTGCAATGGGCGGACTTTACAGGAGGGGCTTCGTCCACTTCAAGATTCCCGAGGAGGTTCTGAAGAAGGCAGAGGAGGTTCTGACCTTCGTGGGCCTCGGCCACGTTAAGGACAAACTCTTCCGCGAGCTTTCAGGGGGACAGAAGCAGAGGGTCCTGCTCGCGAGGGCTTTAATGAGCGACCCCAAGCTTCTCCTCCTCGACGAGCCCCTCTCAGCGTTGGACCCGAGCGCAAGGGCAGAGGTAACGAACGTCCTCAGCAAGATAAAATCCGAGAAGAACGTCACGATGATAATAACGACCCACGACATAAACCCCCTCCTTGAGATAGGCGACCTCGTGATGCTGATTAACAAGAGGCTGATAGCCTTCGGAAAACCGGAGGAGGTCCTCACCGACGGCGTCATCAAGTCCGTCTACGGCCCGCTGGCGAAGGTAATCCCTGTCGGCGGAAAGCTCTACTGCATAACCGGCGACTTCCACCTCCACAGGGACAGGGGTGGTGGGCTGTGATTCCGGAGTTCATACTGAGGGCTATCCTCGCGAGCATAATGGTCAGCGTCCTCCTCGGCCTGCTGAGCCCGCTGATAAACACCAAGGGCCTGGCTTTCCTCACTCACGCGCTCTTTCACGCCCTCCTCCTTGGAGCCGTCCTCGGAATGATTCTGGCTTTGCTGTTTAACAACTACGCCCTCGTAACCCTCGTGGCGCTCATAGTCACGATAGCAATCGTCCTAATCATAGCCCAGCTCGAAAAGCTCGGCTTCACCCCGGATTCGGCTGTAGGAATAGTGGCGAGCTTCGTTGCAGGCCTAACGGTTCTCGGCTTCGGAATCCTCTACAAGGTCATGGCGAGCAGGCCCTACTTCCCGCTTACCGAGAACATCGTTTCCTACCTTACGGGCGACATCTTCCTCATAACCCTCAACAACCTGACGGTTCTAATCTTCGGCGGTGCGCTCATCTTCTTCGTCCTCCTCTTCCTCTACCGCGACTTCCTCTACCTCAGCTTCGACCCGGAGGGGCTTGAGAGCTACGGCGGGAACGCGAGGGCCTACCTCATGATTCTCTACGTCCTCGTGGGGGCGATTGGCGCTTTAATCGTCCAGACGGTTGGATTAATAACCCTCCAGGTCGTTGCAGTTCTGCCCGGCGCGATAGCGCTCATGGTGAGCTCGGATTTGAGGAAGGTCCTCGCGGTTAGCCTGCTCCTCACCCTCGCCGTCCAGCTCTCGTCGGTTGTTCTGGCCTACTTCACGGCAATCCCGCCGAGCGGTATAGCGACCATAATGCTGGGCGTAATCTACGGCGCGCTCCTCTTCCGGAGGTGAAACCGTGGGACGGAAGATAGCGGGCATCGACGAGGCCGGCAGGGGGCCGGTGATAGGCCCGATGGTCATCACGGCCATAGTCGTTGACGAGGATAAACTCGAGGAGCTTGAAGCCCTTGGGGTTAAGGACTCAAAAAAATTGACGCCGAAGAGGCGCGAGAAGCTTTTTGACGAGATTCTAAGCCTTGCGGACGATTACGTCGTTCTAATCCTCTCGCCGGAGGAGATAAGCTCCCGCGAGGGAACGCTCAACGAGTTCGAGGTAGAGAACTTCGCGAAAGCTTTGAACTCCCTGGAGGTGAAGCCCGACGTGATTTATGCCGATGCTGCCGACGTTGACGAGGAGCGCTTTGGGCGGGGGCTGAAGGAGAGGCTGGACTTTGAGGCTGAAATCATCGCGAAACACCGGGCCGACGCGCTCTTTCCGGTTGTTTCGGCGGCATCAATCATCGCGAAAGTAACCCGCGACAGGGAAATCGAGAGGCTGAAAGAGAAATACGGCGAAATCGGGAGCGGTTACCCGAGCGACCCAAGGACGAGGGCTTTCCTTGAGGAGTACTACCGGGAGCACGGAGCCTTTCCGCCGATTGTGAGAACCGGCTGGAAGACGCTGAAGAAGATTGAGGAGAAGCTCAGGGCGGAAATGGAAATCAAAAAATCAAAGAGGGGCCAGCTCAGTCTTGAAGATTTTCTGAGGAGGTAGCTTTTCCAGGGCCGAGCTTTTGGAAGGCCCGGTCCTTGAATCCCTTCAGCTTCTCCCGATAGAAGGCCAAGGAGCTCCTGAAGGCCTCCCACCTGAGGAGCTCGTTCAGCGCGACGCCCATGACGACGGCCGCCGATGGGACCAGGGAGGTGGCGTAGAAGCTGAACTGCGTCTTTCCGCCGAGGGCGTACTGGAGGGCGAAGAAGCCTATCGTGCTCCAGAAGACCATGAAGGGCGCGAGGATTCCCTCTTTCCTCTTGTAGAGCCAGGGCATCGCGAAGATTAGAACTACCATGCCGAGCAGAAGAACCGGGTCGGTGCTGGCGAAGACGTTGGGGTTGAAGTGGAATGGAAAGGCCCGGTAGTTGACGAACCACTGCCAGAAGGGCGAGGTGTTAGGGTTCGGCCCCTTGTAGCTCAGATGCCACCGGAAGCTCGCGAGGAACTGCTTCAGCCAGGGGACAAAGCCTATGGCCTTTATTATCGTGAGCTCCGGGAGAAGGAAAACGATGCCTGGGATTACCACGACTATTGAGAAAAACCTCACGAAAGATTTCTCCCGCTTGAGTGCCCTCCACAGGAGAACTGGCCAGCCGAAGGCGCCGTCGAGCTTGGCCGCCGCGGCGAGGCCTATCGCCACCGAGGAACCGAGTTCGCTCTCGTAGGCCAGCGCGAGGACGAAGAGCGAGACGAAGAAGGCCGTGTGAATGTCAAGCATGGCCGCGACCGAGGTTGCTTGGAGCGTTGGATCCGCGACGACAAAGGCGAGTGCTATGAGAGACGCGAGGTAGCTCCTGCTTATCCGGTAAGTTGCCATAACGACGAGGAGCTCTATGAGTGCAAACTCGATTATACCCGGAAGGCGCCAGTAAATCGGCTTGTCCCCGAGGAGTGCCATGCTCAGCATTATAAGGTCCTTCGCAAGGAACGGGTGCTCGGTGTTGAGGTAGTTCTGGATGTTCTCCTTGTCCGGATACCTGTAGCCGGGGACGATATAGTACGTTCCGGGGGGGAGCTCCTCAGAGAGCCTTTTCAGAAAAGCGGTGTAGTTGGACTTGGGAATCTCGTAGTAGACTCCTGGGAAGTTGTAGTATTCGAGCCTGAAGCGGACGCCGGCGAAGCTCGCAACGGAATCGGCGGCCCCAAGGTACTTGAACTTGTCGCTGTCGTTGGTGAATATCACGTTGACACCGTAGGTGCCGTTATGCTCGTAGGTGACGTTGATTCCGAGGAGGTGGAGGACGTTCCTGCTCGCGGGCACGTACCAGACCTCGTCGCCGATGTAGGTGTTCAGACTCCTCTGAGAAGCGAAGTGATAGTCGAACCAGACCGTCCCGGCCATGGTGAGGGCAACGATTAGAACGAAGGCAACCCGCTTCCAGTCCATTATTAACACCGCTTAAAATAAGCGGGCAACGTTTTTAAGCCTCTCTCCTTAGGCGAGAACATGCTCGAAGGAATCACAGAGGAAAAAGTCAGAGAGGCAATGGAGCTTATAAGGCGCGGTTTCGACGAGAAGAAGCTCCGCGCGAGGCTTGGAAAGGACTGGGAGCTGATAGCCGAGATAGCGAGGGCGAGGATTAGGGCTAAAGACAAGTTCTCGCGCGACGACCTGTGGATGGACCTTGAAGGCCTTCGCTACGCCACCCATGAGGTTGTGGCGAAGTACCGCGCCGAGCGCCTGAAAGAGCTCGGAGTCAGGAGCATCGCCGACGTCTCCTGCGGAATAGGAATCCAGCTCATCTTCTACGCGATGAATGTCGAGAAAGCCTATGGAATCGACATAGACCCGCTCAAGATAGAGTTCGCCCGGAGGAACGCCGAGCGCTACGGCGTTACCAACGTCGATTTTATCAACGCCGACTCTCTGGCCCCGGAGACCGTGGAGAAAATCGATGCTGAGGTAATCTTCTCAGACCCGGCCAGACCGCCGGAGATGCCCGAGAGAAGGCTTGAAGATTTGCTCCCAAGCCCGCTGGCAATCTACAACGCCTACAAAGCCAAGACCGACGCGTTCATATTCGACCTCCCGCCCCAGATGAGGCGCGAGAGGGTTCCCTGGAAGGGCGAGTTCGAGTACATTGATTTGCACGGCCACCTGAACAGGCTGACCTTCTACACCGAGCCGCTCGCCAGAGCGGAGAGGAGCGCCGTAATCCTTCCGGCAGGGGTCAGGCTCGAGAGCGACCCGAACCTTGAGGACATCGTCGAGTGGACTGAAACACCCTGCCAGTACATCTACGAGATTCCGCAGGCCGTTGATTACGCCGATTTGCTCAACGAGCTGTTCCACAGGCTCGATGGCAACGCAAAGATGCTCCTCCGCGAGAAGAGGCGCGTTCTAGCTACGGGCGACGAGCCGATTAAGAGTCCCTACCTCAAGAGGACCTACTCAGTCGTTGCCGTCTTGCCCTTCCATCCGGTCAGGATTAACGACCTCTTGAAGAGAGAGGGCTTTGGACGGGCGACGCTGAAGATGAGCGTCCCGCAGGGGGAGTACTGGCGGATAAGGCGGAAGATAGAGGCCGGCCTGAAGGGCGAGAGAAGGGCCTTCGTCTTCAAGGTCGGGGAGAAAGCGGTTGTAGCTGAGGCGCTATAGCTCCTCTATCCTCGCGTTCCTAATCTTCTTCGAGCCTATTCTGAGCCCCTTGAAGTAGTTAACGTATTCCTCGGGCAGAAAAGCCTCGAGACTCGTCGATTTGAGGCGCTTCTTTCTCTTCTTCGGCTTTTCTTCAGGATTTGCCTTCGGCCTTGCCCCCGCTAGGAACTCGTCGAGCTTCCTGTTCATTCGCCCACCCGGTGAAGATTGAAGCCGTCGTATAAAGGCTTTTTCCCTGGTTCAACCTTCTTAGGAAAGCTTTTAACTTCCGGGGTTTATCAGGGGAAAGAGTAAAGGCGGGTGGTTGCCATGTGCGGAATCATCGGCTACATCGGCGAGCGACGGGCCTGCGAGGTAATCGTCAAGGGGCTCAAGAGGCTCGAATACCGCGGTTACGATTCGGTTGGTGTTGTAACGGAGGAAAACGGGAAGCTGTACATCAAAAAGGGCGTCGGGAGCGTTGATGAGGTCGTTGAAAGGCTAAACCTCCTCGACATGCCCGGGAATCGTGGCGTCGGTCACACCCGCTGGGCAACGCACGGCGTCCCGAATGATATTAACGCTCACCCCCAGAAGGACTGCACCGGGAAGATAGCCCTCGTTCACAACGGCATAATCGAGAACTTTGCCGAGCTGAAGAAGGAGCTGGTCGAGAAAGGCCACACCTTCGAGAGCGACACCGATACCGAGGTTATCGCCCACCTCATAGAGGAGGAGCTGAAATCGAGCGGGAACTTTGAGGAAGCCCTGAGAAAGGCTCTCCTGAAGCTTAAAGGCTCCTTTGCCCTCGGAATCGTCTACACGGGGGAGCCCGATAGACTCTACTTCGTCAGGAACGAGAGCCCCCTCGTGCTCGGAATCGGTGATGGAGAGATGTTCGCGGCGAGCGACGTCCCGGCCTTCCTTGAGTACACGAACAAGGTGGTTTTCCTCGACGACATGGAATACGCGGTCGTTACGAAGGACTCGTGGGTCGTGAAGAGACTCGAAACCGGTGAGGAAGTCGAGAAGGAGGTCAAGACGATAGACTGGACGCTTGAGATGGCCGAGAAGGCAGGTTTTCCACACTTCATGCTCAAGGAGATATTCGAACAGCCGAGGGTTCTCAGAGATGCCATCCACGGGAACGCGAAGGTAATTCGCGACGTTGCAAGGGAGATAGCGAACTACAGCAAAATCTTCATCGTCGCGATGGGGACCTCTTATCACGCGGCCCTCACCGGCAAATACCTCCTCCAGAGGCTGGCGAAGAAAGTTCCAATAGTCGAAGATGCGAGCGAGTTCCGCTATGAGTTCGAGGATTTAATTGACGAGAACTCCCTTGTCATAGCGATAACCCAGAGCGGTGAAACGGCCGACACCCTCGCAGCCATGAAGCTCGCGAAGCGGAAGGGAGCGAAGGTTCTGGCTATAGTCAACGTGGTCGGCAGTATGGCGACGAGGATAGCCGATCTAACTCTATACACCCACGCGGGGCCCGAGATAGGTGTCGCGGCGACGAAGACATACACGACCCAGCTCGCGGTCCTCACGATGCTCGCCATCGAGCTGGCCAGAACCCTCGGAACGGCCGAGGAGGAGCATCTCAAAGAACTTGAGGAAGGCTTGAGGAGAGTCCCAGACCTTGTTGAAGGCATTCTAAACCTCAGCGAACCGCTCAGGGAGCTGGCAGAGGAGCTGAAAGACAAGCAGAACTTCTTTTACATAGGCAGGGGCATAGACCTCCCGACTGCCCTTGAAGGCGCTTTAAAGCTCAAGGAGATAAGTTACATCCACGCCGAGGGACTGAGCGCCGGCGAGCTTAAGCACGGACCGTTGGCCCTGATTGAGGACGGCGTTCCGGTCGTGGCGATAGCGCCGAACGGGAGGACCTTCGACAAGATGCTGGGCAACATCGAGGAGGCGAAGGCGAGGGGCGCCCACGTCATAGCGCTGGGCTCCTCAGAGAGGCTGGAGGAGGTCTCGGACACTTTCATAAGGATGCCAGACCTTGATGAAATCCTGACCCCGATTCCCTACATCGTCCCGCTCCAGCTTTTGGCTTATCACCTTGCCGTGCTGAGGGGCAACGACCCCGACAAGCCGAGGAACCTCGCCAAATCCGTTACGGTTGAATGAGGTGGTGTGAATGAAGACGGACGTTAAAGAAAAGAGGAAGCGGAAGGGCTCAAAGCCCGAGCTCTCCAAGTTTTACGTCTATTTCAGGGAGTACGCAATACCCCTGATTGTACTGCTCTTCGCGTACGTCGGCTACAAGATAAGGGCAGTCACATCGAGCTACAAGACGTTCCTCGACCCGGATACGTTCTTCCACTTTGAGATGTACCGCCAGGCCATAGCACACTGGATTCCAAAGTACTATGCCTACGCCGAGCCCCCGATGGGCATAAAGGCCGGTGGCTACCTCGGCCTCTACACCATGCAAGCGCTGTTCTACAAGGTAACCCACGCACTCTTCGGCTGGAGCGAGCTCCACGCCTTCAAGGTTTGGCCGCCGTTCGTCGGTGCGATGATAGTCATAGCGGTCTTCCTCGTCGGCAGGAAGCTCCACTCGAACTGGGCGGGCTTCTGGGGAGCGGCGCTGATAATGTTCATGAGCGCCAACATAACGAAAACCATGTCCGGAAACAACCGTGGTGAAGGGCCGTTCATGATGTTCTTCCTCTTCGCCGTTTACTTCCTGCTCGTTTACCTTGACGAAAAGGCCTGGAACTGGAGGAAGATAGGCGGACTCATCGGCTTCTTGGTTCTCAGCCCGATTTACATGGGCGTCTGGAACGGAAGCCAGCTGGGCATAATGGTCCTCCTGACCACGGCGGGCCTGACCATGGTGGCCCTCTTCACACTGGGGGAGATGGAAAAGCTCAGGCGCTTCGTTAAGGAGCTCTACCCTGTACTGGGGGCGTCCCTCATCATAGGATACGTAATGGCTCACCTCAGGTTCGTCGGAATCGGTGGCTTCCTCGTCTTTGCCATTGAGCTCTACGTTGCCCTCGGCGTCCTCATAGCGGTGATGCTCTACGGAAAACGCTTCGGCCTGAACTACTCCGACAAGAAGCACCGCCTTGGAACCGTCGTTGGAATCCTAATCCTTGGATTCCTGGCGTTCTACGCATACTTTGGAAGGGACCTTCTCCGGTTCCTCGGTCAGGCAACACGCTCTACTCCCCTCTACCAGACCGTTGCGGAGCTCCAGGCCGCCAGCCTCAAACAGCTTGCCTCGTTCTTCAGTGTAAAGTCTAAGGACGGCCTAATCTTCGTGCTCTCCTTAGGCGGTCTCGCCGTGATGATTGGAAGGATGCTCAAGAAGTTCACGGAAAGGGACTACACAGTCTACAAGGAGTTCTTCATACTGACGTACTACCTCGCGGTTATGTACCTGCTCCACGGGGCGATACGTTTCACGTTCCAGGCGTCTGCCCCCGTTGCGATTCTCGCCGGTGTCGCAATAGGTTTCGCCTTCGTCTTCGTCGAAAACATGAAGGAGAAGGCAAGCACGAAGGCGCTCTACGCGGTTTTCCTCATACTGCTCTTCCTGCCGCTGCCCTACGTGGGGGCCAGCTACGCGGACAGCCAGCAGAAGAACATGATGCGGGCGTATTCCAGAATCAACCCCTCGATGCCAGGTAGCGTTCCGGAAGCGTGGACCGATGCGCTGTTCTGGCTCAGGGACCACAGCAGCCCCTACGCAACGGTTCTGAGCTGGTGGGACTACGGCTACTGGGAAGAGTCGAGTCTCCTAAGCCATAGAAGGGCGGTCAGCGACGGTGGTCACGCATACGACAGGAGGTACATAATAGCCAAGTTCTTCTCCCACAGCGACAACGCCGGCGAGGTGGACCTCGAGGCTTGGGAGGACAAGTACGTCATAACTTTCCTCGACCCCTTTGACGGCCAGAGCGACTTCGGAAAGTTCAACGCGATTGCCTACCTCGGCGGTGCGATAAGCCACGGTGAAGGAACCGCGATGTTCGGCTACGTCCCGTATACGAGCATCATAATCCAGAACAACACCGTCTATGTTAACCTTGGAAACAACCAGTACATAAAGCCCGTCATGACCATAGACATGGTGAACGGTAAAGTTTACAAGGCCACGGGTACAACCGCCCCCTACGTTCTCTACGTCGTTCCGTACAGGACCGCTAACAACAAGATTTACCCCATTGGAATCCTCGCCTACAAAAAGATTGCCTTCAGCAACTACGTTAGGCTCGCCCTTCATCTGACGTTCTCAGTCAAGGAGTGGGACGCCCAGAAGCTCTTCGCCAACTTCAAACTCGTCTACACTGGCTACAACGGCTACCTCCGGAGAGAGGGAGTCTACGACCCCGCGGTGATGGTCTACGAGTTCACGCCCTTCGCGATATACAGGATGGACTTCCTACAGAACGGAACGTGGGAGCCGTTCTACAGCACCACGGGAGGAGGAAAGCTTCCAACGGGCAACCAGACGCTCAGGCTCTGGATTTCGGCCTTCGGCAGGGATGTTAAGAACGGAACGATAATCTTCGAGGCATACAACGGGACCAAGCTCATCGAGAGAAAGGTCGTGGCCAGGAACGTCTACATCAACCACCTCAACGAGACTCCCGTTGAGATACACCTCTACGTTCCGAAGGCCACCAAGTACCGCTTCCTCCTCATCCAGGACGGACCTGTGGGAGTTACAAACGGTCCCGTCTACGTGAACGGAAAGCTCGCGAACCCGAGCTGGGTCATCGCCCCCGGCCAGAGTGGAACCATCAAGCTCACCGAGGCCTTCGACAAGAGCTACACCAACGTCGAGTTCACCCTCAGGGGAATGCTCTACTACTACGTGGCCCCCAACGGAACGGACATATACAAGCCCAACTTCTACCTTGAGCCGCACATGGACATCGTTGGCTACATTCCAGTTGAAACCCTGAAGAGCGTCAAGAAGGGCGACAACGTAATAACCGGAAGGGCAAGCGTTCCGGCGGACCTGTTCACCAAGTACATAAACGAGCTCAAGAAGAAGTACGGCGACAAGGTCGTCATCGTCAGCGAGAGAATCGAGCCGATATTCATCACGGAGAAGACCTACGTTCTCTGGGAGGGGAGCTGAGCTTTCTCCCCTCTAACCGCTATGAAGGCTCCAAAGCTTTTGCATTTTTTGTGACATTTTCTATCCACCTTCTCCGCGAGACCAAGGAAAGGCCAGAAGGAGGGGAAGAATATCACCCCGGCGCTCTTGACGTTGGTAAAGCCGACCTTTTTGAGAAGCTCCTCGAGCTCCTTTGGTGTGTAAAAGCGGGCGTAGCGGTAGGCTGTCTCGACGAAGAGGCTTTTGAGGCGCTTGAAAAAGAACCAGAGACTTCTCCCGTTCATCGTTCCGATTAGAACCTCTCCTCCAGGCTTTAAAACGCGATGGATTTCCCTTAAAACATTCTCCGGCTCGTGGATAAACTCGAACATCGTGACGCTGAGAACGAGGTCGAAGCTCTCATCGGGAAAGGGGAGTGAGTAAGCGTCTCCTTTGACGCAGTCGAGACCCTTTGAGTGTGCTATTTTGAGCATCTCCTCACTCGCGTCGAGGCCAATTACGTCGAAGCCCCGCCTTTTGAGCTCGAGCGTGTAGTTGCCGGTTCCGCAACCGAGGTCCAAAGCCCTGCCGAATTTCGTCCGGAGTATAGAGAAGACGAGCCATTTCTCGGTCCTGTCAACGTACCTGCCGGTCTTCGTTCTGTACCAGTCGTCGTAGCGGTGGGCTATCCTATCGAAGTACTCCATCAGAGCTTCACCTTTCCCTCGATGGTGAGCTCCTTGTCGGTCCTGTCGTCTATCCTGAGACTTATGACCACGCGCTTCGCCCCGGCCTTCAAAATCGCCTCGTGGCACTTCTTCACCAGCTCAAGGATTTCATCTATCGAGCCCTCAACGACCGTCCCCATCGGGCAGAGCTGGTATTTGAGCCCGCTCTCCTCGATTACCCTGAGGACGGGCTTTAGATACTCGCCGACGCTCGGGCTCCCCGTCCCGAGGGGAAAGATGCAGAGTTCCGCGACGGCCATCAGCCACCACCGGCGGGCGGGAATATGTGCACCTCGTCGTCGTCCTTGAGTTCGGTGTCAAGGCCTTTCAGGTGGAGGATGTTGTGTCCGTTCACGAGGATCATGCCGTCTATCGGCTTGTTCGGTCCGACGCGGGGACTCTCAAGGAGTTCCTTTTTAATCTCGGGGCTGTAGTGTTCGGCGAGGTAGTCTATGAGCTCCCTTACTGTTTTAACGCCGTGAACCTCAATCTCCTTCCTTCCGATTAGTTCGCGGAACGTCGCGTAAAACTTCACCCTCATTAGACACACCTAAGGTTAGTGGATGGAAACCCTTAAAGCGATTTCCACTTACTATTCTAAGGTGGCGAGAAAGTGCTGAACGTGGAGCCCGGAGAATATTACTCAATTGTTGATAAGCTGTTTGCATCGAGGATAGTTGAGGCAGTTGAACCACTCGGTGCGAGCGTTGAGAGGATTGACGCTAAAATCAGACCTGAAGGAAGGGTTCTCTTTCTGAGCTTCGAAGTGGAGGTTGTCCAGCACAGCCTCGCGGGGATAGTTGATATGGAAACCGTTATCCAGGGAATCGTTGAGAAGCTCATCCAGGAAGCCAACTCATCCTTTGGAAAGCTTTATGGGGTTGCCTTTGCCCTCGAATCACTGAAAGTTAGGGAGGAAGTTCCCAGAGCGCACAAAAGGGGGGAGGTCAAGCTCGTAATCAGCGGGCCCCCCGAGCTGGAGGACGCACTCAGGCGGCTTGGCCGCGGTTTAATGATAACCTTAAAGGATTGGGGGGTTTCCCTCTCATCAATAACCGTGACCACGGACTTAGTCACCCCGAAGATTGTTTCAGTCGTTCTTAGGCTCACCGAAAAAAAGAGCGAAGCCGAGAAAGAAACCCTGCGTGAAGCCGTTGAAACCAAGGCCAGGGTTTACGCGAGAACGCTCCTCCCCGAAGACCTATCAATCCAAGTTAAGGTTCTCGACCCGAGCGACAGGAACATTGCCCAGGTGATGAGAAGGGCCAGGGAGATAGAGAAGGAAGTTGAAATGCTCACCAAGGATGAGGAAATCAGAAAGCTCATGGAGGCCTTAGGTAAGTCTCCCTCGCCCTGATGTAGTCGAGCAACGGGTGGATTCTCTTCCAAACCTCCTCAACGCTCCCATCGCCGTCAACCCTCACGTATATCCCCTTGTTGCGGTAGAACTTTATTATCGGCTCCATGTTCTTCGTGTAGATTCTGTACCTCCGCTCCACGACCTCGCGCCTGTCGTCCCTCCTCTGAATCAGCTCCGAGCCACAGACGTCGCATATTCCGGGCTTTTTGGGCGGGTTGTGCTTGACGTGGTAAACCGCGCCACAGTTCGGACAGATTCTCCTCCCGCTTATCCTCTCGACGCTGGTTTCAAGGTCTATGAAAATCTCAAGGGCCAAGTCAAGCCTTATCCCGTGGTCGTATAGGTAGCTCTCAAGGGCCAAAACCTGCTCCGGGGTCCTCGGATAGCCGTCAAGGATGAAGTTCTCCCTCTGGCGCCTCAACTTGGAGATTATGAGCGTGTTCACAATCGTGTCAGGAATCAGTTCACCTCTGCTCAGGTAGGCCTCCATCTCCTTCCCTATCGGCGTTCCGCGCTCTATCTCCTTTCGTATCAGGTCGCCCGAGGAAATATACGTCAGACCGTAGCGCTCCACTATCCTGTGGGAGTGCGTGCTCTTTCCGCTCCCGGGAGGGCCGAAAATCAGAATGTTCACCGCGCACCACCATTAAACATTTATGCACACGAGTTGAATAAACTTTTGGTGGTGGCCGTGAAGCTGAGCACCGGTTACGTCCGCGCGAGCGGTTACGCCCACAAGGTAAGGCGCGTTCTATTCGCTCTGGCGAGGAAAAAAGTCGAGCCCAAGGAGATTATCCGTGCCTCGGCCGAACTCAACCAGAGGATTTTCGAGGAGTTCCAGAGGCTCAACGTCTCGAAGGAGGACGTTGTGAGGATTACCGTCGAGTTCCAAATCAAGGACGGCTCGATAGTCTGGGACTACGACTCACTCAGGATTGAGGTCTACAGGAAAGGCGAGGAAGAGAGGCTCGCGAAGGCGATGGAGGAAGTGGAGGAGCGCGAGAGGGAACTCGAGGAGAAGATTAGGGCCATCGAAGAAGTCGCCCTCAACCTCAAGAAGCTCAGCGACGAGCTAATCGAGAGGATTGAGGAGCTCAAGCAGGAGCACACCTCACTCAAGCTCAGGGAAGAGCTATAGAGTCAAGGAAGATGTTGACGTAGGCAACGACGTGGGAAGCGAGGTAGCTCTTTTTCCCGACGCTTACCTTTTCCGCTATTCCCTCCAAGAATGCCTCGTCCTCCCGGCTCAGTCCCTCGTGGTCGCCGAGGACAAAGGCGACGTTCCCCCTGAAGGAAACCCTCTCTATCGGCCTGCCCTCCTCGTGAAGGTAGTAGAGGGTGGAATTCTTGAGCGTCAACCTGATAACGTCCTCAAAGGTTCTGTTGCTCACGTAGAGGCCGGGGTAAACCTCAACCTCCTTCCCGGGCTCCTTCAGTCCCTCACCGGCCTTGAGCGCCTTCATTATGAGCTTCGCCGTGCTCCTCTCGTCGGGATTGAGGCGGACCTTAAGCCTTGGCCCATCAAAGCGTATCGCCTTCGGCGGATTCGGCGGACCGTAGAGGAGGAGCCAGACACGGACATTTTTCCGGAAGCCGTGCGAGAGCAGAAAAGCGGAGTTTAGAAACCTGCAGAGGACGTCTATCCTCCCGCTCGTGCCGGGTAAATCGCTCAGCTTGAAGTCGGGGCTCGTTCTGGCCTTGTTGGCCTTGATTATGAAGGTTCTCAACTCACCCCCTCCCGTGCCTCTCGTACCAGCCCCACTCCTTCTTCGGCCCGAAGGCCCTCACTCCCTTCTTCGCGAGCGTTATCCTCAGTTCTTTCGCAATCTCGGGCGTTATCTCGCCCCTGCTCTCCATCCAGTTGATTATCTCCAAGGCCTCTTCGTCGGTCTCGCATCTCCGGAGGAAGTCTATAACCGTCGGCTCGTAGCCGGCAAAGCTCCTCGGCTCGGCCTCCCGCTCACCCTCCTCCTCGTCGGCCCGGAAGGCCTCTATCGGAACCCCACCTTCCTCAAGCTCCTTCGCGAGGGCAGGGAAGCGCTTCTCAAACTCCTCTTTATCGTACTCCTGCCACGCGAAGTCGTCAACCGGTTTTTTCTTCCCCCCGTCCATAGGCACACCGATTGGGTTACGGCAGTGGGCTTATAAACCCCACCCCGAAAGGGATGGCATGAAGGGTTCATACTTCCTCGTTATCAGGCTCGATGAAGGGAAGAGGATTCGCACGAAGGGGAAAACCTTCGAGCTCAAGCCGGGTTACTACGTTTACGTCGGCTCGGCCATGAACTCCCTCGAAAAGCGCGTCGCGAGGCACTTCCGGCGGGAGAAAAGGCTACACTGGCACATTGACTACTTCCTCAAAGAGGCCGAGCTCCTCAGGGCTTACCTTATCCCGAGCAAGGTGAAGCTGGAGGAGGAACTCTCTCGCGAGGTTTCCAAGTTTGGAGAGCCGATTCCGGGCTTCGGTGCAGGCGATGTTAAGGTGAGCTCCAACCTCTACCGCTTTGAGGACGAGCCGGACGAAGCCCTGATGGGAATCCTCGATAAGCTTGGACTGGGCTGGAAAATCGTTAAAAGCGAAGATGAGACCTACCAGATGGGTGAGTGAAATGTTGGAAATAGGCAAAGTCGAGCGCTACATTCACGAGAAGCTGGAGAAGGAGAAGCTCCACTTCGTTCTCCTCGACCCGGACGACGTTTCGCCGGAAACGGCAGGAAAGATAGCGGAGATGAGCGAAGGCATTGGGGTTGACGCGATAATGGTCGGGGGCTCGACCGGGGCCGAGGGGGACGTTCTCGACAGCGTCGTTAAGGCGATAAAGGAATCCTCCAGCCTGCCAGTAATCCTCTTTCCTGGCTCGCACGGCGGCATAAGCAGGTACGCCGACGCGATATTCTTCATGAGCCTCCTCAACTCGAGGAACCCCTTCTTCATAACCGGCTCCCAGGCTTTGGGGGCCTTCACCGTCAAGCGCTACGGGATAGAGCCAATTCCGATGGCCTACCTGATAGTCGAGCCCGGCGAGACCGTTGGCTGGGTCGGCGACGCGAAGCCTATACCGCGGCACAAGCCGAAGATTGCCGCCGCTTACGCTTTGGCTGGCCAGTACCTCGGCATGCGCCTCGTTTACCTCGAAGCGGGGAGCGGTGCGCCGCAGCCGGTTCCGCCGGAGATGATTGCCCTCGTTAGGAAGGTCATAGACGTTCCCCTCATCGTCGGCGGCGGCATAAGGACGGGGGAGCAGGCGAGGAGAGCGGTCGATGCCGGGGCCGACATCATCGTCACAGGGACGGCGATAGAAAAGGCCGGCTCCATCGAAGGCGCCAGGGCAAAGCTGGAAGAGCTCAACTCGGGAATCAAGGGGTGAGTTGCGTTTTCTGTAACCCCACCAAAACTTTTTTATATCCCTTCGGCCAGCCTAAAACCGCCGAGCTGGTTTCTGACAAGAATACAGCTCAGCGGAGGTTAAGGAGAGATGAGAGGACTGGAGGTGAAAGCGATGAGGGGTGAGGAGGATGAGTGTGGCGCAGATGGCAGTAGGCCACGCACACACGTTCAAAGGAAAACTGAAGGAAGCGTTTCTCCTGTCGTTCCCAGCCCTGTTCCTGTGCCTGATATTTGACTTCGTAGGTGGCGCTGTTCTTGGTAAGAACTGGAACACGATAATGAGCTACTTCCCGATTCTGGTCTTCATCATGCCCGGCCTTATGGACCTGAGGGGCAACATCTTCTCTGCCCTCGCGTCCCGCTTCACGACCAAGCTCAACCTCGGTCTCATAGAGAGCATCCGAGACCCCGAGGTAACTACTCAGATAGTTATGGCGATACTCAGCAGTAAGATTCCCCTGATAGTTCTCTGGGTCGTCGGCCTGTTTCTGATACATAACTTCATTCAGAACGTTATAGTGCTCCTCATGGTTATCGCGTCTGCAATCTTCATAGGGGTTATCCTCGGCTACGGTACGGCGGCGATAACGATAATTCCATTTAAGCGAGGCTACGACCCGGACCTGATAGCCGCACCGCTGATAAGTTCGCTTGCGGACCTTATAACGATGCCAACGATGGTTTACTTTGCCCTGCTCTATCTCCACCATCCGATTCCGTTCTACATCTTGGCCTTTACGATGCTTGGAATCCTCGTATTGCTTGCTCTGAAAGCCAAATTCAGGCACGAACACAAGCGAGCTTTTGGGGAGCTCGCGGCAGTCATTGGAGCCATGGCGCTCATAGAAACCGTAACCGGAGGCCTGCTCGTCACTTACGAGAAAATCATCAACGCGGTAATCATCGTCAGCGTCATGTGGCCGAGTGTGAACGACAGCATGGGAAACTTCGGCTCGATAATAGCGGCGAGGGTTTCAACAAAAATCCACCTTGAAGGTGTAGAAGCAGTCAAGAGCAGGGAAACGCTCTACGACTTCATAGTCCTCCTAATCCTCGCGCCGATAATCGGCTATCTGACGAACCTCATCTCAATGTGGGTGGTTATTCACTACATCCACCGGCCCGCGAGAATCCTCTGGCAGTTCGTACTCGGCTTTCCAGTTGTAATCTTGGTGGCCATGTTGATAGGTCTCGTCGTAGCGATACTGGCGGACAAGTACAACTGGGACCCGGACAACGTGGCGATTCCAGTCGTTACGACGCTCAGCGACGTCATAGGGACAATGTTCCTTGTCTGGGTGGCGCTGAGCGCAATGTAAAAAGAATCAGGCTTCGGAAAGCACCTTGAACGAGAGCCTTCCATCCTTTACAATTTTTCTGAACTCCTGAATGAGCTCCTTACCACCAACGAGTTCCATCCTAACCTCGGACATGCCCGTAGCGTCGGGCGGAAGGAAGTGTATGTCCTTAATCCTGCCAGAGACCTTGGAAAGGAGACGACCCAAAACGTTCCCCCTCTCGCGGTAGGGGAGTCTCATGTTAACTTCAAGGATTTGCATATCCATCACCGCTTTATTCTTTGAAAAAAGACCTATAAAACCTTTTTCATGAGCGGGGATTATCGGTTTCTGAGGAGAATATTCCCAAGAGTTATTACGGGTCCGGTAGATTTTTATCTCAGCGCTTCTATATCCCTCTGGTGATTGCCATGAGGGCCTTCATTTCTCTCGACCTTGAGGGTTTACCTCATATCGTCAGCAGGGAGCACCTCTTCGTGAAGGGCACCCTCTACGCGGAAGCGAGGAAGATAGCGACCGAGGTGGTAAGGGTCGTCGCCGAGACGCTCCATCACGAGCTCGGGGTTGATGAGATTGTCATAGCGGACAGCCACGGCCCGATGGTGAACATCCTCGTGGACGAAACTCCCGACTACATCAAGCTCGTCCGGGGCTTTCCGAGGCCATTGAGCATGGTCGCCGGGGCGAAGGGCTCGGACTTCGCAATCTTCCTCGGCTACCACGCCAAGGCCGGAACCGGCCACGCTACGTTCGACCACACCTACAGCAGCGGGACCGTTGACAGGCTTGAGATAAACGGCGTTGAGGTCAGCGAGACCCTTTTGAACGCCTACCTTCTCGGCGAGTGGGGAATCCCTGTGGCGATGGTCGCCGGGGACAAAGTGCTGATAGAAACGGACGTGAAGACTCATCTCCCCTGGGCGGTCGGCGTTCCGCTGAAGGAGAGCCTCGGCAGGTATTCGGCAGTGAGTCCAGGAATGGAGGGGATAAAGAGGCTCCTCCGCGAAGGAACCCTTGAGGCCTTCAGGCGCGTCGAGCGCGGTGAAGTTAGGCCACTGAAAACCGAGAGGCCGGTCGAGGTCAAGCTCCGCTTCCTCAACAGCGCCTACGCGGAGGTCGCTGAACTGCTGCCCTTCGTCGAGAGGCTCGACGGAAAGACCGTCCGCTTTGAGGCAAAGAACGTTGAGGAAGCCTACAGGACGTTCGAGGTCCTCATCCTCGCCGCCTCCGGAGTCAGCTCGATAGTGAACCGCTAACGATTTAAGCGGAAGTCCGTAACTTAAGCCGCCCCCGGGAAACCGCGGGGGATGAGCGCCTCGGCGAGCCGTGAGTCCCCTTCGCTCCCCGGGGGCACAGTCACAGCCCTTTCTGACGAAAGCGCTGGCGGGAAACTTTTCTTGATGAAAAGTTTCATCAAAGTGGGCATGCCTTTTGAATGGATTGTTTCATAAGGGTTTTACTCTCAAACTTGCCAGTTTTAAGCGTGTTTCCTTCATTAACGCCCTCCAGGCGCGTTCCAAGCTAAACACCTTTTCCAAGCCGGCATGAAAATAAACCCTCCGTCTTTTCGTGGGGTCTCACTTTCATCTTCAAAACCTTGTGCACGGCCTCGGAATCCTCCCCCGCACCCTACCAATTGGTCCGCTGGGCTCTTCCTCATTGGCCGGAATCACAGGTAGGGAGCAAAGAGCAAATCCTCAATCTCTCCGCCGGATTTTCGGAAGACCGCCAAGCTCCAGCCGACGTTTCCAACCTTCTCCGGCCTGTGGGCGTCGCTGGCGAAGGTCAGCTTAACGCCCCTCTTTATGCACTCCCTCACGAACTCCAAATCCGGAACACGGTAGCGGGAGCTTATCTCAAAGGCCTTTCCCCTTTCCTCGGCGAGGGCGATGAGTTCAAGGAGGTCCTCCCATGAAGGGTAACCTATGTAGGGGAAGCTCGCCCCGAAGTGGCCTATTACATCGACGTTCTCATCGAGGAGGGCGACCCTGACGAGCTCGACGTACTGCTCTGGTCTATCAACCCACTCGTGAACGCTCGCTATCACGAAATCGAGCTTTTTAGCTATCCAGTCCGGCACGTCAACGCCGTTGGGAGTTATATTGCCCTCGATTCCGGCCAGAACCGTTATCTCGCTATCCTCGCTCCAGCGCCTTATCTCGCTCAGGTAAGCGTTGAAGTTGCCCCGCAGGAGGTAGTGACTGTGGTCCGTTATCGCGACGAGCGAGAGACCCTTCCGCTCGGCCTCCGCGATGTTCTCAAAGACCTCTCCGAGGCCGTCCGAGTGGAGCGTGTGAGTGTGCGAATCGTGAAGCATGTTCAGGGCTATTCTGGGGCTTTAAAAAAGCTTGTGGACAAAAAATCCAACGTAAAGCTAAACCTTGAGTTTTGACAACCTTTAAATACGACAAGAAAGAAACCCTACCCGGTGGTGTCAATGGTCGAGCGCTCAAAGGTTCGCGTCGTCATAGCGAAGCCCGGTCTTGACGGTCACGACAGGGGAGCCAAGGTTGTGGCGAGAGCCCTGAAGGAAGCAGGATACGAGGTTATCTACACGGGAATCAGGCAGACCCCCGAGCAGATAGTCGAGACGGTTATTCAGGAAGATGCCGCCGTCCTTGGGATAAGCATTCTCTCCGGTGCCCACATGGTCCTTATTCCGAAGATTATCAAGCTCCTTGAGGAGAGGGGCATAAAGCCGAACGAGGACGTCGTAATCTTCGCCGGCGGAATAATCCCGCCCGACGACGCGGAGGAGCTGAAGAAGGTGGGCGTCGCGGAGGTCTTTGGCCCGGGAACGCCCCTGAGAACGGTGATAGAGTTCGTTGACAGGGCCGTCGAGAACCTCAAGCGCTTCAAGGCTTAACTTTATATTCTCCCTCTGGATAATTTCTCCAGTGATGAAAATGACGCTCGAGTCCCTCATTCAGTCGGCACTATCGGGCGATAAGAAGGCCATAGCAAGGCTGATAACCCTCGTTGAAAACGACGAGGAAAAGGCAAGGGAGATAATACGGAGGATTTATCCCCACACGGGGAAGGCCTACGTCGTCGGTATAACCGGACCCCCCGGCTCGGGAAAGTCAACCCTTCTCGACAAACTCATCAAGCTTGCCAGGGACGAGGGGCATAGGGTCGGTGTCATAGCGATAGACCCGACGTCGCCCTTCACCGGGGGTGCACTGCTCGGCGACAGGCTGAGGATGCAGAGGCACTCGACCGACCCCGGGGTCTTCATCAGGAGCATGGCGACACGCGGTTCCCTCGGCGGTCTGGCGAAAGCTACTAACGACGCGGTTAAGGTTCTGGACGCTTCAGGCTACGACCTGATATTCGTCGAAACCGTTGGGGTCGGGCAGATTGAGGTTGACATCGTCAAAACCGCGGATACCGTCGTTCTCGTAACCGTTCCGGGCCTCGGCGACGAGGTTCAGGCCATTAAAGCCGGCCTCATGGAGGTTGCAGACATATTCGCCATCAACAAGGCCGACAGGGAAGGCGTTGAGATGGTCTACCTCGAGCTCAAGATGGCACTCGAGTTCGAGAGGGAGAAGTGGAAGCAAATCGGCTGGGAGCCCCCGGTAGTCGAGACCACAGCCTTCACCCTCAAGGGCGTCAGGCCCCTCTGGGAGGCGATAAAGAGGCACAGGAAGCACATGGAGGAGAGCGGAAGGTTGAGGGAGAGGAGGGCCTTCCGCGCGAGGGAGGAAGTGAAGACGATTATCGCCTCGACGATAGCGAGCAAGGTGGAGGAGAGGCTCGCGAAGGGAGAGGCGAAGGAGCTCATCGAGGAGGTCGTTGAGAGGAAGCTCGACCCCTATTCGGCATCTCAAATCGTGATGGAGAAGCTTAAGGAGGACATCTGGAGGTGATCCCATGTTCAAGAAGATAGACCACGTTGGTATAGCCGTTAAGAACCTTGAGGAGGCGGTAAAGGTCTGGGAGGGCCTTGGCCTGAAAGTTGAGGAAATCGAGGAAGTGCCAGACCAGAAGGTTAGGACGGCAATAATCCACATCGGCGAGAGCAGGATTGAGCTTTTGGAACCCACGGCCGAGGACTCGCCGATAGCGAAGTTCATAGCCAAGCGCGGTGAGGGAATACACCACATCGCCCTCGGCGTTACAGACATCGAGGAGCATCTCAAGGAGCTCAAGGAGAAGGGCTACCGCCTCATAGACGAGGAGCCGAGGATAGGTGCCGGAGGGGCCAAGATAGCCTTCGTCCACCCGAAGGCCGTAACCGGTGTGCTTCTCGAACTCTGTGAGAGGAGATGATAAAATCCCCTGATGACTTGAGAGCGTCTTTTTTCTTTTGCACTATCATATAATGTTGTTATTGGGGTCACCAGTAACATTTATAAGGAGATTATCAGAAGTGCCATCAGATTTGCTTTAATGTTCCTATGAGTTCCAATGTACATCGAGAAGTGATGCCCCATGTTCCTGAGGGGTAAAAGTAGGGGCGGACTTCAAACGGTTCTCGACTACCGCCGACTTTCCACGGTGTTAAGGTCAATCCCGGATGAGAAGGTACTCATAACGAGAAAGATGCCTGGAGAGGTTTCCGATTCGAACGTTATTCACATCTGGGTCACCCGGGTTAGGCATCCCCAGGCGGTTGAACCCACAAACCTCTACGTCATAGAGCAGAGGGTCTGGGACTCCCTCTCCAAAGGCGCCAGGAACGTAATCCTCGATGCCTTTGAATATCTCCTGCTCGAAAACGGGCTTGAGAGGACCCTCCGCTTCGTAGGAAAGCTTAGGGACATGACCCTTCTTTCCAACTCAAACTTCTACGTCACCGTCAGCGATGGCATTGATGAGCGGGTCCTCGCAATGCTGAAGAGAATCGTTGAGTGAGGTTTATATATCATCCTTTCCCCTTCTCCACTTAGGTGTGAGCTATGCCTTACATTGAGAAGATAGAAATGAAGGGCTTCAAATCCTACGGTAACAAAAAGGTCGTCGTTCCGCTCGCAAAGGGATTCACCGCAATCGTTGGGGCCAACGGTTCTGGAAAGAGCAACATCGGTGACGCTGTTCTCTTCGTTCTCGGGGGCCTTTCAGCCAAGGCAATGCGAGCCAGCAGGATAAGCGACCTAATCTTCGCTGGCTCGAAGAGTGAACCTCCAGCCAAGTACGCCGAAGTTGCGATGTACTTCAACAACGAGGACAGGGGCTTCCCTGTTGACGAGGACGAAGTTGTAATCAAGAGGCGCGTTTACAAGGACGGCAGGAGCACTTACTGGCTCAACGGAAAGCGAGCCACGAGGAGCGAGATAATAGACCTCCTGAGCGCGGCGATGATTTCGCCCGAGGGTTACAACATCGTCCTCCAGGGGGACATAACGAAGTTCATCAAGATGTCTCCCACCGAGAGGAGGCTCATCATAGACGACATCTCGGGAATAGCCGAATACGACGCCAAGAAGGAGAGGGCCCTGAAGGAGCTCAAACAGGCCGAAGAAAACCTCGCACGCGTTGATTTGCTTATAAGGGAAGTTAAGGCCCAGCTCGACAAGCTTGAGAAGGAGCGCAACGACGCCCTTCGCTACCTCGACCTGAAGGAGCGTGTTGAGAGGGCCAGAGTCACTCTCCTCCTCGGCGAGATAAAGAAGCTTGAACGGCTTATAGAGGACGAGAGCGCGAGAGATAAGGAGATAGAGGCCGAGGTCGAGGCCCTGAACGCGAAGCTGAAGGAAATCGCCAAGGAGATAGTCGCAAAGGAGAAAGAGCTCGCCGAAGTCGAAAGGGAACTCGAGGAGAAGAGCGAGGACGGAATACTCGAGGTCACGAGAAAAATAAGCGAGGTAAAGTCGAAGATTGAGATGGCGAGGAGGAACATCGAGAACGCCAACCGGGAAATCGAGGAGAGCCAGCGGAGGCTGAAGAAGGCCAAGGACGAGCTCAAGAGAATCGGAGAGGAGATAGAGAAGAGCAGGAACGCGATAAAGCGCTGGTCGAAGAGGAGAGAGAAGCTCCTGGCCGACATAAAAACCCTCGAGGCGAGCAGGAACGAGCTCGTCGTGAAGCTCGGCGAGATTGACAGGCGCTATTCTTTAGCCAGGGAGGAGTTCGACAGGGTCGTCGAGGAGCTCGAGAAGGCTAAGAAAGGCCTCTATATGAAGGAGAGCGAGATTGAGAAGTTCACCGAGGAAATCGAGAGGGCGAAGGCAAGGATAACGCAGGCCAACCTTAAGAGAAACGCCCTCCGCGAGAGGATTGAAGAAACGAAGAAGGCCCTCGAAGAGAAGCGTTCCGAGCTTTCGGAAGTCGAAGGAAAGCTCTCGAAGGCGGAAGCGAAGCTCAGGAAGCTTGAGAAGGAACTCGAGGAGAAGACAAAGAAGCTCAGGAAGCTCGAGCCCGAGCTTGCAACGGCCAAGGAGGAGCTCATAAAAGCCGAGGCGCAGAGGGAAGTCCGCGGAAACAGGGCTGTGGAGTTCCTAAAAAGGAGCAACATTCCCGGTTTGTACGGCACGCTCGGCGAGCTGATAACCGTTAAGGACGGAAGATACGCCCTGGCGGTCGAGGTGGCCCTCGGAGGGAACTACAATAACGTGGTTGTGGAGGACGACCGCGTTGCTGAAAAGGCCATAAAACTCCTCAAGGAGAAAAAGCTCGGAAGGCTAACCTTCCTCCCGCTCAACAAGATAAAGCCCCGCTCGATGCGCGAGAGGCCGTCCCTCGGAATCCCCGCCATGGACGTTGTGAGCTACGACCCGCGCTTCAGGAACGCGGTAGCGTACGCCCTCGGCGACACCCTCATCGTCGAGGACATGAGCGAAGCTAGAAGCGTCGGCATAGGGAAGGTCAGAATGGTAACCCTCGGAGGTGAACTGCTCGAGAGGAGCGGGGCAATAACCGGTGGCCACTACAGGCCGAGGGGCAGGCTCGGGGTCAACGTTGATGAGATTAAAGCGAAGGTGGAGAGGCTTGAGCGCGAGAAGGAGGCACTCGAGGCGGAGGTAAACTCGCTGAAGGCCGAGAGGAAAGGCATCGAGAACACGCTCTTCGAGCTCCGCATGAGGAAGAGCGAGCTGTCAAAGGATTTACAGGTTCTCCAGCGCGACCTTGAGAGACTTTTGGCTGAGGACAAATCGCTCAGAGAGGAAATCGAGGAGAGCGAGACGCTCATAGAGACCCTCACCGCGAAAATCGAAGAGGCAAAGGGCGAGATGGCGAAGCTCCGCGGAAGGATTGAGAGGCTCGAGAAGAAGAGGGAGAAGCTCAGGAAGGCCCTCGACAACCCCGAGGCGAGAGAATTAAACGCGAGGATTAGGGAGGTTGAGGGTCAGATTGCGAAGCTCAAGGAGGAGCTCAGCAGGGTTGAGAGCAAGCTCGAGAGCCTTGAGAGCAGGATAAACGAGGAACTCCTCCCGAGGAAGGCCGACCTTGAGGAGGAAATCGAGGGCTTAATCAACAGAATAAACGCCCTCCAGGCCAACATAAAGGAGAACGAGGAGGCCATAAAGAAGTTCGAGGCCGAGCTCGAGGAGCTGAAGAAGGCCGAGGAGAACGTAAAGGACGAACTAAAGGAGCTCCGCGAGAGGCGCGAGAGGCTGAAGAAGGAGATAGCCGAGCTGAGGAAGGAGAAGGACGAGCTGAGCTCGAAGCTCCAGGAGCTCAGGATAGAGGTCAACACCCTCAAGATAAAGCTCGCGCAGGCCGAGACGACGCTCAAGGAAAAGAGGGCCGAGCTCAAGCACTTCGACGCGAAGCTGATTAAGTCGATAAAGGAAATCCCGCTAGAGCTTGAGGCCCTAAGGGAAGAGATTGAGCGCATGGAGGAAGAGATACGCGCCCTCGAGCCGGTTAACATGAAGGCCATCGAGGACTTCGAGGTCGTTGAGAGGAGATACCTCGAGCTCAAGAGCAAGCGCGAGCAGGTTCTGGCCGAGAAGGAGAGCATAGAGGAGTTCATAGAGGAAATAGAGGGCCAGAAGAAGCAGGTGTTCCTGCAGACGCTCGAGGCCATAGCTAAGAACTTCTCGGAGCTCTTTGCCAAGCTCTCGCCGGGAGGCGAGGCCAAACTAATCCTTGAGAATCCAGAGGACCCGTTCGCGGGCGGCCTTGAGATTGAGGCGAAGCCGGCCGGCAAGGACGTGAAGAGGATTGAGGCGATGAGCGGTGGCGAGAAGGCGATAATAGCGCTCGCCTTCGTCTTCGCGATACAGCGCTACAAACCAGCGCCATTCTACCTCCTCGACGAGATAGATGCCCACCTCGACGATGCCAACGTCAAGCGCGTGGCGGATTTGATTAAGGAAGCCTCGCAGGAGAGCCAGTTCATTATAATAACTCACCGCGACGTCATGATGGCCAACGCGGACAGGATTATCGGAGTAACGATGAGGAACGGCGTCTCAAAGGTCGTCTCGCTCAGCCTCGAGAAGGCCAGAAAAATCCTCGAGGAAATCAGGCGGAGAAGCGACGAGGAGCACAGGGAGATGTTCGGCCGTCTGGAGGGCTGACGATGGAATCGAGAAGGGAAGAGGAAATCACCCCGATTGACATACTGCTCCAACTCGTCCAGATGGGGCGCGTTGACCCGTGGAACATCGACATCGTTGATCTGACCGAGAAGTACATTCAAAGGCTCAGGGAGATGAAGGAGCTCGACCTCCGCGTTTCGGCGAGGGCAATCTTGGCGGCTTCAATCCTCGTCAGAATGAAGAGCGAGGCTCTGCTCTACGAGGGAGAGGAGAACGAGGAGGAAGAAGAGGAAGAGAGGATTCGCGTCGAGGTTGAGCCCTTAGCGCCTCCACTCAGGAGGGTGGAGCGCTACTACACCTTTGATGACCTCCTTGAGGCGCTGATGGACGCGCTTGAGGAAGCCGAGAGGAGGAAGCCGAGGAAGAGGAAGCGTGAGGAGATTGATGAGGAGATTTTCGTAGTTGACGACTTCCGCGTTGACATCGAGAAGCATGTCAACAGGCTCTACGAGATAGTCAGAAAGCTCTACGAGGAAACGAGGAAGCCCATAAAGTTCTGGGATTTGGTCTTTGACAACACGCCCAAGGTCATCGCGAGGACCTTCCTCTACCTGCTGTTTTTAGCCAATATGGGCAAGGTCGACCTCGTTCAGGAGGAGCCCTTTGGGGAGATACTGGTCGTGCCGATGGTTGAGACCGCAAAGAGCGGGAGCTAGACCCTTTCCTTTATCCACTTCAGAAACTCCACGGGGGCCATAACCCAAATTTCCCTTTCAGCAATTTCTTTGAAAGCTCCATTGCATCTCGGAGCTCGAGTTCGGAATTCATGGATATCGCCTCAAGGACGAGAAACCGCTGGACAGCCCTAACTAAGCGTTCCTCAGAAACGCCCCTGATTCGCGCCAAGGTTTTGAACTCTGGAGGGATTGGAACCTCAACCTTTCGAAACGATGCATCGCTCCCGATGCTCAATCCCCTTCACCCAACTAAGTTTCACTCGATTCCCTGTTAACCTTTTCCCGCTCCCTTCTTTTCGCTGGTCTCAGCGTTATCGCGAGTAAAGGCTCCTCTCTCCCTATGTAGAGGCTTCGCTTTTCCCTGTTGATGTAGAAGCAGTAAACACCATCAGGAATCTCAGAAAGGAACTTGATTGGGGATGTTTCCCTCGCGAGCCTCTTATCCGAAAAGACGCACCGGTAAGTCCCTTTCAGGCCCTCAACGCGCTCTTTAATCTCCTCCAGAGGAAGCCTCTCGCAGTCGAGCCTGGCACAGACGAGGCTCTTCCTACCGTCGGTGAAGATTACAACGCGCTCGTTGACGTCAATCCTCCGCGAGCGGTCGAGGAACGCCCAGAGTTCCGAGTAGACCCGCTCAAGCTTCCTCCTCTTTGCCAGCCTCTTCACGAGCCTTTCCTCGGCGTGCCTCGTCAGGAGCATGTTCACACCTCCGCCCCCTGTTGAAAAAGCCACTGCGCACCTGCATAGGCACCTACATATGCAGGTTCTGACTAGCGAGAAAAGTATTTAAGGATTCAAACGAAAAACCGAACGATGAAGGCGAGAACCTACGTGCTCCTCTTCGTACTGTTTGCACTGGTCGATGCCCTTACAACATGGTTCGGTGTTAGGTTGGGCTTTGCTGAAGCCAACGGGGTAATAGCTGAGAGACTCAAGAACCCGGCGCTCTTCTTCGGTAGCTACGCTCTCTTCACGGCACTCGGGGCCGGTGTCATAGCGATTTCAATCAGATTGGAAAAGCTCAGCCCAGCTTTCAAACTTATCGCACTCGGAATGGTGCTCTTGAAGGCAATTCCAGCATTTAACAATCTCATCCTCCTCGTAGGCCCCTCAAAGTCGAGCGTTATTGCCACGACCGTTGGGCCGCTGTTAAGGATAGCGCTTCCATGACGGTCAGCACTTCTAAGCCCCAACAGGCATTTCTTCAACAATGCTCCACTCGGAAAGCTTTTATGGTTCGCCGCCGAAGGGCCCATCATGTCCTATCTTCGCAGGGATTTAATCGAGCCCCGCGTTTACCAGGAAGTAATCTACGCCCGCTGTAAGGAGCGGAACTGCCTCGTTGTCCTGCCTACCGGCTTAGGAAAGACGCTCATAGCGATGCTCATAGCGGACTACAGGCTCTCGAAGTACGGAGGAAAGGTCCTCTTCTTGGCTCCGACAAAGCCTCTGGCGATGCAGCACGCCGAGAGCTTCAGGCGACTCTTCAACCTTCCGCCCGAGAAGATTAACGTCCTCACCGGTGAGCTTTCCCCCGAGAAGCGAGCCGAGCTCTGGAGGAAGAGCGTTGTCATCACTGCCACTCCCCAGACCGTTGAAAACGACGTTCTAACGGGCAGGATTTCGCTGGAAGATGTTGTCCTGCTCGTCGTCGATGAGGCCCACAGGGCCGTTGGCAACTACGCCTACGTCTTCATAGCGAAGGAGTACCTCAAAACTGCAAAGCACCCGCTCGTCCTCGGGTTAACTGCATCGCCGGGTAGCGACGAGGAGAAGATTCGCGAGATAGTTGAGAACCTCGGGATAGAGCGCATAGAAGTTAGAACCGAGAGCTCGCCGGACGTCAAGCCCTACGTCCAGAGGATAGCCTTCGACTGGGTTAAGGTTGAACTGCCGGGCATTTACAAGGACGTTAGGAAAATCCTGCGCGAGATGCTCAGGGATTCCCTAAAGCCCCTCGCCGATGCCGGGCTTGTGAGCTCCTCCTCACCGGACATCTCGAAGAGGGAGGTCCTTCAGGCGGGCTCAAAGATAAACCAAGCGATGGCCAAAGGGGACTACTCCATCGGCTACCTCAAGAAGCACCAGGCCAAGGCCATGAAGCTCCACCACGCGATTGAACTTTTGGAGACCCAGGGACTAACTGCACTCAGGAGCTACCTCAAGAAACTCCGCGAGGACCGCTCAAAGTCCGGTAGAGAGCTCATGGAAGACCCGCGCATGAGGAAGGTCACTTACCTCCTCGTTCAGGCGAAGGAACTTGGCCTCGACCACCCGAAGATGGAGAAGCTGAAGGAGCTTATCTGGAAGCAGCTCGAGAAAAAGCCGGACTCGAAGATAATCGTTTTCACGAACTACCGGGACACGGGCAGGAAGATAGTCGAGGAGCTCAGGGAAATGGGCATCTCGGTGGAGCGCTTCATAGGGCAGGCGAGCAGGGGAACGGACAGGGGGATGAGCCAGAGGGAGCAGAAAGAGGTTTTGGACAGGTTCTCGCGCGGTGAGTTCAACGTTCTGGTTGCGACGAGTGTCGGCGAGGAGGGGCTGGACGTTCCCGAGGTTGATCTGGTCGTCTTCTACGAACCTGTGCCTTCAGCAATAAGGAGCATTCAGCGCCGTGGCAGGACCGGAAGACACAGGCCCGGAAAGGTGGTAATCCTAATGGCCAAGGGAACGCGCGACGAGGCCTACTACTGGAGCTCCCGGAGGAAGGAGAAGGGCATGTTCGAGGCGATAAGGAAAGTCGCGAGGGAGCTCGAATCAAAGCTTGAGAGGGAATCAAAAGGCCGGGAGAGGGTTGAGGTGGGAGCCATAAAACCCCTTGATGCGTTCCTGAAGGTTGGCAAGAGCAAGAAGGTCGGGAGCGAGGAGAAGGCAAAAGAATCGGAGAAAAAGGCCGAATCAAAAGCTTCGCAGATTCCAGAAGAGGAGAGAAAAGCGGAAGGCAAGAGCGGGGAAATTCCGGTTAAGCCCATCTTCGTGAGAAAGCCAAAGGAGATCGTCGTTTACGTTGACTCGCGCGAGCTCAGGAGTGGAGTGCCGAAGATTCTGAAGGAGCTTGGGGCTGAGATTGAGGTCAAAACCCTTGACGTTGCAGATTACGTCGTCAGCGAGGAGGTGGGGATAGAGCGGAAGAGCGCCAACGACTTCATACAGTCAATCATAGACGGCAGGCTCTTCGACCAGGTGGAGCGGCTCAAGAGGGCCTACGAGAAGCCGGTGATAATCATCGAGGGCGAGCTTTACGGCATCAGGAACGTCCACCCCAACGCGATTAGGGGGGCCATAGCCTCGGTAACCGTTGACTGGGGTGTTCCGGTGCTCTTCTCCTCGGGGAAGGAGGAAACGGCGAGCTTCATCTACCTCCTCGCCAAGCGTGAGCAGGAGGAGCGGAAGAAGGAGGTGAGGCTGAGGAGCGAGAAGAAGGCCCTAACCCTGGCTGAGAGGCAGCGCCTAATCGTGGAGGGCCTTCCAAACGTCTCCTCGACGCTGGCCAAGCGCCTGCTGAGGCACTTCGGCAACGTCGAGCGGGTATTCACAGCAACGGAAGAGGAGCTCAAGGAGGTCGAGGGGATAGGCGAAAAGAAGGCGAGGGAGATAAGGAAAGTCATAACCGCCCCCTACATTGAGGACGAGGGGTGAAGAACTGCCCTCAGAACCGGGAGCCTGTCCTTATACCACGTCAAGTTCTCAATGTTGAAGAACCAGACGTCGGCGTTGACGTCGTAGGGGATTCCGGCGTTCCAGAGGGCCGAAGCCATGACCTTCCCGAAGTCCACGTCAGCCTGAATCGGGCACTGAACGCTTTTATTCTTCTTTGAAAACCAGAACGGCCTCCACGCACCAACCCACGTGGGAATTCCAGTCTCCTTTGACCAAGCAAGAGAAGCGTTTATCGCGCTCTCTATGAGGGTGGTGTTGTAGGTGCAGTGCTTCGGGCCACCGGCGTAGACGTGCCACTCGGCGAGGGTGTAGCCGTCGTTGGTAACGTTGAGGTACCTGAGGTAGAAGGGGCTTGAAACCCGCGCAGGGGTCACGAAAACCAGCCGGTAGGGGTCTATCTCCCGGATTTCTCTTATCGTCTGGGCGTAGACCCTGTTGAGGACGTTGGGATAGTCCTTTATCGGCCCGCTCGACTCGATGAGGAGGTCGTAGGAGAGGAGGTAGGAGGTTCCTTTGAAGTACTCGGCGACGGTCCTCCACCAGAGGACGAAGTGCTCTTGGGCCTTCTCGCTCGTCGGGTCGTTCCTCAGCTCCGGTGCCGTGTAGGTGATAATAGGTATGAGTCCCGCTCTGAGGGTGTCGTTGACTATCTCGCCGAGCTGAACCAACGCGGTCCTGTTGCTCACGACGTCGGCACCGATGCGTATCCTGACGTTGGAAAACCCGGCTTTCTTGAAGTATTCTGGCACATTCACACCCTTAGAGCGCCAGTAGAAGTAGTAGCGGTGAGCCCTCGCGAAGCTCATCCAGTCAACGTCGATTCCAACGCCCAGGAGCTTCTCGTACTGCTGAGCCGTTATAGGCTCTTCTCCGAGCGATTGCGCGGACCAATTAGTGGCCGGGGCAACGGTGTGATTAGGAGCCCGGTTTTCAACGACCTTGACGTGTATGCTCCACAGGAACGCGAGGAGGACGAGGAGTAGGAGCGCGATGCCAAGCCTCTTCATGAGATTCAATACACAACATGAGAGGATTAAGCTTTTGGTACAACTCTCTAGGGCTTTCAATTCTCCTAGAGTCTTATTGCAACGAGGTGGACCTCGCCGACGAGATGGCGGTCCGGGCGACTTTCAATTCTCCTAGAGTCTTATTGCAACGACCGTTACCGCGAGGGAGTTCCCCACCTTTATGACCCTTTCAATTCTCCTAGAGTCTTATTGCAACAGCGCCATCATGGCCACTGCGAACGCTGACTTCATCCTTTCAATTCTCCTAGAGTCTTATTGCAACTTGGCAATTCTGAATGAGGGCATGTATGCAAGCCTGCCTTTCAATTCTCCTAGAGTCTTATTGCAACATCCAAAACGCGTACGGGATGAGCATCAAATTTTACCTTTCAATTCTCCTAGAGTCTTATTGCAACATCACTCCCCATAGCCAGGGCCTTTAACTTCGCCACCTTTCAATTCTCCTAGAGTCTTATTGCAACAGAAAAGGCCTATCAGAACATCTTAAAGGCCAACAAACTTTCAATTCTCCTAGAGTCTTATTGCAACAGCTTTCCCTTCTTAACGATTTTACCGACTATCGCCTCTTTCAATTCTCCTAGAGTCTTATTGCAACCTCGTAGTCGTTCCCGATATATCCAAACACGAACCTTTCAATTCTCCTAGAGTCTTATTGCAACAGGCATGGAACTACCCCGGCTTTCTGCACTATGCCATCCTTTCAATTCTCCTAGAGTCTTATTGCAACCCATATAGATTCCTAAGCTGTCTATATAGCCCTCAATCTTTCAATTCTCCTAGAGTCTTATTGCAACTTTGTTATTTTTGCACCTGTTAGCAACGGTTTAATGTCTTTCAATTCTCCTAGAGTCTTATTGCAACTGGCGTCCTCGCTTACACCGTCGTTCGCTACGGTCAGCTTTCAATTCTCCTAGAGTCTTATTGCAACTCCGCACCATCGCGATGAGGTCACTCGTGCGCCAAAGCCTTTCAATTCTCCTAGAGTCTTATTGCAACACCCCGCAGGTAACTCAAGTCGTCGCTGTCGAAGTCTACTTTCAATTCTCCTAGAGTCTTATTGCAACCCTCGACTTCCTGTACACTCAGAAGCGCCGTGAAATCCTTTCAATTCTCCTAGAGTCTTATTGCAACGGGTGCGGCAGTTGGATTATCTTGAAAAGTTTCACTCTCTTTCAATTCTCCTAGAGTCTTATTGCAACTTCTGAATTCGTCGAGTTCACAACGCTAAAAGTCGCGTCTTTCAATTCTCCTAGAGTCTTATTGCAACGATGCAGGGAATGGACGAAGAAGAAATGAAAGAGCACATTACTTTCAATTCTCCTAGAGTCTTATTGCAACCTCGTTGATGTGCTCACCTCCAACCCGACCAATCTCGCTTTCAATTCTCCTAGAGTCTTATTGCAACGGCCGTCGCGAAGCTAATCGCCGAAATCCCGAAAGTGCCTTTCAATTCTCCTAGAGTCTTATTGCAACACCCTACTATCCGCTAAGCTGATAAAACAGATTAAAGTCTTTCAATTCTCCTAGAGTCTTATTGCAACCGATAAACAACGCTCCGTAGCCTTCTAAGTATGCTTCGACTTTCAATTCTCCTAGAGTCTTATTGCAACGAGCTGTCGTTGGTGCGATTGTGGGATCCGTTATTCCCTTTCAATTCTCCTAGAGTCTTATTGCAACAGGGCGCGAAATTCATTCTTTCGCCCAACGAAGAAAGAAGGATTACCGGATATTTAAGACTTTCTGGAGATTTCCCAAAAAGGAGCCACCTGAGCCCGTGAATTAAAACTCCCGTAAGGGAAATAGGAGCGTGTAGAGGTTCAACGGGCACTCAAAAACTTCTCCCCCATTGAGAATAATTAGTTTTTCAGAGCCAGAATAAGCCAGCAAATTTAAGACAAACCCAACTAAGAAGGCCAAACCCAGAGAAACATGATTTCGTCAGGTTTTGGCCAAATCCATAGACTCCCGGGGCTTTGTTCAGCATTTCGAAGAAAATTAGTTACATTAGATAACATGAAGTATTACAAGAGGCAACACCAATGAAAAAGCAAAAATCAATTTCCAAACTCCACAGGACAGATTAAAACTGAAATGGGAGCAAGACATGCCTACACTTCAAAAACCCACCCGCTTCAGCGTGATAACACATCAAAACCGAGCTCCCTGAGCTTCCATATTATCTCCATCGGGAAGCCCACGACGTTGTAGTAGTCGCCCTTAATCCACTCAACGAAGAGGCCCGCCTTTCCCTGAATTCCATAGGCTCCGGCCTTGTCCATCGGCTCACCCGTTCTTATGTAGGCCCAGATTAGCTCGTCGTCAAGGTTTCTGAACTTGACTTCGGTCGTCACGAAACCGCTTATTTCTCTCCCGCCGTGGATTATGCAGTAACCGGTAGTGACGCGATGAGCCCTTCCGCTGAGGAGCTTGAGCATCTCGTAGGCTTCTCTCTCATCCCCTGGCTTCCCAAGAATTCTTCCGTCGATGCTGACGACCGTATCTGCCCCGATGACCGTTCCGCCGACGCGCGAGTAAACTTCCCGCGCCTTCAGCCCCGCAAGCTCGACGGCGCACTCCTCGGGAACAGTGCTGGAGCACTTCTCCTCGGCGTTGCTCGGGATTACGTGAAAGTCAGCGATGAAGCGCGACAGTATCTCCCGTCTCCTCGGTGAAGCCGATGCCAGAACGAGCATTCGTCCACCCCCAAACGTTAAAAGGAAAGCGCCCAAGTTGAACGGGCGATGACGATAATTTCGCTAGCTGAACCGTGATGAGTACCCTCGCAACCGAGCCTAATCAAGGCACTCCTCTATCGCCTTCACTATGCACTCGACGTCCCTCTCGAACTCGAGGACCGAACAGCGGTTCCCGTCCACCGGCGGGCAGTTCTCGGCTATTCTCCTCAGCTTGACGTGAACGATTCCCTTCCTGCCGTCCTTCTCGAGCGTGTACTTCCTGTAGAGAACGTCGCAGTCCTCGCCCTCAAGCTCCTCGACGCTCGCGTTGAAGTTAGCCCTTATGACCCTATCAACGCCGTTCACTATCTCCATCGCTATGTCGTAGCTCCTGTCCTCGATGACCATCGGAGGGCAGATGTGCTCTATGTTGTGTTTATCGAACTTGTGGAAGCTCTCCGGAATGATAACGACGTCGTACTTCATGGACACCACCAAAAAGAATTGGAAGGGGCATTAAAAAAGCTTTGGACTTCAGGTGCTGGCCCAGATTGGTATGCCGGCCTGGATGAGCCTCTTGAGTTCCTTGCCAATCGGCGTGCTCTTGCTGACCTTGACGAGGCCCTTCTTGCTCGGCGTCGCGGTGAAGACGTACTGCTCGCCACCGTAGAACTTGAGCGGTTTCTTCGCGTAGTCAGGCGAGACGCGAAGAACAATCGTTTTCTTCTTCTCCTCGACCTCGACGGGTATCTTCTCCTTGGGCTTTTCAGCCTCGCGCTCGGCGAAGCTCTTGACGTCTATGCTTATGCCTATCCTCTTCTCCAGCTCGGTGATGCGCTTGCCCTTCTTGCCGATGATTGCTGGAATGTCGAACTCGTCGGCGTAAATCACGGCCTTGTGCGGGCTGACTATCTCGACCTCGGTGTAAACATCGGGCAGGAACTTCTTAATCTCCTGCTTGAGCCTCTTCTCGGCGAGCCTCAGGGCAGGGGCCTTCTCCTCCTTCTTGACCGGGACGACGCTTATCTCCTCGCCGTAGGTGTAAATTTCGTACTCGAGCTCCCCAGTCTCGAAGTCGCGAACCTCTATGACGGGCCTCGCGAGGTCCTCCTCCTTCATTCCGCTCGGGACCTTGACGAGGTACTCGAGCGTCAGAACCTTGGCGACCCTGCCCGCCTTGATGAAGAGAACCGTATCGACTATCTGCGGTATCATTCCGAGCTCGACCCTTCCGATGAAGCGCTGAATGGCGTCTATCGGCTTCGTCGCGTGGACGACTCCGACCATTCCGACGCCAGCCAGGCGGAGGTCGGAGTAAATCTTGAAGTCGCTCGTCTTCCTCATCTCGTCGAATATCGTGTAGTCCGGCCTCACGAGGAGCAGTATGTCACCGGTGAGCTCCATCTTACCGTTCAGGGCGGTGTACTGCGTTATCTCCTCGCTCACCTGCAGGTCCCTCGGCTTCTCCATCGTCTTCACTATCTTGCCCATGCTCGCGTACCACTCTGCCAAAGCCTGGGCGAAGGTCGTCTTTCCTTCACCGGGAGCACCGGCGATGAGTATACCCTCGGCCTTGTCCTTGAGCCTCTCAAGGAGCTTCTCGCTCAGCTCGTAGTCCTCTATGCTCAGCTTCTTGACGGGTCTTACCGCGGTAATCTCAATCCTGTCGGCGAAGGGTGGCTTAGCTATGACGATACGGTAGTTCCTGAGCTGGACGACGGTGGCTCCTGGCTCGTCGAGCTCTATGAAGCTGTCTGGCTCTCTCTTTGCCCTCTCAACGATGTCGTCCGCTATCTCCTCCAGCTCCTCGTCGCTCAGCGGTTCTTCGCGGATTGGAACGAGCCTCCACTCGCCGGGCTTCCCCTTCTTGGCGAGGGGCTTAACCCCGGCCTTGAGGTGGACGCTCATCGTTGTTTCATCGAAGAAGTCCTCAAGGCGGTGGCGAACCTCCTTCTTGGCGGTTAAATAAATCACATCGATGCCCTTGGCTATGGCTATGTCCCTCTGCACCTGGTCGCCGGTGATGAGCGTCGCGTTGAGCTGTTTTGCCGTCTCGCGGACCATGTGGTCTATCTCGCCGGCCTTGGCCCGCCTAATCTGCCAGAGCTCCGGTCTGTCGCCGTAGAACTCGAGGAGTATCTCTCCCCTGTCGGCCATGTCACGGAGCTTTTTGAGCTCCTCAAGGCCCGTATGGCCTATCGCCTTCCCCTCGTTGGCCTGATGCTCTATCTCAGCTATGACCGCTTCCGGAACGACGACCTTGACCTTCTCGTCGAGGGTTGAGAGGAACTGCGTTAACCTGCCATCAACTATCACGCTCGTGTCTGGAACGAACACTCTCATCTCTCTCACCGCTCTTCGCTGAGGCTAAAGGTTCATAAAGGTTTAGGCCAACCTTAAAGGGGTGGGATGATGGGCCGGTTAATCTCGATTGCGAGCGGGAAGGGGGGAACCGGGAAAACGACCACCACCGCGAACCTTTCTATAGCACTCGGCAAGATGGGCTACAAGGTTCTGGCGATTGACGCTGACCTAACGATGGCGAACCTGAGCCTTGTTATGGGAATAGACGATGCCGAGACGACGATTCACGACGTTCTGGCCGGAACGGCCCAGATTAACGATGCAATCTACGCGACGAGCTACGATAACGTTTACCTCGTTCCCGCGGCCGTTGACTGGGAACACGTCATAAGGGCAGACCCAAGGCGTTTGCCGGGCACGATAAAGCCCCTCAAGCCCCACTACGACTTCATTATCATCGATTGCCCGGCGGGGCTTCAGATGGACGCGATGAACGCGATGATGAGCGGGGAGGAGGTAATCCTCGTCACGAACCCGGAAATCTCGTGCATAACCGACACCATGAAGGTTGGAATCGTCCTCAAGAAGGCCGGTCTGGCCGTTCTCGGCTTCGTTCTCAACCGCTACGGCAGGAGCGATAACGACATTCCGCCGGACGTTGCAGAGGAGGTCATGGAGGTCCCGCTTTTGGTCGTCGTCCCGGAGGACCCGAAGGTCAGGGAGGCGACGCTTGAGGGAGTCCCCGTCGTCGAGTACGCCCCAGAGTCAGACGGTGCGAAGGCCTTCTACGAGCTGGCCGAGACGGTCGTGAGGATAGCGGGCTTCAAGGCGAGGGTGATGGGATGATTCTGGCCTTCATAGGCACCGCCGGGAGCGGGAAGACAACCCTAACGACCGAGTTCGGAAAATACCTCGAAGAGAACGGTTACTCGGTCTCGTACGTCAACCTCGACACGGGCGTTAGAAAGCTCCCCTACCGGCCGGACGTCGATGTGCGCGACGACGTTACCGCCTGGAAGCTCATGGAAGAAGGTTTGGGTCCGAACGGGGCGATAGTTAGGAGCTACGATCTCCTCGTTCCGAAGGTCAATGACTACGCCGAAAGAATCCGGGAGCTCGACGGGAGAAGCGACTACGTTCTCATAGACACCCCCGGCCAGATGGAGACCTTCCTCTTCCACGAGTTCGGGGTAAAGCTGATGGAGGCCTTTCCCGACGCCCTGGGTGTATACCTCTTCTCGCCGGAGATACTGAGAAAGCCGACCGACTTCTGCTTCGCGCTCTTCTTCGGCCTCATGATAGACCTCAGGCTCGGCATAACGACCGTCCCGGCGCTGAGCAAAATAGACACGGCCAGCGTTGACGAGCTGAGGAAGTACCTCGACGACGTTGAATACCTCACGGCGAGGCTCAAGCTCGAGCCCTCAACCCAGGGGCTTTTAGCGTACAAGCTCTGCTCGACGCTTCCGGAGCTGGCCCCACCGACGAGGGTTCTCTACCTCTCGGCCAAAACGAGGGAAGGCTTTGACGAACTTGAGACGGTTGCCTATGAGCATTACTGCACCTGCGGAGACCTGACGTGAACGGGCGTTCAGGAAACGCTCTTTTCCCTGCAAACTCTCCCAAGTGGAAAGGGCGAAGGCTTTTCTCCTCCCTCTCGAAGGAAGATGGGTGAGAGCATGTGTCTTATCGCCGGTGGAATCGGTGAGGTCAGGGAGAGACTCATAAGGATGGCCTTAGCCGGAAAGCACCGCGGACCAGACAGCTTCGGTGTCTGGACGGACGGGGGAGTGCTCAAGTCGAGCGACTTCTCAAGGCTGAGCGAGGTTCCAGAAGGAAAAATAGGCCTCCTCCAGTGCAGATTAGCTATGACCGGTTCAAAAACCTTCACACAGCCCTTTGTTAACGAGTTAGCCCTCGTTCACAACGGCGAAATCTACAATCACATCCAGATTCGGAATTTCCTTGAGGGGAGGGGTGTTTCCTTCGAGAGCGACGTTGACACGGAGGTAATACTTCGCCTAATCGAGTTTTTGAAGGAGAGGGGTTTGAGCTTCCCCCACGCGGTCAAGGAGGCAATGCGTTGGCTTGAGGGCGACTACGCGGTGGCCTTCTCCGACGGAGAGAGGATTTACCTGTTCAGGGACCCGGTGGGGATAAGGCCCCTCTACTTCTCGCCCAACGGCTTCTTCGCCAGCGAGAAGAAGGTTCTCTGGGCGATTGGGGAGAGGGCAATTCCAGTCGAACCCGGCGAGCTTGTCGTTCTGGGAGACGGAATCCGGCGCGCGAGGCTGTTCTCACTGGAATGCCTGAAGGGAAAGCCCCTCTCGGGTGAGAGCGTTCTAAAGGGACTTGAAAACGTCCTTGACTACGCGGTAAAGCTTAGGAGCGCCCAAAGGACGGGGATACTCTTCTCCGGCGGGCTCGACAGCACGCTCATCACCTATCTTGCGTCGAGGCACTCGGACGTTGTTCTATACACCGCCGGAACAGAGGACAGTCCAGACTTGGAGTGGGCGAGGAAAGTGGCAGATTACTTCGGCTGGGAGCTGAGGGAGAGGGTTTTCGACTTGGACAACGTGGAAGAGGCCATCAAAAAGGTCATCTTCGCCATCGAGGAACCGAACCCGATGAACCTCGCCATAGGGATTCCCCTCTACTTCGCCACAGAGCTTGCTAAAAGGGACGGCGTAAAGGTTCTTCTGAGCGGGCAGGGGGCGGACGAGCTCTTCGGGGGCTATGCGAAGTACATCGAGAGACCAGAGCTCATGTGGGAGGACCTGCTCAACATAGCCGAGCGGAACCTCGCACGCGATGACAAGATAGCGATGCTCAACGAGGTCGAAGGGCGCTTCCCGTTCCTCTCGCTCCCGGTCGTCAGCATAGCCCTGAGAACCCCGGGCGAGCTCAAGATAGCAGGAGGGGAGAGGAAGGTAATCCTCCGGAGGCTCGCCTTAAGGCTCGGAATCCCCGAGTGGATAGCAAACAGGGAGAAGAAAGCCGCCCAATACGGTAGCAGGGCGCAGAAGCTCCTTGAAAAGCTCGCGAAGAGGGAAGGGCTCTCGCTGAGAGAATTTGCCGAAAGGCTCTTCCGCGAGACCTTTCCAAACGCTTTTTAACCCCTTTTCCAATCCTGGCACATGAGAATCCTCATGGTCGGCCATTATCCGCCCCATGGCGGGGGAGTTGCGAGGCACCTTGACAACCTCGTCCGGGAGTTGAGAAAGAGGCACGAGGTTCACGTTCTCACATACGGCCCGGTCGAGCCGAGGGACTTCGAGAAGGACTTGGTTCATCAGGTCAGGGTTCCGCCGGTTTACGGGCTGAGGGGGACGAGCTTCGCGTTTTTAGGTGCGAGGAAGATAGTAAAACTCCACCGGCGCTTCGGGTTCGATATAATTCACGCCCACTTCGTTGGAACGACCAGCTTTGCAGGGGTTCTGGCGAAGGAGAGGCTCAGCCTTCCGCTCGTGGTCACCGCCCACGGAAGCGATTTAGAGCACACTGCAAAGCTAACCCTCGGCCGGCTCTATGTAAGGAAGAGCCTTGAGAGGGCGGACGCTGTTATAACTGTCAGCCACTACCTTGCTAAGCTCGCCCAGAGACTTGGAGCAGAAAACGTCAGGGTAATCCCCAATGGTGTTGAAGGGCTGGAGGAAATTCCGGCGGAGAGGAGGTACATCACCTTCATCGGGGCACTCAGGGAGTACAAGTCGCCCGAAACCTTCATTGAGCTCGCGAGGCACTTTCCGCAGGAGGAGTTCCTCGTCGTCGGTGACGGCCCGCTGAGGAAGGAGCTTGAAGAGAAAGCCCCGGGCAACGTCCGTTTCCTCGGATACAGGAGGGACGTAGACAGAATCCTGTCAGAGAGCAAGCTACTCGTCCTCCCCTCGAAGAGGGAAGGCTTCGGCCTCGTGATTTTGGAGGCCAACTCCCTCGGTGTTCCGGTCGTTGGAAGGCGCGTTAGTGCCGTTCCAGAGCTGATACGCGAGGGGAAGAACGGACTGACCTTCGAGAGCTTTGACGAGCTCGTTGAGGCCGTGAGAACGCTCCTCGAGCCGAAGGTGAACCGGAAGGCCGGGACAATCGGAAGGCGCGTCGCCCGGTTCTACTCATGGAAGAAGGTCACGATTGAGGTTGAAGCCCTTTACGAGTCCCTCACGGGATAGGTTTTTAACGGCTTTTTTAGGGATTTCCACGGGTGAGAGCATGACGATTGTGATAAACATGCGAGACGGTCTGGACGAGAGGAAGATTAAGGTCGCCGGGAGGCTCATCATAGAGGGAAAGCTGGTCGCGTTTCCAACGGAGACGGTTTACGGACTCGGTGCAGATGCGCTGAACGAAAAGGCCGTGAGGAGGATTTTCGAGGCCAAGGGCAGGCCGGCAGATAACCCGCTCATCGTCCACATAGCGGAGTTTGACGACCTGAAGAAGCTCGCGAGGGAGATTCCAGAGGAGGCCAAGATCCTGGCGGAGAAGTTTTGGCCGGGGCCCCTAACCCTTGTCCTGCCGAAGAGGGACGAGGTTCCGCTCGTTACTACCGGCGGACTCGACACCGTTGCCGTAAGAATGCCGGCCCACCCGATAGCGCTCGCACTGATAAGGGCCAGCACGCCCATCGCGGCGCCTTCCGCCAACATAAGCGGGAAGCCGAGTCCAACCTTAGCGGAGCACGTGGTCGATGACTTCTACGGAAGGATAGAGGCGATAATCGACGGCGGGCCAACATGGGTAGGTGTCGAGTCGACGGTGATAGACCTCAGCTCCGAGAGGCCGACGCTCCTCAGACCCGGTGGCCTACCGCTGGAGGAGATTGAGAAGGTCATCGGCACGGTCGAGATTCACCCGGCCGTTAAGGGGAAGGCCGTTGACCTCGCGAGGGCGCCGGGAATGAAGTACAGGCACTACTCGCCGAACGCTCCGGTTATAGTTGTCGAGGGGCCGAGGGAAAAGGTTAGAGAAAAGATTGAAGAACTCGTTGCGGAGTACCGCTCGAAGGGCTACCGCGTCGGCGTTATGGCCACCGAGGAGTTCGAGGCCGACGAGTTCTTCTACCTTGGAAAGACGGTTGAGGACGTTGCCAGAAACCTGTTCCGGGCATTGAGGGAGCTCGACAGGCGCGGTGTTGATGTAATAATCGCGGAGGGAGTCGAGGAGCGGGGCCTAGGTCTAGCGGTCATGAACAGGCTGAGGAAGGCTTCGGGCTACCGAATAATCCGCGCTTAGGCAACGCTTAAATATTGCTTTCAAGTAAATCAACCCGATTCGAGTGGGTGGGGTGAGGACTTTGATTTCGCCGGGTATTGACTCTTCGCCTGAGGAACTTGAGGAGCTCGGGTTCAAATACATAGACAATGGTAAAGCCAAGGAGGGGCTCAAACTAATCCTTCGGGCAGCCAAGGGATACGAGGCGAGAGGGGATAAGGAAAACGCCGCGAGACTGTATCGTTATCTGGGCTACTTCCTCGCCAAGAGGGCCGGAATCGAGAAGGCTAGGCCCTCCCTTCTCAAGAGCGCTTACCTTTACATAGACCTTATCGAGGAGGAGATTTCAAAGCCCGAGGTTGATATCGACCGTCTCGACGACTATTGCTTCAGCGTCCTTGAAGCGTTTGCAACCCTCAACGATACCCGCTTGCTTGGTAAGTACTCCCTTGAGTTCGCCAACATATACGAGGACCTCGGAAACTCCTACGAGGAGGTGAGCGATGTAGCCCTCGCGATAAGGGCCTACGAGTCGGCGTTCCGCTACTACAGACTGGCGGGCTCTGAGGAAGAGGCGAGAAAAATTGCGGAGAAACTTATAAGCCTCTACGGTCAGATTGCTGAGACAAAACTCGGTGAAGGCGACGCTGGGGCGGCGGCAGACGCCTTTTACGAGCTGGCTCGCTACACGAAGGTCATATTCGGCTACGACGCCCACTTCAAGGAGATGATGGACACCGCCGCGAAGAACTACGAGAGAGCCAGCAAGTTGGCCTACTCAGAGGGGGACCTGAACGGGACCACTAGCTACCTCGTTAAGGCCCAGTACGCTTATCTGCTCGCGGGCAACAGCGGAAGGGCGAAGCTTATAGGGATTAACACCATCAGGATGCTCAACCAGGTCGTCAGCTCCCACCGCGCGTCTGGAAACGACAAGATGGCATCACAGAAGCTTATGGAGGTCACGGAGGCTCTGATAGGCGTCGGAAAGGTTGAGGAGGCAATGAACGCTTACAAGAGCGCCCTTGAGCTCGTCGGCGGGCTCCAGCACAGAACCCGTGTAAGGCTCGCCGTTGCGAAGGTATACGCGTCTCAGAAAGGCTCAGTTGAGGTCCTCGACGAGATTGACGTAGTTGAGTTCCACCTGAAGAAGAACAACCTTCCAAAGGCCTTCGAGGTTGCGGACAAGATACTCGAAAAGAGAGACGAGCTAACCGAGGTAAGAAGGAAGATACTGGAGGCGGAGGGACTCACTGAGTTCTGAGCTCTGCCCTTGGAATCGGAACGTGGTACGGAAGACGCATCTCCTTGGCTATGACCGCCAGCATTGGCGTCAGCTCGATGGAGAGGAAGTTGACGACCTCAACGAAGAGGAGGGAATCGACCTTCTTTTCGTCCTCCCATGTGTTCAGTATCTCATCAATCTTCTCCTTCTGGGGCGGCAGGTACATAAGGGCACCCTCAACAACCGCCTTAGCTATTTGGGGGTTGTATGAGACCTCGTACGTGAAGAGAACTTCGATTCCGTTTACCTTCCCGGTTGGGGTTCTAATTTCACCGAGGCGAAGCTCCCTGACCCTGGGAGATATCTTGACTTCAATCTCCCCCGGGGGAACGTTCTGGGCGTTTTTTTCCATCTCAACTTTTGTAATATTGTATCCCAGCACCGGCATCTTCTTTCACCACCTTGGATTTAGTCGGGCCGTATAAAACGATATCGGTAGGCCTTTAAAAGTTCCCGCCGAAGTTGGGCCTATGCCGAGGGAAAAGGTTGTCCGCGTCTGGGATGAGAGGGAAATCATCTACACCCCAAAGAGGTGGCGCTATCTCTGGGAGAAGCGCGAGAAGGCTTTGAAGATAATGGAGCGCCTGGCACAGTTCGACCCCCTGCTCTACGGAAGCGTCGCGAGGGGCGACGTGAGGGGGGACAGCGACATAGACATCTTCATTCCGATTAGGGTTCCGAGCTATCTCATAGAGCTGGCCCTGGAGGGCCTCGTGAGGAGAAGGAAGATAGTCATGGCAACTCCGTGGCACCTGATAAAGGGAGTGATTGAGATTGACGAGGAAACAACGGTTACCTTTCCTCTAATCGAGCCGACGGACAGGGAGCTGGACTTCTACCACTGGGGAGGGGCCGTTGATTTGTGGGGCGTCAGGACGAAGGAGCGCGTTCCGGGAGTAAATAAGAAGCTGATTCTGATAATTCCCACCGAGAGGGGCCACATCGAGCGCGAAGTCGTTGGAAGGGAGAGCGAGGTAGCGAAAACCCTCGGCGTTAGCGTTGATATCGTTACCGAGCGCGTCCACGTCCTCACGAGAAGGGACGCGATTGGAAGGACCGGGGTCTACCTCAACGAAGAGGTTCCGGACTGGATGACCTTTGAGGAAGCCCTAAAAATCATCGCCGACCGCGACCCGAACGTCAGGAGGAAGGTGAGGGAGCGGGGAGGGGTTTAGCAACCCTTATATCCTTCTTTGAGAAATCAAGAATGGTGGGAACGTGGAGACCGTTGATTTGAAGGTCCCAAAGGGGCTTGAGAGAAAGGTCCGCCTGTACCTCCAGGAACTTGAAAAGAGGCGGGAGATTCTGAAAAAGACCGCAGGAATTCTGAAAACCCCAAAGCCAGCCAAGGAACTCAAGGTGGAGCTGTATGAAGTTTTAACCCAGACAAGAATATGTGAGTAGTGGACTGTGCGCAGTACATGAGTTTATAAAGGGTTGTACTGTATAGAGTACATGAGGGAGTATGTGGAGTAAGCTTGAAAATGGTGACTTCCTCTTTTGGTTTGCTGTAGCCATTGTAATGATACTGGCGGTTATCGCTGGGATGATGTGGGGAATTCAGTACGTTGGCCCACTTGCTACACTAGGAACAGTTATCATACTTGCGTTCCAAGCATGGTGCAATAAGCAAACTGCGGAGATTATGAGAGAACAGGCAGGAATAATGAGGCAAAGTATGAGGCTCTTGTTAAAAAAAGAACATACAGAGCAACTTCAACATAAAATCATAACACACATATGTCATGTTTTTTCTGATTTGACATTGGATATTCAGAATGGCACATCGAAATTAACTCACAGAGGTGATGAGATATTCATCAGAGACCTTGGCTCATTACAAGAAGATGATTCATGGGAATTCTTCTTTATGGCATTTGTAACTTCAGTTGGTGCCGTATCTGACTTGTACATGTTGTATGACCTTGTGGAATACCATCTTCCTCCTCAGTTTATATCCCATTTTAAGTCGCTGATTCTCGCGGTTGTTAATGGGGACAAAGTAGAATTCGATAAACACTTGAACAACATACGGGAGATATTACATGTTCGTGAGCTTTTTATAATATTTCCCGAAGATTGCCCATTCATAGGAGGTGCTCTAGATACAGAGGAATTTTTGCAGGTGAGTGAGAGAGTAAACCAACTTAAAAAACTCATTGAAATTAAAAGAGGAAAGTTTGTCCCCTGACTACACTACTGACAGCACTTCTCCTTCATGCTCGCGGGCAGAATCTCCTTGAAGCCCGTGTACTTCCAGAGGGCCTTCGGGAGCTTTACAACGCCCTCCTCAGTCTGGTGGTTCTCGAGTATCGCCACGATGGCCCTCGATGTCGCTATCGCCGTCGAGTTCAGCGTGTGGACGAACTTCGGCTTCTCGTGGGTCTTGTCGCGGAAGCGGATGTTCAAGCGCCTCGCCTGCCAGTCGGTACAGTTGCTGGCAGAGACGACCTCCCTGAACTTGCCCTGGCCCGCCATCCAGGCCTCGATGTCGTACTTTTTAGCCGCTACGTAACCCAAATCGCCGGTGCAGATGTTCACGACCCTGTAGGGAATCTCAAGCTCCTGGAATATCTCCTCGGCGTTGGCTATGAGCTTCTCGTGCCACTCCCAGCTCTCCTCAGGCCTCGAATAGACGAACTGCTCGACCTTGTGGAACTGGTGCACCCTGAAGATTCCCTTCGTGTCCTTTCCGGCGGTTCCGGCCTCCTTTCTGAAGCACGGGCTAACGCCGACGTAGAGGAGCGGTAAGTCCTTACCGTCGAGGATTTCGTTGGCGTGCATGCCCGCTAACGGGTGCTCCGCCGTCGGAATCAGGTAGAGGTCCTCACCTTCGACCTTGTATATGACGTCCTCGAAGTCCTCGAAGGTCGTCGCCCCTTCCTCAACGAAGCGACGCACCATGTAGGGCGGGACAACCGGCGTGAAGCCCTTCTCGATGAGCTTGTCGAGGGCGAAGCGGATTAAGGCCAAATCCAGTATGACCAGCTCGTTGAGGAGGTAGTAGAATCTCGCACCGCTCACCTTCGCGGCCCTCTCAAGGTCCGCACCGCGGAGGAGTTCGAGCATGTCAACGTGGAGCCTCGGCTTCCAGCTCAAAAGCTCGTACTCCATCTTTCCGAGGCTCTGCTCCTTGAAGGTCTCAAGGAAGCCCTCCCAGACCTTGGCCTTGCCCCAGAACCTTATTGGCACGTTGTCCTCGTCGCTTTCTCCAACCGGAACGCTCTCATGGGTTATGTTCGGCAAACGCCATAGGTAGTAGTCTATTTTCTTCTTCAGGGCCTCAACTTCCTTCTCGAGCTTCTCAATCTGCTTCACTATCTCGTTGCTCCTCGCGAGGAGGTCGTCTATCGGCTCTCCAGCCTTCTTGCGCTTGCCTATCTGTATGGCAAGCTGGTTGCGCTCCTTCCTGAGCTGGTTTATCTTCTTCAGGTTCTCGCGCCACTTCCTGTCGAGTTCAAGGATTTCGTCAATCCATTTGACCTTCTCGGTTTCGCCCCTCTTGATGAGGTCCTTTTTAACGACCTCGGGCTTTTCGCGGATGAGCTTTATGTCGAGCATAGCCAACACCTAACCAAAGAACGGGGAGGCCTTTAAAAAAGGTTTCCTAAGCTACACAACCACCTACACAAAAGCGCTATAAGAGCGCGTGCCGAAGTCCTCAGAGGGGCCGGCGCGATGAAAGCCTACTCGTCGCTTCTCCACAGGTACGAGCGCCTCTACGAGAGGGCCCTTGAGGAGGGCAACGCGGGAAAGGCGCGTTTCTTCGCCCTCCAGTGCGCCGGCCTCTTAAGAAAGCTCGCTTCCGAGGAGTTGCAGTTCTCGCACTACTACCTTGAAATGGCATTGGAGTGGGAGAGAAAGGCGGAGAACGTAGAACACAATGTAAAAATGCAGGGGGATAAAATTGAGAGATTAATCACGAGGTCGAGCGTAACCTGGGAGGATGTAGGGGGACTTAAGGAGGCCAAGAAACTCCTTGCGCAGTCAGTTGGAATAATGCTGGCAAAGGTCCCCGGAAACTTCAAGCCCTGGAAGGGAACTTTGCTCTTCGGTCCGCCCGGGACCGGCAAGACCCTCCTCGCCAAAGCCCTCGCAGGCAGCATGAGGGCAACGTTCATAAACGTCAAGGTGAGCGACGTTCTCAGCAAGTACTTCGGCGAGTCGAGCAAGATAGCATCGTCTATTTACTCAAAGGCCAGGGAGAGAGCTCCAAGTGTCGTTTTCATAGACGAGTTCGACGCCTTGGCCATGAAGCGTTCCTCGATTGATGATGCCGCGAGGAGACTTTTGGGAACGATACTAGCCGAGATAGACGGATTCACGGGCAACGAGAAGGTCGTAACCCTCGCCTCTACCAACGCACCCTGGGACCTCGACGAGGCTATGCTCTCCCGCTTCCCGCTGAGAATTTACGTGCCGTTGCCGGATGAAGAAGGCGCGAGGGAAATCTTCCAGATACATCTACGGGGGGTTTCATTGAAGGTCAAGCTGGATTCCCTGGCGAAAACAGCCGTAAAAAGGCTCTACTCGGGAAGGGAGATAGCGAACGCCTGCACCTTTGCGGTTCTCCACATGCTGGAGGAGATGAACCCCGAGCTGAGCGACCCGCTCAAGGTGGGCTCGATAGCGGGAAAGGAGCTTACTGTGAGACCACTTGAGGCTAAAGACTTCAAATACGCTTTCAAACGGGTTAAGAGCCCGGTAAAGAAGGAAATGTTGAAGAGGTACGAAAAGTGGGCGAGGGAGTACGGCGTTTAGCCGAAGAAGGTAACCTCAACCTCTTCCCCGGCCTCGAGTATCTCCACGTTCTCAGGCACCTCGATGAAGCCGTCCGCATCGATAAAGCTCGTGACGGCACCGCTCCCCTTGAGTATCGGAACGGCCCTTTCGCCCTCTATCCTCACCGGGAGGAACTGCCTTCTGCCCTTCACCGAGAAGACCTTGTGGGCAAGCCTCTTTTTGACCTTCCTGACCTCGCTCTCCCTTCCGATGAGCTTCCTCAGGAGCGGGGCGACGAGCAGGGTGAAGTTCGTCAGACAGCTCGTCGGGTAGCCGGGGAGGCCGAAGACCGGTTTTCCGTCTATCAGACCGATTATCGTCGGCTTTCCTGGCTGAATCGCTATGCCGTGGATTTTGACCTCGCCGAGCTCCTCGATTATCGAGCTGGTCAAATCCCTTATCCCACCGCTCGCGCCACCGCTGAGGAGCACGATGTCACAGCACTCAACGCCCTTCTCTATCAGGGCCTTCAGGCTCTCGCGGTCGTCCTTCGCTATGCCGAGGAAAACCGCTTCACCTCCAAGCTCCTTGACGGCGTCGGCTATTGCCCTTCCGTTGATGTCGTAAATCTGGCCCGGTTTCAACTCCTCGCCCGGGAGAACGAGCTCGTTTCCGGTGCTTATGACGGCCACCTTCGGCTTCCTGAAGACGGGAACTTCGGCCAAATCAACGGCAGATAGAAGGGCCGTCTCCTTGAAGCCGAGCCTCGTGCCTTTCTTGAGGAGGGGCTTGCCGGCAGGTATGTCGGCCCCGGCTTTCATGACGCCCAGTCCCGGGTAAGCGGGCTTGTAGATGATTACCTCGTCGCCGTCCCTGTCAACGTCCTCGAACTGTACCACCGCGTCGGCGCCCTTCGGAAGGGGCGCTCCGGTTGAGATGTAAACGCTCTCGCCGGGCTTCAGCTCGAAGTCGGGAGAGTCGCCCGCGTTAACCTCGCCGATTACCTTAAGCCTGACGGGCTCGCTTTCGCTCGCCATGAAGGTGTCCTCCGCCTTAACCGCGTAGCCGTCAACGGTGGCCCTGTCAAAGGGGGGCACGTTTATCGGCGAAACGACGTCCTCAGCCAGAACCCTGCCGAGGGCCTCGCCCAGCGGAACCCTCTCGACCTCCGGCTCGAGCGGGAAGGAGTCTATGACCTCAAGGGCCTTTTCAAGGGGCACAACTTTGAGGAACGCCATTCTATCACCGGGAGAAAAGAAAAGCCTTGGCGTATAAATGGGTTGCGTAAACGAGAACGTTTAACCGAAAAGCTCACCACTCATCCTCATCTTCCCAGTCTTCGTCCTCCCACTCTTCCTCCCAGTCCTCGTCCTCCCACTCCTCAAGCTCGAACTCCTCGTCGAGGAACTCCTCTTCCTCATCCACCACTTTCTTCTTCTTGGGTGGGTCCATACTCTCCCCTCGCCTGGAATTTGGTTCAATGACCTATAAACTTTATTCCAAAAATTTAAAAGATCCGGACGCTCCCGAGGGGATTTCGAAAAAGGTTTATATCCCCCGTGAGAAGTGGAAACCATGAGGGTTGCGATTGTCACAAACGACGCGCGGGTCTACTACACCGCCACGAAGGTCCTGAAGGAGTACCGAATCCCCTTCCTGAGCCTGCGCGTTGGCGAGAGGATTCCCTACGACGTTGAGGTCGTCCTGACGGGTGAGAGGGATAAGGTGGACTTCCCGGTTAGGGTCATCGTTCACGATGAGAACTTCATAGACGAACTCCTCGCGAAGCTCGAAGGAAGGGAGAGGTTTAAGAACATCTTCATTGCAATAGACCCCGGAGCGAGACCGGGTTTGAGTGTTGTGGCGGATGGGAGGGTTATAGAGGTTCACCGCCTTGGAAGTCCAAGGGACGTTGAAATCGTTGTGGACCTGCTTGAGAAGTATCCCGGTGCGAGGATAAAAATCGGCCACGGCGCTAAAAGGCACAGAACGATGACCCTCAAGGCCCTCGGCGAGATGCTGGGCTACGATTACCCGATAATCGTCGTCAACGAGTTCAGAACGACGCCAAAGGTTGGAGGAATCGAGAGCTCCTCCGTCGTTGACATAGTCGCTTCAATCAACATCGGCCTGAGGGGCGGAAGGGAGACGACGATAGGGGAGCTCCTCGAGGTAAAAGAACCCACGAAAAGGGAAATCGATGATATTAAGAGGAGGAGTAGGGAGCTGAGTGGGAATATAACAATCCCCTCAAGCCTCGCGAGGGAGGTTGCCCTCGGGAACCTGACCCTTGAGGAGGCGATTGAACTTCACAGGAGGCGTTCAAGATGATATTCGGAAAGGAACCCGAAAAGGTGGATGAGGTTAAGCTCCGGGTTGCGGAGGCCTTGAAGAGGGACGTCGGCAGGGGCATAGTTCGCTTTGATAGGAAGTATCAGAAGCAACTTGGTGTTGAACCGGGCGACATCGTTGAGCTCGTTGGGGAGAGGACGACGGCAGCTATAGTGGCGAACCCGCACCCGGACGACAGGGGACTCGACATAATCAGGATGGACGGTTACATCAGGAGGAACGCGGGGGTAAGCATAGGCGACTACGTGACGGTCAAACGCGCCGAGGTTCAGGAGGCGAAGAAAGTAGTGCTTGCACCAGCCCAGAAGGGAGTATTCATCCAGATTCCGGGTGATTTGGTCAAACAGAACCTCCTCGGCAGGCCCGTCGTCAAGGGCGACCTCCTAGTTGCAAGCAACAGGAGCGAGACCTACTACGGCGGCTCCCCCTTCGACGACCTCCTAAGGGGTCTCTTTGAGGCGATGCCTCTCGGCTTCGGCGAGCTCAAGTTCGTGGTTGTAAACACGGTTCCCAAGGGAATAGTCCAGATAACCTACAACACTGAAGTTGAGGTTCTCCCGCAGGCCGTTGAGGTTCGTGAAGAGAGCATTCCAGAGGTCACCTACGAGGACATCGGTGGCCTGAGCGACGCGATTCAGAAGATTCGCGAGATGGTCGAGCTTCCCCTCAAGCACCCAGAGCTCTTCGAAAGGCTTGGTATCGAGCCTCCGAAGGGTGTCCTGCTCTACGGTCCGCCCGGAACGGGTAAGACCCTACTCGCCAAGGCCGTCGCCAACGAGGCAAACGCCCACTTCATAGCCATCAACGGCCCCGAAATAATGAGCAAGTTCTATGGCGAAAGTGAGGAGCGCCTAAGGGAGATTTTCAAGGAAGCCGAGGAGAACGCCCCGAGCATAATCTTCATCGACGAGATTGATGCCATCGCTCCGAAGAGAGAGGAAGTCGTTGGAGAGGTCGAGAAGAGGGTTGTTTCACAGCTCCTGACGCTGATGGATGGTCTCAAGAGCCGCGGAAAGGTCATAGTCATTGCCGCGACCAACAGGCCCGACGCTATAGACCCGGCCCTCAGGAGGCCAGGAAGGTTTGACAGGGAGATTGAGGTCGGCGTTCCGGACAAGCAGGGCAGGAAGGAGATACTCCAGATACACACCAGAGGAATGCCCCTTGAGCCGGACTACGACAAGGCCACCGTCCTCAGGATTCTGAGGGAAATGAAGTCCAAGGGCTCCTTCAATGAGAAAAAGCTTGAATCGCTGATTCGCAGGGTTGAGGAGGCAAGGGACGAAGGGGAGGTCAAGGAGGCCCTCAAGAGCGAGGGTGAAATCTACGCTGAAGTGCGGAGCAGGCTCATCGACAAGATGCTCGAGGAGATTGCCGACAAGACGCACGGGTTCGTTGGAGCGGACCTCGCGGCCCTCGCCAGAGAAGCCGCTATGGTCGTCTTGAGGAGGCTGATAAACGAGGGCAAGATAAGTCCCGAGCAGGAAAAGATACCGCCGGAGGTTCTTCAGGAGCTCCGCGTCAGGAAGGAGGACTTCTACGAGGCCCTCAAGATGGTCGAGCCGTCAGCGCTCAGGGAGGTCCTCATAGAGGTTCCCAACGTCCGCTGGGACGACATTGGAGGCCTTGAGGACGTCAAGCAGGAGCTCAGAGAGGCGGTAGAATGGCCGCTTAAGTACCCGAAGGCGTTCGAGAGGCTCGGCATAACGCCCCCAAGGGGCATACTCCTCTACGGTCCGCCTGGAACGGGTAAGACCCTCCTCGCGAAGGCAGTGGCGAACGAGAGCGAGGCCAACTTCATCGGAATCCGCGGGCCGGAAGTTCTGAGCAAGTGGGTCGGCGAGAGCGAGAAGAGGGTAAGGGAGATATTCAGGAAGGCCCGCCAGGCGGCTCCGACGGTGATATTCATCGACGAGATTGACGCGATAGCGCCCGCGAGGGGAGCTGAAGGCGACCGTGTTACGGACAGGCTCATCAACCAGCTGTTGACTGAGATGGACGGCATAGAGCGGAACAGCGGCGTCGTGGTTATAGCGGCAACGAACAGGCCCGACATACTCGACCCGGCCCTGCTCAGGCCGGGACGCTTTGACAGGCTCGTGCTCGTTCCGGCGCCCGACGAGAAAGCCAGGCTTGAGATACTGAAGGTCCACACGAGGCGCGTCCCCCTCGCGAAGGACGTCAACCTTGCCGAGCTCGCCAAGAAGACAGAGGGTTACTCCGGAGCTGACATTGAAGCCCTTGTCAGGGAAGCGGCGCTCATAGCGATGCGCAGGGTCATGCGCGAACTTCCGAGCGAGCTCGTTGAGAGCGAGAGTGAGGAGTTCCTCGAGAAGCTCAAGGTCTCGAGGAGGGACTTCGAGGAGGCCATGAAGAAGGTCAAGCCCAGCATAACACCCTATATGATTGATTACTACAAGAACTTCGAGGAGGGCAGAAAGAGGAAGCCCGAGAGGGAGCGCGGGGGTGTGGATTACTACACCTTCTGATTTTCTCCCGGTTTCCTTTGGAAAAGGTTTTATACGTTAATCCCCAAGGGGCTACACGATTAAGCTCAGGGGTGGCGAAGATGGTCAAGATAATGGCATCCAAGCTTAGGGATGTGGAGCTAATAACGGACACTGGAATAAGACTCGGGTGGGTTTATGACCTCAGCTTCGACGAGGAAACCGGCGAAATCCTTGTAATCGTCGCCGAGCCCGATGAGGACCTCGACACGAGTGAGTTCGTAACTGACCATGAGGGGCTTCTCTTAATCCCCATCAGTGCAGTTAAAAGCATCGGCGAGGTCATAATAATAGACTCCAACAAACTTGCCGTACGCTCGAAACTCAAACACCTTCCAAAAACAACCGTTCAAAGGACCAAACCCCTAGAAGGTGGCCTGAAGAAAAAGGACTAAAGGCCCTCAAAGAGCCTATCCGCTAAAAACCTCGGCAATCCCGCCTCTATTATCTTCCTCGTGCTTTCTTCAACGTCGTATTCAATGCGATAGAAGGTTACCCCCTTCGTTTCTGTATCAATCAGCGCGTAGCTCGCCCTCCAGTCCCCATCCCTCGGCTGACCAACGGAGCCAGGGTTTATTATCCTCCTACCCTCGATTTCCTTCAGCATCGGCACGTGGGTGTGGCCGAGAAGGAGGTCGTCCTGGCGGACATAGCTCAGCACGGCCCTGAACTCGCTCTCAGGAAGCCATGGAAAGAGGTACTCGTCGAGGGGCGCCCTTGGCGAACCGTGGATGAGAAGGTAGCTTCTGCCCGTGTCGTCCGTGAAGAGCTGCCTTACTGGAAGTTGCCTGAGGAACTCGAGGTTCTCAGAGGTCATGACGCGCTGGTGCCACCTCACGGCCTGCCTCGCGTAGGGGTTGAAGCTCCAGTCAGCGCCGAAGGCTATGGCGTTGTCGTGGTTCCCGCGGACGCAGAGAAAGGTTCTCCTCTCCATTTGCTTCCGCACAAACTCAACGACCTCGTTTGGGCTTGCCCCGTAGCCAACGAGGTCGCCCATGCAGAGGAAAACATCAGCATCCTTAATCTCGTCCCACACGGCTTCGAGGGCCTCAAGGTTCGAATGAATATCGCTTATGAGTGCTATGAGCATGCCCGCCACCGTGGAAAAATTGGAGTGGAACTTAAAGCTTCTTTCCCAGCCAGAACAGGCCAAAGCCAAGAACCATGAGACCGACACCGAGGGAGAACTGGTACTCCGGGGAGCCACTGGCGCGGCAGGCCTCAACAATCTCCCTGTAGTGCTCGGTGCAGTTCCTGGACTCGAAGTAGCCCTCTGGGTCGTTATAAATCGTCATACTGCTTACCTGTGTCCCGGGCATTATTTCTATTCCACCGATTTCTCGATGATAAGTCAAATCCCTCACACGGACTGTGCCGTTTGAATAGCTTACCTCCAGCCTTCTGAACTCTCTCGCTGGGAATATGGTGGCCATATCAGTGATATTGAAACCAATCGGACCGATGGCTTTCATGTAGAAGCGTTTCAATCCAATAGTGTAACTTTCATGGAACACGAAATACCTGCCGTCGTAGGATATTACCACAGGAAGGACATTTGAAAGGTACGGGTTGAACTCATAGACTGTGAGATTACCGATGCACTGGGGGACCTTGAACTTTTCAAAGAGACCAGCCTTATCAGCTATGTAAACCCCTTCTTTTAGCCTGAATCTGACCGCTCCCGAAGAGGATGCCACAACTATGCTGTTCCCGGTGCAATTGCCTTTAAAGGCCAGTACATAGGCGTTTATGTATTCTCCGTTCTTCACCGTGTGGTTTCCAAGTTCAAAAACTGGAATTGCAATAGGACAGGCGATTCCCGAGCAGTTCGGCCGGTCGTAAGTCGCGGCAAGGACGAAACCGATTGTGAAGAGAACGATTCCAAAAAGTTTCAGCCAGCGCTTCATCACGACCCCCACTGAATTACGCATCAAAAGTATAAAAAGATTTTGGGGAAGAAGCGAAATTCACTCCTGCTTGGCCTTCCACCTGCTCCAGCGGTAGAGCGCCGCGAGGGCCTTGATAGCGCGCTCGGGCTCCGGATAGGCTGGGATTCCCTCCTCGTTGAGCCTGTCGATGGCTTCCTTGGCCTCGATTCCGCCAACGATGGCAACGACGAGGGGCTTCTTCCTTCCGCTGGCGTTGTACTCGCGGATGACTATGTCGGCCAAATCCCTCGGGTCGAGAACTGCCGTCTGACAGTAGAGAACTGCTATGCTGTGCATCTCCGGGTGCTCAAGGGCGGCCTTGATGGCTCCCTCGTAGCCCTCGGCGCCGGCCATACCGGTCAGGTCAACGGGGTTCTTGTAGGAACCGAAGGGTGGCATGTAGTTGGCGAAGACCTTGAGCTGTTCGAGGTCGTCGTAGAGGTGCAGGCCGGCTTCCTCGGCCGCATCTGTGGCCATGACGCCTATTCCACCGCCGTTGGTGATTATGACGAGGTTCTCTCCAGGGGGCTCGGGGAGGTTGCTGAGGGTCCTCGCGTAGTCGAAGGCCTCGCCGATGGTGTAGGCCCTTATTATTCCCGCCTGCTTGAACGCCGCATCGTAAATCTTGTCGCTTCCCGCGAGAGAGCCTGTGTGGGAAGCGGCGGCCTTGGCACCGCGCTCGCTCCTTCCGGCCTTTATGACGACTATCGGCTTGACCTTGCTGACGTCCTTCGCGGTCTCCATGAAGCGCCTTCCGTCCTTAACTCCTTCCATGTAGATGAGTATGGCCTTGGTGTTCTCGTCCTCCTTGAAGAACTCGAGCAGGTCAGCGTCGTCTATGTCGCTCTTGTTTCCAACGCTGACGACCGCCGAGAGGCCGACCTTTTCAAGAATCGTCCAGCCCATGAGAGCTATTCCAAGCGCTCCGCTCTGGCTGATGAGCGCGAGCGGGCCCGGAAGGACGTCGGTCGGGCCGAAGGTGGCGTTGAGCTTGTCTGGAGTGTAGACGACACCGAAGATGTTCGGACCGAGGATTCTCATGCCGTACTTTCTGGCGGTCTCAACGAGCTGTTCCTCGACCTTCTTGCCCTCGGGGCCGAGCTCACCGAAGCCCGAGCTGATAATCGGGAGAACCTTAACGCCCTTCTTTCCGCAGTCCTCGACGACCTGCGGGACGAACTTGGCGGGAACAACGATGACGGCCATGTCGACCTCGTCGGGAACCTCAAGAATGCTCTTGTAGGACTTGAAAACGCGGTTGCCAATCTTAATCTCAACGCCCTTGATGTTGACGGGGTAGATTTTGCCCTCGTAGCCGTACTCCACGAGGTTCTTCATAATCGCGTACCCTATCTTGCCCGGCTTCTCGGAGGCGCCTATCACGGCGATGCTCTTCGGCCTGAAAAGGGCTTCGATGTTCGGGTCAACCATTTTTATCACCTCGGATGACATTTACACTTTTACGTCTGTAAAAGGCAGTTAAAACCTTTCCCTTCTCTTTTTGACGATATCGGACTCGACAGACGTTAAAACACCTGAAGTTCCCAACTGATGTTTCAAAATTCTCAGCAAGGATTTCTTAGGCTTTCGAAGAACCCTTAGGTTTGCCGAAAAGTTTTTAGCAATTTTGGGGAGAACCTCTTGGGTGTGCGGATGGGAAGGAAGCATCACGATGCCGGCCTCATTGAAAACTGGCTTGTTAAGTGGTTGAGCGTTCTCTTTGACATAGTCGTTATAGGCCTCGCCACGATAACCATGGGCTACGTCGTTTACCTGATGTTCAGCCTCATCACCGAGACCCTGCACGCCTTCAACATCGAGGAGGTCCTGCACCAGATAGTCCTCGTCATAATCTTCCTCGAAATCTTTGAACTGCTCACCATGTACGTCAAGGAGCACCACGTCAGCATGAGGAACGTCGTCGAGCTCGGCGTTCTGGCGATGGTGAGAAAGATTATAATCACCCTTGACTACAACCAGCTCGGCTGGCAGACGCTCCTCGGCATGGCGGCGTTGATTTTCGTGATGGGCTGGATTTACGTACAGGAGAGGCAGAGGAGGACGAGGCACGAGGAGTTCCTAATCGAGAAGGGTCTCTACCGCCGATGATGACCCTTCCCCTCCCTGAGATGTGATGACAAGCCGGTAGGCCGAGGCAAACCCTAAATACCCCTTTCCCCACTTTTCTTGGGTGGTGATGGTGGGAGTCCAAATCGGCGAGCTGGTTCCGAGAAAGGAAATCGAGCTGGAGAGGCTTTATGGAAAGAAAGTGGCGATTGATGCATTCAACGCCATGTACCAGTTCCTCTCGACCATAAGACAGCGCGACGGGACGCCCCTAATGGATTCGAAGGGCAGGATAACCTCTCACCTGAGCGGGTTCTTTTACAGGACGATTAACCTGATGGAGGTTGGCATAAAGCCAGCTTACGTCTTCGACGGCGAGCCACCGGCCTTCAAGAGGAGGGAGCTTGAGAAGAGGCGTGAAGCCAGGGAGGAGGCCGAGGAGAAGTGGCACGAGGCCCTTGAGAGGGGCGACATAGAGGAGGCCAAGAAGTACGCAATGAGGGCAACGAGGCTCAACGAGACCCTCATAGAGGACGCCAAGAAACTGCTCCAGTTAATGGGTGTTCCGGTGGTTCAGGCCCCGAGCGAGGGTGAGGCTCAAGCCGCCTACATGGCCTCCAAGAAGGACGTCTACGCCTCCGCGAGCCAGGACTACGACAGCCTCCTCTTCGGGGCGCCGAGGCTCGTGAGGAACCTCACGATAACGGGAAGGAGGAAGCTCCCCGGAAAGAACGTCTACGTCGAGGTTAAGCCCGAGCTCATAATCCTCGAGGAGGTTCTCAAGGAGCTCGGCATAGATAGGGAGAAGCTCATCGAGCTGGCAATTCTCGTTGGGACGGACTACAACCCGGGCGGAATCAAGGGAATCGGGCCCAAGAAGGCTTTAACGATAGTCAAACGCTCGAAGGACCCGCTGGCGAAGTACCAGAAGATGAGCGACGTTGATTTGTACGCGATAAAGGAGTTCTTCCTGAATCCACCTGTCACGGACGACTACGAGCTCAAGTGGCGTGAGCCCGACGAGGAGGGGATCCTAAGGTTCCTCTGTGATGAGCATGACTTCAGCGAGGAGCGCGTTAAGAACGGCCTTGAGAGGCTGAAGAAAGCCGTGAAGGCGGGAAAACAGAGAACGCTCGAGAGCTGGTTCCGCTAAAGCGGTATCTTGAGGTTTAGCTTGTCAACGAGCTCCTTGTAGCGGTTCCGAACTGTGACCTCAGTGACGCGCGCGACCTCGGCCACTTCCCTCTGCGTCCTTTTCTCTCCCTCGAGCAGTCCCGCTATGTAAAGCGCCGCCGCAACCAGACCGGCCGGGCTCTTTCCGCTCGTGAGGCCCTTCTCGTAGGCCTCCTCAAGTATCTGGATTGCCCTTCTCCGCACCTTCTCGCTCAGATTGAGCTCGTCGGCAAACTTGTTCACGTAATCGGTCGGTTTGACGAAGAGCTTCTTTGGAGTTAAGTTAAGGTGCCTCGCTATGAAGCGGAAGCTCCTTCCGATTTCCTTCTTGTCAACGCGCGAGATGTCCGCTATCTCGTCGAGCGTCCTTGGAACCTTCAAAAGTCGGCAGGCCGCATAAACGCAGGCCGCTATAACCGCTTCAATTGAGCGACCCCTTATGAGGCCCTTTCTGACTGCCTCCCTGTAGAGCCTCGCGGCTTCCTCCTCAACGTGCCTCGGGAGCTTGAGCTGGCTCGCTATCCTGTCGAGCTCACTGAGCGCGAACGCCAGATTCCTCTCAGCGGCATCGCTGACCCTCAAACGGCTCTGCCACTTCCTGAGGCGGTACATCTTCTCCCTCATCAAGCCGGTGAGGGAGCGGTCTATCCCTATGTCGGTCGAGAGACCCTTATCGTGGAGGAGTATGCTCTCCGGCGCTCCAACGCGCGCCCTCTTCTCCCTCTGGCTGGGATCGAAGGCCCTCCACTCCGGCCCCTCATCGACAACGTTCTCCTCGATGACGTAACCGCAAACCTTACAGACTATTTCACCCCTGCTGGGGTCGTAAATGAACTCGGTAGAGCCACAGACGGGACACACTCTCTTCCCGCTCACTCAAACACCCCCGGCCGGCGGGCTATTTTGCAAGCCCCTTATAAACCTTAACTTTCGGAAAGACGAACTTCAACAGCCAGAGCAGGTCCTCCTTCTGGAAGGTTATCCTCTCCAAAACCCGGACGTCCCAGTCGTCTTCAACTATGTTGGCGTAAATCCAGAGGAAAACGGGGTTCTCCTCACTACCCACGTGCCGGTTCTTGTAGAGGACGTCCGCGGTCCCGTCGTCATTCTTCCTGACGGAGACGACCTTCCAGGTGTCGAGACTGACCTCTCCCTTTTCGTCGAGAATCTTCACTATCTCCCGCGCGTCCATTAATGCACCGTCCGCTACCACTTAATCCTGAACTCCCTTCTCGTCCTCGCGTCAATCTGAGCCAGTATCTTCTTCAGCTTGGCGTCGTCTATCGGTTCCCTTATCTGGCCGGCCTGGTAGAGCTGAACGAGGACGAGCTCAACCTGTCTCGCGAGTTCCGGCTTGACGAGCTTAACGCGACCGAGCCTCTCCCTCGCGTCCGGCGTCAGGATTTTTCTCATTATGGCATCGAGCTGGGCCTGGAGCTCCATCTCCTGCCTCATTGCCTCCTCCTGGGCTTTCTGCTGTTCGAGGTACTTCTTCTGAAGCTCCATGAGCTTGCGCTTCCTAATCTCCTCAATGTCCTCAGCCATGCCCCTCACCTCCGGTTCAGGCTCAGAAGCGGGAGTTAAAAAGGTATTGGGTGGGATGTGAGAAAAAGGGAGCTCAGTACTTCTTGAGCTCCGGAATCTGCTCCTCGAGCTCCTTCTTGAGCTCAGTGGCAATCTTGTCAAGGAAGCTCTGGCCCTTCGGGGTTATGACCCTTCCCTCTCCCGGAACCTTCTGGACGAAGCCGGCCGCCTCAAGCTGCTGGAGGGCCTTCCTGATTATGCTTCCTCCGGCCTTGTAGAAGTGCTCCGGGGCGTGTCCGCGGTTCTTCCTGCCCCCGTACCAGGTCCTGAGCCTCTCGATTCCGACGGGGCCGTCGATGTAGACCTTTCTGAGTATGCTGGCAACGCGGTAGTACCACCAGTCGTCCTGCTCTGGAAGTCTCTCCTTGTGCATTCCGGTCTTAACGAAGGGCGCCCACTCGGGGGGCTTTATCTCCTTAACCTCTTTGAGTGCCTGCGCGACCCTCTCGACGAGCAGGTCACCGGGAACGTCATAGACAGTCGCCATCTTTCAATCCCTCCCCTTTCTAAACTTCTTCCTGAAGTTAGCGATGTCGAGCCTGACTTTACGGACGGGCTTCTCCCGCCTCTCAGCCGACGCCTTTCTTTCAAGGCGCCTTAAATACCTTTCCCAGCCTTCCCTCGGTTTGAACAATATAAACCTTTTGCCCCTGACGTCTATCAGCTCGCTGTCGGTGAGCTCGGCTACCTTCTCCGCTATGGCCTTCCTGTCCATCCCGGTCGAGATGAGCGCTCCCTTCCTTATCTCGACCTTAAGGACACCGTCCTTCTCAAGCTGAGTGTTTATCTCCTCAATCACGCTCTCGGCGAGACCTTTCTTACCAATCCACGCTCGCGGTTCGATGTCGTAGTATCTCGCGCGCAGAGCCCTCCTCACCTTACCGGGTAAGCGTTTCTCCATCTCTCTCACCTCTTAACCTCTGGCCCGAAAGGGCCTTAAAAAGGTTGGCCCCTCAAGTGTTGGTGACCCCCATGAAAGCAAGGGTAGTTGAACGCTTCAGGTTCGAATCAGCTCACGCGGTTCTCATCAACGGAAAACCGGAGGAAATTCACGGACACACGTTCAGGCTTGAGATTGCAGTTGAAGGACCCTTGAGGAACGGTTACGTGATTGACTTCATCGAGCTGAGACGCATCGTGGAGGAAATCATTGGAAGGCTTGACCACAGAAACCTCAACTCCCTCTTTGAGAACCCGACGACAGAGAACATTGCGCTCTGGATTGCGGAGCAGGTTAATGCGAAGCTCCCCGAGGGCGTTTCTCTGAAGAGGCTGGTCCTATGGGAGGGTGACGAGAACGGGGTCGAGCTGGAGTTCTGAGAATTCTTCTGGCAAAAACTCACTGCACGGAACTAATTCCTCTTGGCTTTCACTTCCTTAACGCTCTCCGCCATTGTGAAGCCGTTGGCCTTGTCAAAGGAGACCTTTCTAGGGAGCGAGACCCGAACCGGAACGCTTTTCCTCTTCTCCTCGCTGACCTGCCAGCTTATTAAATCCCCTTCTTCCACCTCAAGGGATCCGATGAGGCCGACGGGCCCCTCTATGATGTACTTGGCCGGTTTCTTTGGGGCGTAAACGCGCCACTTCTTTGCCCTCTTGAAGTCAACCACCCTTTTCGTCGAGTCGAGCCAGATTACGTCGATGTCGCTCAGCATGAAGAGCATGTGGATTGAAGCGTTAACCCTGCTCTCCACGGGGAGGACGAAAACGAGGGCATAACTTACGTTGCCCACGAGCATTAACCCTCTAAAGCGCTTGAAGAAGGTATCCGCGAGCTCCACGCGCCCGTGCCAGACCCTGCCCTTCGTCTCGTTGATTATCATGTCTCAAGGTTGTTCCTGTCCCTTAATAAGCCTTGTGAGGCGAAAAACTTTTAAATACAAAATGTAACTAAAATATGGGAGCGAAAAGGGAAGGGGGTGGTGGGAATGGCCGAGGAGAAGAAGGTTAGGACCCTTGAGCAGATTCAGGACGAGATTAGGAGCTACCTCGGTGAAATCGAGTACCTCAGGAGCCAGGTTGGAGCGATAGACGCCACCATCGCCGACCTCAGGACCGTTGACGCCACCCTTGCCTACATCAAGGACAAGGGTGAGGGCAAGGCAATCTACATCCCGCTCGGGAGCGGTATAGCGATAAAGGGCAAGATTGAGAACCCCGACGACGTCATCATGGACGTTGGAGCCGGAATCCTCGTCGGAGCCACAATCGACGAGGCCAGGGAGAACATCGAGAAGAGGATTAACGCCCTCATGAACCTCCGCCTGGCCCTGCTGAGGAAGATTGAGGAGGACACCAGGAAGGTCAACGAGCTCCTCAAAGAGCTCCAGGAGATGAGCCCCAAGAAGGAGTGACCCCTCCTCGGCCATTCTTTTTTAGGGGGTGAGAGCGTGGAGGCAGTGAAGGCTTACGAGCTCGAACTTGAGCTCAGACAGGTTAGGGAGCTCAGGAAGGCGATAGAGCTCAAGATGAAGGAACTTGAGTACGCCGAGGGAATCATAACGGCCACCAAGGCCGAGAGGAAGGTATACCGCTCCTTCGCCGACCTGCTCGTCGAGGTGACGAGGGACGAGGCAATCGAGCACATCGAGAGAATGCGCCTGGCCTACAAGAGGGAACTCGAAAGGCTCAGGGAGAAGGAAAAGGAGATAATGGAGAAGCTCTCCAAGCTCAGCTCCTGAGTTCCTCCGCTATCTCAAAGCCCTTCTTGAGGGCCCTGACGTTTATTTCCTCTGTTCCCCTCGGGACGGCGTCGCGGACGGCCTTCTCTATCGCTTCCCTGCTCACTATCCCTGTCACGCCGACGAGTATGCCGAGGGTTAGAATGTTCATCGTCAGGCTTAATCCGGTGGTTTCCTCGGCTATCTCCGTCAGGGGCAAAGCGATGACGTTGAGCTTCTTCTCGAACTCCTCGTCGCGGTGGGGAACGAGGTCTTTCTCAACTATTACGGTGGCGCCTTCCTTCACGGTGTGGAGGTACTTGCTGTAGGCCTCCTGCGAGAAGAAGACGGCGTAGTCGGGGTGGAGCGTCTTGGGGTAGTCAATCGGCTCGTCGCTTATAACCACTTCGGCCCTGCTCGCACCGCCCCTCGACTCCGGCCCGTAGCTCTGGGTCTGGACCGCGTAGAGGTTCTCGTAAACCGCTGCCGCCCTTCCGAGGATGACGCTCGCCAGAATGACACCCTGACCGCCGAACCCGCTGAAGAGTACCTCCTTCCTCATTGCTCCCACCCCATCATCTTCTTGGCCCTCTTTATGTACTCCTGATACTCCCTCACGAGGCCGGGCCTGTCCCTGTCCGCGAACTCGCCGATTACTATCTTGCCCTCAAGCTCCTCCTCGCTCATCTTCTTGGCCTTCGCGAGCGGGACGGTTATCTTCTGGTACCAGCGGATTAGCTCTGGAGCCGTCTTCATCCTGTTTCTCCTTCCGAAGCTTATCGGACACGGGCTTAAGAACTCGACCAGGGTGAAGCCCTCCTTCTGCAGGGCCTTCTTTATGCTGTTGATTCCCTGGAGGTAGTTGAAGACAGTCCACCTCGCCACGTAGTTGGCCCCCGCCGCCACGGCCAGGCCGGCTATGTCGAAGGGGTTCTCGAACTGGCCGTAGGGAGCGGTCGTTCCTCGCAGGCCCTTCAACGTCGTCGGGGCGACCTGACCGCCGGTCATTCCGTAGGTGAAGTTGTTGATGAGGATTACCGTCACGTCGAGGTTCCTCCTGATGGCGTGGATGAAGTGGTTTCCGCCGATTGCCGCGGTGTCGCCGTCGCCCATGAAGGCGATTATCTTGAGGTCGGGGTTGGCGAGCTTGATGCCGGTGGCGAAGGCCAGGGCCCTTCCGTGAGTCGTGTGAAGGCCGTCGAAGTTGACGAAGCCCGGAACGCGGGAGGAACAGCCTATTCCGCTCACCCAGACTATCTCGTCCTGGTTGAGACCGAGGTCGTCTATGGCCCTTAGGGTGAACTGGAGAACGCTACCGATTCCACAGCCAGGACAGAATATCGTGGGTAGCATGTCCTTTCTCAGGTACTTGTCGCGGATTTCGTAAGCGGACTTCAGGTACATCATCCCACCACCCTTTCGACTATCTCCATTGGCGTGTGCACTTCACCGCCTATCTTGGCTATCAGCTCGACCTCCGCCTTTCCGTTGGCGCCTTCTTTGACGAGGTGGTATAGCTGTCCAAGGTTCATCTCCGGCACGTATATCTTCCGCACGCGCTCTGCCAGCTCCTCGATGTACTCGAAGTCGAAGGGCCATATCGTGTTGAGCTTCAGCAGGCCGGCCTTGATTCCTCTCTCGCGGAGTATCTTAACTGCCCTCACTGCTGAGCGCGAAACTATTCCGGTCGTGACTATCGCAACCTCGGCATCGTCAAGCATGAACTCCTCCCTGCTGATTATCTCATCCTTGTGGTCGAGTATCTTCCTGAAAATCCTCTTTATGAGCCTCTCGTGGATTTCGGCATCGACGGTCTTCGGGTGACCGTACTCGTCGTGAGTCAGGCCGGTAACGTAGGTTCTGTACCCCTTCCCGAAAATCGGCATCGGTGGTACTCCGTCCCCGTGCGGGTCGCCGAAGGGGAGCTTCGCTTCCTCCTCGTTGGCCGGAAGCTTGCGGTAAACGGTCTCAATCTCCTCCGGCTTCGGAATGTAAACGCGCTCGCGCATGTGGGCTATCTCGGCATCGGTGAGCAGAACGACCGGCGTCCTGTACTTTTCAGCCAGGTTGAAGGCCCTAATCGTGAAGTCGAACGCTTCCTGAACGGTTGACGGGGAGAGAACTATCAGCATGTGGTCGCCGTGTGTTCCCCAGATGGACTGCATTATGTCGCCCTGAGCCGGCAAAGTTGGCTGGCCCGTTGAAGGCCCACCGCGCTGGACGTCAACGACAACAATCGGCGTTTCAGTCATCACGGCGTAGCCGAGGTTTTCCTGCATAAGCGAGAAACCGGGACCGCTCGTTGCAGTCATCGCCTTCGCTCCCGCCCAGGAGGCACCTATTATCGCCGCTATGCTCGCTATCTCGTCCTCCATCTGTATGCTAACTCCATCGACGAGGGGCATGTAAAGGGCCATCGCCTCGAATATCTCGCTCGCGGGGGTTATCGGGTAGCCGGCGTAGAACCTGCAACCGGCCAGTATAGCTGCCCTCGCTATGGCCTCGTCGCCCTGGATGAAGTCCGACCTGCCGACCGGAAACGGGTACCTCATCTCAATCCCTCCTCATAACCGGCCCTGAAGGCCTTGATGTTTATCTCCTCGGTTCCCTTCGGAACGCGCCTTCTAATCGCTTCCTCAACGCTTTCCTTCTTCACAATATTGGTTTTCGCAACAAGGTAGCCGAGCGCGACCATGTTGACCGTCAGGGCGAGCCCAGTCGTCTCTTCGGCGATTCTGGTGAAGGGCGCGCCGACGTAGTCCCTATCGGGCTTTACAAGGTCGGTCTCGATGATTAAAAGCCCGTCCTCCTTCAGCGAGTCTTTAACCGTGTCGTAGCCGAGCTGGTGAAGCGCGACGAGGACGTCCGCCTTCGTGACCATCACGTCGTAAATCGGCTCCTTTGAGATTATGACGTCCGCTATGGAATGGCCTCCCCTGCTCGCGGAGCTGTAGTCCTGGGTCTGAAGGACGTTCAAACCCTCAATCGCGGCGGCCTCGCCGAGGATTACCCCAGCGAGAACAACTCCCTGACCGCCGATTCCGGCGAGCCTAATCTGCATGTTCACACCTCCTTAAGCCCGAAGTGCTCCTGAACCTCGTCAATCAGCTTGTTGAGCTCCTCTGTGAACTCGGGCCTCTGCCTATTGACAAACTCGCCGATGACGAACTTGCCCTCAAGCTCCTCCGGCGACATCTTCTTCGCCTTGCTTATCGGGACGCTGTTCTTCAGGAACCAGCGGAGCATTTCAGCGGGCTCTTTCATCTTGTTCCTCCTTCCAAACTGGACGGGACACTGCGAGATGACCTCGACGAGCGAGAAGCCCTTAACGGTTAGGGCCTTCTTGATGCTCTCGATGAGCTGGTAAACGTGAGCTGTGGTCCATCTGGCTACATAGCTCGCCCCTGCCGCCGCTATCGTCTCGGAAATCTGGAGCGGGTGCTCGATGTTCCTGTAGGGTGTTGTCGTCGTTTTGGCTCCGAAGGGCGTCGTCGGGGCGACCTGACCGCCGGTCATTCCGTAGATGAAGTTGTTGACGAGAATCACCGTTATGTCGATGTTCCTCCTCGCGGCGTGAAGAAGGTGGTTTCCCCCTATGCTAGCCAGATCGCCGTCACCGCTTATGACGACGACCTTCTTGTCAGGCAAACCGACCTTAACTCCCGTAGCGAAGGCTATCGCCCTTCCGTGGGTCGTGTGGAGCGTGTCCGCGAGGAAGTAGGGAGAGGCTATCCAAGCGGAACAGCCTATTCCGCTCACGACCACCAAATCCCTCGGGTCGAGCTTGAGCTGGTCAACCGCGTTGGCGAAGGCGTTCAGCACAGTTCCACCGCCACAGCCTGGACATAGGGCAGTTGGCAGGGCCTCCTTGCGGAGGTACTTAACCATCGGGTACTTAGAATAAATCTCGGGCATCAGGCAACACCCCTTATCTCGCGCAGGATTTCCTCAACGGTTAAGGGAACGCCACCAATCTTGTTCACGCCCTTGAGCAGAACGTCGTCGTTGACGTAGCGCTGAACCTCAAGAATCATCTGGCCGAGGTTCATCTCGGGGACGAGTATTGCCCTAACGCGCTTTCCGAGCTCACTCATCCTCTCTCCAGGGAACGGGTGGACCGTTTTCGGCACGAAGAGGCCGACCTTTATTCCTTCCTCCCTCGCCTTCAGAACGGCTCCGAGGGCAGGCCTTGCAGTTACTCCCCAGCTGACGACGAGTATCTCGGCATCGTCTGTAAAGTGCTCCTCGTACTTCTCGTAGACGTGCCGGTTCTTCTCTATCTTCCTATGGATTCTCCTCACGAGCCTGTCGTGAACTTCAGGCGTGTAAACGTCCCTCAAACCGTTCTCTTTGTGGGTTGAGCCTGTTACATGGGTGAAGTAGCCGTGGCCGAAGAGGGGCATCGGTGGTACTCCGTCCCCGTGTGGGTCGCCGAAGGGAAGCTTGGCCTCCTCCTCGTTCTGGGGAAGCTTGCGGTAGGTTATTTCGACCTCGTCCACACTCGGAATCTTCACCAGCTCGCGCGTGTGGGCGAGAACGCCATCGAAGAGGAACACCACCGGCGTTCTGAGCCTCTCGGCGATGTTGAATGCCCTGATGATTTCCCAGAAGGCGTCCTGCCCGCTCGTTGGAGAGAGGGCAACAATCGGGTGATCGCCGTGCGTTCCCCACCTGGCCTGGAAGAAGTCACCCTGAGCACCTTTCGTCGCCTGGCCCGTTGAAGGCCCGCTCCTCTGAACGTCGACCAGAACTAGCGGGGTTTCCGTCATCACGGCGTAGCCGAGGTTTTCCTGCATCAGCGAGAAGCCCGGGCCGGCAGTTGCCGTCATGACCTTGAAGCCCGTCCAGGAGGCTCCAACCATCGCCGCAATGCTTCCAATCTCGTCCTCCATCTGGAGGTAGTAGCCACCGAGCTTCGGCAGTTCGCGCGCCATCGTCTCCGCTATCTCGCTCGACGGGGTTATCGGGTAGCCGGCGTAGAAGCGGCAGCCCGCAAATAGAGCGCCGTAAGCGACCGCCTCGTTGCCCTGCATGAAGTAGTTGCCGGGCCTGTAGAGCTTCCTGAGGAGCCTAATCTGCTCCGGCTCGTCACCGCGGATTATCATGGTCACCACCTTACCGCGATGGCGAAGTCCGGGCAGAGCAGTTCACAGAGCTTGCACTTGACGCACTTCTCTGCGTGAACCGGGACTGGATAATGGACACCCCTCTCGCTCAGCTCCTTGCTCCACTCGAAGACCTTCCTCGGGCACATCTCGACACAGATTCCACAGCCCTTGCAGAGAAATGTATCAACGTCAATCTCGACTATTCCTTCCGCCTTTCCGACGACAAGATAGCCGTTTTTTTCAACAACGGTGTTCGCGTTTTCGGCCATCGGGACCACCTCTCGACGTGGCCTTTTACGTTTGTCAACATTTAAAGCTTTCGCGGGGGACATTGATGTCCAGAAAAGGTTCATCCGCGAACCCCAGTTTCATGGAGTAAAAGTTTTGGAGAACAGAGCTCCTCCAAAAAATCACCAGGTAACCAACTGCCAGTCAAGAAGGCCCTGCTCGACGATGTAGCTCCACCGCTCCCTGCACTCCGGCTTGAGGTTTTCGATGTATTTCAAATCCTGCGTTGCCGAGAACTTCTTTATCGCCCTGCCTATGACCCTGTCGTAGTCGGTCAGGCAGTTGTGGGGGCCTCTCTTCGAGCCAGCTCCAACGGGGTCGCTCAGGATTCTCTTGTTCGGAAACTTTTTCTTCGCCCAGATTAGGACCTCGACCGCGCTCCAGAGCCACGGCGGGCGGTACTCGTTCTTCTCCCACAGCCTCTCGTAGAGCGTCCCCTTCTGAATGTCGGTGATGTTTATCGAGAATGTGTCAGTGTAGGGCTCGGCCTTGATTATGCTCTCCTTGACGTCCTCTATTGCCGTTTTTTCGCTCAGGAAAATCGGCTTCAGCAGGAGGTAGGTCTTGACTTTCGCTCCGGCTTTTCTCGTTATCTCCGAAGCCCTCACAAAGTCCTCGAAGGTGTTGCCCTTGTTTATCGAGACGTCGGCGATGTCATCGTTGGCCGTTTCCAGCCCTATGGCAACCTCGAAGTGCTTGTCCGGAACTATCTCGGCCAGCCCTTTAACCGTGTCGTAGCGAACCAGCTCACTCCTGCTCTCGATGACGATTTCCTCAACGTTCTCCATCTCTGCCAAAAGCTCGAAGATTTTTCTCCTCGTCTCGGGCTTCAGCTCGCCGTTGTCGAGGAAAGAGCCTGAGGTAAACATTCTGACCGCGAAAGGGCCTTTTTTGCCTTTTATTTTCTCCAGTGCTTCCCTCACGTAGTCAACTATGGCATCTTGACTCCACTTGACTTTGGGGGCCGAGGTGGGGTAGGCGCACATGTAGCAGGCCTTTCCTATTCTGAAGCGGTAGCAACCTATCGTGGGCAGGATTATGAAGAGCGCCGTTCCCGGCTTTCCGGCAACGTTGTCCTCGCTCGTCCAGTAGGTCATGCTCTCACCTAGCCCGGGGTCGGAGGTAGGGTTTTTAAAGATGCTCCATATTCAATGTTTTCTCGAGGCTCTCCTTCGCGATTTCTAGCAGGTCTTCAGGGGTTAAAGCTTCTATTCCCTTGGGCTCGCGTTCGAGAACGTCTTCGCTTGGGACAACGAGCACTCTGCGGCAGTCGAAGCGCGAAAGCTTCTCCTCAATCTTCCGCACTTCATCCCTCTTCACCCGTTCCTTCCACTTGACTTCTCCGACCAATTCAAGTCTGTTGAACCCCTGCAGAGCAATGTCAAGCTCAAGCTCCGGAAGCTCGACACTCACCCTTCTCAGGCCATAAGCCTTGGCGAGTAAATCCGCTATGAAGTCCTCGACGTGCCTTGGAAGTTTGTAGTCAACGGCCCTTCTTATGAACTCAACGGACGTTTCAAGCTCGGTGTAGGCGTACTTGGCCTCAAGGTAGAAGTGCAGGTCGAGGAGAGGTGAGACGTGCCTGTAAACGAACTTTTTGCGCCTCTTGCCCTGAACCAGGAACTTGCGCAGGATTCCCATCTTCGTGAGGATTGTGAGGTACTTCTGGAGCGTCCCGGGGTTGTCCTTCTTCAGCAGGCCGCGGGAGAAGAGTGCAGAGGAAAGCTCGGTGCTCGTCCCCTTTCCGTTGGCGACTTCCATCATTATCCCGAGGTAAACCCTCGTCAGCTCGTGGCCCTCTTCGCTGAATGTCTCGCCAACGAGCTCGCTCACGAAGGAGCCGGAGGACGAAAAGAAGCCGGTTAAAAAGTCCCTCAGCGGAGGTTTGTAAGCCGGCACGAGCATGGGCTCCCTCAGGTAGGTGGATGCCTCGATCAGCTCCTTTCCCTTCACTTCCTTCGACAGCTCGACTAAGATTTCGCGCTCGTCTATGAGTCCGATTTTCACAAGGAAAGCTATCCCGAGGAGCGGAACTTTCCCCTCATCGAGAGCAACCTTTGGGCGAGCCACATCGTTGAGGTTACGAGTACCACCTGACTGTCCTGTTCAGTTGAATACGCATGCAGAAGGTCGAGGAAGCCCTCGGGAAGGCGGTGGAACTCATCGATGACGATTCTTCTCTTCTCCTTAACCAGCCTTGGAAAGAGTCTCATGAACTCCTGATAGGTCATTTTATCGTTGCTCAGCCTGTCGTGGACGGTGCCGTCCTTGTTCACGAAGAAGAACTCGTCGTAGTCGAGAAAGTGCTCGACGAGGAAGGTCTTGCCTGTCTTTCTCCTTCCGTAGAGTATCTTCCAGCCCGGGTATCTTAGGAGGGCACGTTCAATTCTTCGAGGAATTATTCTCATGAGAATAATTCCCGCGGGAATAGTTATAAAGGTTTCGGGCTTCCCCCCGAATATAACCCCTCATTGCGCTGGGCCTTCCTGATGCCGTGCCTTTGATTCCTTTTAGAATGATTCTTCGGGAGAATTATTCCCGCGGGAATAATTATGCAGTTCAGATTGGGGTGAGGGTTATACTGTGAGCTGAGAACTCTGGCTATGCTCAGCTTGAAGGGACTTGACTCCCTCGTCCTCAGGCTTCTATCGAAGGAAGGATAAGCGGCATCTTTTTCAATTTGGACTATTTTTGCCAAGAACTATTTATATCTGCCAGAATCATCAATAAACTGGTGGTTGTATGGAAGCATTGGTTAAAAAGTTCGACTCCCAGGGCAGGCGTTTAATTCCCCGCGAGATTAGGAAGAAGCTTGGCGACGAGGTTATAATAGTCGACCTTGGAGACAGAGTTGAGCTTCTTCCAGGGAAAAAGCAGATTTGCGGAAGTTCTTCGACAGCGTTGAGATTGACGAGCTGAGGGAGTGGGAGGAGCTCAAAAAGGAGCTGTGGGAGGAATGAGGTTCATTGACGCCAACGTCTTCATCTACTCGTTTCTAAGGCCGAAGAAGGAGCCACCGGAGAACGTTAAGGAAATCAAGGAGCGGGCCAAGGCGATACTCACGAGGGTGAGTGATGGCGAGCGTGTTGTAACTACAGTTGTCCACCTGAGCGAGGTGGCCAACGTCGTCGAGAGCAGGGGAGGAAAGAAGAAGGCCGTTGAGGTCGTTCTGGCGGTTTTAACTGGTGAGAACATTGAAGTTCTTCCGGTCTCTCCCAGTGATTACTTGAAGGCAACTCTCATAGCCGAGGAGAAAAACCTTGGAGTGAACAACGCTTTGGCCCACGTTAAGATGAAAGAGCTTGACATAGAGGAGATTTACACGTTCGATAGGGACTTTGAAAAGCTCGATGTCAGGGTGGTGAAGGTTTAAATCCCCTTGCGTCGAGAAATGGTTGGTGGGAAGATGGAGGAAGTTACCGAAGTTCATATTGTAATTAAAACATCTAAAAAAAATGTTGAACGGCTAAAGATTGAACTGGCGATGCTACAGGGAAAACTAAACGTGGAGGAGGCACTCAAACGCGCGAAGGGGATTATGAAGGGAGCAAAGCCCTGGCAGGAGCTGGAGGCAGAGATGTATGATGAGCTTGTTCCTTGATAGCAACGTGTTTATTGAGAACTCTCGTGGGAATAGTGTAGCCGAACAACTTGTCGAGAAGCTGTTCACGGGGAGATACTCCCTGTTTATAAACGACGTAGTTTACAATGAGGTTCTTTTTATGTATCTCAAGCACAGAACAGGTAAGGGATATTGGGGCTTAAAAAAGCATCCAGAGCTTGTTAAAAAGGCCGGCAATGAGTTTGTCGACTTTGTATTGCCCCTTCTCGCGTTTCCGAAATTCCTGGATACAACGAATGAGATAATAGTTGAGGCGCTCACAATTGTCACCACCTATGGTCTCCTCCCAAGCGACGCTCTAATCCTTGCAACCGCCAAGTACTATGGCCTTGACGGGATAGTGAGCCTCGATTCTGATCTGCTTACCGTTGCACCACGGGAAGGTCTTTTAGCGATTTCAAAAGTTGAGAACTTGGAGGTGTAGCCTTGAGAATCCTCCTCACCAACGACGACGGAATTTACTCCAACGGTCTGCGCACCGCTGTGAAAGCCCTGAGTGAGCTCGGCGAAGTTTATGTCGTCGCTCCACTATTCCAGCGGAGTGCGAGCGGTAGGGCCATGACGCTCCACAGGCCGATAAGGGCCAAGCGTCTCGATGTCCCCGGCGCGAAAGTGGCTTACGGAATAGATGGAACCCCAACCGACTGCGTGATTTTCGCTTTGGCCCGCTTCGGTGATTTCGACTTAACGGTCAGCGGGATTAACCTCGGCGAGAACCTGAGCACGGAGATAACCGTCTCCGGGACGGCTTCAGCGGCGATAGAGGCCTCCACCCACGGGATTCCGAGCATAGCGATTAGCCTTGAGGTGGAGTGGAAGAAGACCCTCGGCGAGGGTGAAGGGGTTGACTTCTCTGTCTCGGCGCACTTTCTCAGGAGAATAGCCGGTGCTGTCCTCGAGAAGGGCCTTCCTGAGGGCGTTGACATGCTCAACGTCAACGTGCCGAGCGACGCGACAGAGGAGACGGAGATAGCAATCACGCGCCTCGCCCGGAAGCGCTACTGCCCAACGGTTGAAGAGCGAATTGACCCGAAGGGCAACCCCTACTACTGGATTGTCGGCAGGCTCGTTCAGGACTTCGAGCCGGGAACTGATGCCTACGCCCTGAAGGTCGAGAGGAAGGTCAGTGTCACGCCGATAAACATCGATATGACGGCGAGGGTGGACTTTGGGGAGCTCATGAAACATTTAGACATCTAAACCCTCTTTTTAACGAAATCCTTATAAGGATTGTTACCCTAGGCAGTGGTGAATCAGAACCAAATATGGATAGAACTACATCTACCGAGGGCCTGGCCAACCCGATGGCGGGTCTTAAGGTGGTGGTTTCTATGAAAAGATACGCGGTTCCGCTGGCTCTCATCCTTCTCCTCTGTTTGGGAGTCTTCTTCTATGCCCAAGACACAGATGTCAGCAGTAGTGACCCCTGCTTTTCGAGGGTAATGGTGAACGTCAGCAACGTTAAGCCCCCAATAGTAGTGGGTCCAGGCTTTCCTCCCCGGGCAGGATTTAAGGGCATAACACTTGACGAGGTTGTAAACGGAAGCCCAAGACACGTGCTCGTCGGGTTCTTTAACTTTCGGCCCTCTAACTGGACCGATGAGAGGCCGCAGTGCTACTTTAAGGCGCTCGAAGGTTACTCTGAGAACTGGACTGGTCTCATCATGCCGGGAGTGTCTCTCTCAAACGTAACTCTTTCAGGAAGGGTTTATCTCGCAGTTTATGTGTATCCCTCGGAAAAAACGGCAATAATAGCCAAAGTAGACTATGGAGAAACGCTGGAGAGGTCGAAGATAACCGAAGCATTTAGACTTGATTACGAGAAGAATCCCAGCGAGATTGTGGACGCCTACATCTCCAAGCTTGAGCACTCAGGCCATACTGCAGTCAAGGAGCTTTCCGGCGGTCTTTCCAAGGGCTGGGTGTTCAAGAAAGGAGGTGATTACCTGCTTGTGATTGAGACAAGGGACGCGGGCAACTTGTACCTGATTCTCGCCTTGGGAGGAGAGGATGACGTCAAAAAACTCGCCGACTCAATTTTCCCCATGTGAGGTTGGGTGAGCCCGATGAAGCTCCGCTCTCTTCTTTATCCTTTCCTCTTTCCGGCGTGGGAGTTCCTGCTAATGATTTTACTTCCATCGGAATACTACGTTAATGCATCTTGCCTTCAAATACACCCATATCCAATCTGCCACTTTTACTTTGGGCCATCGCCCTTTTTATTCCTCGTGATTGCTCTGCCCTTCACCATCGTTGCCCTTTTCGCCCTCTGGAGGAAGCGGATAGAAACCGCCCTGCTTTCGGGTTCTGCCGGGATTGTGGTGCTCGCGGGAATGGCGCTCCTGACCTTTGACGAGGGAATTGCCCTGCTCACGGTTCTGCTCCTCGCGCCCCTTCTCCAGTGGGCCGGAGAGAAGGTTTTGGGGATACAACCCGATAAAAACGGGGAAACAATATGGGCCGTTTCGGCCGTCCTGAGCTTCCTCGCCGTCTGGATTGTGGCCCGCATGGGGCCCGCAGTCAGCGTGTAAGAAAAGAGAGGAGTCAATCCTCCCCGAAAATCCTGTCCACGAACCACTTCTCGTCGAACGGCTTTAGGTCGTCGTATCCCTGGCCAACGCCGACGAAGAGTATCGGAGCGCCAATCGCGTGGCTTATGCTTAAAGCGGCCCCACCCCTCGCGTCGGCGTCGAGCTTGGTGAGGATTACGCCGTCTATCCTGACGGCCTCGTTGAACTGTTTCGCCTGCTCAACAACGGCGTTTCCGCTCAGGCTGTCGCCGACGAAGATGACCAGGTCGGGCTTGGTGACGCGGACTATCTTCTTCATCTCGTCCATGAGGTTCCTGTTGAGCTCGTTCCTCCCGGCGGTGTCCACGAGAACCACGTCAACTCCCCTCGCCTTGGCGTGCTGGATTGCGTCGTAGGCTACCGCCGCCGGGTCGGCGCCGTAGTCGTGCTTTATCACCTTAACCCCAACGCGCTTCGCGTGCTCCTCTATCTGCTCTATCGCTCCAGCCCTAAAGGTATCGCTCGCCGCTATGACGACGCTCAGCCCGTTCTTCTTGAGCCAGTTGGCGAGCTTGGCAATGGTCGTTGTCTTTCCGCTCCCGTTGAAGCCGACGAAGACTATCACGAAGGGCTTCTCTTCTTTGGAGCGAATCATCTCGAGGAGGTCAATCTTCTTCTCAGGAGTAAGGATTTCGAGGATTGCCTCGCGGAGCGCTTCCTCTATCAGCTTGCCCTTGTTGGTTCCGATGCGGACCTTCTTTCCGACCAGCTTCTCCTTAATCTTCTCCCTCAGGGCCTCGACGGTCTCGAGGGCAACGTCGGCCTCGAGGAGCTCAAGCTCCAGTT